>JBLXDP010000003.1:0-348541 GCA_048264005.1 Marinobacterium sp.
CCGATGGTAGTGTGGGGCTTCCCCATGTGAGAGTAGGTCATCGCCAAGCATCTAATTAAGTGAAAACCCCGGTCTCGATGAGATCGGGGTTTTTGCGTTATAGCGCGCTAGTCTTAGTCTCTGAACCTGAACCTGAACCTGAACCTGAACATCTCTGTTCCCCTTGATCCCCTCGCACGCACGCCTGTAACGCACTCTGGTACCAAGTCAGGCAGATCGCACAGCAGGAGCTGTACAAGGCATCATAAGGCTTGTTTGGGGCTAGAGAGGAAGAATTATAGGTTGGTATGGTTGGGGTACATTGGATGTATCCAACGGCAACGAGTGGGGGATCCGTTGCCGTGAAGAGCGGGAGACTAGTTCAATGCGTCTATCAAAGACTCTTTGATATTCAGATAGTCGTAATCGGTCAGTGCGAGGCAGGCCAGAGCGAGCTTTACGCGGGGTTGCTGGTCATTTGGCAGTATCCGCCAGTAATACCTGAACTCAGCGCTGATATCCTGTGCCAGGGTCAGGAGCGCCAGTAAGTCACGTGTGCGCTCGTCGACACTAAGGTTGTCACTCAATACCTGTTCAAGCTTTGGCTGTAACCGAATACTGTCTGCGATGTACTGGGGCAGAAACCAGCGCTCAGCCATGCGACTGCCGACCTGGTAGTGGCTAAAGCCATAGGTTTTTTGCTGCAGGGCTTCCAGATCAGTAGGGTTGTACGAGGGTGCAGTACGCAGCAGGTCGCGGAAGTCCGGAAACCCTTGTACCATCAACGGCAGGCCGCAGTCATGAAGCATGCCGACGGCATGAATATCATCACGATTCAGCTTCAGGTTAAGGCGCGTATACAGGCGAAGAGACAGGTCAGAGACATCCGGCAGTATCCCAAAAACGCTCCATGCGTCCCGTCTTCTTGAGCGTATTGCGCATAATCGTCAGGCGTACCAGGTTGAATACCTGAGTCGTACCCAGCAAGTTAATCGCGTGCTCAACCGAGGTTACGGCAGCCTTAAGCCCGTAAAAGGGGCTGTTGATCGTCTTCAGGACAATCGCGTACAAGGCCACATCCTGCTTGATCAGTTGACCGATTTGGACCAGGTCGGGACTGTCTTGCCGGAATAGCTCTGCCAGTTTAAGGAGGACTTCAGGCTGTGGCGGGATTAGAGAGCGAAAGTTGTCTTCATTCGTCATGGAAATTAAAGCATCCGGATTTGACTGGCTTGTTTGGCTACAGACAGAGCAGTATAGTGCCGCTTTCGTTTTGTCGCAGCAGGTTAACAGTGAAACTTGAAAATCCACCACGTAAGCCATATGTGGCACGTGGGTCAGGCGTTCAACGCTGCAGTGGCTGTCGTCTGCCGGAAGACGCCTGTATATGTGAGTGGCGTACTCAAGTGGACGCGGGCTGCCATTTCTGGCTGCTGACACACCGTTATGAGTTCTATAAGCCAACCAATACTGGTCGTTTGATACAGGATACCATCAATTACACGCGTGTTTTTGAATGGTCCAGAACGGAGCCTGGGCAAGATCTGCTTGATGCTCTGGACGACAGTCGTTATGCACCCTGCATCGTCTTTCCCGAGGGCGAGGACTACCAAGATAGGGTACTGAAGGAAGTAAGTCCGAAAGACGGACGTATTCCGGTGTTTATCATACTGGACGGTACCTGGCGGCAGGCAAGACGAATGTTTCGTCATAGCCGTTTCCTGCAGCATCTGCCGGTCTTCGAGCCTAAAACTGACCGGTTAAGTCGTTACAAACTGAGACGTTCCAAAATTGACCATCACCTCTGTACGGCAGAGGTTGCTGTGGCTTTGCTGGAGCAGGTAGGGGACTGGGATGCGGCGGCGCATCTGGAACGATACTTTGATCGTTTCAACGCCAACTATCTGGCGACACGCCGCCGCTGGGCTCAGAGAGAATCGGACTAAGCCGTCTCTCCTGGGCCTTAGTGCGCTTCAGCAGCACCTTCCTGAGCGGCACGCTGCTGCATCTGCTGAGCGTACAAAGCGTCGAAGTTGACCGGCGCCAGCATCAGCGGAGGGAAGCTGGCTTTGGTGACGAAGTTGTCGACCGCTTCACGTGCGTACGGGAACAGCAGGTTCGGGCAGAAGGCACCCAGAGTGTGGTGCAGTTCAGGGCCTTCGATACCGGCGACCAGGAAGATACCGGCCTGCTGAACTTCTACCAGGAATGCAGTTTCTTCAGCATTTTTGGCAGTCACGGTCAGAGTCAGCACGACTTCATGATGCTTGTCGTCCAGCGCATTGGTACGGGTGTTCATTTCCAGATTGATTTCTGGCTGCCAGGGCTGAGTGAATGCTTTGGCACCCATCGGGGTTTCCAGAGAAGCATCTTTCACGTATACGCGCTGCAGAGCGAACTGTGGCTGGGTTGCTTGCTGGTTAGCAGTTTCAGTATCAGACATGGATCAGTTTCCTTAGGTTTTTAGTGTTTCTCAGCGACTGAGCAGCTTATCAAGCTCGCCCGCTCGTTCCAGGGCGAACAAATCATCACAACCGCCAACGTGGACGTCGCCAATGAAAATCTGGGGGACGGTACGACGCTGGCTGCGAGTCATCATCTCTTGACGCAAGGCGATATCCGCATCGATATCGATAGCGGTATATTCAACCTGTTTGCTGTCAAGCAGGGCAATGGCGCGGGTACAGAAAGGACACCAGCGGGTCAGATAGATAGTTGTTTCAGTCATGGAATTACTTCACAACCGGCATATTCTGGTTTTTCCACTCGGTCATGCCACCGGACAGGCGCACGACCTGCTCGTAACCGGCTGACTTGAGTTTCTTGGTCGCAGTACCAGCGGCCTGGCCCAGGTTACACACGACTACAATCGGCTTGTCTTTGTACTTGTCCAGTTCGCTCAGGCGGCGATCCAGATCAGCCAGCGGAATGTGATGTGCGCTGGTGATATGTCCTGTATCCCATTCTTTACGGGTACGGATATCCAGAACGACACCAGATTCCTTGTTGATCATACGGGTAGCTTCCGCCGGGGTGACGGATTTACCGGACTTGCGTTTTTCGGTCGCGAGCAGAAGCAGCAGGGTCAGGACCCAGGCGGCGACCAGATAGTAATGCTGTATTGCGAATTCGATCAGGCGTTCCATAAGTATTCCGATCAGGTGCACGGATAATAAGAAGCAGTCAGTATACATGGCCTCTATGACAGCGATAAGAGCGGGTGGGCCAAAACAGCGGCACAGTGTTAGCTAAACGCCGCCCAGAACGTTAAAATGGCTGCCTGTTTTTTAACCGACCCGGACAGATAAGCACACCATGACTGATGCTCGCGCAACCAAGGCTTTGATTATTCTTGATGGCTTCGGCGTAGAGGTTACCCCTTCCTCGGCGGTGGAAGCGGCGAATACCCCTACCTGGGACCGGCTGCTGGCTGAAAAGCCCAACTCCCGTATCCAGACATCCGGTATGGCGGTAGGTCTGCCTGAAGGCCAGATGGGTAACTCCGAAGTAGGCCATATGAATATTGGTGCCGGTCGAACCGTGTATCAGAACTTCACCCGCATTTCCAAGTCGATCGCCGACGGCGACTTCTTTGAAAACCCGGTGTTGTGCCAGGCGATGGATGCTGCAATTGCGGCTGATAAAGCCGTCCATGTCATGGGCCTGTTGTCTCCGGGTGGTGTACATAGCCATGAAGACCATATCTTCAGCCTGCTGGAGATGGCGGTAAACCGTGGTGCCAAGCAGGTCTATCTGCATGCGATTCTGGATGGTCGTGATATGCCGCCACGTTCTGCCGAACCGTCACTCAAGGCAGCGCAAGGTGTATTTGAGCGTCTGGGCACTGGTGGTATCGCAACTGTTGTGGGTCGTTACTTTGCCATGGACCGTGACAACCGTTGGGACCGTGTGGAGCAGGCCTATAACGCCATGACGTTGGGCCAGGCTGAAGTAACAGCGCCCAGCGGGGTGGCAGCGTTGGAAGCGGCCTATGGCCGTGATGAAAACGATGAGTTTGTTAAAGCTACGGTAATCACGACTGCAGAAGGTGAGCCCGTGGCGCGTGTGCAGAATGGCGACGCGCTGATCTGTGCCAACTTCCGACCGGACCGCGCTCGCGAAATCACCCGCTGTTTCGTTGAAGATGACTTTGACGGCTTTGAGCGCAAGACGCGCCCGGCGTTGAGCGGTTATGTGATGCTGACAGAATACGCTGCCAGCATCCCGGCCCCGGTGGCCTATCCTCCGCAGCCGATTCACAATGACCTGGGTGAATACCTCTCCTCCCTGGGACGTACCCAGCTGCGTATTTCCGAGACCGAGAAATACGCTCATGTCACTTTCTTCTTCAATGGCGGTCAGGAAGCAGTGTACCCGGGTGAAGACCGCATTCTGGTACCGTCCCCTCAGGTTGCGACCTATGACTTGCAGCCCGAAATGAGTGCACCCGAAGTCACCGAAAAACTCTGTGATGCGATTCGCAGCCGCAAATATGACCTGATCGTATGCAACTACGCCAATGGTGACATGGTGGGTCATACCGGTAGCTTCGATGCCGCGGTTAAGGCGGTTGAAACGGTTGACCAGAGCCTGACTCAGGTGTTGGCAGCACTCGCTGACGTCGACGGCGAAGTGCTGATCACGGCGGACCACGGCAATGTGGAAATGATGCTTGATCCGAACAGTGGCCAGCCTCATACCGCTCACACCATCTGGCCTGTTGCGCTGATCTACGATGGTCCGCGTGCCAGCACACTGTCGTTGAACGATGGCGCGCTCTGTGATCTTGCGCCGACGCTGTTGGATCTGATGGGACTGGATGCGCCGGCCGAAATGACCGGCCACAGCCTGGTAGCGAAGGGCTAAGGGTGCGGGCCCTGTGCCTGCTGCTACTGTGCTGGCTCACCACAGGGGCCGCGCTGGCAGCGCCGGACCCTGCGGCAACCGAGCAGCAGCTCAAGGCTGTCAAACAGCAAATCGGGAAGCTGCAGAAAGCATTGTCTCAGCGCGAGCAAAAGCTTGAAGCAGCCGAGCGTGAACTGAAGCAGCATGACAAGCGTATCGGTGAGGTGCAGGCTCGTCTGCAGACGCTTGGGTCTGAGCAGCAGAGCCTGGAAAGCCGTCGTGATGCTCTGGGACATGACGAAGATCGTTTGTTGGCCGCCTTGCAAGCGCGGGAAACACAGGTTCGGGCTTTGCTAAGAGAGCAATATCGACTGGGGCGCCAACCGGCAATTCAGCTGTTGTTGTCACAGGATGATCCTCAGCAGCTGTCACGCATGTTGAGGTATTACGATCAACTCACGACTACCCTGAATGATGAGCTGGTTGAGTATCGCAAGGCGTTGAGTGAACTGACCGAAACCCAGTCGGACATTGCACAAACGGATTCAGACCTGCTGGGCACGCGCGAGCAACTTGAGCAGCAGCGTAAGGAATTGGCCAAAGCACGTGAAGCTCAGGCGAAAACACTGGCCAGTTTGCGCAAGGAGCAGACGAGCGATCGCAGCCGCCTGGGTAAGCTGGAAAAGGACCAGGCTGATCTGGCCGCTGTCCTGGCTCAGATCCAACGTTCTCTGGAAGAAGTGCGCTTGCAGCAGGACGGTCTCAAATTCAATCAACGAAAGGGCAAGCTGGACTGGCCTGTTAAAGGCCGTGTGAAGCGTACCTTTGGCAGCCAGGTGGGGAACGTAGACTACGAAGGCCTGCTGATTGATGCGCCGACCGGGACTGAGGTTAAAGCGGTTCACCATGGCCGCGTGGTGTTTGCTGATTGGCTGCGAGGCTATGGTCTGGTCTTGATTATTGACCATGGAGGTGGTTACCTGAGCCTCTACGGTCATAACGACAGCCTGTTGCGGGAACCCGGTGAATGGGTCGGAACAGGCGAGACACTGGCACTGGCGGGCAACAGCGGTGGCAGCACCGAGACCGGGCTGTACTTTGCTATCCGTTACAAGGGCCGCTCAACCGACCCCATTACCTGGTTGCAGCGACGCTAACCCATTTTGCAGGGAGCTCTGATGATGAAGCTTTTCCGCCGCACACCGCTCACTACTGCCTTTCTGGGCTGTGTTCTCGGGCTTTCGGCTGCTGGTGCTCAGGCCGCAGAGGATGAGGCTGTTGAGCAGAAATCTCTGCCGTTGACCGAGCTACGCATGTTTGCGGATGTGTTTGACCGCATCAAGCAGGCGTATGTTGAGCCGGTGGATGATCGGCAGCTGCTGGAAGATGCCATTCGCGGCATGCTGACAGGACTGGACCCTCACTCTGCCTACCTGGAGCCAGAAGCCTTTGAAAGCCTGCAGGTGCATACCAGCGGTGAGTTTGGAGGCCTGGGGATCGAGGTTGGGCTGGAAGGTGGCTTCATCAAGGTCATCGCGCCCATTGATGATACCCCGGCTCAGCGGGCGGGAGTAAAAGCGGGCGACCTGATCATTCGACTGGATGACACTCCCGTGCAGGGCATGGACCTGAGCGAAGCCATTGATCTCATGCGAGGTGAGGTGGGTACTCCGGTGCGCCTTACCATCATGCGTGATGGCCGAGATCAGCCGCTGGAAATCAAGATCGTACGTGATGTCATCAAGGTTCGCAGTGTGCGCCATGAAACACTGGAACCGGGTTATGGTTATCTTCGCGTATCCCAGTTCCAGTCTCACACGGGCGAAGATCTGGTCGCGGCGATTCAATCGCTCGAGCAGGATGAGGCTCTGAAAGGCCTGGTGCTGGATCTGCGTAACAATCCGGGGGGCGTGCTTCAGGCAGCCGTCGAGGTCAGCGATGCCTTTCTGAGTGAAGGCACCATCGTATATACCGAAGGGCGCCTGCCGAACTCGGAGCTGCGTTTTAATGCCAGTGCCAATACAGTGGCACCTAAGGTGCCATTGGTGGTGCTGATCAATGGTGGCAGTGCTTCGGCATCTGAAATCGTTGCCGGTGCCCTGCAGGACCATAAGCGCGCCCTGGTGATGGGGACCGACAGCTTTGGCAAAGGCTCGGTGCAGACGGTCCTGCCTTTGGGGCAGGAACGCGCCATCAAACTGACCACCGCACGTTACTACACACCGGGTGGTCGCTCCATTCAGGCGCAAGGTATCAAGCCAGATCTTCGCGTCAATGAAGCCAAACTGACTCAGCTGGAAGAAGAAGGCCGTATCAAGGAACGTGATCTCGCGGGTCATCTGGAAAATGCCGAGGGTGACGGCTCTGATAATGCACAGGCCTCGAGTGAACTGCTGTCACGTGACTTCCAGTTGTTTGAAGCGTTGAATCTGTTGAAGGCGATGCAGATTCTGCAGCCGTCGAAAGCCTGATTTCGAGCATAGAAACAACAAAGGGGCCGCTGGCCCCTTTGTTGTTTCTGAAGCGCTCAGGTCAGACCTGAGGCTCAGCGACGCGGAACAGGCCTTTGCCTAATCGGGCCCACTGTTCGGGCCAGAACTCGGTGGGGCGACGTTTGAACTCCGAGCGCACAAACTGACGAATGCGACCCTCTGCAGCAGCCAGCGCCAGGTTGGCGGCGGAGCCTGCCGGGATTTCGGTGCGCAGCCCTTCCTTCAGTTCTGCTTCACGCATTACCTGCTTGAGCTGAGTTTCCAGGCGCTCAAACAGCTGGTTGATGCGCACGCGTAAACGATCGGTTTCACCCGAAAGAGCATCACCTGTCAGAATGCGTGCCATCCCCGGGTTCTTCTCAACAAAGGCCAGCAACAACGTCAGAATCTGCTCACACTGGCGAGTCGCCGGTGCTTCCGAGTTGACGATGCGCTTGATACGCGAGAACAGGGTTTCCTCGATAAAGCCGATCAAGCCCTCGAACATCTTGGCCTTGCTGGGAAAGTGGCGATAGAGTGCCGCTTCAGACACGCCGACCTCACGGGCAAGTGCCGCAGTGGTAATACGCTGCCCCGGGTTGTTTTCCAACATCCGAGCCAGCGCCTGCAGGATCTGCTCGCGGCGCGAAATTTTCTGTTCTTTATCGCTCATGCGGATGCGGCTTCTCCGAGATCATCGTTGGTGATCAGGGTACCCACACCCTCGTCGGTGAAGAGTTCCAGCATGCAGGCATGTTCCACTCGGCCATCGATGATGTGGGCACTGTGAACGCCACTCTTGACCGCGCTCAGCGCACAATCAATCTTCGGCAGCATGCCGCCATAGATGGTGCCGTCTTCTATCAGGGCATCAACCTGCTCGGTTGTCAGGCCAGTCAGGACCTTGCCTTCCTTGTCCAGCAGACCGGAGATATTGGTCAGCAGCATCAGTTTCTCGGCCTTGAGTACTTCAGCGACCTTGCCTGCCACCAGATCCGCATTGATGTTGTAGGCATGGCCGTCTTCACCGACGCCAATCGGCGCGATGACCGGAATGAAGTCGGAGTTGACCAGCATATCCAGTACCTGGACGTTGACGCTTTCCACTTCACCGACATGACCGATATCGATGATTTCCGGTGCTTCCATCTCGGGAGTCTTGTGCTTTACCTTCAGTTTGCGGGCACGCAGCAGTTCGCCGTCCTTACCGGTCAGGCCGATCGCCTTGCCACCAGCGGTGTTGATCAGGCCTACAATCTCCTTGTTGACCATGCCGCCCAGTACCATTTCCACCACGTCCATGGTTTTGGAATCGGTCACGCGCATGCCGTTGATAAAGTGGGACTCGATCTTCAGCTGCTCAAGCAGATTACCGATCTGAGGACCGCCGCCGTGAACAACGATGGGGTTGATGCCGATCAGCTTCATCATGACGATGTCACGGGCGAAGCTTTCCTTCAGTTTTTCGTCAACCATGGCGTTGCCGCCGTACTTGATCACTAGCGTTTTGCCAACAAAGCGCTGGATATAGGGCATGGCTACGGAGAGCACATCGGCGGTCGACATGGCTTGGGTACGGGACAGAGGCATGATATCTCCTTGTATCTTGCAGGGGTCAGGCGTCCGGGATCAGCAGTGATGCATCGATCTGGCTCAGACGTGACTGGAATTCGGTTTTGATTCGGTTCAATGCGTCCTGGCTTTCGGCTTCAAAGCGTAATACCAGCATAGGCGTGGTATTGGATGCGCGCATCAGTCCCCAGCCATCGGCATAGTCCACGCGCACACCGTCAATATGGCTGACGTTGCCACCCGGGAATTCAGCCTGTTGCAGGGCTTCAACCAGCGCAAACTTGTTGTCTTCGCGCACTTCGATGTTGATTTCCGGCGTGCTGATATCTTCCGGATAAGCGGTGAAGATGGCGTCTGCATCTTCGCTGCGTGCAGACAGGATCTCCAGCAGGCGTGCAGCGCTGTAGAGGCCGTCATCGAAGCCGTACCAGCGCTCCTTGAAGAAGATATGGCCGCTCATCTCACCCGCCAGCAGTGCGCCTGAGGCTTTCATCTGACGCTTGATCAGGGAGTGACCGGTTTTCCACATGGTCGCCTTGCCACCTGCCTGTTCAATGACCTGAGGCAGCAGGCGCGAACACTTCACGTCGAACAGAATCTCGGCGCCGGGATTACGGCTCAGAACATCTTCGGCGAACAGCATCATCACACGGTCGGGGTAGATGACATGCCCTGAGGGTGTGATCACGCCAACGCGGTCGCCGTCGCCATCAAACGCGAGACCCAGATCGGCCTGGTGCTCGGCAACTGCAGCAATGGCATCCTGCAGGTTTTTCAGTTTGCCGGGATCCGGGTGGTGATTCGGGAAAGTACCATCCACATCGCAGAACAGCGGAATGACGTCACAGCCCAGCTGCTCGATCAAAGCCGGGGCGAGGTTGCCCGGAATGCCGTTACCGCAGTCGACTACCACCTTCATGCCGCGTTTGAGCTTCACATCGCCCAGAATCTGCTGCAGATAGGCGTGGTCAACTGAATGGTCACGACTCTGGCCAGTGCCATCAACATAGTCGCTGGCTTCGATACGGTTGGCCAGTGCCTGGATCTGATCGCCAGAGAGGGTTTCACCGCCCAGCATCATTTTAAAGCCGTTATAGTCGGCCGGGTTGTGACTGCCGGTGATCATGATGCCGGTCTGGTCTGCCTGCTGGTGAGCGGCAAAGTAGAGCACAGGCGTCGGTACATAGCCGGCATCCAGTACCTGGCAGCCACTGTCGGTCAGGCCTTCGATCAACAGCTCTTTCAGGCGCGGGCTGGACAGGCGGCCATCAGCAGCCACGACGACTTCAGTGATATGGCGTGCGGCAGCTTCGGCGGCAAAGGCGCGACCGATGTGATACACGGTGGACTCGCTCAGCGACTGGCCAACAATGCCGCGGATGTCATAGGCACGAAAGATGTCGCGATCGAACTGGTCGAGCGGGTAAGGCATGAGCAGGCTTCCCTGTAGTCTGTAAGTACTAACTTTTAGTGGCGTCCGGAAGAGCCGAAGCCACCGTCACCGCGATCAGAGTCACCAAACTCGTCAACGATCTCGAACTCGGCCTGTACCACCGGTACCAGTACCATTTGAGCAATGCGCTCGCCGGGCTCAACGGTGAAAGTGGTCTGGCCACGGTTCCAGCAGGACACGAACAGCTGGCCCTGATAATCGGAGTCGATCAGGCCGACCAGGTTGCCCAATACGATGCCGTGTTTATGGCCAAGGCCAGAGCGGGGCAGAATCATGGCGCACAGGTTCGGGTCTTCGATATGGATCGCCAGACCGGTCGGAATCAGTTCGGTCTGACCGGGTTCCAGAGTCAGTGCCTGGTCCAGGCAGGCACGCAGGTCCAGGCCGGCGGAGCCTTCGGTGGCATAGGCGGGCAGCGGAATATCGCGGCCAATACGTTCGTTCAGAATTTTGACTTGCAGTGCTTTCATTGCGTGCTCTGATGGTAATGCTGGGCAATTTGTTCGATCAGCTGGCGAGCCAGCTGACGCTTGGTCATTTGCGGCAGGCTGACTTCAGTGTCAGCACTGACCAGCGTGACGGCGTTATCGTCACTGTTAAAGCCGATGTCGGGATTGGAAACATCGTTGGCAACGATCAGATCCAGTCCCTTACGGGCCAGTTTGCTGCGGGCATAGCCAATCACGTCCCGAGTCTCGGCGGCAAAGCCGACAGTATAGGGGCGATGCTCTTCCAGACCGGCAACGGTGGCGACAATGTCCGGATTCTTGATCAGATGCAGCTCCATGATCTCTTCGCTGCCTTTCTTGATCTTGTGCTCGGCGATCGATACCGGGCGGTAGTCTGCGACAGCGGCGGCGGCGATAAACAGGTCGCACCGGTCGATATCGGACAGGCTCGCCGCCAACATCTCTTCAGCCGTCTCAACAGAGACAACATCAACGCGCGCTGGAGCTGGCAGGTTCACCGGCCCGCTGATCAGGCGCACAGTGGCACCGGCATCGGCAGCGGCTTCCGCCAGCGCGTAACCCATCTTGCCAGAGCTGTGATTGGAGATGTAACGCACCGGGTCGAGAGGCTCGCGGGTGGGACCAGCGGTGATGTACACCGTTTTTCCGGACAGCGCGCCATGCTGGAACTGCTCTGCAACCATCTCAGCCAGCTCTTCCGGCTCCAGCATGCGGCCAGGGCCGGTATCGCCACAGGCTTGAGCACCGACACCCGGGCCATAGAAGGTGACGCCCTGAGCGCTAAGTTTGCGTACATTGTCCTGGGTACGTGGATCACGCCACATGGCCTGATTCATGGCCGGTGCCAGGCAGATAGGCGCATCAGTGGCCAGACACAGTGTCGTGAGGAGGTCGTCGCCCATGCCGGCGCTGAAACGGGCGATAAAGTCGGCGCTGGCGGGCGCAACCAAAATGACATCCGCCCACTTGGCCAGTTCGATATGGCCCATACCGGCTTCGGCTTCCGGGTCCAGCAGCTGCAGGTGAACCGGGTGGCCCGATAGCGCCTGGAGTGTCAGCGGAGTGATGAACTCGGTGGCCGCCTGGGTCATGACGATGCGAACATCGGCACCGGCACCCTTAAGCAGGCGTGTCAGTTCGGCGCTCTTGTAAGCCGCGATTCCACCCGTGATACCGAGCAAAATCCGCCGGTTAGTAAGTCTATGCATACCCTGAGTATCCGGTTGTTTCTCATTAAAAGGCAGGGCGCTAAGATAACACTTCGGCTGCTCAATGCGTAGCAGGGTTCAGCCAACATACAGACACTCACAGGGAGGTGAGGCATGGCAATCAGAGACTGGCCGGCTGAAGAGCGGCCACGTGAAAAACTGCTGGCGCGAGGTGCTCAGGCACTCTCGGATGCAGAGCTTTTGGCCATTTTTTTACGTACGGGTGTACAGGGTTGCAGCGCTGTAGACCTTGCCAGAAAGCTATTAATGCAATTTGGTGGACTGCGGCCCTTATTGGAATCCAGTGAGCAGGCGTTTTGTGAGGCACATGGGCTGGGGCCAGCCAAGTATGTGCAGCTACAAGCCGTGCTGGAAATGTCACGGCGTCATCTGGAAGCCCAGCTGATCCGTGATTCGGCACTGGAAAGCCCTGCCCAGGTACGTCGTTATCTAACCAGTCGACTTCGCCACGAGGCGCGTGAGGTTTTTGCCTGTCTGTTGCTGGACAATCGGCATCGGGTGATCCGGTATGAGGCCCTGTTTTACGGCACTATCAATGCGGCTAATGTGCATCCGCGTGAAGTGATCAAGTTGGCGCTGGCACATAATGCGGCGGCCTTGATTCTGGCGCATAACCATCCGTCAGGTGTGGCCGAGCCCTCACAGGCGGATCGTCAGATTACCCAACGGCTGGTGGAGGGGCTGGGGCTGGTGGATATAAGGGTGCTAGATCATATAGTGATCGGAGACGGCGAGGCTGTGTCCTTCGCAGAAAGGGGCCTGTTGTAGTAGTTGGTGAAAAAACCAACAATTTGCTGGCGCCTGTATACAGTTGACTGTATAATGCGCGGCCTTCTGTCCCGTAATGGTATGGTATTTTGTCCAGAGTACGTTTTTGGATTGGACGCTCCGCCTGAGGTTACGCCGGTTGCGTAGCCGATAAACATCGGACAGAGGTAAATTAACCCTGTAAAAAAGGTTTTTCACAATGTCTCGAGTTTGCATGGTAACGGGCAAAGGCCCGGTAACCGGTAACAACGTTTCTCACTCAAAGCGTAGAACGCGTCGTCGTTTCCTGCCGAACCTGCACTGGCACCGTTTCTGGGTAGAAAGCGAAAGCCGTTTCGTACGTCTGCGTGTTTCCTCCAAGGGTATGCGTATCATCGACAAGAAGGGTATTGATGTGGTTCTGACCGAACTGCGTGCCCGTGGCGAGAAAGTCTGAGGAGATTGAATCATGGCTGCTAAGAGCGCTCGCGAGAAGATCCGTCTGGTATCCTCTGCTGGTACTGGTCACTTCTACACTACTGACAAAAACAAGCGTAACACTCCGGATAAGTTCGAATTCAAGAAATACGACCCGGTTGTTCGCAAGCACGTGATCTACAAGGAAGCCAAGATCAAGTAATTGATTCTGGACTGGAGATCCCGGAACCCCGCAATGCCTCGTGCACTGCGGGGTTTTTTTATGCCTGCAGGCTGGTTAGGATAACGATCATTACACATTTTTGAGGCCTGGATTCATGTCTTTGCCCCCCGGTGTTATCCGCTTTGTCCCGCTGATCTTTGTGTTGCTCTGGAGTACCGGTTTTATCGGTGCGCGCTTTGGCTTGCCCTACATAGAGCCGTTCTATTTATTGCTGATCCGTACCCTGATTACGATGGGTGTGTTTCTGGGCCTGATTTTGATCTTTCGGGCCAAGTGGCCCGCACCACGCCAGGCCATGCATCAGATGGTGACGGGGGCGCTGGTGCATGGCTGTTATCTTGGCGGTGTCTTTGCTGCTATCAAGTGGCAGTTACCGGCTGGTGTCACCTCGATTCTGGTGGGGCTGCAGCCGGTGCTGACCGCGGTACTGGCCTGGGGCGTAATGGGTCAGGCATTGCAGGGACGTCAGTGGCTGGGGCTACTGTTGGGGCTACTGGGGGTGATGCTGGTGTTGGGTACAGGGTTGCAGCCCGGGCAGTTTGAACTGCGCCCGGAGGCCGTGATATCGGCGTGTATTGCCCTGTTTGGCATCTCCATCGGGACGCTGTATCAGAAGCGCTTTGGCGCCGGTACGGATCTGCTGACCGGCTCGTTCTATCAATACCTGTCGACCGGCCTGATGATGGCCGTGCTGACGCTGGCTTTTGAGCAGCACCAAATCGTTTGGCACCCCGAGCTGATCGGTGCACTGGTCTGGCTGGTATTCGGTCTGTCGGTCACGGCCATTCTACTGTTGATGCTGATGATCCGGGAAGGTGAAGTTGCTCGTGTAGCCAGTTATTTTTACCTGGTCCCGCCGGTGACGGCGCTGGAAGCCTGGCTGCTGTTTGGTGAGCAGCTCTCGTTGTTGGCTGTGGGAGGCATGATTTTGGCAGTTGTCGGTGTGTATCTGGTACTGCGGGTACGGACGCCGAGCGCGAAATGAAGCTGATATACTGCGTTGAGCCCTAGTGTTAAGGATAATTCATGCCCGAGTTGCCAGAAGTTGAAACTACAAAACGCGGTATAGCCCCTCATGTTGAACAGCATCGCATTGAGGCTTTGGCTGTCCGTCAACCACGCTTGCGCTGGCCGGTGCCTGATCAGCTGGGTCAATGGATTCAGGGCGATGAGGTACAGTCGGTTGAGCGTCGTGCCAAGTATCTGTTGCTGAAATTTGCCCGCGGGACGTTGATTTTGCATCTGGGAATGTCCGGTAGCCTGCGAATTTTGCCCGCAGGTACTCCAGCGGGTAAGCATGATCATGTGGATTTCATACTCGACACCGGACAGCTGTTACGGCTGACAGACCCTCGCCGCTTTGGCGCGGTTCTCTGGCAGGAAAATGGTACTCAGCACCCGTTGCTGGCGTCTTTGGGGCCCGAACCTCTGGATGTGGCCTTTGATGCCGAGTATCTTCAAAAGTGCTGCCAGGGGCGAAGAACGGCAATCAAGGCCTTGATTATGAATGCTGACGTGGTGGTGGGGGTGGGTAACATTTATGCCAATGAAGCCCTGTACCGTGCCGGAATCGATCCACGTCGTGCTGCTGGACGCATCGCCGCAGCACGCCTGGAAAAACTGGTGGCAGCGATCAAGGTCGTACTGGCAAAGGCAATCGAGCAGGGCGGCACCACGTTAAAGGACTTTGTCGGCGGGGATGGCAAGCCGGGCTATTTCAAGCAGGAACTGGCCGTCTATGGCCGAGCAGGTGAGCCTTGCTTGGGGTGTGGCGAACCTCTGAGTGAGGTGAAACTGGGGCAGCGCAGTACGGTGTTTTGTCGTCAGTGCCAGCGATAGGTGTATTCAACAACCGGGGTGATCATGAACTGCAAGACCGATTTGGATCTGGACCGCCACCGTCAGGTGTTGAGAGAAAAGCTGGGTATTACTGAGCTGCTTGAGACGCGGCAGTGTTTCGAGGTGGGTGAGTTACCTCTGCATACCGAATACTACCATCACGCCGATGACGCGCCCTTGCTGGTGTTTCTGCCAGGTATAGGCACCTACTCCGAGCTTTACGCGGATCTGCTGAGTCGGCTCAGTCAACGCGGTTTCAATGTGGTGGGGCTGGACCTGCGTGGACACGGTTACTCGGGCGGCTCTCGTGGGCTCTACAGCGTTGAGCAGTCGATGACCGATGTGCGTGCAGTGATTGATCACTACCAGCAAACATCAGAGCAGCCGGTCTATCTGTATGGCTACTCCATCGGTGCGCTGTTGGCGGTGGCGGCCGCTGAAGCGGATGCCCGCATTCAGGCGGTGGTGTGCGGTACGTTACTGGTGCCCGCCGTGGCGCCGGATATGTTGCATCAGCTGGGCTGGTCCTGGATCTGGGGCAGTGCTCTTTTCGCGCCGGGTCTGGCACTGCCGATGCAGAACTTTATCGATTACGAGCAGCTGCTGGCGGGTCACCCGGCTGGTGAGGAAATCAACTCGGACCCACTGATCGTGTTTGATTATCCTTTGGGTACGTTATCCAGCCTGTTTACTTATCATCTGCGTTCATTGAATACCCGCTTCCCCTTTCGCGGACTGATCGTACACGGTGATCAGGATGAGGTGCTGCCACTCAGTTACTCGCAGCGAGTGCAGGCAATGTTGGCACAGCCCTTCGAGTTGAAGCCCGTGCCGGGCGAGGGGCACATGCTGCCCTGGGATCGTCCGGGCTTGCTTGCGGGGCTGATTGCGGACTGGTTGCAAAGCGAGGCTGTCACCAAAGCTTAAAGGGCCGGTAACCGGGCTGTCACTCCTGAGCGGGGAAAATGCCATCCTGTAGAATAATGACAGGGTGACTGCCATGAACCGTCTGCAGAAGCTGAGCGCCTTTGATACCCGAGCCTTTTACTGGTTTAACGGGTATGGTCGATCGATGCCGATCATGCTCAGCAGTCGCTGGATCTCTCGATTGGGAGATGGCAGCCTCTACCTGCTGTTGGGCGTTGCCCTGGCACTTTGGGAACCGGACGATGGTGCCGCTTTCCTCCAGGCAGGGCTGACGGCCTATGCCCTGGAGCTACCGCTTTATCTGCTACTGAAAAATACCATCCGACGCGATCGTCCCTGTCACCTCGGCGATGGCTTTAAAGCCGCCATCGAGCCGTCCGATAAATTCAGCTTTCCCTCGGGGCATGCCGCTGCAGCCTTTGTCTTTGCCACCCTGTTAGCCGAGTACTACCCTTCGCTGGCAGTATTGGGCTTCGTGATGGCAGCTTTGGTCGGCGGCTCTCGTGTGATGCTGGGGGTACATTACCCGACCGATATTCTGGCCGGTGCCTTGCTGGGGATGAGCACTGCACTGCTGGGTATCGGCTTGTGGGAGGCGTTTTAATGCGAATTCTGTACGGAGTTCAGGCGACAGGAAACGGCCATATCACCCGTGCCAGGGTGCTGTTACCGGCACTGCAGGCCGTCGGTGCCGAAGTGGACATGCTGTTCAGTGGGCGGGCGAAAGAGCGCCTGTTCAATATGGAGCCTTTTGGGGAGTATGCCCATCGGGAAGGTATGACGCTGGTTACTGAAGCGGGTAAGGTGCAGCGCTTCAAAACGCTGACTCAGACACGCCTTGGGCAGTTTTTCAAAGATGTACGTACTCTGGATCTGCAAGGCTATGACCTGGTGTTGACCGACTTCGAGCCGGTCACGGCCTGGGCGGCACGTCGCCAGGGGATACCCTCAGTCGGGATTGCACACCAATATGCCTTTTTGCATTCAATACCCGGTACCGGTTTTCTTCCCTGGTTGAAATCCAGCATACGCTTGTTTGCCCCGGCGGATGAGATGATCGGCCTGCATTGGCATGGGTTCAATGCTCCCATATTGCCGCCGATGATCGAACCTGTGCAGGGTGAAATCAGCGAAGATGACCGCAAGGTGCTGGTGTATCTGCCATTCGAGTCTCAGGATGAGATTGTGTACTGGCTATCGGGTTTCTCTGGGTACCATTTTCGTGTTTATACTCATGTCGATCAGCTGCGTCGTATTGGCAATATCGATCTTTGCCCGTTCAGTCGTGAAGGCTTTCAGCAGGACTTGCTGAGTTGCCGGGGGGTGATAGCGAATGCCGGCTTTGGCTTGTGCAGTGAAGCGATTCAGGCTGGCAAGAGTCTGTTGGTGAAACCGTTGCAAGGACAGATTGAGCAGGTTTCCAATGCCGCTGTGCTGGAACAGATGGGGCTGGCGAGAGTTATCACCCGTTTCGGGCAGGAAGCTATAGGGCAGTGGCTGGAGTTGTCGTCCGGCAGGCCCGTTCCCTGGCCGGATGTGGCCGGCACGCTGGCGCGCTGGTTGATGATGGGCCGTCAGGTCCCCGTGGAAACACTGGCCCGTGAGTTGTGGCAGTCGGGCCGGGAATTGAACACCTACTCGGACCTCGTCTGATATCGCTCTGGCTGTGTCTCAGATCTGAGGCGCAGGTCTGATTAAACCATCCCCGTTAGAACGCAGATATTCCCGGGCTTCAGTGTGCTTCAACGTGCCTGGTTTCTTGCTGTGCCTGCAACACGGGCGAGCGCTCACTTCAAATTGTGAGGACCTTGTGTAGCGCTATTACGTGGGTAGAGCATTGAGGTAAAAAATTGAGGGGGCTAAAGCTCAGGGCCGGATAGGAAATGTGGGGGCCTAAGCGAAAGGAGTGCCAAGATCCATCAAAGCACTCCTTCCTCTGGCTTCCTATCCGTGCGGTTAGTAGCATCCTGCCGTGTGATTCCGTTCGTCCTGTACCGCTACTGGGCCGTCCTTGTATTCGTTCCCTGAACAGGAGATCCACCGTTGTAATTATGCTTATCAGGGAAATTCTGGATATAGGAATTTTTCCTAATTTGCGTTTAAGCCAGCTTGATTACCTCATCAACCAGCTTATTGATGCCCGATGCCGCTTCTGAGATGGACTGAGCCAGCATATATGCGGGAGTGGTTACTACTTTGTGTTTGTGATCGATAACAATTTCACTAACGCCGCAGTCCTGATGCTGGCCGCCCATGGCGTTGATCGCTCCGGCTACGCCCTCATCAGTGCCGATGGTGCACTGAATACCGCTACCCAGCAGCTTGGGCGTCATGGCCGGTGCAATACAGATCAGGCCAACGGGTTTGCCAGCAGCATGAATGGCTTGGGTAAAACTGACCAGATCGGCATTGAGGGTACAGTCGGGGCCATTGATGGCAAAGTCACTCAGGTTTTTCGCGGCGCCAAAGCCGCCGGGAATGATCAGTGCGTCGAAATCATTGGCGTTGGCCGTCGACAGGTCCTGAATCTCGCCGCGTGCCAGGCGCGCCGCTTCGACCAGAACATTACGCTGCTCACCCTCGGCGACCTCGCCGGTCAGGTGATTGATGACATGCAGCTGGGGAATGTTGGGAGCAAAGCACTGGTACTCGACACCATGATGCTCCAGGCGCAGAAAGGTCAGTACTGATTCGTAAATTTCCGAACCATCGAAAACGCCGCTGCCGGACAGAATTACAGCTATCTTTTTCATACGCATTGAGCTCCCTTTCATATGGATTCGAGAAGCAAGCTGGAACGTCTTGACGCCAGCCATGTCGAAGTGATCCAAGAGTACGTTAAGATGACAGGCATTACCAAATGCAGGGAGATAAGGCCCAGAGAAGGGCTGTCATCTAATTGTCATCTTCTTGTCGTCAAATGCACCCAGCTTTAAAAGGAAAGGACCGTGTCTTTTACCAATAGCCAGCGTTACTACCCTGAAACCCGTATGCGTCGCATGCGTGCGGATGACTTCTCTCGTCGTTTGATGCGTGAAAACCGCCTCAGCACCGATGACCTGATCTACCCGGTGTTTGTGCTCGAAGGTGAAGGGCGGACGGAAGAAGTGCAGTCCATGCCGGGCGTAACGCGCTACAGCATTGATCTGCTGGTCGAGAAGGCACGTGAGTGGTATGCGCTGGGCATTCCGGCACTGGCACTGTTTCCGGTGACACCTGACAGCGCCAAAAGTGAACTGGCTGAAGAGGCCTATAACCCGGAAGGTCTGGTACAACGTACAGTGCGTGCCCTTAAGGCCGCTTTGCCTGATCTGGGTATCATGACCGATGTGGCGCTGGACCCGTTCACGACCCATGGCCAGGACGGCATCATCGATGAAAACGGTTATGTACTGAATGACCGCACTGTGGATACGCTGGTTAAACAGGCACTGTCGCATGCCGAAGCCGGTGCTGACATCGTAGCGCCCAGTGACATGATGGATGGCCGTATCGGTGTGATCCGTGAAGAGCTGGAGAGTCATGGCCTGGTCAACACCCGCATCATGGCCTATTCCGCCAAGTATGCCAGCGCCTACTACGGACCTTTCCGTGATGCCGTAGGTTCGGCTGGCAATCTTGGCAAGGGCAACAAATTCAGTTACCAGATGGACCCGGCCAACTCGGATGAAGCCCTGCATGAGGTGGCGCTGGACCTGGCCGAAGGCGCCGATATGGTCATGGTAAAACCGGGCATGCCTTATCTGGATATCGTCCGTCGTGTCAAAACCGAGCTTAAAGCGCCGACGTTTGCCTATCAGGTCAGTGGTGAGTACGCCATGCATGTAGCGGCATTCCAGAACGGCTGGCTGGACGAGGAAAGCGTCATCATGGAAAGCCTGCTCAGCTTCAAGCGTGCAGGCGCTGACGGCATCCTGACCTACTTTGCGGTGCGGGCAGCCGAGATATTGAATCGCTCATAAACAAGACAGCAGATGGATTTCAGCTTCAACTAAGGGGATACCGATGAACGACAGCGTACAGGAACTGGCACAGGATCTGATTCAGCCGGAGCAGCAGGAAGCAACCGCTGCACTGGTCGAGAGTCGCGAGATCTTGCCCACGGTTGACCCTATTGAAGAGGTTCCGGTCGATCTCAAGGCTCCCGAGCTGTATATCAACCGGGAACTGAGCCATCTGCAGTTTAACGTCCGTGTGTTGGAGCAGGCGCTGGATGAGAGCTATCCGTTGCTGGAACGCTTGATGTTCCTGCTCATCTTCTCCAGCAACCTGGACGAATTCTTTGAAATTCGTGTGGCGGATCAGCTGCGTCAGCTCAAGTACGGTCGTGAGGCGGTGGGTCCCGATGCCATGCACCCTCAGAAGGTACTCGATCGCATTAGTGAGATCTGCGCCATCAATGTGGATCGTCAGTATAAAATTCTGAACGACATCATGTTCCCCGCGTTGGAAGCGGAGAATATCCGCTTTCTGCGTCGTGCTGACTGGACTGAAGCCCAGCGTGAATGGATCAAGGAGTACTTTGAGGATCAGGTACTGCCGGTGATCAGCCCCATCGGTCTGGATCCCTCACACCCCTTCCCGCGCCTGGTTAACAAGAGCCTTAACTTTATTGTTGAACTGGACGGTAAGGACGCCTTTGGTCGTGAGACCGGTATGGCGATCATCCCGGCGCCACGCTCGCTGCCGCGTCTGATTCGATTGCCGGATGAACTCTGTGAAGGCGGCGATAACCTGATTTTCCTGTCCTCTATCATCCATGAGTTTGCTGAGGAACTCTTCCCCGGCATGAAAGTGGACGGTTGCTTCCAGTTCCGCATCACCCGCAATGCTGACTTGAGCTTCGACTTCGAAGAAATTGAAGACCTGGCCCGCGCGTTGCGCGGCGAACTGCACTCACGCAAGTTCGGTGATGCTGTCCGCCTTGAGGTGGATAGCCGCACACCGTCCGAGCTGATTCAATTCCTGCAGGATGAATTCAAACTGCCGGACAGCCATGTATATCGCGTCAACGGTCCAGTTAACCTGACCCGTCTGATGGCAGTACGTGATCTGGTTGAGCGCCCTGAGCTACGCTGGAAGCCCTTCTCGCCGGGCATGCCGAACAAGCTCAAGAACAACGAAGATATCTTCACGGTGCTGCGTCGCAATGACCAACTGCTGCAGCACCCGTTCCAGTCATTTACCCCTGTAGTAGACCTGCTGCGCCAGGCTGCCAAGGACCCGCAGGTGGTGGCGATCAAGCAGACGCTGTACCGCACCGGTGTGAAGTCCGATATCGTCAATGCGCTGGTCGAAGCGGCTCGAAACGGCAAGGAAGTGACCGTGGTCATCGAGCTGCGTGCCCGTTTCGATGAGGAAAGTAACCTGCAACTGGCCAGCCGCCTGCAGGAAGCCGGCTGTCTGGTGGTATACGGCGTGGTGGGCTACAAGACCCACGCCAAAATGATGCTGGTGGTGCGTCGAGAAGGGCCGGATCTGGTGCGCTACAGCCACCTGGGTACCGGTAACTACCACTCGGGAACGGCACGTCTCTACACCGACTACAGCTACATGACGGCTGATGATGAGGTGGGTGAGGACGTGCACAAGATCTTCCAGCAGCTGACCGGTATGGGCAAGATCCAGAAACTGCAGAAGCTGTACAACGCTCCCTTTACTTTGCACGCCAAGATGCTGGAGCTGATCCAGAACGAGATTCGTAACGTCAAGGCGGGCAAGAAGGGGCATATCATCATCAAGGTGAACGGTCTGACCGAGCCCAAGTTGATCCGTGCGCTGTATGAAGCCTCTCAGGCCGGCGTTCAGATCGATCTGGTGATTCGTGGCATGTGCCGCCTGCGCCCCGGTCTGGAAGGGGTTTCAGACAATATTCGGGTACGCTCCATTATCGGTCGCTTCCTTGAGCACACCCGTATCTACTGGTTCGCCAACGATGGCGGCAAGCCGGTGGTGATCGGCTCCAGTGCGGACTGGATGGAGCGCAACATGTTGAACCGTGTGGAAACCGGTTTTGAGCTGTTCGGCAAGCACGCGGAACGTATTCGCAACGAGCTGGAATACTACCTGCGTGATAACGTCCAGGCATGGGAACTTCATTCTGACGGTAGTTACAGTCTGGTACAGCCTGCCGAGGGTGAAGAACGCTTCAGCGCTCAGCAGGTACTGCTGGACGACCTGGCGGTATCCTGATCAGGGCTTGATTGATCAGCGCTTCAGCAATGCCCGGTAGCCGCTCTGGTAATCCGGGTACTGAAAACGGTAACCGCTGGCGCGAAGTCGGCGGTTACTGCAGCGTTTACTGCCACTGCGACGCACAGGCTCGCGTTCGGTAATCTCCACCTCCAGCTGTTGGGCCATCCACTCCATCACTTCATGAATCGGCGTCGGCGCATCATCAGTAGCCAGATAAACCGGTTTCAACTCTTCGCCTGCGAGCTTTAAGCGCAGCAGGTGCTCCAGCACCCCGACACAGTCATCCCGATGAATGCGGTTGCTGTAATGCAGCGGTTCTGCAGGGGCGGCTATGCCTGCTTGTACCTTGCGTTGCAGGTGGTCGCGGCCGGGCCCATAAATACCGCTGAAGCGAACAACGGTTGCCGGAATACCTGAATGGAAGGCCAATTGTTCACTGGCCAGCAGGCTGCGCCCACTGTCGCTGTCAGGCTCGGTAGGTGATTGCTCATCGACCCAATCATGCTCGTGCTGGTGATAAACGCCGCTGCTGCCAGTGATAAACAGGTGTCTGGGTGGGGCGGGCAGAGCGTTCAGCAGGTTGCTCAGGCCATCGACATAGGTCTGTTGATAGACACCAGGTGCTCGGCTCTTGGCGGCGGCGGTAAAAAACAGATAATCACAGGCTGGGAGGCCTTCAAGGCTCTTTGGGTCCGCTATATCCGCCGCAATGCCGTGGATGCCGTCGGGAAGCTGGTTTATAGTACGCCGAAGCCCGAACACCTGTGCACCTGCTGCGGCCAATGATAGCCCAAGCCCGGTTCCTATATCGCCACAGCCGGCGATCAGCACGCGTAGTTCCTGCATAATGATTCCTAAACTCGATTTGTTTCATCCTAACAGAGGTACGTCCCAATGACGCTGACGGAGCTGCGATACATTGTCACCCTGGCGCGGGAACAGCATTTCGGCCATGCTGCCGAGCGTTGTTATGTCAGCCAGCCGACCTTGTCGATTGCGGTCAAGAAGCTGGAAGAGGAGTTGGGTGTCGCCCTGTTCGAGCGCAGCAAGAATGCCGTACGTGTTACGCCTGTCGGTGAAAAGGTCGTGCGTCAGGCGCAAACCGTGCTTGAGCAGGCTGAAGCGATCAAGGAATTGGCACGGGAAGGTAAGGACCAACTGGCCAACCCGCTGCGTATTGGGGCCATCTACACCATAGGCCCCTACCTGTTTCCGCAGCTGATCCCTCAAATTCAGCGCCTGGCACCGGATATGCCGTTGTATATCGAAGAAAACTTCACCGATAACCTGCGCACCAAAATCCGTAACGGCGAGCTGGACGCGATCATCATTGCGCTGCCGTTTCATGAAGCGGATGTGCTGACTCGCCCTCTGTATGATGAGCCCTTCATGATGGCGATCCCCAAGGGCCACGAACTGGCGCAACAGGACGAGATCGATTCCCATCAGATGAACGAGATTCGCATGCTGCTGTTGGGCGAAGGGCACTGTTTCCGTGATCAGGTACTGGAAGCCTGTCCAACGCTGAATCAGTCCTTCCATGATCAGCATACGGTGACTGAAGGCAGCTCGTTGGAGACGATCCGCATGATGGTGGCGTCGGGTCTGGGTACCAGTGTGCTGCCCCTGTCCGCGATTCAAAATCATCCGGCGACTGATCTCGTTGAGATCCGTCCGTTCAAACATCCCCAGCCGATGCGTACCGTCGCTGTTGCCTGGCGCGCCAGTTTCCCGCGACCCAAGGCGATCGATGTTCTGGTTGAAGCGATAGGACACTGCCAGGTCAAGGCCGCGAGTGATGGTAGCAGCTGAGCCGCTTGCCCCTGTTACTGAACTCAAGGGGGTTGGTACAGCCCTGTCCCTGAAGCTGGAGCGATTGGGGATTCTGAGTATTCAGGACCTGCTGCTCCACCTGCCGTTGCGATATCAGGATCGTACCCGTGTGGTGCCGATTGGCAGCCTGAGGCCCGGGGATGAAGCGATGATCGAAGGCAGCGTGCGTGCCGCCGATATCCTTCAAGGGCGACGGCGCAGTCTGATGTGCCGAGTACAGGATGGCACCGGCACCCTGAGCCTGCGTTTCTTTCACTTCCACGCGGCTCAGAAAAACAGCCTTAAAGCGGGTACACGCTTACTCTGTTTTGGTGAGGCTCGACCCGGGCCCGGTGGGCTTGAAATGGTCCACCCCGAGTACAAAGTGCTTAAGGGGGAAGGCCCGGCCGTCATGTCCGAGCAGCTGACACCGGTGTACCCGTTAACCGAAGGCCTGACTCAAGGGCGTGTTCGTAGTCTTATAGCATTGGCGCTGGAATGGATGGCAAAGGAGGGCTTTGAAGACCTGTTGCCAAGCGCTTTACTTCAGCAATGGCAACTGCCCAGCCTGACTGAGTCCTTGCAGTATCTGCACTATCCTCCAGTTGATGCTGACCAAACATTGTTGCTTGAAGGTAAGCATCCTGCCCAGCGGCGTCTGGCTATGGAAGAGCTGCTGGCACACCATCTGTCGTTGCAGAAGGCACGTCAGCGTGTGCAGGAACAGGGGGCGCCTGCGCTTAAGGCCAGCGGTGAACTCAGCCGGCCCTTCCTGCAACAGTTACCCTTTGAATTGACCGGTGCACAGTTGAGAGTGGCACGTGAAGTCGCGCGAGATCTGCAGCAACCTTTGCCCATGCTACGACTGGTACAGGGTGATGTGGGTTCAGGTAAAACAGTAGTGGCTGCATTGGCTGCCCTGCAAGCGGTCGAGAATGGTCTTCAGGCAGCGGTGATGGCGCCGACCGAAATCCTCGCCGAGCAGCACCATATCAATTTCACTCAGTGGCTGGAGCCCTTGGGCATCAAGGTGGCCTGGCTGGCAGGGAAGGTAAAAGGCAAGGCGCGAGAAGCTCAGCTTGAAGCGATTCGCAGCGGTGAGGCACGTGTGGTCGTGGGCACCCATGCACTGTTTCAGGATGAGGTGGTCTTTGCCGATCTGGGTGTGGTCGTCATCGATGAACAGCATCGTTTCGGCGTGCATCAGCGCCTGAGTTTGAAAGAAAAGGGGCGTAATGGTGAGCGTAGTCCGCATCAGTTGATCATGACTGCCACACCGATTCCCCGTACGTTGACCATGAGTGCCTATGCCGATCTGGATTGTTCCATCATCGATGAGCTGCCGCCGGGACGTACGCCTGTTCAAACGGTGGTGATTGCGGACTCGCGTCGTGATCAGGTGGTAGAGCGCGTACGTCAGGCCTGTTCCGAAGGGCGTCAGGCCTACTGGGTGTGTACCCTGATCGAAGAGTCTGAAGTCCTTGAGTGTGAAGCGGCAGAAGTGACCGCGGAGCGTCTGAAGGAGCTGCTGCCCCAGCTGCGTATCGGGCTGGTACACGGACGTATGAAAGCCGCGGAAAAGGCAGACATCATGGCGCGTTTCAAGGCTGCGGAGCTGGATTTGCTGGTGGCCACCACTGTTATTGAAGTGGGTGTAGATGTGCCTAATGCCAGTCTGATGATCATCGAAAACCCTGAACGTTTGGGGCTGGCACAGTTGCACCAGTTGCGAGGGCGGGTTGGGCGCGGCAGTGTCGAAAGCTATTGCGTCCTCATGTACCATGCGCCGCTGTCAAAACAGGGGCGCGAGCGCCTGGGCGTCATGCGTGAAACTACCGATGGCTTCCGCATCGCCGAGAAGGATCTGGAGCTGCGTGGCCCCGGTGAAGTGCTGGGCACTCGCCAGACCGGCATGATGCAGTTTCGCATTGCCGATCTGCAGCGCGATGCCGACCTGCTGCCGCGCATTCACCAGGTCGCGGCAGATTTGGGCACTGCCTCACCTCTAAACGAAGCTCTTATCCGGCGTTGGCTGGGAACTGGAGATATGTATGCACAGGTTTAATACCCAACGACAGGTGCCAACGCCTGAGCAGCTGGAGTTGATCGAGCAACAGATCGGACGCGAGCCGCGTGGCATTGAAGCAGTGGCCTGTGCTACCGAAACGGGGCTGCCGCTGGTCCTGCAGATGCGCACACTGGTGGCCGATCAGCCCTTTCCGACCCTGTATTGGCTGTGCTGCCGCGATCTCTGCCGTGCCATTGGTCGCATTGAGGATTCCGGCTGGGTGAAGCAGATTGAACAGGAGCTGCAGCACGACGAAGAGTTGCGTACGACCTATCTGGCGCAGCAGCAGCGTTATGTCGATCTGCGTTGGAAACTGATGCGAGAAGAGGATCGGCAGCGCATTGAAGCCTTGGGTTTCAGTGATCTGTTTGATCGTTATGGTATTGGCGGCATTGCGCAATGGGATAAGGTGCGTTGTCTGCACATGCAGTATGCGCACTGGCTGGCGGATGGCGACAATATTATTGGTGAGCGCATGGAGCAGGAATTTGCCCTGAGCCGCCAGGATTACAAGCTGTAACAACAAAAACGGCGACCTCTGGGGTCGCCGTTTTTACACAGGCTGGCGCAATTACTTGCCGGTCAGCTTGTGGTATTTCTCCATCAGCACGTCTTCGCTTTCAACGTGATCCGGGTCTTTCGGGATGCAGTCAACCGGGCAGACCTCAACACACTGAGGCGTATCGTAGTGACCTACGCACTCGGTGCACTTGCCAGGATCGATCTCATAGATCTCGTCTCCCGGGGAGATCGCCTCGTTCGGGCATTCCGGCTCACATACATCACAGTTGATGCATTCATCAGTAATCATCAATGCCATGACTGGCTACCTCACTCAATCTGACAGGTTCTTTATTGCTGGCTCAGGTGCTGCTCAAGCGCACGGGACACGGCAGGGTGTACGAACTGGCTGACATCGCCGCCCAACGACGCAATCTCTCGAATCAGAGTCGAAGAGATGTACGACAGGTGCTCGGCCGGTGTCAGGAACAGGCTTTCCGCCTGAGGCGCCAGTTTGCGATTCATGTTGGCCAGCTGGAACTCGTACTCGAAGTCCGATACGGCTCTGAGGCCACGCAGAATAATGTTGGCTTTCTGATCCCGCACCAGATTCGCCAGCAGGCAATCAAACCCGATGACCTCGACATTTGGCAGATGGTCGAGGGCCGTTTTGGCCAATTCCACTCGCTGTTCCAGCGGCAGCATGGGCCGTTTCTTCGGGCTCGCAGCTACTGCGACAACTACGCGGTCGAAAAGACGCGCCGCGCGGCCAACCAGATCGGAGTGGCCATTGGTGATTGGATCAAACGTACCGGGGTAAATTGCCGTGTTCATAGCGGTTCAGCTGACCTTGTGATGGCGAATGGGCAACATTGAGCGGGATGTTAGCCCAATTGGCACAGGGGCACAAATAGATTAGAGGAATGAGAAATATAAAAATGGTTATTAAAAAAATGTTTTTTATCCGTACTTGTTATATTGAGATGGGTTAAATATGACACTTATATGAAGGTTGTCTTACAGCTGTTGCAACCTTGCCACAGCAACTCTAGGGTCTATCCTTTTTTATACCTATGGCAATGTATATAAGGACGAGAGATGGCGAGAAGGACCCCAGAGGAAGCCGAGCAGACACGCCAGGGATTATTGGCAACAGCGCTGCGTCTATTCAGTGAACAGGGCATCGCTTCTACTACCTTGAAAGAGATCGCGCGCGAAGCAGGTGTGACACATGGCGCCCTCTATTGGCACTTTAAAAACCGTGCCGACCTGCTGGAGCAGATCCATCTGGAATACATGCTTCCGTTCGAGGCGCAGTATCTGGAACAGCGTCAGGCGGTGCAGCAGGATGCGCTGGCAGCACTGGAGCTATATTTCAACGGCGTACTGAATGCGTTTGCCAAGGATGAGCAGGCTCAGCAGCTGTATCATGTCTACTACATGCAGGCCTCGACACTGGCCGATATGGCGCCTCTTCAGGAACGTCTGGCAGCCAATCGAATGCTTTGGCTGGATCAGCTGAAATTCTTTCTCAAGCAGGCGCGCAAACAGAAGCAGATTCGCAAGAAGCCCGTGCCGGCGGAGTTGGCGCAATCACTGCAAATATTGCTTGAGGGCGTGCTGGTGCATTGGCTGAACACACCAGGTTCGGACCTGGTGCGCGAGGGCAAGGGGCTACTGGAGTTAGTCCTGCACGGGCTGCCGCAAAAATAGCCGATAGGCGACCTGACCTGCTGTTTTTTCCCGGTGTAACTGCCAGTTCTCCGGGATACCTTCCAGCGGCAACTCGGATTCGGTTTCGATATAGATCATGGCCTGTGACTGCAGCAAATTACGTTGTTCCAGCAGTGCACAGATGGGCGCAACCATCCCTTTACGGAATGGCGGGTCGATAAACACCAGATCGTATCGAACATCTTCTCCCGCTGGACGCTGTTCCAGCCAGTCCAGTGCAGAAGCGGTCACAAACTCTGCATTCTGTGCCTTCAACAGATTCAAATTAGTGCGCAGCTGTCGAGCCACTTCCGGGGCGCGGTCGACAAAGGTCACGGCTGCGGCGCCACGTGACAAAGCTTCCAGTCCCAAAGCGCCACTGCCGGTGAACAGGTCCAGACACTGAGCACCGGGTACATCCGTTTGCAGCCAGTTAAACAGGGTTTCACGCACACGATCGGGTGTTGGGCGCAGGCCCTCAATCGCCGGAAAGTCCAGTTTACGCCCACGCCACTGTCCGCCAATGATACGCAGGCTGGTGCGCGACATCTCTGTGCTGGATTGTGTTGAACGGGAGCGATGGTTGCTATTGCGACGGGGCATTTGAGTCCTCGGTAGCGGGAGGGAATATCATCCGACGATAAGTATCGGAGCGGGCCTGTTGCTGCAAGAAATGCTGAATCTCGGAGCGCTCAGCTTGTTCCAGCGCGGTAATAATATCATCGAGGCTGCCGGCAACTAACGTATAGCGTGCCAGTAACTGTACACCGCCGGCTGGATTTTCATCCAGATAGGCTTGCCAGTGCTGGATCAGCGATTGTTTCAACTGTGAGAATTCAGAGGCTTCAGGACAGTTGAGCAGGCTATCTGCCGGCGGTTCATCCTGATGCAGCAGCACGTCGAGATCACCCCCTTGCGTCCAGGCACGCCAGCGCAGGCGAAAGCTGCCTTGGCTCAAGTATGCCAGCCGATTCTGGATACATTCGAGTGCCAATTGTGTGTGAGCCAGCGCGGTCAGACTATCGGGTGCAGGCCAGCGCCAGTGATGTAATACCCCCATCCCGGCAGGGCTGGCACTGGGCAGCGGATTAATGGCCTCAGATGTTGCCAACCCAGGGCCTTGGGTTTGGGTTATGGCCATATCCAGTGGCAGAAACTCGGGTGTCAAAAGGATGAGTTGCCAACGTTCGTGGCTCAACCAGGGCTTCAGCAGGTTAGCAGGGTTCACCTGCCAGTTTTCGGGAATAGGGCCTGGCTGTAAGGCCGACAGGGCTGCTTCTTCGGCGGACTGCAACCGCAGGTAACGTTCTGCGATATTGGCATTAATTAACTGTGCCCAGTCGCTGGTTCCAGTCGCGCCGAGGTGTGAAAACAGAGCAGCCAGTGTGGGCTGGTCGGGTGGTGAGGGCATTTCAACACGTAATTGCCACTCGGTTTCGCTGCTGAGCACCTGTATCTGCCAAGGCTGCTGTTGCAGCCATTGCTGGGTGGCTGGGCTCTGCAATTGCTGCTCAAGCCACTTGGGCAGTAATCGATTGGCAAGCCAAAGATCTGCTGTATCCGGGGCAGGGAGTGATAACACCAGTTGCAGCTGGTAGTTGTCCCGTGATTCAAGCAGCTGGTACAGGCGCCGCTCCTCACTGACCTTAAGCTCAGGCTCGCCGGGCATGGGGCCCAAAAGCGTCAGTAACAGGATCACGCCCGGCAGCAGGCTTATGAGTAGCCAGAGTTGCTTGCGGCTGAGAAAGGGCTGGGACATTTTACAGGTCCTGGATTGAAGGCTGCCGGGTTGGTCATGGGGGGCTCTGTGCTAAGATAGCGCCCCATTGGGTTTCAACTCGCAGGCCTGTCAGAACAGGCCCTCTACCGCGGATATTACAGATTATGGACGCGCTCTACACCTGGATGACTGAGCAGGGTCTCGATCCTGCCATTTTGCCTTATCTGGCCGGTGCCCTGGCCATCGTATTTTTGCTGATTGTTGTACGCGTAATGCGCCGCCCGACGGCAGCGGAGGAGCTGCCGCAGGCCGAGTCCAAACCGGTGGTTGATGCTGCGCCTGAAGCTGACGATGAAGACGCTTCGCGAAAAGCGGCGGAAGAAGAAGAGGCACGTCAGGCAGCGGAAGCAGCAGCCCAGCAGGCCCGTGCAGAAACCGAGCGCAAGGCCGCTGAGGAAGAGGCAGCCCGTCAGGCCGCAGAAGCTGCAGCTCAACAGGCCCGTGAAGAGGCAGAGCGTAAAACTGCTGAGGAAGAAGCAGCCCGTCAGGTAGCGGATGCAGCGGCCCAGCAGGCCCGTGAAGAAGCTGAACGCAAGGCTGCTGAGGAAGAGGCAGCCCGTCAGGCCGCAGAAGCTGCAGCTCAACAGGCCCGTGAAGAGGCAGAGCGTAATGCTGCCGAGGAAGAGTCGGCACGCCAGGCCGCAGAAGCCGCAGCTCAGCAGGCCCGTGAAGAAGCCGAGCGTAAAGCCGCTGAGGAAGAAGCAGCCCGTCAGGCAACGGAAGCAGCGGCCCAGCAGGCCCGTGAAGAAGCCGAGCGTAATGCCGCTGAGGAAGACGCAGCCCGTCAGGCAGCGGAAGCCGCGGCCCAGCAGGCGCGTGAAGAGGCGGAGCGTGTAGCTGCAGAGGAAGAGTCGGCACGCCAGGCCGCAGAAGCGGCGGCCCAGCAGGCGCGTGAACAAGCCGAGCGTAAAGCCGCTGAGGAAGAAGCAGCCCGTCAGGCAGCGGAAGCAGTGGCCCAGCAGGCCCGTGAAGAGGCCGAGCGTAAAGCCGTTGAGGAAGAAGCGGCCCGTCAGGCAGCGGAAGCTGCGGCCCAGCAGGCGCGTGAAGAAGCCGATCGTGTGGCAGCCGAGGAAGAAGCAGCCCGCCAGGCAGCGGAAGCTGCAGCTCAGCAGGCGCGTGAAGAAGCTGAGCGCAAGGCAGCTGAAGAAGAGGCCGCTCGTCAGGTAGCCGAAGCAGCTGCGAAAGCTGCGGAAGAAAGCCCTGAAAAGAAAAAAGCCGGCTTCTTTGCCCGTATTAAAAGTGGCCTGAGCCGTACCAAGGCGAACCTCACGGAGCAGCTGGGTGATCTGTTCCTGGGGGCCAAAGAGATCGATGACGATCTGTTGGAAGAGATTGAAACCACGCTATTGATGGCCGATATCGGTGTCGAAGCGACCACCGAGATTATCAATCGCCTGACTGACCGTGTTGAACGCAACCAGCTGAAAGATGCGGATGCGCTCAAGGATGCGTTGAAAGAAGAGTTGGCTGACCTGCTGGGCGGCGTGGAGCATCAGTTGCAACTGCCTGCGAAAAAGCCGGCTGTGATCCTGATGGTTGGCGTCAACGGCGTGGGTAAAACCACTACCATTGGTAAGCTGGCGAAACGCTTCCAGGGTGAAGGCAAGTCGGTCATGCTGGCGGCGGGTGATACCTTCCGTGCGGCTGCGGTTGAGCAGCTGCAGGTCTGGGGTGAGCGCAATAATGTTCCTGTTGTGGCGCAGCACACAGGTGCTGATTCTGCATCTGTCATCTTTGATGCTCTGCAATCTGCCCAGTCTCGTGGTGTGGATGTACTGATTGCGGATACGGCCGGTCGGCTGCAGAACAAGGACAACCTGATGCAGGAGCTGGAGAAGGTGGTCCGTGTGATGAAGAAGCTGGACCCGGATGCGCCGCATGAAGTGATGCTGGTGCTGGATGCGGGTACTGGCCAGAATGCGATCAGTCAGGCCAAACAGTTCAAGGAATCCGTTGGCGTTACGGGTATCACCCTGACCAAGCTGGATGGCACTGCCAAGGGCGGTATTATCTTTGCTATCGCCAAGCAGTTTGGCCTGCCGATCCGCTTTATCGGCGTAGGCGAGCAGGTGGATGACCTGCGTCCGTTTGAATCCGATGAGTTCGTTCAGGCGCTGTTTGAAGACTGATTAAGGAGTCGGCATGGCCGCAATTCGCTTCAGCAACGTGTTCAAACGCTACAGCAGTGGTCAGGATGCACTGATGGGCGTTAACTTCGAGATGGCTTCGGGGGAAATGTGCTTTCTGACCGGTCACTCGGGGGCTGGTAAAAGTACCCTGATGAAGCTGATCATGTTGATGGAGCGTCCCAGTCGCGGCCAGGTGTGGGTGGGGCAACAGGACCTGTCCCTGCTGCACCGCTCGCAGATTCCTCTGTTGCGACGGCAGGTCGGGGTAGTGTTTCAGAACCATCAGCTGCTGTTTGATCGCACCGTGTTCGATAACGTGGCACTGCCGCTGCAAATCAGTGGCTATGATCCGACTGATGCGGCGCGCCGTGTCCGTGCAGCACTGGATAAGGTGGGTTTGCTGGACCGGGAGAAGCATAACCCGATCACGCTTTCCACCGGTGAACAGCAACGTATCGGTATTGCGCGCGCGATTGTCCATAAACCGCGCCTGCTGCTGGCGGACGAGCCAACCGGTAACCTGGACCCGGAGCTGTCAGAAGACATCATGCGACTGTTTGAACAGTTCAATCAGATCGGCACCACCGTCCTGATTGCCAGTCATGACCATTCATTGATCAACCGAATGCACCATCGCGTGTTGACGCTCAGAAACGGACGCCTGATCGCTGATGACTAAACGAACTACGCCCGAACAGCCCGCTCCGCGTCGCGGTGCCCAACAGCACCGAGTGGAATCCTCTGACCGACGCCGCAGTTGGCGCCGGCATCACGTCAGTGTCGCCAAGGGCGCTTTACTCAGGCTGCGTCAGACGCCGGTGGCCTCGTTTATGACATTGGCGGTACTGGCAATCGCCCTGGCATTACCTGGTTTCCTGCTGGCGGTGCTGACCAATTTACAGGCGTTGACGTCAAACTGGGATACCCAGCCACGTATCGCCCTGTATATGCAGACGGAGTTGAGTGACGCGGCCATTGACCGTTTCAGTCGTGAACTGCTGCTAAGGGATGATCTCAGCAGTGTCGAGCTGATCAGTCGGCAGAAGGGGCTGGAAGAATTCAGTCAATATTCGGCCTTCTCGGATCTGCTGGCGCAGTTGGATAGCAATCCCTTGCCCGCTGTGATCATGGTGACACCTCGTTCGGATGAGGCGGCGCAGTTGCCGCTGCTGAAAACCGAGCTGGGTGCCATGTCTCAGGTCTCCGAAGCCGTGCTGGATATGGAATGGGTACAGCGGCTTGAAGCGCTGCTGGGGTTGGCGCAGCGCGGCAGCTATGTATTGGGTGGCCTGCTGGCACTGGCCGTGTTGCTGGTGGTCGGTAATACCGTCCGTATGACCATCGAAAGCCGCCGTGATGAAATTCTGGTTAGCAAGCTGGTGGGCGCCACCGATGCCTGGGTACGCCGTCCTTTCCTGTACAGTGGCCTCTGGTTTGGACTGCTTGGGGGCATCCTTGCCTGGTTGCTGGTCCAAGTGGCACTGTCACTGCTGGATGAACCGGCCCGAGTCATCGCCGAACTCTATCTCAACCGCTTCGAAATTCAGGGGCTGGGTGTGCAGGGTTCCCTGTTGATGCTGGGAGCTTCGGTGCTCCTGGGACTGGCGGGTTCCTGGCTGGCGGTGGCACGTCATCTGCGGGAAATAGAGCCGGGTGAGGTGTAAAGGAATCGCAACCCTTGCCCTATAGACTAAATCGCGTTAGATTTTTCTGTCCTTTGCGTGAGTACCGACGCTAAAGCGGAACTTTTGCCGCTCGTTGGCGTCACAAGCATGAATTTAGTAAAACTGCGGGGTCATTCCTGAATGGGCACAAGCTTGCAAGTTATTGAACAGTTGTCACCGGGCCGCAATGTCGATGCCTACGTTCAAACTGTGAGTGCCATTCCCATCCTCAATGCTGATGAGGAACGGGAACTGGCAGAGCGCCTGCATTACCAGAGCGATCTTGAAGCGGCACGCCAGCTGGTTATGTCGCACCTGCGTTTCGTGGTTCATATTGCCCGTAGCTACTCCGGCTATGGCTTGCCGCTGGGTGATCTGATCCAGGAAGGCAATGTCGGTCTGATGAAGGCCGTCAAACGTTTCGATCCAACCATGGGTGTTCGCCTGGTCTCCTTTGCCGTGCATTGGATCAAGGCGGAAATGCATGAGTTCATCCTGCGTAACTGGCGTATCGTTAAAATCGCGACCACCAAGGCCCAGCGTAAGCTGTTCTTCAACCTGCGTTCGCAGAAGAAGAAACTGAGCTGGATGACCAACGATGAAGTGAACGCCATCGCCGAAGACCTGGGTGTTGATGCCAAGGTTGTGCGTCAGATGGAAGGCCGTCTGGCATCCACTGATACGGCCTTTGATGCGCCGGTCAACGAAGACGAAGATTCAGCCTATCTGTCGCCATCGGCGTATCTGGAAGACCACTCGGCTGACCCGGCTGTACAGCTGGAAGAGGCCAATTGGGAGGAAGATTCTCAGCGCCGCTTGTTGAGTGCGATGAATGATCTGGATGAGCGTAGCCGCAACATTCTGGCACGTCGCTGGTTGGCCGAAGAAAAGGCGACCCTGCATGAGCTTGCCGCCGAATATGAAGTATCGGCAGAACGTATTCGCCAGCTGGAAAAGAATGCGATGAAAAAGATTCGCGGTGCGATGCTGACGGCCTGAGCCCGGCATCAACCGCCTGTGTAAAGCCGCCTTGTGCGGCTTTTTTCATTTCGGGCCTTAGCTCGAGCCATTATAATGTCACCACGGAATTTCAAATGTCCGCACGTCTGATTATGACTTTGGCTGCTGTATTGGGTGCTTTAGCTGTCATGCTGGGCGCTTTTGCCGCCCATGGGCTTCGCGACCAGCTGAGTCCTCGCCTGTTGGAAGTCTTTCGCACCGGCGTCGACTACCAGTTCTGGCATGTGCTGGCGCTGCTGGCCGTTGGCCTGTTGCAGCAGCATCAGCACCGCTTGGGTTTTAGCCTGAGTGCGGGTGCCTTTCTGCTGGGCATAGCGCTATTCAGCGGCAGTCTTTTTGTACTGGCACTGTCGGGCGTGCACTGGCTGGGTGCCATTACCCCGCTGGGGGGCAGCGCATTTATTTTCGGCTGGCTCTGTCTGGCTGTGACATTGGTAAAACAAGGTAAAGAACATGCAGATTCAGGTAAACGGTGAAGCCCTGGATGTCAGTGAAGGCGCCACGCTGAATGACCTGATTGAACAGCTTCAGCTGGTTGGCAAGCGCATTGCGATTGAGCTGAATCTGGAGATCATTCCACGCAGTGAACACGCCAGCACTCGACTCAAGTCTGAAGACCAGATCGAGATCGTACATGCGATTGGTGGCGGCTGAGCCTGGTTATCGCCCAGCCGTATCGCAACTCAAATCCATTTTCGGGGTATAGATAATGTCAGAACTGGAAACGAACGACCCGTTGGTCATCGCTGGACAGACCTTTAATTCACGTCTGCTGGTTGGTACCGGCAAGTACAAGGATATGGCCGAGACCGGCGCTGCGATTGAAGCCAGTGGCGCTGAAATCGTGACCATGGCGGTGCGTCGTACCAATCTGGGTCAGAACCCTGACGAGCCTAACCTGTTGGACGTGATCAGCCCTGATCGTTATACCCTGCTGCCTAACACGGCTGGTTGTTATACCGCTGAAGATGCGGTCCGCACCTGCCGCCTGGCGCGTGAACTGCTGGATGGCCATGATCTGGTGAAGCTGGAAGTACTGGGTGATCAGAAGACCCTGTACCCGAACATTATCGAAACCGTTAAGGCGGCGGAAACGCTGGTGAAGGATGGTTTCAAAATCATGGTGTACACCAACGATGACCCCATCGTGGCCAAGCACCTGGAAGAGATCGGTTGTGTGGCGGTTATGCCGCTGGGGTCTCTGATCGGCTCAGGACTGGGTATCCAGAACCCGCACAATATCCGTTTGATCATGGAAGAGGCCCGCGTGCCGATTCTGGTGGATGCCGGCATAGGTACGCCGTCTGAAGCTGCTATGGCGATGGAAATGGGCTGCGCCGGTGTATTGGTGAACTCGGCCATTGCCGGTGCTCAGAATCCGGTCCTGATGGCCAAGGCGATGCAGAAAGCTGTACAGGCAGGGCGTGAAGCACACCTGGCCGTACGCATGCCGCGCAAGGCGTATGCCAGTGCGTCCTCTCCGCTGGATGGCCTGATCAGCAACTGAATTGAACCCGCGGGGCTCTTGCCCCGCCAAGCTATAGACTGAAGATGACAGACGAACAGAAACCGCTGCGCCGAATCCGCAGCTTTGTGGTACGTGCCGGTCGAATGACCGAAGGTCAACAGCGTGCGCTGGATGAAAACTGGCCGAACTACGGGCTGGAACTGAAAGATGGCCTGATCAACCCGACCGAAGTCTTTGGTCGCGAGGCACCGCTGGTGCTGGAGATCGGCTTTGGTATGGGCGACTCGCTGATTGAGATGGCGCGCCAGGCACCGGAGAAGAACTTCATCGGTATTGAAGTGCACCCTCCCGGCGTTGGGCGCTTGCTGTCGCGTGCTGCAGAAGCGGGCCTGACCAATATTCGTGTCTACTGTGATGATGCGGTTGAAGTACTGGAGCACTGCATCCCTGATGCCAGTCTGGAAACCCTGCAGCTGTTCTTCCCGGATCCCTGGCACAAAAAACGTCACCACAAGCGTCGTATTGTGCAGCCCGAGTTCGCCCAGAAAATTCGCCAGAAACTGGCCATCGGTGGTTGCTTCCATATGGCGACTGACTGGGAAAACTATGCCGAACACATGATGGAGGTGATGAGTGCTGCTGAAGGCTATCGCAACCGTCAGGGAGAGGGCGAGTATGCGCCTCAGCCGGAATGGCGCCCGGTGACCAAGTTCCAGATGCGTGGCGAACGCCTGGGGCATGGTGTCTGGGACCTGATGTTTGAACGCACCGCCTGAGTTGATAATCCGAGTTCAAGGAATTCCTGACATGAGCATCACCGTACAGCAGACCAGCCTCGATTACCGCGCTGCCCTGGCAGCGGCCACCGCCGCTGCGGATGAAGCAGAACGCCTGGGTGTGCGCGTCAGCATCGCTGTTGTGGCACGTTCTGGCCAGCCGTTGGCACAGATCAGCCTGAATGATACGCCGCCGCAAACGTCTCAGCTGGCGCTGCGCAAGGCGCGTACCTCTGCCGGCTTCAAGGTGCCCAGCAGTTTCTTCCGTAACAAGAATGCCGAAGATGTGCATCTGCTTGCGGCGCTGGATACGCATCCGGACCTGTTGATGCTGGGCGGTGGTTTGCCACTGCTGCTGGAAGGCGAGTGCATCGGGGCTGTGGGTGTCTCGGGTGCGTCTCAGGAACAGGATATCGCCTGTGCTCAGGCGGCGCTGGCGGCACTGGGGCTCAAGGAATAGATTCCGGAAAATGTCTGAACAGAATACTCAAGGGGCTGGTTCAGCCCCTTTTTTATGGATGGCGGTTACCTCTGCCGTTCTGATGGGCACCATCGGGGTGATCTCCCGTTATGCCGGTGTCAGTGCGGAAACCCTGACCTTTTACCGGCTGGGTCTGGGTGCGTTACTGATGCTGGGGTATCTGCTGGTGATTGGCCGCATCAACCTGCTGTTGTGCTGGCCCGGCTGGCGGGTGTTGGTGAACGGTTGCCTGCTGGCAGCGTTTATCGTCTGTTACGTCCAGGCGATGCTCTATACCAGCATGGCCAATGCGATCATGATGGTCTATCTGTCACCGGTATTGGCATCGGTGGTGGCGCACTTCTGTCTGGGCGAGCGTTTGAAGCCCGTCGGGGTGGGACTGATTCTGCTGGCGCTGTTCGGCTTCGCCATGATGATGGAGTTCCGCCTTGGCTTTGATAACCCGGATGATGCGACCGGCATGGTGTTCGCGGCTTTGGCGCTACTGGCCTACGCCGGGTTTATTTTGATGAACCGGGTGCTGCCCGTTCACGTGCATACCTATACGCGCTGCTGGTATCAACTGTTGGCGGGTGCGCTCTGCATGTTGCCGCTGATGTTGCAGCAAGGTGAGTCCATTGACGCGGGTCAATGGGGCTGGTTGCTGTTGGCAGGCCTGCTGCCAGGGTTTCTGGCGATTCTGTTTGCGGTGATCGCATTGCGCGAGTTGCCCGCTGCGACCTTCGGGACACTGGCGTATATGGAACCCATTGCAGTGGTCACCTTTGGCTGGGCCTTATTCGACCAGTCACTTAATCTGATGCAGTTGTCCGGCTGTGGCTTGATACTGGGGGCAGGAGTGGCTCAGGCGCTGGTTAACCAGCGCTCTGAGCGACGTCAGCGAGAGCGACTGACACTGTCGACTTAGAAGTCGCCTTTTTCCGGGCCGCCCTGACGGTGATGGGGACCATCGCCACGCATGTGCTTGCCATCGCGGTGTTTTTCGCCACGGTGGTCACGCATCTCGGCCAGTTTCTGTTCCTGTTCAGGGGTCAGGATGGCATAAAGCTCGGCCTTGAAGTCGGCACGGCTTTGTACGCGGTCGGCCAGTTTCTGCTGCATATCAGCGATCTGTGCCTTAACCTGGTCGTTGTAGTCCGCTGCATTAGGATCCAGCTGTGCCAGGCCTTTCATCGGTCCACGCGGCTGTTCAGGGCGCTGCTCGGCGCGTTTGGCAAACAACTCTTTCAGCGATGCAGTCTGTGCTTCGTCCAGCTCCAGATGCTGGGCCATACGTGCTACACGCTTATCGGCGCGATCGCCTGCGCTACAATCGTCTTTCTGTCCGGCGTAGGCCAGGGCGCTGCCACCGGCAACCAGGGATGCGGCCAATACGGATACGATCATTTTACGTGCTTTCATGGGGAACTCTCCTGTGTTGATCTGGTATCCAGTATTGCGAATGTCAGCGCAAAGTTGTGTACGCAAGGGGTAAAGTTAGGTAAAGCCTGACGGGGACCGAGCGGCACAAGGCTAGAATGAGGTCAGGAGGACTGCCCATGCACACCGATACACATACATTGCTGCTGGTCGATGATGACCGTGAACTCTGCGCCATGCTGGCCGAATATCTGAGCCACGAGGGCTATCGTGTGGAGTGCGTCCATTCGGGGGCAGAGGCGCTGGACTCATTTGAGCGCCTGTCGCCTGACCTGATGGTGCTGGATATCATGATGCCCGGCATGAGTGGTCTGGAGCTCCTGCAACAACTCAGGCCGCGCAGTGCCGTACCGGTGCTGATGCTGACCGGGCGCGGTGAAGCCATCGACCGTATTTTGGGTCTGGAAATGGGCGCCGATGACTACCTGTCCAAACCTTGCCACCCGCGTGAACTGCTGGCCCGAGTTAAAGCCATACTCAGACGCTGCAGCAGCTCGGCTCAGGAGCCTGAAACCGAGCAGGAAGGTACTTTCCCACGGCGCCGACTTGAATCCGAGGGTCTCATACTCGATCCGGGCCAACGCGAAGTCGAATACCAGGGCCAGCCGTTGTCGCTCACAAGTGCCGAGTTCAATGTGCTGGCATACCTGATGCAGTATGCGGGCAGTGTGCTGAGCAAGGAAGAGCTGACGCGCTGGGTACTGCACCGGGAGCTCAGTGCCTATGATCGCGCCATCGATGTGCATGTCAGCCGCGTCCGGCAAAAACTGGCAGCGGCGCTGGGTGATGAGCATGAGCGGATCAAAACCGTGAGGGGACAGGGCTATCAGTTTGTGCGAGGTACTGCATGAGCATCCGATGGCATCAGCGCCTGTTCTGGAAAATGTTTCTGGTGATCTGGCTGGTCAGTCTGGTCGGTATGGGCAGTGTCTTTCTGCTGCTGTCCAACCGTTATGACAAGGATCACCGGCTGGAACTGCTGGAAGCCCGTGCCCGCGGTCAAGCCATGTTGATGCTGGAACGCTATGAAGACGGTGTTCAGGACTGGCACAGGCTGCCGGGCCGGCGGTATTCAATACCTGTCTGGTTATTTGAGGCTGATAGCAAGACTCCCTTGATGTCAGGTATGCACGAGCCTCCGCGGCGAGTATTAAAGCTCGAGCTGACAACGGATAGTGGCCGAGCATACACCGCCAAGGTAGGACTACCTCGTGAAGCCTTCTTTGCAGAGCGCTTGCTAAAGCATCTTTTTTCGATGCAAATGGTGCTGATTCTGCTGGTCTCGGCGCTTGCCGGTCTGGTGTTGAGTACGCTGGTCGTGCGGCCAATTCGTCGTCTTAGCCGTCATGTGCGGGATTTGCACCAGGCACAGGATTTGACGCTTCGAGCCGATACCGGCTTGAGCCAGCGTCGCGATGAAATTGGCGAGCTGACCCGTGAATTTGATGCCATGGTGGCGTCTGTGGAACAGACGCTACTGGCACAGCAACGGCTGCTGCAGGATGTATCCCACGAACTCAGGGCTCCTTTGGCGCGGCTGCAGGCGGCCGCAGGGCTGATCGAGCTGCGCCTCGATGAGGGCGATCCCCTGATGCTACGGATTAATCGGGAGTGCGAGCGGCTGGATGCGCTGATCAGCGAAATCCTCAGTTTTAGCCGGCAACAGCAAAACGAGCAATCCAGCGAGTTTTCCCTCAATGGACTCTGTCAGGAGTTGCAGGAGGAAGTTCGTTTACGTCAGCCAGAGCGCCCATTCAGCCTCGAGATGCCGGTACAGACAGTGGTATACCGGGGGCCGCGCGAGCTGCTGCGACGAGCGTTACAGAACGGTATCGAGAATGTGCTGCGCCATACATCGGACACAACGGCTGCCAGTCTGGTGCTGAAGGTTTTGCCGGATCAAGCGGTTCAGCTGAGTGTCTGTGATCGGGGGCCTGGCGTAGTGGAAGAACTCTTGCCTCGTCTGTTCGAGCCCTTTGTGCGTGATGAAAGCCTTGGCAGTGAAGGGTTTGGTCTGGGCATGAGTATAGCCCGCCGGGCGGTAGAGCAGATGGGCGGTAAAATCAAGGCTCTAAACCGCCCCGAAGGCGGCTTTGAGCTCAGGATTCAGTTGCCGCCGGCAAGTTGACCAGACGCACCCGGTCACCCGCACTGACCTCCAGGCACTCCGCCACCTCCGGGGTCAGTGCCACCTGCTTGCGCTCAGGCTGGAGTGGCACCAGCGTGCAGCGGAAATCCTCACAGCGGGTGTTACTGACCAGATAGGACGGAGCATTCTCGGGCGGCGCCTGATCGCTGATGACGACCTCGCGAGTGCGGCTGCGAGCAATGGCGCGAACTTCCTCGGGGCGTGCCGCCAGTGTGGGGCCCGCGTCAAAAATGTCTACGTAATCCTCAAACCGGAAACCTTCTGCCTTGAGTAGTTGACAGGCGGGGCGGGTGTTAGGGTGTACCTCGCCAATAATGGCCTGTGCCGCTTCCGGCAGCAGATGGATATAGATCGGGTGTTTGGGCATAAGCTCGGCGATCACCACCTTGTTGCCTGAACCGGTCAGAAAATCCGCCTCTCGATAATGCATGGAAAAGAAGTGCTGCCCCAGTCCTTCCCAGAACGGATTGCTGTCATCCTGATCGGTAAAGCCGCGCATCTCGGCGATGATACGGTCAGAAAAACGTTTGCGATGCTGGGCCATAAACAGGAAGCGCGAACGCGAGAGCAGGCTGCCTCCGCCTCGGCCGCGAAAATCCGGGCGCAAAAACAGTGAGCAGAGCTCGCTGCTGCCCGTGTAGTCATTACACAGATAGAGGGTGCGAAACTCATTGTAGATGCCGAGCTGATGCGAAGCATGCACGATGGTGCCCAGATGGTAATGATACCAGGGAGCGTCCAGGCCTACGGCAGCGGTGACGCCACTGATACCCAGTACTTCGCCGGTCGACGTATCTTCCATGACGAACAGGTATGTCAGAGGGGCAACCTCGGCCGGGCTGGCAAAGGCGCTGACGGATTGCGTCAGCTTGGCGTGCAGTACCTCGGTGTTATCCGGCAGCGAGGTAAATCCGGGTCCTGACTCCTGTGCAATCTGCTGCAACAGGGCTTCATCGGTCAGTGCAATAGGTCGTACTCTCAGCATACCGGCCTCCAACTCTGGCTATAGCGTCCCTGACAGCATTATAGATGAGTCAGACGAGGGGAATGGTACTTGATCGGGCCTGGAGGTATGCTTTTGCCATCCATTGATGAGGAGTGACCATGCGTAAAACACTAACCAGTTTGATTGCCGGCCTGGGTGTGCTGCTGGCGCTGGGTCTGCAGACCGGTTGCAGTACGATCGAGGGTGCAGGGAAGGATTTGACCAAGGCGGGTGAGAAAATTCAGGAAGTGGCGCGCGACGCTAAAAACTGAAGTCTGTAAACAGTAGAAAGGCCGACCTTGAACAAGGCCGGCCTGACGCTTAGAGGGCGTCCGGGCCGGTTTCACCGGTACGGATACGCACAACCTGCTCCAGCGGCATGACAAAGATTTTGCCGTCGCCGATCTTGCCAGTGTTGGCGGTCTTGCTGATTGCTTCGATCACTTGATCGAGCATGTCGTCGTCGATGGCGACTTCGATTTTTACCTTGGGCAGAAAATCAACCACGTATTCCGCGCCGCGGTACAGCTCGGTATGGCCTTTCTGGCGGCCGAAGCCTTTCACTTCAGTCACGGTTACACCCTGGATACCGATATCGGACAGGGATTCGCGAACGTCATCCAGCTTGAACGGTTTGATCACCGCTGTGACGAGTTTCATCATTCCACTCCTCGCAATGTTGGGCAGTCCCAGTGCTCCACCGTCGGTCGGTGGAGACTCCTTGGACGCCAGTATACCCATAATCAAAAGGCTGCGCATATTCTGCGCAGCCTGAAGGGACTATCTACTGGCGGTGTTACTTCTTGGTGCCAGAGAATTCCGGATAGGCTTCCATACCGCACTCGGCAAGGTCGACGCCTTCGTACTCTTCCTCTTCGCTGACACGGATACCCATGACGGCTTTGAGGACCAGCCATACCACCAGGCTGGCAATGAAGACCCAACCGAAGATGGAAACGATACCCAGCAGCTGAGCGCCGAAGGTAGCATCCGCATTGTTCAGCGGTACTGCCAGCAGACCCCAGATACCGACAACACCGTGTACGGAGATGGCACCGACAGGGTCATCGATACGCAGCTTGTCGAGGGTTACGATGGCGATGACCACCAGCGCACCACCGATCGCACCGATCAGGGTAGAGGCCAGCGCAGTCGGAGACAGCGGGTCAGCAGTGATGGCAACCAGGCCAGCCAGCGCGCCGTTAAGCGCCATTGTCAGGTCCGCTTTGCGGAACCACAGGCGAGCAACGATCAGGGCTGCAATGACACCACCGGCAGCGGCAGCGTTAGTGTTAACGAATACTTCAGCGACTGCGTTAGCTTCACCAACGTCAGACAGTTTCAGCTCGGAACCACCGTTGAAGCCGAACCAGCCCATCCACAGGATGAAAGTACCCAGTGTGGCCAGCGGCAGGTTGGCACCTGGAATCGCATTGATTTCGCCGTTCTTGCCGTATTTGCCTTTACGAGCACCCAGAACCAGAACACCGGCCAGGGCTGCAGAAGCGCCTGCCATGTGTACGATGCCGGAACCTGCAAAGTCAGAGAAGCCTGCTTCGCTCAGGAAACCGCCGCCCCAGGTCCAGTAACCGGAAGTCGGGTAGATGAAACCAGTCATCACGATAGCGAAGGCCAGGAACGCCCACAGCTTCATACGCTCGGCAACCGCACCGGATACGATGGACATGGCAGTCGCCACGAACACAACCTGGAAGAAGAAGTCAGAACGTGCTGAGTAGTAAGGCGCGTCGTCACCGCCGGCCAGAACTGCATCAACTGCGTTCTCGTCGCCGATCAGGGCGCCCAGATTCGGCATTACGCCGCCAGCGTCGCCGCTGTACATGATGTAGTAACCGCACAGCAGGTACATGGTACATGCAATGGCGTAGAGCGCGACGTTCTTGGTCAGGATCTCGGTGGTGTTTTTGGCACGCACCAGACCTGCTTCAAGCATGGCGAAACCGGCAGCCATCCACATAACCAGTGCACCACACACCAGGAAGTAGAAGGTATCTACCGCATATTTCAGCTGGGCTAGATCCCCGGCTGTTGAGTTGAGCAGTTCTTCCATTGTTTTATCCTCCAGAGATAAACGGAAACGCGGAACAGGTTGACTTACAGGGCATCGTGACCGGATTCACCGGTACGGATACGCACAACCTGCTCCAGCGGCATAACAAAAATCTTGCCGTCACCGATTTTGCCGGTGTGAGAAGCCTTGCTGATCGCTTCCAGTACCTGGTCGACGATATCGTCCGCTACGGCGGCATCGATTCGAACCTTGGGCAGGAAGTCGACAATGTATTCGGCGCCACGGTACAGCTCAGTGTGTCCCTTCTGACGGCCGAAGCCTTTTACTTCAGTTACGGTGATACCCTGAACGCCGATGTCCGACAGGGCCTCACGTACATCATCCAGCTTGAATGGTTTGATGATCGCTGAGATCAGTTTCATCGTTGTGTCCTCTAGGCTTTGCGTTGATCCGGACATCCTGAAGTGCAGGATGCTGGCGCTGTGTAACCCGTATAAGCGAAGCGCGTGCCAACTTGTTATTTATCTTTATAAACAAATGGTTATGAAAATATGGGCAGGGATTTATACAGTCTGAGTATAGGTGCTGGTTATTTTTTGTGCACTGCTTTGGTGCATGGTCACTTCTGGTGCACAGACCTGGTCTGACCCGAGCACCAAACTGGTTTATAGTGGTGCCTGTTAGCGTTCGATGCGGAGTAAACGATGATTCACCAGAAACTGATCGACAGCCTGTCCGGTCAATTCGGACAACTGCTCAGCAGCCGTCCCGATATCCCGGGACAGCAGGAGCTGCAGGACCAGATGCGAAGCCTGTTGCAGGGCACCTTTTCCCGTCTGGACCTGGTAACACGCGAAGAGTTTGATGCTCAGCAGGCAGTACTGCTGCGCACCCGTGAGCGCCTGGAGCAGCTGGAAGCACGCCTGCAGGCACTGGAAACCGGTTCTGAAGCTCAGAGCGAACCGAGCACGGATAACACCAGCGCTCAGGACTGAGGTCGGAGCCTTCCCAACATTCGACACAAGGATAGTGTCATGTCACTTGCTGTAATCCATACCCGGGCACAGCTCGGTATCGCCGCGCCTGCGGTCACGGTTGAAGTCCACCTATCTGGTGGCCTGCCGTCCATGTCTATAGTGGGCTTGCCTGAAGCGGGTGTAAAAGAAAGCCGTGAACGGGTGCGCAGCGCCCTGATTACGGCCGGTTTTGAATTTCCCCAACGCCGTATCACGATCAATCTGGCACCGGCTGATCTGCCGAAAGAAGGTGGCCGTTACGACCTGGCTATTGCCATCGGCATACTCTCGGCTTCGGGCCAATTGAAGGGCTGGAAGGCCACGCCGGCGCTGGAAATGTTGGGGGAGCTGTCCCTGTCCGGCGAAATTCGCGGTGTAAGGGGTGTATTGCCGGCCTCGGTTGCGGCCGGCCAACTTGGACGCACTCTTTTGGTGCCAAAAGAGAATGCGGACGAAGCCCTGATGGCAGGAGACACGGAAGTATTGGCCGTCTCGCACCTGCTGGAGCTGGTTGCGCACCTGACGCGACGTGAGCGGCTGCAACCGGCGGAGGCTGACACGCCTCAGGTGGAGGGAGAACGCATGCCGGACCTGGCGGAGGTCAAGGGACAGTTACAGGCCAGACGGGCACTGGAAGTGGCGGCGGCAGGTGGGCATAACCTGTTGTTTTCAGGGCCTCCTGGCAGTGGCAAAAGCATGTTGGCGGCACGTTTGCCAGGCCTGTTGCCGGAGCTACAGACCCGGGAAAAGCTGGAAGTGGCCGCCATTGCATCGGTATCGGGTTACGATGTGGCACCGGCCTGTGCCGGTGTAAGACCCTTTCGATCACCCCATCATACCGCCTCGGCGATCGCGCTGGTGGGCGGTGGCAGCCACCCCAGGCCAGGCGAAATTTCTCTGGCACATCAGGGCGTATTATTTCTCGATGAACTGCCGGAGTTTCCGCGCCGGGTACTGGAGGTATTGCGCGAGCCCATGGAAACCGGCGAGATTCTTATCTCGCGTGCGGCGCGTCAGACTAAATTTCCTGCACGATTTCAATTGGTTGCGGCGATGAATCCCTGTCCCTGTGGCTATCACGGTGATGGCACAGATCGCTGTTACTGCACACCGGATCAAATTCGTCGTTACCAGCAAAAGATCTCGGGTCCCTTGCTGGACCGTATCGACCTTCAATTACATGTGCCGGCCCTGCCTCCGGAAGCCTTGCTGACTCCGGCTGCACCAGGTGAGTGCAGTCAGGCGGTGCGCGCGCGGGTCCGCTTGGCACATCAGGCGCAATTGACGCGGCAAGGCTGCATGAATCGAGAGTTGAGCGGCTCGGAGCTGGAACGCGTCTGTGACTTGAGTGAGACGGGGCGAGCGCTGTTGACGCGTGTGATGCAGCGTTATCAGCTGTCGGCACGCACCTGCCACCGTATTCTCAAGGTGGCGCGAACGCTGGCTGATCTGGCTGGGCAGGAAAGGGTTGAAGAGTCGCAGTTGCTGGAAGCGTTGGCGTTTAGAGGCTGCTCTGCTGCTGGCGACGGCTGACCAGCGTGAGGAACTGATCCAGTGGTACCGGACGGCTGAAGAAGAACCCCTGTACCTGATCGCAGTCGTGACGAATCAGGAACTCCAGCTGAGCACGGGTTTCGACACCTTCTGCAATGACCTGTTTATTGAGGTTATGCGCCAGGTTGATGATGGCGCGCACGATCTCCTCGTCATCCGGGTTACCGGGAATGCCGTCGACAAAGGATTTGTCGATCTTCAGTGTGGTGATCGGCAATTTTTGCAACAGGCTGAATGAGGAGTAACCGGTGCCAAAGTCATCCAGCGAAAACTCTACACCACGACGGCTAAGCTGCTCAATGGTATTGCGCACGTGCTCTTCATCGTTACACAGAGCGGTCTCGGTCAGCTCGAACTCCATCGCCTGGCTGGACATGTTGTGCTCATCCAGCAAGCGTTCGATGGTGCTGGCCAGATAGGTATCCTGGAACTGTCGGAATGACAGGTTAATGCCGATGCGGCCAGCCATGCCGGCATCAAGAATCGCGGGCAAGGCGCGGCCTGCCTCCTGAATAATCCAATAGCCAAGAGGCACAATCAGACCCGATGCCTCACAGCTGGGAATAAATGTATCCGGTGACAGCAGTCCTTTCTCAGGGTGGCGCCAGCGAATAAGTGCTTCTGCCCCGCAAATCTCGCCCTGACGCAGATCGATGCGAGGCTGATAGAACAGCTCGAACTCTTCCTTTTGCAGTGCCCGCCAGAGTTCAGGGTCATAGCCACTGAGGGCTTGATCCGTGAGCGGCTTGGATGCGGGCTGAGGTCTATCCTGATAGTGGAGGCTGCAATAGCGGAGAATACGGCGGATCACATCCGGATTACTGCCGCTGAGCTGTAGGTAGTCGTTTAGCGGATTACTGAGCAACAGAGCCCAATCATCCAGCTGGGGTGCATCCTTGAACAGCAGTACGGTGGGCAGGGGAGAGTGGCAGCGTCTTAGCCGCTCCAGATCCTGTTTCGCCTGTTCAGGATCAGGGGAGTCCAGCAATACGATCGGCTGGTAGAGGTGTTGCAATACAGATACGGTAGCATCCACGGAGTCGAAGCAATGCAGCTGACCTTCCCACCAGGGATAAAGCCAGTCTTGCCAGCATGCCTCGAGTGATGCCGAGGCGCTGATGAGTACGAGTGTGGGCGTGCCGACACCCGCATTGGGCTGTGCGCATTCTGCCTGCATGGTACTTCCTCCCCTTGGGCAAGGGTGCTCAGGGAACTGAATTTCATCAGGGGGCCATGTCATAATAGGCGACTACAATGGATCGCCGGGCGAGGTTAGCACGCTTTAAGGGCATACTGAACCTTGCTGTTATCCGTGCGCAACGCTCCATGTTTTTCACACGCAGTTATCGGGCTATCGGCAGCCTTCGCGCCGGGTTTAGAATTTTTGAGGTGTCATGAGCAAATTAAATCCACGTCAGCGAGAAGCGGTGCACTATATCGGTGGCCCGATGCTGGTACTGGCCGGTGCTGGTTCCGGCAAAACCAGTGTGATTACCCGCAAGATTGCCTGGATGGTGCGTGAAGCCGGATTCGAGGCGCGACGCATTGCTGCCGTGACCTTCACCAACAAGGCGGCACGTGAAATGAAGGAGCGTGTCAGCCAGCTGTTGCAGAAGGGTGAGGGGCGTGGCCTGACCGTGTCGACCTTCCACAATCTGGGCCTGACAATCATTCGGCGCGAGCGTAAACACCTGGGACTGAAAGCTGGATTTTCCCTGTTTGACGACCAGGACTCCAAAGCGCTGCTGCGTGACCTGCTGCTGCAGAACGACGAGGATACCGAGCAGCTGAATGATATTCAGCACAGCATCTCCAACTGGAAAAACGACATGCTGACGCCGGATGAAGTGCTGGCGCAGGCGGAGGGGCCTGGGGATATTCTCGCGGCCCGCGCCTATGAAGCCTATGAGCGTCATCTGCGTGCCTACAACGCGGTCGACTTCGATGATTTGATTCTGTTGCCGGTGCAGCTGTTTAATGACCATCCGGATGTTCTGGAGCGCTGGCAGCGGCGTATCCAGTACCTGCTGGTGGATGAGTATCAGGACACCAACCTGTCTCAGTATCGGCTGGTGCGTCAGCTGGTTGGGCACCGTGGAGGTCTCACGGTGGTGGGGGATGACGATCAGTCGATCTATGCCTGGCGCGGTGCACGACCGGAAAACCTGGCTCAGTTGCAGGTGGATTTTCCCAGCCTGAAAGTGGTCAAGCTGGAACAGAACTACCGTTCTACCAGTCGCATTCTGAAGGCTGCCAATACCCTGATCGCCAACAATCCCCATGTGTTTGAAAAGACTCTCTGGAGTGAAATGGGCTTTGGTGAGCCCATCCGTGTTCTGCACACCCGCAATGACGATGCGGAAGCCGAGCGGATCGCGACGGATATTCTGGACCGTCATCTGCGCCAGCGTATTCCGTTCAAGGATTTCGCCATTCTCTATCGCGGCAACCATCAATCGCGCCTGATTGAAATAAAATTGCAGAACTATCAGATTCCCTACAAGCTGAGTGGTGGTACTTCGTTCTTCGCCCGCGCCGAGATCAAGGATCTGATGAGTTACCTCAAGGTGCTGATCAACCGTGATGACGACAATGCCTTTTTGCGTATTATCAACCTGCCAAGGCGCGAAATCGGTCCCAACACGCTGCACAAGCTGGGTGAATATGCTTCGGCACGTGAAGTGAGTCTGTTTGAGGCCTGTCATGAGCTGGGTCTGGAGCAGCAGCTGCAGCCTCAGGCGGTCGAGCGATTACGTCGCTTCTGTTTCATGATCGACCGTCTCTATGAGCGCTGCAAAGAGGGTGACCCGATTGCGGCGATTCATGAGCTGATCGAAGAGATTGATTATGCCGGCTGGATCCGCCAGAACGCCTCCAGTGATGTGGTGGCGGAAAAGCGGATGCAGAACGTCTACTTCCTGATCGAGTCGCTGGGCAATACGCTGGAGCGACTGCAGGAAGATGATGAAGGTGCCGGAATCGAAGAGGCGGTGGCACGTCTGGTGTTGCTCGATATGCTGAATCAGCAGGATGAGGATGACGATGATGACCGAGTGCAGCTGATGACATTGCACGCCTCCAAGGGGTTGGAGTTTCCTCATGTCTTTCTGCTGGGGATGGAGGAAGACCTGCTGCCGCACCGTAACAGCATCGAGATGGATACCATCGAAGAAGAGCGCCGTCTGGCCTATGTGGGCATCACCCGTGCGCGGGAAACCCTGACCATGACATTAGCCAAGCAGCGGCGCCAGTTCGGCGAGTGGCAGGAGTGCATGCCCAGTCGATTCCTGGATGAACTGCCGGCCGATGATCTTGAGCATGAAGGACGTGGAGATGATCGACCGGAGCAGAACCGAGCCCGTGGCCGGGCGACCTTGAACAGCCTTAAGGGGATGTTTGACGATCTCTGAGGTCCAGGGGTAGCCGCAGCGTGAAGCAGCTGCCCTGGCCAAGGGTACTCTCGACATGAATAGTGCCTTGCAGTACCTGGGTGACCCATTGCTGTACCAGGTGGAGCCCCAGCCCGGTGTGGCCCCGGGTTCGGCTGCTGGTGACAAAGGGGTCAAACAGGCTGGATAACCGGTCCGGCGCTATGCCCCGACCGCTGTCACATATCTCAAGTACAAGTTCGTTTTGCTCCACGAGCTGTCCCTGCAATCGAATCGTGCCCGATTCGTGCTCATCGAACGCGTGTTGCAGGGCGTTTTCGATCAAGTTTTGCAGCAGTTGCGACAGAATTCCCGGATGACTGAACAGCTGGACATCCGGCAGCTCCATCTGCAAGGCGATGGGGCGGTGTTTCAGCAAGGGGCGCAGGCTGGTGGTCAGATCTTCCACACAGTCGTGCAGGTTAAATGCGACGGGGTCATCGAGACTGCGGTCCACCGCCAGTCGTTTAAAGCTGCGTACCAGTTCAGCCGTGCGCTGCAGGTTGTGATGGGCCAAATGCAGCCCCTGCTGGGTGTGCTCCAGATATGCCTGCATCTCGCGCTGGGTCAGATCACCTCGTTCGATCTTCTGCTGTAACTGCTGTAATGAGCCTTCCAGCGCCGTAACCGTGACCAGCGTACCGCCGGTGGGCGTATTCAACTCGTGGGCGATACCGGCAACCATCATGCCCAACGAGGATAGCTTGCGGGTTTCGACCAGTTCATCCTGCAGGCGCTGTTGGCGGTCCAGCGTCTCAGACAGCTGATGATTGGTGTGATGTAAGACGGCCTTCTCGTCTTTCAGCTCCTGCAGTAACTGCAGCCGAGCATCTTCCCCACGGGCTACACGCCATAGAAACATGCCGCCCATTAATAAAATCAAGGCGCTGATGGCCAGTGTGGGGACTGCGAGCTGTTTTTGGATACTGGCCAGTTGGTCAGCATTGCCGGACAGAAGCAGGTGCCAGTGGCGGTCATCACTCTGTATGGGCTGAATACGTGTATGGCTCCAGATACGATGATCCGAGACGATTCCCCGGCGGCTGGCGGTCTGCTTGATCTGTTGCCAGATGCCCGGTGCTTCCAGGGCAAGCGTCAGTTTATTCTGGCCATAGACAAAGCCCCACTCATGCCAGCTTTCAGGATGAATCAGCCAGTATCCTTCACTGTTGACCAGCTCCAGCCGTATATCCTGGGACTGCAATGCATGTAGCTCTCTAAACAACTCGGAGAGCGAGAAGTTGATGACCAAAACACCTGCATGCAGTCCTGAAGCACGTGTAGTGCGCATCGCGGTTCTGATTGTCGGTTCAGGTGGAAGGGCAATGGCGCCTCGCTCAATATTGAGATCCAGCGGTGAAAAGTAGACTTCATCCGGTTGCAGCTGAAGGGCATCACGGAAGTAGTAACGATTGGATTTATTCTGCAAGTGCACTTCCAGAGTGCGTTCGGCACCTGCATCTTCCATATCGACACGGACCCGCTCCCAACCCGTTTGATCGAGCCAGCGTACCTGGGAAATTAATCGGGAGGTATCACTGAAACGGCTGAAGTGTCGGGCCAGCATACGGGTATCGGGTATGCGATCACCGGCCAGCGCTTCTTCGAGTGCAATACTGCTGTGTAACATCCGTGTCAGCTGGTCCAGATACCCCAGCTCACGGTGGATGCGGTTGCTGAGACGATCGATCAGCACTGTCTGTTGGCTGATGATGGGCTGCAGCTTCAGCGCGTAGAGCTCGTTGTAGGCGAGCCAGGCTGACGAGGCCGTGAACAGCAAGAGAGGAAGAAACAAGGCTGACCAAATGAACAAGCGCCGGCGCTGACGTTGCTTCATGCTGAATACTCAATCAGCCTTGGGGGTGGTATGAGCGGTGTGCTGTTGTGCCCATTGCAAGGCTTGCTCAGGCAGCAACGGACGCGAAAAGAGATAGCCCTGGCCCAGATGGCAACCGCGACTGGCCAGGTAATGACGTTGCATCTCTGTTTCTATGCCTTCCGCCACGACTGTGAAGCCAAAATGCATGCTCATGCGCAGAATCATATCGATCAGATGCTGTGCCTTCTGGGATTCCTCCATCCGGGCCACAAAGGTGCGGTCAATCTTGAGCACTGAGGCGGCCAGGTCGGTGATATGGGACAGTGAAGAGTAACCTGTGCCGAAGTCATCAATACTGACGCCCATGCCGGCATCCAGGAGTTGGCGCATCTGGCGGGAAATAACTTCATATTCGGCCATGGCCTGGGTTTCAGTGACTTCCAGTTCCAATCGGTGGAAGGGCACGCCTGAGGCCCGAATCAGTGCCAGCATTTCGTCAAAGTAGCCGGGCCTCAGCAGGTCGATCGAGCAGGTATTGAAGGCGATTGGAACGGTTATGCCCTGATGTTCCAGCTGGCGGCTGATATCCAGGGTTTTCTGCAGCACACAGAGGTCCAGTTCACTGATCAGGCCGGCGGACTCGGCCACGGGAATAAACTGATCCGGCGCCAGATAGGAGCCATCCTCCAGCCGCCAGCGCACCAAGGCTTCAAACCCCGCCAGCTCTCCGGTTGCCAGGGCTATCTTGGGTTGCAGTGCAATGCTGAGCTGGTCGGTTTTGAGTGCTTTGCGCAGATCCAGCAGTCGCTGGTAGCGTTCACGCATGAGCTGCTCCTGGGCACCATCGTAGAGGCGCAGGTATTCATGCGGATGCTGATGTGTCTCCAGTGACAGTTCCGCCAGTCGCAGCAGCTGTTCCGGGGAGTGGGTGTTAAAGGTCGACAGGGGTAGTTGTAGTGCCCGCGCCGGAATGAGGTGCTCACTCTCATCAACGAGCACCGGTGCACTCAGTAACCGGTTTAGTGTTTCCGAGGACGGGGTTTGTCCATTGGGCAGCAGAAGCGCAAAGCTATCGCGGTCGATACGTGCAAGCAGGCGCAGGGCCCCGACTTCAGCGCTCAAGCGTTGGGCCATGCCCTGCATGATGCTGTCGCTGAACGGCTCACCAAAGCTGAGTGTTGCTTCGTTCAGCTCGGACATTTTGATAATAATCAGCGTGTATTCACTGCGAGCCTTGGCTGGCAGATCCTGTAGCGCCTGTTTCAGGCTATTTCGATTCGCCAGTCCCAGCTGTGGGTCCCGATAGGCCAGTTGGTGGAGTTGGTCATAAAGCGACAGGTTGGTGAGCCCGGTACTTACGTTTTCACTGAACACCTCAAGCAGATTCTGATCTTCCATCGGCAGGGGCACCGCTGTTTTCAGAGCCGCCAAATACACAGGGCCTTCTGCCTGGGCCTGGCTCACCAGCAAAACTGTCAGGTCATGCCCATACTGATGGCAGCCCTGTTGGCATGCGAGGCTGATTAAGCCGAGCAGTGTTGGTTCACTCTCAAGAATGGATGCCAGTGTGTGGGCGCTGGTTGCCTGGAAACAACCGCCCTGGACCAAAATATGGGCGTCTTCAGGCGGGCTGTCTTTGGTTGTCAGCTCACAAATGAAGCTGCCTTCCAGATCGTCTAACAGTAGGGAGAATTGTTCCTGCAGGGTATCGAGATAGAGATCCAGCTGTCGGATCTGGCTCAGTGTTTGAGAGGCCGTAACGATGTGCTGAAGGCCTCGGCGCGCCTGCTCCAGCTGGGATGTGCGTTCCCAGGTACGCAGATTTCCGGTAATGACGGCGGCCAGATGTTCGTGAGTCAGCTCGGACTTGTACCAGTAATCGTCGATATCGTATTGCTTCAGGACCTCAGGTCGAGGCGCCATCCCCGGTTGTCCGGTGAGCAGGACGATTCGCACCTGATTATTGCAAATGACGTTACGGATCGTATTGACCAGCCGTAAACCGGCATCCTCCTGCTCCATGACCACATCCAGCAGGATGATACTGATATCACGGTGCTCAGGCAGGATGCGCGCAGCTTCAAGAGCTGAACGTGCCTTTAATACCTGGAGCGAACGCCCATCAACCTGAATCAGCGCAAGGGCATGAATCAGTGAAGCCTGGTAGCCAGCATCGTCTTCGACGCTCAGGACTTTCCAGGGAGCTGTGGAGGCTGTGGGGGCCTGCTCCGGTTTGAATACAAAGGGCTCGGGGGCCGACATGCGCATAATCCTTTAGCTGGTTGCATGCTTGTACATCAAGTCCGGTTGCTACGTCCCTGTAGCTTGGTCTAGCCCCCCGGGTTTGTAAACCCGACTACTTCCTAATTTACCCGCTTTAGCCGTACACCAGCTCCGGCAGCCAGGTGGCCAGGCCGGTTTGCCAGGCCAGCAGTCCCAGCATCAGCAACTGTATAAGGATGAACGGGATAACACCCTTGTAGATCTGTCCTGTCGATATATGCGCGGGTGCCACGCCACGCAGGTAGAAGAGCGCAAATCCGAACGGCGGTGTCAGGAAGGAAGTCTGCAGGTTGATTGCCAGCATGACGCCCAGCCACACAGGGTCCAGTCCCATTCCCAGCAGGATCGGCGCAACAATCGGTACGACGACAAACGTGATCTCGATGAAATCGAGGAAGAAGCCCAGCAGGAATACGATCAGCATTACGATCGCCATGGCGCCAACTACACCACCCGGCAGATCGTGCAGGAAGTCGCGCACCAGGTCATCACCGCCGTAACCGCGGAACACCAGCGAGAAGATGGACGCGCCCACCAGAATGATGAAGACCATGGAGCTGACCTGAGTAGTTGAGCGCATCACCTCATTCAGTGTTTTCAGGCTGAAGGCACCGCGCATCGCGGCCAAACCCATGGCACCCACGGCACCCACGGACGCCGCTTCAGTCGGGGTGGCAAAACCGCCCAGAATAGAGCCCAGTACCAGACCGATCAGTACAACCGGCGGCACCAGTGCTTTCAGGGCACGCATCCATAGATTGGTGATCTGACTCAGCTCTTCTTCAGGGATCGCCGGAACGGCCTGAGGACGACGGATAGCCACGTAGACGATGTACAGGATATAGGCGACCACCAGCAGCAGGCCCGGAATCAGCGCGCCGAGGAACAGATCACCCACGGTGACGGTTTCCGGCGAAAAGATTCCCTGATCGATCTGGGATTGCTGGTAGGCGTTGGAAATAACGTCACCCAGCAGCACCAGTACGATAGACGGCGGAATGATCTGTCCCAGCGTACCTGAGGCACAGATGGTGCCGGTGGCGATGGCCGGGTCATAGCCGCGCTTGAGCATGGTCGGCAGGGACAGCAGGCCCATGGTCACCACGGTGGCGCCCACAATACCGGTACTGGCCGCCAGCAGCATGCCTACCAGGGTAACCGAAATACCCAGACCGCCTCGCATGGTGCCAAACAGAGCCGCCATGGTATCGAGCAGTTCTTCCGCGATACGGGATTTTTCCAGCATTACGCCCATAAACACGAACAAGGGCACCGCGATCAGGGTTTCATTGTTCATGACACCGAAAATGCGGTTGGGCACGGCTTCCAGAAAGACACTGTCAAAGTGTCCGGTCATGATGCCGATGGCTGCAAACAGCAGGCCGGTGCCCGCCAGAGAGAAGGCTACCGAGTAGCCCATGAGCAGTACAAATACAGCGCCGACAAACAGCAGCAGAGGTAACAATTCGATCACAGTGCATGTTCCTCTTCAGCGGGCGGCAGATGGCTGTTGCCGGTCAGAACCATCAGGTTACGCAAGAGTTCAGCAACGGCTTGCATAATCATCAGGGCCGGCATGGCCAGCAGTGATGCTTTGAGCACATAGCGGTAGGCGATACCACCTGCTTCCTGTGAGCCTTCTTTCAGTTCCCAGGAGGTGGCGACATATTCCCAGGAGATCCAGAAGATGAAAATGCACACCGGCAGCAGCAGGAAGCAGGTACCAAAGAGGTTGATCCAGGCCTTGCCCTTCTCACCCAGGGGGCGGTAGATGATATCGACGCGCACATGACCGTCATGCTTCAGGGTATAGGCGGCACCCAGCAGGAAGACGAAACTGTGCATGTAGATTACCGACTCCTGCAGTGCAATGTTGCCCTGTTCAAACACGTAGCGCATCACCACGACCACAAAGGTCACCACGACCATGAGCAGGGTCAGCCAGGCGATAAGTCGGCCAGTCCATTCGCTGATACCGTCCAGCAGCCGGATGAGGCCAGTAACGGGTTGGAGTTGACTCATTGTTTTTCTCATTATCGAAATGAATTATCGCGCCTGAGTATATCAGGTATATCCGCCGGGTCAGCAGCCTGGCCCCTACTGCTTAAGGCGTCAAAGCCGTACAATACCCGAACCGACATCAAGTGGAGATTGTCCCATGACCGAACTGCTGAATTTGGAGCCCGAGCTGGACGCATTCGAGCCCTGGCAGCTGACTGCCTTTTCGGCCGCTCTGACCGAGCGTATGTACCCCAACTTTGCGCTCTTTGCGCGGCTGGTGGAGTTCGGTGATGCCGCCAAACTGCGTCAGGTACTGGATGGTGTCTGGGACAGCCTGACCGGCCGTGCCGGTAAAATGAACTTTGAAGTTCAGCAGGAAGCCGTGGAAGCCAATATGCCGGACCTGGAAGAGTTCGATATGTACGGTGCCATGCCGGCACTGGATGCAGTCGTCGCCTTGAATGCGACCCTGAGCTGCATTCTGGAAAAGGACCTGACGGTAGCGGCCAGTATTGGCCAGCTGTCCCGCGAGTGTGTCGCAACCTTTCTGGAAGTGACCGAAGGGGATGATCAGATGTCCGATGAGGAGCTGGTCAAACTGATCAACATGCATGATCTCATGCTGGCGGAAGATGACTTCCGCGAAGAGGTGATCGAACGTCTGCGTGGTCAAAAAACGCCGACGGCCGACTTTGTCGCCAGTCTGCGTGAACTCGCCCGCAACGAAGGTGTCAGTAATATCGGTATCAGCGACGAAGACTGAACATGCTAAAGCTGGGATTGATATTGCTGGTTGTGCCATCGGTGCTGCTGATGGGCGGCTATATGTATGACCTCTCACTGGCAGATGCCTGTCTGGATCAGGGTGGTTCCTGGAATTATCAGGCCGCCCAGTGTGATCAGGCGGGCGCCGACCATCCTTTTGTACCCTTTATGGTGCGTCACCCCCTGTGGGTGAATGGCGGTATGCTGCTATCTGTAATGGGTCTATTCATGTGTATCGCCGGCCTATACCGTCGTCGATAAATGGTATCGCCGCCGATAAACGGAGTTCTCAATGCTGAAAAAGATCATTCTGGCGCTGGTCATCGTTCCGGCGCTGGTAGCGGTATTTTTGTGGCAGGTGCAACCGGCCTGGTGGCTGGAAGCCAAACAGGAGTGGCTGGCCGATTTCAATGCGGAGCGTGCCGAGCAGGCAGCCAGCTGGCGTAACGACGGCCTGGCATTTGGTCGTGCCAATGATCAGGCGGCCTGTCTGACCAAGGCCCTGACTGAGTTTGATGGCTGTACCGGCTTCCAGTGCACTGTGGACCACGGCCGCTTTCTCAATGCCTGTCTGGAAGTGGCGGCTGAAAGTGAAGGCTTCTGTGAAGGCGTGCCCGCTTTCCGGGAAAAACCGACCGAAGATGACAAAAGCTGGGCCAAGTATGGCTGCTGGGACCGCAACATTCGTGGTGAAGGCTGCCGTTTGTTGATGCGCCAGCAGCAGCTGTTCTGCTCTGATGATGTGACAGATGGTGTAGCGGCGGCGGATACAGACGCACCGGCCGCTACTGAGTAAGGCCTAGCGGACGGTCAGAACCAGTTTGCCGCGGGTATGGCCCTGAGCACTGAGTCGGTGTGCTTCGGCACTCTTGTCCAGCGGCAGGCTATCAGACAGGTTCAACATTACCTTGCCACTTGAGGCCAGCTTGGCCAGTTCGTTCAGCTGAGCGGCATCCGGGCGGGCTCGAATGCCACTGACCTTGAGACCCAGTTTTTCACCGGCAGCCGTTACTTCTGCGGCGGTCACTGAAGGCAGCGTCACCATGCGGCCGTGTGCATTCAAGCAGTTCAGGGCCTTGATAGCGGTTTCACCGCCCACCCCGTCAATCACCAGATCCGCATCGTGCACCAGGTTTTCCACCTGCTGACGGGTGTAGTCGATGACATCGTCACAGCCCAGGCTTTCCAGAAATGCCTTGTTGGTACCTGAAGCGGTGCCGATGACATAGGCGCCTTTCCATTTCGCCAGCTGAGCCGCCAGGTGACCCACACCACCGGCCGCTGCCAGCACCAGTACGGTCTGATCCGGTTTCATTTCACCGGCTTCGAACAGTGCCTGCCACGCAGTCAGGCCTGCAAGGCCCAGACCCGCAGCCGACAGCGGGTCCAGTGCAGCCGGTCGCAGGCAGATCTGGCTGGCCGGTGCTATCAGGTATTCGGCATAGCAGCCGGCAGCCTGAGGAAAGTTGATGAACCCCATGACCTCATCCCCGGCGCGGAACTGATCAACACCTTCCCCCAGCGCCTCAACACTGCCGGCGAACTCCCAGCCGGGGCAGAAGGGCAAGTCACCGATAAAACTGCTGGCACCGCCGCCGGAACAGGTTTTCCAGTCGATCGGATTGATACCGGCCGCTCGGTTGTGAATCAGCACCTCACCGGGGCCTGGGGATGGACAGTCGATCTCATCAAGGACCAACTGCTCAGGGCCGCCAAAGTCATGGATGCGTATGGCTTTCATGTTAACCTCTTCCGGTTTTATTGGCCTGCCAAGGCAGCGCCAGTCATTCAGTTGTCATGCTGCAAGAGTAAATGGATCAACCCTGATCTGGCAATCTCTGCAAATGAGGAGGAAGAATGAAAGGAAACCCTGTTCGCGGGGCCAATTATCTGTTGCGTGGTGCAGCCATGTTGCCTCAACCGGGGCTCAGACGCTTTGTGCTGGTGCCGCTGATTGTGAATGTGCTGCTGTTCATCGGCGCTATTTGGCTTCTGGTAAACCAGTTTAGCGTACTGATTGATTATTGGTTGGGGTTTATCCCGGATTGGCTGGATTTCCTGTACTGGCTGTTCTGGCCGCTGTTTGCCCTGCTGGTACTGGTGGGGGTCTATTACGGCTTTTCCATCGTCGCCAACCTGATAGCGGCGCCGTTTAACGGTTTTCTGTCTGAAAAGGTGGAAAATCGTTTACGCGGTGAGCCGGTGACGGATGAAGGTTGGGGTGAGGTTGTGAAGATGATTCCGCGCGCGCTGCAGCGAGAGCTGCACAAGCTGGCCTATTATCTGCCTCGCTTTCTGCTGATCCTTGTGCTGACCTTTATTCCCGGTGTGAACCTGCTGGCGCCCCTGCTGTGGTTCCTGTTTGGTGCCTGGATGATGTCGATCCAGTACTGTGATTATCCGATGGATAACAACAAGGTCAGCTTTAATCAGATGCGACAGCTGATGAAAGCGAAGCGTGTCACGTCGGTAGGGTTCGGCGGCATGGTTCAGCTGGGCATGCTGGTGCCGGTGCTGAACCTGTTTGTCATGCCGGCAGCGGTTATTGGTGCGACCCTGTATTGGGTTGAGGAGTACGCGAACGAGGAACGGGACCTCAGTCCGCGTCCTTGATCGGTACCACCATGTCGGGCGGGAAATGGCAGGTGAAGGTGCTGCCCACGCCCGGCTTGCTGTCGATCGTCAGCTGGCCATCATGGCGCATGAGTACGTGTTTGACGATAGCCAGCCCCAGCCCCGTTCCGCCGCTGGCGGATGAGCGACTCTCGTCGATACGGTAGAAACGCTCGGTAAGGCGCGGAATGTGCATGGCTTCGATACCGATGCCGTCATCGGTTACGGAGAAATGCCCACCCTTGGTATCGGCCCACCAGCGCAGTGTGATGGTGCCGTTATCGGGTGTGTAGCGCACCGCGTTGAACACCAGATTGGAAAAGGCGCTCTGCAGCTCGTTTTCCTGACCCAGCAGGTCGTAGTCCGTGTTCACCTCAACCACGAATGTGTGGCCTCGTTCCATCGAGAGCGCTTCGGCATCTTCATGCATCTGGCGAATCAGGGACTGAATATGGATCGGATGCTCGTCACTGATGTGCTGGCTGGCTTCCAGCCGAGATAGCAGCAGCAGATCCGTTACCAGACTTTCCATGCGACGTGCCTGTTGCTGCATCTGGTTCATGCCGCGTGCCAGAGGACGTGGCAGTTCCTGATCCAGAAAGGTCTCCAGATAACCGCGAATCACCGTCAAGGGGGTACGCAGCTCGTGGGAGGCGTTGGCAACGAAGTCCTGACGGGTCTGTTCCAGGCGAACCAGTCGGGTGATATCGCGGGCAACCAGCAGGCGGTCGCCCTCACCGAAGTGGCTGATCTGGAATTGCAGGCGCATATTGGCATTGACCGGTGAGGCCAGCTCCAGCGGATCCTGATAATGACCCTTGCGGTAATAGCGTACGAAGCGCGGATCACGCAACAGGTTGATCAGTGGCTTACCACGGTCCGAGGTGGCTTTCAGGCCCAGGATACGTTCGGCCGTTTGGTTCCACCATTCCAGGTTATGCTGGCTGTCCACGATCACCATGGCATCGGTCAGCGCGGCAGAGGACTGCTGGAAGCGGGAAATAATACTGCGCAGGTACTGCTCACGGGAACGGCCACGCTTTTGCAGGTGGGCCAGTTCATCAAATAGATCACCCCAGACACCCTTGGCTTCTGGCGGCTCAGAGCCGTCTTCACGTCTGAGCCACTCGATCAGTTGGCCATAGCGGCGCGCATGGTAGAGGCTACGGACACCAAGTCCCAGTGCCAGCCCTGCCATGGGATAGCCGAACAATGCCCCCAGCGCACAGGAAGCCAGTGCGCAGAGCGACAGGTTGGTCAGCATGGCATGTCGAGATGCATGCATGAAATGGCTCCATCCGGTGGAATATCAATCAGTGCTGTTGTCGATCAGGCAACCTGGGCCGAGAAGCGATAGCCGGTGCCGCGTACCGTCTGCACCAGATAGTCGTGGCGTTCGCCCAAGGCCTTACGCAGGCGACGAATATGCACATCGACGGTGCGTTCTTCAACATAGACGTTACCGCCCCACACCATATCCAGCAATTGGCTGCGTGAATAGGCGCGATCCGGATGGGTCATGAAAAATTGCAGCAGGCGAAACTCTGTCGGACCCAGCTCCAGCGGTGCAGAGTCTGCCGTGACACGGTGAGACACAGGGTCCAGTGTCAGGCCGTCCACGGTGACGGGCTCTTCAACGCCCTTGGGCGTGGTACGACGCAGTACGGTCTTGAGTCGTGCAACCAGCTCACGCGGTGAGAACGGCTTGGTGATGTAATCATCCACACCGGTTTCCAGTCCCTGAATCTTGTTGTCTTCATCGGCCTTGGCGGTCAGCATGATAATCGGAATATCGGCCGTGACCTCTTCCTTACGCAGGCGGCGGGCGAATTCGATACCGCTGGTGCCTGGCATCATCCAGTCCAGCAGCACCATATCAGGCTTTTGGTCGACGATCTGAGCGTGAGCATCCTGAGCGTTATCGGCTTCGGAACATTCATAGCCGGCCATTTCCAGTGCTACGGCAATCATTTCGCGGATCGGCGCTTCATCATCGACGATCAGGACACGCTTTGATGCAGACATCGTTTCTGCCCCATATACAGAAGTTATCGGAGGCTAGTATTACAAGACGTTTTGGTTACATTAATATGACAAAACAGGGTTTTGTCCAGTGATCACCCTACGTCAGGGCATAATCGGCGATCAGGCCCAGCAAAACGACCAGCTCGGCATAGTGATTGTTCAGAAATGCACGAAAGCAGGGCATGCGCTCACGGTGGCGAATGAGCCATTGCTGATAGATGAAGAAGCCCAGTGCGCCGATCAGCCCCAGATGGAACCAGATCCCCAGCTGTTCGATCATACCGACCCAGACCAATAGCCCCAGCGCGGCCAGCTGCAGCAGGCCCACGATCAGCTTGTCGAAACGATCAAACAGCACTGCCGTCGATTTAACACCGATCTTGAGATCATCGTCCCGATCCACCATGGCGTATTGGGTGTCATAGGCCACGGTCCACAGCAGTTTGGCGGCATAGAGCAACCAGGCTGTCAGCGGCAGTTGTTCCTGAATAGCGGTGAATGCCATCGGAATGGCCCAGCCAAAGGCGGCACCCAGCACCACCTGCGGCAGGTGGGTATAGCGTTTCATGAACGGATAGACGAACGCCAGTGCCAGACCGCCAAAGGACATCAGGATCGTCATCGTATTGGTAAACAGGACCAGTACAAAGGACACCAGCATCAAGCCGACAAACAGCCAGATCGCTTCACGCTCGGTAACACGGCCTGAGGGCAGGGGGCGTTGGTGTGTACGTTTGACGTGACCGTCGATGTGACGGTCGGCAAAGTCGTTGATCACGCAGCCGGCAGAGCGGGTGAGAAACACGCCCAGGCAGAAAATCAGCAGCAGGTTCAGAGGTGGCATGCCCTCGGCTGCAATCCACAGTGCCCAAAGGGTTGGCCAGAGCAGCAGATAGGTGCCGATGGGCTTATCGGCGCGCATCAGGTGAATGTAGGCCTGAAGGCGTGCTTTCAAGGGGCGTTCGGCTGAGATCTCCAACTCGGGACTCCTGCTCGGTGAATCAGAGCGGGTATTGTACGTGCTCCATGGCCGGGAGAAAAACCTCACAGACCAGCAAGGGCTTGTTGTGCAGGCGGAACACCGAGCGGCGGGCCCAATAGGTTTGCCCCTGCTCGTCGTGGAGCCGGGCGGAGACCAGCGGGCTGCGGCTGAGGCTGGGGTCACGGAACATCAGTGAGCCCAGTGAGCGGCTGCCCAGCAGGCGCAGTCGACGTTCACGGCCCGTCAGGGTGCTGGCGGGTAATACCGAGCGGGCATAGACCCAGGGTTCACCGTTACGGCCCAGCAGTTCAACTTCACGAATCAAGGCAATCTGCCGTACTGGCATGCTCAAGGCCCGAGCTTCATCGGCGCTGGGGCAGGACCAGTGCTGTGAAAGCACGCGCACAGAAAATTCGCCGTTGGCGGCGCGGGTCAGGCGTTGCGTGAGTGAGCCCTGATCTTCCAGCCAGGGACGCCAATGGCCCGGCATCTGACGGGGGCATGCGGCGGGAAGCCAGCGAAGAGCTGTGCGGGGGTGGATCAGAGCAGTGCGGGCAGACACGTACAGATTTCCGTCAGATCGAAAGCGCCAGAGTGTAGCACTTTGGTCGCGGTGCTGCCTGCAGGTGTGAGACAGGTTCTGACAACAGAGAGTTCGCTCGCAGAGTGAGCTCTCGCAGGGTTGATTCCTGCAGGAGCGCACGCTACATGCGAAAGGAAGACGGTGCCTTACTGGTCGTCTTCGTCGTCAGAGAGGGCGTTGGTCTCTTCCCGAACCGTTGCCTTCATCTGTTTCAGGCTCTGATGGCGTACATCGGTACCGCTGACCAGATAGATCAGGTGCTCGGACAGGTTACGTGCGTGGTCACCAATACGCTCCAGGCTACGCAGTGCCCAGATCACATTGAGGACGTTGGAGATGGCACGCGGATCTTCCATCATGTAGGTCACCAGAGAGCGCATGGCGGTGCGGTATTCCTGGTCCACATTACGGTCCTGCTTGGCCACACGGTAAGCCAGTTCCAGGTCGTTGCGAGCGAAAGCGGTCAGAATGTCCTTCACCATGTCACGTACCAGGCTGCCGATATGTCGCACTTCCTGGAAGCCACGCTGGTTGGCGCCGCGGTCGGACATGTCGATGGCAATTTTGCAGATACGGGAGGCTTCGTCACCGATACGCTCCAGATCCGATACGGCACGGCTGATCGATACGATCAGACGCAGGTCGCTTGCAGCCGGCTGGCGACGGGCAATCGTTGTGGTGCACTGCTCGTCGATCATCAGTTCCATGTCGTTGGTCTGCTGGTCCATGCGACGTGACTGTTCAGCCAGTTCTACATCACCGCTCAGCAGGGCTTCTACGGCATCGGAAACCTGACGTTCCACAATGCCACCCATGGTCAGCATTTGAGTGCGGATTTTCTCCAGCTCCTCATTAAACTGCTGAGAAATATGGGTCGAATAGTCGTTGTTTTCGAGTTCCACGGTTGCTATCTCCGTTGCTGGCCCTGGAATTAACCGTAACGGCCGGTGATGTAGTCTTCAGTCTGTTTCTTCTCGGGGTTGGTGAACAGCGCGTCGGTGGCACCAAACTCGATCAGGTCACCCATATACATGAAGGCGGTGTAATCGGATACACGGGCCGCCTGCTGCATGTTGTGGGTTACGATAACGATGGTGAAGTCGTTCTTCAGCTCGTGGATCAGTTCCTCGATCTTCAGCGTGGAGATCGGGTCCAGTGCAGAAGCCGGTTCGTCCAGCAGCAGGACTTCGGGCTTTACCGCCACGGTACGGGCGATAACCAGACGCTGCTGCTGACCACCGGACATGCCCAGTGCGCTTTCGTGCAGACGGTCTTTTACCTCATCCCAGAGTGCTGCAGAGCGCAGTGCCCATTCAACGGTCTCATCGATCACGCGCTTCTTGTTGATACCCTGAATACGCAGGCCGTAGGCCACGTTTTCATAGATCGACTTGGGGAAGGGGTTCGGCTTCTGGAACACCATGCCCACGCGGCGACGCAGGTCAGCCACGTTGACGGTACGGTCGTAAATGTTGTCGCTATCCAGCAGGATCTGACCGGTGATGTTACAGCTGTCCACCAGGTCGTTCATGCGGTTGAAGCAGCGCAGCAGGGTGGATTTACCACAACCGGACGGACCGATGAACGCGGTAACCCGGTTCTTTGGAATGTCCATGTTGATGCCGTGCAGGGCTTCTTTGTCACCGTAGCTCAGGCGCAGGTCTTTCACCTGCAGCGTGATGTGTTCGTCGTCCAGATTCAGCTGACGGTCGTCACGCTGCATGGAAGAAATATCGATAGCGTGGGTTTTGGCTTCGCTAGTCATGTTGTAAACCTTCAATTCAGAATTCGTGAGCCGTCAATTACATTTCAAGCGCTTTGTATTTTTCGCGCAGGTGGTTACGGATCGCAATGGCCGAGAAGTTCAGCAGTGCGATGACCACAACCAGCAGGAATGCAGTCGCATATACCAACGGGCGCGCGGCCTCAACGTTAGGGCTCTGGAAACCGACATCATAGATGTGGAAGCCCAGGTGCATAAACTTCTGGTCCAGGTGCAGGAAGGGGTAGTTGCCATCCAGCGGCAGGCTCGGGGCCAGTTTGACCACACCTACCAGCATCAGCGGCGCTACTTCACCTGCTGCACGGGCAATCGCCAGGATCACACCGGTCATCATCGCCGGGCTTGCCATCGGCAGGACCACTTTCATCAGGGTTTCGAACTTGGTCGCACCCAGTGCCAGAGAGCCTTCACGCACCGAGCGCGGGATACGGGCCAGGCCTTCTTCGGTTGCCACGATGACGACCGGCACGGTCAGCAGTGCCAGAGTAATGGAGGCCCACATCAGACCGCCGGTACCGAAGGTCGGTGAGGGTTTGGCTTCCGGGAAGAACAGGTCATCGATGGTGCCGCCCAGAAAGTAGACGAAGAAACCGAGACCGAATACACCGTAAACAATAGACGGTACACCCGCCAGGTTGTTCACTGCGATACGGATCAGGCGGGTAATAAAGCCCTGAGACGCGTATTCACGCAGGTAAACGGCGGCGATAACACCAAAGGGCGTGACCAGCACGGACATCAGGATAACCATCATTACCGTACCGAAGATGGCCGGGAAAATACCGCCTTCGGTATTGGCTTCACGCGGCTCGTCGGCCAGGAATTCCCACAGTTTGGCACCGTAGTGCACCAGTTTGTCACCGACACCCATGTTGTTGGGCAGGAAGGCGCGAACCACCTTGGAAACGGCAATCTCGACTTCACGACCATCAGCAATTTCAGCGGTGAAACTGTCACGGTTGATCTGGGTGTACAGGTCGATCAGATCCTGCTGCAGTACTTCATAGTCGGCGTTCAGCTCGGCACGGCGGGCTTCAATGTTGGCATAGGCATCGGCGTCGGTAGACTGCTTCAGCTCCAGTGAACGCTCTTTGAGACGCAGGCGCTCCAGCTCATAGTTGATGCTGCCGATCTTGTGCTTTTCGATATCCAGAATCTCCTCACGGATATCCAGCACGCGGTCGATACGGCGCTGCAGCTCATCCCAGGCGGACAGGTATTCGTCGGACTTGGCGTAGCCCTCGTGGCGTACCACGGTTTCGCCGTTTTCACGCACTTCACGCAGGTAACCGTAGAAATTACCCCATTCCAGGCGCTCTGCGGCCATGATCATTTCCGGGTGTGTCTTGTCGACGACCCAGTCATCCATGGCCCAGAAGAAGTCGGCCGGCAGGAAGTCACGGTTACCCACTTTCAGCAGGTCACGACGCATGCCTTCCACACCTTCCGGCACTTCAACACCGGCGCCGCGCAGCTGCTCGGCCGGCACCATTTCCTGTTGTACCAGCTCGCCCATGATGACGCGGTTCTGGTCATGGGTGTAGGTGGCCTGCATCACATCGGCGGGCCAGAAGTGTGCCAGGCCACGCATGGCGATCAGGCCCAGCAGGCCAACGACCATGATCACACAGATCGCGACGGCGCCGGCATTAAGCCAAACCCAGGGAGAGCCGGACTTGGTCCATTCACTGACTGAATAACGCATTTACTTAATCCTCACTCTCACCGATCACAGGGAACCGTATTTCTTGCGCAGGTGCTGGCGGATCCCTTCTGCCAGGGTGTTCACGAAGAAGGTGAACAGGAACAGCACAAAGGCGGCCAGGAACAGAGTACGGTAGTGGGTACTGCCGACCTCGGATTCCGGCATCTCAACCGCAATGTTGGCGGCCAGGGTACGCATACCCTCAAAGATGTTCACATCCATGATCGGGGTGTTACCGGTGGCCATGAGTACGATCATGGTTTCACCGACCGCACGGCCCATACCGATCATCAACGCCGAAAAGATACCCGGGCTGGCGGTCGGCATAACAACGCGCGTCAGGGTCTGCCATTGTGTTGCACCCAGTGCCAGAGAGCCGTAGCTCAGGTGCTTGGGTACCGCGAAGATTGCATCTTCGGTAATGGAGAAGATGGTCGGGATCACGGCGAAGCCCATAGCGATACCCACAACCAGAGCGTTACGCTGGTCGTAGGGGATGCCTACTTCGTTGCTCAACCAGGTCGGCATATGACCGCCGAAGAAAGCGTCTTCTACCGGCACTGCCAGGCCCAGAGCGAGCCAGGTCGCCAGGATTACCACCGGCACCAGCAGGGCGGCATCCCAACCGTCAGGAAGCAGGAAGCGGATCTTGTTGGGCATGTTGTTCCAGGTGAAACCGAACAGCACAATCGCAATGGGGATCACCAGCAGACACATGAAGATACCGGCCAGGTTGGCTTCCATGAACGGTGCCAGCCAGAGACCTGCCAGGAAGCCCAGGATTACGGTCGGCAGAGCTTCCATCAACTCGATAAACGGTTTCACCTTACGGCGCATGGCCGGAACCATGAAGTAGGCGGTGTAGATCGCACCACAGATCGCCAGCGGTGTAGCCAGCAACATGGCGTAGAAGGCCGCTTTCAGGGTACCGAAGGCCAGCGGCATCAGGCTGTACTTGGGCTCGAAGTCGTTGTTGGACGCGGAGGACTGCCAGATAAATTCCGGCTCCTCGTAGCCTTCATACCAAACCTTTTCCCAGTACGCGCTCCAGGAAATTTCCGGGTGCTCGTTGTCGACATGCCAGAAGCTCAGGTTGTTACCCTGCTGAACCAGCAGCGCGTTGGCGCGCGGTGCCATGGCGATGGCGTCGGCGCTGCCCTGGAACAGTGGCTCGCTCAGGACCTGACGGTTGGCGGTGCTGTTGTACAGATTCAGCACGCCGTCGTCGGACAGGGTGATGATGCCCTTACGACGTTGCTCGGTGGTCAGACTGGTGATGGCGCTGGCGTGATGCTCAAAGTCACGGATATGGGTCAACTGATACTTGTTGGTTTCGTCACGCACGAAGAACCACTGTGACAGACGACCTTTGCTGTCACCGATGATCAGCGAGTTACCACCCAGCAGCAGTTCAAAGCTGGTGATTTCGCTCTTGGTGCCTTCGACCAGCTGGATCACTTCAGGTGAGTTACCCAGTGACATGACACCCACTTTGCCCTGCGGCAGGCTGGCCAGCAGCCAGCGGTGGTCCGGCGTCATCAGCATCTTGCTCGGTGTGCTGCTGAATGACGGCAGGGTACGCGTGCTCTGCTCGACTTCAACTTCCCCGGTCAGGAAATTCTCCGACAGGGCCAGCGTCAACTCATGCAGCTCGCCTTCGCTGAACGCGACCAGACCCCACTCTTCGGAATCACGGTTCAGTGTCAGTTGCTCGATCGGGCCTTGAGCAACCTGCAGGGCCTCTTCACCCACCGGGTAGGCCAATTCAGGCGTCAGTACACGCTGACCGTTCGGGTAGCTGGCCTTGTAGCTGTGCTTGATGATGCGCACGCTGCCATCGCTCAGACCGTAGGCAAAGGTCTGGCTGGCTTCGGACAGCAGGCTGAAGCTGGTGATGCTCACGCCTTCCGGCAGTACCAGTTGCTCATTCAGACGTACCTGGCCTGTCGTGGTGTCAAAGAACACCATGGCACCGGTGTCGGTGGCACGGAAGCCAATCTCGGCCTGCTCTTCAACGGCCAGATACAGCGTTTTGCCCTGACCTGGCACTGTGTAGCTGACTTCCTGTTCGCCACCCCAGGGCTCGATTTCGGCGGCACGAAACATGGGGGCTACTTCGTACAGCAGATAGAAGAAGATCATCACAACGGCGAGGATGACGCTGATTCCGCCGACGGCGATGCCGACTGCGGCCAGCTTGTCCTTCAGCATGCGCGCCTGTCGCAGGCGGCGCTGAGCCGGGGTGTTGAAGTCCAGCTCCGGCACGGTGTTGGTTTGCTCAATACTCATGTCGAGGGTCCTGAGAAGTGTCGAACTTGGTATGGCGGCTACAATAAGTCAAATGTGTGACCGTTATGTTACAGCTGTAACAAAGCGAAAAAGGGGGAAGTCTTTCGACTCCCCCCCTTCGGGATGTTGACTGGGTAAGTAGTCCTTACAGACCCAGGTCAGCCATCTGCTTTTCAACAACCTTAGCCGGCAGCGGGATGTAGCCGTCTTTCACAACGACTTCCTGACCTACTTTTGACAGCACCAGCTTCAGGAACTCACGCTCCAGCGGCTGCAGGTCCTGGCCCGGCTTCTTGTTGATGTAAACATACAGAGAACGTGCCAGCGGGTACTTGCCAGTGATGGCGTTTTCCGGCGTCGGCTCTACGAACTCAGTGCCTTTCTTGGACAGCGGCAGAGCACGTACGGAAGCGGTTTTGTAACCGATGCCGGAGTAGCCCAGTGCGTTAACAGACGTAGAAACGGACTGAACAACAGAAGCAGACCCCGGCTGTTCGTTTACACCGTTCTGGAAGTCGCCTTTACACAGAGCGACTTTCTTAAAGTAACCGTAAGTACCGGATACTGAGTTACGACCGAACAGCTGAACGCTCTGATCTGCCAGAGAACCGCTTACACCCAGCTGGTTCCACTTGGTGATCGCTTCCGGAGCGCCACACTTGCGAGTGGAAGAGAACACTGCGTCAACCTGATCGATGCTCATGCCTTTGATCGGGTTGTCTTTGTGAGCGAATACAGCCAGGGCGTCGATCGCAACGGCAACCGGAGTCGGCTTGTAACCGTATTTCTTCTCGAACGCTTCGATTTCCTTGTCCTTCATTTTACGGCTCATCGGGCCGATGTTAGAAGTACCTTCAGTCAGAGCGGGCGGAGCAGTAGAAGAACCGGCAGCCTGGATCTGGATGTTGACGTTCGGGTAGTTGCGCTTGAACTCTTCAGCCCACAGGGTCATCAGGTTAGCCAGAGTGTCAGAGCCAACGCTGGACAGGTTGCCAGATACGCCAGAGGCTTTCTGGTAGACCGGCAGGTTCGGATCAAGAAGGTCGCTAGCCTGAGCAGTCAGGCAGGTAGCGGTCATTGCAACAGCCGCGAACAGCTTTTTCATCGGTTTCATCATCGGCTCCCGGTAGGAATCGGTTAGTGTTTTGACATGCGTGAACTATAGGGGTGTTTTATGACGAAAAAGTGACAGTGCTTGAAAGAGTCTCTCGCTTTGTCAAATAACGGAGACGCATGTGATTATGTTCGACTTGTGTGGACTGTGCGGTGCACAATATATGGATGCACACGAATTGGGTGGCAGGTTAAACAGAAGAGATCAGTCACAATGACAATAAATGATGATCAGGAACAGCAGCCAGATGGCGTGCTGAGCCTTCAACTTCCGGCCGGTCAGCAGGCCGTAAACATGTTTGGCGATGTATATGGCGGTTGGGTTGCATCCCAGCTGGTACTGGCCTGTGAGATTCGCGCGGGTCAGGAAGCCAAGGGACGTGTTGCCACCGTATCGGTGGGCGCCATGAGTTTCATGTCACCGGTCATGCAGGGCACAGTGCTCAGCTTCTATACCCAGGTGCTGGAGCGGGGCCACAGTTCTTTGCGTATTCAGGTTGAAGCCTGGGGACGTTGTCCGGATGGGCAGGAACTGCGGAAGGTCAGCCGTACCGAATGTGTTCAGGTCGCGATCGACCCTCAGGGACGTATTCGCGCTTTGCCGCGTAAAGCTTAAGGGATACTGGCGCGGGCAGTGCCGCGCCAGTCTACCGTTATGAGTAACCGAGGCGCGTTTACAGCAACGCCCAGGCTCCCCCCGCGATCACTGCGGTCATCATGATATTCAGCACGACCCCCGCACGCATCATCTGCCGTTGAGGCAAGTAACCCGAGCCATAGACGATGGCATTGGGCGGTGTTGCCACCGGCAGCATAAAGGCGCAGGAAGCGGCGATTGCGATGACCACCGCCATCACTTCTGTTGGCAGTCCCATGCTGCCGGCAATACCGACGAAAATCGGCACCAGCAAGGCACTGCTGGCGGTATTACTGGCGATCTCGGTCAGCATGACCACAAAAGCGGCTACTACCAGCAGGAACAGCGGTGCAGACGCACCTGCCATAAGGTCGCTGATGCCCTGAGCCAGGAACAGGCTGGCGCCGGTGGTTTTGAGCATGGCGGACAGGGTCAGGCCACCCCCAAACAGCAACAAAACACCCCAGTCAGCGGATTTTTCGATCTGCTTCCAGTTCACCAGCTGCAACATGCACAGCATCAGAATCGCATTGAGTGCGATGATGGAGTCCAGTCCTTTGCTGATACCGATCAGACCCGACAGCGGTTTGCTGAACAGCCACATGGAAACGGTCAGTACAAAGACGCCCAGGGTCATCCATTGCTGAGTATTCAGCGGTTCATGACGGTGCACTTCACGGAAACGGTGGCTCAGTTCCGGTTTACACAGGAAATAGAGCGCGGTAATCATCAGCGGCAGCGACAGTACCACGGTCGGAATACCGAACTTGAGCCAGTCGGTGAAGCTCAGACCCACTTCAGCGGCGGCGATGGCATTGGGCGGTGAGCCCACCAGCGTGCCGATACCGCCGATGTTGGCCGAGTAGGCAACACCCAGCAGCACATACCAGTAGGTACGCTGATTCTCTTCGTAGGGCAGCTGGCGCAGCAGGCCCAGCGCCAACGGCAGCATCATCGCGGTGGTGGCGGTATTGGAAATCCACATGGACAGGCCGGCCGATGTCAGAAACAGCAGTAACGACGCGGCGCCGAGATGGCCACGGGCCAGGCGCACCACATGCCCGGCAATATACTTGTCCAGACCCTGTGCATTGAGTGCCGCAGCCAGGCCAAAACCACCCAAGAACAGAAAAATAATGGGGTTGGCGAAGTTTTTCAGGGCGTCAGACACGGTGAAAACGCCTGTCACCACGGTCAGTACCGGCACCAGCAAAGCCGTGACGGTGATGTTGAAGGTTTCGGTCATCCACAGAATGGCGATCACGGCCAGAATGGCCAGACCGGTGCGCAGCTCGGTTTCCAGTGGCGCCAGAAACCAGATACCGGCAGCACTCAGGACTGCCAGCAGAAAGGTGATCCACTTGCCGGACATTTCGTTCTCCCGGGGCGAGTTAGAAAAGCGCGAATTCTACACGGCTAGTCGGCGGCGGACTACTTTAGTCGAAGCGCTGGCTGCAGTGTAGATCGGCTAAGACCGAAAGGCTTGAGGCAGGGCAAAAAAGATACAGCGAGGGTGCGGGGAAAACCGACCGGCAGGGCTGCCGGTCGGTGGGGTGTGCTTAGTCCAGCTGGCTCAGGTCGCGTACAGCGCCCTTGTCAGCAGACATCGCCAGTTTGGCGTAGGCCTTGAGGGCGCCGGATACCTTGCGCGGACGCTCCTGAGCCGGTTTCCAGCCTTTTGCATCCTGTTCGGCACGGCGCTTGGCCAGCTCTTCGTCAGACACCAGCACTTCAATGGTGCGGTTGGGGATGTCGATACGGATCAGATCACCGTGCTGCACCAGGCCGATGGCACCACCTGCGGCGGCTTCCGGAGATACGTGGCCGATTGACAGGCCTGAAGTACCACCGGAGAAACGACCGTCGGTCAGCAGAGCACATTCCTTGCCCAGACCCTTGGATTTCAGGTAGGAGGTCGGGTAGAGCATTTCCTGCATGCCCGGACCACCTTTGGGGCCTTCGTAACGGATGATCACGACTTCACCGGATTTTACCTGGTCGTCGAGGATCTGTTTGCAGGCATCATCCTGAGACTCAACCACATGGGCCGGGCCTTCAAACACCAGAATGGAGTCGTCTACACCGGCGGTTTTCACCACGCAGCCATCCAGTGCAATGTTGCCGTACAACACGGCTAAACCGCCTTCCAGCGAGAAAGCGTGTTCGAGGGAACGGATACAGCCGTTTTCGCGGTCGCCGTCGAGCGTCGGCCAGCGGGTGGCCTGACTGAATGCGGTCTGGGTCGGGATACCGGCAGGACCTGCCTTGTAGAACTCGATCACTTCCGGGGTGGGGTTGCGCATGATATCCCACTGATCCAGCGCTTCTTTCATGGTCGCGGTGTGCACGGTGGGAACGTCGGTGTGCAGTTTGCCGGCGCGGTCAAGTTCGCCCAGGATTGCCATGATGCCACCGGCGCGGTGCACATCTTCGATGTGGTACTTCTGGGTGTTCGGCGCAACCTTACACAGCTGCGGCACGACGCGGGACAGGCGGTCGATGTCCTTCATGGTGAAGTCGATCTCCGCTTCCTGCGCAATCGCCAGCAGGTGCAAAATAGTGTTGGTGGAACCGCCCATGGCGATATCCAGAGTCATGGCATTTTCGAACGCTTTCATGCCCACAGCACGGGGCAGGATGCGCTCGTCGTTGCCTTCGTAGTACTTTTTCGCCAGTTCAACGATGCTGTGACCGGCACGCTTGAACAGCTGCTCACGGTCAGCGTGGGTGGCCAGCATGGTGCCGTTGCCCGGCAGGGACAGGCCCAGTGCTTCAGTCAGGCAGTTCATGGAGTTGGCTGTGAACATGCCGGAGCAGGAGCCGCAGGTCGGGCAGGCAGAGCGCTCAACGGCATCGACCAGTTCGTCAGATGCAGTAGGGTCAGCGGCCAGTACCATGGCGTCGACCAGATCCAGCTTGTGCTCGGACAATTTGGTCTTGCCGGCTTCCATCGGACCACCGGACACGAAAATGACCGGGATATTCAGGCGCATGGCGGCCATCAGCATTCCCGGGGTGATCTTGTCGCAGTTGGAAATACACACCAGTGCATCGGCACAGTGGGCGTTGACCATGTATTCCACAGAATCGGCAATGATGTCACGGCTCGGCAGTGAGTAGAGCATGCCGTCGTGACCCATGGCGATACCGTCATCCACGGCGATGGTGTTGAATTCCTTGGCCACGCCACCCGCCGCTTCAATTTCACGCGCGACCAGCTGACCCATGTCCTTCAGATGCACGTGTCCGGGCACAAACTGAGTGAATGAGTTGGCAACGGCGATAATCGGCTTGTGGAAATCCTCGTCCTTCATGCCGGTGGCGCGCCACAGGGCACGGGCACCTGCCATGTTACGGCCGGCGGTAGAGGTCTTGGAACGATACTCTGGCATGGGGCTCCCCTCGGAATTCGGGTTCTTAAAATTAGCCCGAGTATATCAGATAAAGCGCGTGCGCCGAGCAGCGCAGAAACAGGCCCGCATCTACTACACTGAAAGCCGTGACCAGTCTGGAAACGGAGGCTTTCTATGCGTGTCGGTATCCCCAAAGAGATCAAGAATCACGAGTACCGTGTCGGCATGACCCCCATGGGGGTGCGAGAACTGGTAGAGCAGGGACATCAGGTCCAGGTCGAGCAGGGAGCAGGCGCTGCCGCCGGCTTTGCCGACAGTGCCTATGAACAGGCAGGTGCTGTACTGGTCGATGACCCTCGGTCGGTGTTTTCCTGGGCCGATCTGATCGTGAAGGTAAAGGAGCCTCAAGCCAGTGAATGTGGCTGGCTCAGTGCCGATCAGGTGCTGTTTACCTACCTGCACCTGGCGGCGGACCGTGCGCTGACCGATGCCCTCCTGGCCAGTGGTTGCACCGCCATTGCCTACGAAACCGTGCAAGACAGGCAGGGGCAGCTACCCTTGCTGGCTCCCATGAGCGAGGTGGCCGGGCGCATGGCGGTGCAGGCCGGCGCACATTGTCTGGAAAAGGCGCAGGGCGGGCGTGGCGTGCTTCTGGGAGGCGTGCCCGGTGTCAGTCCCGGCCGTGTGTTGATTATCGGCGGTGGTGTCGTGGGCGAGAATGCGGCCCGGATTGCGCTGGGCATGGGTGCTCAGGTGTGTCTGCTGGACAAGTCCATTCCTCGCCTGAAACAGCTGGATGAACAGTTTGGCGGACGTTTGGTGACGCTGTATTCCACTCAGGAAAATATCGAACAACAGCTGGCCCTGGCGGATTTGACTATTGGCGCTGTGCTGCTGCCAGGCGCGGCGGCACCCAAGCTGGTCACCCGCAACATGCTGGGGGTGATGGCGCCGGGTTCTGTACTGGTGGATGTGGCCATAGATCAGGGCGGCTGTTTCGAGACCAGTCATCCGACCACTCATGCTGATCCGGTGTTCGAAGTGGACGGTATCGTGCATTACTGTGTGGCGAACATGCCGGGTGCGGTCGCACGCACATCGACACTGGCGCTGACCAATGCGACCCTGCCCTACATTGAGCGCCTGGCCGCAGATGGCTGGCGTCGTGCCTTGCAGGATATGCCTGGGTTTCTGCCCGGTTTGAATGTGCACTCCGGGCGGCTGACCTGCGCCGGTGTGGCGAACGCTTTTGATCTGCCGCATTCAGACCCGCTGCATGAGCTGGGTCTGACTTGATTGGTGGGCGTACGCGTTTTACTCTCGTCAGATATAAGGAGATGCTGATGCAACAGAAGGCAAGTATTCACTCGGACCCCTGGCTCAAGCGCTGTATGAAGCTGGGCATACCTCTGGCAATTCTCTGTGTGCTCAGCCTTTGGCTGGGGCAGATGATTGGCAGCCCGGCACTGGGCTGGATTTTTCTGCTGACACTGCCGCCGGTGCTTCTGCTGGGGCTCACCTATAATATGCGTTACCTCCTGTTGTGGCAGCGAGCCCGACAGGCAAATTCACGTTGACCACCCAAGGCGAGGATAGCTTCATGGACAAGAATATCGGTATTTTGGATCAGCTGGTGCGTGTTTTGATTGGCCTGGTGTTTATTGTGCTGATCTTCTTTGGACCTCAAACCTGGTGGGGGCTGATCGGAGTGCCGATTATCGCCATCGCCATCTCGGGAACCTGCCCGCTTTACAGCCTGCTGGGGTTCCGAACCTGTCGTCGTTGCGCTGATTAAGTGCTGACCCAATTCATTCAGCATTCATGCCCGGCTGTTTAGCATGCCGTATTTTTCGCCCCTGTGCTGTTTTGTTCAGGGGTACAGGGACAGGGATGTTGCCCTCAATGGAGATTAATCAGGTGTCTTTGCGTGCGCCGTATCTCAGAAGCTGTTGCTTGAGTGTTTGCCTGCTGGTATCACCCCTTTGGGCGGATGCCGAGGCTACTGCCCAGATAACCAGTCGAGGAACTTCCAGCTCCACCGGGGTCAATCTGGTGCAAGCCTCTGAAATTGCACGGGAACACTTGGGCGGCGAAGTGATCAAAGCTGAACTGACCCACATTGAAGGCATGCGGGCCTATCGCGTGCGCCTGCTGGAAGAGGGGCGGGTACGGGATATCCTGATTGATGCTGCCAACGGAAATCTGTTGCAGCCTGAACAGCCGGAGCAAGCTGAATGAAAGCGTTGATTGTAGAAGATGATGCCGACCTGCGTCGCCAGCTCAAGCAGATGCTGGAGCAGAAGGGTTATACCGTAGAAGAGACGGAAAGCGGCCGTGAGGCCAGCTATCTGGGTAAGGAATACGAATATGATGTCGCGGTGGTGGATATCGGCCTGCCCGAGGTGTCGGGTCTGGACGTGATTCGCCACTGGCGTGAAGAAGGCATTTCGCTGCCGGTATTGATCCTGACGGCGCGCGGTGACTGGCAGGATAAGGTCGAAGGCCTGGAAGCGGGCGCCGATGATTATCTGGCCAAGCCCTTCCATGAAGAGGAGTTGCTGGCGCGATTGAATGCGCTGGTACGTCGCGCCTCAGGTCATGCCAGCCCGGTGTTGAAATTCGGTCCGCTGGAGCTGGATACCAGCGCCCGAGTGGTGACGCTGAACGCCGAAGAGGTTCGTTTGACCAGCTATGAATACCGTACGCTGGAATATTTGATGCTGAATGCCGGTAAAACCATTTCCAAGGCGGAGCTGACCGAGCATCTCTATCATCAGGACTATGACCGTGACAGCAACGTGCTGGAAGTGTTTGTGCGTCGCCTGCGTCAGAAAATCGACCCTGAACAAAGTTTGCAGCCGATCAAGACCGTGCGTGGTCTGGGCTACCGGTTTGCTCTTGAGGGCGCTGCCTGAGCGTGCCCGAGTCTAACCTCCCGCTATCCCTTCGTGGCCGACTCCTGCGGGCGTCGGCCATTATCCTCCCCTTAGTGATTGTCTTCGCGGGCCTGGCCCTGCTGAAAGCATTCAATTCCAGTCTGGAAAATGCCGAGGCCTCACAGGCGCGTTTGCAGGTATACCTGCTGCTGGGTGCCATTGAAGTGGATGAAGGGCGGTTGAACCTGCCGGAACATCTGCTCGATCCCGGCTTCAGTCGTATCAACTCAGGGGTCTATGGCTTTATTCATGGCACTGATGGACAGATGTTCTGGCGCTCCCGCTCCAGTCAGGCTTTGCCTGATGAGCTGGTCCAGCGCTTGCCCAGTCGAGCCCTGCAGCCAGGGCAGTCCCTGTTCAGCCACTTGCCCGAGCAACAGCTCTATCTGTTTCAATATCCGATTGTGTGGGAAAACGATACCGGAGAAGTGCGCTTTCTGGTTTCGTTGTTGCGCAGCGATGCTCAGGTGCGAGAAGAGATGAAAGTCTTCAGCCTGCAGCTGTTGGGCTGGCTGAGTGGTATCTGTCTGGTGGCCTTGCTGGCGCAGTACTTCATCATGCGCTGGGGCTTGCGACCGCTGGATCTGTTGGCCAGTGATCTCAAGCGTATTGAAGAGGGCAAGACCGATCGTCTGGATGGCCGTTACCCGGTGGAAGTGCAGGATGTGACTCAGGGGTTGAACCGTCTGCTGGAAACCGAGCGCCGACAGCGTGAACGCTATCGCAATACCCTGGGTGATTTGGCCCATAGCTTGAAAACGCCGCTGGCGGTGATTCGTGGCGCCGGGCGAGAGCCTCAGGACGAGGAAGCCTATCGGCATCAGGTTGAAGAGCAGGCGCTGCGTATGCAACAGATTGTGCAGTATCAGCTGGCGCGTGCGGTGAAGAGTCAGGGTCAGAATCTGGCGCAGGCGATTCCGGTGCAACCGGTGGTCAAACGCTTGTTGGCCGTTATGGCCAAGGTGTATGCCGATACGCCGCGGGAGATTGACCTCCAGCTGGAACCGGGTATCGGCTTCAGTGGCGATGAACGTGATTTGATGGAACTGCTGGGCAACCTGCTGGATAACGCCTACAAGTACGGTTTTCGCCAGGTGTCTGTCGTTGGACGGCTGGAAGGGGATCAGCTGATTCTGGAAATCAGTGATGATGGCGGCGGCGTGGCGCCGGAGCAGCGCCAGGTGATCTTGCAGCGCGGCGCACGTCTGGATACACAGACACCCGGTCAGGGAATCGGGTTGGCGGTCGCCGTCGACATTATCAGCAGTTACGACGGCGCTCTCGAAGTGGAGGAGTCGCACTGGCAGGGTGCCTGCTTCCGCCTTACCCTGCCCGGTGCGCCGGTTAGTCTAAAGTCTTGAAGAACACCTTGGAGTTGCGCTGGAAGTTGTACAGTGCCTGTTTGGAGGCCGGTAGACGATCCTTCTCGGCGGCGCCGAAACCGCGCTCGACAAACCAGTGTGCGGTTCGAGTGGTCAGCACAAACAGCTGATCCAGACCCATCTCCTTGGCCTGATCTTCAATCGCTTCCAGCAGGCGGTCACCTCTTTGACCACCACGATAACTGGTATCGATGGCAACACAGGCCAGTTCGCCGATACGTTCTTCGGTGAAGGGGTACAAGGCGGCACAGCCGATGATGGCGCCATCTCGTTCGACCACCGTGAAACGTTCGATCTCGGCTTCAAGCAGTTCGCGTGAGCGGCGTACCAGTACACCTTTCTCTTCCAGTGGCGCAATTAACTCCAGAATCCCGCCCACATCTTCGATGCTGGCCAGGCGCACCTGCTCATAGGAGTGGCTGATCACCATGGTGCCCTGACCGTCACGGGTAAACAGTTCGCTCAAGAGTGCGCCGTCTTCCTGATAACTCAATAGGTGGCAGCGAGGCACTCCCTGTTCACAGGCGGTGGCGGCTGACTCCAGCAGGTTTGCCGTTTCGGTGAAGGGTTGCTCAGGGTCGTCGATCTGGGCATGGTACTGATGAACCAGGCGGCGTGCGGTCTGGGCCAGCAGCTCACTGCGCAGTTCGCCTCGGCTGTCGTGAATACCGCTTTCAGCACCCAGCAGGATCAGCTTGTCTGCCTTGAGGGCGATGGCTGCCTGTGTGGCGACTTCTTCCACCGGCAGGTTGAACACTTCTCCGGTCGGGGAAAAGCCAAGGTTGGACAGTACGACGATCTGGTTCAGATCCAGCATGCGGCGAACGCCTTCATGGTCGATACGGCGCAGCTCGCCGGTGTGGCCCATATCCACCCCATCGAGAACACCCACCGGGCGGGCGGTGACGAAGTTGCCGCTGCAGACTCGAATGCGCGCACCGTGCATGGGGGTGTTGGCCAATCCCATGGACAGACGTGCTTCGATTTCGGTACGCAGGCTGCCAACCGCCTCAATCACGCACTCCAGTATGTCCGGGGTGGTGATCCTCAAATCATGATGCAGACGTGTTTCAAGGCCGCGGGCCTGAAGTCGCTGCTCGGTCTGGGGGCGGGCGCCATGAACCAGCACCAGACGCACACCCAGGCTGTTAAGCAGGGCGATGTCGTGCACGATATTGGCAAAGTTATCGTTGGCAATGGCTTCGCCGCTCAACATCATCACGAAGGTTTTGCCTCGGTGCATATTGATGTAGGGGGAAGAATGGCGGAACCAGTTAACGTAATCGGTGGAGGCGTTGGAGGTGCTCAAGGTCGACTCCCGGTCGGGCTTCACATCAACCTGTATTGTGCAATCTTTGTGGCGGTGGGTCCACGTCCATGGACGGCCCGCAGCGCAGGCCGTCCATTCGGATCAGGTGAACATGCCCTTTAGCATGAAGAAGAACATGATGGACAGGATTGCACCTGCCGGCAGGGTCACGATCCAGGACACGAAAATGGTACCGACCACTTTCAGGTTCAGCGCAGCCAAACCACGTGCCAGACCTACACCCAGTACCGCACCCACCAGGGTGTGAGTGGTGGAGATCGGCAGGCCTGTACCTGAGGCTACGACCACGGTAGACGCCGCAGCCAGGGTGGCTGCAAAGCCACGGCTCGGGGTCAGCTCGGTGATGTTCTGACCGACGGTAGCGATCACCTTGTGACCGTACATCACCAGACCGGCAACGATACCGGCACCACCCAGCAGCAGAATCCAGGTTGGCATGGCAGTCTTCTGAGCCACTTCACCGCCGGAGCTTACTACACCCACGATTGCAGCCAGCGGACCAACAGCGTTGGCAACGTCATTGGAGCCGTGCGCAAAGGCCATGGCACAGGCGGTGAACAGCATCAGTACGCCGAACACTTTCTCCACGCTGGTGAAGTGGAAATCACGGTCAGCATTGGGATCAATCTGGATCTTGCGCTGCATCATGATACCGATGCCCATGGTCATCAGGCCGAAGAGAACGGAGATGCCAGCGCTCTCAAACCAGCTCAGGTGCAGACCGATGTGCTTGAGGCCCTTGGTGAAGGTCACCATGGCGATGATGAAGCCCACCAGGAAAATGTAGAAGGGCACATAGCGCTTGGCATTGGCGAACGGCTCTTCCGTATCCAGGATCAGCTTTTGCACACTCCTGAACAGGAAGAAGGCGATAATCCCCGCCGTCACGGGCGATACTACCCAGCTTGCGACGATGGTGCCCACCTTGGCCCAGTGCACCGCTTCCATGGAGATGCCCACAGCAGCGAAACCGACAATGGCACCGACAATAGAGTGGGTTGTGGAAACCGGCCAGCCGAAGTGAGTCGCCACCAGCAGCCAGATACCGGCCGCCAGCAGGGATGCCATCATGCCGAACACCAGTAATTCAGGGTTCGCCGACAACAATGATGGCTCGATAATGCCCTTACGAATGGTTGAGGTAACAGCACCGCCCGCCAGATAGGCACCGGCAAATTCAAACAGGATAGCGATGATGATCGCCTGTTTCAGTGTCAGAGCGCGAGAACCAACCGAGGTTCCCATGGCGTTAGCCACATCGTTAGCACCCACACCCCAGGCCATGAAAAAGCCGAAGACGCAGGCCATGATGACCATAATGTGGCCGTACTGAGCAATGATATCCATGCAATATAACCTTGTTCAGTCTGGTTAGCGGGCAAGCAGCTGTTGCAGTCGGTTGCCGACCTGCTGCGACAGGTTGGCCAGATCGCCAACCCATTGAATGATCTGGTACAGGAACATGACATCAATCGGGTAGAGGTCACGTTCAACGGCAAACAGCGACGAGCGCAGCTGACGTTCATGATTGTCGGCGTCGTGCTCCAGCTCATCCAGTTCGGTGATCAGGCGCTCGACGATGTCGACTTCATGGCCACGGAAACCGGCGTTGAGCAGTTCGTCCAGCTCATTCAACGCTGTTACGGCCTGTTCACTGGCTTTGAGTGCTGTGCTTAGCAGATTGAGCAGCCCGTCCTGGATCGGCTCGGGAATCTGCATCTGGCGACCCAGCATCAGACCGGAAATATCCTTGGCGCGGTTGGCCAGTTTGTCTTGCAGACGCAGCATTTCGAGCAGATCTGTGCGTGGTACCGGCAAAAACAGGCTGGCGGGCAGACGCTGACGGATGTTGCGCTTGAGATCGTCTGCCTCATGTTCATAGGTAGTGATGCGTTTCTGGGCTGCTTCGGCAGCGTCCCAGTCATTGGCGATCACGGCTTCAAAGAACGGAATCAGTTCAGCGGCGCCTGCCTGCGCCTTGACGATGTGCTCCTGCATCGGCTTGAACGGAGATCGTGCAAACATTTGCAGAATCGGACTGTTGACCATGGAAATCTCGTAGCAGGTGGTTAAAAAACAGGCGCAAGTATACGTGCTGATGTCATGGAACTGTAGTTGTTATGACATAAAAATGCCCTTGGCTGATGTCCGTCAGCTCCTATCCTTGGGTAGACTGATACAAAGCACCCTGTGGGATATGGAAGATGGCGATCGAGACCGAATTGAAACTGCGTTTGGATACGGCGGATGTGGCAGCCCTCAAGGCACATTCACTGCTGCTGCAAGCTGAGCATGCGCCGCCTCAAACGCTGAAAAATACGTACTACGACACGGCAGACCTGAGTCTGGCCCAAGCCAAGGTTGCCTTGAGGATTCGCTGTCAGGGTGCGCGCTTTATTCAGACCTTGAAAACCCGTGGTCAGAGCGTCAATGGTTTGCACCAGCGTGGAGAGTGGGAGTGGGAACTGCCGCAGGCGGAATTGGAGCCGGAACGGCTGAGTGCTGATATTTGGCCCGCAGCACTGCCGCCTGCCGCCGCGTTGACGCTGGTGCCGGTCTTTACCACCGATTTTGAACGTGAGACCTGGCTACTGGACTATGCAGGCGCCCGCATTGAGGGGGCGCTGGATCAGGGGTTTGTCCTCTGTGAATCGGGAGGCGCTGAACTGAGCGACCCGATTATGGAGCTGGAGCTGGAGCTAAAGTCGGGTGGCGCTGACGCCCTGCTGCAATTAGCCGATGCGTTGGCTGCAGATGTGACGTTAACCCCTTTTGATATCAGCAAGGCCCAGCGCGGTTATGCCCTGTTTCGGCAGTTACTGGCGAACACCGAGGAGTGAGAATGAAACTGATGGATAGCGTTCTGGCCGAGGTGCCGGAACAGTTGCAAGACCTGTTGGCGCAGAATCTGGGTAAGCTTGAGGCTGCGTTGGACGGTGCGGAACTGAATGAAACTCGTCAACGTCAGCTGGCGCGAACGCTGATCGGCAGTGACTTTGTTGCGGCCCAGCTGAATGCACACCCGGAATGGTTCGCTTCACTGATTGATTCGGGTGATCTGGATAATGTCTATGAACCCTCGACCTATGCCGAGCGCTTGCAGCAGCGTCTGGAGGCCGTGCAGGATGAAAAGGACCTGCACCGCGAGCTGCGCCAGTTCCGTCAGCGTGAAATGGTGCGTTTCATTTGGCGAGACCTGAACCGCCTGTCCGACATGAAGGGCACGACGCGTGAGCTGTCCTGGTTTGCCGATGCCTGTATAGATGCAGCACTGGAGTGGCTGTACCAACAGGCCTGCCAGCGTTGGGGCACGCCGCACTCACGTCCCGATGCGGCCGGTAAACGCCATCCACAGCGTATGGTCGTACTGGGTATGGGCAAGCTGGGTGCCCACGAATTGAACCTCTCCTCCGATATCGATCTGATCTTCTCTTATCCCGCTAACGGCGAAACTGATGGCGAACGCAAGAATCTGGAGAACCAGGACTTCTTTATTCGTCTGGGCCAGAAGCTGGTGCAGGCGCTGGATAACCAGACCGTTGATGGTTTTGTGTTCCGTGTCGATATGCGCCTGAGACCCTTTGGCTCGGCAGGCCCGCTGGCCTGCAGCTTTGCGGCCATGGAAGGTTACTATCAGGATCAGGGGCGTGAGTGGGAACGCTATGCCATGATCAAGGCGCGTGTGGTGGCCGGTGATCAGAAGGCCGGTGCCGAACTGATCCGTTTGCTCAGACCCTTTGTCTATCGCAAATACATCGACTTCAGCGCCTTCGAATCCCTGCGTGACATGAAAGCGATGATCAACCGTGAAGTCCGCCGTAAGGGTTTGACGCAGAACGTAAAACTGGGTGCTGGCGGCATTCGCGAAGTGGAATTTATTGCCCAGGCCTTTCAGCTGATTCGTGGAGGTCGCGACGCCGAGTTACAACAGCGTGAGCTGCTGAACATTCTGCCGCAGCTGCCGGAAAAGGTCGGCATGCCCAAAACCGCAGTGCAGGAACTGATTGAGGCGTACACCCTGCTGCGCAATGTGGAACATGGTATTCAGGCCATCGCCGACAAGCAGACCCAGGAGTTGCCGGATGACGATACCGGGCGTGCGCGCCTGGCGTTCGCACAGGGAATGTCGAGCTGGGAAGCGTTGGCCGCGGCACTGGATGAGCACCGACAGAATGTGTCTAGTCACTTTGCCGATGTCATTGCCCCGGCCGATGAAGCTGAAGAGCAGGATGACGACCTGCGCAGTGAATGGCTGGCTCTTTGGCACGGGTTGATGGACGAGGAGGGTGCACTGGCGTTCCTGCAGGAGCAGGGCTACGAACAGGCCGGGGAGGCCCTCAAGGCGCTGCAGGATCTTAAAGGGCTGCGCACGGTTCAGATGCTGCAGCAGGTCGCTATTGAGCGTCTGGAAGCCGTTCTGCCGCTGTTGCTGACGGCTGTTGGCCAGACCGATAACCCTGTGGTCACGCTGGAGCGTGTTTTGGTACTGGTTCAGGCCGTATTGCGCCGGTCCGCTTACTTTGTCCTGCTCAGTGAGAACCCGGCTGCCCTGCAGCAGTTGGTACGCCTTTGCTCCACCAGCGCCTGGTTTGCCGACCAGTTGTCGAAACAGCCGGTATTACTGGATGAGTTGATCGATCCGCGTGCCCTTTACGCGCCGCCAGATCTGGAGGCGCTGAGAACCGAGCTGCGCCTGCAGTTGTTGCGTATTCCGGAAGACGATATCGAACAGCTGATGGAGACTCTGCGTTACTTCAAACATGCACACATGCTGAAGGTGGCGGCGTCCGACATTACCGGTGTGTTGCCATTAATGAAGGTCAGCGATTACCTGACCTGGCTGGCAGAAGCGGTTTTGGAAGTGGTGCTGGAGATCGCCTGGCGCAATCTGACGGACAAGCATGGGGTACCCCAGAAGGCACCGGGGGTCCCCTGCGATCCCGATTTTGTCATCCTGGGATACGGCAAGGTGGGCGGTATTGAGCTGTCCTATGGCTCGGATCTGGATCTGGTGTTCCTGCATGATGCCGCCTCCAACCTGGAAACAGACGGCGAGAAAGCCATCGGCAACAGCGTGTTCTTCAACCGTCTGGGTCAGCGTATCATCCATATTCTGAATACCTTTACGCCCTCGGGGATGCTGTACGAGGTGGATATGCGCCTGCGGCCTTCGGGTAATTCAGGCTTGCTGGTCAGCTCTCTGCATGCATTTGAGGAATATCAGCAAAAGGATGCCTGGACCTGGGAACATCAGGCGCTGGTGCGTGCCCGTGTTGTGGCGGGAAGCCCCGCACTGGCACAGCGGTTTGAAGAGGTACGTCGGGTGATTCTGTCTCGTTCCCGTGATGCCGAGACACTGCGTCAGGATGTGGTCGAGATGCGTGAAAAGATGCGCCAGCACCTGGGCTCAAAACAGAGTGCTGATACTGAAGACCGGGTATTTCATCTGAAACAGGATCGCGGTGGCATCGTTGATATCGAGTTTTTGGTGCAGTACCTGATTCTGCGTCATGCACAGGATAAGCCGGAGCTGCTGCGCTGGACCGATAATATTCGCATGCTGGACAGCATTGAAGCCGAGGGGCTGTTGCCGGCAGAGGATGCCGAGCTGCTGCGAGAAGCCTACAAGGCCTATCGTGCTGCGGGTCACCGTCTGAGTTTGCAGAACCTGTCCGGTGTTCTGGGTGATGAAGAGATGACCGAGTATCGCCGAGGTGTAGCGGCAATCTGGCAACGTTTGATGCTGGATTGACGCTGATACGAAAAAGCCGACCCTGAGGTCGGCTTTTTTTTACGTGCTGCTGGCAGCTGGCCTTTAGAGGCTTTGCAGCCAGCCGTGCTTGTCTTCAGCCTTGCCCCACTGAATGTTGTTCAGTGCGGTGCGCAGTTTAACGGTGGTCTCACCGATGCCACCGTTACCGACCGGGTATTCCTTGCCGTTGTGGATCAGGGTGCCTACAGATGTCAGCACTGCAGCGGTTCCGGACAGAGCGGCTTCACAGCCAGGACGGGCACTGCGCTCAAGCAGCTCGTCGATGGTCAGTTCACGCTCCTGAACATCCATGCCCATATCGCGGGCCAGCGTCAGGATAGAGTCACGGGTAACACCGTGCAGGAAGCTGGAGTCCAGCGCCTTGGTGATTACTTCGTTACCATCGATCAGCAGGAAGTTGGCAGCGCCGGTTTCCTGAACGTCACCACCTGGGCAGAACAGAACCTGGTCGGCCTGGTGCTCAGCGCGTGCACGCATGATCGGCTGCAGGGCGCTGGCGTAGTTGCCACCCGATTTGACCATGCCCATGTGCGGCGGACAGCGCATGCCCTTGTCGTCCAGCAGGACGCGCAGCGGCTTGTCACCACCGGTGAAGTAATCGCCGACCGGTGACAGCAGTACATACAGGCAGGACGTCAGTGAAGGCACAGCGGCCTTGCCGATGATCGGCTCGGTGCCGATATGGGTCGGACGAATGTACATGGAGCCCGGAGGTGCCGGCACTTCGCTCTTGAAGCGTTCCAGAATGTCACGGGTCATGGTTTCCAGCATGGCTTCATCGAATGCCGGCAGGGCCAGCAATTCGGAGCTCTGAGCCAGACGGCGGATGTTGCGGTCCATGCGGAAAATCTTGACTGATCCATCTTCATGACGGAAGGCTTTCAAACCCTCGAAGCAGGTGCTGGAGTAGTGCAGCACATGGGCACCGGGGTGCAGTTGCAGATTGTCGCTCGGGACCACTTCAGGTTCGCTCCACTGGGAACCATCAAACCAGGTGATTGCCATCTCGGGCATGAACACGGAACCAAAAGCAGACATAAAACCTTCCTAACAAACTGGATTGGAGACAGGCTGGTGTGGCGAGCTACGCGGAAATGTTTCGGCGCAGTGCAATCCATAGATTGTATGCTTTCGCCCGAAAAATGGAATTGCCCAGAAGATAAATACTGTTGCGCACTTCGTTGCAGTCGTAGGGGAATGATACCATAGCCTCTTTGTTGGTCAGAATCAGAAGTTGCAGGTCCAAGAAGCTTGGTAGACAGGGAATCAGCGCCAATCGATATCTGGATTGTCAGTGATGGCAAACCGGGACATCTCAACCAGTCACGTGGACTGGCGGAAGCGATTGCGCGCGTGCGCCCGGTGCGTATCACCGAGCAAGCGCCCATGGGGCGTTTTGAGGCCTGGCGGCTTTGGTTCGGTTTGGGCGTACCTCAACTGGAGGAGCGCCCGGTACTGATCATCGGTGCCGGCCATGCGACCCACATGACGCTGCTGGCCCTGCGCCGTCTGCATCGTGCCCCTGTTGTCGTATTGATGAAGCCTTCGGTTTCGACCGGCTTTTTCGACCTGTGCCTTATCCCCGAACATGATCAGCCGCCTCAGCGCCCCAATATTGTGACGACACGTGGCGCCCTGAATCGCATGCGTCCGGGTGACAAAACCCCGGGCAGCGGCGTTATCCTGGTCGGTGGCCCGTCCAAACATTTCAGCTGGAATGAATCCCGCGTACTGGAACAGGTCGATGCCTTGCTGCAGCAGGTGCCTGCCAACTGGACGGTCGGTTCATCCCGGCGCACCCCCGAAAGCACCGAGCAGGCCTTGGCTGCATTGGCAGGGGAACGTTTTGTCCCGGCGGCCAATACCGGCCCTGACTGGCTGCCACAGCAGCTGGCGCATGCTGAAACCTGCTGGGTGACTCAGGACAGTGCCTCCATGGTGTATGAGGCGCTGACGGCGGGTTGCAAGGTGGGCGTATTGATGCTGGATGAACAGGCCGATAACCGTATAAGCCGTGGCGTAGATACCTTGCGGGAACAAGGTATCGTCAGTGCCGCGCCGGATTGGCAGCTGGAGGCTATCACCTCGACCGCAGCCGACTTCAATGAAGCGGAGCGCTGTGCCGAGGTGATCCTGAAAAAAGGCTGGTTGGGCAGCGACTAACGTCGGCTCAGCAGTTCGCGATAGAGCTCATCATAGGCGCTGACGATGTGCTGCTTGCTGTAACCCTTGGCGTATACCTCGGCGGCACCCTCCACCAGCTTTGTGCGCAGCTCGTCACTGTCCAGCACCGAGCGAATCGCCTGCGTCAGTGCCTTGGCATCATCAATGGGGGTCAGCAGACCGCTTTCGCCATCGGTAATCACCTCACCCGGCCCCTGCGAACGGGTCGCCACAATCGGGCAGCGGTGTGCCCAGGATTCCATCACGATCGATCCCAGTCCTTCATGGCGTGACGGACAGACAAACAAGTCTGCCGTGCGCATCAGCGCGGTGACATCGCTACGCCAGCCGAGGAAACGGACGCGCTCGTCCAGTCCCAGCTGGTGGCACAGTTGCTTCAGCGACTGTTCTTCGGGACCGGAGCCGGCCAGCCAGAGAATGGCGTCGGGAATATCGGTCAGGCTCTGCAGCAGTACATCAAAGCCCTTGTTCACGTGCAGACGGCCAGCCGCCAGGATCAGCGGGCGATCCGTGGGGGTGTTGAAGCTGTCACGGGGCAGGGGCTCAACGTCGCGTTCATCGGCAAAGTTGGGAATGTGGAACACACGGTCCGCCGGGAAACCACCATCGATCATATGTTGGCAGATGCCCTTGCTGATGCCGACCCAGTAGTCCGAGTGCTGGTAATACTTGAGCTTGTAGTAGTGGCCCAGGCGGTTGATCAGGATGTAGTCGTCCGAGTTGGGCGTGTAGCCGCTGGCGCGGTTCATCCAGGTCATAACGATATCCGGTGCAAAGGCCTTGAGTTCACTGCGAAAGCGCAGGCGATCGGGCAGATCCAGCGGCGATCCGAAACGGTAGCCCTGAGTATCCACGCCGGCCTGGGTGAGGGCATCGATGCGGTCCTGGTGGTTACGGATAAACGCCCGTACCTGCATATTGTCCAGCTCGTTCAGGCCCGCCACCATACGGACAAAAAAGTTCTCCGCGCCGCCCTGGGCAGCGCCGGCCAGTACTTGTGCTACGCGCATCTTGGAATCGGTCATCTGTCAGCCTTTGTGGTTATCCTGGGGGTGATGGGCGGTGGCCATGCCGTGATAGCCGGGTTGTTCGCCGCGTGCCTTTTTAGCCAGTGTCTGCTCGATGCGTTGCTGCAGGTTGGCCAGCTTGCGATCGACCTTGGCAGCTCTAAGCGGCGCAGGCAGACGGTGGAACGGAATCAGGTTGGGGCTGCCGAGGCCATCAATAACGACGATGCGCTGTACCTTGCCCGTGCTGTCTTTCTGTACCAGCAGGTTGTGCAGCAACAGATCGCGTGAGGGGATCTGCAGGTTGCGCCATTGTTGGCAGAAATGCTCAACTGCTGCCTGACAATCAGGCGTGTAGCCTTCGCCCCAGATCTGGGCTTTCAATGTCTGTGAAATCTGACCATCAGCATCGCGTACCAGCTCCAGTACCAGGCCCGGGCCAAGGTCCGAGTCTTCAAAACCGTAGCAACGGCTGATCAGCTCAAACACCGGCTCACCGTGCTGTTGCGCCAGACTGGTGATCACCTCATGCTCTTCACGGTTGTCATCGAAATAGTGCAGCGGCAGCAACGACTTGGGAAAGCCCTTCTTGCGGCGCAGGTCTTCCAGCGTGAAGTCCGGTCGGCGCACCTTGATGCAGCGGTCAGCATGCTCGGGGTGGACGAAGCAGAGTCGGTTGCCACCCTGGGCAAAGGCCTGCTCGTCGGCCAGCGTCAAACTCATTTCAGGCTGCCGTCCAGATTGATGTCCTGTGCCCAGCAGTAGTCATGGCTGAACGGGGTCAGGGTGCTGGCTTCGGCGATGTACTGGGCGTAGAGCGTCGAGTTCATCTCCTGATGGAAGAAGCGACGCGCGGCGCCGGCCCAGGCCTGACGCTTGGCATCATCGGCGTGGAATTCACGGATCTTGGCAATCAAATCGTCTTCTTCATCGAAGTAGACCACTGTTTCCGGCGGCAGAAGTTCGTTGAAGGCGCCGGAGCTGTGGCTGAACTGCAGGATGCCGTTGCCGGCCAGCTGCGCCATACGGGCCGAGGAGTACCAGTGCAGGCCTTCCTGACGATTGAAATTGAGGCCCATTTTGCTCTGCATCAGAGCGCGGTCGTAATCGCGACCCCAGACCGGCGCTTCGCCGAAGCTGCCGAAGGTCTTGAAGGTCATGATCGGGTCCAGCTGCTCTTTCATGCGGCCGACCATCTCCAGGCGTTTGGTGAAATCCTTGCTGTTGCTGCAGAAAATCAGGTCGATCGGCAGCTCGGCATCGGTTTTGACCGAGTTGTCGAAGCATTCTACCGAAGGCTCGACCGGGTTGGGCATGTGGTAGATGCGGGCGCGGGAGCCTTCAAACTGGCTCAGTTCACGGCGACCGGTGGAGACGAATACGGCATCGGCGACTTCGGCGCGGTGATGGATGCGCTCCACGTTGGAGGGTACGAACAGCGGGTCATTATTGCAGTGGGCAATAAAGCAGTTGGGCTGGCGCTTGCGAATTTCGGCCAGGGTCTCGTTGGTAATCATGTCGCAATGACCGGCGATGACCAGATCCGGCTCGAATGAGTCCACGGTTTCCAGCAGGCGCTGGTTGGCCTTCTTCTTGCCCAGATCGCGAATGCCGAAGGGCGCTTCGAAAGACGCTACATCGCGGTCACTGAACCCCTGTACCAGGTGGTCGTTCTTGACCAGGCCCGAGGTAAGCTTCTGCGCCCAGCTGACACGGGTATGGCCGTAGCGTTTGAGCTGTTGGTAGGCGATGTGGAGAATTCTCATAGTTAAGCCAAATCCTGAGGGTTCAGTGGGGCTGAAGTCATCGCTTCGCCGTGTAATTAGTTGTGCTGCGCCACCGGCTGGTCCAGCAGACGGTAGTATACCCCGAGCGTGGCCTCGGCCTGGGCCTTGAGGTAGAAGGCGTCGGGCAGGCTGATTTCGCCGGGCGGCTGGTTCAGCAGTTGATCAATACGCTCGACAAAGGCGTCCACATCATCGGCAGGCACGAGTCCGTCCGGGAAGGCCGCATGCAGGGATTCACTGGCGCCGCCGCGGTCATAGGCGATCACCGGGCAGCCGGTGGCCAAGGCTTCGGGCACGGTGCGGCCAAAGGGCTCGGCCTTGCTGGACAGGTGGCAGGTCAGGTCACAGAGATTGTAGAACGCCTGAATATCGCTGCGATGGCCGGTGAAGGTGATCGCCTGCTCGATTCCCAAGGTGCGACAGCGCTGTTCCAGCTCCTCGCGGTAGCTTTCCTTATTGGCTTCGGCACCGCCAAGGATGATGCCGTGGCAGTCATCGCGCTTCTGCAGCAAACGGTGCATTACTTCAATGAAGTCCAGCTGGCCCTTCCAGCGTGACAGCCGGCCCGGCATCAACAGCAGTTTTTTGCCTTCGAACTGCGGAAACTCGGCGCGCAGGGCTCCGGTATCCGGGTTGTGGCTGAAGGTGTCCGGGTCCAGGCCGCGGTAGATGCGGGTAATCTTGTCAGTGGGCACCTGATAGTTGTCGCGGATGTACTGCTCGACACAGTCGGAGATGGCGATCACCTGCTCGGCCTTGGCCATGATGGCGCTGTAGGCGTTGACCGAATACATGCCGTGGAAGGTACTGACCAGGCGCGGGCGGGTGGCCGGATCCATCGTGCGCCAGGCCAGCCAGGTGATCCAGGCAGGCGCACGCGAGCGAACGTGGAGAATATCGGCATTCAGCTCGGTGAGCAGGCGGCGCAGTGGGCGCACTTGCGTCAGTGACCAGAGTGACTTGCGGTGAATCGGCAGCTGGATATGGCGCGAGCCCTCCTGCTCCAGTCGCTCAACCTGACGGCCTCCGTTGGAGATCACGATCGACTCGTGACCCAGGCGCACCAGTTCGCGGGCAAATTCCACGGTGCCGCGCTCGACGCCGCCCGACTCGAGAGCCGGTAATAACTGAACAACCTTCAACGGGCGTGCTAGGGGCATGGGTGCGCTCTGTACCTGAGTGAATGAACCCGATTAGAATACCAAACTTCACCTCTGTTGTGTCTCGTCATCACCGGAACCCCTATGTCCCTGTTGAACACCTGGAAGCTCGAAAAAAGCCGCGATCGCCTCAACTACGCCATCCACGGTCTGCTGCATGGTCAGCGTATTCGCACCTATTGGTGGGGTTCGAAAAAGAACTTCGGTGACCTGATTACCCCGGCACTGCTGTTAGCCTATGGGTACACGCCGGTGTACGAGAAGAAACACCGTGCCGAGCTGCTCAGCACCGGCAGCATTCTGGATGGGGTCAAGGACAGCTTCAGCGGCCAGGTGCTGGGCTCGGGGTTGATCCGTGATCATCAGGTACGCCTGCCCAAGGCACAGTTTCTGGCGGTGCGGGGCGAGCTGTCGCGGGACCGGCTGGGACTGGATGAGTCCCTGCCGCTGGGCGATCCGGGGCTGCTGGCGGAAAAACTGCTGAAATCATCGGTGACCAAACAATACCGCCTGGGTGTGATTCCCCATTACGCCGACAAGCAGGATGCGCGGGTGCTGGCGCTGCAGAAACAGCAGGGCGATGCGGCCTGTCTGATTGATCCCGAGGCTTACCCCGAGGCCGTGATTCGCCAGATTGCCGCTTGCGAGCGTGTCATCTCATCCTCGCTGCATGGCGTTATCGTGGCCCATGCACTGGGGATTCCGGCGGTGTGGATGCAGCTATCGGAATCGGTTGCCGGGGGCGGTTTCAAATTTCACGATTACGCCACCTCTGTGGGTATCGAGCTGCAGCCGGTTGAGCTAAAGGCGGGCCTGTCGCTGTCCGACATGGACGATCTGGCCAGCCTGGCGGATGCGGAAAAGCTGGCTCAGCGTAAAGCAGATCTGGATCGTCTGTTCGCGTCCCTGCGAACCGGCAAGTAGCGCGCTTACTCGCTTTCGTAACGTCCCAGTGACAGGTTCACCATCACCTTGTTGCCCAGGTTGATGTTGGCCTTGATCAGCATGGGCAGGAACTGAAGCAGGAACAGGTTGATCACGCGGCGCTTGTAGCCAATGCGGATCAGGTAGTGTGACCAGTGCTTGATAGAGTGTTTTATCCGCTTGTGCTGGGCAAAACCGGAGCCGCTGACCTCCAGCGGGTGATGCTTGAACAGCCCGCGCCCCTGAGCGATGCGCAAGCCCGCCGCTTGCCACCAGGGCTCGATATTGGTTTCCAGGTTGTCGAACTCGGTGAATTCGCGCTGCAGGAAATGTTCGCGCAGAAACTCGGTGCGATACAGGCAGGGGTTGTTGGTGAAGTTGGCAATACCTGAGTCAGCGACAAAGAATGTGCGGTTCAGGTGCTCGACGCGCTCGATCTCGTCGTATTCGCGGTCCGGTTCGTGAAACAGGTAGGTGGCGTTGAGGTTGGCCTGCTCGGCACTCTTGCGACCTTCCCAGACCTTCAGCAGCCAGTAATTCGGATCGCCATAGTGGTGCTGGTGACGCAGGCGTACACAGGCGATATCCGTTTCTACCGCCGCCATGGCCGCTTGTAGCTCCTGCTCGCAGGTGGCTTCATCTTCCACCAGCATGAAATCGTTTTCCAGAAACAGGAAGTAACGGCCGCTGGCCGCCTTGATCAGCTCCTGAAACGGCTTGGCGATGCCGATGTTGCGCTTCGCCTGCAGCACGGTGAAGCCGTATTTCTCGGCGATGCGACGATCTTCTCCGGTGCATTCATTGAAGAAAATCAGCTTTTCCTTGGCCATATCCAGCAGCCCTTGGCGCTGGTAGCTTTCCAGCGAGTGTTTCAGGGTGCGGGGCTGGCGCCATGACAGCATGGCCAGCGTCAGATCGTGTTGCATGGGCGTTCCTGCAGACAAAGAAAGGTTGGACATATCAGGCCGACGGCTCGGGGGTGCGCAGCTCGGGCAACGGGTGATTCTCGTCACCGAACAGTTTGCGCTTGGCACGTCTGAAGGTGCCTGGCATCTGGCCAAAGTCGATGGCCTGGTAACCACGCTGGGCCAGGTCATAGGCCAGTACCGTAGCAGTTGGGCCCAGTACCGGCATGATCAGGTATTCCGCCGGATCATATTCGCTGATGCGGGCGATAATATCATCGTATTCGGCAAAGGCATTCTTGGCCGGTGCGTAGAGGAAGTCCACTGAGGTGGCGTTGTTGAACAGCTCCTCCTCAAAGGTGAAGCGGCTGTTTTCGCCCACCACCAGCAGCACCTTGCGATCCTGCCACACCTGCTTGATCAGCTGTACGCGCTCCACCAGTGCGGCTTCGGATTCATCCGGCAGGACGCGGAAAGCACCCATGGAAGGATAGCTGCGCTGGCCATCCAGCAATGCCAGGACTTCGCGACCGATACGGATGATGAATTTCTGCCAGATGCGGCCCAGTCCGTCATAGTCCCGTACTGGATGAATGCCGATCAGAATGTTGGGCTCATTGCTGCCCAGTACCTGTTCCAGGCGGGCATTGAGTGCCGGGTTCACGTCCTGAAAGGATTTGTGGCGCTCGCCCACCATCAGCTTGAGCTCGCCATCGCCAAAGCGGCAGATGCTGCTGCGGTGCTCGATCAAATGGCACAGGGTCTTTTCCTCGCTCCATACCTCTGGGTAATCTCGCACGAAGGCTTCGATATCATCCCGGAACAGCTCAATGATGCGGTCGTCGAAAAACTCACGGAAGCGGGTGCGGCCTGCTGAGGTGAGCATGAAAGGCGCACCGATAATGGCGATCTGGCGGTAAATGGCGCGCAGCAGGCGCTTGCGGGATGCGGACATGTTAATTCCTTGGGCGGTTAGCAGTCGTGATAACGGCGGAACCAGTGCACAAAACGGTCGATACCATCCTCAATCCCGGTATCCGGGGTGTAGTCGAGGTTTGCCACCAGGTCAGCGATATCAGCATAGGTGGCGGGTACATCGCCCGGTTGCATCGGCATCATCTCCTTCACGGCATCGCGCCCGCAGGCGCGCTCAATGGCCGCGATAAAGTCCAGCAGGCTGACCGGGTGATGATTGCCGATATTGTACAGTGAATAGGGCGCTTCTGCGTGGGAACCAGGTGCCGGGGTGCGTGCTGGAAGGCGTTCCAGCAGACGATCGATACAGGCGACGATGTCGTCCACGTAGGTGAAGTCCCGTTTCATGTGGCCGCCGTTATAGACGCGAATAGGCTCGCCGGAGAGGATGGCGCGGGTGAAGCCGTAATAGGCCATATCCGGACGCCCCCAGGGGCCGTATACGGTGAAGAAGCGCAGTCCGGTTGTGGGTATGTCGTACAGATGGCTATAGCTGTAGGCCAGCAGTTCGTTGGACTTCTTGGTTGCCGCATAGAGGCTGACGGGGAAATCGGTACGGTCCTGTGTGCTGAACGGACTTTTGCTGTTCATCCCGTACACCGAGCTGGAAGAGGCGAATATCAGGTGCTTGACCTGTTGCTGACGGCAGCCTTCCAGAATATTCATGAAGCCGGTCAGGTTACTGTCGACATAGGCATGCGGGTTGTCCAGCGAGTAGCGTACCCCGGCCTGGGCGGCCAGATTGATCACCACATCAAAGGTTTGCCGTGTAAACAGCCGTGCCATGGCGTCACGGTCGGCAATATCCAGCTGGAGCCAGTGCAGTCCCGGATGAGCCTGTTGCAAATGGGCAATACGGTCATGCTTCAATTGCGGGGTGTAGTAGTCGTTGAAGTTATCGACGAGGGTAACATCCAGCCCTCGGTTCAGTAGTACCTGGCTCAGGTGAAAACCGATAAAACCTGCGCCGCCGGTCAGTAGTATCCGCATCCAGTCTTCACTCCCTGTGATTGTCAGTTGCGGCGTGCTTCGGCCAGTTTCAGGAACAAGTCCTTGTACTGCTGCAGAATCACCGGTTGGGAGAATTCCTCGCGGAATTTCTGTGCGCCCTTTTCCGTCAGTCGAGCAGCCAATTCTTCATCGGCCAACAGGCGGTTCACGGCTTCGGCACACTGGGTGTGATCGTCGATGTCGAACAGCAGGCCGTTCTCTTCATGATCGATCAACCAGGCCGGACCGGTACTGGCCGCTGCCACTATGGGGGTGTTGGTCGCCCAGGCTTCCAGCACCACATTGCCCAGGGGCTCGAAACGGGACGGGAACAGGCAGATATCAGCCAGTTCAAACAGGTTGCGCACATCCTTGCGCAGGCCCAGAAAACGTACCCGCTCGGCCACGCCCTCTGCCTTGGACAGGGCTTCCAGTTCTGTGCGCAGTTCACCGCTGCCGGCGATCAGCAGAGTGGCATTGGGAATCTTCTTCATGGCACGAATGGCAGTGTCCTGTGCCTTCTTTTCGTGCAGGCGGCCCAGTGTGAGCAATACCTTGTGACCGGCCGGAATCTCCGGCAACGGATCGGTGACGTTGAGTGTCTCGGGCAGCTCGCCGAAATTGGAGATCATGCTGACGCGATCCGCCGGCCAGCCATTCTCCGTGACATGTCGCACCAGATCGGGGGTGTTGACGATCAGGTGGTCACATTTGCTGTAGTTATTGATGTCGTAGTAGCCACCCAGGCGGCCAATCACCACAGCATTGCTGGGTGGGCACTTGCGAGAGGCCCGGTTTACCCAGGTCAGGATGACATCTGGATCAAAACGGCTGACATGCTGTTTCAGGCGCGCATTGTAAAGCAGCGGCTTGCTGATCTTTCCCATCGGCAGTGTGCGGTAGGTGACCCCGGCACTGTCCAGTCGGCGCTGCCGCGAAGGCTGCTCTTCAATGATCAATTCCTGTTTAAAATCCGGGTCGGTGGCGAACGCTGCCGCCACTTTTTCGAAGTAGGTCTCGGCACCGGCCTCAGACTGGGACAGGAGTATTTGTGTCAGCTTCATGGTGTTGTTTAGCCTGGTTGATGCTGTCAGCGGAGCGAAAAAGAATACCCGATAGTGCCAGGGGGAACCATGTCAGCAGCCAGATGAAATCAGGATGAGTCAGCAGGGAGTGACCGATACTGAATCCGCTGGCAGCACAATACAGAAAAACGGGCGGCCAACAGGCAGCGAGCTGCCCCGCGTGGCGATAGAGTGCCCAAAGGCTGGCGGCCAGCATGGCTACACCGACCAGTCCACCGTAGAACAGTTGAGACAGCCAGAGGCTGTGTGGATGGGCGTAATGGAATCCTTGGGCCTGAACGTCAAAGTCATAACGGTTGCCACAGCCCAGCAACACCGAACACTGCTCTGACATGGTGCCGGCAACGTTACGCCAGATATCAACACGCACAAATTCGGCGGTAAAGCGGTCGATCATCAAAATCAGCACCAGGCCACCAGCGGCCAGCATCAGGATCCAGCAGGCCAGTGCAGTAAAGGCCCGCAGTCTGAACAGGTAATAACTGTGTGCCAGCAGCAGGGCCAAAATGGGGGTGCGGCTTTGCAAGGGAATGGTCAGCAGAATCAGGCCGCAGACCAGCAGGCTGGCGAGCCAGGGGTTGGTGATTTGGCTGCTGATCATAATGAAGCCGAACAGACCAATGGCCAGCGCCAGATAGACAGCATTGAGTGGACCGGTGAGCTGGTCCAGACGCGGGAAGTCCCGAGTCCAGGTGTCCAGTCCCACCGTGTCGATCAGGGTATAGAGACTATGTGCTTCCACAACCAGGCTGACCAGCAGCCCCCAGGCGGCAATCCACTTGAGACGTTCGGGCTGTGTCATTACCTGTTGGGTAATGGCAGCGAACGCCAGAATATAGACAACGTATTTAAGGTGCTTGAGGCTGTCGCCGGGGTCAGCATTGCTCCAGAAAGTACTCAGTGCCACGTAGAGCAGATAGCTGCCCAGTAACAGGCAGGGAAGGGTCGGGCGCAATTGCCGTCGCGCCAAAAGCACTCCGGCCGGCAGCATCAGGCACAGATAAAAAAGATTGTTGGTCAGCTTGGTGTTATCAGCCCCCAGCAGCAGGGCGATAAACAGCAGGTAGACGGCCAGCAGCAGGCGACTCATCCGGTTGTGGCTCAGACCCGATTGCTGAGTGGTCACTTGTACAGACGTCCCTTGCCGTCCGGTTGAGTTTTGAAACGGCGATGCACCCACATGTACTGGCTGGGGTCCTTGCGGATCGCACGTTCCAGTTCATCGTTAATGCGCTGAGCGTCGGCTTCATCATCGCCGGAAGGGAAGCCATCCACCACCGGGAACAGCTCCAGCTCGTAACTGCCGTCCGGCAGGCGATGTTGAGCCAGCATCAAAATGGGTGAACCGTTCAGTTTAGCCAAGCGAGAGGTGGCGGTAATCGTTGCGGCCGGGACATTGAAAAAACGGGCAAACACGGACTGCTTGCGGCCGAAGTCCTGGTCCGGGGCATACCAGATGATGTGGTTTTTGCGCAGCGCCTTGATCACTGAGCGAATATCGGAGCGCTCGATCGGCTGACCGAAATAGCGACGACGGCCGCGGGTGATGATCTCTTCCATCAGGTCGTTGTTATGGCGCCGGTACATGGCATCGACCGGGTAAAAACGAGAAAACAGCAAGCCACCAAGGTCCAGCGTAGAGAAGTGTGCACCCAGCAGCAACACGCCTTTACCCTGTGCCAGCGCGGCATCCAGATGTTCACGGCCCTTGAAATGAATGCGGTCGTCAAACAGGCGCTTGGGGCTCCACCAGGCCATGGCGGTCTCGAACATGCCGATACCGTTATTCTCGAAGATGCGCCGTACCAGTCGAGCCTGCTCTTCCTTGTTCAATTCGGGGAAGCAGAGGCGCACATTCACTTCGGTTACATGTCGGCGTTTACCATTCAAGCGATGCAGGAAGAGGCCCAGAATGCGGCCCAGCAGAATCTGCGCGCCCAGCGGCAACCGGTTCAACAGCCACAGCGCTCCGGTCCCCAGCCAGATATGCCAATAGCGGGGTGCCAGAAATTTTGTGTATGTAGAAGTCGTTTTAGTCGTCACAGTGCAGAATCTTCAGGCTAGCGTTGGCGCTATTGTAAGGGGCTGACTGAATGCAGGGCAAACCCTGTTCCTGATCAGGTCGGGGGAGTGGCGTGGGGAGGATTTCCCGTGCATCCTTGCCCCTGTGGTATGATGGTCGATTCGACCTGACACGATAACCGTGAAAGAGAATCCTTAATGAAGATAGCCGTAGCCGGGACCGGATATGTCGGTCTTTCCAACGCAGTCCTGTTGGCACAGCATAACGAAGTGGTTGCACTGGATATCGTGCCCGAGAAAGTGGCGCAGCTGAACCGGGGCGAAGCCCCCATCGAAGATGTCGAAATCAGCGAATATCTTGCATCCGGCAAACTGAATCTGACCGCAACCCTGGACAAGGAAACGGCCTATAAGGATGCGGACTTCGTTATCATTGCCACTCCGACCGACTATGACCCTCAGACCAATTACTTCAACACTGGCAGTGTCGAAGCGGTGGTGAAGGACGTGATGGCGCTGAACCCGAACGCGGTGATGGTCATCAAATCCACGGTGCCGGTTGGCTTTACCGCCGAACTAAAAGAGCGCATGGGCAGTGACAACCTGATGTTCTCGCCTGAATTCCTGCGCGAGGGCAAGGCGCTATACGACAACCTCTACCCGTCACGCATTATCGTGGGTGAGAACTCTGAGCGTGCTCAGCAGTTTGCCGGCCTGTTAAAGCAGGGGGCGGTAAAAGAGGATGTGGCGGTATTGTTTACCGACTCTACCGAAGCTGAAGCGATCAAGCTGTTCGCCAATACCTACCTGGCCATGCGTGTCGCCTATTTCAATGAGCTGGACTCTTATGCCGAGTCCCATGGTCTGAATACGCGTCAGATCATTGAAGGTGTAGGCCTGGATCCGCGTATCGGTACCCATTACAACAACCCGTCATTCGGTTACGGCGGCTACTGCCTGCCGAAAGACACCCGTCAGTTGCTTGCCAACTATGATCAGGTACCTAATAACCTGATTCGTGCCATCGTTGACTCCAATACCACCCGCAAGGATTTCGTGGCCAACGCCGTGTTGAGCCGTAATCCGTCCGTGGTCGGTATCTACCGTTTGGTGATGAAGGCTGGCTCCGATAACTTCCGTGCGTCTGCCATTCAAGGCGTTATGAAGCGTATCAAGGCCAAGGGCGTTGATGTGGTGGTGTACGAGCCGGTGCTCGACGAGGATGAGTTTTTCCATTCCGAAGTCATCAAGGACCTTGAGGACTTCAAGCAGCGCTGCGACGTGATAATCGCCAATCGTCTGACCGACGAGATTGAGGATTGCCGTGACAAGATCTATACCCGAGATCTGTTTGGCGTTGACTCCTGATATTCGATAACCCGAAGCCGGATGGAATTAGATGCAGCCTAACGCAGTGAAAGCACCTGTGCCTGAACGAGACAAGGGAAGTCTTGAATCTGCCAGTGTATGGATACTCTATCGGCGTTTGTTGGCGTATGCCCGGCCGTTTTGGCTGGCATTTCTGATCAGTTTTATCGGCTTCGCCATCTACGGCCTGGGGCAGGCTTTATCAGCCAAATGGCTGGAAATGGTGGTTGATACGGTTCAGGCCAATGAATATGACAAACGCTGGTTCTTGGCGTTGGCCGTATTGGGTATTTTCCTGCTGCGCGGTGTCGGGGGATTCCTGGGTAACTACTGTATAGCCTATGTGGGGCGTGAGGTGATCCACTCCTTGCGCACCGAAGTGTTTGAGCGCCTGCTCAGGTTGCCTTCACATTACTATGCCCGCAATTCCAGTGGCGAGTTACTGGCCAAACTGACCTACAACGTGGAGCAGGTCACCGGTGCTGTGACCAACGCGCTGAAGACCCTGTTTCGTGAGGGCCTTACCGTGGTTGGGCTCTTGGGTTACATGTTTTACCTCAACTGGAAACTGACCCTGATCTTCATTGCTGCCGGACCGCTGATTGCGCTGGTGGTGTCGGTGGCTGCCAAGCGGATGCGTCGACTCAGTCGACATATCCAGCAATCCGTGGGTGACATCACTGACTCGGCATCCGAATCAATCAAGGGTTATCAGGTTGTCCGCATTTTCGGTGGTGAAGAAGCGGAGAAAGAACGCTTCCATCAGGCCAGTCTTAAGAATAAACGCCAGTTCATGAAGCTGGTGGTGACCCAGTCACTCAATACCCCTTTGGTACAGTTGCTGGTGGCGCTGGCATTGTCGGCGTTACTGTTTCTGGCTATGCACCCCGATGTGATGGGAGCGTTGACCACGGGCGGTTTCGTGGCCTTTTTGACGGCCGCGGGGATGATTACCAAACCGCTGCGTCAGCTCACCAGCGTTATTTCAATTGTGCAGAAAGGTGTTGCCGCTGCTGAAAGTCTGTTTGAGTTAATGGATGAGCCGGCAGAGCAGGACACCGGCCTGCAGCGACTGGAGCAGGTGGGTGATATCGAATTCAAACATCTGAGTTTCAGTTATCCGGGCACCCAGAAACCGGCACTTCAGGATCTGTCTCTGGTGCTGCCTCAGGGCAAAACCGTAGCCTTGGTAGGGCGTTCTGGCAGTGGTAAATCGACCCTGGCCAGTCTGTTGCCACGCTTCAATGATGGCTGGGACGGCGAGTTGCTGGTGAACAATATCCCCCTGCAGGATTTCCGACTGGATAGTCTCAGGGATCAGATCGCGCTGGTGAACCAGAATGTGGTGCTGTTCAACGGTACCATCGCGGAGAACATCGCCTACGGCTGCATGGCGGGTGCCAGTGAGGCCGATATTCTGGCTGCCGCCGAGGCTGCACATGTGACCGAGTTTGTGGATCGCATGCCCGAAGGTATTCATACCCTGGTGGGCGAGAACGGCGTCATGTTGTCTGGTGGTCAGCGTCAGCGTATCGCCATTGCCCGGGCCATTTTGAAAAACGCGCCCATTCTGATTCTGGATGAGGCCACGTCAGCGCTGGATACCGAATCCGAGCGCCATATTCAGGCCGCGCTGGAGCAGGTCATCAAGGGGCGTACCACCCTGGTTATTGCACATCGACTTTCGACCATCGAAAAAGCGGACATGATCGTGGTGATGGAAGACGGTCAGATTATCGAGCAGGGTTCACACTCGGACCTGCTGGAGCAAAAAGGCGCCTATTCCCGCTTCCATATTTTGCAGACCGACACCGACACGGGGGCCTGATCCTTGGCCCGCTTGCTCTACACTCTGGCGTTTTATCTACTCACTCCGGTGCTATTGCTGCGGCTCTGGTGGCGGGGTTGCAAGGCGCCGGGCTATCGTCGTAACTGGCGTCAGCGCCTGGGGCTGGTTCGGTGCATTGATCAGCCCGTGATCTGGGTGCACGCGGTCTCTGTGGGCGAGACCGTGGCCATAGCGCCACTGGTGCGCCGTCTTTTGGAGCGGTACCCGCGCCACCGTATTGTGCTGACCAATATGACCCCCACGGGCGCGGAGCAGGTGCGCAAGCTGTTTGGTGATGCAGTCGAGCAGCGCTTCTGTCCCTGGGATATTCCGTTGGCACTCAAGTCGTTTCTGCGCCGGGTAAAACCGGAACTGTGCATCGTCGTTGAGACTGAACTCTGGCCCAATCTGGTTAATCAATGTGCCCGTGCCAGTGTGCCTGTGCTGTTGGCGAATGCCCGGTTGTCGGCACGCTCGGCTCGAGGTTATGAAAAGTTCTCCGCACTGACGCGGCCCATGCTGCAGCAGTTGAGTCTGATTGCCGCTCAGGGACAGGCCGATGCGGACCGGTTCATTGCGCTGGGGATGCCTGCAGGCCGCGTTGAAGTGACGGGGAGTATCAAGTTTGACCTGCAGCCGGACCCTGCTCAGGTAGAAGCCGGACAGCAGCTGCGCGCCCAATTGGGGCTGAACCGGCCGGTGTTGATCGGGGCCAGTACCCATGCGGGTGAAGATGAAATCCTGCTGCAAGCCTGGCAACAGCTATCTCGGCAAGAACCTGAGCTGGCGCTGATTCTGGTGCCTCGCCATCCGGAGCGTTTTGATCAGGTGGCTGAGCTCTGCCGGTCATTCAGCCAGCGTCTGACGCGGCGCAGTGAGGGCGCCCCTCCTGACAATGAAACGCAGATCCTGCTGGGTGACTCCATGGGAGAGATGATGCTGTTCTACGCGGCGGCTGATCTGGCGGTGGTGGGTGGCAGCTTCAGTGGAACGGGCGGACATAATCCCCTCGAGCCTGCCGCTTTGGGATTGCCGGTGGTGATGGGGCCGGACTGCTTTAACTTTCAGGCCATCACCGATGCGTTGATAGACGCGGGCGGGTTGAACAAGGTCGCATCTGCGGCTGAGCTGACAGCCTGTCTGGAGGTGCTGCTGGCAGATAGCCAGCAACGTGAGTCTCAGGGGCAAAAGGCTGCGGCCTTCGTTGCCGCCAACCGGGGCGCCCTGGCGCGGCTGGAAGCGGCAGTGGCACGCCTGCTGCCGGATCAAAACACCCGCTAAGGGCTTTAAACGCCCGTCAGGGGCTTAAGCCAGCGCGCTGAAATCCAGCGTTTCGCCTGCCTGTTCGGCGAAGGCAGAGGTCAACACCTGACCCAGCTCGGCAGCGTCAGAGTCGCGCAGCCACTGGCCCTGATCTTCATGGTAATCGAAGTGGAACCCGCCATTACGGGTGGCAACCCAGAGCTGCTTCAGCGGTGGCTGACGGGTAAAAATGATCTGGCTGCCGTTCTCACAACTCACCGTCATCATGCCGCCCTGGCTTTCGTAATCCAGATCGCTCTCGGCTTCATCGAGCACTTCTTCGATCTGTTCCAGTGTCTCGTCTACCTGATCCATGAACTCGGATTCGGTCATCTCGCCATCTCTCTGCACGTTGAAGTTCGGTCGATGAGTATAACTCAGCCGCGAGCGGTACTCAGCCCTTCGGGGTACAGGTATAATCGATTCATTCATTGCCCGACACACTTCGGGCCTAACCAGACATGAAGGGATTGATGATGCTGAAACGCTGCTGGCCACTGCTCCTGATGGGGGCATTGATCATCGCTGGATGTGGCCAGAAAGGCCCGTTGTACCTGCCCGAGGAATCGGCTCAGCAACATCAATCGGAGTGAGAGTTCAGATGGACAATTTTGAGTACCACAACGGCCGCCTGCACGCCGAAGAAGTGTTGTTGAGCCGTGTTGCCGAAGAGTTCGGCACCCCGACCTACGTGTATTCCCGTGATGCGCTGGAACGTGCCTACCTGGACTACGCCCAGGCACTGGAAGGTCGTGATGCACTGGTGTGCTATGCCGTAAAAGCCAACTCCAACCTGGCGGTGCTGAATGTGCTGGCACGTCTGGGTGCCGGTTTCGATATCGTTTCTGCCGGTGAGCTGGAGCGTGTACTGCGTGCGGGTGGTGACCCTGCCAAAGTGGTGTTCTCCGGTGTTGGCAAACAACCAGCCGAGATCCGCCGCGCACTGGACGTGGGTATTTTCTGCTTCAACATCGAATCTGATGCCGAGCTGGATCGCGTTAACGCCGTGGCCGCAGAAATGGGTGTCAAAGCACCGGTTTCCTTCCGTGTGAACCCGGATGTGGACGCCGGTACCCACCCCTACATTTCAACCGGCTTGAAAGAGAACAAGTTCGGCATCGCCATCGATACGGCGGTCGAGGTATACCGTCGCGCCGCTGCGATGGACAATGTGAACGTGGTCGGTATGGACTGCCATATCGGCAGCCAGCTCACCGAAATCAGTCCCTTCCTGGATGCACTGGACCGCCTGCTGCAGCTACTGGATACATTGGCAGCTGAAGGTATTCATATCCATCACCTGGATCTGGGTGGTGGCCTGGGCGTGTGCTACACCGATGAACAGCCGCCTGCGCCGCAGGAATACATTGCCGCAGTATTGGATAAGCTGGGCCAGCGTGAACTCAAGCTGATCTTCGAACCGGGCCGTTCCATCGCAGCCAATGCAGGTGTGATGCTGACCCGTGTCGAGTTCCTCAAGCGCAACGGCGACAAGAACTTTGCCATCATCGATGGTGCCATGAACGACCTGATCCGTCCTTCGCTGTACAGCGCCTATCAGGAAATTATTCCGGTTGAGCTGCGTGAAGAGGGTGAAACCCTGACCTGGGATCTGGTGGGCCCGGTGTGTGAAACCGGTGACTTCCTGGGTAAGGATCGTGAACTGAACCTGCAGCCGGGTGATCTGCTGGCGGTCTGCTCGGCCGGTGCCTATGGTTTCGTTATGGCGTCCAACTACAACACCCGTCCGCGTCCGGCCGAGGTGATGGTGGATGACAACCAGGTTTACGTTGTACGCGAGCGTGAGACTCTGAATGACCTGATGCGTGGCGAGCAGCTGCTGCCGGAACAGGGTTGAGCGGAGACTGGGGCTATGCTGGTACGTTTTACCAAAATGCATGGGCTGGGCAACGACTTCATGGTGATCGATGCCCTGTCACAAAGGGTTAAATTGACCCCGAAAATCGTGCGCAAGCTGTCTGACCGCAATCTGGGAATTGGCTTCGACCAGCTGCTGCTGGTGGAGCCGCCCAGCCGTCCGGATATGGACTTTCGCTACCGTATCTATAATGCCGATGGTTCCGAAGTGGAACATTGTGGCAACGGCGCACGCTGCTTCGGACGTTTCGTGCGTGACCGTCGCTTGACCACAAAAGACGAGATTCGTGTCGAAACGGCACGCGGTGAAGCCATCATTTACCTGCTCAAAGATCGTCAGGTGGATGTGGATATGGGGGCACCTGAGCTCACCCCGGCGGAAATCCCTTTCCAGGCGGAGCAGCAGGCAGTCAGCTATCAGGTTGAAGTGGCCGGTCAAACGGTTGAACTGAGTGCAGTTTCCATGGGTAACCCCCATGGGGTGCTGGTGGTAGACGATGTGGATACCGCGCCGGTGGAAACCCTGGGTCCGGCACTGGAAGCGCATCCTCGCTTTCCGCAAAAGGCCAATATCGGCTTTATGCAGGTGGTCAGCCGCAATGAAGTCCGTTTGCGTGTGTTTGAGCGTGGTGCCGGTGAAACACTGGCCTGTGGCACTGGCGCCTGTGCGGCGGTGGTTGCCGGTCGGTTGCGTGGGTTGCTGGACGAAGAGGTGCTGGTACACCTGCCGGGTGGCGAGCTGCGTATCAGCTGGGCCGGCGAAGGTTCGGCGGTGCGTATGATCGGCCCTGCCGCAACGGTTTTTGAAGGACAGATCTATCTATGAATGATGCAAGCGAAGTACTGCAACAACCGGTCCTGAGTGCTGAACAGGTCGCTGATTACCTGGCTCAGAACCCGGATTTTTTCACCGAACACACCTGGCTGTTGGAAAAGCTCTATGTACCGCACCAGCGTGGCACAGCGGTGTCCTTGGTTGAACGACAGACTTCGCTGTTGCGTGAGCGCAATCAGCAGCTGCATGGCCACCTGGCTGATCTGATCGATGCGGCCAAGTACAACGATGTGCAGTTCGACAAGACCAAGCGCATGGTGTTGGCACTGCTGGAATCGGCAACCCTGGATGACGTGGCGGTGGCAATCGAAGAGAGTCTCTGTCGCGACTTCTACGGCGATGAAACCGAGTTGTTGCTGTTCAGTGAGCGGGCACTGCAAACCAACGGTATCCGTACCCTGGCGCGTGCCGAAGACTCTTTGGTACAGCCGCTGATTGAAACCAATCTGCCCAGCTGTGGCCAGCTGTCCGAAGCGATGAATCGTTTCCTGTTCCAGGATCGCAGCGTCAAGGTACAGTCGGCCGCCGTGGTGCCGCTGGTCAAGGGCGAAACCCTGGGGTTGCTGGCCATTGGCAGTCATGATGCGAGCTACTTCCAGAGCAGTCAGGGTACGCTGTTCCTGAGCTATGTCGGCGAAGTGCTCAGCCGCGTCCTGTTCCGATTGCTGCGAGACCAGGACGTCTGATATGAGGATGCCAGCCGTTGCTGACTGGCCGACCCATTTCCTGCACTACCTGCGGGTGGAGCGTCAGCTGTCCGAGCATACGCTGAAAAATTACGGTCGCGACCTGGAGCGTCTGCAACAGGTCCTGACCGACCACCAGTTGGCGGATTGGCGTGAGCTGGATGAAGCTGCTCTCCGATATGCCGTGGGCCAATTACACGCCGATGGCCTGTCCGGGCGCAGCCTGCAACGCCTGTTATCGGCCTGCAGGGCGTTCTACCGATTTCTCTCCCGTGAAGGCTGGACCAGCCGTAATCCTGCCTTGGCCGTTCAGGCCCCCAAAGCTCCTCGTCGCTTGCCGCAAACTCTGGATACCGAACAGGTGGGTGCTTTGCTGGAGATTAAAGGTGATGAACCTCTGGATATTCGTGATCGTGCCATGATGGAGCTGATCTACTCATCAGGGTTGCGTGTGTCCGAACTGGTTGGAATAGAGCTGCGTGATCTGGATCTGGCTGAGGGCAGTATGACCGTGCTGGGTAAAGGCCGTAAGACCCGCCGATTGCCGGTGGGACGTTTGGCGATTGAGGCGATTCGTGCCTGGCTGCCGGAGCGCAACAAACTGGCAGCACTGGACGAAAACGCACTCTTTGTCGGTCAGCGTGGGCGTCGACTCAGTACCCGTGCGGTTGAGCAGCGTTTGCAGCAAAGAGGTGCCGAACAGGGCACTCAGGGACGTGTCTATCCACACCGCCTCAGGCACAGCTTCGCCAGCCATATGCTGGAGTCCAGTGGCGATCTCCGTGCGGTGCAGGAACTGCTCGGGCATGCCAATATCAGTACGACCCAGATTTACACCCACCTCGATTTCCAGCATCTGATGGATGTGTACGAAAAAGCCCACCCGCGAGCGAGGCAGAAAAACGATGATTAAGTGTGTCACTTTTGATCTGGACGATACGCTCTGGGCAGTCGATCCGGTCATTCGTCAGGCCAACCTGAGCCTGTGGCAGTGGCTGGACGAAAATGCTCCGCTGTTTACGGCCATGCACTCGCTGAATGATATGAAAGAGGGCTCGGCGCTACGTCGCTCCCTGCTTGATCAGCATCCCGAGATTGCCCATAGCATGACGTTGATCCGGCTGAAGCTGCTGGAGCATGGCTGCGTGGCTGCGGGCTATGCTCAGTCCGATGCCGTTGACCTGGCCGAACGTGCTTTTGAGGTGTTCATGCGTGGCAGGCATCAGGTTGAGCTGTTTGAACATGCCCAGGCGGCTTTGGAACGTTTGCGTCAGCAGGGTTACATCATTGGTGCGCTGAGTAATGGCAATGCGGATGTGAGCCAGACGCTGGTGGGGCATCTGTTCGACTTTCAATACAACGCGGATACCGTTGGCAGTGCCAAGCCGGAACCGGAAATGTTTGAGCAGGCCCTGCACCATACCGGCCTGAGGCCTGAACAGGTGGTGCATGTGGGTGATCACCCGATCAATGATGTGCAGGCTGCCCGGGATCTGGGGATCTGGACCGTTTGGGTGAATTTGCCCGGCCAGCATTGGGACATGTCGGCCAAGGCGGACCGAAATGTTCATTGCCTGTCGGCACTGCCGGGCGTGGTGGAAGAACTTCAGGCTCAAGCCGGGCACCGCGTCACACTCTAGCGGCGCCCGTCTCTGATACCCAATCAGGTACGGAAGCTGGAGACCGCGTCCTGCAGTTCCGATGCCTGCTGTGCCACCATCTGGCTGGCATCCGCATTCTGGCCGACCTGGCGGTTGGCCTCCTCCATAATGCTGCGAATATGGTCGATGTTGCGGGTAATCTCCGCAGCGACCGAGGCCTGCTCTTCGGTTGCCGAAGCCACCTGGGTGGTCATGTCGACAATACTGACGGCGCCGTTGGTAATGGTATCCAGCGCACCGATGGTTTCGCTGGCACGTTCGGCGCTGGCTTCGCTGTCTTCCACGCTGACTTGCATCAGCTGGCTGACGTTCTGCGTTTGATCCTGCAGACTGTGCACCAGCTTTTCGATCTGTGCAGCGGAGCTTTGCGAGCGGGCTGCCAGGGTACGGACTTCATCGGCCACGACGGCAAAGCCACGTCCCTGCTCACCGGCGCGTGCGGCTTCAATGGAAGCGTTCAGTGCCAACAGGTTGGTCTGCTCGGCAATATCCTTGATCACATCCAGCATGGTGCCGATTTCACCGCTGTTCTGACGCAATTGCTCAACCACATCGGCCGTTTGACGCGCTTTGGCGGCCAGCTCGTTCAGAGCATCAATACTGCCCGCTACGCGCTCGGTACTGTCAGATGCATCCTGCTGCGCCTGACGCGCGGTATGGGCCGTTGTTTCGGTGCTGCCGGCGATCTCCTGCATGGAGCTTTCCATTTCCTGAACCGCGGTAGCCACCTGCAGTACTTGCTGTTGCTGGGTGTTCAACCCGCTTGAGGTGTCCTGGCTGGTGGCGGAGAGCTGCTCGGCTGCGGCGGCCAGATGCGAGGAGGTACCTGCGACGCGCGCGATCAGGTCACGGAAACTATCCATCATCAGGTTGAAGGAGCGCGCCATGTCGGCGACTTCATCCTTGCCGTCGGCATTGGTTCTCAGCGTCAGATCGTGCTCGTCGCTGGCCCGTTTCATTGTGTCAGCCAGTGCTTTGATGGGCGTCAGAATGCTGCGTCCGATCAACAGGGCCGGAATGCTGGTGAGCAGGATGAATCCCAGCACGGCAATAAATGCGATCAGCTGCAGACGGTTCTCTTCAGACTCGATCATCTGGTGCAACTGTTGTTGCAGTTCCAGCTGAAGATCATCGGTGCTTTTGACCGCAGTGCGCATCTGCTCCATAAGCCCTTGTTCTGGCGTCAGGCCCAGCTGCTGATTAGCTTCTACCAGTGCGGTGAAGTCCTTACGATATTGCTGCAGCTTTGCTTTCAGATCTTCGGCGTCATTCGGCAAGAGCACGATGTCGATCTGCAGATTGATATCGTCTATTTGCTTGTTGAAACGGTCGAGATACTTGGTATCCAGTCGCAGCATGAAGTCCTTCTCGTGACGACGCAGCATCAATAACTGACTGAGCAGGTCTTTGTCACGTGTTGCACGTACCTGCTCTTCCGCGGCATGTACCGCGTTGCGCAATGAGCCTGTAAGACCACTTTTTTCATCCAGGCCAATCTGTGTTCTCAGGTTGGCGACTTGCTCAAAGCTGTCACGATAAGTCTTCATGCGCTGAGTCATGGTCGACAGTGCCTCGTCCAGACCCTTGCCTTTGAGCAGTTTGGTCAGATGAGATAGCTCTTCAGCGAACTCATCCTGAGTCGCGAAATACTCCTGCTGATACTTGGGGTCAAGGCGAGCCAGGAAGTCTTTTTCAAAGCGACGCAGATCGAGCTTGCGCGCTTCTACATGGCTCAGGGCCTGGCTGGTTTCGACCAGTGTGCCGTAGCGCTCCAAGGTGAAAATGAAAATTCCGCCCATTCCGAGGAAGCCGACCAGAATAAGGGTGATCAAGGTGGCAAGCTTTTGCTTGATAGTCATTGCGTGGGTCTCCAGACGCAGTCACGACAGCAAACATCCATGAGTGTGCTGAAGGCCCGTTCAGTCCAGGAACAGGGCCAGCAAGTCGTTCAAAAACAGTCGACCTTGGGGGGTGGGGGCAAGCCTGTGGTTTTTTGTCTCCAGTAAACCCAAGGCTGATGCTTTATCCAATATCGGCTGTATGTCTAAAACATTAACCCCGGTACGTTTGCCAAACAACTCGACTTCAGTGCCATAGGTCAACCGCAGGGCATTCATCATGAATTCAAACCCGCGATCTTCCTTCAGTATAGGCTCTTGGCCTGCCAAACGTGTGACAGGATTAAGATAACCCTTGGGCTGGCGCATTTTGTGGCGACGCTCAATCTGCAGGTTACCTTCTGCATCCAGGTAGCTGAGTTTGCCATGGGCACCGGCACCGATGCCCAGGTAATCACCGAACTGCCAGTAGTTCAGGTTGTGTCGTGCCTGTTGGCCGGGTTTTGCATAAGCCGAAACTTCATACGGATCATAGCCTTGTGCCGCCAACAGTGCCTGACCTTGCTCCTGAATGGTCCACAGGGTTTCATCCACCGGCAGTTGTGGTGGCCGGGCATGGAACTCGGTGTTCGGCTCGATGGTGAGTTGATACCAGGACAGGTGGCCAGGATCGAAGGCCAGTGCCTGATTCAGGTCACGCAGCGCCTGTTCGGTGCTTTGTCCTGGCAGGCCGTGCATCAAATCCAGATTGACGCGCGGGAAAATGGCCACGGCTGCTTCGGCAGCACGACAGGCTTCATCCGGGTTATGGATTCTGCCCAGCTGTTTCAGGTGTTCGGCATTGAAGCTTTGTACGCCAATGGAGAGGCGATTGATGCCGGCTGCGCGATAGCCTTCAAAGCGCTCCCGCTCAAAGGTGCCGGGGTTGGCCTCCAGCGTAATCTCTGCATCGGGCACCAGCTCAATACGCTGGCGTACGCCTTGCAGCAGACGATCAATAGAGGCTGCACTGAACAGGCTTGGTGTGCCACCACCGATAAAAATCGATTCCAGAGGGCGCTCGGAGGTGAGCCTCAGGTCAGCTTCAAGATCCTCCAGCAGTGCGTCTACGTATGCAGCTTCCGGCAGTTGTTCGGGTGCGGCATGGGAGTTGAAGTCACAGTAGGGGCACTTACGTACACACCAGGGGATGTGTACGTAGAGGGAGAGCGGGGGTAACAGGGTATTGACTGGTTGAAGGCTCATGCGTGTGCAAGCCAGGGGCCAATGGCATCGATAAACTGGCGCACGGCCTTGCCACGGTGGCTGTATTGCTGTTTCTGCTCGGGGCTCAGCTCGGCGCTGGCGCACTGAGTTTCAGGTGCGAAGAACAGAGGGTCATAGCCAAAGCCGTTATGGCCCTGAGCTTCGGTCAGAATGCGGCCATCCCAGCTGCCCTGGCAAATCAGGGGGGTGGGATCTTCGGCATGGCGCATGAAGACCAGTACACACTGAAAACGGGCGCTGCGTTTGGCTTCCGGAACCTGTGACAGGGCCTGCAGCAGTTTAGCGTTGTTTTCGTCATCGCCGCAGCCTTCGCCAGCATAGCGCGCCGAGTAGATACCCGGTGCGCCATTCAAGGCGTCTACTTCCAGGCCTGAGTCATCGGCCAGTGCCGGAAGCCCGGTTATCCGAGCGGCGTGGCGTGCCTTGATGATGGCGTTTTCCACGAAGCTCAGTCCGGTTTCGTCGGCATCATGCACGGCGAAATCGGACTGTGGCATGACTTCAATCTGCAGGGGTGCAAAGATTTCGCCGAACTCTTTCAGTTTGCCGCGGTTGCCGCTGGCAAGCACAATCTTGTCTATCATGGCTCTTCCTAAGGCGCAGGCCGTTGTTCAGTCGACATAAAAACGCTGGTCGAATTCAATGCTATAGGCCGGCTTATTGGGGTCCGGCTTTACGTTGAGTTGAATTTTCAGCTGCTCGTCTTCGGTGAAGCGGAAGCTGCCGATGTAGTACAGCGCATCGCCTTCATCAATCTGTTTAAACTCCAGCTTCTGTGCCTGATTCAGCAGATTGGACGCCTGTCCGGAAACAATGGCACGTATGGCTTTTTTGCTGCCATCGTCCTGCATCTGCAGTACGGATACATTGACCAGCGCACGGTACTTACTGCGTACCAGGTCGTTCTGCTGTGCCACTTCAGGCGTGATAAAGCTGGAATTAAAGGCGTTGTAATGAATTTCGTAACGGCCGTCGGAAATCGACTGCTCGGCCAGTGCGCTGGTGCTGGCCAAAATGGCGGCCAATGCCAGGGCGCTTCGTGAAAATGCGTTCAACAGGCGCATGAGGCTTCCTCCTGTACTCGAGTCCTTGGGGGCTGGGGCTGTCCTAGCGGGTAATTCGGTAGATGGCGATCTCGCCGAGCATATTGGGCCACAACTTGATCCACCAGCGGTGTCGGTGGGTGTGATCGACCACCGTGCGTTCAAGGATTTCGATGTTGCGATCCACGCAGAGTTCCTCAAAGTCCTTGAAGGTACAGAAATGAATGTTCGGCGTGTTGTACCAAGTATAGGGCAGAAATTTGGACACCGGCATTTTGCCACGAAATGCCAGGTAGCCCCGGGCACGCCAGTGGGCAAAGTTGGGGAAGGTGATGATGCATTCGCGACCGATGCGCAGCATTTCTTCCACAATCTGATCCGGACGGTGCATGCTCTGCAACGCCTGGGTCATAACGACGGTATCGAAGCTGTCATTACCAATGGAGACCAGGCCTTCATCGATATCCTTCTCGATCACACTGACGCCTTTCTCGATACAGGCGGTCAGGTTGTCGTGGTCGATCTCAAGCCCGTAGCCACAGACGTTCTTGTCCTGTTTCAGCTGCGCCAGGAATTCGCCGTCACCACAGCCCAGGTCGAGCACCCGTGAGCCGGGCTGGATCCATTCGTTGATGATTTCCAGATCAGCGCGCATGGGTGGAATCTCCTTCAGACTGGGGCAGAGCGGCGGCAATGCGGTTCATGTAACCGCTGAATACTTCCATATAACGGGGGATGGGGATCAGGAAGGCATCATGCCCCTGAGGTGCATCGATTTCGGCGTAGCTGACCGGCTTGCGGGCGGCGACCAATGCATCGACCAGTTCCCGTGAACGCTCCGGTGAAAATCGCCAGTCGGTGGTAAACGAGACCACCAGATAATCACAGGTCGCTGGCGCCAGCGCCTCGGCCAGATTGTGGCCGTATTCACCGGCAGGGTCGAAGTAGTCCAGCGCCTTGGTCATCAACAGGTAGGTGTTGGCGTCAAAGGAGGATGAGAAACGTTCGCCCTGATACTGCAGGTAGGATTCGACTTCAAACTGAGCGTTAAAGTCGAAACTGAGCTTTCCGTCCTTGAGTTCGCGGCCAAACTTGTCACGCATGCCGTCATCGGACAGGTAGGTGATATGACCCACCATGCGCGCCAGCATCAGGCCGGTACGGGGAACGGTTTCCTGCTCGTAGTAATGACCGTCATGGAACTCGGGATCTTTGCTGATCGCCTGACGTGCCACTTCGTTAAAGGCGATGTTCTGGGCGCTGAGCTTGGCCGCAGACGCAATCACCACGCAGTGTCGCAGACGCTCGGGATAACTGATTGACCACTGCAGGGCCTGCATGCCGCCCAGGCTGCCACCGACAACGGCGGCCCACTGCTGTACGCCCAGCTTGTCGGCCAGGCGAGCCTGGCTGTGCACCCAGTCCTGTACGGTCATGATCGGGAAATCCGGGCCGTAAGGTTTGCCGGTTTCCGGGTTGGTGCTGGTCGGTCCGGTTGAGCCATGGCAGCCACCCAGATTATTCAGGCTGACGACAAAGAAACGGTTGGTATCGATGGTCTTGCCGGGGCCGATCGCCGAGTCCCACCAGCCAGGCTTGCGGTCTTCCATGCTGTGATAGCCCGCAGCATGATGATGGCCCGACAGGGCGTGGCAGATCAGGATCGCATTGGAGGCATCGGCGTTGAGCTCGCCATAGGTTTCAACCATCAGCTCCCAGTTGTTCAGTGTGCGGCCACAGCTGAGCGGAAGTGGTTGATCAAAGTGAAAACACTGGGGCGTTACCAGTCCGACGGAATCTTCGGGTATGGCTGCAGGCATGAGACTATCTCGCTGTCAAAAAGGCATGGAACATCACGAAGGCATGACGCAGGGCGTCAACAGGGTCGCGCATCACATGTCATAGTGCAGCACCCGGCAGTGCAGTCGAAACCTGGCAGTAAACAAAGCGATTCCTTATTCGTCCCGTGAAATATCGAGGCTGTCGGGCAGTTGCCCGGGCGCGTGAATACGCACGCGTTTTGTCCGCCCCAGTTCGCCGCTGATTATGCTGACGTCGCGCTTGGCAACGCCGAAGGTCTTGGCGAGGAATTTGATCAGGGCTGCATTGGCACGGCCCTCAATGGGCGGTGCTGCAATGCGGATCTTAACACTGTCTCCGTGCTGGCCGGAAATCTCATCCCGAGCGGCCTTGGGCTGAAGATGGCAGTGCAGGATCAGATCCTCGCCCTGCCAGCCGTAGTAAGGTGCGCTCATGTCAGATGATAACGAAGGGCTTGAGGTAGCTCTGCGCCAACTGGATCAGGATGAAGATCAGGATCGGCGAGAGATCCAGGCCACCAATGGGCGGAATCACCTTACGCGCCAGTGCAAACACCGGCTCGGTCAACTGCAGCAACAGCTGAGGGGCCGGATGGTAACTGTCCGGTGCAACCCAGCTGATAATGACGGCGCCCAGTGTGGCCCAAAAATAGATGGTCAGCAGGGTGTTCAGGGTACCCGTGACGGCAAAAATCAGCAGATGCAGAGGGTTAATCCCGCTGGCTGAGCCAAACATGGGTGAGAACTGCACCATCAAAAAGATGGCAAGGGCTTTCACCAGCAGTGCCATGATCAGCGTGGCGAAGTCCAGTCGACCGATCGGGCGCAGCATTTTCTGCAACGGGCTGACCACGGGCTGGGTCGCACGCACCACCGATTGGGCGATCGGATTGTAGTAGTCAGCCTGAGAAAGCTGGAGCGCAAAGCGCATCAGCAGCAGGAAGGAAAAAATGCCTCCTACCAGGCTGATGATCAGTGTGATTGGATCCTGTCCCATGTTCAGTCCTGTTTATCCGGTTGAAAGTCAGTCTTTGCAAAGCTCGGCGGTCATGGCTTCGGCACGATCACGACAGGCTACCATCGCTTTTTCCACAATGGCTTCCAGTCCTTCGGCCTGGAAGGTCAGGATAGCCTGTTCCGTGGTGCCTTTGGGCGATGTAACGCGGCGGCGCAGTTCTGCAGCGTCTACATCACTGCTGCTGGCCATACGTGCGGCGCCCAATGCGGTCTGCAGGGTTAGCCCTCGCGCGGTTTCTTCACTCAGTCCCAGTTTTGCGCCTGCGGCGGTCATGGCTTCCATCATCAGGAAGTAATAGGCCGGGCCTGAGCCTGAAATGGCGGTGACAATGTCCAGCTCGGCTTCATTCTGTACCCATAGGGCAATACCCACGGCTTCCAGCGCCTGGGTTGCCTGGGTGCGCTGCAGTTCGCTGACACGTTCATTGGCGAAGAGACCGCTGGCACCGGTCTGAACCAGTGAAGGCGTATTGGGCATGCAGCGCACGACGGCGGCATTTCCACCCAGCCAGCGATCCAGTGCTTCCAGGCTGATGCCGGCAGCGATGGACACAAACAGGGGCTTGTGTTCCTGGGCCGCAGTGGCCAGATCGGTAGCCACCGTCTGCATTACCTGAGGTTTGACGGCCAGTACCACCATATCGGCGGCGGCCACGGCGGCGGTGTTATCGGTTGTAGTATTCAGCCCCTGTTCTGCCAGATCCTGCAGACGGCTGGCATCCGGCTCGGAAGCCCAGATGTTAGCAGCGGCAAAACCGTTTTCAAGCAGCCCACCAATGATGGCGCGTGCCATATTGCCGGCGCCAATAAATGCGATTACGGGTTGTTGGCTCATGAAACGACTCCTGTGCTCAAGCCTGAGTTGTGGGCGATGGGTTGGGGTAGTTGCGCGGCCCGAACAGTGCGGTACCGATACGGACAATACTGGCACCTTCGGCAATGGCAGCGTCCAAATCACCGGACATGCCCATCGACAGTGTATCCAGTGTCGGCAGCTGCGTTTGCAGGGATGTCATCAGTGCTCTGACTTGGGCAAAAATGGCACGCTGGCGTTCCGGGTCGGTTTCCGGCTCGGGAATGGCCATCAGGCCGCGCAGCTGAATGCCAGGTAATGCCGCGATTTCGCGTGCAAGCTCAGGCAGCTCTTCGGGGCTACAGCCGGACTTGCTGGCTTCGCCGCTGATATTGACCTGTAAACACAGGTTGAGTGCCGGTAATGCCTCGGGGCGTTGTTCCGACAGGCGTCGAGCGACCTTGAGTCGATCAACACTGTGTACCCAGTCAAAATGTTCAGCAATGGGGCGCGTCTTGTTGGACTGAATAGGGCCAATAAAATGCCATTCCAGTGCCAAATCTTGCAGTGCATCAATTTTATCAAGCGCTTCCTGCAGATAGTTTTCGCCAAATGCCGCCTGACCACAGGCATGCAGCTGGCGTATTTCCTCTGCGGAACGGGTTTTACTGACGGCCAGCAGCTGTACGTCATCCGTGCTGCGATTGGCATTTTCGCAGGCGCGTCGGATCTGCTGACAAACGCTGTCATACTTATCTGCTAACATAATCACCTATGAGGCATGACTACTGTCATTGGCAGCCTATGCCTATTCTGTTAGAACACTAAAGTTTAATAGAAGCTGCTTCGGAACTCGACTGCTTATGGATATTACAGAACTTTTGTCTTTTGCCGTGCAACAAGGCGCCTCCGATTTGCACTTGACGGCTGGAATGCCACCGATGATCCGTGTTGATGGTGATGTGCGCAGGATCAAACTGCCCGCGCTGGACCACAAACAGGTGCATACGCTTGTGTACGACATCATGAATGACAAGCAGCGTAAGGAGTTTGAAGAGAATTACGAGGCTGACTTCTCCTTCGAAGTACCCAAGCTGTCTCGTTTCCGTGTTAACGCCTTCAACCAGCACCGTGGTGCTGCGGCGGTGTTCCGTACTGTACCGAGCAAGGTACTGACCATGGATGATCTGGGCATGGGTAAGGTGTTCCAGGATCTAGCGGAAAAGGCACGTGGCCTGGTACTGGTCACCGGCCCGACCGGCTCCGGTAAGAGTACGACACTGGCGGCGATGGTGGACTATGTCAACGAAACCCGTTCCGAACATATCCTGACCATCGAGGATCCGATCGAGTTTGTACACGAAAGTAAAAAATGCCTGATCAACCAGCGTGAGGTCCACCGTGATACCCACAGCTTTGCCAACGCCCTGCGTTCGGCGTTGCGTGAAGACCCTGACGTCATTCTGGTGGGTGAGATGCGAGACCTGGAGACCATTCGATTGGCGCTGACCGCGGCGGAAACCGGTCACCTGGTGTTTGGTACTCTGCATACGACCTCCGCTGCCAAGACCATCGACCGTATCATCGACGTTTTCCCGGCAGCGGAGAAGGACATGGTCCGCTCCATGCTGTCCGAATCTCTGCAGGGGGTTATTTCCCAGACCCTGCTGAAGCGGGTCAAGGGTGGCCGTGTCGCCGCACACGAAATCATGATCGGTACCCCGGCGGTACGCAACCTGATTCGTGAAGACAAAGTGGCGCAGATGTATTCAGCGATCCAGACCGGTGCCGCCTACGGCATGAAAACGCTGGACCAGGCACTGACCGAACTGATGCAGAAAGGCATTATTTCCAAGGAATTGGCCCGCGAAAAAGCGAAGAACCCGAGCGCGTTCTGAGCCTGAGCTGACAGGAGTATTATTGTGGACTTTACCCAACTGTTGAAAGTGATGGTGGATCGAGGCGCGTCTGACCTCTTCGTGACGGCGGGTGCCGCACCGTCCATCAAGGTGGACGGCACCATCCGCCCACTGACCAAGGAAACGCTTAAGGCCAGCCAGACCCGTGCGCTGGTCTACAGCACCATGAACGACAAGCAGCTGGCGGAATTTGAAGGCACCAGTGAGTGTAACTTCGCCATCAGTGCCCCCAGTATTGGTCGTTTCCGTGTCAGTGCGTTCATGCAGCGTAACTCTCCCGGCATGGTACTGCGTGCCATTAACAACCATATTCCCAGCATGGACGAGCTGAAGCTGCCGAAGGTGATCAAGGACCTGGCAATGACCAAGCGAGGCCTGATCCTGTTCGTGGGTGGTACCTCAACGGGTAAGTCCACCTCGCTGGCGTCGATGATCGATTACCGCAATGAAAATCATGCGGGCCACATCATCACCATTGAAGACCCGATCGAGTACATCCACAGTCACAAGAAAAGCATCATCACACAGCGTGAAGTGGGGATTGATACCGAATCCTTCGATGTGGCACTGAAAAATACCCTGCGTCAGGCGCCTGATGTCATTTTGATGGGTGAGATTCGTTCGGCCGAGACCATGAAGTACGGCTTGGCTTTCGCCGAAACCGGTCACCTCTGTCTGGCGACGCTGCACGCCAACAACGCCAACCAGGCACTGGACCGTATCATCTCCTTCTTCGGCCCTGAGCATCATGATCAGGTCTGGATGGACATGTCGTTGAACCTCAAGGCGATCGTGGCGCAGCAGCTGCTGCCGACGGTGGATGGCAAGGGACGTCGAGCTGCCATTGAAGTAATGATCAACACCCCGTTGATTCAGGACCACATCCGCAAGGCTGAGGTGCATGAAATCAAGGAAGTGATCAAGAAATCCACCAACCTGGGTATGCAGACCTTCGACCAGGCGCTGTTCGCGCTGTATCGCGATGGTGTGATTACCTATGAAGTGGCACTGGCACACGCCGACTCGGCCAACGACCTGCGCTTGATGATCAAGCTGGACGCTGAAACCAGTGGCAAGCCTGATGCGACTGAAGAAGGCATGCCGAGCTTCACGCTGCAGGATGATGACGACAACATGAATATGGAAGGCAGTATGGATGTGAAGGGTATGTAACCCTTACCAACCGCCGGAATGAAAAAAGGGGAGCTCCGATGGAAGCTCCCCTTTTTTGTGGCATCTGCCGGGAAGGCAGGCCCTTTAGCTTATCGGCGGAACACGATGCGGCCACCCATCAGGGTCGCGTTGACCCGACCTTTCAGGGTCTGGTCCAGGAACGGCGTGTTCTTGCCGGCAGATCTGAGGCTTTCAGCGGTGACGACCCATTCGGCTTCAGGGTCAAATACGCATATATCAGCCTGAGAACCGATCGCCAGAGTGCCTGCTTCGATCCCCAGAATACGCGCTGGCGCAGCGGTCAGAGTTTCGATCAGCTGGGGCAGCTCGATCAGCTGTTGGTCGATCAGTGACAGGCTCAACGGCAGCAGTGTTTCCAGACCGGTCATGCCGGGTTCTGTGGCGGCAAAGGGCGCCTGCTTGGCAATGGGGTCGTGCGGCTGGTGGTCGGAACAGATGGCGGCAATGGTGCCCGTCACCAGACCCTGGCGCAGGCCTGCGCGGTCCAGCTGGCTGCGTAGCGGCGGTTGCAGGTGGTAGGCCGAGTTAAAGCCGTTCACGCTCTCATCAGTCAGCAGCAGGTTCTGGATTGCCACGTCGGCGGTTACTGCCAAGCCACGCTCACGCGCGGCTTCGATCATGCGTACCGAGCGCTCACAGGATAGCTGGCCAAAGTGGGCACGGACGCCGGTCTGTTCAACCAGCAGCAGGCAGCGGGATACTTCGATGGTTTCTGCTGCCTCGGGGATGCCATCCAGACCCAGGCGGGTGGACGTGGTGTCGTCATGCATGCAGCCGTTGGCGGCCAGGGTGCTGTCCTGCGCCTGGAAGACTACCAGCAGGTCATGAGTGGCAGCGTACTCCAGACAGCGCAGCAGGGTCTGGCTGCTGCTGAACGGGTTGCGCATGTTGGTAAAGGCAACACAGCCGGCGCTGGCCAGACCATGCAGAGGAGCCAGTTGTTCCCCCTTGAGGCCTTGTGTCAGGGCGCCCATGGGCAGGACGCGGGTGAAACCTACATCGGTCGCACGATCCTGAATCATATCGGCTACAGCAGTGGTTTCGACGACAGGCTGGGTATCCGGAGTGACCACCAGTGTGGTGACCCCACCGGCCGCAGCGGCTGCACATTCACTGGCGATGGTGCCCTTACGGGTCTGACCTGGCTCACGCAGGGTGGTGCAAAGGTCGATCAGGCCGGGACAGACCACCTGGCCTTCGGCATCAATCACTTCATCAGCGACAAAGCCAGCCGGTGCCTCGCCCAGAGCGCAGATTTCACCATTCTGGATGTACAGGTCGGCAATTTCGTCCCAGTTCTGGGTCGGGTCGATGACGCGACCGCCTTGAATCACAATATTCATGCCTGCACCTCCTGACCATTTTCACCGCGTTGCGACAGCTGACCGCTCATCGCTTTGGACATCACCGCCATACGCACGGCAATACCATTGGTGACCTGGTCGAGGATCAGGGAACGTGGGCCGTCGGCGACTTCGGATTCGATCTCCACGCCACGATTGATCGGCCCCGGGTGCATCACCACGGCATCGGGCTTGGCATACGCCAGTTTGTCGCGGCTGAGGCCGTAGAGTTTGTAGAACTCGGACTCGCTGGGCAGCAGGGCGCTGTGCATGCGCTCTTTCTGCAGGCGCAGCATCATGATGACATCCACATCGCGCAGGCCCGGTGCCATTTCGGTGTACACCTTCACACCCAGCGCTTCGATGTGACGCGGCAGCAACGTTTTGGGTGCGATAACACGGATCTCGGCCGCGCCCAGTGTACGCAGGGCATGGATCTGCGAGCGGGCTACACGTGAGTGCAGGATATCGCCCACAATCGCCACTTTCAGCGGCGCAAAGTCACCCTTGTGGCGGCGGATGGTCAGCATATCCAGCATCGCCTGGGTCGGATGCGCGTGGCGACCGTCACCGGCGTTGATCACGGCGACATTGGGCGTCACGTGCTGGGCGATGAAGTGGGCGGCACCGCTGTCGGAATGACGCACCACGAACATGTCGGAGTGCATCGCTTCCAGCGTCATCAGGGTGTCTTTCAGCGTCTCGCCCTTCTTGGTGGAGGAAGTGTTGATGTTCAGGTTCAACACGTCCGCCGACAGGCGCTTGGCGGCCAATTCGAAGGTGGACAGGGTGCGGGTGCTGTTTTCGAAAAACAGGTTGGCCACTGTTTTGCCGCGCAACAACGGCAGCTTTTTGACCTGCTGCTGGCTCATATCGACAAAGGAGTCAGCCGTATCAAGGATCTCGGTGAGCAGCTCTTTGGGCAGCCCTTCCGTGGTCAGGAAGTGGCGCAGCTGGCCGTCGGCAGTCAGCTGAATGCTGTTCGGGTCATTGGCCTCAAACATGATGCAGTCTCTTATTCGGTTCAGTCGCGCTGGCGGATCGTCAGCGAAAGGGATTCGGGGCCGTTCAGTTTGACCAGCTGGTCCGGGCCCAGGGCCAGAGTGCCACCGACCACGTCCGCCTGGATCGGCAGCTCACGGCGCTGCAGGTCCAGCAGGGTGATCAGGGTAACCGACGCCGGACGGCCGTAATCAAAGAGTTCATTCAACGCCGCGCGGATGGTGCGCCCGCTCATGATCACGTCGTCCACCAGAAGAATATGGCGGCCTTCGGTCGGGCAAGGCAGCTGAGTCGGCTGGACCTTGGGGTTAATACCGACCTGGGTGAAGTCGTCGCGGTAGAAGCTGATGTCCATCACGCCCAGCGGGCTTTGAAGCTCCAGCTGCTGGTGCAGGCGCTCAGCCAGCCAGACACCACCGGTGCGGATGCCGATCATCAGGGGATCATCCAGATTACGCTGGCTGATCAGGCCACGGGTTTCACGCGCCATCTTGTCGAGCAGGGCGTCAACGCTCAGGGTGCTCGATACCATAAAGGTCCTCCAGTCGGGTATGGCTAGGAATACGGTCGGGGGAGTTGAACCAGTCCTGCAGAATCAGCTGGGCGGCCAGGCCGTCCACGGACTCCTGTTTGAAATTGGTGCCGCCGCCCGCGTCCAGGTGAATGCGCTTGGCTTCAGCGGTGGTAAGGCGCTCGTCACAGAGGAAGCAGGGCAGCTGATAGCGATCCTGGATACGGTTGGCGAATTTGCGCGCACGGCGGGCCATTTCGCTGATGGTGCCATCCATGTTGAGCGGGATGCCGACCACCAATACATTGGGTTGCCAATGCTGGATCACGGCGTCCAGGCTGTCCCAGTCGGGTTTGCCGTCTCGGGCCCGGATCGGGTCGATGGGGGTGGCGCTGGCGGTCAGGCTCTGACCGATGGCCAAGCCGATGCGGGTGGTGCCGAAGTCGAACCCCAGCACCAGTTGGGTGTCACTGCTCATCCAGTCGCTTCTGTCAGGCGTGTCCGGCGTGTACCGGCAACAGGTTCAGGTTGATGCCCAGAGTGGCCGCTGCCGCTTGCAGTCGGTCCTCCAGTGGCAGGTGGAAAAGTATATCCGAATTTGCCGGACAGCTTAACCAGAGGTTGTCGCGCAATTCCTGTTCCAGCTGCTCGGGCCCCCAGCCTGCATAGCCCAGTGCTACCAGGAATGTGTCGGGGCCTTCACCACGGGCGATTGCTTCCAGAATGTCGATGGAGGTGGTCAGGTTGAGCTCATCATTGATGGCATGGGTGGATAGCCATTCCTGACCGGGTTGAGGGTGGTGAAGTACAAAACCACGGTCATCACGCACCGGACCGCCATTGAAGACCGGGCGTTCAGACAAAATGTCGTAGGAGTGCTCCAGTTCCAGGTGGTCCAGCATATCGCGCAGGCGAATGCCGCTGGGTTTGTTCACGACGATACCCATGGCGCCATATTCACTGTGATCACACAGGTAGACAACGGTTTCGGCGAAGGTGTCATCATGCAAATGCGGCATGGAGATCAGGAAGTGATCACGCAATGATGTGGACTGGGTCATGGTCGGGGCTCTGTGTCGCTTGAGTACAGCTTAGGCTTAGTACACCCGTGCCTGTTTCTCAAATTTCCATGTTCGAATAATTTCAAGTCGGTCGACCTTCTTGCGCATCTCGATCGGGAAGCTCTGGAAGGGTGACGCCAGCTGAACGATACGGATTGCGGCATCATCCAGTACGGCATGACCTGAAGAACTGAGTATTTCTACCTCAACCACATTGCCACTGGCATCCAGTGCGACCAGCATGCGCAAGCGTCCCTGAATACCGCGGCTACGGGCCTGTTCGGGGTAATTCAGATTGCCCAGCGTTTCGACGCGACGGCGCCAATTATCCAAGTATGAAGCATATTCATGCTCCCGTGTTGCGGCTGAGGTCAGGCGTAATACGCGGGGCTTGCGGGCGCGGGTTTCCCGCTGCATGTCCACCTGTGCCTGCAGGCTGGCCATTTCCAGACTGCGTGACAACAGGGACGAGGAGCTGGTCTGCGTTTTAGGCACGCTGGCGCCGGCCTGCTCCTGTTTGGGTTTGGGCTGTGGCTTGGGTTTGCTGACCTGCTGCACCACCTGCTGACGATCCTGACTTTTTCCCGCTTCGGGCTGAGGCTGTTCGGCCTCGCCCGGCAAGGGGACAGGAGCCGGTGCCTGAGGTTCAGGTTCGGGGGCTGCTGCGGTCGGTGTTTCCAGTGCGGCTTGAAGCTTGGGTGTGTCACTGGCCAGAGGGGCTTGTTCTGTCGTGGTGGGTGTTGCGACCACCTCTTCGGTACCACTGCCAGCCTGGTTGTGTTGAGCGATGAAGTCCGCCTGTTCAGGCGCGTCCTTTTGCTCATGTTGCGCCAGCGTGACATCAAGCGTGTTGCGGGGTGGCTTGGTCTCGGGCAGGGTGAAACTGAGGGCCAGTAGCAGGACGCCGTGCACAACCGTGGCCATGAACAGCATAAAACCGAAGTTTTCGCTGTTCAGGTGGTGCCAAAGCGGCAGGCGGGCGTCCCTTTTGATCATCGTTGTGCCAGTTCCTTCTCGATACAGTTCATCAGCTCCATGCCGATGTCGAGGTTAAACTGGTCATCCAGCTCACGGATACAGGTAGGGCTGGTCACGTTGATTTCGGTCAGGTAATCACCGATCACATCCAGACCAACAAACAGCAGGCCTTTCTCACGCAACGTCGGACCGACCTGTTCGGCAATCCAGCGATCACGGTCACTCAAGGGACGGCCTTCGCCGCGGCCACCGGCGGCCAGGTTGCCACGGGTTTCGCCGGCCATGGGAATACGCGCCAGAGCATAGGGTACAGGCTCGCCATTGATCATCAGGATGCGCTTGTCGCCGTCCTTGATCTCGGGGATGTACTTCTGTGCCATGATGGTTTCGGTGCCATGGGCGGTCAGGGTCTCGATAATAACGCCCAGGTTGGTGCCGTCTTCACGAATATGGAAGATGGAAGAGCCGCCCATGCCGTCCAGCGGCTTGAAAATGACATTCTTGTGCTCGGCGTGAAACTCGCGCAGCAGGTCGGCCCGGCGTGTCACCAGTACCGGCGGGCAGCACTGAGGGAAATGGGTCGCGAACAGCTTTTCGTTGAAATCGCGCAGACTGCCGGTACGGTTCACGATCAGCGTACCCTGAGCTTCGGCCATGGCCAGCAGGTGGGTGCTATAAATGAATTCGTTGTCGAAGGGCGGGTCCTTGCGCATCAGGATTACATCCAGTTCGGCCAGGTCGCGAATGACATACTCGCCACGCTCGAACCAGTTCTCCGGATCCATGGCCACTTTCAGTGGTGCCATCTGTGCCTTGACGGTGCCGTCACGCAGAAACAGGTGCTGCTGCTCCATGTAGTGCAGCTCCCAGCCTTTGCGCTGAGCGGCCCAAAGCATGGCCAGTGAGCTGTCCTTCTTGTAGCTGATGGCTTCGATCGGATCCATCACGATGCCGACTTTAAGTGTCATACCTGAATGTCCTGTTCTGAATGTGGTCTCAATCTTACCCCAGGTCGCCCCAGAGGTAGTGCAGAATTGCGCAGGCCGCAACGGGAGCCGTTTCGGTCCGCATCACGCGTGGGCCGAATGCGACCGGTTTGAAACCGGCGGCCAGTGCAGCGTCGACTTCGGCTTCGGTCAGGCCACCTTCGGGGCCGATCAGCAGTGCAACGGAGCCGGGAGGGTCCATCTGTTGCAGCGGCTGTGCGGTATGGTGATGCAGTACCAGTTTAAGTTCGGCATCGACGCTGTGAATCCATTGCTCCAGCGGGCTGACGTCACAGATCTCCGGTACACGGGTGCGCAGGCTTTGCTCACAGGCGCTGATAGCCACCTGTTGCCAGTGACGCAGACGCTTGTCTTCACGGTCGCCCTTGAGTTTAACCTCGCAGCGTTCGCTGGTGAGCGGAGTGATATGACTGACGCCCAGCTCTGTGGCTTTCTGCACGGCGTAATCCATACGCTCGCCGCGCGAAAGGGTCTGGCCTACGTGGATCTGCAGTGAGGATTCGACTGCCGGTGTGGTCGGTTGTTCCAGCTCGGCCCAGGCACTGCGTTTGCTGACATCTACCAGGCGTGCCAGACACTCCTGACCTTCGCCATTAAACAGGCAGATGCTGTCGCCGTCGTTCATGCGCAGGGCGCGCACAACGTGCTGAATACTGGTGTCGCCGAGTTCTATACGGGCGCCGGCGCTAAGCGGCTGAGGTTCGAAAACCCTGGGGATACGCATGCACAATCCTGCCGAGTGAAATTCTGTCGGAGGATATTATGTCGCATGGCGGGGAGGGGATGCCAGTGATGCAAATGCCTGTCGGCGAGGGCCGACAGGCAAGAGGGCGGGCAGCAGCGAGTGACTGCCCGGACACCTTAGAGGCCAGCGGCGCTCTTCAGTGCATCAACCTTGTCGGTCTTCTCCCAGGGGAAGGCCAGGAAGGTATCGTTGCCAACCGTCATTTCAAACGGGTTGCGACCGAAGTGACCGTAGGCCGCTGTCTGACGGTACATCGGGTGCAGCAGGTCGAGCATGTTGGTGATCGCGTACGGGCGCAGATCGAAGTGCTCGCGTACCAGCTGGATGATCTTGTCATCGCTGATCTTGCCGGTGCCGAAGGTGTTGACGGATACCGAGGTCGGCTCCGCAACGCCGATGGCGTAGGACACCTGGATTTCGCAGCGATCCGCCAGGCCGGCAGCCACAATGTTCTTGGCGACATAACGGCCAGCGTAGGCAGCGGAGCGGTCAACCTTGGACGGATCCTTGCCGGAGAAAGCACCGCCACCGTGACGGGCCATACCGCCGTAGGTGTCGACGATGATTTTACGGCCGGTCAGACCACAGTCACCTACCGGGCCGCCGATCACGAACTTGCCGGTCGGGTTGATGTGGTACTGGGTGTCCTTGTGCAGCAGCTCAGCCGGCAGTACGTGCTTGATGATCAGTTCCTGAACCGCTTCGCGCAGGTCAGCCTGAGACACATCCGGGTTGTGCTGCGTAGACAGGACGACCGCGTCGATTGCAACCGGCTTGCCGTTTTCGTAGCGGCAGGTTACCTGAGACTTGGCATCGGGACGCAGCCAGGGCAGCAGACCGGATTTGCGTGCTTCAGCCTGACGCTCAACCAGACGGTGAGAGAAAGTGATCGGCGCCGGCATGAGTACGTCGGTTTCATTGGACGCGTAACCGAACATCAGGCCCTGGTCACCCGCGCCCTGATCTTCCGGACGGCTGCGGTCAACGCCCTGGGCGATGTCGACAGACTGCTTGCCGATGATGTTGATCACACCACAGGTTTCGCCGTCATAACCGACGTCAGAAGAGGTGTAACCGATATCGCAGATTACGCTGCGCACCAGGTCTTCCAGATCAATCCAGGCAGAAGTGGAAATCTCGCCAGAGACAATGGCAACGCCGGTTTTGACCATGGTTTCACAGGCCACACGGGCGTACTTGTCTTCTGCGATGATGGCATCCAATACCGCATCGGAAATCTGGTCGGCAATCTTGTCCGGGTGTCCTTCGGACACGGACTCGGAGGTGAACAGGCTGTATTCGCTCATTTCCGGAAACAATCCTCATTGGGGTTCAGGCGCAGCCGGGTGGCCCGGGCTGATCCATGGGTGTTGTTAAACCGAGCATTTTAACGCCAGAGTTCCACCCCTGCATAACGATCAGCCACTTTTTGCGTGAAAATTTTGCGCCTTGAGTATGAAAAACGCTCTATTTGCGCATTTGGATTTGAAGCTGGTCGCTATCTGGGCGAAAATTGCGCCTTTAATATCCCGAATCCGTAAACCTCAGGTTGGGTCCAACCCCAGGAGTAGATTGATGTCCTCTCGCCGAGAACTTGCCAATGCGATTCGCGCATTGAGCATGGACGCCGTACAGAAAGCCAAATCCGGTCACCCGGGCGCCCCGATGGGCATGGCGGATATCGCCGAAGTGCTGTGGAATGATTTCATGAAGCACAACCCCGGCAACCCGCACTGGTATGACCGTGACCGCTTCGTGCTGTCCAACGGCCATGGTTCCATGCTGATCTACTCGCTGCTGCACCTGACCGGTTACGACGTCAGCATCGATGACCTGAAAAACTTCCGTCAGCTGCACAGCAAAACGGCTGGCCACCCTGAATACAGCTACTGCCCGGGTGTTGAAACCACTACTGGTCCTCTGGGTCAGGGCATCACCAACGCGGTGGGCATGGCAGTTGCCGAGAAAGCACTGGCCGCTCAGTTCAACCGTGAAGGTCACGACATCGTTGACCACTACACCTACGCTTTCATGGGCGATGGCTGCCTGATGGAAGGTGTGTCTCACGAATCCTGTGCACTGGCTGGTACTCTGGGCCTGGGCAAACTGATCGCATTCTGGGATGACAACGGCATCTCCATCGACGGTGAAGTAGAAGGCTGGTTCACCGACGATACCCCGGCGCGTTTCGAAGCCTACGGCTGGCAGGTGATCCGTGGCATCGACGGTCACGATAGCGACCAGATCCGTGAAGCGATCGAACAGGCGCGTGAAAACACTGAACAGCCGACTTTGATCTGCTGCAAAACCGTGATCGGTTTTGGTTCTCCGAACAAGCAGGGCAAGGAAGATTGCCACGGTGCGCCGCTGGGCGACGACGAAATCCTGTTGACCCGCGACGCTCTGCAGTGGGCGCATCCGGCGTTTGAAGTACCGGAAGAACTGTACGCTGACTGGAATGCCGCTGAAGCGGGCAGCCACGCCGAGAACGAATGGAACGAGCGCCTGAATGCTTACAAGGCTGCTTACCCTGAACTGGCTGACGAGCTGCTGCGCCGTCTGTCTGGCGAACTGCCGGCTGACTTCGGCGAGAAAGCGGATGCCTGGATCGCTCAGGTTGCCGAAAAAGGCGACACCATCGCGTCCCGTAAAGCCTCCCAGAACGCTATCGAAGCCTTTGGCCCGATGCTGCCGGAATTTATGGGCGGCTCCGCTGACCTGGCCGGTTCCAACCTGACGCTGTGGTCCGGCTCCAAAGGCCTGACCCGTGAAGATGCCAGCGGCAACTACATCCACTACGGTGTACGTGAGTTCGGCATGAGCGCAATCATGAACGGTATCGCCCTGCACGGCGGTTTCATTCCTTACGGCGCCACTTTCCTGGTGTTCATGGAATATGCCCGCAACGCCGTGCGCATGGCGGCCCTGATGAAGCAGCGTGCGCTGTTCGTTTATACCCACGACTCCATCGGTCTGGGCGAAGACGGCCCGACGCATCAGCCGATCGAGCAGATCGCCAACCTGCGTCTGACGCCGAACATGGAAACCTGGCGCCCCTGTGATGCCGTGGAATCCGGTGTTGCCTGGAAAGCCTCGGTACAGCGTACCGACGGTCCGAGCTCGCTGATCTTCTCCCGTCAGGGTCTGCCGCACCAGAACCGTGATACTGGTCAGATTGCCGCTATCGAACGCGGTGGTTACATCCTGCGTGACTGTGCCGGTACCCCGGATGCGATCCTGATTGCTACCGGTTCTGAAGTGTCTCTGGCCGTTGATGCGGCTGAAGCACTGACCGCCAAAGGCAAGCAGGTACGCGTTGTTTCCATGCCGTGTACCGAGCGTTTCGACAAGCAGGATGCCGCCTACAAGGAACAGGTACTGCCGGCAGCCGTGACTGCACGTGTTGCAGTTGAAGCGGCTCACGCTGACTTCTGGTACAAGTACGTGGGTCTGAACGGTGCCATCGTTGGCATGCGCAGCTTCGGTGAGTCTGCACCTGCGGGCGAACTGTTCAAGCTGTTCGGTTTCACTGTCGACAACGTTGTCAGCACTGTTGAAGGCCTGCTGTAACAGCCTGCCGATCGATCAGCCGGGCACCTCTGGGTGTCCGGCGGTAAGCTTCTGAATGAGTTATCGAATCGCGATTAACGGCTATGGCCGTATCGGGCAAGGTGTATTGCGTGCCATTTATCAACGCGGGCTTGAGTCCGAGCTGCAAGTGGTCGCCATTAATGAGCTGTCCGACCTGGATACGCTGACCTACCTGACCCGCTATGACACGACCCATGGCCGTTTTCCCAAGCCTGTGGATAACGACGGCGAAGCCCTGCTGATCAACGGAGACCGTATCCGTGTACTCAGCCAGGCCGAGCCCGAGCAGATCCCCTGGGGTGAAATGGGAGTCGACCTGGTGCTGGAGTGCTCGGGTGCGTTCAAAACGCGCGCCGATGCCGAGCGGCACCTGGCCAGTGGTGCTCAGCGTTTGCTGTATTCGCATCCTGCCCAGCCTGATATCGATGCGACCCTGATCTTCGGCTACAACGAGGATTGCCTGAGGGCCGAGCATCGCATCGCCTCGGCAGCCTCCTGTACCACCAACTGTGTGGTGCCGGTGTTGGATCTGTTGCACCGTCATTTCGGCATCGAAAGTGGCGTAACAACCACGATCCATTCCGCGATGAACGATCAGCCGGTCATCGACAGCTATCATCGCAGCGATCTGCGTCTGGCACGCAGTGCCATGCAGTCGATCGTGCCGGTGGATACGGGGCTGAGCAAGGGTATCGATCGCCTGTTGCCGCACCTGGCCGGGCGCTTCGAGTGCCTGCATGTGCGGGTACCGACGATCAACGTTTCGCTAATGGACCTGTCGATCAATCTGCAGCAGGATACCGACCCGGCTGAGGTCAATGCCATGCTGCGAGCGGCGGCGAACAATGAATTGTCGGGACTATTGGGATACACCGAAGAGCCTCATGCCTCGGTGGATTTCAATACTGATCCGCGTTCGGCGGTGGTGGACGGTACCCAAACACGGGTGTCGCGCGGCCGCCTGCTGAAGCTGCTGTGCTGGTTTGATAACGAATGGGCGTTTGCCAACCGGATGCTGGATATCTCCCGGTACTGGCTGCAGCTCAAAGACTGAATTACTGAGTTAACAATAAGTAGGAACTCCTCTCATGAGCGTATTGAAGATGACCGATCTGGATCTGGCCGGCAAGCGCGTGCTGATCCGTGAAGATCTCAATGTTCCGGTCAAGGATGGTCAGGTGACCTCCGACGCCCGTATCCGTGCCTCCCTGCCGACGATCGAGCAGGCGCTGAAAGCGGGTGCCAAGGTGATGGTGATGTCGCACTTGGGTCGTCCGACTGAAGGTGAGTACGAAGAGCAGTACTCCCTGGCACCGGTTGCTGAGTACATCAGCAAGCTGCTGCAGTGTCCCGTTCCGCTGGTTAAGGACTGGCTGGATGGCGGCTTTGAAGTCGAAGAGGGTGAGCTGGTCCTGCTGGAAAACGTTCGCTTCAATGCGGGTGAGAAAAAGGACAACGAAGAGCTGTCCAAGCAGATGGCGGCTCTGTGTGATGTTTACGTGATGGATGCCTTTGGTACGGCTCACCGTGCTCAGGCTTCTACTCATGGCGTCGCCAAGTTTGCCCCGGTTGCCTGTGCAGGCCCGCTGCTGGCAAACGAACTGGATGCCTTGGCCAAGGCGCTGGACAAGCCGGCCCGTCCGATGGCGGCCATCGTCGGTGGCTCCAAGGTATCGACCAAACTGGAAGTGCTGAATGCACTGTCCGACAAGTGTGACCAGTTGATCGTGGGTGGTGGCATCGCCAACACCTTCCTGGCCGCTGCTGGCAAGCCGGTCGGCAAGTCTCTGTGCGAGCACGACCTGATCCCGGCTGCCAAGGCGCTGATGGAAAAGGTCGATATCCCGCTGCCGGTAGACGTGGTTGTGGCGAAGGAGTTCGCCGAGACCGCTGAAGCGGTCATCAAGTCTGCCGATGATGTGGCGGACGATGAGATGATTCTGGATATCGGTCCCGAGTCTGCCAAAAACCTGGCCGCACTGCTGACCAGCGCGGGCACCATCATCTGGAACGGTCCGGTCGGCGTATTTGAATTCGACCAGTTCGGTGAAGGTACCAAGGCGCTGTCACTGGCGATTGCCAACAGCGCCGGTTTCTCCATTGCGGGCGGTGGCGACACCCTGGCTGCGGTGGATAAATATGATATCGCTGATAAGATTTCTTACATCTCCACTGGTGGTGGTGCGTTCCTCGAATTCGTGGAAGGCAAGGTCCTGCCGGCGGTAGCGGTACTGGAAGCGCGCGCAGCGAAGTAAAAGACTGCGGTCCGTTACGACACGGGTACAGGCCAGGCCTGCACCCGTACACCCGATGCTCACAAGGCTGGGTGAAGACTAAATTTGATGAACCAATTCAAAGGGTGAAACCATGGCTTTGATCTCCATGCGTCAGCTGCTGGACCATGCGGCCGAATATGGCTACGGCATTCCGGCGTTTAACGTCAACAACCTGGAGCAGATGCGTGCGATCATGGAAGCGGCGGCCAAGACCGACTCGCCGGTGATCGTGCAGGCCTCTGCCGGTGCGCGCAAGTACGCGGGCTCCAACTTCCTGCGCCACATGATTCTGGCTGCGATCGAAGAGTTCCCGGATGTACCTGTGTGCATGCACCAGGACCACGGTACCAGCCCGGCTGTGTGCCAGCGCTCCATCGCCATGGGCTTCTCCTCTGTCATGATGGACGGCTCTCTGGGTGAAGACGGTAAAACACCGGCCAGCTACGAGTACAACGTCGACGTAACCCGTCGTACCGTTGAAATGGCGCATGCCTGCGGTGTGTCTGTTGAAGGTGAACTGGGCTGCCTTGGCTCCCTGGAAACCGGACAGGCTGGCGAAGAAGACGGTATCGGTGCTGAAGGCATCCTGTCTCATGACCAGATGCTGACTGACCCGGATGAAGCGGCTGACTTCGTCACCAAGACCAATGTGGATGCGCTGGCAATTGCCTGTGGTACTTCACACGGTGCCTACAAGTTCACCCGTCCGCCGACAGGTGACATTCTGGCGATCGACCGCATCAAGGCGATCCACGACCGTATTCCGGGCACTCACCTGGTAATGCACGGTTCCTCTTCTGTACCTCAGGAGTGGCTGGCCGTGATCAACGAATTCGGTGGCGAGATTCCGGAAACCTACGGTGTGCCGGTTGAGCAGATTGCTGAAGGCATCAAGTACGGTGTGCGCAAGGTCAACATCGATACTGACCTGCGTCTGGCATCTACTGGCGCGGTGCGTCGTTTCCTGGCGCAGAACCCGTCCGAGTTCGACCCGCGTAAATTCCTCAAGGCCACCATGCAGGCGATGAGCGAAATCTGTATTGCCCGTTATGAAGCCTTCGGTACCGCCGGCCATGCCAGCAAGATCAAGGCGATCTCGCTGGAAGACATGTCCGAGCGTTACATGACCGGTGAGCTGGACGCTAAAGTTAACTAAAACAAAGCGTTAGCAGTTAAAAAGCCCGGCCCGCGCCGGGTTTTTTTGTGTCTGTGTTTTGTTTTGTATCCATGTAGAGACATCGTAACTTATTGATTTGTATAGGATATGAAAATGACGGTATATAGTGTCGGTAATCTCCGGACACTTAACGCTGGATGAACAGGGCTGAAATCAGGCATACTGGATTTATATGAATTTAACCTGCTGATTTTAAAGAATATTTTTATTCTGGCACAAAGATTGATTATGAGTGGGAAAGTGTATTTTTTGGAGTTGATTCCATGTTTCGACTGACGCTGGCCCTCACCTTACTGCTAACCGTTGCCGGATTGCCTTTGGCACTGCAGCCTTTCATGTTCCAGTCAGCACCTCGTTTGGTGATGCTGAACACCGATGAAGAACAGCCGGTGATTAATCCCCAGGTACGCCAGCAGAAGGTGCTGGAAACTGTTCAGGAGCAGCCGATCCTGCCCCTGACCTCTCTTGAAGGTCCCCAGCTTTCAGCATATCGCCCCTTTGCTGAAGAGTTGATGGCTGCCGACTCCTGAGGTGCCTGATATGCGATGCATGCAACGGACACTGGCGCTGACACTGGTGGTTTCCATGCTCAGTGGCTGCGGCACCGTGCTTTACCCTGAGCGCAAAGGTCAGGTCAGCGGACGTATCGACCCAGCGGTGGCTGCGCTCAACGGGGTGGGTTTGCTGTTTTTCTTTGTGCCTGGCGTCATCGCCTTTGCGGTGGATTTTAATAACGGCACCATTTACCTGCCACCGGGGCGCACGGCAGGTGTGGATATCCCGGCAGAAGGTCGGCAGATCAGTTTTATTGGGCGTCCCGATCGTGACGAGCTGGAAAAGATTCTGCATCGGGAAACCGGGCTGCAGGTAGAGCTGGATCAGGCCCTCTTGCTCAATCCTGAACAGTATCTGGCGATGACTCAAAGTAGCGACACCCAAAGACGGATACTTTAATCTCGAATCGCAAAGGCTGCGGCGTTATCCTTGTCGGCTCGATTTAGTCGCTTCAAGGAGCCATCATGCCGTATTTGGTTGCCGTAACCCTGCTATGGGCTGTGTCGTTCAGCCTGATTGGCGAGTATCTGGCGGGTCAGGTCGACAGCTACTTTGCTGTACTGACACGTATCGTACTGGCTGCACTGATCTTCCTGCCCCTGCTGCGTCCGGGCCGTCTGGCGCCGGGGCTGATGGCCGGTATTACTGCAGTGGGCGCATTGCAGTTCGGGATTACCTACATTTGTCTCTATCTCTCGTTTGAATACCTCAGCGTGCCTGAGGTGCTGCTGTTTACCATCTTCACTCCGCTCTATGTGGCCTTGATCGATAACCTGCTGCAGCGTCGTTTCAGCCTGGCACCGATAGTTTCAACCGCCGTTGCGGTGATCGGTGCGGCGATTATCCGCTACAACTCTGTCAGTGATGACTTCATTCGCGGTTTCCTGCTGCTTCAGCTGGCTAACCTGACCTTTGCTGCCGGTCAGGTGGGCTATGCGCATCTGGTTCGTCACTATCAGGTGGAAGGGCGTCAGCTCTGGCACAGTTTCGGGTTCTTCTTCATCGGTGCCTTCCTGCTGGTACTGCCAGCCTGGCTGTTGCTGGGTAACCCCGAGCGACTGCCACAAACCACCACCCACTGGAGCGTGCTGGCCTGGCTGGGTCTGGCGGCCTCGGGTCTCGGATTCTTCTTCTGGAACAAGGGTGCTACGCTGGTGGATGCGGGAACACTGGGCATCATGAACAATGCACTGATTCCAGCGGGGCTGATCGTTAACCTGCTTATCTGGAATCGTGATGCGGACATGCAGCGTCTGTTAATTGGCGGCGCCGTCATTATGCTGTCGCTATGGGTGAACGCCCGTTGGCAGCGCTGGGTCGGTGCTCAATCCAAGTGGGCTTAAATCGCCCTGCATGCGTACACTAAGTACACACCTTAACGTGGGAGGGCAGTGATGGAACGTTGGCGGATGGACCTGGGTCAGGGGCTGAAGCTATCCGAGCTGATCAGTGCCCTTTCCCATGCACTGGATATGACCGAAGGCCAGCCTCCCGGCCACTGCATGCGCTGCTGCTGGATCGGCATGCAGATAGCCGCGCATCTTGAGCTTGATGAAACCCAGAAGTGGGAACTCTATTACACCCTGCTGTTGAAGGATCTGGGCTGCAGCAGTAATGCGGCACGTATCTGTGAGCTGTATGGCGCAGATGACCTGAGCTTCAAGCGCGACTTCAAATGGGTGGATGGCAGCCTTGGTCAGGTGGTGCGTTTTGTATTGCAGCACACGGGCCGGGATCAGGGGCTGGCGGAACGTTTTCGCAAGCTGATGCGGATTGCACGAGACGGTGAGCAGCTGGCCGATGAAATGATTGCAACCCGGTGCGAACGCGGTGCCGCCATCGCACGGGATCTGGGGTTCAATGAGCAGGTGGCTGACGGCATTCATAGCCTGGATGAGCACTGGTCTGGCCAGGGGCGTCCGCAGGGCTTGAAGGGGGACGCAATACCCCTGTATGCACGTATTGCCTTGCTGACTCAGGTGGTTGATGTCTTTCATACGGCGGCCGATGGTGAGGCTGCACTTAAGGAAGCGCGCGCGCGCAGTGGACTTTGGTTTGATCCTGAGCTGGTTGCCGTGCTGGAACAGGTCGCACAGCAACCGGGGTTCTGGCAAACCCTGGCAGGACCGGAGCTGTCGCAATCGGTTTTGGCGCTCTGTCCCGAAGGGCATCAAATCGACGTGGATGATGATTATCTGGACCGAGTGGCGGCGGCATTTGGTCAGGTCGTCGATGCCAAAAGCCCCTACACCGCGGGTCATAGTGAACGCGTATCGCTTTACACCGACATGATTGCGGAGCAACTGGGACTGAGTCAGGAGCGCAGGCGTTGGCTGAGGCGTGGTGCCCTGCTGCATGATGTGGGCAAACTTGGGGTCAGTAACAGCATTCTGGATAAGCCCGGGAAACTGGATCAGGATGAGTGGGGCCGGGTGCAGGAACACGCCCGTTTCACGGAAGAAATTCTGGGGCGAATCGGGGCCTTTGCCGAACTTGCCAAGGTGGCCGGTGCGCACCATGAGCGACTTGATGGCAAGGGTTATCCACGTGGTCTCAAGGCTGAAGATATTTCACTGGAGACGCGCATCATCACAACAGCCGATATCTTTGATGCCATCACGGCCGAGCGACCCTACAGGGGTGCAACACCGGTGCTTGAAACGTTGGCGATCATGGAGCAAAGCCTGGATACGGCAATTGATAAGCGGTGTTTTGATGCCTTGAAGCGGGCGGTAGAAATACTGGAAAAGTCGGAAGAGGTGTTGGCAAGCTGAGGAGGAGCAGGGCGGTGCCTGCTCCAGCGTCTACTCAGTTGACCAGTGCAGAAGCGCCTGCCAGCGGGCGGCGAGGCTTCAGCATGCTGACGATGCCACGGTACATGGACTTGATTGCGGTGGCCAGCAGTTCAGCACGTTCGCGACGTGCCTGTTCAACATAGTAATCCACATCTACCAGACCATTCTGTGTCATTACCATGCGGTTGAAGTCGGACATTTTAGAGTAGAGCTCCTTAAATTGGCTGTTGATTTCGGCGCTAATACTAAGGTCTAATCGAACTGATCACAAAAGATCCTTTTTCAGGCTATAGTTGAATAAAACTAAACTATCTCTGGAGTCCTGCCATTCGTCGCCTGCCACCCCTGAATGCCCTGCGCAGTTTCGAGTCTGCGGCCCGTCTGCAAAGCTTTAATGAGGCTGCAGAAGAGCTGTGTGTGACGCCCTCTGCGATCAGTCACCAGATCAAGTCGCTTGAAGAATTTTTAGGTTTGAAACTGTTTCGGCGTGAACGTCGACAGGTCAATCTGACGGCCGCAGGGGAGCGCTATCTGCCCTCGATACAGCTGGCGCTGGATGAGGTGGAAAGTGCCACCCGACGATTGATGACCTCGCCCAACCTCAGCGCCGTTAATCTGAGTGTGGCACCTGCCTTCCTGTCTCGCTGGCTGGTACCACGTATCGGTCGCTTCCAGGAACAATATCCCGACGTGGAGTTGCGTTTCAGTGCAACCACCGGTTATGTGGATTTTGTGCATTCGGATACGGATATCGCCGTTTATTACGGTGAGGGTAACTGGCAGGGTGTGGATATTCACTTCCTGCGTCATCTGGCCTCAACACCGGTATGCAGTCCGCGCCTGCTGGAAGGACCTAATGCCCTGAAAAGCCCGGAAGACCTGCTGCGCCATACGCTGATCCATGTGAGCGATCGACGCCAGGAGTGGCCGCAGATATTGCGTCAGCTAGGGGTGCGCGTGACCGGTTTGACCCGCACCATGTCGTTCTCAAGTACGGCACTGGCGGTATCGGCTGCCATTGAAGGCATAGGTCTGGCGTTGGCCGACCGTGCGCTGGTACAACGTGAGCTTGAGTCCGGACAGCTGGTGGTGCCCTTCGACATTACTCTGGACAAGCCCAAGGGGTTTTATCTGGTGTACCAGGAAAAACGCTCCCTTACCTATGGCATGGAAGCCTTTCGTGACTGGATTTTGGCAGAAATGCAGCAGGATCTGGCCGAAGCCAGCGTGGCTAGCGCGCTGACTCCGTAGCCCGCCTTTCCTATACCTTGAAGCGTCCCAACTGAGTACTCTGGCTTTGGCTCAACTGGTTCATGTTGTGACAGAGTTCGGTCTGCTGCTCGGCACCATCCGCTACCTGCTGACTGAGGTCGCGGATATTGGTGGTGTTGCGGTTGATCTCCTCGGTGGTGGAACTCTGTTCTTCCGCCGCCGTGGCGATCTGCACCGTCATTTCATTGATTGAACGTATGCTGTCTCGAATACTCTCCAGTGAATTGCTGGCGGTTTGTGCATGGGTCTGAGTATCCAGCGCACGATCCGTATTATCGCGAATACTGCTCTCTGCAGTGGCAACACCCTGCTGCAGCTGCTCGATCATGCTGCGGATTTCGGTGGTGGACTGCTGCGTCCGTGAAGCCAGAGCGCGTACTTCATCGGCCACCACGGCAAAGCCTCGCCCCAGATCCCCGGCACGCGCTGCCTCGATGGCTGCGTTCAAGGCCAGCAGGTTGGTTTGCTCGGAGATATCCACAATCGTGGTCAGGATCGATTCAATGTTATTGCTGTAATGGGTCAGCTGATTGATATTCTCCATTGCCTGGTTCATATCGGTTACCAGTGTATCGATCGCGGCACGGGTTTGTTCCATCACCATTGAGCCGTCTTGGGCGAAGGTATCAGCCTGGCGGGCCGCTTCGGCCGTTGTCTGGGCACTCTTCGCCACTTCCTGTGCGGTGGCTGACATCTCATGCATGGCGGTCGCCAACTGGTCCAACTCATCCAATTGCTGACGGATATGTGAGGTTGAGGTTGATGCCGACTGAGCGGTGTCGCCCGCTTTTTCCTGCATGCTGTAGGCTTCCTGTTTGATCTCGCTGATAAGGCGCTGCAGGAAAGAAATGAAGTCGTCAAAGGACTTCGCCAGAGCTCCGAACTCGTCCTTGGAGTTCAGGTTCAGGCGTTGCGTCAGGTCGCCTTCACCCTGACTGATCTCGGCCAGTGCTGTGCTCAGGCGTCCCAGGGGCGCCAGAATACGTTGCATCAGCAGGTACAGGACGACGCAGCTGAGCAAGGTGCTGATAATGGCACCGACAATTGCCCAGATGCCGAATTCGTTGGCATCGGCCATGACCTTGCTTTTATCCAACAGCACACCCACCAGCCAGTCGCTGCCGGGCAGGTCCTGCACCGGACGGAAGGCGATCAGCATGTCCTGACCATTAACGGTAATAGGCTGAAGGGTTGCACTGAATGAGGGCATGCCTTGCCCTAAAAACGTGCTTAGAGGGGTGCCATTCAGCTCGGAGTTGGGATGACTGATGATGTTGCCGTCACGGCCGATCAAGAAGGCATAGCCGGTGTCATTGAACGTGATTGAATTCACGGTATCGGCTACGGAGACCAGGCTGATATCGCCGCCGAAGGCACCAACAAACTGGCCCTTATCCGTCAGTTTGGCGACGGCAGAGATCAGAATTTCGCCGGTTGTTGAGTCTTCATAGGGAGCCGTCAGAACCGCTTCACTGTTTTCCCTGGCATAAGGATACCAGGGGCGTTTACGTGCGTCCCATGTGGGTGGTGGGTTCCAGCTATCGTCATTCTTGATAGCCTTGCCGTCGACATCCATGCCACCGAAAACCAATATAAATTGCTGTTTCAGCACTTCAGCTGAAAACAGCCAATCAATGGTTTCGCGGCTGAAGTCGCGGTCAATGGTGTTGGCCATCAAATTGATCAGATCCAGGCGGGCATTGAGCCAATAACTGATCTCGTTGCTCAGCGAGGTTGAAGCCTCTTTGACACTGTCTTCGGCCTTGGTGTATAGCGCGTTACGAACCGAGTTGTACTGGAACAGGGAAAAGGCGGTAAACGCCAGAATAACCACCAGAGAAGCGGCCAGTGCGACCTTATGTGCGACCTTCATTGGGAACCCCTTTAGAATCCCTTGCTGGATACAGGCGTTACTATCCCTGTGAAGGCCTGAGAATTAACTCATGGTAAAGCAGCTACTATGCCAAGTGTAGCCGTTTAACAGCACAAGTCATCTTTGTCGTACGTTGAAAGTGTTATTTCTTGCGTGGGTTGATGTCGCGAGCTTTGGGATGTCGGACGTGGCGCAGTAGAATGGTGAACTCTCTGAATTCAGGTGCCCTATGCAACAGGATGACAGCCAGCCGTTTTACCAGCTTACCCCCGATACCGTGATGGATGCGGTGGACTCCATGGGCTATCTGAGCGATGGGCGGATTTTAGCGCTTAACAGCTATGAAAATCGGGTGTACCAGGTCGGTATCGATGAGGCTGAGCCGATCATTGCCAAATTTTACCGCCCCAACCGTTGGTCGGATGAGCAGATTCAGGAAGAACATCAGTTGTGTTTCGAGCTGGATGAGCAGGAGCTCCCAGTTGTCGCACCGCTGCGTAATGAGCAGGGCGAAAGCCTGTTCCGTTTCAACGGTTACCGCTTTTCGCTGTATCCACGCCGTGGTGGTCGAGCACCTGAGTTGGGTGATCCCGATCATCTCTACCGCTTGGGCCAGACGTTGGGTCGCTTCCATCTGGTGGGTCAGGCTCAGCCGTTTAAGACACGCCCTGCACTGGATATTCAAACCTATGGCCGCGATAGCATTGAGCTGATTGGGCAAGGCTTTATCCCGTCCTCATTGCGTGATGCTTACCTGAGCCTCACCGCTGATCTGCTTAGCCATATTGAACGCTGCTATGACGCGGCGGGTGATGTTCGCAATATCCGTGTTCATGGTGACTGCCACGGCGGTAATATCCTCTGGCGCGATGACACGCCGAACTTCGTCGACTTTGATGACGCACGCATGGCGCCGGCGGTGCAGGACCTGTGGATGTTGTTGACGGGTGATGACCGTCAGCAACAGCAGCTGCAATTGTCCGAAGTAGTCGAAGGCTATAATGAATTTGCCGATTTCGACCCGCGTGAGCTGCATCTTGTGGAGGCACTGCGCACCCTGCGTATGCTGCATTACAGTGCATGGCTGGCGCGGCGCTGGGAAGACCCGGCTTTTCCACGCAACTTTACCTGGTTCAACACCGAACGTTACTGGGGTGAGCATATTCTGCAGCTGCGCGAGCAGCTCTCGGCCATGCAAGAGCCACCGCTGCAGCTATTGTAAAACGGGGTTAGTGGGGCGGGTCGATCTGGTTGTTCAAACTGGTGTTGACCCTGAACCAGCCGGCAATACTGAACCGGTCCGTGGTGGCCGGTAGTACTTCATGCGGGAACTGCTCGCTCAGAAAGATCGCAAGGGTGCCCATCTGAGGCACAACTTTCATCATGACCTCGTCACTGCCCGGCTCTGGCCACATCAGCAGCTCGCCGCCGTTTTGCGCGTCCCAGTCCGGGTTAAGGTAAAACACGGTCGTCAAAATACGGTTGGTCTGGCCACGAAAAGCATCCAGATGGCGCTTATAGAAAGCGCCTGCCGGGTAATGGGCAAAATGAGCTTCGTAGTCGAACAGGCCCATGAACAGGCGGCGGTTCAAACCTTCACGCAGACCTTCCATCCAATCCAGATACGCGGCCTCAATCGGGTGCTGGTCGCGCGACAGCCAACGAATTTGATCGCGTCGAATACGACCATGTAATTGGTGGTCCTGCTCACGTCCAATGCCTGCACGTTGGAACTCATCATCACGATGTGCTCTCAAATGCTGGTAGAGGTCCTGTGTCAGTGTTTCCGGTAAGGCCGAAGGCAGTATCAGATAGCCGTTTTCAACCAGGGCGTCGGCGATGGTGTCATACAGGCTGGGGGTCAGGTCGAGTTCGAGCTCGGGGGGTGAATACACGCATGCATCCTCCTCATAATGGAAAAAGATATATACTGTGCACTGGTTCGATTGTCACTAAAAATTCATCATCGTGGGTGTAAATGTCTTCTTTTGTAGCTAAGTGTATGATTTGTATATTGCCGCTTGCGCTCTGGAGCGGGGTGAGTCGTGCGTCGGATGAAGAGCCGCAAAGCCTGAAGGTGATGGCATCGGCCTACAATTCAGTGGCGGGCCAAACCAATGCCGAGCCTACTCTGGCCGCCTGGGGTGACCGTTTGAAACCGGGCATGAAAGTGGTGGCAGTGTCCCGTGACCTGATTGCCAAGGGGCTCAAGCGTAATACCCTGGTCGAAATTGTCGGCTTGCCGGGGCGGTACCGAGTGCTGGACAAGATGCACTGGCGCTGGGATCACAAGATTGATATCTATATGGGTACCGATGTGGATGCGGCACTGGAGTGGGGTGTGCGTCCGGTCGAAATTCGTTGGGTGTCTGAAGACAGCTGAGCCGGTTAAGGCGTAATCAGTTGACCATCCCAGGCAAAGACCTGTCCCGAATCCTGTGGTGTCAGACCATCCAGCACCCTTAACAAGGATGTCGCACAGTACTCCGGCGTGAACAGTTTCCCTTCCGGGACGCGTGATTGGAAGGGCGCCGACAGCGCGGTATCGACGGTGCCGGGGTGTAAACCGGCGACCACCAGCTGAGGCCAGCGGCGTTTGGCCTCTATTGCCGTACATTTCAACAGCATGTTCAGCGCCGCCTTGCTGGCGCGATAGCTGTACCAACCACCCAAACGGTTATCTCCAATGCTGCCGACACGTGCAGACAGGGCGGCAAAAATGGCTGGCCGATCTTTAGGCATGCGCGGAATCAGGTGTTTGGCCAGCAGTGCCGGAGCCAAGGCATTAATCTGCATCTGTTGATGAAAGTACTCCCCATCCAGCTGTCTCCAGCTTTTCTCCGGCATTCGAGTTTCGGTATACAGCAAACCGCTGGTGATCAGCACCAGGTTGGGTGATGCCGTGCCCAATTGAGCCACGGCTGCCTCGATACTCGATTCTTCATTTAAATCAATCGGATACAGGGATAAGCGTCTGTTGTAACTGCTGGCGAGTTGGGACAACTTGGTGGTGTGTTTACGGGTGAAGGCGTGAACCTTTTCCACCGCCGGGTTTTTCAGCAAAGCCTCCAGCATAGCCAGCCCAATGCCACCGCTGGCACCGACAATGACGGCCTGTATAGGCTGTTCCAGGCGTGTCAGTAGCGTCATGACAACGCCCGGTACTGGCTGAAAATCGCATGTACATCGACCTGTGCCCCCAGTTGGGCTGCCAGCATGTACAAGCCGCCCATCTTGCGATGCAAAAAGAGTACATCCGCCGGTGGTGTGTGCCAGGCGTCCGGTGTACTGCTGATGGCCATGCCGCGCTGGTGAATGCGCTGTGCCAGGTCAGAGCGGCCAAAATCATATGCACCGGGCGTACGCAGAGGCTCGGTGGCCTCAATGAAAATATCCAACACCACCTGACGGTTGGCGGCGTCATGGCGCTGACTGAAGAACCCCAGTGTCTCCAGCGCCTCGGCAAGTGCGGTTGTATCCCGGTCAGTCGCCGCGCAGATCGCGGTATGGTAGTGATGCACGAAGTCATCCGAAAACTGGCGCACGGCGCCAAAATCCAGCAACACCAGCTGGTCTGATGTCAGGTTGTATAGATAGTTGGCCGGGTTGGGGTCCGTTTGCACGCGCTGCAGTTGGAACAGCTCACAGAAAAACAGCTCCAGCAGCAGAGCCGGTATCTGGTGTCGCACGTCACCTTGCTGATCGGCGGCCTGGGTCAGACTAACGCCCTCTATAAAATCCATGCACAGGATCTGTTCGGTGGACAGGCTGGACTCTACGCCGGGAATCAGCAGGGCATCGGCATGACGAAAGGACTTCAGTGCCTGCGCGTAGTCCTCCAGCTGGCGCTGTTCATGCAAGTAGTCGGTTTCCAGATGGAGCTGGTGCTTGGCTTCAGTGACCAGAGGGTCAATATCCAACTCGCGAGGCAGCAAGCCACTCAGTCGCAGGAGTGACACCACGTTGTCGATATCGCTGTCGATACTGCGACGAACGCCCGGATACTGAATCTTGATCGCCAGTTCGCGTCCATCATGAGTGCGGCCTTTGTGGACTTGCCCGATAGAGGCTGCAGCGACGGGTTCAAAACTGAATTGAGCCAGGGTTTGATCCCAGTCCTTACCCCAGCTCTGCTCCAGCACATCGACCAGCTGCGCGGCGGGCATGATCACGGCATCATCACGTAGTCGTGCCAACACCTTGGCCAGCTCGGGTGGCAGCAAGGTGCCCGAATCCATGGAGATCAGCTGCCCCAGCTTCATCGCGGCACCGCGCATACGGGCGAGCTTAATGGCGACCTGTTCCAGGTTTTTGGGACTCAGCAACAGCTCCGACATGGCGGGACGTTGGCCTTTAAGCCAGTGTCGGCTGCCATCGGCCACCAGATTACCTGCTACTCGCCCGGCAAGACCGGTCAAACTGGCCATACGCGACAAGCGACTGCTGGGTACAGCTGCGGAGAGACGCTGTTTAGGCTTGGTGTCGTCCATTTGATCTCCTGATCACTCTTCCCTGTTGGGCTTAGGGTATCATGAGCGCTTACGCCAACTGGGCGAATTTGGATGTGTTGAAGAGGTAGTGTCGGGTGGAGTACGAATTCAGACAGGATCTATATGATCAGCCCGAAGCGATAGTGGAATATGAACAGGCGCTGTTTGGTCGTTGGCTGGGTGAAGAACTGGGCGCTGATCGTGCGCGAGCTGCACAGATTTTGCAGGAAGCGGAGCGTCTTGCCGCACACAAGCATGGCCAGTATGAGTGGCATGGTCGCGAGCTGAGTTTGCGCCTGGACAGTGAAAGCGCGCGTGTCTGGATACAGGCTGAGGGCGATGAAGATGAACTGGAAGATGGCTTTGGCTGGAGTGATGACGCCGCCGAAGCCGGTCTGGAAGATTTCATCGCGCTGCTGAGTGGCTGGATTGGCTATATTGAAGGTGTCCGCTAGGCAGGAGCCTTGGTTGGCTGCTAGAATCCTGAGCAAATCACTCAACTATAGTGTAATGGAGAGCAGAGCATGAGCATTCAGATCGGTGATACCCTTCCTAATGTAGAACTGCGTGTGATGGGCGCGGAAGGCCCTGAAGCCGTGAACACGGCTGACCTTTTCGCAGGCAAGAAAGTTGTTCTCTTCGCTGTGCCGGGTGCCTACACCCCGACTTGCTCTGCAGCTCACCTGCCGGGTTTCGTGGTTAAGGCTGACGAGATCAAGGCCAAGGGCGTGGACAGCATCATCTGCACCTCTGTAAACGATGTGTTCGTGATGGATGCCTGGGGCAAGGCGCAGAACGCTGATGAAATTATCATGCTGGCTGACGGTATCGGTGAATTCGCTGCCGCTCTGGGTCTGGAATTCGACCTGACCGGTATTCAGTTCGGCAAGCGCAGCAAGCGTTACGCCATGATCGTCAACGACGGTGTGGTTGAATTGCTGAACGTTGACGAGAAAGATTTCGACAAGAGCAGCGCCGAAACCATCCTGGCCGCTCTGTAAGCCGTTACTGGCTGCTAAAGAAAACGCCGACCGGTGATACACGGGTCGGCGTTTTTTTATGTCTGCTTTACAGGGATAACCGTACTAATCAGCCAAGGCCCAGCGCTTTGGCGTGATGGCGCAGGTGGTCTTCGATAAAGCTGGCGATAAAGAAGTAGCTGTGGTCGTAGCCGGGCTGCAGGCGCAGCTCCAGCGGGTGGCCAGCTGTTTCGCAGGCCGCCTTGAGTGCTTCAGGTTTCAGCTGCTCAGCCAGAAAATCATCCGCTTCACCCTGATCCACCAGCAGTGGCAGTTTCTCTTCCGCATTAGCAATCAGCTCACAGCTGTCCCAGGCCTTCCAGCTTTCGCGATCCTCACCCAGATAACCGGTCAGGGCTTTTTCACCCCAGGGGCAGTTGGTCGGGTTAGAGATCGGTGCGAAAGCGGATACGGAGGCATAACGACCCGGATTCTTCAGCGCGCAAATCAGGGCACCATGGCCGCCCATGGAGTGACCGCTGATAGAGCGCTTATCGGTGACTGGGAAGTGCTGTTCGATCAGTTCCGGCAGTTCTGCCGTGACGTAATCGTACATGTTGTAATGCGCTGACCAGGGTTCCTGAGTCGCATTGACGTAGAAACCGGCCGCAGAGCCGAAATCATAGCTGTCATGCTCACCGGGCAGGTCGGTACCACGCGGAGAGGTATCGGGCGCCACAATCGCGATGCCCAATTCAGCCGCAATGCGCTGGGCACCGGCTTTCTGCATGAAATTTTCATCGGTGCAGGTCAGACCGGACAGCCAGTAGAGCACGGGTACCGGTTGAGTCTGTGCCTGGGGCGGCAGGTAGATGGCGAAGATCATCTCCGTGCCGGTTGAGCGGGAGCTGTGCTTGTAACGCTTGAGCCAGCCGTCAAAGCATTTGTTGCTGGCGATCAGCTCGGGAGCTGCTTGTGACATATGCGTTCTCCTGAAAAGTGCTTGTGCTGGAATATGGCAGAGTCTTTCAAAGGACGGGGTTGCCGCTTCTGACTGACCCTCTGCCGCCAGGGATGGCGGCAGGGAGCCCCCATGGATGGGTTCACGGCGTGTCAGACAGAAGCGGTGGCCACGGCCAAAGGCACCTTAAACACCAACTCGTATCACTTATCGAACAGAATCACCGAACGGATGCTCTTGCCTTCGTGCATCAGGTCGAACGCCTTGTTGATATCTTCCAGGCCCATGGTGTGAGTGATGAACGGATCGATTTCGATCTTGCCGTTCATGTAGTCGTCCACATAACCCGGCAACTGGCTGCGGCCTTTAACGCCACCGAACGCAGAGCCTTTCCAGACGCGGCCGGTGACCAGCTGGAACGGACGGGTGGAGATCTCTTCACCGGCACCGGCCACGCCGATGATGATGGATTCACCCCAGCCCTTGTGGCAGCACTCCAGCGCAGAACGCATCACCTGAACGTTACCGATACATTCGAAGGAGTAGTCCACACCACCGTCGGTCATGTCCACGATGACCTGCTGGATCGGGTCGGAGTAATCTTTCGGGTTTACGCAATCGGTCGCACCGAACTGGCGTGCCATTTCGAACTTGTCTTCGTTGACGTCGATGGCGATGATGCGCTCGGCACCGGCCATGCGAGCACCCTGGATGCAGGACAGGCCGATGCCGCCCAGACCAAAGATCGCCACAGTGGCGCCCGGCTCAACCTTGGCGGTGTTCAGTACCGCACCGATACCGGTGGTGATACCGCAACCCAACAGGCAGACCTTTTCCAGCGGCGCGTCGATGTTGATCTTCGCCAGCGAGATTTCCGGTACCACGGTGTACTCGGAGAAAGTAGAGGTGCCCATGTAGTGGTACAGGGTTTCACCGTTCAGGGAGAAGCGGCTGGTGCCATCCGGCATCAGGCCCTGACCCTGAGTCGCACGTACCGCCTGACACAGGTTGGTTTTGCCAGACAGGCAGAACTTACACTTGCCACACTCGGCGGTGTACAGCGGAATCACGTGGTCACCCGGCTTCAGCGTGGTGACGCCCGGACCCACTTCTTCTACAACACCCGCGCCTTCATGACCCAGAATGGAGGGGAAAATACCCTCGGGGTCAGCACCTGACAGCGTGAACGCATCGGTATGGCAGACGCCGGTCGCAACGATGCGTACCAGAACTTCGCCCGCCTTCGGGCCTTGAACGTCAACTTCTTCGATAGTGAGGGGGGCGCCTGCTTTCCAGGCAACGGCCGCGCGTGATTTCATGGTCAGGTCTCCTGTATTCGGTTTGAACACAGTCTAGACCCGGTTGGCGCCCTTGATAATGGCACCAATTGAAAAGTATTTTTGCTCAGCAGCAATAATAAAGGGAAGATAGGCCTGTGGTGTTATCCACAGGCCGGGGCGCTATCAGGCTTCAATAGCGGCTGTAACGGTCATCTCGACCAGGATTTCCGGACGTGCCATACGTGCTTCGACACAGGCGCGAGCGGGTTTCGGCAGATCGGCTACCCAGGCATCCCAGACTTCGTTCATGGCTGCAAAGTCTTTCATGTCGCGGATGTAGATGGTCACGGACAGCATGCTTGCCTTGCTGCTGCCAGCTTCGTCCAGCAGGCCTTCAATCTTGGCCAGACACTGACGCGTCTGCTCGGCGATATCCCATTCCGCCTGGCCAGCCGTCTGGCCGCACAGGTAGACGGTGCCGTTATGTTTAACGATGCGGCTCATACGGTCGGTGGAGTGGATGCGTTCAATGGACATGCGAGGCTCCTGCTCAGGGCATAAAAGGTGGCCGTGTAATGAATGGGCCAGGAAAAAAACAGGCTTTATTTTCGTCAGTTTCAAAGCGGATACATAGCGGTTTTATAAGTTATATCGCGCATTAATCAGAGAAAATTTCTGTTTTTGTAAGCTTTGGCAAAATAATCACAAGTCGTTGTAATAAAAGGACCCCTGATGCGTAATTGGGATGCGATCGAAGCCTTCGTCGAAGTGGTACAGCAGGGCAGTTTTTCCGCTGCAGCAAAAAAGCTGAAGGTATCGCCGTCGCATATGAGTCGTCTGGTGTCGCGTCTGGAAGCGGATCTGAACACCCCGCTGATGTACCGAACCACGCGCAAGTTTCGCCTCAGCGAAGCGGGGGAGCGTTACTACCAGCATTGCAGTGAACTCCTGCAGCGGTTTTCGGCTGCGGAAGAGGAGCTGGCCGGTTTTCAGGCGGAACCCTCGGGCAAGCTGCGTGTGACCTGTGCGACCACCTTCGGTGAGCGCTTTCTGGCACCGCAGCTGAATGACTTCATGCTCGAATATCCGAAAATCAGCCTCGATCTGCACCTGACCAACCGCCAAACCGATTTGATCGACGAAGGCTATGATCTGGCGGTGCGCATGGGCACGCTGAAGGATTCGACCCTGCTGGCGCGGCGCCTTTGTGCGCGGCGTGAGTATGTGTGTGCCAGCCCTGAGTATCTGCAGCGCTTTCCCATGCCGCATACGCTGTCGGAACTGAGTCGTCACAACTGCCTGCAGGGTTCCAACACCTTCTGGCTGTTCAGCGAGAATGGTCAGCGTCGCGAATTGAAGGTGAATGGCAGCTGGCGCTCCAATTCGGGACCGGCGTTGATGGATGCCGTGAGCAAGGGACTGGGGATTGCCCAGTTGCCGGATTACTACGTGGAACCGGCGCTTGAGCGGGGCGAGCTGGTATCCATGCTGGAACAGTACCGCTACCCGTTCAGCGGTGTCTGGCTGGTGTATCCGCAGGCGCGGCAGCGCTCACCCAAGTTGCAGCTGTTGTGTGATTTTCTGGTTCAGCGTTTCGCGCAAGGTCTGCCCTGGTAGGCCTTACTTCACCTTGAGAATATCTTCGGACATTTCGCGGGGATGCTCTTCCCAGCGGATGCGGATGTTGAGCTGGTTGCGGGTTTCATCTTCACTGGCAGACACCTTGAGGTGCAGCAGCCCTTCGGGGGTCAGAACCATCTCCCTGTCACCATCACTGAATTCCAGTTTGCCCTTGCCCAAACCGCGGGCAATGGATTTGAGCAGATCCTGAATGCTTTCACCGTCCTGATAGGACTCGTGTACAAATTCGCTTTTCGCAGGCATGGACGCGGATTACCTCTCCGGGTTAAGAGTTTCGGGGCGAAATACCTTGGCAAACGGGTAGTCGTTGCTGATGCCAATGATACGGCGGCCGGGATGAATGATCGTGGCACCGCAGCCAACGCCACGCAAGCCTTCCTGACGGCGTGAATTGCGGTCCAGTGTTATGTCCGCTTCCACATGCAGCAGGCCCTGGCGCAGGGCCAGGCGCTGGCCTCGGGTACGGTTGATATGGCCATGTACCAGTGCTCGCACGCCAGAGTTGTGAATCTGCTGTACGCCGGTATCGCTCAGTGGCAAATCAGCCGCGCGATACTTGGTTCTGAAGGTGTTGGCGATCGAGCTGTAGTAGAAGGTGAAAAGATCCTTGTGCAGCGCCTTGCGAAAGCGCTTGTTGATCTTCTTCAAGCCTTCTTCGACGAGGTCGCGACTCATCACATCATCCAGCCCCGCGTGCAGGAACAGGAAGGAGCCGGTGCGACGAACCAGCTGCATCTTCTGGAAGAACCAGTAGAACTCGCCCTTGGGATGGAGAAACAGCTCCTGACAAAACTGGGCGACGGCGTACACCGTGCGGATATCCAGACCCGCCGTGAGGCAGTGGCGCTCGAAGCTGTCGGCCTTGCTGCGCATTTTCTTCATCTCACGGGTTATGCCCGCTTCGGTCAGCACACCTTCGGCATGGGCCGGAAAGCGCTCAAACCAGTCATCGGACGGCAGCAGCAGTTTGCGGCAGCTGTCGGCGTCAGGTGCATCCTTCAGCCAGTCGCGCTCGGGATGGGTATCAAACACTTCACGAAACAGCGGAATCACCTTTTTGCCCATGCGGGCAAACATGTGCTCATTGCCGGTATGGCGTTGCTGCTGCATCGACAGCAACCCCATCATCAACCGCAGATCATGGTTGCCGGCCAACAGGGTGACGCGCGCGCCCAACGTGTAGAGCTGCTTGAGACTGCGCAGCATCTGCAGGTTGCTGGGGCCCTTGTCGAGGCAGTCGCCACCGATAATAAATTCCGCTTTCCTGCCCGCCTTGGTCAGTTTGAACTGGCCATGTCCCGGTGCTCCCTTGAGCTGAACACCACCGCTGGCAACCAGCGAGGCTTCAAAGGCTTCGGCATCCGCATGGGTGTCGGAGATAAAAATCACCGGATGTTTGGGCCACTGCCAATCGGCTGCCGGATAGGGATCGATCAAGGCCTTGTGCCGCATCTCATCATCACGCAGGCGGCTGTCGGCAGAGCCTTTCTCCAACGGCCAGACGCAGCTGGCAGGTGGCAGGGTAGCGCGAATCCGTGCGTGGGTCGGCAGGTCCTTGATGGTGGGCAGGAAGGTGCTCGGCATGGCGTCCTCTGGGCGGACCTGTCAGTCAGGTCGCTCGGGCTGTTGTCTGATTTTCCAGTCGCCGCTGTGATGGCTCCAGCCGGTCAGCGGGTCTTGTTGGAGTACCACGGGGTGGCCGTGATACATGCTTAACCGTTTAATATCGTCGAATTCGATGACATTCAGATGATAGGCCGCATGACGAAAGGCAGCGCCATGACCAAATACCAGCTGCAGACCCTGTTCCGGCGCGGCGGCACAGAGGCGCAGATGACCGGCCACACGAATCCCTGCGTCCATCAGCGACTCGGCACCCTCCAGAGGCAAGCGGTAGTGACTGTCCGATTTCCAGCCCTTGGGCGCGGGGTCAAAACGCGGGTCCAATTCCAGAATACGCTCGATCTCATCGGTACTCAGGTTGGCAACGGAACCGACTCTGCGCTCACACAGATCGGAAAAACTGCTGACCTCTGGGGGCGAACCGAACAGATCGACCAGCTCTTCAATGTAGATGTGCGCGGTTTGCCAGGCGCGCAGCAGTGTCGAGCTGTGCACCTCGGCGCTGGGCTTAATATCCTGTGCGATCAGCCAATCGCGAAAACGGCGTGCCTGCTTGCGTACCTCCTCGGCACCCGCTTGGGTGAGCGGGTAGGGCTGAAGGGCGCTGGGTGTATGTGCCAACTGCTCATAGTCGCCGTGGCGAATCAGGGCGATCAGTCTAGTCATGGCCTAAGCGAGTACGTAGTTGTTGGATGAAATGTCCCAGATCACTGAGCACACAGGCGGGTTTGGCTGCGTCCGGGCTGAGCCACTGGCAGTAGCGCTGAGCGTGCCACCAGTTATCGTTGTCCGGTGCATCGGTGACGCGCATGGCAAACAGGCGCAGGTCGCATTCGCCGCCCCACTTGGCGTGACGGGTATCACCCAGTGGCAGAGGGTCAACTTCACCGCGAATGCCCAGCTCTTCCCAGGCTTCCTTGGCTGCGGAATCGGCGGCACTCATGCCGGGTTCGATTATCCCCTTGGCCAGTTTCCACAACGGGTTCTTGAGTGTTTTGAACATCAACAGCTGAAGTTCACCCTCGTGGATGCGATACGCCAATACGCCGGATTGCTGGTAGTAGTATTCGGGGCGATCACGCCAGACATTATGGCCGTCCTGCTTGAACGCGAATTGACGTGGCAGGGTGCTGGGCCGAATCAGGTGTTCCAGCTGCCAATGCCCCGGGGTGGGGATGCTGGCATCGGTGCTCAGATGCGCCAGAGTGGCGGTGGGCATCAGTTTGCCGTCATCGGGAAGCGCCAGAGGCTCATCCAGTAGCTGCTGCAGCAAGTGCTCCAGACCCGGGTTGTGGGCCACCAGCAGAATGCGCTGGTGGTGACCCAGGCGCGGCTGAATATGTTGCCAGAGGGCTTCCGCCGATCCCAGATACAGGGAAGGTTCGACCTCGATGGTCGCAGCCGGAATGCCCATCACCTTGGCGCATTTCTGGGCACTGACCAAAGCGCGTTCGGCCGGAGAACTGATAATGCAATCCGGCTTAAGGTCGTGCTGTTGCAACCAATGACCGATGCGCTGGGCATCGCGCTTGCCGCGCGTTTTCAACACGCGGGCGGCATCGCTTCCGCTGGCAGCGGGTTCGGCCTTGCCATGGCGCAACAGCAGCAACTCAGTCATGTTGCAAAATCTCCTCAAGATACCAGTCAGCGACACGATCAAAATCGGCGCGACCGGTGACTTCATAGACGTTCAGCCCGCTCAGTGCCTGCAGGTAATCCGCGTGCGGCGGCAGGCTTGGACGATCAAGGAAGCGACCCTGTGCATCCTGATAAAAGGCGCCGGGGGACTTCATGATGCCGGGGAGCAGATGTGGCTCCTGAGCCAGGTTGACCTGCCGAATCGTACAGGGCTGGTCGTTGTTATGGGACCAGTTCAGCAGAATCAGATCATGCAGCGGCGCACGCATGCACAGGCTGCCAGCACCATAATAGTCTTCCACCGGCACATCGGATTTGAATTCCAGCTGCCAGAGTTCGTCCCTGGACAACGCTGAAAACTTGGTCTGATGGTCTTCACTCAACACGGAGCGAAGACGCGTGTTGTTGAGCAGGGTGCCTGGATTAACGCGCGGCAGCTTGGCGACGCCCTTTGCCAGCGTGCCCTTGTCCGTGCGGGTCACGAACAAACGGTCATTGGTGATAAAGCGTGCCTGCGGCAGTTCCATCAGGCGCAGCATCAGGGTGGATTTGCCACCGCCTGAACTGGCCGCGACTGCGACACCACGGGTATCGGTGGTCATCGCGGCAGCGTGGCAGATCAGGCCGCCCTGATGCTGCAGGTAGTTCAGGTGCTGGTTATTGATGAAGTTAACCGCCTGCGCCAGATGCTCCATAGCCGGGCCGATCAGCAGAGGGTTCTGCGGGCGTTGCAGCATCAGCATGCCGGTTTTGACCTTGTAGATCAGTCGCTCCGCATTCGGCAGGTCGGTAATCGCTTCCTTAAGACCGCTTTTGCCTGTTTCACGCGGCCAGTCACGCCAGTCCTGTTCGGGCTTGATGGACGGCTGGTCGATCATCCACAGCTGCACTTGAGCAGACGCGTCGACGGGCTGGGGATAACTGCGATAGTAATCCTGCAGGGCGGTGATCAGCTCGGCATTGTTACTGCCGACACGCACCACAAAGTCGTCCAGCTGCAGCAGAAAGTGGTGTTGGCAGTGGGCGATGGCGCTGTCTACCTGTTGCGGGTCAAGCGGGTTGTTCAGCATGAGGGCGTTTGTTCCAGTGAATCCATAATCCAGTCTACGTAGACGGCGGCAGCGTCGATGCCACAGCCTTCGAGGGCACCGCGGAAACCACCGAATGCGGACACTTCAAACACCACGGGGCCTTCATCCGTGAGCGCAATATCAACAGTGGTGAAGTCGAGCTCAAAGCAGTCCTGTGCCTTGTGACCCAGTTCGATCAGCTCGGGGTCAGGATCATAGGATTCATAGCGGCCACCGCTGTGAATGGTGGTGTTCCAGGCATCCTTGTCACCGACGCGGGCATAGGTGCAGAGGTATTGGCCACCTACAAACACCATGCCCAGATCGCGGCCTGACAAGTCCAGCTTCTTTTGAATGTAGAGCATGGGGTTGTCGGCTGCAAAGTCGGCCAGCTGTTCCGGCAGGTCAGGATCAGTGGCTTCGACCAGCGTCATGCCGCGCGCCTTGGTTGAATACAACGGCTTGAGCACGGCGTTATCAAAATCACTGACGGCTTCTTCTGCTGCCTGCAACGACTCGGTTACACGGGTCGGAGGCATGGGGATACCTGCGGCAGACAGGCTCTGGGTACCACTGAGTCGGTTGATCAACTGCATCAGGCTATGGCTGGGGCTGAAGACCCGGACACCCGCTTCTTCAACGTGGCGCAGCAGTTCGATACGGTCCAGCGTATAGGGGGTGTAGGTTTCGCTGATTTTTTTCACCACCAGTGCGTCCAGTTCGGTCAGATCCTGGCCGCGAAAAAACAGGTGGTTGCTGTCCAACTGCAACTCCACTTCGGCCATATCGATCACCAGACGGAAACCGGTACGGGCCTCAATGGCATCGGCCAGGGCTTCTGTAGACCACTTGCCGGGAATGCCGACAACGCCAATACGCAGATTATTCAAGGAATAGCTCCTTCAAGGGCAAAGTGTAACTCTGTTCCTGGCCCGGTTTGACGGCGCTGATCTGCTCCATCAGGTAAAGCGCACGCAAAAACATGCGGCGAGCCAGAGACTTGTCGAAAATAAAACGGGTTGAGGTAATAAACGAGCGTGCCAAACCGATGGCCAGACGCAGATCAAAAGTCTCGTCGTCCTGCTGCGCGGCAAAGTCGTGGCAGGCGGTATAGAGGGCACGCACAGTCGCCATCAGACGGCGACGGCGGCTGCGTTCCAGAATTTGCAGACGGTAGATGGAGACCATCAGGACCGAGATATCCTGGCAGTAATCCAGATAGCGGGAGCGGTGCAGATCGATAAAGAAAATCCGCTTCTCCGACGGATCGTAGATGATGTTATCCACATTGAAGTCGCCGTGGATATAGACCGAAAACGGCGGCGGACAGCGTGCTTCCACCTCGGCCGTTGCTGCTACCAGCTCACTGAGCGACGGCAGGCTTTCACCGCAGATGTTCTGGCCTGGGCGATCGAACTCGGGATGCACCGAGAGAATCGATGGCAGGCGTTTGCTCAGCTGGCGCATAAACTGCGCCGACTCGGCTTTGGGCGTGCGGGTCTCGCGCCAGATGCTGCGCAGGGTATGCATCAGCTGACGGCAGGCTTTCTCCAGCAGCGCCGTGTCCTCGGCAAACAGCAGGGACTCCAGTGTCTGTCCCGGCAGATGCTCGATCAGCATGGACGCAGAGCCGTTTTTCTCGGAATGAGACAGGATACGCGGTGCCAGGCCCGGGTAAATCTCGTGCCAGCTCTCGACGCCCTGAACCTCTTCATCCAGTTTGTCGGGGTCGCCTTCCTTGTAGATCGCCAGATAGCGGCTGGAGCTGTTCTTGCGAATACCCGCAATGGTACTGCCGGAGCGGGTTTCGGCCAGGGTGCTGATATCCAGCTTTTTAAGCGGACGGTTCAGTTTGTCGGCGGCCTTACGGATATGGGCCAGGTTGGACAGGTTGATCGCCTGACCCAGGTTGGCTGACAAAATGGTCTCGGCCAGCTGTTCCAGCCCTTCGGCCATATGACGCATGGAGTAACAGGCAAAGAGGGTCGGCAGCAGGGCGGCGCCCTGTTCACTGAGGGATTTTTCGATCAGCTCCAGCTGCAACTGATCGCAAGTCAGTAGCATGCGCTCACTGCGTTTCTTGATGCGTAGTGCCGCCTGGGTATCGCCACCGAAGAGTCCGGGTTCGACCAGATCCAGTGCCAGCATGACGCGCTTGAGCATGCGCTTGAACTGCTTGCGCTTGGCCGGCTGTGGCAACTCATCTTCGGCGTGGCGGGCAAACTCGCTCAGACAGCTGCGAGCTGAATCGGTCAGCTGCTCCAGTGCCTGAGCCAGGTTATCCACCGCTCGCATGCGCACTTCCTGCTGGATTGGCTTACGGCTGCGGCTAAGCAGCCGTATGGTTTCGCGCTGGATACGCATGCGCAGATTGCTGACATAGCCGCGGCGAGACTCCAGCGTCGCCAGATACTTGGGCGAAGGCTCCTGGAAAAAGGCTGCGGCCTGCTGCAGCTGGGTCTCGACCTCACTCAGAAGAAAGTGAAGGTTTTCCTGTATGATCTGACTTAACGCGCTCATGGGGTGCCGGCTACCGCAAGGTTTCGGGTGTCACTATACGTTAATGCTTTTGCAGCTAGTATGACAAAACCATGACGACTCAGTGACATAGACGCCTCTGAGAGTTGGCCTAAGAGAGGATGAAGATGCCCCGCATATTGATGACGCGCCCGGTCACCCTGCCGGACTCACTCAAGTTGACGCGCTACCAGAAACTGCCCGAACTGGGGCCGCGGGTGCTCTTCTTCAGTGGTGGCTCGGCGTTGAACGGCATCTCCCGCACCCTCAAGCAATACACGCATAACTCTATTCATCTGGTGTCGGCGTTTGATTCCGGTGGCAGCTCGGCCGTCCTGCGTGATGCCTTCGATATGCCGGCGGTCGGCGACCTGCGCTCGCGTCTGATGGCGCTGGCTGATGAGACCGTATTGGGGCATCCCGAGATCGTCAGTCTGTTCAGTTATCGCCTGCCCAAGGACGACTCGGACGCCAGCCTGCTGAAGCAGCTGGAGCGGCTGGCACAGGGCAAAGACCCGCTGGTGCGCTGTATCCCCAACCCCATGCGCAGCCTGATCTGCAACCATCTGGGGTACTTCCAGCAGGCGATGCCTGAAGGCTTTGATCTGCGGGGTGCCAGCATCGGCAACCTGATTCTTACTGGTGGTTACCTTAACAACAATCGCTCACTGGACCCGATCCTGTTCCTGTTCTCCCAGTTGGTGAATGTGCGCGGCATTGTGCGTTCGATCACCGGAGATGAACGCCAACTGCTGGCGCGGCTGGAAGATGGCACTCGTGTGGTCGGACAGCATCTGCTGACCGGTAAGGAAGTCGCACCGATCAGCAGTCCGGTGCGTCGCCTGCAACTGGTTCACTCCCAGCAGGAACCCAGGGTCGAGCCTTCCAAGCTGAGAAAGTCCAACCGCAAGCTGCTCGCCTCGGCGGAACTCGTCTGTTATCCACCGGGCAGCTTCTACAGCAGCCTGGTGGCCAACCTGCTGGTGGATGGTGTGGGCTCCTCGGTCGCCGACAACCCTTGTCCCAAGGTATATATCCCCAATCTGGGCTCAGACCCCGAACAGTTCGGCATGACGCTGAAACAGCAAGTGAACGCCTTACTTCATTACCTGCAGGTTGATCAGGAAGCGCCTGTGGCGGTCTCTCGATTGCTTAACTTTGTATTGCTGGACAGCCGTTTTCTGGAAGGTGTGGACGATGTTTTGAAAGCGCGTCTGGCGGAACTGGATATTCAGCTGATCGATATGGACCTGACCGATCCCGAGCAGCCGGATCAATACGACAGCGAGAAGCTGGTGTCGGCGCTGCTGTCGATGACCTGAACTGCTGATCTGAAGTTCAGGCAAAAAAAAGCCGCCCGGGGGACGGGCGGCAAAATCAGCTAGGTCGCTGAAGAGAGATAAGGAAAAAACGTCTAGCGGCAGATCAGTTGCGGATCAGGTGGTCGAATGCACCCAGTGCAGCGGTGGCACCTGAACCCATAGAGATGATGATCTGCTTGTACGGTGTAGCTGTCACATCACCCGCTGCAAACACGCCCGGCATGGACGTCGCGCCGTGGCTGTCGATCAGGATCTCGCCGCGCTCGCTCAGTTCAAGGCTGTCTTTCAACCACTCGCTGTTCGGTACCAGACCGATCTGAACGAAGATGCCGGCCACATCCAGTACGTGCATTTCGTCAGTGCTGCGATCCTTGTATTTCAGACCGATCACCTTGTTGTCATCGCCCAGAACTTCAGTGGTCATCGCCTGCTTGATGATGGTGATGTTCGGCAGAGACTCAGCTTTTTTCACCAGTACATCGTCAGCACGCAGGGTGTCGCCGTATTCCAGAACCGTGACATCTTTCACGATACCGGCCAGGTCGATCGCCGCTTCGATACCGGAGTTACCGCCACCGATAACCGCAACGCTCTTGCCTTTGAACAGCGGGCCGTCGCAGTGCGGGCAGTAGGCTACGCCCTTGCCGCGGTACTCTTTCTCACCCGGTACGTTCATTTCACGCCAGCGGGCGCCGGTGGCCAGGATTACACTGCGGCTCTTCAGCGTCGCGCCGCTGGCCAGCTCGACTTCAATCAGTTCGCCTTTCTTCAATTTGGCAGCGGACTGTTCTGTGATGACGTCGACTTCGTATTCTTTAACGTGCTGCTCAAGGCTGGCCACCAGCTTCGGGCCTTCGGTGTAAGGTACGGAGATAAAGTTTTCGATACCCACGGTATCCATCACCTGACCACCAAAGCGTTCAGCTACGACACCGGTACGGATGCCTTTACGCGCCGCGTAGATCGCAGCGGATGCACCCGCAGGTCCACCGCCGACAACCAGGACTTCGTACGGTTCTTTCTCGTTCAGTGCAGCCGCTTTCTTCTCGGCAGCGCCGGTATCCAGCTTGTTGACGATCTCGGGCAGGGTCATGCGGCCCTGGCCAAAGTGTTCGCCGTTCAGGTAAACGGACGGCACAGCCATGATCTGACGCTCATCTACTTCCTGCTGGAACAGGGCACCATCAATCATGGTGTGGCTGATATTCGGGTTCAGTACCGCCATCAGGTTCAGTGCCTGCACCACATCCGGGCAGTTCTGGCAGGACAGAGAGATGTAGGTCTCAAATTCGTATTTGCCCGGCAGATTGCGGATCTGTTCCTGCCGCTCGGCGTCAGCCTTGGACGGATGACCCCCCGCCTGCAGCAGTGCCAGGATCAGAGAAGTGAATTCGTGACCCATGGGGATACCGGCAAAGTTCACACGCGGTGCCTGACCAGCAGCGCCTACGGCCATGCTCGGTGCGCGGCGGTCGTTGCCTTCCTTAACGCTGATTTTGTCAGACAGCTCGGCGATCTCCTGAGTCAGGGTTGCCAGCTCATTGGACTTGTCAGTGCCGTTGGTGGTCAGAGTCAGCTCGATCGGAGTAACGATGTTCTGCAAGTAAGTGTTCAGCTGCTGCTTCAGGTTTGTATCCAACATGGTGTCTGTTCCTTCAAGGTCAAAAATTATGAGCATCAAGTCAGATGGCGGTCCGCCTGCGGATCTCCTGTTGCGGCGGTGAGGCTCATCTCGAATATGGATCTATAGTACCGAGCGAGTTTTGATGCGTGAAATTAATCGTAGTTAACGAGTCGATAGCTTTTAGCTAATTAAGACCCATATAAAAGGAAGCGATTGCTGGTGACTGACTCAGGGAAGAGCGGACTGTGGAAAACACAAACGAAAACGCCGCCCCGAGGGGCGGCGTCCGGGTCTGCCACAGCCGAAGCCGGGCAGACTGAGCGATGATCAAGCGCCGACCAGTGCCAGTCGACGCGGGAGATCAATCTTAGATTTTGCCAACCAGGTCCAGAGACGGAGCCAGAGTCGCTTCACCTTCTTTCCATTTAGCCGGGCAAACTTCACCCGGGTGAGCTGCAACATACTGAGCAGCTTTAACCTTGCGCATCAGGTCGTCAGCGTCACGGCCGATACCTTCAGCAGTGATTTCAACTGCCTGGATAACACCCTGCGGATCGATCAGGAAAGTAGCGCGGTCTGCCAGACCCTGGCCTTCACGCATCACACCGAAGTTGTTGGTGATGTTGCCAGCCTGGTCGCCAACCATGTAGTAGTTGATCTTGCCGATAGTCTCGGAAGAATCGTGCCACGCTTTGTGGGTGAAGTGAGTGTCAGTAGACACGGAGAATACTTCAACGCCCAGCTTCTGCAGCTCTTCGTATTTGTCAGCAACGTCACCCAGTTCAGTCGGGCAAACGAAAGTGAAGTCAGCCGGGTAGAAGAAGAATACAGCCCACTTGCCTTTAACGTCCGCTTCAGTGATTTCTACGAATTCGCCCTGTTTGAACGCAGTCGCCTGGAACGGTTTGATCTCGGTGTTAACGATACCCATGTGATTGAATCTCCTGCACATTTGAGTAGTTGCTTAAGAAGTTGGAGCCATAGTACCGGTGTGAGATGGATTCGTAAAATTGATGATGGTGATTGGGGTGATAGTTAATAGCTATTATTCATTATGGCGTAGCTGACGGTGTTTTGGGGTATTACCAGTACCATTGTAAAGATGGTCTATTTTGAAAAATGCAGCTTCAAGGATAAACGCTAATCGGTTCCCCAGTCATTGGAGTGCCTTATGCAACGTTTGTGTACTCGTAGTGCTGTACGGAATAACGCCTTTAAAGACAATCAGCAGTCTGTGCCGGACTTGGTGGGCTGGCAACGATGAGTCCTACATTGTTGATACCCTGACGCGTTGCATAGCGGGCTTACGTGCTGCAACGTATGAAAATGGAATTGGTGCTAGATGCTGTTGAGTATGCGCGTTAGGTAAAGTTGTCAGGCTTAGAAGCAGCTGTCTATTGAAGGAATCTAGTCTATTTGCTCCGCGCTTCTTTCAGTGGAGTTGCTTAGGTCTATGTATTAAACTAAGTGGAAGTATACATTATATTTGGCTGAAAAGTTTTGATTTATAAAGGAAGAGCTTTAAATCAAGAAATATTCAAGTTTTGTTTGTGATTTTAGTTAGTAGTTAAGGAAGGTTGTTTTGAAAATCACTGCTAGAGAAGCTTCAAAATTATTTGGAAGCAAGCAAATTGCCGCTGTGGCTGAGGGTGACTTTTCAAAAGTAGAAAGAGTATCTTCTGAATACCTTTTTCTTGATTACGAGAATGACGTAGGTTATTTTTATAATCAGCTATTGAGAAAGTTAGGTAGTGATTATAGGTCAGAGTATTACTATAAGAACTACATTGCTAAACGACACCTTTTAGGTAAGCATTCTTTAAATACTGCTACTATGCTTTCTGAGTTTAGGGTAGGTGGAAGTAAGGCTGATTGTGTTATTTTAAACGGTACGTCTACTTGCTATGAAATTAAGACAGAATACGATAGTTTGGTAAGGCTGGATGAACAGCTTTCAGATTATTCAAAAGTTTTTGATAGAGTATATGTTGTCTGTGGTGAGAAAAACCTGAGTCAGGTTGCTACAGCGACGAGTTCTCACGTAGGAATCCTTGTCCTTACTAAGAACAACTACCTTAGTGTTAGGCGAGAGGCTATTCACAGGAAAAAACCTATTGATCGATATATGTTAGCTATGTCTCTTCGTAAAGAAGAGTATACTAAACTGGCAGGGTTGATTTCTGGTGAGATCCCAGATGTACCTAATAGCAAGCTTTTCAGTGAATGCAAAAATATAATTGCAAATGCTGATAATGAGCTTGTTGAAAATTATTTTTTACGGATACTCAAGGAAAGTCGAGCTAATAATTCTGAGTTAATAAATGCTCTGCCAAGTGCACTTCTTAATGCAGCTATTAGTTTTAGATTTGACGTAAGGCAAGCTGACGCCTTAAAGAAAATATTTGATAAATAAGGATTGTTTTATGTATTTTCCTCTTTTGAGAGGGAAGCAGTTTGAGTTCATCGCGTTGCGTGAGCTTGCTTCCCAATATGATAAAGATTTGTTTACCCCTGTTATTGAGCCTGTCAGAAAAAATTTCTCTCCTTTTCTTAAAACTTTGCAGGTTTTAAATGAGAATGATCACAAACCGGTAGTAATAATTAATCCCTCAGTTGGTGACTATTTTGGTAATAGTTTAGAGCTTATAGAAAATCTAAATAAACATAAAGGTATAGACTATATACCTTGCTTGAAAATATCTGATTCTGGAGATCATAAAGCCCTTGATCTTCTTGCTGAAATTAAAAAACCTTTTGCTATTTTTGTTACAGGTGGAGTAGATAGAGGAACTATAGATTATTCTAGAGATGCGGAAATTACCTTTGTTGATGCTAACACTAGCCCTCTTGTAATAAATAAATTAAGTAATGTTGTATTAATTGGTGACTTCTTTGATAAGAAGTCTAGAAATGCAGATTATGGGATTGAATCTCCTTTTTCTCACCTACATGTTACTTACAGTGACATAAAAAATGTTGTTGGCTTCGGTGATTATACTGTATTGCCTGAAGAGTTTAGTGAGGGAGGAGGTCCTGCCTATGTTGTAACTATTCATATGTCATATGTGAATGAAAATAAGTTTGATGAGATGTTTGTGAGGCATTACTCATCAGAAGATAATGGTAGTCCTGCAGACCCAGGCGGTAAGTTCGCAGAAGCATTAGAAAATTTAATGCTCGATGTTGTCAGGTTAGATAAATTCTATGATACATCGGGCGTTGATGGGTATAAAAAACTTCACGAAACAGGACATTTTCCTGGCCTCGGACAAGTTAAAAAGCTATCAATAAAGCACCATATAGAAACTACTTGTATGTATTTGAAGCTTCAGGGATAGAAGTATGAGGAACTGTTGTTGGAATTGTTTTACGGATAAAGCAATCTCTGAAGAAATTCAGAGGCAAGGAATTATGGGACGCTGTGACTTTTGTCGTTCCGAAGATGTATTCTGTGTAGAACCAAAGTCTTTAAGTGGCTTGTTGGAATTAACTACAGAGTGCTTCGATATTGATGATAATGGTGACGCCCCTCATGCAATTTATGACAGGGATTTTAGGATTCTAAGCCCAAAGGTTTCTGACCCGGAGCTTCTTTGGAATTTTATATTGGGTGACGAATTTTGTTCGAAAAAGTATCGTCTTAAATATGATACAGAGCGTTATGCAGAAGAATGGGAGCTTCTCAAGGATGAACTTATTCATCGGAATAGGTTTTTTCCAAAGAGCTCTATATATGGAGAGATTTTTTCTAAAAAGGACTTAGGAAAAGAAGCGATACTTTTCTCTGCAGTGCTCGATCAGCTTACGTCCACAAGGAATGAAGGTGACATATTTTATCGAGCACGTGTATCTAGTGTCCCGCTTGAACGTCACCTAATGGGCAAACCTCCAGGAACCGTTGTAACGGCTGGTAGGGCAAATCCTGCAGGAATAGCTTATCTGTATTTAGCGGAAAATGTTAATACATGCCTGCATGAGGTACGCCCAAGCAAATGGGCGAAAGTGTATGTCTCTAGAGTTATTGTGCAGAAACCTATAAAGCTGATTGATCTAAGGAAGCCCAAAACTAAAGTCTCAATATTAAAGTTTGAAGAGCACCAGATAGAGTCGGTTCTTAAACATCTAAACCTTCTGGAACTATTCTCCTCGGATTTATCAAAGCCAGTTCAGCCAGATAAATCACACTTAGATTATGTGCCAACTCAGTTTTTATGCGAATATTTGAGTGTGGTCGGCGATTTTGATGGTTTGATTTTTAATAGTTTGTTTTCAACAGGAAGCAATGTGGTTCTGTTTGATGGCTCACAGGTTTCTATTGAAAATCCCAGAGTTCACAAGGTTGTAAAAACTAGCGTCGAGTATGAATCGGTACACGAACCATAAATTTTAAAACATTTTATTTTAAGTTAAGGTTTTTGAAACGTTCGATTTGGTTTTTGGGAATTATAAGCTTTGTTTGACGGTTTTTTTATATGGCACTAATATCCCCTTAGGCTAAAACCTGAAGGTTTTTCTTACTGGAAAAAACAGTCTCCCTATGCCGCTTCATCAGCACCGGATCAGGACTAAACCTATCAGGTAGCTCAAGCTTTTGCCCCTCAATCGAAACGAAAAAGCGTTCCATAGCAGGCTCTGGCTGTTTTAATTGGGGAGATAGCACAACTCGCCAGTCTTCATCGAACGTCATTAACCCCTGATCAAAGGCGCGGTCATATAGTGCCGATAAACAAAGGCCGTTACTGGGATTAAGTCGATTGGCTTTATCTTGGCTCCAGGGCACGATGTGGCTGGCAATCAGCAAGCTCGGCACTGAGATGCCGGTGATGCAGCAGCGGTTGCTGTAGCTGGAAAGCACGGCACGGCGGAAGAAGGACTGTTTGACTCGTTGTTGCACGCTTTGGGTACGTGTTTCGCCCGTGAAGTCTTCAAGTGCTTCTATAGTCGCCTGTTCACCCTTTGGTTGAGAACTGCTTTCACCCTCTAAGTCGGCTCTAATCTGTTCGCTTTCCAGCACGAGTCTTTCCCAATCTGCATGAAATTCATCCCAAATCGCACGGTCGAGCTTGGAGGCATTACTAAAGCCTTTGCGGCCAGAGGCAAGGATCACAGGGTCTAGGCTGGCGATGTTGACGAGCTTCATTGCAACGGCCGAAGGGGTACGCGCAATCAGATTTGCGAGAGCAATGATCTCTGGGTTTCGATGGTGCAGGCGGCCATAGGGCAACTGGCAGTATAGATGAAAGGCCAGTTTGACCTGCTCAGGCGTCCAATCATTCCGTGGCATACAAAGCTTCCCTGATATACGTGGCTAGCACTTTTAAATAGGTACAGAGACCATGTCAGACTAGCAGGCCTCTGTTCCAGAGCACGTCTAAGGTAGTCTAACCCTAATAGCCACTTCTCACACGGGTATGCCCTATGGATTCTGATCTCATCCCCTTCCTTATCTTCGCCATCCTGGTCGTTTTCATCATCCTGCGTGTGCGTTCCCGCCGTGCGGCGCGTGGCCTCACGCCGGAAAAGCGTAAACGCAACGGTAAGCGTGCCTCCCCGCGTGCCAGTGAAGCCGGAGGCGGCGAAGGTGGCGAGGGGCGTGACTAAGTCTGTTGCCGATGCGTCTATACTCGATTGGTAAGGCCCTTTGTTATCCACATTTCTGCTATCTGGTTCTGTCGAGGTTTGTTTGATGAATAAGTTTGCTCTTGCTGCATGTCTACCCCTGCTGCTGGTCACTGGGCTGCAGGCTGAAGAGATGCACGGCGGTAGTCATCAGTATCATCTGAATCATGCTCATGCTGAGCATATGAACACCGGTCCGGCTAACGCGCTAAGTGAGCCGGGTCAGTCGGCGTTTGCGGCGATTCAGGAGGTGGTGGCAACGCTCATGGCCGATCCGGATACGGATTGGAGCCGAGTGAATATTGAGGCTTTGCGGCAGCATTTGATCGATATGAATAACGTCACCTTGAAGGCTGATGTTGAGACTGAAGCTTTGCCGAGTGGCGCGCGGTTTATCGTAACTTCGGAGGATGCTGCGGTGGCGCGGTCAATCCGGTCTATGGTGTTGGCACATGCTGCAACCATGGATGGAGTAGAGGGCTGGCAGCTAGCAGCGGAAGGGCGTGAGGATGGCGCTATGTTGATGGTGACTGGAGAGGATGTTGAGCGTATCCGTGGATTGGGTTTTATTGGCTTGATGACGGTCGGTATGCATCATCAGGCGCATCATGTGGCCTTGGCGAAGGGGTTAAATCCTCATGCTCACTGAGACTCAGCAATTTAGTAGTGGTAACGCAACTGGGCAATGAGCAAAGCATCATCTGTTGTCTTGTAGACGATTCGATGTTCTTCGTTAATTCTTCGTGACCAATAACCTGAAAGGCCATGCTTGAGGGGTTCTGGTTTACCTACGCCTTCATGTGGGCTTCGTTGGATTTCTTTGATTAGCTTGTTAATTCGGGTCGCTATTTTCTTGTCGGTCTTCTGCCAGTACAGATAGTCTTCCCAGGCATGCTCAGAGAAGATTAGTTTCATTCAGCAAGTTCCTTTTCAACACCACCGCCCTGTTCCAGCTCAGTCACCGATTCCAACAAGCGGCGAGCATTCTGTGGAGCGCGTAACAGATATGCGGTTTCTTGTAGTGCGTCATAATCTTCCAGTGAAATCATGACCACTGACTGTGCTTTGCTTCGGGTAATGATGACGGGTGAGTGGTCTTCACATACCTGATCCATGGTTTTTGCCAAGTTTGTTCTCGCTGCTGTGTAGCTAATAGCGTCCATAAGGATGCTCCTGTACTAAAAGTTGATCATGTACAGAATATAGTACATATACGAGGTGGGCAATGAGTACTTATCTGCTGTCGTTGGTGAACTCTGGACTATCTAACTTATTCACATAACAATTTATAATCATCGCTGTTGATATCTTCCTTGACTTCCCAGTCTCCAACTTGGTGAAAGTGCAATGCTTTCGTAACTTACCCCCATTTTCTCTGTATAGTTCTGTGGAAAACCTCATAGCAACAGGTCTGCATATCTCCCTTAAGCCCTTACAGTGCGGGGTCTGCAAAACTGGTCAGTGAGTGTCCATCTGCCTGTATAAATCTTTTTTGCCTGAGCTCTTCTGGCAGTGGATAGAGGTACTTTCCTGTGGGTATCTATGTGGCTGCCTGTGCAATATCCTGTGAATTAAATTTTCAACTGTGCAAATTATGAACATGCAGAACAAGGCGATTAGAAAGGCTAATTAAATATGGCTGGGCATTTTTAATAGTAAATTGCTATCAGTATTAGAAAAACAATAAATTTCTGTTTGGGGCTGGCGGTGGGTAATCTGGCCACATTACTCCAGTGACACCACTTGCCCAAAGGAACAGGAATAGAGCCATGGCCAACTTGATGCGTTACATCGATGTAAACCCGCAGAGCAAACCGGCTGTTCGTGAAGCGAAACGAGCGACTAAACAGGCGGCTTGCCCTCAGTGTAACTACAGCAACAATTACTACGGTGATCAGGTCTGTAGCACAGCGTCTCGTTGATCGGGTGAGTTGTCATCCGGGGCGGCCAAAACCCGGTTGCGACCCATTTCCTTGGCGCGGTAAAGAGCTTGATCCGCCCGGTTCAGCAGCTCTTCCGCGCTGACCTTTCCAGCACGTCCACTGCTGACCCCTGCTGAAAGGGTGACAGAGCCGATTGAGTCGCCGTCGATCAAAATGGATTTGCCGGACATACTGCTGCGCAGTTGCTCGGCACGGGTACAGGCGTCTTCAAGGCTGGTATCCGGCAGCACCACCACAAACTCTTCACCGCCATAGCGGCAAATAATATCGCTGTTGCGGAAAGCCAGTCTCAGCTGCTGGGCCACTATCTTCAATACCCGATCCCCGGCCGCATGGCCGTAGTTGTCGTTCAGCTGTTTGAAGTGGTCCAGGTCACAAATCACCAGTGATATTTCGCTTTGAGCGCGTTGGCCCCGTGCCAGTTCGTGGGTCAGCATCTGATCCAGATAGCGACGGTTGTGCAGTTCGGTCAGCGAATCTTCATAGGAGAAGCGGCTGAGCACCTGTTGCAAGGCGACTTTAGACAGGCTCAGGTTGATGCGTTCAACGGCTCGCATAAAGAGCATTTGCAGTGTGGAACGGCTCAGTTCTCCGATCAGTGCACTGTCTTCTTTGAAATCGAGCAACAGAATAGCGGCTAACCTTGTTGGCTCCATAGGGCCATCACACTCGATACGCAGTAATAGCCGCTCGTGACCATAGGCGGTGCCGGACTCCGCATTCAGGCTGGGTGGCAGATGTTTCAGGGCACCCCATTGACCATACAGCGGCATTTCCGAATGCTCACTGCTCTGACAAAAGATGGCGCCGGGAATCGGTGAGCACAAGTCTTCAATTCGTTGGCGCAGGCAGGTCAGTGCCTGTTCGGTATCAGGCTGACGTTCCATTTCATTGATCAATTCATCCAGCATGCTGCGCTTGAGACTGGCAAACTCCAGTGCCTTCACACGTTGGGCTTCCCGCTGTGCCATCTGTTCCAGCGCTTGAGTGCGTTCGGCGACGCGGGCCTCCAGGTTGCTGTTGAGCCGGGCCAGGGTCTTGTGGGTGCGGGAAAAATGATTGAGGGACAGCATGACGACTGCCAGCGAGAATACCAGTGAACCGGCTCCTACCGGAATCTGCATCCAGGGCAGGACATTGTGGGCGACCGCCATATCCAGTAGCAGTAATAGTGTGAGCACGCCGGTGGCCACCAGGAGCAGGCGTTGATCGCGAGTCGCCAGCGGCCAGTGGCGGGCAACGATGATCAGCATGGCCGGTACGCACAGTGCGAAGAGGGCATCAAAGGGCGGATAGGTGTTGGCAAGGCTGGTAATGCCGGCCAGTGACAGTCCCAATGCTCCGGTAAAGTAACAGGCAAACAGGATGGCGAATCGGTTGAACAGGGTGCTGTAACGTGCCCGGTACCAGCTGCGCAGTAGCAATGCCAACGCAACAGGCATCAGGTAATAGCACCCCGCGCCAATGTACTCCCACAGCAGGGGATGGTTGAACAGCAGTTGCTTGGCTTGACTGTCACTGATCGCCAGCCCGGCATGTGAAAAGGAAAACAGCGACAGGGACAAAAGGCTCAGGCGTTCAGTATTGAACGGGGCGAACAGCAGGCAGAGCAGGGCGATGATCAGGCTGAAAGCGCCCACGGCAATGCTGTCGATGGAACCATGGATGATCTGCTGATAGAGGGCGGTGCGCTCCATCAACTTCACTTCACCCCAGAGGCCGATGTCCAGATAGTTGCTGAACACACGGAAATAGATCGGTTTGCCGGCTGCGTTCTTGGGCAGTGTAATCATATGCCAGGGCCAGCCTTCGAAGTGCCCCCGTCCCTGAGAATCGAACTCACCATAGTGATAGATGCGCTCACCGTCGAGGTACACCTCAACGATCAGATCCACGCTGTAGATATAGATGACCGGGTCGCGCCAGTCACCTTCAGGAATCAGGGTACGGTACCAAACGTTTTCACGTCCGTTGCGATCAGGCGGATTGGAGGGGAAATCAATCGGTTGCCATGCATTGGGCGGGTCCTTGAGGACCCACTCCGGGGTGCCGTTACGAAACGGAGAGTCACCCCAGCGATATTCCCAGTTTTCATCAAGGTTCAGGGTTTCGGCCCGTGCGATGCTGCTGCACAGCTGCAGGAGCAGGCACAGGCAAATCGCCAGAATATACCGGCTCAAAACCGGGGTCGTACCCTTCAACACAAGAGCAGGGATGCTCATCGATAAGTCGCCGACTGAATAGCTTAGTACCCAGTCAGTATATGCACAGATCCACGCGTCTGCGGGTAAAACGGTTGTTTTGTCGCAAAAAAATTATGGAATTAAGCGAGCCGCCAGTTCGTTGAATCCCAGACCGCCGCTGGCGGTCAAAATGTCTCTTGGGGGGTGCACCATCTCAGGCAGCCAACGACGAATATTGGCTACGCCAAAACTGTGGTGAAGATAGGCGAACATGGGCTCGTCATTGGCGGAATCACCGACATAGGCGACCTGCTGCTGGATGGTTGCATCATCGAGGCCGAATTTCTGTTTCAGCACGCGTTCGGACATGGCCTGTTTGCTGTAATCACCGAACCAGGCATTGATATGGATAGAGCTGGCACGGGCCTGGGCGCCGGCCTGATGGAAGATCGCCAGTGCCTGATCCCGTTGCGCATCGCTGATACCGCTCACATCCTGGTTGTAGTCCAGTGCAACATCGGCCAATCGGTACGGCTGGTCTTTGGCGAGGCGCATGGCGGGGATTGCCTGTAACACCTCATCGGCAATGGACAGCAGCTGTTGTTGTCGGTCAATTCTCAGCTCAGTACTGTCCCAGCCGTGGTATTCCACCCGACCTTCCCTATCCCGATCAAAGTAAAAGGCGCCGTTTTCGCCGATCACCGCAGCCACAGGCCAAAGCCGGATCATCTGATCACACCAGCCGGCACAGCCGCCGGTAACGGGCACGACCAAGATGCCGGCAGCCTCCAGGGTGTAGAGCGCGGTAAGGGTTTCTGGCAGCAGACGCCCGTTGGTGGTGAGGGTGTCATCCACATCGGTGAACAGGTAGCGGATTGAGCTGGAAGGCTGTACGTCAGGCATCAGTGCGTGTGTCCGGTCTGAATGAGTTCGATGCCCTGATCCTGCAGGGACTGGCTAATGTCGGTGCTGGGCAGGCGGTCGCAAACCATGAGATCGAGGCTATCGAAACCGGCCACCTTGACCATGGGGCTGCGGCTCCATTTGCTCAGGTCGGCCAGGAGTACGCGTTGTCGGGCATTGCGCAAAATGGCGCGGCTCACATCGGCTTCCTGAGGATCGAAGTCGAGCAAGCCTGCATCCGGGTCCAGACCACCGGCACCGATAATGCCGAAATCCACGCGATACTGATCAAGGCCGCGGGTAACGGCTTCGCCCACCATATCGCGGTCGTTGTGGCGCAGCTTGCCGCCGATCACCAGTACCTCGGTATCGGGCTGTTCACACAGAATTCCGGCCACATCCAGATTATTGGTCAGCACGCGCAGGCGTTGATGGTGCGACAGCGCACGCGCCAAATGCGCGACTGAAGTACCGATGCCCAGCATCAGGGTGGAGCCGTCCGGAATGCGTGCGGCCAGCGCCTGTGCCATCTGGTGTTTGGGGGCCGCGTTCAGCTGTTCGCGGCTGCCAAAAGACAGGTTCAGCGCACTGGCGGGAAGGCTGACACCGCCGTGCACCCGCCGGGCAAGACCCAGTTCACAGAGCTGGTTCAGGTCCTTGCGTATGGTTTGGGTGCTGACGGCAAATTGCTCGGCCAGGTGTTCGACCCCAAGCTCGCCCTGACGATTGAGCAGGGCGAGGATGCGATCCTGACGGTCATTCAGATTCATGTAGCTCGTTAAACCTTTGCGGGTAGTCCGTAATCACGCCATCCAGGCCCCAGTGCCAGAGCGATGCGATCTCCTCGGGGACATTGGCGGTCCAGCAGTAGAGTTTAAGCCCGGCCTGCTTGATCGCTGTCACTTGAAGATAGTTAAGCTGGCGCCAGTGGGCATGCAGACTGAACAGCTCCAGCTGGAGCGCCTGAGTGTGCCAGTCGCAGGGGATATCATCCACCAGCAAGCCACGGCGAATCTCGGGCGCCTGCTGCCGGCATTCCGCCAGCAGGGCACGACTGAAGCTGGAAATCAGCAATTGCTCGTTCGGAAACTCTGTTTCGCGAAGGGCTGTGACCACTCCTGTAACCACTTGATCGGCAGGCAGGCCATGATCCTTTATCTCAAGGTTCAGCCCCATCTCCAGTGATTTGAGCAGCTCCAGAGTCTCGTTCAGCAGCGGCAGGGATTCGGCAGGCCAGTCGGTTTTGTGTGCCGACATGTCCAGATCATCCAGCTGCGCTGGCAGCAGACTCTGCAGCAGGTCGTTGCGATTACCACAGCGACCGGTTGTGGCGTCATGGCTGACAACCGCGGTGCCATCGGCCAACAGGGTGACGTCCAGTTCAATCCAGCGCACACCGAGTTCGGCTGCCTTGCGAAAGCCACCCAGCGTATTCTCGGGGGCCAGACTGGGTATACCGCGGTGACCGGTTACGCGGGATGGGTTCAGATAGGTGCGTGTCATTTAATTGATCCGTTGTTGGCGCTGGGCGCAGAACAGATGAAGTTCATCACAATTAAAGCCCAAAGATAGCCGTGCGCCAGACTCACAGGGCGCGCTGCCCTTAAGCCGCACAATCAGCTCCTGATCCAGCCCCGGCACCTTGCCATGCACCAGCGTATCGGCGCCCAACTGCTCCAGCAGACTCACGTCCAATTCGATGCGGTGCGGATAATCGGCGCCTCGGTGCAGGTGCTCGGGTCTCAAGCCGACAATCACTTCACCCTTGAAGTCCAGTTTCTGCTTCAGTGGAATACTCAGATCGCCCAACAGCAGCAGGTTGTCGGTCAGCATCCCGGAGATGAAGTTCATGCTGGATGAGCCGATAAAGCCCGCCACAAAGGGGGTCTGTGGGCGGTGATACACCTCCAGCGGGGAGCCGATCTGTTCCGCACGTCCAGCGTTCATCACCACCAGACGGTCGGCCAGGGTCATGGCTTCGGTCTGGTCGTGGGTCACATAAACGGTAGTGGTATTGAGGCGACGCTGCAGGCGTTTGATCTCGATGCGCATCTGGCCACGCAGTTTGGCGTCCAGGTTGGACAGAGGCTCATCAAACAGGAACACCTTGGGCTGACGCACGATGGCGCGGCCCATGGCCACGCGCTGACGCTGGCCACCGGATAGTTGGCGCGGCTTGCGCTCCAGCAGCTGTTCCAGCTGCAGCATTTCCGCGGTGGATTCCACCTGCTGACGAATCTGCGCCTTGGGCGTGCGGCGGTTGCGCAGGCCGTAGGCCATGTTGTCGAACACGCTCATGTGTGGGTAGAGGGCGTAGTTCTGGAACACCATGGCGATATCGCGCTGCGCCGGTTCCAGCCGGTTCACCTGTTGCTCGCCGATATGCAGCTCACCTTCGGTGATCGTCTCCAGTCCAGCGATCATGCGCAACAGACTGGATTTGCCACAGCCGGAAGGGCCGACCAGTACGATCAGCTCGCCCGGTTCCACATCCAGATTGAGGCTGTGAATGGCCGTGTGGCCGTTGGGATAGGTTTTGCCAATATTGGCCAGGGATAAATTGGACATCATTATTTCTCGGTTTCGACCAGGCCCTTGATAAACAGACGCTGCATCAGAATGACCACCAGCACCGGCGGCAACATGGCCATCAGGGTGCTGGGCATGACCAGGTGCCAGGCGACTTCGGCATCGCCCACCGACAGCATGCGCTGAATGCTCATCACCACGGTGTAGTAGTGCTCATCGGTGGTGATCAGCAGCGGCCAGAGGTATTGATTCCAGCCGTAAATGAACATGATCACGAACAGCGCCGCCAGATTGGTGCGCGACAGCGGCAACAGGATATCGATGAAGAAACGGACCGGACCCGCGCCATCCATGCGCGCCGCTTCGATCAGTTCGTGTGGCACCGTGAGGAAGAACTGGCGGAACAGAAAGGTCGCTGTGGCACTGGCGATCAGCGGCAGAATCAACCCGGAATAGGAGTTGAGCAGGCCCAGATCTGCGACCACTTCAAATGTCGGCATGATGCGTACTTCCACCGGCAGCATCAGGGTGATGAAGATCAACCAGAACGACAGCATGCGAAAGCGGAAGCGGAAAAACACGATGGCGTAGGCGGCCAGCATGGAAATCAGCAGCTTGCCAAGGGTGATGCCCAGCGCCATCACCAGGCTGTTGCCCAGCATGCTGATCAGGTTCACGTTGAGGGTTTTCTGCCCGGTTTCCAGCCCCAGTGCCATGGCGTAGTTAAGCAGGAAACGGTCGCCGGGCCAGAGCGGTACGGTGCCGCTGTTCAGCGCTTCCGGGGCATGGGTGGAGGCAACAAAGGCGATCCAGATCGGAAAGGCCACCACCAGTACACCCAGGCAAAGAATCAGGTGGCTGATCAGATTAAGCAAAGGACGGTTTTCGATCATCAGTACTGTACCTTGCGTTCGATATAGCGGAACTGCACCACGGTGAGTGCACCGACAATCGCCATCAGAATCACCGACTGGGCGGCGGATGAACCCAGATCCAGGCCGTTGAAGCCGTCATCGAACACCTTGTACACCAGAATGCTGGTGCTGCCGCCGGGGCCGCCCTGAGTCACGGCGTGGATGATGCCGAAGGTATCGAAGAAGGCGTACACCACGTTGATCACCAGCAGGAAGAAACTGGTAGGCGAAAGCAGCGGGAACAGGATGGTCCAGAAGCGCTTCATCGGCCCGGCACCATCCAGTGCCGCGGCTTCAATCAGCGAACGCGGAATCGCCTGCAAACCGGCGAGGAAAAACAGGAAGTTATAGCTGATCTGCTTCCAGGCAGCGGCGATAATCACCAGCAGCATGGCCTGGTCACCATTCAAAAAATGGTTCCAGTCGTAACCCAGCTGTTCCAGCAGATAGCTGAGAATGCCGATGCTGGGGTTGAACATGAACATCCAGAGTACCCCGGCGACGGCGGGGGCCACGGCGTAGGGCCAGACCAGCAGGGTACGGTAGACGCGTGCGCCGCGAATCACCTGATCGGCCATCACGGCCAGCAACAATGCGCCGCCCATGGACAGGGCGGTAACGCCGATACTGAAAATGAAGGTGGTGGCAAAGCTGCGGTGATAGATCTCATCCTGCAGCAGCACACTGAAGTTCTCGAACCAGACAAACTCGGTGGACAGGCCAAAGGCGTCTTCCATCAGGAAGGACTGCCAGACCGCCTGGGCGGCGGGCCAAAGAAAGAACACCAGGGTGATCGCCAACTGCGGCAGCAACAGCAGCCAGGGCAGCCAGCGATGGTTGAATACGGGTTGGCTTTGCATGGAATCTCCGAAACGTGCAGAAACGGCAGGGCCGGGTGGCCCTGCCTGTCACGGTGTTAGCCGTTCTGACGCTCGAATTTGCGCAGCAACTTGTTGCCACGCTCTACGGCACGGTTCAGCGCGTTTTCGGCGCTGTCCTTGCCGGACCAAACGTTCTCCAGTTCTTCGTTAACGATGTCGCGGATCTGTACGAAGTTGCCCAGACGCAGACCTTTGGAGTTGGCGGTCGGCTCAACCGAGGTCATCTGAGTAATCGCCACATCGGTGCCCGGGTTCTTGGCGTAGAAGCCCTGTTCACGGGTCAGCTTGGCGGCTTCGTGAGTGATCGGCAGGTAGCCGGTGAACTGGTGCCAGTCGGCCTGGATTTCCGGGGACGACAGGAAGGTGTAGAAGCGTGCAACGCCCTTGTAGTCAGCCTTGTCGTGACCCTGCAGCGTCCAGAGGGTGGCGCCGCCGATGATGCTGTTCTGCGGCTGCTTGATCGCTTCGCCCCAGTTGGGCAGCTGGGCTACGCCGAATTCGAAGTCCTTGGCGTTGTTTTTCACGCCAGCGTAAGAAGCGGAGGAGTTCATGTACATGGCGCATTCGCCGCTGTAGAACTTGGGCGCACTGTCAGAGCGACGACCGCCGTAGCTGAAGATGCCTTCTTTCTGCCAGTCGGCCAGCTGCTGAACATGTTTCACATGCAGCGGGCTGTTGAACGCCAGCTCGGTGTTCAGACCGGCAAAGCCGTTGTTTTCGGTAGCGAAGGGTACGTTATGACGGGCGCTGAAGTTTTCCAGCTGTACCCAGGACTGCCAGCCGGTAGTGAAGCCACATTTGTAGCCTGCATCCAGCAGTTTACGACCGGCTTCGCCCATCTCTTCCCAGGTTTTGGGCGGCTCGACACCGGCCTTGGCCAGAGCATCCTTGTTGTAATACAGCACCGGGGTGGAGCTGTTGAACGGCATGGACAGCATCTTGCCGTCATTGCTGGTGTAGTAGCCGGTAACAGACGACAGATAGTCAGTCGGATCAAAGGCTTCGCCGGTATCTTCCATCAGCTGATAGACCGGATAAACCGCGCCTTCAGCGGCCATCATGGTGGCGGTGCCCACTTCGAACACCTGCACAATGTGCGGCTGTTCCTTGGCACGGAAGGCTGAAATTGCCGCCGTCATGGTCTCGGTGTAGTTACCCTTGAACACGGGGACAACCTGATAGTCATCCTGACTGGCGTTGAACTTGTCAGCGATCTCGTTGACCTTTTCTCCCAGCTCGCCACCCATGGCATGCCACCACTGAATCTCGGTTGCTGCCTGTACCTGTGCTGCCATCACTGACAGTGCCAGTGTTCCCAATGTCTTGCGCAACATGATTTGCTCCATCACTTGTTAGGTAACAATCGTGAAGGGCGATCAACTGCTGGCACCGCCCGATTCCGAGGAGCATTTCAACAAATGGATGTTTCATTTGATTGTCAGTTAGCTTTCAAATGAAAGTCATTCTGGTGACAAAGCGTTTAATGTGAAACCGGTTGTGGCTGAGGCAGGCCCTTCCAGCTGGCTCAGTGTTTCCTGTAACACGGGAGCAATGGGGGCATCGAGTTTAAGGCTTAACAGCTCATCGGCGCGGGTTTTTCCGAGCGTGAGGGCGGCGATGGGTTTATCCCATTCGTTGGCGCGGCGGCAGAAACGGAAGCCGGAATAGACCATCAATGAGGAGCCGATCACCAACAGGGCATCGGCGCGCTGCAGCGCATCCAGAGCATCCAGAACGCGCTGTTTGGGCACATTATCGCCAAAAAACACCACATCCGGCTTCAGGATGCCGCCGCATTGGGGGCAATCGGGGATCTCAAAACCACTGAAATCCACTTCCAGATCGGCATCGCCATCGGGGGCGGTTGCGGCGCTGAATTGCGTGAAAGCGGGGTTCAGGTCGGCACTGCGTTGATGGACTTCGTCTCGGCTGCAGCCGAAATCACAACTCATGCAGATCACCTGATCAGAGCGGCCGTGCAGATCGATCACCCTCTGGCTGCCGGCACTTTGATGCAGGCCATCCACATTCTGGGTCACCAGCAATTCCACATGCCCGCGGGCTTCCAGTTCCGCCAATGCCTGATGCGCCTGATTCGGGCGTGCATCGCGCATCACTGGCCAGCCCACCAGACTGCGCCCCCAATAACGTTTGCGCGTGTGCTCGCAGCGCATGAAATCCGGGTGCTGCACCGGCTGTTTGCGTTTCCAGTTGCCGTTCTGATCCCGGTAGTCGGGAATGCCGGAGTCGGTGCTGATGCCAGCGCCGGTCAACACCAGCAAACGTGGGTACTGGCGGATGAAGTCGCTCAATGCCTGGTGGGACATGTCTGGGTCTCAAGCGGAAGAATTCATATCTAGGATACGTCATTCAGCGGGAAATGAATCACAGGCGGCCATAACGTTTTTCCAACGGGCGGATATGAGAAGTGAACTTAACTATTGAGCATCTAAACGATAACAATTAGCATTAACCTTAAGTGTTCGGTGTTCTGACCCCTTCCAGGGCACTGCACTCTCTCTGTACTCAAGAAGCTCCGGGCCATGGGCTCATCAAGGAGCCAACACATATTTCACAAGGATTAGACAAGATGCATCCTTCGAAGCCGATCCGGGCATTCGCTCTCTCTACGCTTTCTGCAGGGTTGATGCTGGCACACCAATCCGCTTTTGCCGCGACTCAGGAAATGGACACCGTCATCATCAGTGCCTCGGGTACCGAGCATACTCAGATGACGGCACCGGCGTTTACCACGGTGATCGATGCCGAAGCCCTGCGCGACAATCCTTCCGAAAGCGTGGCTGACCTGATCGGTCGCAGCACGGGTGTGATCAACACCACCGACAGCTCTGGCCGTGACGAAGTGCGTATGCGTGGCCTCGATGCCAGCTATACCCTGATTCTGGTGGACGGTCGTCGTATCTCCTCCGGCAATGCTCTCTGGCGTGGCGGTGATTTCGACTTCAGTGCGGTGCCGCGTGCCAGCATTGAGCGCATCGAAATCGTACGTGGACCCATGTCCTCCCTGTACGGGGCGGATGCCATGGGCGGTGTGATTAACATCATCACCAAGAAGGGCAGCCAGGATTGGGCCACCAATGTGGATGTGGTGTATGAGCATGTCACTAAAGGCGAGGACGGGGACCAGTTCCGTACCAACCTGTCCACCGCGGGCTCACTCACCGAAAACCTGTACCTGCGCCTGAGCGGTGAGTTCTACAACCGTGATGCCTGGTATGTGAATGACGCCGATACGGTACCGGAGCGCGAAGAGAAAGAAGCCCGCAACCTGTCCGGTTCCCTGAGCTGGGATCTGGATGAGCGTCAGACGGTTAATGCGGATCTGATGATCAACCGTGACGATCGCCCTTACGCCAACTACGCCACCAACTCCTTCCGTGAGCAGGAGATCGAACGTACCACCTATGCGCTCAGCCACGAGGGCGACTGGGACTGGGGTAACACACTGTTGAGCCTGAACTATGAAGATGGCGAAATCGACGACTACAACAGCCGCTACCCGGCGCCCAAACAGCGTCAGCTGGAAGAACAGAATCTGACCTTCTCCAGTACTGCGGGCATGAATCTGGGCATTCATGGCCTGACCCTGGGCTATGAATACCGCACTCAGGAAGTGAACGACAAGGTCGCGTTCACCAGTACCGGTGGCAGCAAGGCAACCCAGCAGGCGATCTTCCTGCAGGACGAATTGAAGTTGACCGACCAACTGCGTCTGACGCTGGGTGGACGCTATGACGATCATGAAGACTTTGATGGCGAGTTCACACCGCGTGGTTATCTGGTCTACGAGGTCAGCGATGCCCTGTCCATCAAGGGTGGTGTAAGCAAGGCCTTCAAGGCGCCGCGTCCGCACCAGTTGATCGAGGAGTATCAGATCGTCAGCTGCGGTGGTTCCTGCTTCATTCCGGGTAACCCGGATTTGACCCCGGAGACCAGCATCAACTATGAGCTGGGTCTGGAAGCGCGTCAGAACGACTGGCGCATGAGCGCGGTGGTATTCCGAAATGATGTTGAGGACATGATCAGCGCTACCTACGATGCGGCGACCAACTCTCGTGCCTGGGTCAATTTGAACGAGGTGCAGGTAACCGGCCTGGAAGTGGAAGGACAGGTTGACCTAAGCCCTGGCGTCAGTCTGGATGCGGCCTACACCTACATGGATACGGAAGAAAACGGTGACGCCGAGCTGTCTTACCGTCCGCGCCACAAGTTGAATGCCGGTGTGAACTGGCAGGCCACGGCTGCAACCGGCGTGCGTCTGGGTGTGGATTACTTTGGTGAGCAGAAGAACTACAGCAACGAAAACCAGCCGGCCTACACGCTGGTGAGCCTGTCGGCCAACTCCCAGGTGACACAGGGGCTGACCGTTCGCGGTGGTATCAACAACCTGACCAATGTGGATCTGACCGAAGACGATGAAGACTACTACAGCAACGTCGTGGGTCGCAGTGTCTATGTGGGTCTGAGCTACGACTTCTAATCGACTTTAAATCCCCTAGGCGGCGCTCTTGGTTATCTAGGCGCCGCCTTTTTTATGAGAGAAGGTCATGCTTGGAAAAATGAAAGTGCTGGCGCTGGCGATGAGCAGTTCCGCACTGATGACGACCGCTGTCTCGGCCTTGCCTATGCAGCAGGCTCTGTCCTTGTCCGCAGGCGAAACCAAAGTGATGGACCTCCCTCTGGCCGAGGGTGATTACCTGCGTGGTCAGCTGAGCGGTAATGGGCCGATACAGGCGCTGATTGTCGATGCCAATGGCGAACCGGTGCGCTATTTGACCCGCTTGAATGATGTGGATGCGCGAGTGGCGTTTCGTGCACCTGAGGGTCAGGCCTATCAGCTGAGGCTGAGTGCGGCTGATACCCCGGTCGAGATGAAACTGGCATTGGAAAAAGCGCCCTTGCTGGCGCCGGGACAGATCAATAAGCCCGAGATGTACAGTCCGCGTGTGCGTGAAGCGCTGGAGTCTCTGGATGCCGGAAAGCCGGTTGAACAGGTCTGGTCAGAACTGACCGCCGCAGGCACGCCCCTGGTGGAATGGCCGCAGGATTTGCCCAAGGCCAATCTGGCCGAAGATGAGCGGCTGGTGACCTTTCTGTGGCGTGGTGCCCGGGAACGTGTATTGCTGTTGGGTGCGCCTGGCTACGAGCATGATCCGCTGTTTCGATTGGGGGACTCGGATATCTGGTTCCGCAGCTACCGTCTGCCCAGCGATACGCGCATGAGCTATAAGCTGGCGCCGGATGTACCTCAGATCGCAGGCACTGATCGCGAGCAGCGGGTGGCGATTATGGCAACTGCACAGCAAGACCCGATGAACCTTGATCAATGGTCGCCGGACGGTCTCAGGGATGTATACAACACCGCATCCATTCTTGAACTGGATCAGGCTCCCTCGGATCAGTGGCTCAAGGGCGAGCAGCCGCTGACAGAAACGCAGCATTACCGCCTGAGCAGTGAACGTCTGGGTAATACCCGTGCGGTGGATATCTGGCTGCCGGAGGGTCTGGAGGCAGGCTCAGGTGAACAGGTTCCCTTGGCGATTTTCTTTGACGGGGCCGAATACCAGTCTCGTGTACCGACCCCGCGTATTCTTGCCAACCTGATCGAGTCAGGCCAGATTCCGCCGACAGTAGCGGTCTTTGTCAGCAACCCCAGTCACGCGGCACGGCGAACGGAGCTGCCCTGCAATGCGGACTTTGCCGATTTCATGGCGCAGGAGTTGCTGCCTTTCGTTGTGGATAAAACCGGTCTGAGCTTCACTGGGGATAAAACCCTGCTGGCGGGTGCCAGCTTCGGTGGTTTGGCATCCGCCTGTACCGCCTATCGTTATCCACAGCAGTTTGGTCTGGTGTTAAGCCAGTCCGGTTCCTTCTGGTGGAACCCGGCCAATGCCGAGCGCCCGGAATGGCTCAATGCACAACTGGCAACCTCGGACACCTTGCCGATCCGCTTCTACCTGAGTGCGGGCCGGTTCGAAACCGACTTTGGCGAGAGCGGTATTCTCAATGCCAATCGTCAGCTGGAGCAGATCCTGCAAGTGAAAGGTTACCCGGTGAAACTCGACGAGTTCAGTGCCGGGCATGACTATTTCCACTGGCGCGCAACGCTGGGGCAGGGACTGGTCCATCTGTTGGGCAATAAAAGCGATCTATAGCAGCGACTGATTGTGGCTGCGGGCAAGTTCCACAAAGGCGTGCAGGTAATCCACCTGCACGTCGTCCTTGCGCAGGCCCAGATAAATCTGTTTATCCACACCAGACTTGCCCAGTCGCAGGGGATGTAGCGGCAGCCGCTGTTGATATTCCTCCACCAGCCAGCGGGGCAGGGCGGCTACGCCACGGCCAGCGGCTACCATCTGCAGCATGATATCCGTGGTTTCAATCTGCTTGTGCCGACGTGGGCTGCAGCCTGCCGGCGTCAGGAAACGACTGAAAATATCGAGTCGATCGGCTTCAACCGGATAGGTAATCAGGGTGTCCTGAACCAGCTGTTGCGGCTCGACCTGTGTCTGCCCAAACAGCGCATGCTCAGGACCCACCACCAGAACCTGTTCGTAGTCGAAGACCGGCTCGAATATCACCCCGCTGCGATGCAGGGGATCGGGTGTGACCAGTAGATCGATTTCATGACCATAGAGCGCGCCCATGCCGCCGAACTGGAATTTCTGCCGCACGTCCACATCCACATCCGGCCATTGCTTGAGATAAGGGCTGACCACTTTCAGCAGCCATTGGTAGCAGGGGTGGCACTCCATGCCGATACGCAGTGTGCCGCGCTGACCGCTGGCAAACTGCTGCATCATCGCTTCCGCGTGCTCGAACTGGGGCAGCAGCCGTTCCGACAGACGCAGCAGGTATTCCCCGGCCTGAGTCAGGCGCAAGCGACGGCCTTCCTTCTGCCACACGGGCGTGCCCAGCTGTTGTTCCAGCTTGCGGACCGAATGGCTGAGTGCCGATTGAGTTAAACAGAGAGTATCAGCGGCGGCGGTTAGCGAACCCTGCTGGTCGACGGCGCGCAGAATCATCAGATGGTGGCGTTCAAGCATATCAATCCATGAATTAAGCTAATTTTTCGATGAGATAATGCCATTATTTTTCATCATTCATAAGGGCTAGCATCTCTCTCTAAATGAATCAGGGAGAGAGTCATGAGCCTGCCAACTGCAACCAAGATCCGTCTACACAACCTGGGTTTCCCGCGTATTGGCGCCCGCCGTGAACTGAAGTTTGCTCAGGAAGCCTTTTGGAAAGGGGCGTCCAGTGAAGCTGAACTGCTGGCCACCGCGGCGGAACTGCGACAGCAGAACTGGCAGCGTCAGGCGGGTCTGGACCTGGTACCCGTTGGCGACTTTTCGCTGTATGACCAGGTGCTGGATCTGAGCTTTACGCTGGGTAATCTGCCAACGCGCATTCAGGGCCTGAAAGGCTCGGAACTGGATCAGTACTTCCGGGTCGCCCGTGGTCGCTCCGCACAGGATGCTGAGAACAGCACTGTGCATGCCGGTGAAATGACCAAGTGGTTCGACACCAACTATCACTACATCGTGCCGGAGTTCTGTGCCGATACACACTTTCAGCTGAATCCTGAGCGTTTGCTGGCACAGCTGAGTGAAGCGCGTGAGCAGGGCCATAACGTCAAACCGGTGCTGATCGGACCGATCACCTATCTCTTGCTGGGCAAGGCCAAGGACGAGACTCAGCCGCTGAGCCTGCTGGCGCAACTGTTGCCGGTTTATGCAGAACTGCTTCATCTGCTGGCAGAACAGGGCGTGGAATGGGTACAGATCGATGAACCTGCGCTGGTGACCGACCTTGCTCCCCACTGGCAAGAGGCCTTTCGTACCGCCTATGCCGCTCTGTCTGAGAGCGGCGTCAAGTTGCTGTTAACCACCTATTTTGGCCAGCTGCACGAGAATCTGGCGCTGGCCTGCTCCTTGCCGGTAGCCGGTCGGCACCTGGATGCGATTAACGCGCGTCATGAAGTGGCCCAGGTCATTGAGCAGCTGAATGCGGAGCAGGTGCTGTCGCTGGGGGTGATCAACGGTCGCAACATTTGGCGCACCGATCTGAGTGCGCTGCTGGACTGGCTGGAGCCTTTGGCGCAACAGTTGGGCGAGCGCCTGTGGATAGCGCCTTCCTGTTCTCTGCTGCATGTGCCGGTGGATCTGACCAGTGAGCAGATTCTGGATGCCGAGATCCAGTCTTGGCTGGCGTTTGCTCAGCAAAAGCTGGATGAGCTGAGGGTTATCCACAGCGCCCTGAATCATGGCCGTGACTCGGTTGTCGCGGAGCTGGCGGAAAACCTGGCAGCCTTGAACAGTCGTCGTACCTCACCGCGAGTGCATAACCCGCGCGTGCAGAAGGCGGTGAGCGCTATAGATGCATCACTGGGCGAACGTAACAGCCCCTATCCACAGCGTGCAGCACTTCAGCGCGACAAGCTGAAGCTGCCGTTGTACCCAACCACGACCATTGGGTCTTTCCCGCAGACCCAGACCATTCGCAAGACGCGTCTGGCTCTCAAGCAAGGTGAACTGGATACCGCTGAATACGAAACACGTATGAAGCAGGAGATCGAGTTCGCCGTTAAGCAGCAGGAAGCTCTGGGGCTGGATGTGCTGGTGCACGGTGAAGCCGAGCGTAACGACATGGTGGAGTATTTCGGCGAGCAGCTGGATGGCTATGCCTTCAGCCAGTTCGGTTGGGTGCAATCCTACGGCTCTCGTTGTGTGAAACCGCCGATTCTGTTTGGTGATATCAGCCGCCCTCAGGCGATGACGGTGGATTGGATTCTGTACGCCCAGTCGCTCACCCGCAAACCGATGAAGGGCATGCTGACTGGCCCGGTGACCATTTTGAACTGGTCCTTTGTGCGCGATGATCAGCCTCGTTCACTCAGCTGTTATCAGCTGGCACTGGCGATCCGTGAAGAGGTGCAGGACCTGGAAGCGGCAGGCATCGGTATCATCCAGATTGATGAAGCGGCCCTGCGCGAAGGTTTGCCGTTGCGTCGCAGCCAGTGGGCCGAGTATCTGAACTGGGCGGTGGAAGCCTACCGCATCAGTGCCAACGGTGTGGCGGATGGGACCCAGATCCACACCCACATGTGCTATTCAGAGTTCAATGACATCATCGAGTCGATTGCCTGCATGGATGCGGACGTGATTACCATCGAGACTTCCCGCTCGGATATGGAGCTGCTGGATGTGTTCGACGAGTTCCTGTATCCGAATGAAATCGGTCCGGGCGTCTACGATATCCACAGCCCGAATATTCCATCAGTCGAACAGATGGTGGAACTGATGCGTCTGGCTGCGCTGCGTATTCCGGCCGAACGCCTCTGGGTGAATCCGGACTGCGGTTTGAAAACCCGCCAGTGGAGCGAGGTGATTCCGGCACTGCAGAACATGGTGGAAGCCGCCAGGGTACTGCGTGCAGACAGAGCTGAAGCAGCGTAATCGGACTATCCCGGCAGGATGGGGCAAAGCCCCGTCCTGTACTTGAAGGTTGGCGTTAGAGTAAAAGATCTATTTTTCTGATTAATTCAATAATTCTGGCCCGATTGATGGCATCAGGCTGATGTATGACTATTGGTTTATCAAGCCGCGACCTGATTTGAACTGCATTGTCGGTACCAGCAGCGGCTTCCCTGAACCCGGAGGAGTACGCCTTATGTCAGTTAAACAACCCACCGTTTTTGTACCCCATGGCGCAGGCCCCTGCTTCTTCATGGACTGGAATCCTGCCGATGCCTGGGACAAGATGGCCGACTATCTGCGTGGTATTCGCGATAGTCTGCCGGAGCAACCCAAGGCGATTCTGATGGTGTCTGCGCATTGGCTGGAGTCCGAGTTCCGGGTCACCAGTGGTGCCCAGCCTGAGCTGATCTTCGACTATTACGGCTTTCCCAAGCACACCTATGAGTTGAGCTATCCAGCGCCCGGCGCGCCTGAGCTGGCACAGCAGGTGGTGGAACTGCTGCGCAATGCCGGTCTGGCTGCCGCCGGTGATGATGACCGTGGCTATGACCATGGCATGTTTATCCCGCTGAAGCTGATGTTCCCCGAGGCCGAAATTCCGGTGGTACAGCTGTCCTTGCGCCATGATATGGACCCTGAGGCGCACCTTCAGGCAGGCCGAGCGCTGGCATCACTGCGTGAGCAGGGCGTGTTGATCGTCGGCAGCGGCATGAGCTTCCACAACATGCAGGGCTATCGTGACCCGCGTTTTGGTCCTGTCTCGGATGAGTTTGATGCCTGGCTGAAAGACACTGTGCAAGCCGATCCGGCTCAGTGCTGGGAAGGCCTCAGTAACTGGACTCAGGCACCGAAGGCGCGCTTGTGCCATCCGCCCCGTGCCGAGGAGCACCTGATTCCGTTGATGGTAACGGCGGGTGCCGCCGGTGAGGATCGCGGTCAGCATGTGTTTACCGATCGCGTGTTGGAGACTACATTGTCGGGCTATCAGTTCGGCTAAGCGTGGGGCCGGGGTTGAAGGTTCAAGCAAGGAGTCTCAGATGACCACACTGGTTGCTGTTTACGGTTCTCTAAAGCGCGGTCAGAGCAATCATCATTTCCTGGCCGCTGCCGAGTATCGGGGCACCGCTCGACTGGAGGGCTTCGCCCTCTATGATCTCGGTCCCTGGCCCGGCGCCAAGCGAGAACCCGGTGTGGTTCAGGTGGAGGTCTTTGCCGTGGATGCACAGACCTTCGCCGCTTTGGATGAGCTGGAAGACTACTGCGCCCATGCACCCGAGCACGGCATTTATGATCGCGTCGAAGTCGAGACGGATCATGGCCGTGCCTGGATTTATCTGTATAACCTCCATGTGCAACCGGAGCAACGCGAGGAAACCGGCTGCTGGGGGTAGTTTCAATTCCGGGATTAGAAGTTTCATATAATAATATTTCATGTATAAAATATTCGTGCTTCAATCAATATCAATGATCAGCTGAGGGTATGGACCAATCAATGGATAGCGAACTGGCACTTAAAACCTGGTTTCGGATGCTGTCGAACACGGCATTGATCGAACAGGAACTCCGCACGCTGTTCGTGAATGAGTTCAATGTGACCTTGCCCCAATTCGACCTCATGGCTGCTCTGCATCATGCCGGAGGCAGCGAGAAGATGTCGGCGTTGTCCAAGTGGATGAAAGTGTCCAACGGCAACATTACCGGGGTTGTGGATCGGTTGGAACGTGATGGCTTGGTCGAGCGTCAGGCGCTGCCTGAAGACCGTCGCGTCAAAATCATCCGCCTGACCGACGTGGGTACAGAAGTGTTTGCCCGCATGGCCAAGCGCCACAAGGAATGGATTTCGACACTGCTGGACGAGATCAACGAAGGCGATCTCGAGCAGTTGCATCTTCAGCTGATGCAGTTGAGCAAAACAATAAAAAGAAAACTTCAGTAGCCTGATGGAGCCCAACATGCGGTATTCACGTGAAGAACTGATCCGCTTCAGACACTGCGATCCGGCCGGGATCGTGTTCTACCCCCGTTACCTGGAAATCGTCAACGACACTGTTGAAGACTGGTTTGAACACATGGGATTTGCGTTCAAAACCATGCAGGAGCGCTTTGGTGCCGGGGTTCCCACCGTCAATTTGAATATCCGTTTCGCGTCGCCCTGTCGCCAGGGTGACCAGCTGCAACTGGCACTGGTGTGCAACCGTATCGGTGACAGCTCAATCGTTCTCAGTATCCAGTCGGAGCAGTCCGGAAATCCGGTGTTTGCTGCCGAGGTAGTGCTCTGTTTCACCAGCATCGGTGAGCGGGTGGAAAAACTCAGCATCCCGGCCGAGCTTCGTCATCAGATACAGCAGTATCTGGATGAAAGAGTGGCCGCGACGGCCTAGCGGCCGCTGCCAACCCAACAAACTGCACAACAATAATAAGAGAGACACACTATGGACACTGTCCTGGAACAGCCCCGGCCTGTCCTGGCCAAGGGGTACTATCACCGGTTGCTGACCGGCTGTGGTGTGCTGGCGGCGCTGATGTTTGCCCTGATGGGGGCGCTGGTGTGCACCGATATTTTCCTGCGTAACCTGACCACTGTTTCCATGCCCTGGACCGTCGAGGTCTGTGAATACCTGTTGATGAGCGCCACTATGCTGGCAGCGCCCTGGCTGCTGTATCAGGAAGGGCATATCCGTATCGATCTTTTGCTGCGTGCACTGACACCGGAGTGGCGCCTCTGGGCTGATCGCCTGATCAGTGCCATGGGTCTGCTGATCTGTGTCCTGCTGACCTGGTTTGCCATCGATGTGGCGCAGGACAAAGCACAGCAGGGCAGCCTGGTATTCAAGGTTCTGGTGTTTCCCGAATGGTGGCTGACACTGCCGATGATTCTGAGTTTTGGCCTGATGACGCTGGAGTTTATCCGTCGTTTGCTGCCGCAGACTGCTGTACACACAGAGGAGGATCTGTGATGGAGTGGTATCACGCGCTCATGATCATGCTGGGAACGCTGTTTACCCTGATGCTGGTCGGGTTACCGGTGGCCTTTGCCTTTCTAGGTGTCAATCTGCTGGGTGCCTGGTTGTTTATGGGCGGTGAGGCGGGACTGGCGCAGCTGGTCCGCAACTCGGTCAGTGCCATCAGCAGCTTCTCCCTGACGCCCATTCCCCTGTTCGTTATGATGGGTGAACTGCTGTTCCATACCGGTCTGGCATTCAGAGCCATCTCCAGCATTGAACAGCTGATCACCCGTTTGCCGGGCCGCCTGTCGGTGGTGTCCATTTTGGGCGGTACCACCTTTGCGGCACTGTCCGGTTCAACGATCGCCAATACCGCCATGATGGGCAGCGCCATGTTGCCGGAAATGCTCAAGCGCGGTTACCACCCGACCCTTGCCATGGGGCCGATCATGGCCGTTGGCGGTATCGCCATGCTGATTCCGCCGTCGGCACTGGCCGTCATGCTGGGCAGCCTGGCAGGCGTGTCCATCAGTGGCTTGCTGGTGGGTGGCATCATTCCGGGTCTGCTCATGGCCGCCGGTTTCCTGGCCTATGTCATTTTGCGCTCACGCAAGGAAGAAGCCGATCAGGCTGATGAAAACGCACAACTGGATATCGGCCAGCCCAGCCGGTGGCAGCGCTGGTGGCCCTTCTTCCGTGATGTGGTGCCGTTGCTGGGTATCTTCGTGGCCGTGGTGGGCTGCATGCTGGCCGGCTGGGCCTCGCCTACTGAATCGGCTGCAATCGGTGTGCTGGCTTCGCTGATCGCGACCCTGGCCTATCGCACCCTGACACTGAAAAACCTGATGGTTTCGCTGATGGAGACCACCAAGGTATCCGTCATCATTCTGTTCGTACTGGTGGCTTCTACCGGTTTCTCCCAGCAGCTCAGTTTCTCTGGCGCCACTGGCGGACTGCTGTCGTTGATCACCGATTATGAGCTGTCGGCGTTCTGGCTGGTGGTGGGCATGCTGGGGATCATTCTGATCATGGGCTGCGTCATCGATCAGGTCAGCATGATGATGATCACCCTGCCGTTCTTTATGCCGCTGGCTGCCGCTGCCGGTATCGACCCGGTATGGCTGGGCGTGATGATGCTGATTGCCATGGAATTGGGGCTGCTGACACCCCCCTTTGGTCTGCTGCTGATGGTGATGCAGGGCGTGGTACCCAAATCCATACGTTTGCCACAAATCTATGCGGCAGCGGTTCCATTCTTGTTGATTGAGGCGCTGGTGCTGGGACTCATCCTGCTGGTGCCCTGGTTGGCCACGGGGCTGCCTGGCCTCATGAAATAGCGTTACCCGGACCTGATAACAATGAACGGCGCCAAGCCGTCAAAAACGACATCCAATACCCAACACAATGGTGAAGTGCATGAATAATAAATCTAAGAAATTGCTCTGCGGTAGCCTGCTGGTTCTGTCCCCGATGATGGCTCAGGCCGCCGAGGTTACGCTGAAAGCGGTATCGGCCTTTGGCCCGGATACCTACTTCAATCAACGCTTTGCGCAGTTCGTCGAGAAGGTGAACGCCGAAGGTAAGGGACTGGTTCAGATCAATGTGGTGGGCGGTCCTGAAGCGATCCCGCCATTCGAGATCGGCAACGCCGTGCGGGCAGGGATCGTCGATATTGCCAACACTACCGGTGTGTTCCACGCCAATATGGTGCCCGAAACCCTGGCCATGACACTGACCAACAAGTCGATGGCAGAGCTGCGTGAAAACGGCGGCCATGCCCTTATGGACCAGCTGCACCGCGACAAGGCCAATATGTTGTGGCTGGCGCGCCTGTCCGATGGCATCCAGTACCACGTCTACACCAACAAGGAAGTCGACTCGACCAACTTCTCCGGCCTTAAGCTGCGCAGCGTGCCGGTATACCGTCCGTTCTTCCAGGCGCTGGAGGCTACCCCACTTCAGGTGGCGCCCGGTGAGGTGTTTACGGCACTGGAACGCGGTGTGGTCGATGGCTATGGCTGGCCTGCCACAGGGATCTTCGATCTGGGCTGGCAGGAAAAAACCGCTTATCGCGTGGAACCCGGTTTCTACAACGTGGAAATCAGCCTGTTTATGAACCAGAACAGCTGGTCGAAACTGGATGATGCCCAGCGCGACTTCCTCAACAAACAGGTGGCCTGGGTGGAATCTCTGAACGCTGAAGCCGCCAAGAACGCTGATGTGGAAAAGCAGAAGCAGGCTGAGGCCGGCATTCAGGCGATCGAGCTGAGCCCGGAGCAGGGCGAACGTTTCCAGCAGTTGTCTCAGCAGGCCGGTTGGCAGGCGCTTGAGCAGATCAGCCCGAATCAGGTCGGTGCGCTGAAAGCACACTTCGGTAGCTGATTCGCAACGGGCCCGCCCACAGGGCGGGTCCTGTCGAGTTCCGAATCCATACAGACCAGATCTGTCGGGTGATCCAATGTCAGACAAAAAACTGATGAGCCGCTACCCCTCTGCGGCTTATCTGCAACGCCGTGCGCGCCGTCGTCTGCCCGGCTTTGTATTCGATTATCTTGAAGGTGGCAGCGGCCGTCAGGCTGGGCTGGCCCGCAACACGCACGGCTTTGATCATGCCGAGCTGATGCCGCGCTATTTCAATCACTGTGACACGGTTGATCTGACCACAAGACTCTTTGGTCAGGATTATCAGCTTCCCTTCGGCGTGGCGCCCATCGGTATGGATGGATTGGTGTGCCCTCAGGCGGTCAGCTACCTGGCGCAGGCTGCGCAGCAACATGGCTGTCCTCTGGTCGCCAGTACCTTTTCGACTACCAGCCTTGAAGAAGTTGCCGAACGGGCAGGGCGGTATGCCTGGTTCCAGCTCTACCCCTTTAGTGATGCAGCGATTGAAGGCGACATCCTCGACCGAGCAGAGCGGGCGGGTTATCAGGTGTTGGTGGTGACGGTTGATGTGCCCGTCGGAGGACGACGTGAGCGCGATATGCGTAATGGGCTGTCCCTGCCGCCGCGCCCCAGTCTGGGGGTGTGTGCCGACGTGGTCAGTCACCCCGGCTGGGCGCTGCGGCAACTGAGTGCTGGCATGCCCAGCTTTCGTAATCTGCATCCTTATAAGCGTTCATCCAACGACTTTTTGCCGGCCAAGGTGGAAGGCGCCGTGTCCTGGCAACGATTGGAAGGTTTTCGCCGCCGCTGGCCAGGCACTCTGGTAGTGAAAGGCGTGCTGCATCCCGAAGATGCGGTGCGCTGCCAGAGTCTCGGTGTCGATGGCATTGTGGTATCGAACCATGGCGGTCGCCAGCTGGACGCCTGTCCGGCCACGCTCGATGTACTGCCCGCTATCCGCGAAGCGGTGGGCCCTGCGTTTCCGCTTCTGGTCGACAGTGGCATCCGCTCCGGTCTGGATGTGGCACGCGCACTGGCGGTGGGTGCCGACTTTGCCTTTCTGGGGCGCACCTTCATGTACGCCATGGCGGCGCTGGGCGAGGCTGGGGCGAATCACAGCATGCGGATGCTGAAGGATGAGCTGGAAAATGCTCTGCAGATGATCCGCTGTCCGGATATCAATGAATTGAAACACTGGCACTCGCAATCTGCGATGCCCACGGCAAGGGAGACTCACTATGGCTGAGCGCTCATTCAAGAAAGAGGTCAAGAAACTGCATGCCGGCGCCGGAGAAACCTTTCAGGGTGAAGGCATTCTGGCGGTAACCAAGGCCTTGCTGCAGTCCGGAGTGGCCTATGTAGGTGGTTATCAGGGCTCTCCCATCTCTCACTTGATGGATGTATTGGCCGATGCCAAGGACGAAATTCTGGATGAGATGGGCGTGCACTTCGAGACCAGTGCCAGTGAAGCCACGGCCGCAGCCATGTTGTCGGCATCGGTACACTATCCACTGCGCGGCGCCGTGACCTGGAAATCCACTGTAGGCACTAACGTCGCCTCGGATGCCTTGGCTAACCTGGCTTCCGGTGGCGTGACCGGCGGTACGGTGATTGTGATTGGCGAGGACTATGGCGAAGGCTCTTCGATCATGCAGGAGCGTACTCATGCCTTTGCCATGAAGTCGCATATCTGGCTGCTGGACCCTCGACCCAACCTGCCCAGCATTGTCGATGCGGTCGAGAAAAGCTTCGAGCTGTCCGAGGCAAGTAATACGCCGGTGATGCTGCAGATGCGCATCCGTGCCTGTCATGTGCATGGCCAGTTTACCGCCAAGGACAATGTGAAGCCGTCATTTACCCTGGCCGATGCATTGGAAAACCCCAAACGGGATCTGAGCCGCATTGTGTTGCCACCCTCAACCTTTGTGCACGAGAAAGAGAAACTGGAACATCGCCTCCCGGCGGCGATCCGATTCATCAAGGAGCATCGTCTCAACGAGGTGTTTGATGGACCGCGCAAGGATATAGGGCTGGTGGTACAGGGTGGCTGCTATAACACCACTATTCGTGCGCTGGAGCATCTGGGGTTGGCCGATGCCTACGGCAACTCCGAGATTCCGCTGTACGTACTGAATGTGGCCTTCCCGCTGGTAGATGACGAGTTGCTGGCGTTTGCTCAGGACAAATCAGCACTGTTGCTGATCGAGGAAGGCGGCCCCGAGTTTATCGAGCATGAGGTCAACAGCATCTTTGCCCGTGCCGGCTGTAAAACACAGCTGATCGGCAAGTCGGTGCTACCGCGATATGGCGAGTACACCTGTGATGTGATCAAGGATGGCTTGCGCACGTTCCTGCAACAGCACACCCAAGACCTGCTGCAGGGTGAGGTGGCGCTGAAACTGGTGCCGTCAAAACCGCTGTCAGTCGAGGCATTGGATGCTGCCGTACCTGCTCGTCCCGCTGGTTTCTGCACCGGCTGTCCGGAACGTCCGGTGTTCTCGGCGCTTAAGCAGCTGCAAAAGGAGCAGGGTGACTTCCACATCAGCTGTGATATCGGCTGCCACCTGTTCTCCATTCTGCCGCCGTTCAATATCGGTGCGACCACTATGGGATATGGTTTGGGCGGCGCTTCGGCTTCGGCATTTAATGTGCCCTCCAGCAAGCCCGCTATCGCCATCATGGGTGATGGTGGCTTCTGGCATAACGGCCTGACCAGTGGCATCGGAAACTCGGTATTCAACAAGAGTGATGGCGTCAACCTGATCATCGATAACGCCTATACCGCAGCGACAGGCGGACAGGACATCCTGTCTTCCAAGGCTGAGAACGCTGAACGGTCAACCCAGCACTCCATTGCCCGTGCGGTGGAAGGTGTGGGTGTGAAATGGGTGAAAACGCTCAGTCGCACCTACGACGTCAAGGCGATGAAGCAGACGTTGCGCGAAGCCATTACCACCAAGGGCGTCGGCCCCAAAGTCATCGTGGCGCAGTCGGAATGCATGCTCAATCGCCAGCGACGTGAAAAGCGTGAACGACGTAAGGAAATTCAGGATGGCCTGCGTGTAGTGGAAAGCCGTTTTGCCATTGATGGCGAAACCTGTACCGGTGACCGTGCCTGCATCCGTTTGTCGGGTTGCCCATCATTGACGGTTAAACCCAACCCGGACCCCTGGCGCAGTGACCCGGTCACCCATATCGACAACAGCTGTGTCGGCTGTGGTCTTTGTGGCGAAAATGTCCATGCCGACATTCTCTGCCCGTCATTCGTTAAGGTGGAAGTTGTTCGCAATGCGGGCTGGTTTGAGCGTCAGCGTCGCCGTATGTCGCAGGCCGTGATTGGCTGGCTGCAACGTCGCGCCGCCAAACAGCAGCAACTGGAGCTGCTGGAAGGAGTATCCCAATGAGTACCAATAAACAGCGGATCAATATCGCCATCACCGCCATGGGCGGTCAGGGCGGTGGCGTCTTGGCGGACTGGATCATCGGTATGGCCGAGCATTCGGGCTGGATCGCCCAGACCACTTCCGTACCCGGCGTAGCCCAGCGTACCGGCGCGACCATCTATTATCTGGAGTTGTTCAAGCTGGTTGGCCATCACGCTGAAGCGCCTGTGCTGTCCCTGTCTCCGGCGAATGGCGATGTGGATCTGGTCATCGCTGCCGAATTGATGGAGGCTGGACGCGCCATCCAGCGCGGTTTCGTGACCCCAGATCGCACAACCCTGATTGCCTCCTCACACCGCGCCTATGCGGTGTCGGAGAAGGAAGCCTTGGGTAATGCGTTGTCGGACTCCAATCTTATCCATCAGGCCGCAAACGAGATGGCCCAGCGTTACCTCTGTTTTGATATGGCGGCGCTGGCAACGCAGACTGGCAGTGTGGTCAGCGCAGTGCTCTTCGGTGCGCTGTGTGGCAGTCGCGTATTACCCTTTGAGCGTGATGCCTTTGAGCAGGCGATCCGAAACGGTGGTGTGGGTGTCGATGCCAGCTTGCGAGCCTTTGCTGCGGGCCATGATCAGGCCTTGAAGGGTGATGGCTGCACCGACCTGCCGCAACAGCGCCCGCAGGTAAACAAGTGGGTTTATCGAGGACAGGATGCCGCTATTCATCAGTTGCTGGCGCGGCTGGAGCAGGACTTTCCCGCCGAGATGGTTGTGCCTTTGACGGAAGCTGTACGCCGTCTGCTGGACCATACCGGACTGGCATACGCCGAACTGTATATTGAGCGTATGCAACAGATGCTGCAGCTGGAGCAGGCCGCCAAGCTCACCGACACGTACGCGCTGAGCCAGCGGGTCGCAGCGCGTCTGGCCGTCTGGATGGCCTATGAAGACACCATCCGTGTTGCCGAGATCAAGACCCGTTCCCGCCGTTTTCAGGGACTGTATGAGGAAGTGGGCATTGATGCTCAGCAGGTGTCCTACTTTCATGAATACCTGCATCCCCGTATCGAGGAAGTGGCCGAAACCCTGCCGGCCGGATTGGGGCGTTGGGTGTTGAAAACCGGTTGGGCGTCCGCGCTGCTGAACCGCCTGTTCGCCGGACCAAAAACCGTATCGACACAAAGCCTGCGCGGTTTTCTGCCCCTGTATCTGGTGGCTCGCATGCGTCGCTGGCGTCATCGTACCCTCAGGTATGAACTGGAACAGGCGCGTATCGAGCAATGGTTGGGGCTGTTGACCGAACTGTCTCGCACCGATGTGTCGCTGGCGCTGGAGGTCGCGCAGTTGCCTGAGCTGATCAAGGGCTACGGCAAGACCCATGCGCGGGGCCTGCGTAACTTCAGCATCCTGTGTCAGGCTGCCAAACATCTGCAGGGACAGGCTGATTCAGCAAGCTTGCTGGCTAGTCTGCATCAGGCCGCACTGCAAAGTGAAGCCGGGACCGAGCTGGCCGCTGCCTTGCGTGAAGCGGGTATGGATACTCTTGCGCATGAGCTTGGACATCCGAATGTGCCGGCTCAAGTGGTACAGGTGATGGAGCCTCAGGCTGCCAGTTGAGTGTTGGAGTTGTTGCAGACTTTCAGCCCTGCAGCCACTCCTCAACCCACGCGCGAATATCTGAACCGGGACTCAAGGCTTCGACTGCGCCCATGCGGAAGTGCTCGGTATAGGGTTTGAAGCCGCCACCCAGCATGCGGTCGTAAGGACAGGTTTCGGTCGGGTCCACGTAGAGAATAATCGCCTCCCCCTGGCTGCCTTGATAGGCCTGCAGACAGAATTGCACCACGGACTCACTGCTGCCGATGACCAGTACCAGATCATCCAGTGTCAACGAGTTCATCAGCTCGTGCAGATCCCGATAGACCGGCGCGACCTCGCCAAAGAACACCACATTGGGTTTGAAGCGGGGCGGATGGGCAGCATGGTCGAAGGCTTCATAACCGATCGGCTGGATTTCGTCTTCGGCCAGATTCACCAATTCCAGCAGATTACCGTGAATATGCTCCACTTCGGGGCTGCCGGCACGTTCGTGCAGGTCATCCACGTTGGTGGTCATCAGACGGACGCGGTCAGTATAGCGCTGCTGCAGTTCGGCGATGGCCTGGTGGGCAGGGTTGGGCTCTACGCCTTGAAGTGCCGTACGGCGGGCGTTGTAGAACGCATGTACCAGATCGTAATTCTGCTCAAAGGTATCGATGTTGCAGACATCTTCGATACGGTGGTTGTGCCAGAGGCCGTCTGGGCCTGTGCGAAAGGTAGGAACGCCGGACTCGGCGGAGATGCCTGCGCCAGTGAAAATGACCAGGCGTCGGTTGCTGCGGCGGTTGTTCATGCTGTGGACCTCAGAGTCATGACTGGGTCCAGTGTACCAGCCCCGCTAACGGAAGGGACACTGGCGGCCGGGGGCCGCCAGTGTGGTGGGGGCCTGATCAGCTCAGGTTATAGAAGAACACCACCAGTACGGCGACAGGGGTGATGAACTTGAGCGTGTTGTACCAGAGCTTGAATCCGCCTTCGGACAGGGACAGTTCGTTCTGCAGCGCCTGCTTGGACATGAACCAGCCCACCAGCACGGCCACCAGCAGACCGCCCAGCGGCAGCAGAATGTTGGCGGTCAGGTAGTCCAGCAGGTCAAAGATGGTCTTGCCTTCAAACATGGCGAACATACCCAGCGGTGTCACATCGGACCAGAGGTTCAGCGACAGGATGGAGGCGATGCCCAGCACCCAGCACACCAGACCGGCGATCAGCGTACTGACCGTACGGTTCATGCCTTTCTGCTCTTCCAGCCATTCCACCAGCGGCTCCAGCAGGGAGATGCCGGAAGTCCAGGCGGCAAACACCAGCAGGACGAAGAACAGGGTGCCGAACAGGGTACCCATCGGCATCTGACCAAAGGCCAGCGGCAGCGTCTGGAAGATCAGACCCGGACCGGCACCCGGCTCCATGCCGTTGGCGAATACGATCGGGAAGATGGCGAGACCGGCCAGCAGGGCAACACCGGTATCCATCACGGACACGGTGACGGAGGCTTTGGCGATAGACACGTTTTTCGGCAGGTAGGAGCCGTAGGCCATCATCACTGCCATACCCAGGCTCAGGGTGAAGAAGGCGTGACCCAGGGCGACCAGCACACCGGAGGTAGTGAGTTTGGAAAAGTCCGGCTGGAACAGGAAGCTGACCGCTTCACCGAAATGGCCGGTGGTCATGGCATAGCCCACCATGATCAGCAGCAGTACAAACAGGCCCGGCATCAGAATGCTGGTAGCGCGCTCCAGACCCGAGCTGACCCCACGGGCAACGACAACCATCACCAGTGCCATGAACAGGGTATGCCAGCTGAGCAGCGTCATCGGATCACTGAGCAGACCGGAGAAAATGCCGCCCACCGCGTCGGCGGTTTGACCGCTGAACTGGCCCGCGGCTGAAGTGCCGACGTAGGACAGGGCCCAGCCGCCGATCACCGAGTAGAAAGATAGAATCAAAAAGCCAGCCAGCACACCGATGGCGCCGACCCATTTCCATGCCGGGTTCAGTTTGTCCCGCTGTGTAATCTGACGCAGGCTGTTGACCGGACTGTGACCGCCGCGACGGCCGATCAACACTTCCGCCATCATGATTGGTATGCCCACGGCGGCAATACAGATCAGGTAAACCAATACAAAGGCCCCGCCACCATTCTCACCAGTGATATAGGGGAATTTCCAGATGTTACCCAACCCCACGGCAGAGCCGGTGGCGGCCAGAATAAAGGCCATGCGTGATGACCAGAAACCACGCCTGGTTTGAGTGCCTTCCTGTACGCCGGTTGCGGTGGCGGAAGATGAGTAGGACATAGCTGTCTCCTGCTTGGATTTTCTTGTTTTCGGGGGACAGGAGCTGACCTGGACCTGCTAGACAGGCCTGAATCAGCTCAAGTGTTTTGCAGGGAACTGAAAATCTATCTGCGTTGCCGAATACATCGTTAAAAAACGGCTCAAAATGCTCATTTAGTTTACTAAATTGCGATTTTTCGCCGTTTTTTGCCTTGTCTCGGCTGCCTCGATTACGATTTTCAGTCCCCTGTATCAGGTTGCTAATTAGCCTGCCTTGGCCAGAGAACCATTCTGCTGCGGTCGAACAAAGTCGAACCGTTCTTCAGCCAGTTCGTTGGCGATGATGCCGGTGGGGCGGCCTTCGCGGTCGGAACGGGTGAAAATTTCGCTCAGGGTGTCGCCGATGGCTTCGACGTGGGCGCGCACCTTCTCGGGTTCATAACCGGTACGGCCGTGGAAGACGTCGATGATGCCGCCAGCGTTGATGACAAAGTCGGGGGCATAGAGGATGCCGTGCTGCATCAGCAGGGCGTCATGCTCGGGGCGTTCCAGCAGGTTGTTGGCGGCGCCGGCGACAATAGTGGCTTTCAGCAGGGGGATACTGGTGTCGTTCAGCACCGCACCCAGCGCACAGGGCGCAACCACATCCACCGGCAGGGTCAGAATCTCTTCGGCGCTAACCGGTGTGGCGCCGAATTCGGCGACCGCACGCTCCATCTGGTCCTGATGGATGTCATAGACCCAGAGCTGGGCACCGGCTTCATGCAGATGACGCGCCAGACGGTAGCCGACATTGCCGATGCCCTGCACAGCCACTTTCAGACCGGTCAGATCTGTACGACCCAGCTTGTGCTGTACGGCCGCCTTGAGTCCGACGAAGGTGCCATAGGCGGTGGCTGGAGAAGGGTCGCCATCACTGGGTTTGCCATCGAAACCGATGTGAGTGGACACACCGGCTACCTGAGTGGTGCAGCGGCCCATCACTTTCAGATCCGGTACGCTGGTGCCCGAGTCTTCAGCGGCGATATAGCGACCGCCCAGCTGTTCGAGACAGCGGCCCATGGCCTCCATCAATTCTTCGGTTTTGTGCTGGCGCGGGTCGCCGATGATCACCGACTTGCCGCCGCCCAGATCCAGGTTGGCCAGTGCCGACTTGTAGGTCATGCCCTTGGACAGACGCAGCACATCGCGCAGCGCTTCCTCATCGCTGGCGTAGGGGAACATGCGGCAGCCCCCCAATGCCGGGCCGCGGGAGCTGTTGTGGACCGCGACGATCGCCTTGAGACCGGTTTTAGGGTCGGTGAAGAAACAAACCTGCTCGTGGTTGTCGAATTCGGGATGTGAAAATACGTTCATCTGCTTTGCCTTAAGTAATCGCTGGCCGTGACGCGCCCTGCGGACGCATCTCCGGATACAAAAAAGTGTTTGGGATAAGCGGAGCGGGCAGCGCGGCGCGTTAACAGCCGCGCGGCTCCTTTTTTATGGCCGTTGTTAAATGGCTGCCTGGCTCAGATCCGACGCTTCGGGACGGATGGCGCTGCGCAATTGTTCACGCTCCTGTCGTGCCGTCTCGTAGGCCTTTTCCTTGACCGGTCCGTAGCCACGAATCCGGCTGGGCAGTGCCGCCAGCGTACGTGCTGCCTCCAGATGGTTACGCTCCAGGTGCTGCAGCAGCCAGTGGATATCGGCTTCGTACTCGCGGATCAGATTCCGTTCCAGACGACGGTCGGCGCCATAGCCGAACAGGTCCAGCGGCGTACCGCGCAGGGATTTGAGACCGGCCAGCAGTTTGAAGCCCTGCTCCATCCAGGGGCCGAACTTGATTTTGCGTGGGCGAGCGCCGTCCTTGCCACGGCTCAGCAAAGGCGGAGCCAGGTTGAATTCGAGTTCATAATCGCCTTCGAACTCTTCCTCCAGCTGACGGCGCAGGCTGCCGTTACTGAACAGGCGGGCCACTTCGTACTCGTCCTTGTAGGCCAGTACCTTGGCGTAGTTTTCGGCGACTGCGCGGACCAGAATGGCATCGCCACCCATTTTACTGTCAGCGGCCTGTTTAACTTTGTTGACCAGCGCTTCGTAGCGTTGGGCCAGACGGGCGTTCTGGTACTCGCTCAGGTGGCGCTTGTTGCGCTCGATCACCTGATCCAGGGACTCCAGAATCTGCAGCGGGTTGCCCTTGGGCTGCTGCGGGAAGGCCAGTGCCTTGACCGCTTCAAGATCATGGGCAGCACGACGGCCCCACAGAAACGCTAGCTTGTTCTTGTCGACAGCGACATTGTTCAGCTCGATGGCACGTTCGATCGACTCGGCCTGCAGCGGCAGCAGACCCTGCTGGTAGGCGAAACCGACGGTGAACAGGTTCACGGCCATGCCATCACCCATCAGTGCCTTGGCCAGCGCACCGGCATCCAGGAACCAGCTTCCATCAGCCTTGGAGGCTTCACGAATGGTAGCTTCCATCGCCTCACCCGGGTATTTCAGGTCCGGGTTGCGGGTGAAAGCGGCCGGCATGGCGGCTTCGGTGTTGACCAGGCTGCGTGTGAAACGGTTATCCAGCTTGGCCAGGGCTTCATCGCTGGCAGCAACCATCAGATCGAACGCCAGCATCAGATCGGCTTCACCGGCGGGGATGCGCACGGCGTGTATGTCTTGCTGACGGTTGCCGATACGGATATGGCTGACCACGGCGCCGAACTTCTGCGCCAGACCGGCCTGGTCGAGAATGGCTACACCCTTGCCTTCCAGATGTGCGGCCATGCCGAGCAGGGCACTGACGGTCACCACGCCGGTGCCACCGACGCCGGTCAGCAGGATGCTGTAGGGGTCATGTTCGCCGACGAATCTGGGTTCCGGCAACTCGGCAAAATGCACGTCCTGGCTGACGCCTGCCGGCTTTTTCAGCTTGCCGCCTTTCACGGTGACGAAGCTGGGGCAGAAACCACGGACACAGCTGAAGTCCTTGTTACAGGCGGACTGGTCGATGCTGCGCTTGCGGCCCTTGTCGGTTTCCTTGGGCAGGATTGACAGACAGTTGGACTGAATACCGCAATCGCCGCAGCCCTCACAGACATCGGCGTGGATCATCACGCGCTGGTCCGGATCGACCATGCTGCCGCGCTTGCGACGGCGGCGCTTCTCGGCGGCACAGGTCTGGTCGTAGATCATGACCGAGCAGCCTTCGATCTCGCGCAGCTCGCGCTGTACCGCATCCAGATCATCACGGTGATGGAAGGTGGTACGGTCGGCAAAATCGGCCCGTGATGGGTACTTGTCGATATCATCGCTGACCACGGCGATGCGGCGTACGCCTTCACCGTACAACTGATGAGTGATCTGCTGCACGCTCAGGGTACCGTCCACCGGCTGACCGCCGGTCATGGCTACAGCGTCGTTGTACAGGACCTTGTAGGTGATGTTGGCGCCGGAGGCGATGGCGGCACGGATCGCCAGCAGGCCTGAATGGAAATAGGTGCCGTCACCCAGATTCTGGAATACGTGTTTCTGTTTGGTAAAAGGCGCCTGACCCAGCCAGGTCACGCCTTCACCGCCCATCTGGGTGAAGGTGTCGGTGCCGCGATCCATCCAGGTGGCCATGTAGTGACAGCCGATACCGCCCAAGGCGCGGCTGCCTTCAGGTACCTGAGTCGAGGTGTTGTGCGGGCAGCCGGAGCAGAAGTGTGGGGTGCGCTCCAGGCGCTCCTTCGGCTGTGCCAGGCTGGATTCCTTCTCGGTGAGGAAGTCGAGGCGCTCGCGCAGTTTGTCGGTGCAAAAACGATCTTTCAGACGGCTGGCGATGGCGCGGGCCACCATGGCCGGCGTCAGTTCGGAAACAGATGGCAGCAGCTCGGCTCCCAGCTCATCGCATTTGCCGATGATGCGCGGACGTTGCTGGTCCTGCCAGCTGTACAGTTGAGTGCGGATCTGGTCTTCGATCAGACCGCGCTTCTCTTCTACTACCAGAATCTCTTCCAGACCTGAGGCGAATTCGAAGATGCCTTCCGGTTCCAGCGGCCAGGGCATGGCGACCTTGTACACACTGAGGCCGATCGCTTCACGCTCGGTTTCACCCAGTCCCAGATCAGACAGCGCCTGAATCACGTCCAGATAGGACTTGCCGGTAGTAACGATGCCGATGCGCGGCTGGCTGGCGCTCAGTACGATCTTGTCGAGGCGGTTGGCGCGGCAGAAGGCTTTGGCAGCGGCCAGCTTGTAGCGGTGCAGACGTTCTTCCTGCTCCAGCGGCTTGTCCGGCCAGCGAGCATTGAGGCCATCAGAGGGTAGCTCGAAATGCTCGGGAATTTTGATGTCGATGTGGCTCAGGTCCAGATTGGCGGTGATGGAGGAATCCATCACTTCGGCCAATGCCTTGAAGCCTACCCAGCAGCCGCTGAAACGTGACATGGCCCAGCCGTACAGGCCCAGATCCAGAATTTCCTGCACGCCACTGGGATTAAGTACCGGCATGGACGCATCCATGAAGGCGTAGTCACTCTGGTGCGGCAGGGTGGAGGATTTGCAGGCATGGTCGTCGCCGGCCACGGCCAGCACACCACCATACTGAGAGCTGCCGGCGGCGTTGGCGTGTTTGAACACATCACCGGTGCGATCGACGCCAGGACCCTTGCCATACCAGAGCGCGAAGACGCCGTCATACTCGGCCCCTTCGAAAATATTGACCTGCTGAGAACCCCAGACGGCGGTTGCGCCCAGATCTTCGTTCACACCGGGCAGGAAGTGAACCTTACGGTCCTTGAGATACTGCTTGGCTTGCCAGAGGGTCTTGTCGAAGTTGCCCAGGGGTGAGCCACGATAACCGGAGATGAAACCGGCGGTATTGAGGCCGTTGAGCTTATCGAGTCGGGCCTGCAACAGGGGGAGTCGTGCCAGTGCCTGGCTGCCGGTCATATATACCGGGCCGGATTCGCGTTCCCAAACATCGTTGAGACTGACATCACGCATAGGATCACCTTTTTCCACAAACGCCGGGTACAGGCAACTGATGCCCTGACCGGACAGAAAACCGAATTGGAGTCGGAACGGGTTCAGTAACGGATCAGACGAAAATGGCCTGAATCATCGGCGCTTGTGCGCCACAGAACCCAATGGAAAAGGATGGGGATGGAACGGGAGTACATTGACTGCGCGCTGGGCGCAATTGAGCCAGGAAAGCGGTGTTCATTGTCATGGTGAAATCCTCAACCACCTGCCCGGATCACGGAGCGGCGGCTTTGCTTTTGTTTTTGTTGTTCGGATTTTGGCCCTGAGGCGATTTCTGTGTTCGGGCGCCCTCATGAGGTGGCGAACAGCACTCAAGCTAGAGCGCTTTTGCAATCGGGTCAATGTCTATTTTGTAACCATGACAATCTTAAAAAAGCTGTGGTCTTTTCATGACAGCGGGTTTTTGTCACGCAGTTGTAACCCGGTCAAAGTTACACTATTGCCTTTTGGTATATACCAGTTTCTCAAAGGGGGACTAGATGGTAAAAAACGAGATCATCGCCGAAATTGAAAGCATTTTCGTTGAAATTGGTAACAATACCTACGGTGAAGGAATCACCCAGACCGAGCATGGTGTGCAGTGTGCCGAACTGGCACTACGAGCGGGTGAAGGTCCTGAATTGATTACTGCGGCGCTGTTGCATGACATTGGCCATCTGCTGGAAGAGGTGAGTGCGGAGCACGGGAACTTCCGTCATGACAAGGTGGGTGCCGACTATCTGTTGCCGTTATTCGGCGAAAAAGTGGCGGAGCCCGTACGCCTTCATGCCCAGGCCAAGCGCTATTTGTGTACGGTGGAAGACGGCTACCTGGAGAGCCTTTCTGAGGCTTCGGCATACTCCCTGAAGCATCAGGGCGGGTTGATGACCGAGGAGGAAGCTGCGGCATTTCGCCAGAATCCCTACTTCGATGCGGCCATCAAACTGCGTCGCTGGGATGATGAAGGCAAGGACCCTGAGCTGGCGTCATTACCCTTCAATCGCTTCGACGAATTTATGCAGGCGGCGCTGAACTGAGCCACCGGCAGCGCTGACAGAAGCACATCAGATCTTCGCGTATACTCCTGCCAGCAGGAACGGCAGGAGTCATGCACATGCGGATATGGGATCAGCAGCCGCTGTCCACCAAAAATCTGGTTGAACAGCTGGAAATGCTGGGGGCCGTGGTGGTCATCCAGCAGCAGGTTTTGCAGCTGTCATGGCTGGATCTGCACTTTGCTTTCCGCTGGAGCGATGATCTGGAAGGCTGGATAAAGGCGCGCAGGGCTGAAGACACTGATATATCAATATTGTTTATTGATGTTGCAGCTGAAGATTATCAACAATCGCTTTTGGCTGAAATGGCCGGGATACTTAATATTGATTATGCACCTCTGCCAGATGCAGATGCGGCGTTTAAGCAGCATCGGCAGCAGGTAGAGCGCTCGCTGGAACAGCTTGGTGTGGAGCGGGTTCTGATCAGTCTGAGGATGAGTGATTCAGACCAGGTGCTGGTCTGTGATTATCTTATTTGAGGACAGGCCGCGGTCCCACACAGCAGAACCACGGCTCGGTGGATTGAAAACCCGGTCATGAGGATCAGGCCGAGGCTTTGATCTCTTCTTTACCGCCTACCTTGTCGTCTGTTTTGTGCTCGGCCCCCAATACTTCAGCCAGGGTGCCGCGCGTCAAACGACCGGTCAGCTGGCCCTGCTCATCCACGACCGGCAGCGGGCAGTCCGCATCCAGCGTGCTGGGAATCACGGTTTCCAATACGGCCTGAGGCTCAAGCGGCTCAACCGGTTCGTACAGGGCTTCGGTCAGGTCCGCGTCCTTATCGGTCTTGTAGGCCTGTTCCAGCGTTTCCGCTTTCACGGTTCCCTGATAGCCCTCGTCATTGACGATATAGCCGTAATCACGGTCGAAACCTTTCATCTGCTGCAGGGCGCCCGAAATGGTGTCTGCCGTGATGCGATAGGCTGGGTCCTTCATGACGGTTTCCACGGTGAGGGCGCGGGCACGGTTCACATCCCGCACGAAGGCTTCAACGTAGTCGGTGGCCGGGTGCAGCAGAATCTCTTCAGGTTCTCCCTGCTGTACCACTTCACCGTCCTTGAGGATGGCGATGCGGTCGCCCAGGCGCAGTGCCTCATCCAAGTCGTGGGTGATGAAGATAATGGTTTTGTGCAGTTGTTCCTGCAATTGCACCAGCTGGTCCTGCATCTCCGAACGGATCAGAGGGTCCAGCGCCGAGAAGGCTTCGTCCATCAACAGAATTTCGGCATCGGTGCAGAGCGCTCGGGCCAGACCCACACGCTGCTGCTGGCCGCCGGACAGCTGGGCCGGAAACTGCTCTTCGTATCCGGCCAGACCCACCGTCTCCAGCCACTTGCGGGCGCGGGTCAACGCTTCAGACTTGTTCACACCCTGAATGCGCAGGCCATAGGCCACGTTATCCAGCACGGTTTTGTGCGGCAGCAGGCCAAAGCGCTGGAATACCATCGACATCTTGTGACGGCGAAACTCTTCCAGCTCCTTCTTGCCCAGTTTCATCACATCGGTGCCTTCCACCTTGATCACGCCCTCGGTGGGATCGATCAAGCGGTTGAAGTGGCGGATCAGAGTGGATTTCCCGGAGCCTGACAGCCCCATGATGACGAAGATTTCACCGGCATTAATGGTCAGGTTGATATTCTTCAGACCCAATGTATGTCCGGTGGCAGCCAGAATTTCGTCCTTGCTCTTGCCCTCGTGCACCAGTGACATGTGCTTGGCCGGGTTGTTGCCGAACAGCTTGTACAGGTTCTCAACCTGAATCAGTGGCTCAGCCATGGTCCATACCTCCCAGATGACGTTGTGTGCGCTTGGCGTAAGCCTGAGACACACGGTCGAAAATGATGGCCAGTGCAACAATGGCCAGACCGTTGAGCAGACCCAAAGTGAAGTACTGGTTGGTAATCGATTTCAGTACCGGTTGGCCAAGGCCTGCCACACCGATCATGGAGGCGATGACGACCATGGAAAGCGCCATCATGATGGTCTGGTTGATCCCCGCCATGATGGTTGGCATCGCCAGGGGCAACTGTACACCCAGCAGGCGCTGCATGGGGCTGGCACCATAGGCGGTGGCGGCTTCCAGCACGTCCTTGTCGACCAGTCGGATACCCAGGTTGGTCAGGCGGATGACCGGCGGAATGGCATAAATGATCACCGCGATAACGCCGGGGATCTTGCCGATACCCAGCAACATTACCACCGGAATCAGGTATACGAAGGCGGGCATGGTTTGCATGATGTCCAGAATGGGTGTCACGATCATCTGGATGCGATTGGAGCGGGCCATGAGTATCCCGATGGGTACACCCAGGATGATGGCCATGAAGGTACAGACCAGAATGATGCTCATGGTACTCATGGCATCGTCCCACATGCCGAAGTAGCCGATCAGGAAAAAGGACACCACCACACTGAGACTCAGCTTCCAGGAACGGCTGGCCAGATAGGCGAGGCCGGCCACAATAGCGATCACCAGCCACCAGGGCGTGGCCAGCAGCAGTTTCTCAAACCAGACCAGAAAGGTGAGCAGGGGGTCAAAAAAGGATTCGATCATCTCGCCATTTTCACGTGAAAAATCACGGTAGGCGGTATCAAGGGTTTTGCGGATGTCGCGCAGCTCACTGCGATCGAGCTGCGGAATCTCGGTAAGCCAGTTGGATTCAGCCATGCTGGGTCTCCAGTCAAAAAGGGGCCGGGCCTTACGACCTGACCCCTGTCACGCATTTACACACTATCAGGCCGTTAGAGGGCGTCCTTGACCTTCTCGACCACGTCGGCTGCCAGCCAGGGGGTCCAGATGTCTTCGTGCTCCAGCAGGAAGTTCTCCATGGCGTATTCGCCATCGGCCTGGTTGTCTTCCATCCAGGCGAGGAGACCGTTCATCTGCTCATTGGTAAAGGCGCGTTTGGTCAGATATTCGTAAGCCTCGGGTGCGCGCTGGGCGAAGGCTTCAGTGGTGACGGTCTGTACCAGCGACGGCGGATACATGGTGACCACGTCATCGGTGCAGTCTGCATTGGTGATGCAGTTCACATAGGCATCCTTGTCGACACCGCTGCCGAAATCGACTTTCACCATGTTGTATTTACCCAATACGGAGGTGGGGGCCCAGTAGTAGCCGAACCAGGGCTCTTTGCGTTCATAAGCCTTGGCAATGGCGCCGGACAGGCCTGCACCTGAACCCGGGTCGATGATGTCAAAACCGGCATCTTCCAGTTTCAGTGAACGGAACAGGTTGCCCGCAGAGATCTGGCAGTTCCAGCCTGCCGGACAGCTGTAGAAGGCAGCGCGGTCGGGATCTTCAGGGTGTTCGAACAGTTTGGCGTTCTTTTTGATGCCTTCGATGGTGGCCAGGCTGGGATCTTTTTCGACCATATAGGACGGAACCCAGAAGCCTTCTTCACCGCCATCAGACAGAGACTTGCCGGCATAGCGCAGGCGGCCTTCCGCTACGCCTTTATCCAGCGCTTCCTTGAGCGAGTTGCTCCACATTTCCGGCGCGATGTCCGGTTCACCCTTTTCGATCATGGAAGTGCCGGTTGGCATGGTATCGCCGGGCACCAGAGAAGCATCACAGCCAAAGCCGTGTTCGAGGATGAAGCGATCAACATTGGCGATCAAACTGGCAGAACTCCAGTTCATGTCGGCGATGGTGACCTTGCCGCAGTCGCTGGCTTGAGCCAGAGAGCTGCTCAGGGCGAGGGGGAGTGCGGCCAGTAGTGCGGTTGCTGTAAGAGCCTTTTTCATGTTCTCTCCACTTGTGATGGTCGGAAACTGAGCGTTTACAAAATTATGTCGCAAAACTAATATTTAGAGTACAAATGATTTGTGTACGAATCAATTTGGTTTTTGTCATAAAAGCCCAACGTTTTTATTACGTTTTCTGTGGCTTCTCTCGATCACAATTTATGAAGCAAGAAATGAACCAGAATGACGGACCCTTTGGATAATGCTCATGAATGGCGCGACATCGTTATCTGTCTGCGCCAGATTATGCGTGCGAGCGACCTGCACTCCCGGCAGGTTAAAAAAGTCTGTGGCCTGACCCTCCCCCAAGTCATGCTGCTGCGCTCTATCGCGGATCAGGGGGACGTTAGAGTGAGTAATCTGGCGCGGGATATTTCCCTGAGCCAGGCGACGGTAACCAGTATTCTGGATCGTCTGGAAGCGCGTGGACTGGTTGAAAGGGTACGCAGTCTGAGTGATCGGCGGATCGTCAATGCGCGTCTTACGGCAGAGGGCCTGAGCATGCTGGAAGGCGCGCCCGAGCTGCTGGACGAACGTTTTATGCAGCGTTTTGTTGCACTACCACCCGAGGAAAGAACACAACTGGTGCAGTCACTGCAACAATTAGCCGCGCTGATGGATCAGGAGTGAAACAGCGGGGCTGCTGAACACAGCCCCGGCAGGGTATTACATCTGAGACTGCAGGTAATTCTGCAAGCCGACCTTGTCGATTAGGCCCAGCTGTTTTTCCAGCCAGTAGGCGTGATCTTCTTCGGTGTCTTCCAGCTGCTGGCGCAGCATGGCGCGGGTCTGGTAATCCTGCTCCTGCTCGCACAGAGCGATGGCATCACGCAAATTCTGAGCCACGCTGTATTCGGTGTTCAGATCGTTCTGCAGCATCTCGGGAACGGTTTTACCCACATGGATGGGATCGCGGGTGACCATGTTCGGGGTGCCTTCGAGGAACAGGATACGTTCGATCATCAGCTTGGCGTGGCCTTTCTCATCATCAAACTCGTGAGCAATGCGCTCATACAGTTTGTTCAGACCCCAATCGGCATACATTTCGGAGTGAATGAAGTACTGGTCCATGGCGGCCAGCTCACCGGCCAGCAGTTTGTTCAGTACATCGATGACTTTCTGGTTACCTTTCATCGTTTAGTCCTCTTCGATAGCCGATTGCAGATAGTTCTGGATGCCCATTTCACCAATCAGGTGCTGCTGTGCTTCAATCCAGTCCACGTGTTCTTCTTCCTGTTCCAGAATTTCCACCAGCAATGCACGGCTGACGTAGTCCTTGGCGGCTTCGCACTGGGCGATCACCTTACGCAGAAGTTCGAGCTGTTCCATCTGAAGTGTCAGGTCGCCCTGCAGCATCTCTTCGGTATCTTCACCGATACGCAGGCGCTCCAGGTGCTGCAGATTGGGCAGACCTTCCAGGAACAGAATGCGTTCGATCAGCTTGTCGGCCTGCTTCATGTCCAGAATCGACTTTTTGTAGGCCTTGTGATTGAGCTTCTCCAGACCCCAGTTTTTAAAGATGCGCGCATGCAAAAAATACTGGTTGATGGACGTCAGCTCCAGGGTCAGCACCTTGTTCAGCTGCTGCACCAGTGCTTGATCTTGCTTCATTCTGTCCCCCTTGGTGGCCGGTTTTCAGGGCCGGCCCCAGATAATTGAGTGTCTAGTGTAGTACGACAGTAGACAGAGTGTAGCGCCAGATTTTCTGTTCTGCACGTTAAAAAGCCATGTAACTTGTTGAAGTTAAAAGGGGAAGGCGACTGAAAATCAGAGTCGTTTTCATGTCTGAAGCAAGTGTTTGAAAACCTGATAAAAATAATCAGGAATTTATTTGAGAATATAGTTGCAAATAAGAATGATTATATTTACATTAATACCTGTTCATTGACAGGTCTGACTCACTTACGGGCACTGAAGCCGTGTGTCCCAGGTGATTGGCGCCACCTCCCAACTCCCCGGGGGGTGGCGATTTTTTTATCTGCTTCCTTACAATGTTGTTCATGTTCAGTTGAACAGTCTCCGTTTGACCTCACTCACTTGACTGCCTATCATCCGCTCCAGCTTCTGGTGTGTGGAAATTGCTTTCCAGCACTTAAACGGGAAGTCGGTGCGCAGGCGTTTCTCAACACATCTGCAATCCCGACACTGCCCCCGCAACGGTAAAAGCGTGAAGTGATAACCGATGCCACTGTATCCATGGATATGGGAAGGCGTTGTCGCTTTGGGTATGCATACCCAGCGCTTGAGTCCGGAGACCGGCCCGAAGCACACAGTCGGTATCGCGGTGGGCGATCAGCACTGACGTCTCCTGCCCTCGGTGCGTCTGTCTGTTCCTGTTACCCCCGCGACCCGTTAACCCAAATGCGTGCGGGTGGGTGCGCAAGGAATCGGACACACAATGAAATACCTTTCTTTACCGGCAGCGGTGCTGCTCGGCAGTTCTGCTATCGCTGTTCAGGCACAAACGTCTTCGGATACGCTGCTGGTAACGGCAACACGCACAGCACAAACCGCTGATCAGGCTCTGGCATCTGTCAGCGTGATCGATCGTGCCGAGATCGAGCGCAAACAGGCCCAGACCGTTACCGAGTTGCTGGAAAGCACACCCGGCCTGACGGTTGTGAACAATGGTGGCCGTGGTAAGGCAACCTCTATCTCCCTGCGTGGTACCTCTTCTGACCAGGTATTGGTGCTGATTGATGGTATCAAGGTTGGTTCCGCCACTCTGGGCTCCACGGCGTTTGAACATCTGGCCGTCGATCAGATTGAACGTATTGAAGTGGTTCGAGGCCCGCGTTCATCCCTGTATGGCTCTGAAGCCATTGGTGGTGTAGTACACATCTTTACCCGTAAGGGCGAGCAGGGCTTTAATCCGCGCTTCAGCGTAGGTGCCGGCAGTGATTCGGCCCGCGAAGTGACCTTGGGTGCATCCGGTGGCAACGACAAGGGCTGGTACAACCTGAGTGTCAGTGATTTCCGCACCGATGGCTTCAACGCCAAGCAGGAAGGCACCTATGGCTACAACTCGGATGATGATGGCTACGATAACCGCTCCTATGCCCTCAGCGGTGGTTATCAGCTGACGGATCGTCTGGAAGGTCGCCTGAGCTGGTCTCAGAACCGTGGCGATAACGAATATGACGGCGGCAACGACTTTGATGATTACAGCAATGAATCACGCCTGCAGACCCTGGGCGGTGAGCTGCGTCTGGCCGTAACCGACAGCTGGAACCTGAACCTTACAGCCGGTCAGAGCCGTGATAAGGGTACGGTATATGGTGATGGTGTCTATCAGAGTCATATTGAAACCCGACGCGACACCACCAGCCTGCAGAGCGAGCACAGTTTCTCGCACAGCCAGCTGACCTGGGGTGTGGATTATCAGAACGACGAAGTCACCAGCAGCAATGCCTATGCCGTCAGCGAACGTGACAATGTGGGCGTGTTTGCACTCTATCAGCTGTATATGGGTCAGCATGACCTGGCGTTCAGCCTGCGTGGCGATGACAACGAGCAGTTTGGCAACGAAACCACCGGTTCCATCGCCTGGGGAATGGAACTGCCCCACGCGTTGCGACTGACCGCCAGCTATGGCACCGCATTCAGCGCGCCAACGTTTAACGATCTTTACTGGCCGGGTTCAGGCAACCCTGATCTGCAGCCGGAAGAGTCCGATTCCTGGGAGCTGGGCCTGTCCGGTGATCACGCCGGTATCCAGTGGTCTGCCAACCTGTACCAGAACGATGTGGATAACCTGATTGCCTGGGCACCCAACGATGAAGGTTTCTGGGTTCCGATGAACGTGGACCGGGCCCGTATCCGTGGTCTTGAACTGGCTGCAGCCACCCGTCTGGCTGACTGGGATCTGAGCACCACGCTGGATCTGATGGATCCCAAGGATCGCAACACCGATGAACTGCTCAAGCGTCGTCCGCGCAAAACGCTCAATGTTTCCGCCGATCGCGACTTTGGCAGCTACACCCTGGGTGGCTCCCTGCGAGCAGTGGGCAAACGTGAAGATGGCAGCGCCGAGCTGGAAGCCTATACCCGTGTCGATGTGCGCGGCAGCTATCAGCTGACTCAGGATTGGGCGTTGAAGGCCAAGATCGAAAACCTGCTGGATGAAGAGTACGAAACCGCCAATGGCTACAACCAGCCGGATCGTACTTACTGGCTGTCACTGCACTACGCGCCTTAATGGCGCTTCTCTGAAGGAGTAGAACGATGATCAAACTGGCGCAGCGTGACCAGCTGGTGGTGGGCTTTGGCCTGATTATTCTAATGGCGCTGACCCGTGGGCAGCACTTTGCGTCAGTTGATCATTTGCCCAGCGCGTCCTGGGCAGTGTTCTTCTTGGCGGGTATCTTCCTGCGCCCCCTGTGGGCGTTTCCATTGCTGTTTCTGGAAAGCGTACTGCTGGATATCAGTTCGCTGGGACTGAGCGGCGCGGCTTCCCATTGCATCACCCAGGCCTATGCCATGCTGGTACCGGCCTACGCATCGATCTGGTATGCCGGACGGATTTATGCGCGCATGCATGTGGATAACCTGAAAACCCTGGGTTCCCTGATGGGGTGCATGCTGGTGGGTGCCTTTGTCTGCAACCTGTTCTCCAGTGGCGGTTACTATTTCCTGTCGGGTCGTTTTGAAACCACATCGCTGGCGGGTCTCTGGGAGCGCATTGAGCTCTACTTCCCGGGTAAACTCTTGCCTTTGATGGGTTACACCGCCGTAGCGGCGATGCTGTTTGCCCTCCGACGTCAAGTGAAAACCTGGAAGGAGTTGAATCACCATGTCTGATGACCGGAACCCCAAGGAACCTCAGGACGAAGGCCGTGACGAGCGCCACAAGGCGCGGATGGAGCGCAAGAAAGCCGTAGTTGATCAGGCGATTGCACGTGCCGACCGCGATCAGGGCGTGTTGCTGGTGCTGACCGGTAACGGCAAGGGCAAAAGCAGTTCTGCCTTTGGCATGCTGGCACGCGCACTCGGCCACGGCATGCAGGTGGGTGTGGTGCAGTTCATCAAGGGCAGTTTCAGCACCGGGGAAGAAGCGTTTTTCCGTCGCTTCCCCGAGGTGCGCTACCACGTGATGGGCGAAGGCTTCACCTGGGAGACCCAGGATCGTGAGCGTGATGTTCAGGCTGCAGCGGCTGCCTGGGACAAGGCGCGTGAACTGCTGGCAGATCCTGAGGTATCGCTGGTAGTACTGGACGAGCTCAATATCGCGCTCAAGTACCAGTACGTGGATCTGGATGAGCTGCTGGACGCGCTGCGTAACCGCCCGGCAATGCAGCATGTGGTGGTGACCGGTCGCGGTGCACCTCAGAAGCTGATCGAAGCGGCGGATACGGTTACCGAGATGCAGGTGGTCAAGCATGCATTCAAGGATGGCATCCGGGCACAGAAGGGCGTTGAGCTGTGAGTACTGACTCACTTCATGCGCGTCACTGTCCTGCGGTGCTGATCTCGGCACCGGCCTCGGGACAGGGCAAGACCACCGTTACGGCTGCTTTGGCGCGCCTGCATATCAAGCAGGGTCGCAAGGTCCGTGTGTTCAAGACCGGTCCCGACTTTCTCGATCCGATGATTTTGAGCCATGCCTGCGGCTGTGCCGTGGAGCAGCTGGATCTGTTTATGGGCTCCCCCGAGTTGTGCAAACAGCAGCTCTGGGAAGCCGCGGGTGAAGTGGACCTGATCCTGATCGAGGGGGTGATGGGACTGTTTGACGGCAATCCTTCCAGCGCTGATCTGGCCGAGCTGTTCGGCATTCCTGTATTGGCGGTTATTGATGCCGGTGGCATGGCACAGACCTTCGCTGCACTCGCGCACGGCCTTGCCAGCTTCCGCCCGCAACTGCCGTTCAGCGGTGTACTGGGCAACCGGGTGGGCAGTGCGGGTCATGGCCAGATGCTGGCCGAAGCCCTGTCTGCCTCGCCACACGAAAAGCCGCTGCGCTGGTACGGTGCCTTGCCGCGCGACGAAGCGATCAGCCTGCCCAGTCGTCACCTTGGCCTGGTGCAGGGCGATGAGATAGCCGATCTGGAGCAGCGTATCGAAACCGCGGCTCAGGCACTGGAACAGAGTGCCGGCAGTGAACTGCCGCCAGCGATCGCCTTCGAACCCCAGTCGATTGATGCCATTGAGCCTCTGCTGACAGGCGTGCGCATCGGGGTTGCCCGTGATGCCGCCTTTTCGTTTATCTATCCGGCCAACCTGCGCACCCTCAAGCGTTTGGGCGCCGAACTGCTGTTTTTCTCGCCGCTGGTGGATCAGCATCTGCCTGATGTGGATGCGCTCTGGTTGCCGGGTGGTTACCCGGAATTGCATCTGGAGGCCTTGTCTGGCAACCGTGCCCTGATTGCAGAAGTCAGTGCTCACTATCATGCCGGCAAGCCAATTTTGGCAGAATGTGGGGGCATGCTGTGGCTGGGTGAGGAGCTGACGTCGCTGGATGCGGAAAAAGCTTCACTCTGTGGGCTGCTGCCGTCAAAGGCACAGATGCAGAAACGCTTTGCTGCGCTGGGACTGCAGTGTCTGATGCTGGATGGGCAAGAGGTGCGTGGGCATACTTTCCACCACTCGGTTACCGAGACAGCACTGGAACCGATCGCGCGCGGTGAATGCCCCAATGGCCGTCGAGCCGCAGAGCCTGTATATCGACTCAAGCGACTGACCGCCTCCTATATCCATCTCTATTTCCCCTCCAACCCGGTGGCTGTCGCACAGCTGCTCAAGCCCTGATTCCGGATGCTGGCGCTGCAACTGATCGCCGCCGTGCTGATTGATCGTTGGCTCGGCGAGCCTCGGCGCTGGCATCCTCTGGTCGGGTTTGGCTTTTGTGCCAACTGGCTGGAAGCCCGCATGAACCGAGGCGGTCAGCGCCGGTTGAAAGGGCTGCTGATGGTCCTGCTGCTGGTGGTGCCGCCGACCCTGTTAATGACCGCATTGGTGCAGATTCCGGTAATGGGTGACCTTATCGCTGTGCTGGTGCTCTGGTTCACACTGGGGCTGGAAAGCCTGAAACAGCATATACGTCCGATTTATCAGGCACTGCTGGCGGGCAATCTGGATGAAGCGCGCCGCCTGACCTCCTATATCTGCAGTCGAGATGCCGCCGAACTGGAAGTGGAACGCACCGCTGTGGAGTCGGTTTTGGAGAACGGCAGCGATGCCGTGTTCGGCGCCATCTTCTGGTTTTGTATTGCCGGCGCTCCGGGCGCGCTGGCATTTCGATTGATCAATACGCTGGATGCCATGTGGGGGTATCGCAGCGAGCGCTATTTACACTTTGGCTGGGCCGCCGCGCGACTGGATGATCTGGCGGGCCTGATTCCGGCCCGTCTGACCGCCTTGAGTTATGCCCTGTGCGGTAAAACGCGCCTGGCTTTGTGTTGCTGGCGCCGTCAGGCCCCCTTGCATGACAGTCCTAATGCCGGGCCCGTGATGGCAACCGGTGCCGGGGCTTTGGGTGTGCAACTGGGCGGCCCGACCTGCTATCGCGGTACCTGGGTCAACAAGCCCGTTCTGGGTGAAGGCCCTGCTGCAAAACCGGAAGATCTGCAACGGTCATTGCAACTGGTGGACCGCTCTCTGGGCTTGTGGATAAGCGTCATTGCGCTGTTCTCTGTTTATGCGGGGCTGCGGTGATCTCTTTTATCCACATGCTGCATCCGACCCTTAATAATCCACAGCTACCGATTGGCAGGCTCTGCTGTGCATAATGTTAAAGACGCCTATTTATCCCCAGATCCCCGTCATGGAGGGCGCCTGAATACCGCGGTTGAGCGCTTTGGCATTCCGCGTGAACAATGGCTGGATCTGTCCACAGGCATCAACCCCAATGGCTGGCCGGTTCCACCGCTTCCGGTGGAGGTTTTCAACCGTCTGCCGGAAGATGATGACGGTCTTCAGCAGGTTGCCTGTGCATACTACGGTACAGCTGATCTGCTGTTACTGCCCGGGTCTCAGGCGGGGATTAAGGCCCTGCCGGAACTGCGGTTTGCCCAGTCAGGCTCGGCCCGTGTGGGCGTGCTGGACCCGGCGTATGCCGAACATGGGTTTCGCTGGCAGCAGGCGGGGCATGAGGTTGAATGCATAGAGGCCGATCAGGTTGAAGACCGTCTGGCAGCCTTGGATGTGCTGGTATTGATCAATCCCTGTAACCCCAGTGCCGTCCGTTTCAGCACGGAACAACTGCGTCGCTGGCACAGCATGCTGTCACAGCGAGGTGGCTGGCTGCTGGTGGACGAAGCTTTTATCGATGCGACCCCGGAACAAAGCCTGATCGCTGATCCCATGCCTGCTGGCTTGATCGTGCTGCGTTCACTTGGCAAGTTTTTTGGTCTGGCCGGCATTCGTGTCGGAGCCGTTTGTGCCGAGGCGGGTGTGCGAGAGCCCTTGTCTCGACAGTTGGGACCCTGGGCCATCAGTCATCCGGCGCGATACATTACCCGGCTGGCGTTGGCAGACAAGGACTGGCAGCAGGAAACGAGAGCAAGCCTGAAACAGCAACAGGCCCGCCTGCAGGCACTGCTTGAGCAGTATTTGCCCGGCGAAGTGTCCAGCACAGCGCTGTTTGCCTATGTAACCTTTACCCATGTCACAACGCTTCAGGCCCGCGTCGTTGAGCATCGCTGTGCCCAGGCTGGTATTCTGATTCGACGTTTCTATCAGCCTGCGGCGTTGCGCTTTGGTTTGCCGGGCGATGAAGCTGACTGGTTACGGCTGGAAGAAGTTCTTAACGAGATTCATCAATGACTGATCGACAGAAAACACTGATGGTGCAGGGCACCACCTCGGATGCGGGCAAGAGCACGCTGGTGGCAGGCCTGTGCCGAGTCCTGCAGCGGCGTGGCATCGCTGTTGCACCGTTCAAGCCGCAGAACATGGCGTTGAACAGCGCGGTGACGGCGGAAGGCGGCGAGATTGGCCGTGCCCAGGCGGTACAGGCGCAGGCCTGTGGATTAAATCCCCATGTGGATATGAATCCTGTGCTGCTCAAACCCTGCAGTGATACCGGTGCTCAGGTAATCATTCACGGTCGTGCTGTGGATAATATGGAAGCCAAGTGCTACCACGACTATAAGGCCGTCGCCTGGCAGGCGGTGTCCGAGTCTCACCAACGGCTGTGTGATCAGTATGATGCGGTGATGGTTGAGGGCGCTGGCTCTCCCGCCGAGATCAATTTGCGTGACCGTGACATTGCCAATATGGGCTTTGCCGAACGGGTTGATTGTCCGGTCATTCTGATTGCGGATATCGACAAGGGCGGTGTGTTTGCCCATCTGGTTGGCACTCTGGCACTGCTGAGCGAAACCGAGCAGGCACGTATCAAGGGCTTCGTGATCAATCGTTTCCGCGGTGATATCGCCTTGCTGCAATCAGGGTTGGACTGGCTCGAGGACTACACCGGCAAGCCGGTGCTGGGTGTGCTGCCCTATCTGCATGGCCTGCATCTGGAAGCTGAAGATGCGATCGGCGAAGAGCCGGATATCGAACGTGCCGACAGAGTGCTGGACGTGGTGGTTCCGGTGCTGCCGCATATCAGTAACCACACCGATTTCGACCCTCTGCGCCTGCATCCTCAGGTGCGCCTGCACTTTGTCGGTCCCGATCAGCCGAAACCGCCCGCCGATCTGGTGATTTTGCCGGGGTCCAAGGCGGTACGACCCGACCTGAACTGGCTCAGATCCCAGGGCTGGGAAGCCTATCTGCGGCGCCACCTGCGTTATGGCGGCAAGCTGCTGGGTATCTGCGGCGGTTACCAGATGCTGGGTCAGAGCATTGCTGATCCTCAGGGGCTTGAGGGGGAAGCAGGGGAGAGTGCCGGTCTTGGCTGGTTGCCGATTCGCACGGTGCTTGAGGGTGAAAAAGCGCTGCGCAATGTGAAGGGGCGGATGACACTGGCCGGGGACAGGGTACCGATCAGCGGTTACGAAATTCACTGTGGCGTTACCGACGTTGCCAAGGATTGTACCCCTCTGATCGAACTCGAACAGGGGCCGGATGGTGCTTCCAGCGAAGATGAGCAGATAGTGGGCACTTACTTGCATGGGCTGTTTGAGACCCCGGAGGTGACCCGGCTGGTACTGCGCTGGGCTGGTCTTGAGCAGGCACAGGCATTGGATTATCACCAGTTGCGTGAAGACGGGATCAACCGTCTGGCCGATACGCTGGAGCAGCATCTGGATATGCATGCCGTTTTGGCACTGCTTGATCTCAAGGGTGATCTCAAGGATGAGCTGAAGCAGGAGCAGTCTGGCTGATGCGTCTGCTTTCACGGCTGCTGATCCTGGCATCTATGCTGGCGCTTCCGGCATCGGTCTGTGCACGTCCCGAGCGCGTTGTTTCGCTCGATCTGTGTATGGACCGCATGCTGGCCCTGCATGCTGATCGCGAGCAGGTGGCTGCGCTTTCACCCATGCACAAGCGTTTTCCCTTGCCCTGGCCGCTTGAAGGTTGGCCCAGTCATGATGGCTCGCTGGAGCAGGTATTCAGTCTCAAGCCGGATTTGATCATTGTTGGTCAACATAATGCATTGATGGTACGTAAGCGCTTGCAAACCTTACAGCAGCCGGTAGCAATGGTGACCTTGCCGCGTTCTCTGGATGATATCGAAGCCTATGAGCGGCGTGTGCTGGAACTGATCGGTCAGTCGCCCGAGGCGGCGCATCCCGCGCCTGAGCCGAGGCAGCCAGCCGAAGATGCTCCACGCCTGCTGTTACTGGGCCCCAATGGCATAGGCACAGGTCCCAATACGTTTGAAGACCAGATTATTCGCCAGGCGGGCTGGCGCAATTACCTGACCGGTGTGCGCTATGAGCGTCTGGATCTGGAGCGAGTGGTTACTGACCCGCCAGACGCCATTCTGTGGAGCAGTTCTGAAGCTCAGGCACTGGCCAGCCGTTTTGCAGAGCACCCTGCCCTGAAGCATGGCATTCCTGCTGATGGTTGGTTGACGACCGAGAACTGGCGCTGGCAATGCCCCGGCCCCTGGACCTGGGATCTGATCGATCAGTTACAAACCCAATTACAAAGCCTGTCCCAACATTCTGTACAAAGCTCTCAACAACATATGAGGACGCAATGACTCCTGCACTGACCCTGTTGATGCTGCTGACCGCACTGGTGTCGCTGCACGTGGGCTCCAGCGATATCGCGGTGTTGGAAGGCCTCTGGCAATGGCTGCAGGGCACTGACAGTGCTGCCGCCATCGTCATCGGAGAGATTCGCCTGCCGCGTACACTTTTGGCCCTGACCGTGGGTGCTGCGCTGGGCATGAGTGGTGCGGCCCTGCAGGGACTGCTGCGTAACCCGCTGGCAGATCCCGGCTTGACCGGTGCCAGTCAGGGCGCGGCGCTGGGGGCGGCCAGTGTGTTCTATTTCGGCCTGTTTCCAGCTGCCGGAGCAGCAGCACCGGCGCTTGCGGGTTTGATCGGTGCCGGTATCGCCATGTCGCTGATGCTGATGCTGGCCGGCCCCTCGCGTCAGGCAATGGTGATTATGGCGGGCCTGGCGATCTCGACCCTGACGGGGGCTTTGCTGGCCGCCGTACTCAACTTCGCGCCGAATCCCTTTGCCCTGTCCGAGCTGGTGTTCTGGCTGCTGGGATCGGTCTCCGAGCGTGGACTGGATCATCTCTGGATCCTGTTGCCAGCGCTGCTGCTGGGTGGAGGCCTCATCTGGAGCCAGCGGCGCCTGCTGTTGGGATTGAGCCTGGGTGAGCAGGTGGCGCAAAGCATGGGGCTGTCGTACGCCCGTGGCAGCCGCCTGATTATTTTGGGTGCGGCCCTGTTGGTGGGGGCCTCGGTCGCGGTTGCCGGTGCCATCGGTTTTGTTGGTCTGCTGGTACCGCATCTGGTGCGACCGCTGGTGCGTAACCGTCCTGATCGCTTGCTGATTCCGGCTGCACTGGTAGGCGCTATTCTGGTCTGTCTAGCGGATATCGTGGTGCGTGGCATGCCGCCGGGGCGGGAGCTGAAACTGGGTGTGCTCACCTCCTTGATTGGTGCGCCTCTGTTTATCTGGCTGGTTTGGCAGGAGCGTAAGAAATGGCTCTGATCTCAATCGAACAGCTTCAACTGGACAGCCGCCTGGCGGGTATCAACCTGCAATTGGAGCAGGGTGAATTGCTGGGTGTCATTGGCCCCAATGGAGCGGGCAAATCCTCACTGCTGGAGTGCATTGCGGGGCTTCAGCCTTATACCGGTTGTATCGAACTGGAAGGGAAAAATCTCCGGCAGGTGCCAGGTTCGAAGCGCGCGCAACGCATCGCGCTGTTGCCTCAACGTTGTCAGAGCGCCTGGGCGCTGAAGGTGGCGGACGTGATCGCCTTGGGGCGCCTGCCCTGGGGGGATGAAGATGCGGATATCATTGCACGGGCGGCGCAGCATACCGGGGTATCCGAGTGGCTGGATTCGCGTGTTGACCATCTCTCAGGTGGTGAACAGGCGCGGGTCTGGCTGGCACGTGTACTGGCGGGTCAACCCGATATCATCCTCGCCGACGAGCCCCTGGCGAGTCTGGATCTGCACTATCAGCAACGTGTACTGGAACTGTTGCGTCAACACGCACAGGTCCAGCGCAGTGTTATCCTGTCGATTCATGACCTGAATCTGGCGGCACACTGGTGTGACCGACTGGTGCTGCTTGATCGTGGCCGTGTGCACGCCATTGGCACGCCCGAAGAAGTGCTGACACCGGACGCGCTGCGGCAGGTTTATCAGGTCGAGGCTCAGGTTGATTTCAGCGGTGAACAGCCGTTGATCCGTGTACTGGGCTGATGCGCAAGAGGAGCAATGCATGACTACTAATCCATGGCAATTCAGTGAGTCTGATCGTGAGGCCGTGTACCGTGCCATTCGTGAGCGCCGTGATATGCGTCACTTCAGCGGTGAGCCGCTGGACCCGGAAATCCTCAAGCGTCTGTTACAGGCCGCGCATCAGGCGCCCAGTGTCGGGTTGATGCAGCCCTGGCGCTTTATTCGTATTACCGACAGCCAGCTGCGTGGCCGCATCCGTGGTCTGGTTGAGCAGGAACGTCAGGCGACCGCGGATGCCATGAATGAGCGTGAAGCCGAGTTCCTGCGCCTGAAAGTCGAAGGCATGGATAAGTGCGCCGAGGTCTTGGTGGTTGCGTTGATGGATCAGCGCGAGAAACACATCTTTGGCCGTCGTACCCTGCCGGAAATGGATCTGGCATCGGTTTCCTGTGCCATCCAGAATCTCTGGTTGGCCGCCCGTGCCGAAGGCGTTGGCGTTGGCTGGGTATCCCTGTTCGACCCCGAAGTACTGGGCGATCTTCTGCAGATGCCCGAAGGCAGCAAGGCGATCGCCGTGCTCTGTATTGGCCCAGTTGACAGGTTTTACGAGCGCCCGATGCTGGAACAGGAAGGCTGGGCGGAAGCTCAGCCGCTGGAAGCCTTGCTGGCGGAGAACCGTTGGCCTGAGAAAAGTCCTGAACAAAGTTAAGGTCAGATAGCGTCAGGGACATCAAATTTTACCGTAGCACCCATGATGGACTGGACAACGTCTGACTGTCGTTAAATACACAGCTTTAGGTGCTCTAAAGGAGAGCTGAACGTATGAAAATCACCGTTTTCTGTGGTTCCAGCATGGGCAATAGCCCTGTGTATGCCGAGGCGGCCAGAGAGCTGGGCACAGACTTCGCTCAACAGGATATTGAACTGGTGTACGGTGGTGGCCATGTCGGGTTGATGGGCACTATTGCCGACGCGGTGCTGGCAGCGGGTGGTCGCGTGCATGGCGTGATTCCTGAGTATCTGCAATCCCGTGAGTTGGCGCATCAGGGGCTGACCACGCTGGATGTGGTAGCGGACATGCATGAGCGCAAGGCCCGTATGGCTGAACTGGGTGATGCCTTTGTTGCCTTGCCTGGTGGTGTGGGTACCTTTGAAGAGCTGTTTGAGGTCTGGACCTGGGGCCAGCTGGGTCATCATGCCAAGCCCTGTGTACTGTACAACGTGGATGGTTTCTACGACTCTCTGCTCAACTTCGTACGCCAGACCCAGGCGTGTGGTTTTATCAAACAGGCACACTTGGATATGGTGCGTGTGGTGGATACCCCTGATGCCTTGTTAAGCGCGATCAGGGACTACGAAGCACCCGGAGAAAAATGGTCCTGAGACTGTCTTTATCACCGAGCTTTGCGGCATTGCAGCAAAAGACCCTGTTTAAAATCTGGTTAAAAAATAAACATTTCATTTGACAGTCCTGCTGAAGTCCGTTGATTATTGTGCGGTGCACAATAAGAATGCGGAGGGGCTGTTATGGAGCCACTTAAGCTGAATCTCGCTCTCCAGGGTGGCGGTGCGCACGGTGCTTTTACCTGGGGAATGTTGGACCAACTGCTGCAGCATCGACCGCTGCGGCTCGAGGGCATCAGTGGTACCAGTGCCGGTGCCATGAATGCCGTGTTGCTCGCCGCAGGCTGGCAGCAGGGTGGTGCCGAAGGGGCCCGCGAACTGCTGTCCCGGTTCTGGCATGGTCTGATGATGCCGGGTCCCCTCGATCCGGGGGGCATGAGTCATCACTGGTCGCTCTGGTGGCGGGATATGACCAAACACCTCTCGCCTTATGATCTTAATCCTTTCGATATCAACCCGTTACGCACGCTGCTGGAAGAACTGATCGACTTTGAGGCCTTGCGTAAGAACTCACCCTGCAAGCTGTTTATCGCTGCGACTCATGTGGAGTCCGGTCGTCTGCGCCTGTTTCGTGAGTATGAGCTGACGCCCGATCACCTGCTGGCATCGGCCTGTTTGCCAGAGCTGTATCAGGCGGTGGAAATTGATGGCGAACACTATTGGGATGGTGGTTTTGTCGGTAATCCGGTGGTCTATCCCCTGATATTTGACTGCTCCTCGCCCGATCTGATGATGCTGTTGCTGCACCCGCGCGAGAGCAAGGGGCTTCCAACCCATGCGCAGGGTATTGCAGATCGTGTTGCCGAACTGGGATTCCAAACCACCTTTTTGCGTGAAATGCGTGCTCTGGCGGCAATGAAACAGCGCATGAAATACCGTGTCTGGCTGCAAAGCAAAGTCGCGCGTAGGGTCAGAAACCTGCGACTCTATCGGCTCGAGCCCGGAGAAGGGCTCAATAGCTTGCACCGAGGCAGTAAGCTCGATACCCGCAGAGATTTCCTGCTGGCGCTGCAGGAACGGGGTGAACAGAACATGCAAAACTGGCTGGATATGGATGGCATGCATCTGGGCCGCAAGGGTAACTGCGATCTGGAAGCAGAGTTTCTGTAATCTGCGATCAAGAGTAAACTAGCTCTCTGCGCAATTAGACTTTATCTGCATGGAGAGCTTTGGTGATTCGACTCATTCTGGGTGGCGCTCGCTCCGGTAAAAGCCGGCAGGCTGAGCAGCTGGCCGCAGCCTCGGGCCGCGAAGTGACCTATATCGCGACGGCTCAGGCCTACGATGACGAGATGCGAGCCCGTATAGCACGCCATCGTGACGACCGTCCGTCTCACTGGCTCACATTGGAAGAGCCGCTCCAGCTGGCCGCCACCATCTTGCAACTTCAATCCCCGGATCGCTGCCTGCTGATCGATTGCCTGACGCTTTGGGTGACCAACCAATTGCTGGACGAGGCCGATATGCAGGCCGAACGTCTGGCGCTCTGTGCCGCACTGGAAAATGCTCGCGGCGAGATCATTCTGGTCAGTAATGAAACCGGCATGGGTGTGGTACCCATGGGAGAACTGAGTCGACGCTTCAGCGATGAAGCCGGGTGGTTGAATCAGTCCATCGCGGCACTGGCCGATCAGGTGGTGCTTTTGGTCGCGGGGATTCCCATGGTGGTTAAAGGTCCGGCTCTGGAGGTGACGCCATGAGCTGGACGCAGCAACCGATCAAGCCCATTGATGTTAGAGCCGTAGACGCTGCAACACTGCGTCAGCAGCAGCTGACCAAGCCCAGAGGTGCTTTGGGACGGCTGGAGCAGCTGGCGATTCGCCTGGCCGGTATGCAGGGACGTTGCTGCCCTCAGCTGGACAGCGTCAGTATCGCAGTGTTCGCCGCTGATCATGGTGTTGCCGCCGAAGGCGTGTCGGCTTATCCACAGGCGGTCACCGCCGAGATGATTCGCAATTTTGCCCGCGGAGGCGCCGCAATCAGTGTGGCGGCCAAAGCGCTGGGCGCGCAACTGAGCGTCTGGAATCTGGGTACGGTAATTGATCTGGAACCCCTGCCGGGTGTTGAGTCCCGCCTGATTGCATCACAAACGGCGAATCTTCTGCATCAGCCTGCCATGACCGAAGCTCAGTTGCAGCAGGCACTGTCCGTCGGTCGTGAAGCGGTGCTGCAGCAACCCTGTGACCTGTTCATTGGCGGGGAGATGGGCATTGCCAATACCACCGCTGCCACCGCGCTGGCGGCAGCACTGACCGGCCACCCTGTGGGCGAGCTGGTAGGGCCGGGTACAGGATTGGATCAGGCCGGTGTTCGTCACAAAACCCAGGTGATCGAACAGGCGCTGCTGCGTCAGGGGGCAACGGATCAGCCCTTGCAGCTATTGGCTGGCTTGGGCGGTTTTGAGATTGCAGCATTGGCAGGTGCCTATCTGGCATGTGCTCAGGAAGGCATTCCGGCGCTGGTAGATGGTTTTATTTGCTCGGTTGCGGCGTTGCTGGCCTGTCGCTATGAGGCAGGTGTTGCCGACTGGCTGATCTTTTCCCACCATTCTGCAGAACCCGGCTATGCGTTCTTGAGTCAGGCATTGCCTTCCTCCCCCTTGCTGGATCTGGGTTTGCGCCTTGGCGAAGGCAGTGGCGCGGCCACGGCGTTGCCGCTGCTGCGCATGGCCTGTGTACTACACGCTGAAATGGCCACCTTTGAAGAAGCCTCGGTATCGGAGAAACAATCGTGACTACGCTGAATATTGACCTGCTGCGTCATGGTGAAACGACAGCAGGCAAATGTTTCCTGGGCAGTACGGATGCACAGCTGACCCCAGAAGGCTGGCAGCAGATGTTCAAGGGTATTGAAGAGCGCTCACCGGAAGATTACGACCTGATTCTGAGCTCGCCCATGCTGCGCTGCGTGGAGTTTGCCCGTGAATGGGCTGGTGAAACCGGTTTTCGTCTGGAACCGCGTCTGCGGGAGTACGACTTTGGCGACTGGGACGGCTATACCGCAGCGCAGATCCATGCCGACTTCCCTGATTTGCTGGGCCAGTTCTGGAGTGACCCCTGGAATTACTCACCTCCCGGTGCCGAACCCATGGCGGATTTCTTTGCCCGTTTGACTAATTTGATGGAAACCCTGAAACATGAACGCAGAGGGCGTGTGCTGCTGATCTGTCATGGCGGCGTGATTCGCGCGCTACGCTGTATTCTGAACGGTTTGCCGGTCAGTGAGATGCTGGCGTTTCCGGTGGAACACGGCAGCTTGCACCGGCTTCAAGGTGTGGCGCGGTGAGGGCGCACTGGCAGGCATTTCTGTGTGCGCTCCAGTTTTTGACCCTGGTGCCGGTGCAACTGGCGGGCATGCCGGATGCCAAAACCCAGGCACGTGCCGCACTCTATTATCCGCTGGTGGGGGGGCTGCTGGGACTGGTGCTTGTCCTGATGGCCATGCTGTTCACAGGACTGCCAACGGGCGTAACGGCCGCGGTGCTGGTTGCACTCTGGGCGGGGGTGACCGGTGGTTTGCATCTGGATGGACTGGCCGATTCCGGTGATGGCTGGATGGGCGGCCTGGGAAATCGCGAGCGTACGCTGGCGATTATGAAAGACCCGCATATCGGTGCCAGCGGTGCTCTGGTACTGATGCTGCAGTTGCTGCTCAAATGGAGCCTGCTGAATGCATTGCTGGCGTCCGGTTCTTTGTGGCCACTTTTAATGGCACCCGTTGTGGGGAGGGCCGGGGCCTTAGCGCTTCTGGCGACCACGCCTTATGCCCGTGCCGACGGGATCGCAACACCCTGGCTGTCAGCTTTGTCGGTGCCTCAAGCTCTGAGCTGTGCCGCTTTGGTTATTCTGCTGCTGTTAATGCTGAGTCCCCTGTCTGCAGTGTGTGCGATTGCGCTGTGTTGGGGGTTGAGGCGTCTGATGCTGCGTCGTTTGGGCGGCACCACCGGAGACACTTTGGGCGCCCTTATCGAGCTGCTGGAAACCCTGCTTCTATTCAGTGCGTTGATTAAGCTGGGCTAAGCCGAGGGGGTATTTAAGCTAGAGCTGATCTAAGGATCGGGGTAGACTGAAAAAATGTCTCGATGTCCTGACAAGGGCAAGGTTACGGTCATTATGGAGTTGTGACGTACGTGAAGTCCCCCGGATATCGGTTGTTGCTCCTCAAGGTTTTGCTGGTGCTCGTGCTGCTGGCAACAGGCATTGTATTGGTACTTTGGCCGAGCTACCGGCATGAAGTCGCCCTGCTTGAAAGCGCTCGCTCCCATCGGCTGCAGCAATTGCAGTTTTCCTTCGACAATTTCATACAGCAACGCCGCAATGATCTTGAGGTGCTGGCGCACTCACCTGCTTTGAGTCTATACCTGGAGCGCAATAGCGGTATCCATGCTGATTTGGCGGCACAGTCCTTTCGTGCGCTTTCCGCACTTCAAGATGTGTACGATCAGGTCCGTTTTATCGATGCCGGCGGGCAGGAGAAAATTCGAGCCAACCGTGAATACGGTTACAGCTACCTGCTGAACAAGGATGCCTTGCAGAACAAGTCTCATCGTTACTATTTTAAAGCCGGTTTGCTGCTGGAGTCCGGACAGGCCTATCTGTCCGAGCTGGATCTCAATATCGAACATGATCAAGTTGAGCGGCCCTACAAGCCGACGCTGCGTTTTGTGGTACCGGTGTTTAATACCGGCGAGCGTCAGGGCATGGTGGTGCTGAACATCCACGCGGAAACTCTGCTCGAAAGCCTGCGTCAGGTTCTGCCGCTGGGACATCAGTTGGCGCTGTTTAACGAGCAGGGAAACTGGTTGAGTGGCGGTGGTGAGCGGGATTGGCAATTCATGCTTGGCACTGGTGCCGGTCTGGCTCAGGAAGCCCCTGAGCATTGGCAACAGGTCCAGTCCCGTGAGCAGGGGCATTTTACCTTTGAAAACAGCTGTTATACCTACCAATGGCATCGTCCACAGGGCCGAGAGTTGCTGGCTCCGCGATGGCTGCTTGCCGAACGCACACCCGATATGCCTTGTGATGCCCTGTATCAACAGTATCGATCGATCGGTCTGAACCTGCTGTTTTTCTCGGCCCTTGTGACTCTGCCTTTGGTGTTGTTCTGGACTCATTGGCGTCAACGCTATCTGCAGGCACATAAAAAAGTTGAGCTGAGCGAACAGCAGCTGAGATTGATCACCAACCAGGTGGGCCAGGCACTGGTGGTGGTTGATCAAAAAGGGAATGTCAGCTGGATGAACCCCGAGGCCGAGCGGGTGCTGGGCTGGAGTGAGGATGAGTTGCGCAATTGCAACCTGCATCGCCTGGTGCATGTAACTGAGGATGGCAAGGCTTTGCATGAAGGCGAGTGTCCTACCATGTCGACCCTGAGAACAGGACTGCGGCACCACAGTGAACATAGCCTCTTTCGCACCCGCCAGGGTGAAATTTTAACGGTTCGGCTCACGGTTACACCCTATGGTAATGAGGTAGAACAAGGCGCGATCCTGTCGTTCAGCGATAATAGTCTGAATACGGAGCGGGAGCGTCGTCTAAGACATCAGGCCAGTACGGACGAGTTGACCGCTGTACTGAATCGCCGTGCGGTGCTCACACGGATGCAGTCATTGCTGGAAGAAGATCGCGGTGCCGTAGGGGTCATGTTGCTGGACATCGACCTGTTCAAGCAAGTGAATGATAACTACGGCTATGCTGCCGGGGATCAGGTGTTGATCCATTTCTGCCGAACGGTGACAGGACTGACACGTCGCGAAGATCTGTTCGGACGCATTGGTGGTGAAGAATTCCTGCTGGTTCTTGCCGAGACTGATGAGGCGGCGCTGTTGCAATTGGCTGAGCGTGTACGTGAGGCGGTGGCCTTGAGCCCCTGCTTGATGGATGAAATCGAAATTCCTGTCACGGTGAGTATTGGAGCCGCTCTGCAACATAATGAAACCGAGGTCGATACACTGGTCGCACGAGCAGACCATGCTCTGTATCAGGCCAAGCGTTTGGGGCGTAACCGGGTAGAGTGGAGCTTCCACGACCGGGTCCCCACCGAAGTTAACGGATAATCGCATGAGTTTGAATCAGATCGGCCCCCTTTTAAGCCAGAGCAGTGATGGCATTTATGTCATTGACCCCGAATCGGGTCGCATCCTGGATGCCAACAAGGCTGGCTGCAATGCTCTGCGCATGACCTTGGCTGAGCTGTTGGGCGAGAGTGTGTTAAGCCTCAACGAGGATGTAAAGAGCGTCGGGCAATGGAGTGATATAGCCAGAGTGATTCGTGAGCATCGTAGCTTCACCTTTCTGGGACGGCATCGGCGAAAAGATGGTACTGACTTCCCGGTTGAGGTAGTGACCGATCTTGTGAGTCACGAAGGTCAGGATTACTTCGTCTCCGTAGCACGCGATCTGAGTGGCCACCAGCGCCACAATGAACACTTGCTGGATAATGAACTGATCCAAACGTTACTACTGAATGAGTCCAGCGATGGACTCTGGGACTGGAGCCTGGTTGATAACAGCCTGTTCCTGAGTCCTCAGTGGTTCCGTATGCTGGGGTATGGCCCCCATGAGATTGCGACACCGTCTTTGGCTACCTGGAAAGATGCGGTCCATCCTGACGATATAGAATCTGTACTGGAAAAACTGAATAACCACCTGGCAGGCAAAACATCCCGCTATTCTGCCAAATACCGCCTGCAAACGCGGGATGGGCAATATATCTGGGTGCGAGATCGCGGCATGATTGCAGCACGCAACACCCAGGGTGAGCCCTCAAGGGTGATCGGTCTGGTGCTGGATATCAGTGAAGCCGAGGAGCGTGCAGCCCAGCTGTTGGAGCTGGCCCAACGTGATCCCCTGACCCAGCTGTATAACCGACGCGCGGGCTATGAGCTGTTTGAGGCCAGATTGGATGACTGTCGCAGGCAACAGCTTTCCATGCCGGTGGTGATGCTGGATATAGACCACTTCAAGCAGATCAATGACCGTAATGGGCACCTGGCGGGTGATCAGGTGATTTGCCAACTGGCGCAGCTGATCAGCGGGATGTTAACCGGTGATGAGCACTTGTTCCGCTGGGGGGGAGAGGAGTTCCTCTTGCTGTTGCCGGGCATGAACGCCTCTGAAGCCTGTACCCGGGTGGACGGCATGCGAACGTCATTGAAAGAGCAAGGCTGTGATACGGTTGATGGCAGGTGCCTGGACGTAACCTTCAGCGCGGGTATCAGCGTATTTCCTGAAGATGGTGAAAGCATCCGGGAATTGGTGCATGTGGCTGATGCCGCACTGTATGAAGCCAAGGGGGCTGGCCGTGACCGAGTTATGCTGGCGGAGTCCAAGCGCTGTTCTACATGATTTTTCAACGCGTTACCGATAGTTCAAATTTCTGACGAATAGTAGCCCGATTCTGGCTGCTGAAGGGCTGGGTGCCAACGACCGATGACGAGAACTCAACTGGGAGTCCTGGGAATAACTCTGTGTGCACTACTGCTTCAGAGTTCAGTGCGTGCGGATGATACTCGCCTGATTCGTGTTGGTGTGTATGAAAACCCGCCCAAAGTCATGCAGGATCAAGATGGCCAGCTGTCGGGCATCTTTGGTGACTTGCTGAAACATATTGCCGATGCCGAAGGCTGGCAAATAGAGGCAGTGCCCTGTGTCTGGCAGGATTGCCTGAACTTGCTGCGTGAAGGAAAATTGGACTTGATGCCCGACGTGGCACGCACGGCTGAGCGCGAGCAATGGCTCAGCTTCCACCAAGTACCGGCATTGAGCAGCTGGTCACGCATCTACTCATCTCATGAACATCAGCTGCAATCACCGCTGGATCTTGAAGGGCTGCGAGTAGCGGTTCTGGCCAGTTCAGTGCAATTGAAGTACCTGCAAAACCTCTCCAATGGATTTGAAATTCGCCCCGAGTTTATTCCAGCCAACAGCTATCCGGATGCCTTCCAGCGTGTTCACGAAGGAGCTGCAGACGTAGCCGTCAGCAATCATTTCTTTGGCGACTATTATGCTGATGAATTTGGTTTACAGGGCACCGACCTCATATTCATGCCCAGTCAATTGTTCTTTGCCACTCCTGCTCATACCAATACCCAGCTCCTGACTCGCATCGATCATTGGTTGACCTTATGGCGCCAGAGTAAATCCTCGGTGTATCACGACGTACTCACCAGTTGGGGAGAAAAGCACACTGCAGAGCCTCTACCGCGCTGGCTGACAACGCTTTTGGCTGCTTCCACTTTGTTGTTGTCACTGCTGTTGGCATTTATCTTTCTATTACGTACCCAGATTCGCAGTCGCACCCGAACGTTGGCAACACGCGAAGCTCAGCTTGAGGGCGTATTGGCAGGGGTCGAAGCCTGTATCTACAACAAGGATGTGCAACTGCGGTATACCTACGCCAACCCCTTTATTTGCAAAACGTTGGGGCATGTCGAGGCAGATATCCTGGGCAAAACCGATGCGGACTTTTTTACGGCGGAAGAAGCTGAAAAGATACGGGCGGCGGATCTCGAAGTGCTTAAAACCGGTGAGCGCAGTGTGTATGAAGAAGCGCTTTTTCTGCCTGGAACTCATGAAAAGCGCATTTTCCTGTCGGTACGCGTCCCCCTTAAGCTGGCCGACGGCAGCATTTGGGGACTGTGTGGCGTCTCGACCGATATCACGGAACAGCATCGGCAAACCGAACGTATTCATCAGCTTGCCTGGTATGACTCGCTGACCCATCTGCCCAACCGGCAACTCCTGTTACAGGAGCTTGCTCGCGCAAAACCACTGGCGCTGGAAGAGCAACAGGATGGAGCCCTGTTGTTTATCGATCTGGATAACTTCCGTGAACTGAACGATGCACTGGGGTATGCCGCAGGTGATGAACTCCTGCGGCAGGTGGCTGCCCGATTGAATGATCAGGTCACCGAGCGATTTGTCCTGGCCCGCCTGGGGGGCGACGAGTTTGTATTGATGGTCGAAGGGCTCTCCAGTATACGAGACCAGGCGATGGAGGAGCTCCAGCGGATTGCGGGCCTGGTGCTGCAGGCTCTGTCTGAGCCGTTTGTGATCAAAAGCTATAGACATCAGGGTGGCTGCAGTATCGGGATCAGTCTGTTTTCGGATCAGCATGACGGGGCTGAAGGCTTGTTGCGTTGTGCCGAGCTGGCCATGAATGATGCCAAGAATGCCGGCAGCCAGTGCTTTCGTTTCTTCGACCCCTCCATGCAGGCTCAGGCCCAACAGCGCGCCGAACTGGAAGCCGGCATCCGTGTCGGCATGGAAAAGAAGGAGTTTGAACTCTGGTATCAGCCTCAATATGACCGTCAGCAGCGTCTGCTGGGTCTGGAAGCGCTGGTACGCTGGCGCCATCCTCTCAAGGGGCTGATCTCGCCCGCCGACTTTATCCCGGTGGCCGAATCCACAGGGCTGATTGTGCCCCTGGGCGAACAGTTGCTGGAGCAGGCCTGCCAGCAGTTGATCCGTTGGCAGCTGAACCCTCAGCTCGCCGGTGTGCGGGTGGCCGTCAATATCAGTGCTCGCCAGATTCACACCCCCGACTTCGCAGAGCGCGTGTGTGCGGTGCTGGATCGTACCGGTGTCAGTGCCAACCTGCTGGAGCTGGAAGTCACCGAAAGTATGCTGGTGCAGGATGTGCAGCAAACCATCGAGAAGATGCGTGTGCTTAGAGAACGAGGGGTTCGCTTCTCGCTGGATGATTTCGGTACGGGTTACTCGTCACTGATTTTCCTGAAGCAGTTACCGCTGGACAAGCTCAAGATCGATCAGGGGTTTGTGCGCGATCTGCTGACCGACACCAACGATGCGGCCATTGTGCGTACTGTTGTGGCCTTGGGGCAAAGCATGGACTTGAACGTCATCGCGGAGGGCGTTGAAACCCGGGAGCACTGCGATGCGCTGGCCGCCATGGGATGTTATGAATATCAGGGGTACCACTTCAGCAAGCCCCTGCCGGCCACCGAGCTGGAAGCTTGGCTGGCCGAGCAGGCGACGTTGGCCTCAGTCTAATTTTACTCAGGCTGCAGCCGGTGCGGTCTGCACCTGGAAGTTGCGACGCCGTGACAGGAGTCGGAACAGGGTGGGCACGAAATAGAACGACAACAGGGTCGTCAGCAGGGTGCCGCCTGCAATCGCCACCGCAAACGGCGGCCAGAAGCCTCCACCGGCCAGAATCAGCGGCATAAAGCCACCGATGGTGGTGATGGTGGTTGAGCTGATATGGCGTGTACAGCCTGCGACGGCTTGCTTGATCGCGTCTTCATCTCCCCGACAGGCTGCACTGCTGGCCTTGAGCTCCGCCAGAATCACGATCGCCGCATTGATCGCCAGGCCCATCAGGCCCAGCAGGGCAATGATCACCGTAAAACCGAAGGGATAGTCGAATAGCCATACCGTCAGCAGGCCCAGGCCGGCCGATTGAATCGCGCTGGCGAAAATGATCAGACTGATGCGGAAAGAGTTGAACGACAACACCACCACCGCCACCAGCAACACCACAATGATGCCGACGTTAGCCAGCAGGTTGCCGACCGCACTATTGCGCTCTGAGGCTTCCCCGCCCACTTCCATACGATAACCGGCAGGCAATTGGAACCCTTCTGCTTCCAGTGCTGCCTTGTAGGCAGTCAGGACTTCTCCGGGTAATACACCAAAGGCCGGATAGCCTTCCACCACATTGACACGCTCACCGTCACGACGCGGAATTTCACCATGTGTCGATTCAAGCCCTACATCGGCCAGTGCGCTCAGAGGAATGTTACCGGCTGTGGGTGTATTCAGATGCAACTGAGCCAGCATTTCAGGAGAGCTGCGACGTTCTGAGTCGACCCTTACCAGCACGGGCAGGGTCTCGGTGCTTTGCAGCACTTCGCCCGCACGTATGCCCTGAAGCGCACCTTTTAGCTGCCCCGCAATGTTCTGCAGGCTCAGCCCGGCCAAGCGTGCATTATCTTCATCGACGCTCAGTTTGATTTGCGGTGTGCCGGGTTGCAGGGTTGAGCGTGTGTGCATCACATCCGGTACTGTAGCCAGAATACGTCGTGCTTCATCACCCAGCTCCCGCAAGCGTTCCAGCGAGGGGCCGTAGAAGCGCATCTCAACCGGTGCATTGAAGGGTGGGCCCTGTTCAAGCTGGCGGACCAGTACCTGAGCCTCGGGCAGCTTGTGATCAAACAGGGCCTGCAATTCGGGGATCAGACGATTGGAGCTGGTGAAATGGTCGGTGGTGACCATCGCCTGGGCAAAGTTGGGTTTGCCCTCATGGGTCGGCATCATGTTGTAGTAAAAGGGTGCCGCGCTGCTGCCCATGAACCAGGTGACCTGTTGGATTTCGGGTTGTTGGCGCAGCAGAGTATAGGCTTCCTGGCTGACTCTGCGGGTCTCCGCCAGACTGGCCTGGGGTGGCAGGTGTAACTCGATCTGGAACATGTCGCGATCCGAGGGCGGGAAAAACTGCTCCGTGAGTTGCCCGGCACTCCAGAAGCCGGTCATCGGCAGAGCCAGACTCAGCGTCAGGGTGATCCAGGGGTGTTTGAGCGCCCAGTGTTGGGAGCGGTCAAAGGTTCTGCTCAGGCGCGGCAGATGCAGGCCGGTTTTGTACCAGCGATCGTCGCCACGTTTGTGTGGTTTGAGATAACGCCCGGCCAATGCCGCAATCACGCTGTGGGACAGCAGCCAGGAGCCGATCAGAGCAAAGATCACGCTGATAGCGATACCGCCGACGAACTCGCCCGAGGCGCCGGGCATCAGCACGATCGGCATAAAGGCCAGTATGGTGGTCAGGGTTGAGCCCAGTAGCGGCAGCCAGAAATGGCGCACCGAATTAATGACCGCCTGGCGGGCTGACTCGCCCTGCTGGCGCCGGTGTTGAATGCTGTCCACCATGACGATGGCGTTATCGATCATGATACCCAAGGCGACCACCAGACCGGTGACGGACATCTGATGAATCGGCAGTCCGATGAACTTCATGCAGGCCAGGGTAAACAGGGTGGTCAGTGGCAGTGCCAGCGAGGTGATCAAGGCTGCACGCATCCCCAGCGTCACCAGCAGTACCAACAGAATGAGGACAAAACCCTGTCCGATATTCAGTACCAGCTCACCCAGACGTTGCTCGGTATAGCCGTTTTGATCAAACAGGATTCGGGTTGTGATATTGGCCGGAACACTGGCGTCAAAACGCTCCAGCTCGGCACGGGCCTGTGTTGTCCACTGGTCAACTCGCAAGTGCGGCAGCATGCGGATACCGACGATGATGCCTTGCTGACCGTCGACCCAGACCTCTTCCTTCGCCGGGTCATGAATGCCGAAACTGACTTCGGCAACGTCGCTGACGCGGCTGATATTACCCTGTGAATCGGTAATCAGAGGAACACGTCGAATACGCTCAAGGCTGTCTAGAGCACCACTCAGCTCGACCTGTAGCTGGGTATGGTCATTATTAATTTCACCTGCGGACGTGCGTCCATCGGCCGCAGCTATGGTGGCGGCAATCGCGGGCAGGCTGAGACCGCGAGAACCGGCCTGTTCAGGGTCCACATTGACCTGGACCTCCTCCTGCTGCTCGCCGTAGCGTTCGACATAGTCTGTGCCGGGCATGGCACGCATGCGGCTTTCCAATTCATCGGCATAGCGTCCCAGAGTGGCCAGATCAGCCTCGTCCTGGCCTTGCCAGTTCAGCGCCACTAACAGCGTGAAGGCATAACCCCGCTTGTCTTCCAGTGAGGGGGCTGAACTGCCGGCGGGAAGCTGAGGCGCCACATCATCCAGCAGGTCACGGGCACGTGACCAGACCGATTGAACATCGGTCACGCGGTCCTGAAGCTCCAGGCCGATGATTGAGACCCCAAGCCGTGAGGATGACGTGATGCGCTTGACCTCGGCCAGCTCGCGCAAGCTGTTTTCGATCGGTTCTGAAATCTGCGCTTCGATACGCTCAGCACTGGCGCCGGGCAGCTGGGTGACGACTGTGGCCATTCGGGCGCGAATACGGGGATCTTCCTGACGCGGCAGGGAATGCAGGGCTGCGCTGCCTGCAACGATCAGCAAGGCAATCATGAGTGCCAGCAAACGGCCGTTAAACAACAGAGAAGCCATCATCGTTACTGACCTCCGGCAGCCAGTTCGGCATTGGGCTCAACCAGTTGGCCGGGCACCACTCTATGCAGTCCCTTATCCAGCAACTGCTCACCGCTGGCCAACGCACCGCTTATATAGGCGCTGTTCTCTGTCGTGTGCAGGATACGTACATTGCGAGCTTCAACCTGATTGTCTGCACCGATGACGTAGACTTGCCAGAGGCCGCGCACACTGTCGGTCAAGGCGCTGACGGGTACCCAGTATCCGGGTTCTTGGCGATATTCAGGCAGCTGCAGACGCACCAGGCTGCCGTGAGCAAGCTGCAGGGGCGCTGTCGGAGTGAAGCGAGCCTGCAGGGTACGACTCATTGGATCCAGTTCGGCACCGACGCGAATCAGTTTGACTTCAAGCTGCTGTGCACCGGCTTCCAGTGAGTAGGTTTGTCCAGGCTCCAGGCTGGCGGCCTGTGCGGGAGGAAGGCCAATACTGAATTCCGTACCGGCAGCACTGAGCAGCTGCAACACTGGCTGGCCTGCGCCCAGCACCATGCCCTCATCGGCCAGGCGTTTACCAACACGGGCATCAAAAGGTGCGATCAGCACCGATTTATCCTGTTGCAGTCGATTACGGTCCAGATTGCTGTTGATCACCGCGATGGCCGCCTGCAGCGCTTCGACCTCTGCTTCCAGCTCATCCCGGTTCTGGGTAGATGCGTAGCCACGCTGCTCCAGAGCCCCCAGACGTTCAAGACTGGTGCGGGCCAGACGAAGCCTTGCCTGAGTTTCCTGTCGTAGTGCGTTCAGTCGTCGGGTTTCGGCTTCCAGCAGCTGAGTGTCGAGGACGGCCAGGGTCTGCCCCGCGGTGACAGGATCACCGGTATCCACCGCGATACTCTTCAGCTTGCCACCGGTTTCAAATCCCAGACCTGAGTTCTGTGAGGCTTCAACATATCCGGCGTAGGACTGCACCCATTCGAAACCAGATTGTTGCTCCAGCACCTGTGTGCTGACACTCAGAGCTCGTGTTTCGGGAGGGGTAGAATCGCTTTCCTGACAGCCCTCTAACAGCAGCAATCCGCATAGCAAAACGAAAAGGTTGACCGATGCTCGCACTTTCATGGGGGAATTCCGGCTATAATTGTAAATGGACCAGTGAGTCCAGTTTAGATACACAAAACTAGACTGTCTAGTTTGATATTGTTTTTTTGGGGGGAGCGACGTGAGACCCAGCAGTGCAGCCAAGCGTGACCAGATTCTCGAAGCGGCCTCGGCGTTATTCGTGCAAAAAGGGTTTACCGACACCAGTATGGAAATGGTGGCTCAGGAAGCAGGAGTGTCCAAACAGACCGTATACAGCCATTTCGGCTGTAAGGATGAATTGTTCATGGCCGCCATTCAGTGCAAATGTCAGCGTTACGAGCTGGCAGATCTTTGTGCTGCAACGGCAGGAAGCCTGAGGGAGCGATTGATGACGATCGGGTGTGGTTTTATCCGCCTGCTATTGTCAGAGGAAGCACGTCAGGTGCACAAAACCTGTATTGCTCAGGTGGATACTCAGCCCGAAGCTGCTGTACTGTTTTACGAAGCGGGCCCCAAGGTGGTGATAGCGGCACTGACCGAAATGCTGGAGCGCGAAAATAAAGTGGGCAGCATTCGGATCGATCACCCACGCCATGGTGCGATTCAATTGCTGATGATGTGGCAGGGCGAGGCCAAAATGCGTTCTGAGTTGGGGATTGAGCCTCAGTTAAGCGAGACCGAGATCGATGCGTACATCGAAAGTTGTGTCGATCTGTTTTTACGTGGCTATGCGGTGTAATACAGCGACAGAATTTATGTTGAAGCTGCACTGGGGCAGGTAATCCGCCAATATTTATGAGTATACTGGTCGTTCTTTCATCAGCTCTCGCATTAGTGGACAGGGAGACCCTGAGCTTTGACGACAGAACTCGACCTCAGCGTACAGCAACTGGATCATATTCTGGGGTTGCAGCAGCGCATTTGCGGTTTGGTGGCATCTGATACGCCCTATCAGGATGTGCTCGCTGAAACCTGTCGTATGGCCGAGCAGCTGCTGCCGGGGTCCATCGCGACGTGCATGCAGCTGGATACTGAGGCCGGAGTACTGAATGTACTGGCCGCACCCAGTGTGCCGGAACCTGCCCATGATCGGCTGCGTGGATTACGCCCAGGACCTGCTGGCGGCTCCTGTGGTAATGCTGTTCATCATAATGAGCCTGCCTATATCCATAATACGTTTGAAGACCCGCGCTGGGACGAGCTGCGCAGCCTGGCAGTGGATTTCAATCTCTGCGCCTGTTGGTCGGTCCCTGTGCAGGACGATATGGGAAGGCCTATCGGTACCTTTGCCCTGTCTTCATTTGAACATCGCAGTCCATCCGGTTTTCACAAACGCCTGCTTGAGGTGGGTGCCGCGCTAGTCTCTATCGTGTTGGTGCGTCACGCCCAGCATCAGCGTTTACTGGCGGAAAAAGATGTTCTGATTGATCAGTTGCGGCGAGATGCCTTGACCGGTTTACCCAACGCTCAGGCCTTGGTGCGTGCCTTAAACGGTGCCCCAGCCTCGGCATCACTCATCCTGCTGAACCTCAACAATCTGGGCCTGATCAATACACGCTATGGTCTGGAGTCCGGTGATCGTCTGTTGCAGGCCTTTGCTGATGCCCTGAAAACGGCTGCAGGGGCTGATTGCGTGTACCGTGGCAGTGCGGATGAGTTTGCCCTGCTGTATTCACGGCTGGATAACCCCAATACCGAGCTGGAATGTATTCGACGTTTTTTCTTCAACCAGCCGGTGAGTCTGCAAGGGGTCAGTTTTTATCTGACGTTTAATGCGGGCGTGGCGACCGGTGGCGAGGACTTGCTCCGGCGTGCCATGGTAGCGCTGAAGCAGGCACGTCTACGTGGCAAAAATGCCACCGGGTTCTTTAATGAAGAACGCAACCTACCTGATCAGCAACAGCAACTGGACTATATCGGCTGGAGTTTGAAACTGCACGAGGCTCTGCGCTCCGGTGGTGTGCGTGCCTGGTATCAGGGCATCCGCGATAACCGCGATGGTGTGATCCGCAAATGGGAAGCACTGGTCCGGTTGGAGCATCAAGGTGAAATCTACGGACCCGGTCAATTCCTGCCAGTAGCTGAGCTGACAGGTCTGATGCCAACGATTACTCGTTTGGTGATTGAGCAGGTAGCGGAGCGCCTGGCGGCTCAGTCAGGCAGTATCTCGGTCAATATCACCGAAACTGATCTGGAGCTGGGCTACCTGCCCGATTTTCTGGAACAGACGCTGAATCACTGTGGCGTTGAGCCGCACCGTTTAATTCTGGAAATTCATGAAGGGGTTAGCAGTGGCAGCAAGGAAGCCTATGTGGAACAGCTGCAACAATTGAAACAAAGCGGCTATCAGCTGGCGATCGACGACTTCGGCACCGAGTACTCCAACTTTGAGCGTATTCTTGAGCTGGAGATCGACATGATCAAGGTGGATGCCAAATACATCCGCAATATCCACCAGGATCGAACCAGTTACGAAATCGTGCGAGCGATGGTGTTCTTTGCCCGGAACGCAGGGATTCGCACCGCCGCCGAATTTGTTCACTGTGCCGAGGTGCAGGCCGTTGTCGAAGCACTGGGTATCGATGAGTCCCAGGGTTTCCTGTTCAGCGAACCTGCCCCTGAGCCTGCATAACCATCGAGCAGGCTCAGTCAGCAGCGTCACAATTAATTGTCGTCGTAATGTATGACCGATAACAGCTGGATGGGGACTTCCATCAGCACCTCAGGGCCGTGCGGAATTTCGGCGTCAAACGACAGGGCATCACCCGGACCCATATCGTACAGATGGTTACCATGGCGGTAACGAATCTTGCCCTTCAATAGATAGATGAACTCCTGTCCCGGATGAGAGAAGGTGGGAAACACCTCGCTGGCATCATCCATGGTGATCAGGAATGGCTCATAACTCTTCTTCTTGCCGCGGTGGTAACTGAGCAACTGGTAGGTATGGCCTTTCTCGGTACCGCGGCGAACCACTTCCATGCCTTCACCCGCCTTGGTCAGCTGCGCGGTCCCTTCGGGGCGGTCGTAATCGGTGAACAGCTGTGAAATCGGCAGGCCGATGGCATCGCATAGTCGGCTCAGGGTATCCAGACTGGTGGAGACCTGGGCATTCTCGATCTTGCTCACCATGCCCTGGCTGAGACCGGCGATACGCGCCACATCAATAATCTTCAAACCCTGCTCGGTGCGTTTGCTCTTCACCCGCATGGCGATGTACGACTCCAGGCGCAGTCTTGGGCTGTCTTCTTCTTTTTCTCTCATGCATGCTCCTTTTTTGGGCGGCCTGAACAGCTTTGGTGCGATTTTTCCGCCCCGGATTACAGCAGGGCGAGTATCGACCGTCATATGCTAAATATTCCTACCAAGAAATATAGTTTCATAATCCTTGATTTTACGGCCCTTTCACCCGAATCGAATAATTTTTTTGGCGCAAAGTGCAAAGTTGGCAAACTGATTGCTTTTACCTTGATGAAATAAATTTTCCCCATGAGAAATATGGATCAAGGTTATGGCTATCGAAACGCAAAATGCACGTAAATACCGCTTAACCGTCTCTTGCCCCGACAAGGTGGGTATCGTGGCCGCCGTTACCCAGTTTTTCGCCTCTCATAATGGCTGGATCAGTGAAGCTCACCAGTTTGCCGATACCGAAAACTGCCAGTTCTTCATGCGTTATGAAGTGCTGGCGGATTCACTGCCTTTCTCACTTGATGAGTTGAAAGCGAAATTCGCGCCACTTGGCGATGAATTCGACATGCAGTGGCAGATTACCGACTCCGCACAACGCAAGCGCATTGTGCTGATGGTATCAAAAGAAGCACACGCTTTGTCTGATCTGCTTTATCGCTGGCGCTCCGGCGAGATGAATATCGACATCCCCTGCGTTATCTCCAACCACGATGTGCTGCGTTCCTATGTTGAATGGCACGGTATTCCTTTTGTGCATGTGCCTGTGGACATGAGCAACAAGGAGCCGCACTTCCAGGCGGTGAAAGAACAGATCGCCGCAGCCGAAGCGGATGCCATCGTGCTGGCCAAGTACATGCAGATCATCCCGGAAGAGCTGTGCGAGCTTTACCCAAGCCGCATCATCAACATCCATCACAGCTTCCTGCCGTCCTTTATTGGTGCCCGTCCCTATCACCAGGCGGCCGAGCGTGGCGTGAAGCAGATCGGTGCCACCTGTCACTACGTGACCTCCGAACTGGATGCCGGCCCGATCATCGAGCAGGACGTCCACCGCGTGACGCACCACAACACCACTGCCGACATGGTGCGTCTGGGTAAGGACGTAGAGAAAGCCGTGCTGTCCCGTGGTCTGCGTTACCACATTGAAGACCGTGTCCTGGTACGCGGCAACAAAACCGTTGTTTTTGCCTAGGAGAATCCCATGCCCTGGCGCCTGCTCAAATACGGCCTCAAGTCGTCACACAACGAGCCCCGGTTCTTTCCTGAAGCCAAGCCGCTCAAGTCTCACTACGACGTGGTGATCATTGGCGGTGGCGGGCACGGCATGGCCTGTGCCTACTACCTGGCAAAGGAACATGGCATCACCAATGTGGCGGTGCTGGAACAGGGGTATATCGGGGGTGGCAACACCGGTCGTAATACCACCATCGTGCGCTCCAACTATCTGACACCGGAAGGGGTCAAGTTCTATGACACCAGTCTCAAGCTGTTTGACGACCTGGCCGATGACTTCGACCTTAACATCTTCTACTCCACCCGAGGCCACTTCACCCTGGCTCACACCGACAGCGCCATGCGTACCATGCGCTGGCGCGCCGAGGTGAACAAGCACCATGGCATCGAATCGGAAGTGGTGGATCGCGATTTCATCGCCAAGGAAGTGCCCTACATGGATCTGGACTGTGCCGGTACCCATCCGGTGATGGGTGCGCTCTACCACGCACCGGGTGCCGTGGCACGTCATGATGCGGTGGCCTGGGGCTACGCTCGTGGCGCCTACAACCGCGGTGTGGAAATCCATCAGAAAACCCGTGTCACTGCCATCCGCACCCAGGGTGACAAGGTGACCGGCGTCGAGACCGACCGCGGCTTCATAAGCTGCAACAAGGTGGTCTCCATGGTGGCCGGCTCCACGCCGCGCATCACCTCGATGCTGGGCTTGGAAACACCGATCGAGATTTTCCCGCTACAGGCCTGCGTGTCCGAGCCGGTGAAGCCGTTCATGGACACCATCGTGGTCTCCGGCAGCCTGCACGTTTACGTCAGCCAGTCATCGCGTGGCGAGATGGTGATGGGGGCCTCGGTGGATCCGTCGGTACTGCATTCCACCCGTTCCAGCTTCAACTTTGTCGAAGGCCTGACGGACCAGATGATCGATCTGTTCCCGTTCATGAGCCGCATGAAAGTGATGCGCCAGTGGGCCGGGATGAGCGATATCACCCCCGACTTTGCGCCGATCATGGGTAAGACCCCGATCGACGGTTTCTATCTGGATGCCGGCTGGGGGACCTGGGGCTTCAAGGCCACGCCGGTCAGCGGCAAGACCATGGCCTGGACCCTGGCCAACGACCGCAACCATGAACTGATTGAACCCTTCCGTCTGTCCCGTTTCACCGACTTCGATCTGGTCGGCGAGAAGGGCGCAGCCTCGGTCGGGCATTGAGGAGAGGGGACGATGAAAGTATTCGACTGTCCCGTGATCGGTCGCCGACCGATCAGTGAATTTGATTATGTTGGCGAGGTTCGTCGCCCGCCGATGGATGCTGACGAAACCACTTGGGCGGCCTATGTGTTCAACCGCCAGGGGGCTCCGGGTCTGCTGCGCGAATGGTGGTATCACCGCCCGACCGGACGCTGGTATGTCATGGAGCGCGACACCCTGAAGGATGAAGTGGTGCGGTTTATCGATCTGGAGGAGGTGCGTTATGACATCCCGGCTTGATTCCCAGCCGCTGGAGTGGGTCGACCGCTCCGAGACGCGGAGCTTCGAATTCGAAGGCAAGCGCTATACCGGTTTTACCGGTGACAGCATCAGTTCGGCACTGCTGGCGTCCGATCAGACGCTGCTGGGGCGCAGCTTCAAGTACCACCGTCCGCGCGGTGCCGTGACGCTGGCCAACCACGACGTGAACGCGCTGTTCCAGAGCAGCGAAGAGCCGAACATCCGTGGTGATGTCACGCCGCTGGAAGCAGGCATGTCGCTGACCGCCTGTAACGTCAACGGCAGCCTGGAAAAGGACAAGGACCAGATTATCGGCAAACTGTCCCGCTTCCTGCCGGTGGGTTTCTACTACAAGTCGTTCCACAAGCCGAAAAAGCTGTTCCCGATGTGGGAGCGCGTAATTCGCGAAAAGGCGGGCCTGGGCACCATCGATACCCGCTGGGATGCGCGCCGCAAGGCCAAGACCTATGGTTTCTGCGATCTGTTGGTAGTGGGTGCCGGTGCCTCTGGTATGCAGGCGGCGCTGACAGCAGCGGAGCAGGGGCTGGATGTGGTCCTGGCAGACGAGAACCCGCATATCGGCGGCAGCCTGGATTACCAGCTGGTGAACGATGACAGTGCTGCACCGATTCGCACAGCGTTGAAACAGAAAGTACAGAGCCACGCCAATATCCGTGTGTTGCCGGGCCACCTGGCCTGTGGCTGGTACACCGACCACTACGTGCCGCTGTTGGGGCCTGACGGCATCGTCAAAATGCGTGCCTCTGCCGTGATCAGTGCCACCGGCGTGATGGAGCAGCCTGCTGTATTCCGCAACAACGACCTGCCCGGCGTAATGATGGCCTCTGGCGCCCAGCGTCTGGTGGCACGCTATGCGGTTAAACCGGGTCAGCGAGCGGTCGTACTGACCGCCAATGTCGAGGGCTACCGTGCCGCGCTGGATATGCTCAAGGCGGGTGTTCAAATCGCAGCCGTGATCGACATGGGCAAGGTGGCCGGCCGGGGTGCTTGGGCGGATGAGGTCAAAAGCCTGGGTGTTCGTGTGATCGAACAGCATGCCGTGTACGAAGCCAAGGGTAAAAACCAGCTCAAACAGGTTGTGGTAGCGCCCTTTGATGGTACCGACTGTAACCCGGCACGGGCACTGGAAATAGATGCCGATCTGCTGCTGATGAGCGTGGGCTGGGCCCCGGCCGCGCAGCTGCTGTATCAAGCTGGCAGCCGTCTGGGGTACGACAGCACCCTGGAGCAGATTCTGCCTCAGAAGCTGCCCAGCGGCATCTTCGCCTGTGGTCGTTTGAACGGTGCCTTTACGCTGGATCAGCGCCTGGCCGATGGTCAGCGTGCGGCTACCGAAGCGGTGGCTTTCCTCCGCAACGAACCGCTGCCCGCTGAAATGCCGGACTGCCGCGACAGTGAAGCGCACTCCCACCCCTGGCCGATTGTGGATCATCCCAAGGGCAAGAACTTTGTCGATTATGACGAAGACCTGCAGCTGAAGGATCTGGTCAACGCGGCGAAGGAAGGCTTCGATAATATCGAGCTGATGAAGCGTTTCTCCACCGTCGGCATGGGCCCGAGTCAGGGCAAGCACGCCAACATGAACGGTATCCGTGTGTTGGCAGCGGTCACCGGTCGCACCATCGACCAGACCGGCTCGACCACCGCACGTCCGATGTTCCACCCGGTTCCGGTGCAGGCGCTGGCGGGGCGACGTTTCCGTCCGGAACGCCTCACGGCCATGCAGCAGTGGCACCTGGATAACGGTGCCCAGATGATGGAAGCCGGTGCCTGGCTCCGCCCGGAATTCTATGGAAAACCTGAAGAGCGTGCTCAGGCGATTCTGCGTGAAGTGCAGGCGGTGCGTACCGGTCTGGGTCTGATCGATGTATCGACGCTGGGCAAGATCGAGGTGATGGGGCCGGACGCCGGCAAGTTGCTGGATGGTGCCTACACCATGCGCATGTCCAACATTAAGCAGGACATGACCCGTTACGCCCTGATGGTGGACGAAAGCGGCGTCATCGTGGATGACGGCATCGCAGCCCGCGTGGCCGAAGACCGCTTCTACGTGTCGGCCACTACCAGCCACGCCGATGCCACCTTTCGCACCCTGTCCCGCCACATTGTCGAGTGGGGTCTGGATGTACGTCTGGTCAATCGCACCGGCACCTTGGCCGCCATGAACCTGGCCGGTCCTCATGCCCGCAAGCTGCTGGCACCGCTGACCGACATCGACCTGAGCGAAGAAAACTTCCCTTACCTGGGCTTCAAGGAAGGCAACCTCTGCGGTGTACCCGTGCGTCTGATTCGCGTCGGTTTTGTCGGCGAGCTGGGCTATGAAATCCACCTGCCGGTCGAGTCCGCGCAGCAGGTCTGGAACACGCTGATGGAACAGGGTGCCAAGTACGGCATCCGCCCCTTCGGTGTCGAGGCCCAGCGTGTACTGCGACTGGAGAAGGGACACATCATCGTCGGTCAGGACACCGACGGCCTGACCAACCCGTTTGAAGCCAACATGCCTTGGGCGGTACCGCTCAAGAGCAAGCCCTGGTTTACCGGCAAGCCGTCGCTGGCGCTGCTCAAGGAGCGCTGCCAGCGCACCTTGCAGGGCTTCATGCTGCCCCAGGGCTACAGCGGTGAGCTGCCCAAGGAGTGTCATCTGTTGATCGATAACGGCGATATCGCCGGTCGTATCACCAGTATCGCCTACAGCCCGTCACTGGGCCGCTACATCGGTCTGGCCATGGTGGACCAGCCATTGGCCGGCAGTGATCGCATATACCAGGTGCGGGTCGATTCCGGTGCGCTGGTTCCGCTCGAACCCTGCGCAACTCCCTTCTATGACGCCGAAGGCGAGCGTCAAACCATCGACCTGACGGAGGTGGCCTGATGATTGCTACTCACCTTAATGGCGTGCAAGTAAATGAAACGGAGCGGGCCAGCTATCTGCTGACCGGCCCCGAGAGCAGCGAAGCCTTGGCGAGTGCCGGTTTGCCGGTACCGGAACAGGTGCTGAGTGCAGAGGAGCGCAGCGGTGCTCTGGTGGCACGCACAGGGCGTGACGAATACATGGCGATGCTCAAGGCCGGTGTGACGGCGCCGCAGAGTGAATGGTGTTTCCGCCGTTACGACAGCGTGTTTGAGCTCAAGGGTGAAGGCTGGGTCGAGATGATGGCCCACCTCTGCCAGTACGACTTTCGCCAGCTTAAGCCAGGTGACTGGTTGATGACCTCCGTCGCCGGGGTCAATTGCTGGCTGTATCACGAAATCGAGAGTGGCAGTGTTCTGATCGGTGCTGATCCGGGCTACCGCCATTACCTCATCGAAACGTTCAGCGCGGTCCTTGATGACCTGAGCGCAACCCGAAATCCGACAGGAGGTGCATCATGATGCCCGCAGAGATCGAACGCATTGTCAGCCAGAACGATATCAAATACGTACTGGCCCAGTTTGTGGATATCCATGGCGTTGCCAAAACCAAATCGGTTCCGGCCAGCTGCCTGATGGATGTGGTGGAAAAGGGCGCGGGCTTTGCCGGCTTCGCCGTCTGGGGCATGGGCATGGAGCCGCACGGCCCCGACTTCATGGCCCGTGGCGATCTGGATACCTTCAGTGTCGTGCCCTGGCAGCCGGGTTATGCCCGCATTGCCTGTGACGGTTACGTCAACAACGCCCCTCACCCTTACTGCAGCCGCGTGGTGCTGAAGCAGCAACTGAAGCGCCTGGCTGATAAAGGCTGGACGTTGAACACGGGTGTGGAGCCGGAGTTCTCCCTGTTCACCCGTGATGACAAGGGTGTGCTCAAACCGGTGGATGAGAGCGACGTACTGGACAAGCCTTGCTACGACTACAAAGGTCTGTCCCGCTCCCGTGAGTTTCTGGAGCGTCTGGTGGAATCCCTGCAGGCAGTGGACTTCGACGTCTATCAGATCGACCACGAAGACGCCAATGGCCAGTTCGAGATCAACTACACCTACAGCGATGCGCTGACCTCCGCTGACCGTTTTACATTCGTGCGCATGGCGGCAGGCGAGATTGCCAATGATCTGGATATGGTCTGCTCCTTCATGCCCAAGCCGTCTTCCGAACGCACTGGTAACGGCATGCATTTCCACCTGTCGATCACCGACAAGGATGGCCAGAACCTGTTCCATGATGCCGATGACAAGAGCGGCATGGGCCTGTCCAAGCTGGCCTACCACTTTACCGCAGGCCTGCTGGCACACGCTCCGGCACTTTGTGCTTTCGCGGCACCGACGGTGAATTCCTACAAGCGCCTGGTCGTGGGTGGCAACGCTTCGGGTGCGACCTGGGCGCCGGCCTATGTCTGCTACGGCGACAACAACCGTTCCGCCATGGTGCGCATCCCGTATGGTCGCCTGGAATTCCGCCTGCCGGACTCCGGCTGCAACCCCTACCTGGTGACGGCGGCAATTATCGCCGCCGGTATGGACGGGGTTGAGCGCGAGCTGGAGCCGGGTGAGCCGATGAACGTGAACCTGTACGGAATGAGCCTGGACGAGATCAAGGAGAAGGGTGTCGAAATCCTGCCGCAAAACCTGAACGAAGCCCTCGATGCACTGGAAGCGGATACCGTTTTCACCGAAGCCCTGGGTAATGAAGTTGTGTCCGAGTTCCTCAAGGTGAAACGGGCCGAATGGGTGGAATACAGCCGCCATGTGTCTGACTGGGAAGTCAGCCACTACGCCGAATTTTTCTGATCCGGATTTGTTACGAGGAATTTGATTATGTGTGGAATTGTCGGGCTTTATCTGAAGAACCCTGAACTGGAAAGCCGGATCGGCGAACTGTTCAAACCGATGCTGATCGCCATGACCGACCGTGGTCCCGACAGCGCCGGTTTCGCCATCTACGGTGATGAAGTGGGTGATGGCTGGGTCAAACTGACCCTGCGTCACCCGGATGCTGAATATGACTGGGAAGCGTTGGCGACCCGCCTGAAAAACGAGCTGCAGATGGAACTGAGCTGGTTCCAGAACGCCAGCGTTGCCGTGTTCAAGGTGCGTGCTGAAGAAGCCGCCCTACGTGAGTGGCTGGCAGAAGAAGCCGCAGATGTACTGATTCTCAGCGTGGGCCAGTCCATCGAGATCCTGAAAGAAGTGGGTCTGCCGGAAAAGATTTCCGAGAACTTCAATCTGGAAGGCATGAAAGGTAGCCACATCATCGGTCATACCCGTATGGCGACCGAGTCTGCCGTCACCATGGAAGGCAGCCACCCGTTCTCCACCGGCATGGATCTCTGCCTGGTGCACAACGGTTCTCTGTCTAACCACAATCGCCTGCGTGAAAACCTCAAGCGCGAAGGAATCACGTTCGAGACCCAGAACGACTCCGAAGTTGCGGCGGGTTACCTGACCTGGCGTTTGCAGAAGGGTGACAGCCTGAAGGAAGCGCTGGAGCATGCGCTGGAAGATCTGGATGGCTTCTTCACCTTCACCATCGGCACCCGCGACGGTTTTGCCGTCATGCGTGACCCCATTGCCTGCAAACCGGCGGTACTGGCCGAAACGGATGACTATGTCGCCATGGCGTCTGAATACCAGGCCCTGACCACCCTGCCAGGCATCGAAAATGCCAAAGTCTGGGAGCCGGAACCGGCCACTTTCTATGTCTGGGAACGCAGCAGCAACTGAGCCTGAGTCGAGGAGAAACAACGATGAAAACGATTGATTTGGCTGAATCCAGCATCCGTGAACTGAACCAGGCGCTGCACGACCAGGCTACCGAATGCACCGAACGTGAATGGGAAGTGCTGAACCCCAAAGGGCAGCACAACATCGCCTGCGGCCTGGACCAGAACTTGGCGGTGGATATCCAGGGCCACGCCGGTTACTTCTGCGCCGGCATGAACAAGAAAGCCCATGTGGTGGTGCACGGTAACGTGGGCCAGGGCGTGGCTGAAAACATGATGTCCGGCACCGTCCGCGTCAAGGGCGACGCGTCCCAGGCCGCTGGTGCCACCGCTCATGGCGGTCTGCTGGTGATCGAGGGTAACGCCGGTGCCCGTTGCGGCATCTCCATGAAAGGTGTGGATATCGTGGTCAAGGGCAGCATCGGTCACATGAGCTGCTTCATGGGCCAGTCCGGCTCACTGGTTGTGTGCGGCGACGCCGGGGAAGCACTGGGCGACTCCATGTACGAGGTGCACATCTACGTGAAGGGCGAAGTGAAGTCCCTGGGCGCGGACTGCATCGAGAAAGAGATGCGTGCCGAGCATATCGAAGAGCTGACTGATCTGCTGAACCGTGCCGGTGTGGATGAAGATCCCGCTAGCTTCAAACGCTACGGTTCAGCCCGTCAGCTTTACAACTTCAAAGTAGATAACGCATCCGCCTACTAATCAAAAGCTACCTGCGTTGGCAGCGCGGCGTTAAAAATCGGCTCAAATCGGTCATTTATGGCATATAAACTCCCTCATTTCGCCGATTTTTGCCTGGGCGGCATTCCGCTTGCTCTGCCTGCCTCGCCAACGCTTTTCGGACTCTAGTCTGAATCAAGAGGAAACGATTATGAGCAACGATATCAACGTCAACCCGGGCCTGCGTGAGTCAGCCACCTTTGACCGTACCACCATGACCGAGATTCGCCGTGCTGCGGAAACCGGCATCTATGACATCCGCGGCTTTGGCGCCAAACGCAAGCTGCCGCACTTTGATGACCTGCTGTTCCTGGGTGCGTCCATGTCACGCTATCCGCTGGAAGGCTACCGCGAGAAGTGCAACACTCAGGTCACCCTGGGCACCCGCTTCGCCAAGAAGCCGATCGTGATCGAAACCCCGGTTACCATCGCCGGCATGAGCTTCGGTGCTCTGTCTGCCAACGCCAAGGAAGCCCTGGGCCGTGGCGCCTCCATGGTGGGCACGACCACCACCACCGGTGATGGCGGCATGACGCCGGAAGAGCGTGGCCAGTCCAGCAAACTGGTGTATCAGTACCTGCCGTCTCGCTACGGCATGAACCCGGACGACCTGCGCAAGGCCGACGCCATCGAAGTGGTACTGGGCCAGGGCGCCAAGCCGGGCGGCGGCGGCATGCTGCTGGGCCAGAAGATCACCGACCGTGTTGCGCAGATGCGTACCCTGCCCAAGGGTATCGACCAGCGTTCCGCCTGCCGTCACCCGGACTGGACCGGCCCCGATGATCTGGCGATCAAGATTCAGGAACTGCGTGAAATCACCGACTGGCAGGTGCCGATTTACATCAAGGTGGGTGCGACCCGTACCTACTACGATGTGAAACTTGCCGTTAAAGCCGGTGCCGATGTTATCGTGGTCGACGGCATGCAGGGCGGTACTGCCGCGACTCAGGACGTGTTCATCGAGCACGTGGGCATCCCGACGCTGGCCGCGATTCCTCAGGCCGTACAGGCGCTGCAGGAGATGGGCATGCACCGCAAGGTTCAGCTGATTGTCTCCGGCGGTATCCGCAACGGTGCCGACGTGGCCAAGTGCATGGCTCTGGGTGCCGATGCAGTAGCCATCGGTACTGCAGCACTGGTTGCACTGGGCTGTAACGACCCCAAATACAGTGAAGAGTACGAAAAGATCGGCTCGGCGGCCGGCTTCTACGATGACTATCAGGAAGGCAAGGACCCGGCCGGTATTTCCACTCAGGACCCTGAACTGGCCAAACGTTTGGACCCGGAAGATGGCGGACGCCGTCTGGCCAACTATCTGCGCGTTCTGACCCTGGAAGCCCAGACATTGGCCCGTGCCTGCGGTAAGAACGACCTGCGTAACCTGGAGCCGGAAGATCTGGTGGCCCTGACTGTTGAATCCGCTGCCATGGCGCGTGTGCCTCTGGCAGGCACTACCTGGGTGCCGGGCCAGAGCTTCTAACAGAGCATGCCACTGAAACCCTTCTAATCTGAGGCGGGGGCAACCCCGCCAGCAAGCAAACAAGGAGACACGCGTGAATCAGGCGCTGACGGTAAGTGACAAACGGATTGATGGTAAAGCCGTGGCAGCAGAGCTGCGTAAATCCATAGCGGCACAGGTGGCTGAACGGGTTTCAGCCGGCAAGTCACGTCCGGGGCTGGCGGTAGTACTGGTGGGCGAGGATGCAGCGTCCCAGGTCTACGTCCGCAGCAAGGTTAAGGCCTGCGAAGAAGCCGGCATTATTTCCCGCAACCACAGCCTGCCGGTCGAAACGACCCAGGAAGAACTGCTGGCTCTGATCGATACCCTCAATGCTGACCCGATCATCAACGGCATTCTGGTGCAGCTGCCGCTGCCGCCGCAGATCGATGTTCAGGCGGTGATTGAGCGTATCGATCCGAGCAAGGATGTGGATGGTTTCCACCCCTACAACCTCGGCCGTCTGGCGGGCAAGGCCCCGACCCTGCGTCCCTGCACGCCCTACGGGTGCATGCGTCTGCTCGACGCCTACGGCATCGACCCCATGGGTAAAAAGGCTGTAGTGGTGGGTGCATCCAATATCGTCGGCCGCCCAGTCGCGCTGGAACTGCTGATGGCCCGTGCCACTGTAACGGTATGCCACTCCAAAACCGCTGATCTGCCGGCGGAACTGGCGCAGGCGGATATCGTGATCGCGGCGGTGGGCATTCCCGAATTCATCAAGGGCGAATGGCTCAAGCCGGGCGCCGTGGTGATCGATGTGGGCATCAACCGACTGGATGATGGCCGCCTGGTGGGCGATGTGGAGTTTGAGCCGGCGTACGAAAAGGCTTCAGCCATTACGCCCGTGCCTGGTGGTGTTGGGCCGATGACGATTGCCTGCCTGCTGCAGAATACGCTGGAGGCCTGCGAAGCTGCGGAAAACGCTTAATCACCAAGTTCCCCCTCTACGTTGTGTTAATTTGCCGCAGGCGCTTGATTGGGTCTGCGGTTTTTTTTGCGTTTGCGTTTGCGTTTGCGTTTGCGTTTGCGGAGGCTGGGGTTGCTGTACCTAAGTGAAGGGAGCGTGAAATAGTGCAGGAATCACAGTAGATTAGGCGTCCAGTATAATAATCCGTCTTGGCCTATGACGCTTGTCAGAGTGGTACAAGTGTCGGATCTCATTCAAAATGAAATGGCGTCTCATATGCTTGCAATGACGTCTCATTGAGAATGAAATGAAAAAGCAGCCACTTGGGCTGCTTTTTTATTGTCTTTCATATTCTGATTTAGTGAGACATCTCGTTTCATAGGAGTGAGATAGTAGTCACTTGTGTTTTTTAGCGTAACTGTCGCTCCAACATTACAGCATTGCTTTAGTGATACCTCGGTTAAGCTTATGAATCACTTACTAATCCTCTTTTAGCTAGATCGATTACAACTATGTCGATTTGTGCAACACCTGGGTATTCATCCGCAATGTTCTGCCAATAATCTTTTAGGGCTTGAGAAAGAGCGTTTAAATTGGGTCTTCTTCTATCAATCTTCCACCGTCTATTAGGAGCTATATTTTGAGAAACTAATAGAAAAACTCCACACCCTGCTGTTTCCTCTCGTAGGTAGTCTCCGGCGAGCTGGTTACGTAGCCGCTCGCAAAGTTCGGGACCGGACCAGCCTTTATCAAGCAATTTGAGCTCGATTGGCACTGGAGACTGCACATGGGTGTTTTGAAGCCAGATATCCATCCGTTGGCTGTTCGCAAGTTCTGGTTCTTGAGCGGTGGTATATTGGTCGCGACATCGTTGATTGAGCCAGCCAGCAATTAATGTACGGGTTTCTGTTTCGCCTTCTGCTCTCTGCCATGTCTGCCAGGGGCTATCGTTCCCTTGTTCTAGCCAGTTCTTTAAGTCTTTTAGTCGGCATACGGTAAGATCAAATAACTGGCGATGAGTGGCAGGAACAATAGTTTGTACCCTGCTGAATTGGTTTACTTGCTCTGCTGACCAAGGCTCTAAATCTCCATCCTCTTCTGCTCGTTTGTATGCCTGCTTGGCCATCCAAGGACGATAGCCATGGTCAGGATGTTCTGCTGCGAGCGCTTTTAGCGAGAAATAGCAGTCCTTTCCTGGGCATTCCGATAGGAGGTTAAATAGTCGGTTACGTGCCTCTTGAGCTTCATCTCTAAGATCTGGAGAGTAAACACCAGAACCGGCGCGATTCACATCGTCTTCAACTCGTATATAACGATGCATAAGGATGTAAAGTGACTTCAGATGATTAGCCGTTCGGAATTTTCCTATCTGGGGTCTAAGGTTATCGGAGTGCCTATTGCCGATGAGAGCAGTGATAAAAATTTGTGAGGCTTGAACCGCATCTTCTGGCACAAGCTCAGAAAGCCAGTGTTCGATTTCAGGTATATATGTATCTGGATCGCAATCTACGAGTAGAGAGTACCAGTAAGCAATGTTTTGGTGATCTTGAGAAAGTCCTATTTGTTGCAAGGCTAATTCGATAAGCCGAGCGTTTTCAGTTCCACCTTCAATTAATATTCGCAAACACTCACCGCGATTTACGTGTAGGTATGCGTTATTACTAAACAGCCACTCTAGTATTACCCGCGCCATAGGGATATGAAGCCAAGGTGCATGATAGGCTAAATTATAGATAATATAATGACGAGGCTGTTCACTGTTCGATATAGAATTGTCCAGTTCCCATGTTAGCTCCTGGATAACAGCACTTTCTGTTAAAGCCGGGAAAGCTTTATGTACTTTCTCAAGCCAGTTTGGAAAACCATTCAATTCCCAAGTGATGTATCGCAGTGCGTGGTTTACCAGAGATTCACTTAGATGATTTGGAAAATTAGCTACTTCCGATGATTCTATCTCAAGGCCAGCCAGTGCAAAGATTAGAGCATAGGGAATTGAGTTGTCTCTTATGTCTCCCTCAGATTGAAGAGTCGGAGTATAGTGGCGCCAATAATTTATAGCGGCATCACGGTAAGCTTGCGCAACCTCTTCTCCGAATTTAGGTATGAGCTGCTGCCAGTTTTTGCCACTCGAACGAATTGTTGTTATGCCGCTTTCCAGGAGCTCATGCAGTAGCCAATATTGATCACTACTCAGCTCGTTCGGCTCCAAGTTCGGCGGGTTTCTAATCCTGTTAGGGTCGGCACATACACTTGCTATCCATGCATCAATAGACAGTTTGCGCTGCTCATCTTCTTCTGCTCTGGTTCGCTCGAACTCTGCCTGCCTTTCTTCATATCGGCGCGTTGCTTCTGTGATGGGAGGATTAAGTAAGGTGTTTAAACGATCTCGTAACTCGGTATACCCAGTAGCGGCTTCCTCTAAACATCTGAGAATGTTTTCCGGGCTGTCTGCTTGTAAGTAAACACGAAAGGCGGTGCTCAAGGCTACCAACTTGTCCTCAAGAGAGGGACGTGATCTGATAAAATCAAGAAGTCGCGGTAAGCTTGATTCATCGAAACGCCAGAAATGGCCTAACCATGAAACTAGACGGTCATCGATTAATGGCTCAGCTGACTCTGAGGTATAGCGCCGTCTCGCTTGATCGATACTAGCCCAATAGAGAGCATCGTTGAGTTCTGGCCATGCTGGAACCATTTGGCTCAAATTGTCTTTATAGTCATTGAAATCAGAGCCATTCCAGAATCTTAAGGCAGGCACCATTAGCAATATAGATAAGGTGTTAGTTTCTAGGGACGCAGGATTGCGTTGCTCTATTAGTCTTTCAGCAGCATGTGCGGCTGGGCCTAGTAACCAAGCATACTTTTCAGAAACTTGGCATTCACCTCTCTCTATATACGGATCCGTCTCTAGATAGCCTAGGAATCCATCAATTATTTGAGTTATGTTTTGTGCGTCTGGGTCAATTGATAAGCGCCCTATAAAATTATGGATAGAGCTTCTAAGTCCAGTTGAGGTAAAGCGTTCAAATGGTGGTAATTTCCTCAAGGAGGAAAGAAACTGCTCAACGCTTTCAAGTTCGGGTTCCGCACCGTCCAGTATTTCTGCAAGCAGTTGACGTGGAATGAGAGAGTCAGATTCATTTATTTGACGCCAAACGAATCGTTTATCTTCTACTGACCCACACGCTAATACCGCCCGGACAGATGCTATCCTAGCGTAGATACCACGCGTAGGGTCAACAGCAATCTTTGCCAAAGGATGTATACAGGCCGACATGTTACCTTGCCAGGCAAGTCTACCTAGGAAGAATATAGCATCATCGTTGTTACGATATGTATTGATTAGTTGGAGGGTGTCAGGAGAAAGCTCAGGATTTGCAATTCGGGCGATAGCGCTGTGATCTCGGGCAGTGCGGCCATCTTCATTAGTAGCAATGCGACGAACTATATTTGCTAAGATTTCCTGTCTCTCTCGCAATGGAAGTCTAGATGGATCCCCTCCTTCAACGGCTAGCTCTGGAATAATTTGAAGCGCGCTTAGTCGCATAGCGTCATCAAATAGAATCAGCCAAGGTAAAATAGAGCGGAGACGAGGAGTAACAATCTTTTCGCCATACTGCTCACGAAAAAAGAGAGCTTCTATTGTGGTGCGGCTGCCTCCTCTTCGTAGGAGGCCATCAAACCATTCAGCAGCAAGTAGCTCTAGAACTTCTCTGTGTCGAAATCTGACGGCTCCATAAATGATGTCGTTAAAAATACCGCGCTCTAATAGGGCCCTAACTTCTTGTGGTCGCCAATCAACTAGGACGGATTCCGCGTCAATACCTGGCTTTATCTGTATTGAATCAGGCACATTTAAGCCAGGCTTACCGCTAAGTACGACGGCTGCTGCTAAACAACGAGCTCCTTCCTTTGCCAATTCAAGGTTCAAGGGCTGAAGTTGAGCGCGGTCGATATTATGATCATCCCTTAGTCGCGTATCGATGTTATGTCTGAGGAGATCCAATCGGCTCCCCAAAACATGGTCTTCGTTCCACTTGATTAGAATTCCTTCAAGATCAAAGGGGCGTTCAGCAAGGCTCCAAAGGTTAGTCCTGTCTATTTCCGTCAAAAGACCTTCAATATCACGTGCTCCTTGGGCAGCAGAAAATAGGCGAATCCTATCGGTGTCCAGCGGAAGCATTGTATAAACTTTTAGTGCGCTAACGACTTCGTTTGGTTGTTCTGAATCGCCGTTATTGTCGCTTGGAGCACGCAAGAACAAACTTTCGTCAAACAGCTTTCGGTCTGCTTTAGGATGCCAGGCATATGGGCGGCTAGAGAGGTAAATGTGAGCGCGGTGCTCACTACCTCTGATGCCCATTGCAAACCGCCGTAGCGCCTTTCGAAGGGCTCTTGGGCTTTCAAGCCTTGCTTCGTCGATAGAATCGAGAAAAAACCAAGCTTCTTCCGTAGACTGGCGCCATGCGTGAAACTGGTCTTCATCACCTACTTCAAAGGCCTCGTAGAAATCATTTTCGATGTCCTCGATACGGATGAAGAAGGAAGGTTTGCCTTGATCCCCCAGGTGACATGCGCGGAGCTTTAGCTCTTCCGTTTTCCCGGCACCAGCCTCCGCTAGAATAACGCATCGAAACTCACGCTCTAGTTCATCCCAGCTACTAGGTGAAGTAAACCCCCACGCTGACTGAACTTCGTCAATGTCATCACTCTCGCCACGGATAGGTGAAAACAGCCTGTTGAGCGGTACGTGCCTGTCCATCTTTATTCTCTATCGAAGTTAACTTATGGCGTTCTGGAGGAAGAGTCATAGACGACGTGAATACTGGGGTACTTCAGAGCCTTACTTTCTGAGCAGGACTCATGTGCGGCCGACAGTGAACTTCCTTTTCATCCGGTTATCTTGCCATATTTTAGGGGGGGATGGTCAGAATGATGTGGATTGATAATCAAATTATATAGTTTTGATTTTAAAGGATATTATTCCTATTTAGTGTTTGACGCATCTCGTATGTTTTCTCTATTCTGTATGATAAATGCACATTTCCGGGCCGTGAATCTATGACCCCCTTCGGCACCTATCTCGAACATCTCCGGCGGAGTCGCCGCATGCAGCAGAAGCAGCTTGCTGATCTGATGGGGATCAATCCCTGCTATGTAAGCACCCTTGAACGTGGCCGCAAAGGGCCGCCATCAACAGCTGTACTTAAGCGACTTATCAAGAATCTGAACTTGTCTCGGGATGAACAGGAGCGGCTTTGGCACTCCGTAGAACTGTCCGAGATGACGTTCCGTTTGCCGGATGGTATGTCGCAGAACGAGTTTGAGTTTGTCCACGATCTAAAGAGCCACCTGGGAACATTGAGCGGAGATCAGGTGCTGATCATGCGAAAAGTGTTGGGACTGGGTTCTGGCTCACAGGAGGGTATCGCTATGTAGATATAACGGGACGCACCGGGTGGATTGCCCCGCTATTGGCGTAGTGCTTGGCAAAGCTGGGTGTCCTGTGCTTGCACCAAACATCAAATCTGGCTGGTTGATCGGTGCCCAAGCTGTCATTCCCGGCTCCCATTGGCGTCAACGAACCTATCGCACTGTGCCTGTGGTGCTTGGTTAGCAGACGGGTCTGCGGAGGTCATTGATAGTCCCGTCGAGCAGATGTAGCTGTTCCTGGATGAAGGATTTGTTCCGGACGGAGCGTATTCGATCCTCCTCAAGGAACACGGTCTGGATTACTCGGCCCGGACCGCGCTAATTAGCCTGTTGTGTAACTGGTTGGACTATCCGAAACTCACGGTTCATAACTTCAATCGCGAGCTTAAGCAGTGTGGCACGGCGCGGATTCACCTGGTGAACGCTGCTGAACGATGATAAAGCCCGCGAGTTATTGATCTCAAGCGGCGAGAGCCGGGCTACGCCTAACACAACACAGAGCCCAACGTGTGATGAGCCAACTCTTTCTACAGGGCCCCAGCCTAATGATGCTGAGCAAAATCAGCAGTTGGGGCAGACAAGCAAATCTACCTAGTGAGATCAGAAGGTTCAGGAACGGGTTCGTGTTCGTTGTCGGTATCGACTGAGTGTACAGCTTGATCCGGTGCTGTTGTGTCTCCGAGCTTTTTCTTTAAGTAGGCCTCGGCCTGCTTAGCGGCATTCAGCCGTAGAGCTGCGTTAAGGGCGTATAGGCAGAGTAGTAGCAAACCCAGTGCAAGCCACACGAACGATTTCTGATTGTTGATTATTTCATCAATACGTTGGATGTCTCTTGCATTTGTGAAGGATTCACAAATATTCGTGATGTTTCCTGGCTTCAGTTTTGCCTGAGCAGCAAGTGATTCTGTATCGAAAGGCTTTTGAGAGCAGGTTTCTGCTGTTAGTCGCCAGTCCTTGGCTCGGTCCCGGAAGGGATTGTAGGTTGTGCTGTATGCTGCGTTGTGGCTCAGCCACATCCACTGAGATTCATTGTTGAATTTAATCAAAGCGGCATTTGTCATCCCGATTTCTACTAGATAGGCTGAAGGTACAAAAAGGATCAACCCGATGATGAAAAAGAACGCGGAAGCTGGGCCATACGAGCCTTTCTTGACCTCTCTTTTTTCCATATCAAAGAGGTCATTCAGCTTAGTGAGCTTCCGGAGGTCCAAGTCATTTTTTTCAATCCATTTTATAAAGAGGTTTACCTCTTGGAGTGACTTTGCCCTGGTATTGAATAGTGCATTGAATCGCTCAATGTCTTTCCTTTCATTCCAGAACTCTGTGACAGCATTATCATGGAACTCTTTACCGCCGATCACTATCGCGTAAAGCCGGTTTAGCAAACCATACGATGTTCCGGCTCTGAGGCGAAACCAGATCACAGTGAATACAGTTAAAAGGACAAGTGATAGCCAGGGTGAGATATCGGCTACTAGTTTTAATGTTTCCACTTCCATGGTGGCTGCTTCCTTGTATGGCGACTTGGTTCTAAGTGCTGTTAGCTTATCTGGGACAGGTAGTTTGCGGAATCCCGTTTACTCGACTTAACAGCAGAGGCTTGAAGGTGAGTTATCGGCGTCTAACAGAGCAATAAATAGAAGATCTCAGGAATGAGACTAAGCAGGCAGGCCAATGAATGAAAGAGGAGCTCAAGCGCCGGAGGCAGAGTAAAGATTCAGACCTTCAGGAACCGAGCTCTCCAGCTGATCCGAAACCGCAGCGGGAAAAACCATAACCTCCTTGGAGTTAGTCAGGTCTCAAGGTGTGTTGGTAACTGACTGAAACCTAAAGCGTTTCATGAGTTATGAGATTTCGTGAGATTCATTGCAACATTGATGAGATTTTTCGTGCGCACGAAGGCCGATAAGTGGCTGTTTTCATTGAATGGTACGTTCTCAACGGAAATGAGATCCGACAACAAGAGACAATACATGATGCACGAAAACCGGGATGCAAACCCCTTCCAACATGAAACGCTTGCCCTGATCGAGCGGCTGGTCCCTCTCAGTGGCTCAGCATTCTTTCTGGTGAACCCGAATATGCAGCATAGCGGGGCATTGCTCTATAACCTGGTCCCGGATGCCGAGCGCGAGTATCGCACCGAGTTTGGTGCGCTGGACCCCCTCAACCCCGAGCGCTTTGCCGACAGTGATGAAACCGTGGTGACGCTGGATTCGCGCATTGCACCGCATTTCCTGCGTCAGACGCTCTATTACCAGAACTTTATGGTGCCCCATAATCATCGTTATGTGGCCGATATGTTCTTTCGCCGTGATGGTCGCATTATTGCCGGCCTGACCATTCTGCGGGAGGAGTCCATGGGGAACTTTCGCACGGATGAACTGGCGTTGCTGCGCAAGGTGCAGCCCTTTATCGAGTTCTCGCTGAATCAAACCTACCTGCCGCAGCGAGACCGTGAACGTGAGGGGATCGGCAGTAAATATGATCTGACCGAGCGTGAGCTGGATGTGCTGGAGTGTGTGCTACGCGGTAATACCAACAAGGATATTGCCAGTCAGCTTTCGCTGGGTCTGGCCACGGTCAAAACCCACCTGCACCATATTTTCAGGAAAACCGATGTGAGAGTTCGCAGCGAGCTGGTCGCCAAGGTGATGGCGGACCTCAACCGCTGAACTCAACCCTTTGATGGATGCCGCCAGCGGCCCTCAGCCCGAATACTGATGCCTGATTTAAGTCGTCCGTTTTGAGCTGAGGAGGTATCGAACACCATGGCTGACCATCAGGATCTTCTGGCCCGGCGCTACCGCGTTATGGGTCATCACTCCCCGCTGTTTTACGAAAAGCCGCTGCAACTGGTGCGTGGCGAAGGTGTTTGGCTCTGGGACGCCGAGGGCAAACGCTATCTGGATGTGTATAACAATGTGCCGCATGTGGGGCATTGCAACCCCCGTGTTGTCGAAGCACTGAGCCGTCAGGCTTCCACACTCAACATCCACACCCGCTATCTGCACAACAACATCGTCGATTATCTGGAGCGCCTGACCGGCACCTTCAATCCGGGGCTGGAGATGGCGATGCTGACCTGTACCGGCAGCGAGGCCAACGAGCTAGCGCTGCGCATGGCGCGTTTCTGCACCGGCGGTCAGGGCATTATCGTCACCGACTTTGCCTATCACGGTAACACCGAAGCGGTGGCAGAGATCGGTACCGGTTTTATGCCGGAAGCGCGAACCACCAGGCGTGTTAAATCCTTCCCGATCCCCGACTGCTATCGTCCGCTGGATGGATTGGCAGGTGAGGCTTTGGCCGATGCCTATGCCGATAAAGTGCAGCAGGCAATTGATGAGTTTCATGCCGAGGGCATCAAGGTCGCCGGTATTCTGGTGTGCCCGGATTTTGCCAATGAAGGGCTGCTCAATGTGCCGACTGGCTTCCTGGAGAAGGCGGTGGCAAAAGTTCGCCAGGCGGGTGGTGTGTTCATTGCCGATGAAGTTCAGGCGGGCTTTGGCCGCAGTGGCAAGCACTTCTGGGCGCACCAATGGTATGACGTCACGCCGGATATCGTGACGATGGGCAAGCCCATGGGCAACGGTCATCCGCTGGCCGGTGTAGTGGCGCGGCCCGACATGGTCGAGGCTTTCAGCAAGGAGGCGATGTACTTCAACACCTTCGGCGGTACCCCGGTGTCCTGTGCCGTGGGCATGGCGGTACTGGATGCACTGGAAGAAGACAACCTTATGCAGAACGCGGTGACGACTGGAGCCTATGTCACCGAAGGGCTGCGCAAGTTGCAGCAAAAGCATGCACTGATCGGCGATGTGCGTGACCTGGGCATGTTCTTTGGTGTGGAGTTGGTAACGGACCGCAACACCAGAGCACCTGCCAAAGTCATGGCGCGCAGGGTGATCAACCTGATGCGCGATCAGGGCGTGCTGATCAGCACCATCGGTGTGCATGACGCCATCCTCAAGCTGCGCCCGCCCATGCCGTTTCAGATCGAGCACGCCGATATCCTTCTGCACACGCTGGACACTGTGCTGACTCAGGTTACTGCTGAGGAGGTGGTTTGATGTCTTTTGATTCTCTGACCCCGGAACAGCAAATTGCACATCTGGAGGAACTGGCGAAAAAGTCCCTGCGACACTGGGATCTGCAGGGCAGTGATCTGGCGCTGGTGAAGTACCGCGAGAACGCGGTATACAAGGTGACGGCTCCGGACGGGGTGCGTTACGCCCTGCGTATCCACCGCCATGGCTATCATTCTGATGCTTCCCTGCGCTCCGAGCTGGTGTGGATGTCGGCGCTGAACGAGAGTGGCATTGCTGTACCTCAGGTGCTGCCGGCCACCGATGGGCGTCTGCTGGTCTCTGAAGCCACCACTGCTATGGTTGAGCCGCTCAAGATCGATCTCTTTGCCTGGATCGATGGTGAGCCTCTGGGCACCGACAGCGAAGGGCTTGGGGACAATGCGGACCGCGTCACCGAACTCTATATCGACCTGGGACGCTCGGCCGCCGAGTTGCACAACCAGTCTAGCCAATGGGAGCTGCCTGAAGGCTTTGAGCGCCACGCCTGGGACCAGGATGGGCTGGTGGGTGAACAGCCCTTCTGGGGTCGCTTCTGGGAGCTGGAGCTGCTGGATGAATCTCAGCGAGTATTAATGGAACGGATACGTGATCGCATCAGCGATGAACTGTCCCGCTATGACCGTTCACCACAGCGTTACAGCCTGATTCATGCCGACTTTGTGCCGGAAAACCTGATGGTGGACCAAGGCGGATTGCGCCTGATCGACTTCGATGATGCCGGCTTTGGCTGGCACCTGTTTGAGTTGGCCACAGCGCTTTACTTCATTCAGGAAGAGCACTACTACCCTGCAGCCCGGCAGGCATTGATCGACGGCTACCGTCAGCAGCGACCGCTTGACGATGAGGATCTGGATCGTTTGGAGCTGTTCCTGACCGCGCGTGGCTGCACCTATCTGGGCTGGATTCGCAGCCGTCAGGAAACCGACACCGCCCGTGAACTGGCGCCGGATCTGATTCGTCGCGCCTGCCAGCAGGCCAAGCGATTCCTGAGTAAGTAAGTATGCCGCGAGGGACTTGTCCCTTGCGTCCTGGGAGCCGAGCCACACGCAAAAAAAAGCCCCCGGAGAGTGGGGGCTAAAAGCAACATCTCTGCAACGCAGAGACCAGGGAGTAATTGAGTTAACTGGCCTGAGATGCGGGCTTACGCAGCTGGCTCCAGATGTACACGCCGATCGAGATCAGGATCATGCACAGCAGTACCAGACTGACCGGACGCTGCACGAAGATGCTCAGGTCACCGCCTGCCACCCCCAGCGCCTGCTGCATGCGGGTGAGGAACAAGGGTCCCAGCACCAGACCCAAAATGATGGGCACCGCCGGAATATCATTGCGTTTCAGCACATAACCGAAGATGGCAAAGCCCAGTGCGATCAAACAGTCGCTGAACTGGTAGTTCTGGCTGTAGCTGCCGATAAAGCCCAGTACCAGAATGAAGGCACCGATAAAGCGGCCACGTATGCGGGTCAGATTCACGATCCAGCGGGTAGCAAATGTCAGGTAGGCGAACACCACCACATTCATCAGCAGCAACGAGATATACAGGCCGGAAATGAATTCGGGACGCTCGACAAACAGGGTCGGCCCCGGAATGTAGTTGTGCACCATAAACACCGCCAGCAGCATCGCCATGAGGGCATCTGCCGGAATACCGAACGCCAGTAGTGGCACCATCACGGAGGCGGTAACGGCGTTATTGGAGGTCTCGGATGCGATCAGGCCTTCGGGTGCGCCTTCACCGAATTTCTCCGGTGTTTTGGAAAATTTCTGTGCCAGGGTGTAGGAGAAGAACTGCGAGCCAAACTCGCCTACACCGGGCAGCAGGCCCATCACTACGCCCAACGCCGCCGAACGCACAACGGTCATCTTGTGCTTGAGCAGATCGAATACGCCGGAAAACAGGCCACTGCCGGACAGTTTGGTTTCCTGCGAATCATTGCCACGCTGGGACAGCAGAATGAACGCCTGAGACATGGCGAACAGACCGATCACTGCCGGTACCAGCGGAATGCCGGACAGCAGCCAGCTTTGTCCAAAGGTGTACACCTGAGTGCTGTAGGACAGATCCAGACCGATGCTGCCCAGGAAGATCCCCAGCCCCAGCATCATGGCGGCTTCGGGCACGTGTTTGCGGTGTGCCAGCACGACGAAAATCATGCCCAGTGCTGCCAGCATGGCAAATTCAGCAGAGCCGAACTTACGTGCGATCTGGGACAGGGTCGGGGCCAGAAGAATCAGGGAAAACACGCTGATCAGGCCGCCAACGAAAGAAGAGGTGTAGGCGATGGACAGGGCGCGGCGCGCCTCGCCCTTCTGGGCCATGGGGTAGCCATCGTAGGTGGTGAGCACCGCCACTGGCGTGCCGGGGGTGTTCATCAAAATGGCCGGAATGGCGCCGCCATACCAGGCACCGCCGTAGACACCCAGCAGCAGGGACACACCCGGCAGAGGCTCCATGGCAAAGGTGATCGGCAACAGAATGGCCATCACACCGGCCGGTTCCAGACCGGGGATGGAGCCGATGGTCACGCCAATCAGGGCACCGATCACGATGGCCATGATCACGTTCAGGGTGGCCACTTCATTGAGGCCCAAGAGTAGTGCATCCATGGTCAGCCCTCAGAGATAACGGTTAGCGAAATCTGCCATATGGTCGGGCAGGAACGAGTAGAGCCAGACATCAGGCAGCCATACAGACACACCGACGCGGAATATAAGGACCAGCAGGGCTAGTGTGCCCAGCGTGGCGAGTAGCCAGGTGCGGTTGAACAGTCGTGACAGCCACAGCAACACGGTGACAAAAATGAATGTGGCCAGGACGAAACCGATGATGGACAGTGATTCGATGTAGATAAAGAACAGCACGGAGGCGAGCAGTGCGGTTCTGTAGCGGTCCAGCAGCGACGCCAGTGACTCCAGCGGATTCTGCTTGAACAGGGTGCCGCGCCATTCGTTGGCATTTTCGCGTGTCAGTTGCAGGACACGGCAGGCTGAAAAAATCGCCATCAATCCCAGGCCCAGCAGGGCGCCCATCATGGGCTGTGTATACCATCCCCGTTTGGTGTTGACCCAACTGGCCTGATCCGGAATGAGTAATAGCAGCACGACTGATGCAATGAGCAGTACCCAATAGATGTCGGCTTTGATAACTGTTTGCTTTGACACGGGAAAAACTCTTTTTGGGTGTTCAGTGTAAGCACGCAACAGGGAAGCGGCCGACACCGGCCGTTTCCCTTCAGGTGTTACTTGTTCATGAACTCAAGCAAGCCCTGGGAGCTTTCAAAGTCACGTGCAACCAGTGCTTCAGCTTCTTCACCGCCGATCCAGTAGATACCGGCACCGGTGGACGCGCTCAGTTCCTGTACACGATCAGACTTGAGTGCTGCCTGAGCGATTTCGGCGATCTTGGCTTTCACGTCAGCCGGAGTACCTTTCTTCACGAACAGGCCGTTCCAGGTGGTCTGAGTGATGCCTGCCTGCTCGGCCAGGGTTTCAACTTCAGGTGCGATGGAGAGGCGGTCATGCGTCAGGGAGGTCAGCAGTTTCACTTCACCGGATTTCAGACAGGCCAGAATCAACTGAGTGGTGGTGTTGATGATATCGGCGTCACCGGTTGCCAGAGTGGCGCAATTGTTTTCATCAAAGGCAGAGTCAGAGGCAATGCGAATACCCTTGAAAGCGGCAGCCTGGAAGGTGATGGCGGTCGGCAGTGCCTGGTAGCCGAAGTGACCCAGGGATACATCGTGCTGCTGAGAGTACTGTGCCAGCTCATCCAGGTTGTTGTACGGCGCATCCGCCTTGGCGGCGATGACGAACGGGTAGTCGAGGAAGATACCGACGGGCTCGAAGGTCGACTTGTCGTAGGGCGCATTGCCGGAATGAATATGCGTGGTGACGATGTCGGCTACGAAAGAACCAATGGTCTGACCATCCGGGCGTGCCTTGGACACATCCAGCGCACCAACAATACCGCCACCGCCGGGCTTGTTGATCACGGATGCGGGGGTACCGGTATCCGCAGACATCTGCTCGGCAATCATGCGCGTGATGATGTCTTCCAGATCACCCGGAGGCCAGGGCACTACAAACTTAACGGGGCGCTCGGGGTAATCGGCCAAAGCCGGGGTGCTGGCCATCAGGGGAGACAGGGCCAGAGTTGCGACGGTCAGGAATTTTGTTAGTTTTTTCATGGTCTTCCTCGTGATTTCAGATTGCTCATACTGCTGAATCAGCCCCGCAGAGGGACGATCAGAACAGGTATGCGGGTCTGCTGAATGACTTTCTGAGTGGTGGAGCCCAGGAACAGGCGGGAAGCGGTAGAGCCACCGCGGTCGCCCATGACGATCATGTCGGCCTGCTGTTCCTGCGCGATTTGGACGATCACCTGATCCGGGCGCCCGATCGATACTTCAATCTCGGGTACGTGTGTCAGCTGAATGTCCGCCGGGATTTCGCATTGCATGAAGTCCGCAATCCGTTGCTCGATTTTGCTGCGGTACTGATCCATCAGTTGCCGGGTGTGATTAACCTGCACCTGAGACAGGAGGTAGTCGCGCACCATCTCGTCGGTATCCGTGCTCATCGGCTCGATGGCATGGAGAAAAATGATGCGTGCATCGTGTTTCATGGCTTCCTGCATGGCCATTCGGAATGCAGGACGGCTGCCCGAGGTGATATCCGATGCGTAGACGATGGTGTGAACGGTCGGCAGCATAAGCTCAGCTCCTCTGCTGTTGGCATCGGCCTGAACCTGAGTTCAGACCGGTTACTCGGGTGTTCAGCCGGGATGCCTGGGTCATAGGCGGCCAAATCGATAGGGTGTCGGGTCAATAATCGGCTGGGTCTCGCACAGCAGGTCCGCAGCCAGCTGGCCGGCGGCGGGGCCGGTACCAAAACCGTGGCCGGAGAAGCCGGTAGCAATGGTCAGGCCGGGAATCGCAGCGATGTGATCGATCACCGGGTTGGAGTCCGGGGTTACGTCCAGCAGTCCTGCCCAGGCTTCTTCGATCTGGGCTTCGTCAAAGGCAGGCCAGGCCGCCTTGAGATTGTTCAGGGCATCCTGATTCAGGCGCATGTTGGGTGCTGGATCATTGGTACGCACCTGCTCGAACGGGGTGAGCTGATCGGCTTTCCAGCGTCGTTTCATACCCAGATCGCGGAAGAAATGACGGCCAAAACCGATGTTCAGGAAACTGCGCTGAGTGCGCAGCTGTTCCAGATAGCGGTGGCCCAGCAGCATGTGATCCAGCGTGAAAGGGGCATCCAGCTTGCCGCGCTGGGTAATGATGTAGCCGCCGTCCTTATGCTTGCGGAACGAGAAGTTCGGGCCGCCAACCGCGATATCGGTCGGGCCATCCATCGGCCGGGTGCGCAGGACAGAACAGATCAGCGGCAAAGTGGGCAGAGACACGCCCAGGTTGCCGAGGAAACGGCGTGACCAGGCACCACCCGCCAGCAATACCTGCTCACAGCGGATCTCGCCCTTTTCGGTGACCACGCCGGATACCTTGCCGTTCTTCAGCGACAGTGTGCGTACCGCACAATGCTGAATCAGTCTGGCGCCTTTCTTCACCGCAGCTGCTGCCATGGCGCTGGTGGCCAAAGCCGGCTCTGCATAGCCGTCGGATGCGGTATGAATACCGCCCACCCATTGGCCTTTACCACCCGGTACCAGACGGTCGATATCAGCAGCGGAGAGCAGTTTTGAATCCAGTGACAGAGGTGCAACCGAGTTGTGCCAGGCTTCGTGCATGGCCATCTGTTCCTCTGTTTTGGCCAGGAACATGATGCCGGCTTCGCGGTAGCCAACGTTCTGGCCGACGCGTTCTGGCATCTCTTTCCAGAGCCGGTCAGCCGCCTGTGCCAGGGGAACATCGGCAGCATGACGGCTGGTCTTGCGAATCCAGCCAAGGTTGCGAGATGACTGCTCACCGGCAATATGACCCTTCTCCAGCAGCACCACCGGGATGTTGCGTTCAGCCAGAGTCAGAGCTGCGGATACACCTGCGATGCCACCGCCAATCACCACCACCTGCGTGGAGGCGGGCAAGTCATCAGATGTCACAACGGGTTCCAGTGTTTTGGTCATTACAGTTTTCCTTGGCTAGAGCGGCGAAGTCCGGAGGTCCAGACTTCGCTGAAGCGGTTTATTGCGCGATGGTGATCTCTTCGACGTCAGCGTTGGCTGCGCCGCGATAAGCGGTCACTTCCAGCTCGACCTTGTAGACCGTGGAGCCCAGCGGCGGGCAGGTCACGGTAGTCGCCGGGTTGACGCCACGGAACTTGGTGCCGATAAATTCCATCACCTTGTGGGTATCTTCGGGGTCCTGAATAAACACGCGGGACATGATCACGTCAGCCAGAGAGGAGTCGACGGCTGCCAGCGCGCGCTCGATGTTCTTGAACACCTGCTCGGTCTGTTCGATCACGTCTTCCGGGATCTCCTGAGTGTCAGGGTTGCGGCCGGCCGTGTTGGATACGTGGATCAGGTTGTCGACGGCAACAACGCGGGAGTAGCTGGCGATCTCTTCGAACTTGGAGCCGGTTTTGACTTTTACGATTTTGGTCACGGAATTGTTCCTGATTTAAGGGTGAAACGACCGGGGGAGCCTCTGAGCAAAACCCCGGAGTTCAAATTCGGATTAGCGCAGTACCGGGGTGTCCCAGAGGTTCAGCTTGACGCCGATACCCTGCTCCAACGCATTGCGGTACAGCTTGGTGGCCCAGGCCACGTCTTCAACCGGCATGCCGCCAACGGACATGATGATGATTTCGTCATCGCTCTGACGCGGCGGGGTATCGCCGGCGATGATGGCACCCAGATCTTCCAGGTCGTCTTCGGACATCAGGCCATCGGCGATCATGTCCATGAAGCGCATGCCAACCAGCGGGATCACGTTATGGGCCGGCTTGGGTACTTCTTCGTACCAGGCCTTGTACAGACCGATGCTGTCCATCACCTTGCGCACGCCATCACCACTCATGCCATCGTCCAGACGGCAGCTGGCCGGCATGGCCAGATAGGCGCCGGGTTTGACCCATTCGCGCTTCACTTCCGGGTATTTGGACGGATCACCGACTTCACCAGAGTTGCAGTAGGTAACGATGTCGGAACCACGAACGACCGCTTCGTTGGTATCGACGATTTCGATATTGGTGATCTGCGGGTACTCAGACTTCAGCCAGCTCAGGAAGCTGTCCAGGCTCTTCTGGCCACGACCCTTTATCTTGATGGTGTCGATACCGGGACGGGCCGCCATAAAGGAGGCGACGGAGGTTTTACCCATGACACCCGGGCCCAGCAGGCCAATGACCTTGGCATCCTTGCGAGCAAGGTGACGTGCGCCCACACCGGGGATAGCGCCGGTACGGTAGGCCGACAGCAGATTGGCGGACATGTGTGCCAGCGGTGCGCCGGTATCGATATCCGTCAGGGTGAACATCAGAATGGAGCGGGGCAGACCCTTTTCGCGGTTGGCGATGTTGGAGCCATACCACTTCACGCCGCAGGTTTGGAAATCACCGCCCAGATAAGCCGGCATGGCCATCAGGCGACGGTCGGCGGTAGGCTTGGGCATGGTCGGGAACGGAGACTCATCCGGGAAGGTGATCATGGCACCATGGGAGTCACTGTTCGGCCCGGCCATGCGGTAATCGCCTTTATGAAGCAGAACAAACATCTCCTCCATGGCATCAACACAGGCCGGCATGTCGGTTACACCGGCTTTAATCATGTCCGGCTCGGACAGGTAGATAAAATCTATTTTTGTTGTATCGGACATAGCATCACCTTGAATATCTTGCGCTTTGTCCCTGTGGCAGCCCTGAGAGTCTGGCTATCTCAGCGGCATATTTCAGGGGCTTTAGCAGTGCTTATTCGATGCTATTGATCGGAATCCTGGGCGTATTGAATTTTTGCGACAGGAATATAAAAAATAATAGTTAATATATTATTGGAATGAATGTTGCTTGCTAATTACATACTAGGCTTAAAATGGTACTTAGCATGTTAAGTGTTTCGGATGGTAACAATGCGGCCCCTTATCAGGGTAACAAAACGGGTGGGGTTCCCACTGAACAGCCCTGGTTTGTATTGAGCGCAGCCAAACACTATAGCTTGTCGATGAGTCAGGACCCGACCATTTCCCACTTTTACAGCTTCGAGGCCAACCAGAACAACGGGCTTACCATTGCCATACCGGATGGCTGTGTGGATATCCTGTTTGACTGTGATGCTGACCACCCCAATGCCTATGTATGCGGCTCGACGCTGGAAGCCCGTGGTGCCGAGTTACGGCATCAACACCGCTACTTCGGGGTGCGTTTCATGCAGGGTGTTCTGCCCAACTTTCTGGATGCCAGCGCGTCTGATCTGGTGGATCATCGCTGTAACCTGCTGGAGCTGGTACCGGCGTTTGAGCCGACCTTTGCCCAGATTGCCGAAAAACCGGACTTTGCCAGCCAGGTCTCCACGTTCACTCAGTTTTACAAGGGACAGATGTCACGCGAACTCTCCAGCCTGACGCAGAGCGCCATGCAGGTGATTTGTGAGCATAAGGGTGATGTGCGCATCAAGCAACTGGAAGCAATGACCGGCTTTACCAGCCGTACTCTGCAGCGTCAGTTCCAGGCAGATATGGGCATGTCACCCAAGGCGTTCAGTCGAATCGTGCGTTGCCAATCGGCTGTGCATGCGATCAACAACCTGGACAGCGTGGTGTTCTCCGAACTGGCCTGTGATCTGGGTTTCAGCGACCAGCCCCACTTTTTGCGCGAGTTTAAAAAGCTGGTGTCGGCCACGCCCATGCAGTATCAGCACCGCGTACAGCAGAGCGAGTATCAGCAGCGCTTGAGGTATACCTGAAACCTCGGTTTCATCCTCTTGGGAAGTCTTCATGAATGCTCTGTTATGGTGCGATCACTTGGCCTGATGAAGCCTTTTGGGGCAGTAAAATCTTTCCATTCGGTTTTAGCCCTGTACCTCTGACTCAATATGTACTGAGATCAATCCAATAAAAAAGGCCGGATGCAATAACACCCGGCCTTTTCGTTTTAAAACAAAGGGCTATTTAATAACCGCTGACCCAATCGGGCATGATGATGTTGTTGGTTTTGCTGTACTGCTGCCAAAGCGCGAGCATTTCAGCCAGTTTCTCCGGTTCGGATTGGCTCAAGTCCTTGCTCTCGCCCAGGTCCGTGCTCAGGTTGAACAGCTGCACTTCACCTTCGCTGTAGGGCTTGGGCATCATCACCAGCTTCCAGTCGCCCTTGCGCAGGAAGTATTTACCGAACAGCTCACCACCCAGAACACGTTCAGTGTCTGGCGCCTGGCCTTTCAGGGTGGCGACGGCAGATTGTCCGGTCATCGGCGCAACGGCCTGTCCCTTGTATTCGCTGCCCGGTGCTTGAACACCAGTCATTTCCAGCAGGGTCGGCGTGATATCACGTACGGAAACCAGATGGTTGTTGATTCCGCCCGCGTCCAAGCCGGCGGCTTTGATAATGCCCACGGTGCGAGTGCCGCCCTCGGTGGGGAAGCCCTTGTGCAGTTTGAAGGTCGGTGCCCCGGCCCAGGCCCAGTTGGGACCATAGAGGGTGTAGGAGCCGGGGCGGCCCATCTGCTCATAGCTGAAGTCGTTGCTTTCGTCGATCACCTTGCGGATTTTCGGAAACTGGTCTGCCGGCCAGGTTTCGTCCAGATCGTGACCTTCGGCACCGTTATCGGAGATGAACATGATGATGGTGTTGTCGTAGAGGCCGTTCTGCTTCAGGTAGTCAAATACGCGGCCGGTGTGGGCATCCATCTCATCGACCATGGCGGCGTATACCTCCATGGCACGTGCTTCAACCTTCTGTTCCTCTGCGCTCAGGCTGCCCCAGGGCTTGCCTTTGGGCGGGCGAGGAGCGCCGTTGGCATCGGCTGGAACCAGTCCCATCTCCTTCTGGCGCTGCAGACGGTCAGCAAACACCTGATCGTAGCCCTGGTCATAGCGACCACGGTATTTCTCGATGGCTGCATCCGGTGCCTGTAGTGGCCAGTGTGGTGCCGTGTAGCTGAGCATGCCGAAGAAAGGGGCGCCGTTGTCGCGATCGGACTCGATGTATTCAATCATCTTGTCGGCATAGAACTGGGAGGAGTATTTGAAGCTGTCGGGCAGCTTGGTCAGCAGCTGGCCATCGTCGGTGTAGGGTGCTTTGGCATCCGGCGTCGGAGCATAGGCCGGGCGCATGTCGGGCCAGTGGCTGGCGCCGCCTACCAAAAGGCTGAATGAGTGTTCAAAGCCGCGAGCATCCGGCGTTTTGCCTTCGCCACGTCCCAGATGCCATTTGCCGGACAGGTAGGTGTTGTAACCGGCATCTTTCAGCAGTGTCGTTACCGGAACGGCACGGTCATTCAGGTAGCCTTCGTAACCCGGCTTGCCTTCCTGGTTGGGTGCCAGTTCTTCCGCCATGTTACCCAATCCAACCTGGTGTGGGTCCAGGCCGGTCATCAGCGCCGCTCGTGTGGGCGAACAGGCCGGCTCGGCATGGAAGTTGGTCATGCGTACGCCTTCGCTGGCCAGTGCATCCAGGTTGGGCGTTTCAATTTCGCCACCGTAGCTGCCCAGATCCGCAAAGCCCATATCATCGGCGACGATCAGCAGGATATTGGGACGCTCGGGATCAGTTGAAGCGGCGAAGGTTGGGCCTGCCATCAAAGTCGTGGCCAGTGCGATGGATGATGCCAGCGCAGATTTGGAGAAGCATTGTGGTTTCATGGGAGGAGATCCTGCCAGTCTTTTTGTTGTCTTTTTCGAAGCGGGGGCTCTTAAGGTTAGTCAATCTATACGCAGGTGGCGGGCAGGGTAAATTGTAGTTTTCACAGAGTGAAAACTAGGGCGCGCAGACTGGAACTTTCTGTGCTGCTTGAGAAGCGTTCAGTAGAGCTCGTGTTCGAGCATGAGTTGGGCGATAGCGTCAGCCGCAGTGCGCAGCTGGGGCAGGAGGTTCTGTTCAACCTGTATCGAGGGTGTGAGTGCCTCGATCCAGGTCAGGTTCAAACATGCCTGAACTTCGTTCATCGCGATAATCGGGATAGCGAGCACCCTGACTTCGTAGTTATCACTGTCATCGGGCCCGCCCGGATAGTGCTGGTCGCGCTCTGCGTATCCTTGCTGTCGGGTTTGCTCCAGTATGGTTTTGACCCAGACTTCATCTCGGGCCAGCACGGCATCGGGGCCTTCTTCACGTTGCAGACGCTGGATAATGGCTTTCTGGTCGTCAGGATGGCTCCAGGCCAAATACGCACGTCCCGTGGCCGACTGAAGCATATAGGGCTGATAGCCCATGAACCCCTGAGGCAAGAACATCGGCGACTGACGGCGCGTGGTCTCGATTATTTCCATGCGAGAACCGTTGTAGATCATCAGGTCCGAGGGCCAGTGGATGCGTCGCTGCAATGCTTCCATGATGGGGGCCGCCAGCTGGGCAAGGCTGTTCTGTGGACGAATATGGGTACCCAACTCATGGATCTGGAAGGTCAGACGGTAACAGCGGTCACCGAGGCTGCGGTATACCCAGCCTGCTTCGATCAGGGTCGCCAGAATCCTCAGCAGGGTGGCGCGGTCCAGCTCTGTTGTCTGGTGCAGTTGATGCAGGCTGAGTGCTCGATCAGAGCCATTCAGCGCTTCGATGACACTGAGGGCACGGGTGAGGGAACGGATCTGTTTAGGCATCAGGATTGGTTATGTGGGTCTATCAGTCAGGGAGGTGTTAGTCGGGCAAGGTAGCGGATAATGAGATCGCTGGAAAGTTGCCCCGCAATGGACCCCGTGCACCAGTGGCTGCTCTATTTTTGAACACTGCTGTCGTTCAATACCAACAAAATATGACTTTTTTTCTTTGAAATCAGCCGGTTGTAAATCTGGCCCGCGCTTTGCTTATTCCCGTCAGGAAACTGAAAACCCTTTTGGGAAAAGTCAGCAATGCTCTTGAAAGGCGCAGCTGACAGCGAAACCACACGACCTTCGGAGAATAATATGGACGGCATGGTGCTGGAACTGGGGTACGCCCTGGATACGTTTTATTTCTTGATGTGTACCGCACTGGTGATGTGGATGGCGGCGGGCTTCGCCATGCTTGAAGCCGGTCTGGTGCGTGGCAAGAACACGGTTGAAATTTTGAACAAGAACGCGCTGTTGTACGGCGTTGCCTGCGTGGTCTATCTGGTGGTGGGCTACAACATCATGTACCCGGCGAATCCGATCAGCTCCGTGATTCCGGGCATCGACTTCCTGCTGGGCGCGGACAATACCACTGATGCTGTCGTGGCTGGCGGTGAAGACGCGCCTTACTACTCCAGCATGGCTGACTTCATCTTCCAGGCAGTATTTGCCGCTGCCACCATGTCCATCGTATCCGGTGCCGTGGCTGAGCGTATGAAACTCTGGCCGTTCCTGATCTTCGCTGTGGTTATGGTTGCCGTAATCTACCCGGTAGAAGGCTACTGGAAATGGGGCGGTGGCTTCCTGGATCAGCTGGGCTTCCAGGACTTCGCAGGCTCTGTTGTTGTGCACATGGCTGGTGCTGCGGCTGCGCTGGCTGCGGTTATCCTGGTCGGTCCGCGTAAGGGCAAGTACGGCAAGAACGGTGAAGTGCGTGCGATTCCGGGCGCCAACCTGCCGATGGCCACACTGGGCATGTTCATCCTGTGGATGGGCTGGTTCGGTTTCAACGGCGGTTCTGAACTGAAAATCGCCAACGTAGAAGAAGCCAACGCGGTCGCCAAAATCTTCGTTAACACCAACGCTGCTGCTGCGGCTGGCATGATCGTGGCAGCTCTGTTCGCTCGTGCGTTGTTCGGTAAAACAGACCTGACCATGACCATCAACGGTGCGCTGGCCGGTCTGGTTGCTATCACTGCTGAACCGCTGCAGCCGTCTGCTGGCCTGGCATCCATCATCGGTGCTATCGGCGGTCTGGTGGTCGTGGTATCGGTTGTGACCCTGGATAAACTGAAACTGGATGACCCTGTCGGTGCCATCTCCGTACACGGATCTGCCGGTATCTGGGGTATCTTCGCTGTCCTGCTGAGCAATGATGACGCGACCTTTGGTGGCCAGCTGATCGGTATGGTTGCAACCTTCGCCTGGATGTTTATTGCGAGCTTCGTGGTGCTGCTGGTGATCAAGGCTGTCATGGGGCTGCGCGTAACCGAAGAGGAAGAGATGGAAGGTATGGATGTCAGCGAGTGCGGCATGCAGGCCTACCCGGAATTTGGTCCTGGCCACACCTCCATGGGGCTGGGCAGCGGTTCTGACAAATCAGGTACTGCCAGCAAGTCACAGGCAATGCCCGGCTATCAGGCAAGCCAGGCAGTGAGTAAATAAGGTTCCAACCTCCTCCAGAGACAAAAGGCCCTTCGGGGCCTTTTTTTTGTTGTGGGCTCAGCGTTCATAGAGTCGCACGTGCGGCAGCGAGACGAGGAACACCCGCCTGAAGGCTATTGTCAGGGTGTATCAAGGATTGTAAGCAGGTGCTGTGTATTCACCTTCGGCAGGAGATCAATGTGGAAATGAGGTGGTGTTTGAATGTACTCGGGTTGAAGAGGTGTGCCAGAGAAGGAAGTGTCAGGCGCGGCTCGGATCCTGTGCATAAAAAAGGGGCTGTTACTGGAACAGCCCCTCTGGTGCGCGGCCTGACAGGGGTAATCAGCCTTTTGCGGTGCGCTTTTTCTTGTCGGGATCATCGAAGGGCAGAGTATGGGCGATGGCGGATACCTCAAGGCTGCCTTTGACCTGAAGGGGGGTGCCCTGCTCGGCGTAGGGGACTTCAACGCGTGCAAGCGCCATGGATCTGTCCGTCAGGCGTGAGTACATGGCGCAGGTGATAACCCCCACCTTTTTGCCATCGGCCCAAAGTTCATCGCCTTCGGCCGCGGCTTCTTTGCCGTCCAGTAATACGCCGAAGATCTTGAATCGCTCCTTGCCCTGCAAACGGAAGTGCTCGAAGGCACCGCTGAACTCTGTCTTGTCCTTGGAAACGGTGAAATCCAGACCCAGTTCCCAAAGGGTATCGCCTGCCGGTTCATTCTCGAACGGGTACATTTCGGAGTTATCGAATGGATAGAACAGCAGGTAGCTTTCGGTACGTAGCCAGTCCAGTGCGGTGAAGGAGCAGGGGATAATGCCGAACGCCTTGCCTTGTTCCAGGATGCCATCCCAGATGGTGGCGGCGTCAGCGGCCTTGCAAAAGATCTCGTAGCCGCGCTCGCCTGTGTAGCCAGTGCGAGAGATGGTGATCGGGCAGCCAAACAAACGCGCGTGGGTGTGGTGGAAATAGGCCAGATCACGAATGCCGGGAATGTGTTCGGCGAGGAAGTCGACTGCAGTCGGGCCTTGCAGGGACAGGTCATGCATATCGTCATCAAACAATACGGCAACCTGTTTACCGAGCGCCGCCTGAGTCAGGCGCTCGTAACCTGTGCCGGTGCCATGCACAACCATGAAGGAGTTGGGGCCCATGCGGTAAATGACGCAGTCATCGATGAACTTGCCTCCTTCATTCAGCATGGTCGCGTAGACCGCCTTGCCCGGATAGAGTTTGGATATATCGCGGGTGGTGGCCCATTCCAGCAGGCTCTCGGCATGGGGGCCGACATAGTGCACCTTCTTTAGACCTGACACATCCATCAAGCCCGCCTTGGTGCGGATCGCTTCGTGCTCATCCGCCAGGGTGTAACCGCTCTTGCTGTAGGTCCAGGCCGTCGGCAGGCCGTTCCAGTCTTCCAGGTTGGACCCCAGGGCACGGTGTTTTTCAGCCAGTGCGGCAATACGCCATGAATTAGCCATTGTTCTCTCCATTCATCTAGATAAGGCTTGATTCCTGTAAGGGAATTATTATTCCTGATAGGAAAGGCAATTTTTGGGCCATGCATTGGCAAGCTAATGATTCCTATGGGGAAAAAATCTTTCTTGTTGGGCCTGGCTTAGGCATTGATCGGGATGTGGTCAATCGCGGCGCAAACGACGCCCTGTTTTAGGTCAGTGCTCCTTTTCCTGTGGCTTATCTCCTGGATCCCTTGCCTTGGGCAGTAGGACTCGTCAGGACAGCTCATCCTCTATGTCGACCCTGAATGCGGCATTTGATGCTGTGACGATGGATGCATGCCCTGTACTGAGTCACGCAGGCGCTGGTTTGCACTGTTGCTGTGCTCGTATCAGGGTGGGTATTCAATGATGCTCTTTTAACTCATTGAAATATATTGAATTTATCTTTTTGGCAGAGGTTTTGCTTTTCCTGATAAGAAATAAATTATACCACTAATAAATTTTTGGTAGCCCAAAAGGAGTAGTGATGCAGATCGATCCATCCATCAAGAGTCGTCCAAACTACGTGACGCCCGAGCTGGTGGCGTCGGCGGGGTTGCAGCTGTTCGTCAGTGAATCCGATGCCGGTCACCTGCTGGAGCCGCTATACCGCGAGTGCTCGGAATCCGGTGCTCAGTGGCTGGTGGCAGAGCCGGGCAATGCGCCGGGTACGCTGGCTGATTCCCTGTCTGGTTACCTGCAGCGCGTTCTCAGTGATGCTCCTGTTACCACCCGTCTGTACGTGGCGGGGAGCGAAGGTTTCCTGTGGGACATCCGTAATCAGGCCTTGTCTGCAGGACTGGTTGATGAGCAGATTCAGCTTGCTCCTCCGGTCAGTAAGGCCCGGCGCTTGTTCTGCACCCATTGCTACACCCTGATGGAAGGGGTGACGTCCAGCCCGCACACTTGCAGTGGCTGTGGGCGTTTATTGCTGGTGCGGGATCATTTTGCCCGTCTGCACGGTGCCTATGTGGGCGTGCAGATCAATGCCGAAGATCCTGAGGAACAACTGGAACAGGAGGTATTGCAGTAATGAGTATCGACAGCATACCCGTGCGGGTCATGGCCATTGAGCAGGTGGCGCCGCTGATTCGAGAGTTCAAGCTGGAAGCGATTGAAGGCAAGCTGCCGGCGTTTTCACCCGGCAGTCATGTGCAGGTAATTATGCCCGGTGAGGCGCGTGAAATTCGCAATGCCTATTCGTTGTGCAGTGACCCGGCCACACCACGCCGTTACAGTATCGCGGTGCGTTTGCAGGAGGACTCCCGTGGCGGCTCGTCCTTTATGCATGGAGACGTTAACGTGGGTGATGAACTGGCGATCACGCCGCCGGCGAACCTCTTCGCCCCCGTGATGGCTGCCCGCAAACATGTGTTGATTGCCGGTGGCGTGGGTATCACGCCGTTCATGTCCTATATCCCCGAACTCAAGCGCCAGGGTGCGGAATTCGAGCTGCACTATCTGTATCGGAGCAGTCAGACCGGCGCCTACCTGGATCAACTGCAGCAACAGTTGGGGGCTGCTCTGCATCGCTATGACTCAGTGCATGGGAACAAGTGTGACCTGAGCACAGTGCTGAGCGATCAGGGGCCGGGGACGCATGTGTATATCTGTGGCCCTGAATCCCTGATTGAAGGTGTCTGCAGTACCGCAAAGGCACTGGGCTGGCCGGAAAGCCTGATTCACTACGAAGCCTTTGCCGCCCCCGAGCCGGGTGAGCCGTTCAAGGCCCAGCTGACCCGCAGCGGCAAAACCCTGGATGTGGCAGCCGATGAAAGCCTGCTGGAAGCACTGGAACGTGAAGGCGTTGCTGTGCCCAATCTGTGCCGAGCCGGTGTCTGTGGCCAGTGTGCAACGCCCGTGATCGAAGGCGCAGTGGAACATCGCGATGAGTTCCTCTCGGCCGATGAGAAAGCCAACGGCGGTTGCATCATGCCCTGCGTCTCCCGTGCCGCCGGCAAACACCTTACTCTGGATATATAGGAGCGACGTCATGCGCATGTCACCCAAACCCGTACAGACCTTTCGTGATGACTTCAGCTACAGCAACAGCCCCGGCGCTATTGCACGTTTTCCCTTTCCGTTCCCTGATGATGAATACCGCTATTCGGTGAATATCGAGCCGCATACCACGCCGGGTCCGGAAGGGTCGGTATATGAGTTCCTGCTGGATATCGACGAGCACTACCTATCGGAAATGGCCGAGCGCGATATCGTGCTCAAGGAAAATCCCCAGCGCTGCCTGGCTATGCCGCATATGGACCTGGCCTGCTGGGACATGATCGAACGATGCATGCAGTCATTGGCGGCCGACTACCCGCAGCATTTCAGCCTCAGCACTGAAGGCGACCAGTGGACCTGGGAAAACCGTCTGCTCAATATCAAGGACAGCTTCACCTTTGGTGACAGCAGCACCTTGCCGTTGCCGCCGATGGAATATATGGGCCGCCAGCTGCAGGGCGACTTTGCCCTTCTGGATCAGCGCGATGGCGACCTGTTTCTGGATGCTGGCATTGTTACCTGTCCGGCGGACTGGTCACTGGCGTTTGATGCTGGCATGAGCTTCTCGGAATGGCACGGCCCTGTGCCGCTGGCGCATGAAATGGGCGTGTTCGAGCGCGCACTGAAATACCTGACTGCCATTCCGATCGGCCGCCCGGTACGCCGCCTCAACTGGACGCTCACCGTCAATGCCCGCATGGATACGTCTCCCGAGACCTATCCCAACTGGGGCACCGACCGCGCGAGCGTGACCCCTGAAAATGTGGGCGAAAAAGTGCACCTGCGTGTGGAATTGCAGGTACTGGACCGCATGCCGCGCAGCAATGCCCTGATGTTCAGCATCCGCACCTTCCTGATCAGCTTTGACGATCTGGTCACCAATCCGGACTGGGCACGTCGCATGCATCGCGTGCTGAAAACACTGCCGCCTGAGCTGGTCGAATACAAGGGACTGGGCCGCTATCACGATCTGGCGGTGGAATGGCTATCGCAGTACGACCCGGCCAACTGACAGGAGATCCAATGGGCTGGATATACCTGCTGATCGCCGGGGTGCTGGAATGCCTCTGGGCGATCGGCCTTAAATACAGCGATGGCTTTACCCGGCTCTGGCCCTCGGTCATCACGGCCATCCTGATCGTGGTGAGTCTGGGGCTGCTGTCACTGGCGATGCGCACCATTCCGGTGGGCACCGCCTATGCAGTCTGGTCCGGTATAGGTGCGTCGGCACTGGCCGTGGTCGGCATCCTGTTCATGCAGGAACCGGGCGGGTTGGTGCGGATCGGTTGCATCGGCATGATTGTGATGGGGGTGGTCGGACTCAAGTTATTCGGCGACACTGCGGTGTGACACCTAAGGACGCAACATGGAAGAGAGGTTAGATATGACACAGACAGATCAACCTGTAGTACTGGTAACGGGTGCAAGCAAAGGAATAGGACTGGGCATTGCGCGGGTCTTTGCCGCCAAGGGCTATCGCGTGGCTATCGCCGCGCGTCATCTGGAACAGGCTCAGGCGGCTGCAGCGAGTCTGGGTGAAGGCCATTTGGGGTTGGAGGCGGATGTCACCCGTCGCAGCAGTCTGGATCAAGCGGTAGCAACGGTGACAGAGGCTTTTGGTCAGCTGGATGTGCTCTGTGCCAATGCCGGTATTTTCCCCTCGGCCAGCCTGGAAACCATGCCCGAAGAGGACTGGGATCAGGTGATGAACACCAACCTCAAGGGGCTGTTCAACAGTGTTCAGGCGGCGCTGCCGGCGCTGAAGAAAAGCAGCTGTGGCCGTATTGTGGTGACCTCCTCAATCACTGGCCCCGTCACCGGTTTCCCGGGCTGGGCACACTACGGTGCCAGCAAGGCGGGTCAGCTGGGCTTTATTCGCACTGCCTCCATCGAGCTGGCTCGTTACGGGATTACCGTGAATGCCGTAATGCCGGGCAATATCATCACCGAAGGGCTGGAGGATATGGGGGAGGACTACCTGCGTCAGATGGCGGCCTCCATTCCGCTCAAACGTCTGGGCAATGTCGAAGATATCGGTAATGCGGCGGTGTTTTTCGCCTCGCCCGAAGCCAGCTACATCACCGGCCAGACCCTGGTCGTGGATGGTGGACAGATCCTGCCGGAATCCTTGGAAGCGGTAGGCTAGGCTTTAGCCGAGTTGATAGACTGTAAACCTTGTCGGGGCCAGACCTCGGCAAGGTTTTGTCGTGCCCCCGCTTCACGTCCACTCTGCCAATGGATCACTCGATGAATCCGCCTTCATTGCTCACGGTTAAAGGCCCAGCGCTTGAACCCTGGCTGGAACAGCTGGCCCGGCTCAGAATCACGGTCTTCCGTGAATTTCCCTATCTGTACGATGGCTCCATGGAATATGAAAAACGCTACCTGCAGACCTATGTCGAGTCCGATTCGGCCGTTTGTGTGCTTGCGCTGGATGACGACAGGCTCGTGGGCGCATCGACCGGATTGGCCATGAGTGATGAAACTCCGGCGTTTCGTAAGCCGTTCGAAGAGGCAGGTATGGATACCGGTAACATTTTCTACTGCGCCGAGTCGATTCTGTTGCCGAATTATCGCGGCGGCGGTATCTATCGTGAATTCTTCAGCCGACGCGAAGCCCATGCACGGGATCTGCATAAATCGCTGATCTGTTTCTGTGCTGTACAACGCCCTGCGCAGCACCTGCTTAAGCCGGCTGACTATGTTTCACTGGACACCATCTGGGAGCATTTCGGCTATGCTGCGCGACCAGAATTGAGCACCTGTTTCAGCTGGAAGGATATTGGCGAGTCCGAAGAGTCTGACAAGCCGATGCAGTTTTACCTCAAAGCCCTGAATTAAATGCCGCGAACTGAATAGACCCACTCCGCAATGACGACATCGAATACCACCCTGAGACTGGCGCTGGCCCAGTACCCTATCGACTGGCTGGACAGCTGGCAGGCCTACGTCAGCAAGATCGAAGCCTTGGTGCAGGATGCACTGGCACAAAACGCCCAGTTTCTGGTGTTCCCCGAATACTTCAGCATGGAGCTGGCGTCCCTGTTTGGTACCGAGGTCTGTGCCTGTCTGAAGCAGCAGCTGGAACGGATGCAGTCCGTGCATGAAGACTTTGTTGCCCTGTTCGAACGGCTGGCCCGCTAGCATCAATTGCACATTCTGGCCGGTACCTTCCCGCTGCTACAGCCCGATGGCCAGTACCGCAACCGTGCCTGGCTGTTCCGACCTGATGGCAGCCGCGACTATCAGGACAAGCTGCAGATGACCCGCTTTGAGTCCGAACAATGGCTGATCTCTGCCGGTGATGAGATTCGGGTGCTGGATACCGCCTTTGGCAAGGTAGGGGTGGCCGTGTGCTACGACAGCGAATTCCCTCAGATTGCCAGACGTCAGGTGGAGCAGGGCGCCGATCTGATTCTGGTGCCCAGCTGTACCGACACCCAGGCCGGTTACCACCGAGTGCGCATTGGTTGTCAGGCACGGGCATTGGAAAATCAGTGCTTCGTCGCTCAGTCACCCACGATCGGCAAAGCGGACTGGTCCGAAGCCGTGGATGTGAATACCGGTCGTGCAGGAGTCTTTGCGCCAGTTGATTACGGCTATCCTGATGATGGTGTGCTCGCTATCGGAGATGAAGGTGTTGCCGGTTGGCTGGTTGCCGAGCTGGATCTGGCGCGGCTGGCGGATGTACGCACCAGTGGCCAGGTGTTCAACCATAGGGACTGGGGTAGTCAGTTCAGGTTTGAATAAATGCCGGCTCGATAGCCTATCTGCCGGAACCCGCGTAATGAGGTCCTGAATCCTCCCCTGTTTGCCAAAGTGTCTACACTCACTAGGAGTACTTTTTCAGGAGACGATGACGATGGCTGCCAAGGGCAATACCCGCTCCAACGAGCAACCGAACATTCCGCAAGAAGCGTTTGACTGGTATGACGAATATGCTCACGGGGATATTGATCGTCGTACCTTCCTGCAGCGTTTGGCAACGCTGGGGATTGCAGGACTGAGTGCTGCTGCTCTGGCGAAGGGGCTTTTGCCCGACTATGCCCTGGCCGAGCAGGTGTCGTTCAATGATCCCGATATCAAGGCAACCTACATCGAATTCGATTCTCCCGAGGGGCATGGTCGGGCGCGGGGATATCTGGTTGTACCTGCAGGTGTGACTGCCGAGCAACCTGCGCCTGCCGTACTGGTGGCGCATGAAAACCGTGGCTTGAACCCGTATATCGAAGATGTGGCCCGCCGTTTGGCGAAGGCCGGTTATATTGCCCTTGCCCCTGATGCGCTGTTCTCGCTGGGCGGTTATCCCGGCAATGATGATGAAGGCCGTGCGATGCAAAAGCAGCTGGATCGCAGCAAGATTGAAGCGGATTTCAGCGCAGCCGCTCGCGTCTTGAAAAGCCATGAACTGAGCACCGGAAAGGTCGGGATGGTGGGATTCTGCTTCGGCGGTTACCTGACTAACCAGTTGGCGGCAACGCTGCCAGATGTGATTGATGCAGGCGCTCCCTACTATGGCACTCCGCCCAGTGCCGAGATCGCGGGCATCAAGGCACCTCTGCAGCTCCACTTTGCGGGGCTGGACCAACGGGTAAACGGCTATTGGCCCGAGTATGAAGCGGCGCTGAAACAGGCCGGAATAGCTTACACCGCTTACCAGTATCCCGATGTGAACCACGGCTTTCATAATGACTCGACCTCGCGCTATGACGAGGCGAGTGCCGAGTTGGCCTGGAGCCGGACGCTGGCGTTCTTTGCCGAGCAATTGAAGAGGTAGAAACCCTGCAACTGGTCTCGATATAAAGTTGAACACCCCGCCGACAGCTGGTCGGCGGGTGAATAATTACTTCGCAAACAGTGATTCGATGTTCGCAAATGCTTTGATTTCGATGGCGTTCTCAGACGGGTCCATAAAGAACATGGTGGCCTGTTCGCCAGCCTCACCCTTGAAGCGCACGTACGGCTCAATAATGAACTGGATGCCCAGGCCGGTCAGGCGGTCAGCCAGATTCTGCCACTCGTCCATCGGCAAAACGACACCGAAATGACGGGCCGGGACCTTGTGAGAATCGACATCGCTATACGCGTCACAGCCGCATTCCTCCGGCGCCTTGTGCGCGACGATCTGATGACCGTAAAAGTTGAAGTCGCACCACTCACCCGGAGCGCAGCGACCTTCGGTACAGCCCAGTACTTCGCCGTAGAACGTGCGGGCTTCTTCGACATCACGAACCGGAAACGCCAGGTGGAACGGGGGGATGTTATGTGTGTTGCTCATAATCACTCTCACTTGGTTGGGCCTTGATGGCAGATTTGAGTGTATGTAAGGCGTGACTTAAAACAAATCGAAATCTGTCGGACGGGGGCTGGGCGGCCCCGTTCCCTGGTTAACAAGCCTGCAAGCGGATGGGAATGTTGGCTCGATTCGGGTGTTCAGTTCAGCCGAGTCGAGGACTGTCTTCCATACCTTGCAAGATCAGGATATGGGCGTTTGAGCAGAGGATGCGCTTCTCCCGTGCCTGCTGATACTCCTCGGAGTGGTAGCAAGCGAGCGCCTGTTCATAGCTCTCGAATTCCAGGACAACCGCTCTTTGTGGAGGTTTGTCGTCAAAGCCTTCCAGCGGGGTGAAGTTTTCACCCCGGGAAAGAATCTTCGCGCCATATTTGGCCAGGGCTTGAGGAGCAAGCGCCAGGTATGCCTGATAGTCTTCTTCTTGCTGAATAGTGACGTGGGCGATCCAGTAACCTTTCATACTTAACCTTTGGCTTCCAAAAGGCCCAGTTCTGTCAAAGTGGCGCGCGCTATGCGGAAGCACTCAACGCCCTGAGGTACGCCACAGTAGATAGCGATCACATGCAGGATTGAGCGAACTTCGTCCACGGTTACACCGTTGGAAATGGCACCTTTGAGGTGTAGCTCCCATTCTTCCATCTTGCCAAGTGCTGCAATCATGGTGAGATTCATCATGGAACGGGTTTTGGCATCGATGGTGTCATCGCCCCAGCCGAATCCCCAACACCAGCTTGTCATGGCTTCCTGGAAAGGGAGGTTAAAGCTGTCAGCCTTCTCAAGATTCTTTTCTACATAGTCTTTTCCCAGCGTTTCTTTACGCTTTTGTAGACCAAGTTCAAACAGATCATCTTTCATGAGTTGTTTCCTTTCTCCAGTTGGCTTGCGATTTCGTAGGCTTTTTTAAGATGACGCTCACAGATAGCACAGGCTTTATCGGGGTCGTGCTCCTCAAGGGCTTTGACCATTTCATACAGGTCTTTCGGGCCTGCGGTTTTACGCCCGACAGAACTCAGGGTCATGGCGCGTAACCGGGATATGCGAGAGTTGAGCTGTTCGACCAAAACCCAGGCAACATGCTTGCCTGCGCTGTGAAAGATCAATTCATAGAAGTCTTTGGTGAGGCGTAAAGCTGTTTTGATATCGTCTTGAGCCAAGTGATCTGCGATCTGATCATGCAGCTGGTACAGACTCTGAATGATTTCCGAGGTGATGACTTTGCTGCATTCTCGAACAGCCATGCATTCCAACAGGGTGCGTATCTCATAGATTTCCTTCACTTCTGCATCACTGATAGATGCAACCGCAAAGCCCGCGTTGGGAAGACCCACAACCAGGTGCTCGCTTTCCAGATGACGGATACATTCCCGCACAACGGTGCGGCTAACGCCCAGCGTTTCACAGAGGTTGCGTTCGATTAAGCGAGTGCCCGGTGTCAGTGAATTACTGGTGATGGCATCACGCAGGGAATCGAGTGCGTGTTCTTTCAAGGTTTTGGGTCGTTCAACCTTCTGCATGTGTCTTCGTTCCTTTGAATCAGAATCCAGTTTTGCATCTTAGCATAGCGATCACTTGATTCAGTCGAGATTGTATGATTATCTTTGTGTCATATGGTATACCATATTACAAATAAGATCATTATCACCTCGGGCGGGATCCGGAAATGAGTTTAGAAATACGCAAAATCGTCAGCTTTGAAGAAGAAACCCTGATTGAGGGTTACAAGAAGGCAGATAAGCCTCTACGCATGTTTGCGGTGGCTGCTGTCGTCACAAACCCCTGGGCAGGGCGCTTTGTGCATGATTTGAAACCGGTCGTTCGTGAGTATGGCCCGCAACTGGGAGAACTCCTGACGCAGCGCATCTGCGAACTGGCGGGTGGTGCGGAGAACATCGAAGCTTTTGGTAAAGCAGCGGTTGTTGGTCTGAACGGTGAAGTCGAGCATGCCTCTGCTCTGATTCATACGCTGCACTTTGGCAATTTCTACCGCGAGGCGGTAGAGGCTAAATCCTTCCTCTCGTTCACAAACACTCGTGGTCCTGCCAACGCACCGATCTCTGTTCCGATGATGGACAAAAATGATGGTGGCAAACGCTCCCACTATTTGACGCTGCAATTCAACATCGGTGACGCGCCTGCTGCTGATGAAATTGTGGTTGTTCTTGGCGGTGCAACTGGTGGTCGCCCGCATCACCGTATTGGCGACCGTTATCAGGAACTTCAGGAGCTTGGGCATGACGTCGATAACCCTGCCGCGGTTTAAGTCCCGTTCAGGGCTTGCCTACACCCGAACAGGACAGGGGCCGTCTCTGGTTCTCATCCACGGCGTAGGCTTGCGCCTGGAAGCATGGGTACACCAGGTCGAAGGCTTGTCGAAGTTCTTCACAGTCTATGCCGTGGATATGCCAGGGCATGGTGAAAGCGACATCATGTCAGAGTGCCTTGATATCCCGACCTATACCGACGCCGTTGCTGCATGGATAGACGAAGTCGTGCAGACCCCCGTGTTGATTGCCGGGCATTCAATGGGGTCTATGATCGCGCTGAACTTTGCCATTCGTTATCCGCAGCAATGTGTTGGGGTGGCGGCGCTGAATTCGGTGTATCGGCGTTCGGATGCTGCCAAGCAGGCGGTCTTTAGCCGTGTTCAGCAGATCAAAGAGAGTATTACGGCAGAAAATGTGACGGCTCCGGTTAATCGCTGGTTTGATTTTCCCTTACAGGGTGACGATGAACAGCATGCACGCATGTGTCGTGAATGGCTTGGTCAGGCCTCCCTTGATGGTTATCGCCAGGCTTATGAAGTCTTCTGTTTCAATGATGGCCCTTCAGATTGTGATCTTGAAAACCTGTCTGTTCCGGCGCTATTCCTGACGGGAGAGGGGGATCCGAACTCAACGCCCGAGATGTCCAAATCCATGGCAAGACTTTGTCCTGAAGGCGAAAGCCATATCGTTCAGGGATCTCGCCATATGGCTCCCTTAACTCACTCCGTAGAGATAAATCCAATAATAAAAGAGTTCGGTCAGCACTGTTTTGACCGGAACTAAGGAGATATTCCTGTGAATACCTTTGACCCCAGAGAGCTGCGTAACGCGTTTGGCTCCTTTATGACGGGCGTCACGGTGGTAACTGCCGTGAGCAAGACGGGAGAGCGAGTAGGCTTTACAGCGAATTCGTTTACCTCAGTGTCAATGGATCCGCCGCTGTTGCTGGTATGTCCAGCCAACAAACTTTCCAGTTTTGATGTATTCGAGCAATGCGAACACTTTGCTGTCAGCATTCTTGCTGAAGAACAGCAGCATGCTTCCAATACCTTTGCAGGCTCCTCTGGTGACCGTTTTTCTGAAGTGCCCTGGACAGCCGACGAATTTGGTACGCCGTTGATTGAGGGTGCGGTCACGCATTTCTCATGCTCGGCTTTCCAGAAGGTTCCCGCTGGCGATCACCTCCTTCTTGTAGGCAAGGTGGAAGCCTTCGCAACGACAGAAAAACTGGGCCTGGGATATGCCAAGGGTGGTTATTTCAGTCTGGGAATGGAGCACAAGGCGGAAGAGGTTGCACTACAGTCATCGGCTCAGGTGGGTGCTTTGATTGAATGCAACGACAAGCTGCTCGTGCAGAAAACAGACCAGGGCTACATCCTGCCTGTTGCAGACATGACGAAAGGGCAAAGCTCACACGAAACACTCGCCTCCTTTGTCAAAGAAATAGAGCCCGAGAGTGAAGTGGGCCAGGTGTTTTCCGTGTATGAAAAAGCCACAACCGGCGGCTTCATTGCGTTTTACCGGGTTGAAAGCGCTAAAGAGTCTGATCACCAGCAGTATGAATATGTGCCATTTGAAGAATTGGCAGGCCTGAATTTTGCGTCATCCGATCTTCAGTCAATGGTCGGTCGTCTGGTTAATGAAAAGCAGAATGGCGTTTTCCGTCTGTACTTTGGGGATGAAACAAAAGGGGATGTGCGATGAAATTTTCACTCTTTGCTCACATGGAGCGCGTGGACGAACAGCAGAAACAGCAGGATCTGTACGACGAATTTATTTCATTATGCAAAATTGCTGATGAAGGTGGCATGTGTACCGTCTGGACCGGTGAGCACCATGGTATGGACTTCACCATCGCGCCGAACCCTTTCCTCAACCTGATAGATCTTGCCCATCAGACGAAGAATGTGCGCTTGGGTACAGGGACAGTTGTGGCCCCCTATTGGCACCCGATAAAACTGGCCGGCGAAGCGGCCATGACGGATATCATTACGGGTGGTCGCTTGGATCTGGGTATCGCGCGAGGCGCATACTCATTTGAATATGAACGCATGGTGCCGGGTATGGATGCCTGGGGCGCGGGTGAGTGCCTGCGTGAAATGGTGCCTGCCATTAAAGGCCTCTGGAAAGGTGACCACACCCAGGAAGGCAAGCATTACAACTTCCCGAAAACCACATCATCGCCCAAGCCATTAACTGAAGATGGCCCTCCGATTTGGGTAGCCGCCCGCGATATTAACAGCCATGAGTTTGCTATCAGCAACGGCTGCAATGTGCAGGTCACGCCGCTGTGGCAAGGGCTGGAAGAAGTTGAAGCATTGATCTCCAAATACAACGAAGCCTGCGAAAAGCATGATAAGCGCACCAAAATCATGATCCTTCAGCACGCTTTCGTCTCAGACAATCCGACGGAACTGGACCAGGCCGCCCGAAAACTGCATGAGTTTTACTGCTACTTCAGCGCCTGGTTCAAAAATGAGCGCCCCATCAGTCAAGGCCTTATTCAGCCGCTCTCGCAACAAGAAATTGATGAGCATCCGTTCTATAAGCGCGAAGCGATTCGCAATGATCTGATGATCGGTACACCTCAGCAGATTATTGATCGTCTGAAGCACTATGAAGATCTGGGCTATGACGAGTTCGCTTACTGGAGTGATTCAGGCATGACACGCCAGGAAAAAGAAACGTCGCTGCGTCGTTTTATTGATGAAGTGATGCCTGCTTTTAATTAATGGATGGGATTCTTATGTCTGAATTAAATCTGCCCCACTACAAGTTGTTCATTGATGGTGAGTGGGTTGAAGGCGCAGCAAACAAGCAAATGCCGACGATTAACCCGGCAACCGGTGAGGCGTGGGCCACTTTTGCTTGTGCCGAACCTGCAGATGTTGAACGTGCCGTAAAAGCGGCTCGTCGCTCTCTAAGTGATCCGCAATGGGCCGGTATCACGCCCTCAGCGCGTGGCGTGTTGCTGAATCGTTTAGCTGATCTGCTGGAAGAAAACTCTGCGGCGCTGGGTGCTGTAGAAACCAGTGACAGCGGCAAACTGGCGGCTGAAACCCAGTCACAGGCCCGATATGTCGCCCAGTATTATCGATACTACGCAGGTCTCGCCGATAAAATCGAAGGCCACACATTGCCTATCGATAAGGCTGATATGCATGTGTTCACAAAGCCTGAGCCCATCGGTGTCGTTGCGGCGGTAGTGCCCTGGAACGCCCAGATGTTCCTGACGGCCACAAAGTTGGCTCCGGCCTTGGCCGCTGGTTGCTCGGTCATTATCAAGGCATCTGAGATTGCACCTGTTGCCATTCTGGAGTTCGCTCGCCTGATTGAACAGGCAGGTTTCCCGAAAGGCGTGGTGTCAGTGATTACCGGCGATGCCGTCGGGTGCGCCATTCCGCTGACATCACACCCGGATATTGATCGCCTGGCCTTTACCGGTGGACCAGAAACAGCAAAGCATGTTGTTCGAAATACGGCCGAAAACTTCGCGGTCACATCCCTTGAGCTGGGCGGCAAGTCACCCATCCTGGTGTTTGATGATGCCGACCTTGAAAGTGCGACTAACGGAATCCTGGCCGGTAACTTTGGTGCCTCGGGTCAATCCTGTGTTGCGGGTTCGCGAGTGTATATACAGCGTGGGCTGTACAAGGAGTTGGTCAGTCGCCTGCTGAAGGCCACGGCTGAAATCCGGGTCGGTAACCCGCTGGACAGCAGCTCCCATATTGGTCCGCTCTGCACAATGGCACAGGTTGAAGGTATAGAGGCGGCGCTGCTCAAAGCGAAAGAGCAGGGTGCGTCGGTACTGGCTGGTGGACATCGCCTGGCTGAGTTGGGTTCAGAGCACTATTTCGCCCCCACCATTGTTGAATGCCCCGATTTTGAGACCGTAACTCTGAAAGCCGAGCTGTTTGGACCGGTCATGTCGATTGCCTGTTTTGACACTGAAGAAGAGGCAATTGCGCTGGCGAATGATTCCGAATTTGGCCTGGGATCAGGTGTATTTACTGAAAACCTGTCAAAAGCGCTACGTGTATCTCAGCAAATCAAATCCGGTATCTGCTGGGTAAATACATACCGCGCGATCTCGCCGGTTGCACCTTTTGGCGGTGTGAACCAGTCCGGGTACGGACGTGAGGCGGGTATTCAGGCGATTCAGGACTACATACGTGTAAGAACTACCTGGATTAATACATCCAGTGAACCCATGGGCAATCCGTTCGTAATGCGATAACGGCTTGCTCAACAATAAAAATAACAGCTTCGGCTATATTTGATGCTCAGGAGTTTTTATGAAACCCAGCACAAAAGCTTTATCTGTCGTGCCTGGCACCGGGAAAAGCACATTCATGAGTTACTGTTCAATTTTGATGGTAACGGCATTTGTATTATTCACAGTGCTGAACGTCGAACTTTCGAACAAGATTTTCAGTGGTTTCAATAGTTGGATTCTTCACAATCTCAGCTGGTACTACGTGGTCATTGTCAGTGCCGTTCTGGGGTTTTCTGTCTGGGTCGCATTCAGCCGCTACGGTGATATTCGTTTAGGCAACGATGATGAAAAGCCCGAGTTCGGATTTGTGGCATGGTTTTCAATGCTATTCAGCTGTGCCATCGGTACAGGCCTGCTCTTTTGGAGTATTGGTGAACCCCTGATGCATTTTCAGGGGAACCCTTTCCTGGATATGAATGGCATAGAGGCCGCCACCGAAAGTGCTGCACGTATGGCAGTTAAAATCACCATGTTCCATTGGGGGCTGCATGGTTGGGCGGTTTATATTCTGGTGGGCTTGTGTCTTGCCTATTTCTGCTACCGTCGTGGCCTTCCCCTTACAGTTCGCTCCGGTCTTTACCCTTTACTGGGTGATAAAATATATGGACCTATCGGTCACGCTGTCGACTTGTTGGCAATTTTCAGTACGCTTTTTGGTACCGCAACCACACTAGGCCTGGGCGTTTCGCAGATGAATGCCGGGCTGAACTACTTGTTTGGTGTGCCCGTTTCCACGACCACGCAAGTTATTCTGATCGCATTTGTGTCCGTTGTTGCCACACTGTCGGCTATTTCAGGGGTTGGGCGCGGTATTAAGATACTGAGTATCTGGAATATCCGTCTGAGTCTGGTGCTTATTGCATTCTTTGTATTTGCAGGGCCCACCGTATTTTTGATGGACCTGACGGTGTCTTCACTGGGTGATTATGTATCGACCTTTATCCCGATGGGTTTTTGGGTCGACCTGGATGCTGAGCGTCAGTGGCAGGGATGGTGGACCATCTTCTACTGGGGCTGGTGGCTGTCCTGGGGCCCGCTGGTCGGTATGTTCATTGCCCGTATTTCACGTGGCCGTACCGTACGTCAGTTTTTGCTCACGGCCCTGGTTATGCCCCCGTTGGGCGGATTCCTCTGGATCATTGTCTTTGGTGGTACGGCGCTGAACATTGAGTTACTTAACCCCGGGCACCTTACCCAGGTGGTTAACGAAAACATTACCCTGTCGCTCTACAGCACCATCGAAGCTCTGGGTGTGGATTCAATGACCCAGGCAATGGCGGCCCTGTCGACTCTGCTGATTGTGACCTGGTTTGTTACCTCTGCCGATTCGGGCACGCTGGTCATTTGCACCATTGTCTCTCAGGGAGATACTCATCCGGCTCGGTCTTTACGCATTATCTGGGGCATGGGGCTTGGAGGTGTTGCTTTGGCACTGCTGTTGGCCGGCGGTCTCGATGCGCTGAAGACGGCCACCATTATTGCGGCACTTCCATTCTCTGTAGTGCTGACATTCATGTGCTGGGCCCTTGTTAAAGGCTTTCAAGATGAGCGGAGTGGGATTACCTACAATGCCAATGATCTGGCAAAGCCCGTTGTATCGACTGACGTCGTGTCGAGCAAGCTTGCTGAAGGCAAGGCTGCTTTAGCTGACTAATGCTAAATATGGCTTTTAACAGGTGTTCACAATGATTGCAGAGATGCTCCGAGACCCTTCACTGGTCAAAACGAAAGGGTTCATCAATGGGCACTGGGTTGAGGCAGAGGGGCAGACAACCTTCGAGGTTGAAAACCCCTCCACCACTCACCCCTTGGCAAGGGTTGCAAATCTGGGGGCAGAGGAAACGCGACGCGCTGTCGAATCAGCCCAACAGGCTATGGAGCGGTGGCGATCTGTTACCGCAAAAGAAAAGTCGAGCTTGCTGCGCAGATGGTTTGATTTGGTGATGGAGCACCAGGATGACCTTGCGACGCTGATGACTGCCGAGCAGGGCAAGGTGTTTAGCGAAGCCCGGGGGGAGGTCGCCTATGGCGCCTCCTATATCGAATGGTTCGCTGAAGAAGCCAAGCGGATCTACGGTGATATTCTGCCCGCGACTACTTCAGATCGGCGTTCTCTGGTCATCAGGCAGCCGGTGGGTGTGGTAGCTGCTATCACACCCTGGAACTTTCCACTTGCCATGATTACGCGCAAGGTAGCCCCGGCGTTGGCGGCGGGCTGCTCTATTGTGCTGAAGCCGGCAGCGGAAACGCCTCTGTCTGCGTTGGCTCTGGCGGAGTTGGCGCAGCGCGCCGGTATTCCTGATGGACTCATTAATGTGATACCGGGCACGGATGCGGCTGCCATTGGGCAGGTTTTGACGTCTCATCCACTGGTGAAGAAGGTGACGTTCACTGGTTCCACGCGAGTGGGCAAGATCTTGATGGAGCAGTCGGCCAGAGGGGTTAAACGCACGTCGATGGAATTGGGCGGTAATGCGCCGGTGATGGTGTTTGAGGATGCAGACCTGGATAAGGCCGTCGCCGGTGTGCTTGCCGTCAAATACCGTAACGCCGGGCAAACCTGTATTTGCGCCAATCGGATACTGGTGCAGCAGAGCATCTATGAGCGTTTTCTCGAGAAACTGACCGCTAAGGTTTCCGAGTTTGTGCTGGGGGATGGGTTTGATGCATCAGTCACAGCGGGGCCGTTGATAACAGGGCAAGCGGTTAACAGTGTCGATGCCTTGGTGAAAGATGCTGTGGGTAAGGGTGCCGGCGTCTGTATTGGCGGCAAGCCGGCCAACGGACCGGGCCACTTCTATGAACCAACCGTGCTGCGCGACCTCACGGCCGGTATGCGCCTGGCGAAAGAAGAGGTATTCGGGCCTGTGGCACCGGTGTTCTCATTCGAGAATGAGGCTGACGCTGTCGCAATGGCTAATGACACCGAGTTTGGCCTGGCTGCGTATGTGTTCACTAAAGATCCATCCAGAATATGGAGGGTCAGTGAGCGTTTGGAGTACGGCATGGTGGGAGTCAACGAAACCGGAATCAGTTCCGAGATGATCCCCTTTGGTGGTGTGAAAGAGTCTGGTCAGGGACGCGAAGGCTCTAAATACGGCCTGGAGGATTACACGGAGCTGAAATACATCTGCATGGGTGATATTGAAGCCTGACGGTATCTGTCTAATAGAAACTCAGACGCACTGCTGAAAGGTATGCATGGCAATAAACTCTGGGCGACTAATATCGCTCAGAGTTTCGATTGCACACAACTTTATCCTGTTTGACTTCACGACTCTCCCATTTGCAGCGCACCAAGCAGAAACAGCAAGCCGAGTACGCCCACCGCGAGCGATGAAATAATCCAGAACTTCAGGCTATTGCCCGGAATGAATGGGCGCAGCAGCGGGAACAAAAGCGCACGAGCAAGCAATACCCCTGAAATGAGAAAAAGTACTGGACGCATAAACGGCATTGCCGGAAGCATACCGGCCCCGGCTATGGCGTAGATCGCCCACACTAGCAACATAGTCCCAACAACAAGGGCTGAAATATGTGGTCCTTTGTCCCCAGATTCAATGGCTGCGACAGCTTTCTCTCCGGCACCGAGAAACCGGTAGCCTGATGCGCCCCAAACAAGGCAGGCAAAGTGCAGTGCTGCCGCAATAATGCAAAGCGCGGCGGCAAGTAGAAGCGTGAATGACATCGAGAGCATGGAGGTATTTCCTTATAATCCAGCGCTTGGTTAAGGGGTGGGCTTTGGCTCGCTGCTGAAAGAGAAGTGAGGAGCTTGTCATAAGCATGCGCGCTTTGTGTTGGACCGTGCATGGTGTCCTACAACGGTCAATCCATAGTGCCTTGATATTGGACCAGATGGTCATGTGTTGCCAGTCGGAAGCGTTAGCAATACAGGCTGTGTGGGAAGGAGAGGGGTGCTCTGCTGGCGAGGGCTGATGTGCGTTCTGAACTTGGGGTGCCCGGCCAAGGTGTGTGGGCCTGAAGCCGGGCGGTCGGGCTTTAAAAGGTTGAGCGGTTATTTCAGCTTGATCGTAAAGTGCTTCACGATCGGGGCGGTGATCTCCCAGGTACCTACGAAGTCCTTTTCGATAACAAAGGCATCGCCGGGGCCGACTTCGACCGGTTCGCCGCCGTCGGGTGTAATGATGGCGGCACCTTCAATCAGGTGGATGAACTCCCAGCTTGCGTAGGTGGCATGCCAGGTGCCGGGTGAGGCTTCCCACCAGCCGCTGATCATGCTGCCGTCATCGGCGGTGTATTCGATCCAGGTGGTCATGGTGGGTTCGCCGGCGACAACGGTCCAGCCCGGCAGGGCGTCGGTGATCGGTTCTGCCTTGCGATTCGGCAGGCGGGTAATGGGTGCATTACTCATGATCGGTCCTCAAAGATGCCGGTCGGAACCGGCATGGGGGTGATTTAGCCTGCCTTGCGGGCGGCATCGGTCAGCGGGGCATCAGCCAGGTAGGCTTCCATGGAGTCATCCAGCGCTTCCAGCCAGGGGGTGTGATGCGGCGGCGCCAGGGTGCCGGTCATCAGTGAGGCATAGGAGTGGTCACGGAAGGTCATGATGTTGTCCTTCTTGTGCTGCTTCCACTCCAGGAAGGTGCGGTTGACGCCATCGATGTCGAAGGTGGGGTAATCGGTCTGCTCGATCAGGTGCAGAATATAGGCACCCTGGTATTCGTACATTTCCTTGGCGGTTTCCAGCGTCAATTCCTGCTCGCGCCATTTCAGGCTATCGGCGGTCATTTCGTCTTTGGAGGGCAGGGCAATGCGGCCCAGAATCACGTCGCGCACAAACCAGGCCTGGGCATCGAACATGTTGAAGGAGTACCACTGGTCCTGCATGCCGATGTAGAAGAACTGCGGATTGTTTTCCCAGACCACACCCTTGTAGAGGTTCAGCGGCCAGAGGCGGTTGTCGGTCTGCAGGCGCAGGTCATCGTCCAGGAAGGGGAAGTGGTGCAGGTAGCCGGTGCAGAGGATGATGGCATCGATCTTCTTGCTGCTGCCATCCTGGAAGTAGGCGGTGTCGGTATCCACATGGGTCAGCGCCGGCTTTTCGTCCCAGTTGTCTGGCCATTTGAAGCCCATGGGCTCACTGCGGTAGCAGCTGGTGATGGAGCGGGCACCGTATTTATAGCACTGGGAACCGATATCTTCGGCCGAGTAGCTGGCGCCGACAATCAGAATATCCTTGTCCTTGAATTCCAGCGCATCGCGGAAGTCATGAGCGTGCAGTACGCGGCCACCAAAGGTTTTAAAGCCTTCATACTCGGGCACTTTGGGGGTCGAGAAGTGGCCACTGGCGCAGACCACATAGTCGAATACTTCGCTGTAGGTGGTGTCGGTGTTGTGGTCATGCACCGCAACGGTGAACTGGCCGCTGGTTTCGTCGTAGGAAATGTTGCGCACCGGGGTGTTGAAGCGGATGTATTTACGTACGCCAGCCTTGTCTACGCGCCCTTTAATGTAGTCCCAGAGCACTTCGCGCGGCGGATAAGAGGCGATCTGACGTCCGAAATGCTCCTCGAAGGTGTAGTCGGCGAATTCCAGGCACTCTTTGGGGCCGTTGGACCAGAGGTAGCGGTACATGCTGCCGTGCACCGGTTCACCGTTCTCATCCAGGCCGGTGCGCCAGGTGTAGTTCCACATGCCGCCCCAGTCGTCCTGCTTCTCGAAGCAGACCAGTTCCGGAATCTCGGCGCCCTTGGCTTCTGCTGACTGGAAAGCTCGTAACTGGGCCAGGCCGCTGGGGCCTGCGCCGATGATGGCTACGCGTTTTTTCATGATGGTTATCTCCGCATCAATCCTGTTTTGGGATTCTGGGGACCAGATCCTTGAAAGCTTCAAAGGTGGCCGTTGATAACCAAATTACCCCTGAGATCCTGCGGGTAAAATTCCCCGTTGAAGGTAACCCTGCGGGGCTACATTGGGGTGTGTGCGGAGGGGGTAGAGAAGGTGAGAACCATGCCTTCAACGCCCAGAATACTTCCATTGTCGGCATAAATGCCCTGACCTTTTTCAATCACCGGGAGGAGGCGACCATCGGCGTGCTGCAGGCGGTATTGCAGTTCGAAACGTTCGCCACGGCTGAGTGCATCCTGCACCTGTTCCCATACTGGGCCAGCATCATCGGGGTGGATCAGATCACCGTAGTTGAGGCTGGACTGGTTGGTCAGCACTTCGGGGGGGTATCCGGTCAGTTCCAGTGAACCGGCACTGACAAATTCCATGGTCCAGTCCCGGTTGTTACGGCTGCGGTACAGCATGGCAGGCAGTTGATTGACCAGCTGGGTGAGGCTACGCCAGTCCGCATCTCGTTGGCGTGAACGGGACATCTGATCGCTGATGTCGGTCAGTGTGATGCTGATGGGCCAGAGGATATTGCTGTTGACAGGCCGGTGCTTCAGCTCGCACCAGAGGCTATTGCTCCGAGCACTCAGCACACGGGCCTGCAGGGGGCTTTCCTGTGTCAGCAGCGCCTGTTGCCACAGGGGACGATCACCGGGGTGCAGGTGCTCATGAAACAGGGTGCTGCAGTTGTCGCCTTTGAGGCGATACCAGCCCTGATTGGCAGCCAGTATTTCTCCATGTTCATTGACGACCAGCACGGCGATATCCAGGCTGTCGAGCACCTGATCAATCGGGATGGGGTCAGACACCGGCTCCGCTGACCGGGCCAGCAGGCGGTTCAGCATGTTTCACTCTCCGGCAGGGGATGGTTGTGAACCCAGGCGGCCAACTCCAGTCGGGAGTGCAGGTTGAGTTTGCGCAGCAGGCTTTTGACGTACACCTTTACGGTGCTGTCGCTGATACCCAGCTCCCGAGCAATGAGCTTGTTGCTGAGACCGCGGGAGATCCAGATCAGGGTTTGGCGCTCGCGTTCGGTCAGCACTTCGTACCAGCGTTCATCCGCGACCACATTGGCACCGGCAGGTGTGGCGGTCGTTTCGGCAGGCTCGCCCTGCTGGCGCAGCCCTTCGCGCAGCAGCAACAACATGTCGTCATCCAGTCCCACATGGCCTTCCAGCACGTTATTGAGGCGCTCGATCATCATGTCGGGGGCGGTATCCTTGAGCAGGTAGCCATCGGCGCCGATACGCAGTGCATCCATCAGGTGGGCAGGGTCATCGGAGGCGGTCAGCATCACTACACGGATATCCACACTGAACTGCTTGATCTGTTGTAGCAGGTCGAGCCCGCTGCTGTCCGGCATCTGCAGGTCCAGCAGCACCAGTTCCGGTGCCGCGCGGTGGATATGCTCCAGCACGCCGGCGGGGCCATCAAATTCCGCGACCACTTCAAAGTGATCGGTATCCTGCAGCAGTTCAGCAACTCCGCGTCGAAACAGCGGATGGTCATCGACCAGAATCACCGGCGTGTGTGTCATGAGCAGAGCTCCTCTGTAATCAGTTCAATGCAGGTGCCCTGGCCGGCGCGGGACTCGATGTGGAAATGGGCGCCGATGCGTTTGGCACGCTCTTCCATGATGCCAAGCCCGAAACTGTCGGCGTTGCGCTCGCTGGGCAAGCCCTGGCCGTCGTCTTCAATACGTATGTGGATACCTTTCTCGCCGTGTGGCAGAAGCTGGATACGGACTTTTTGTGCATGGGCATGGCGGACGGCGTTGCTGAGGGCTTCGCGCAGAATCAGCAGCAACTCGACCGCGACAACTTCCGGCAGATCGCGGTCACAGAGGCGGTTGTCGAGCTCGAACATAAGGCCTGAATGGCGCTCGAACTCGGCGATGGCCGTTTGCAGCTCCTTCTCCAGGCTGTGATGCAGGCGGATGCGGGAGCTGCTGATCAGTTCCCGCGTTTGCCGATAGGCCTGGCGGGCCTGCTGCCGGAGTCCATGCAGCCGGTCGCGCATTTCGTCATTGGGGAGCTGCTCGACCTGTTGTTCCAGACGGCCCGTTTGCAGGCACAGATAACAGAGCTGCTGGGCGACGGAGTCATGCAATGTGGCGGCCAGGGACTGCTGTAGATTCTGACGTTGCTGACGTAGCTGGTTGCTGTGGGCAAGGTTGAGGTCCAGCCCCTCGCGGATGGCCTGGCCCAGATCACAGAGAACCTGACGCCAGTGATCCGCCGTGTCCGCATCGGGAATCGGCGCCAGTAGCCAGAGCTGCAATCCACTCTCGCCATCCGGCATGCGAATGCCCTGAATCGACAAATCGGCCAGTGTTTCCCGGGTTTGCAGGCGCGTACGCTCACCACGGGTGGCCAGATCCAGCTGATATCCGAGCCGGCTGACCTCAAGTGCGCTGGCGGCGTTGTCGGTGCCATTCAGGTGCCAGGTGCTTTGGTGATCGGTGCGCCAGGCCAGCCAGAGTGGCAGGGAAAAGCCGGATGCCACTGCGCCCTGCCGTAACAGGTCCGGCAGAGTGGCATCCAGGTCATCACCACAGCGAATCAGGCTGAGGGTCATCCGGTGCAACAGCTCCCGCTGGGGGCGGTAACGTCGTTTGTCAGCGCCGCCCTCTGCCTGCGTGCGTCCAAACCAGCGTGTGAGACTGACAGCCACAGCAACCTCCTGTGCGAATGTGTTGTTATCGGGGAGGTAAATGCACACATCATGCCAGCAACAGATGGATTACCCCCGCAGGGGTAGCTCCTTTGACGCATTGCCCATTAATTCCTGTAAGTAAAGAATTTTTACCAAGAGTAGCGGTGCATACATGGGTTTACGGACCCGTCACGCGAGCCGCAAAACAGGGCAATGGGCCCCGAGCATGCACGCAATTGATGCATGTGCAGCCAGGTAAGGCATTTACCGGGAGTGGTGTTATGAATATGCAAATGAATGACCTGCTGGGTGGAGGGCTGGCGGCCGGTGTGCGCCGCCGTCTTCGAGCACAGCAGGCAATACAGCTGATGTTGATGCCGGGGGAAGAGGTCTGCATTCAAGGGGCTGACGCCGGCCAGTGCTGCGAAATACTGGCGTTTGATGCCAAGGGGCAGTCGGCCGTTGATGCGCTGGAGCTGAATGGATATCAGGCGGGGGCGACAGTGACGCAGGCACTGCTTGAGACTGACAGACCCTCTGCCCGGCGTCTGTTGCAGCAGCTCAAAGGGTTCAGCGTCGATCCGCATCAGCTCTCGGCTGCCGTGCACCTTGCGCCGGATGAGTTGCCCTGTGTGATTACAGCCAGTGAACGCAGTGGCCCGGTCAGTCTGGTTTTGATCGCGCCGGGTCTGGATATGCGCCCGGATGAGCAGCTGACTGTGTCGGAGCTGGATATCAGCATTCACTATCTGCCGGAGCGCACGCCGGAACTGCCTGAGCCGCTGGCGCAGCCGGTTCAGGATCTGCATATTCCGCACAGCAGTGCGCGCGTGTACCGGGTCAAGGCAGGTGAGTGGATCCAGATTATCGATGTGGCCGGCAAGCAGTGCTCCGATTTTATCGCCTTTGATGCGGCGGCTCTGGAGCAGGGGGAAGAGGTAACGCTGGATGCCGTGGCAACGCGTACCCTGGCCGGTCAGGTACTGCCCCAGCCGGGGCTCTATTCCCGTTTTGCCGACAGCCGCCTGCAGCCGATGCTGGAACTGGTGCAGGACACGGTGGGCCGTCATGACAGTTTTCTGCTGGCCTGCACGCCGAAATACTATGAAGACGAAGGCTACTTCGGCCACGTAAGCTGCACGGACAATTTCAACCGGGCCCTGAAAGACTATGGCGTTAAGCCGCGTGCCGGCTGGCCTGCCATCAATTTCTTCTTCAACACCCTGATCGAACCCTGTGGCACGGTCGGCATGGATGAGCCCTGGTCCCGTCCCGGTGATTATGTATTGCTGCGGGCAAACCGCGATCTGATCTGTGCTTCTTCAGCCTGTCCGGACGACATCGACCCGGCCAACGGCTGGGCCCCCACCGATATTCATGTCCGCGTGTATGGCGCGGAAAACCAGTTTGAGCGCGCCATTGCCCATCGTGTGGTGCCCGAGGAGTTGCCGCGTATGACCCTGCAAACCGCTTTCCACAGCCGCACGTCAAAATTGACGCGCCACTTCGCTGAATACCGTGGCTATTGGGTGCCCACCGAGTTTGAAGGCTGGGGCGCCCGTGCCGAGTATCTGGCCTGTCGCGAGAAGGTCGCGGTGATGGACCTGTCGCCGCTGCGCAAATTTGAGGTCGTGGGGCCGGATGCCGAAGCGCTGCTGCAATATGCACTGACGCGTAACGTCCGCCGTCTGGCGGTGGGAGAGATTGTCTACTCTGCTGCCTGCTTTGAAACTGGCGGTATGGTGGATGACGGCACCCTGTTCCGTATCAGTGAGCAGGCATTCCGCTGGGTGTGCGGTGATCCCTGGAGCGGTACCTGGCTGCGGGAGTTGGCTGCCAAGCGAGGCGACCAGGTCAGTATTCGTGAGTCCACGGATCAATTGCATAACCTCGCCGTGCAGGGGCCTAATAGCCGGGAGCTGCTGACACAGCTGATCTGGCAGCCGGAAACACGCACCCCCGTCAGCGAGCTGAAGTGGTTCCATTTCACGGTTGGCCGCCTGGGTGGGCCGGAAGGGATTCCACTGATGGTGTCGAGGACCGGTTATACCGGCGAGCTGGGCTTTGAAGTCTGGTGTCACCCGGATGACGGCACTGAACTCTGGGACAGGATCTGGGAGGCAGGGCAGGACTTTGGTCTGGCACCTTTGGGTTTTGATGCGCTGGATATGCTGCGTATTGAAGCGGGGCTGATCTTTGCAGACCATGAATTCTGTAATCAGACCAACCCCTATGAAGCCGGTATCGGCTTTACCGTGCCGATGAAAACCAAGGAAGAGGATTTCAGCGGGCGGACGGCCCTGCAGCGGCAGGCACCGGAAAGTCGGCACAAACTGGTTGGTCTTGTGCTGGAAGGCAATGAGCCTGTGCATCATGGAGACATTGTCTACGACGGGCGTATGCCGGTGGGGCAAATTACCAGCGCAACACCCTCGCCACTGATGGGCAAAATGATTGCGCTGTGCCGAGTGCAACCGGACTGGTCAGCCCCCGGAACGGAGCTGGAAGTCGGGCAGCTGGATGGTTTGCAGAAACGCTTGCCAGCCACTGTTCAGGCTCTGCCGTTTCACGACCCCGAACGGATCAAGGTGAGAAGCTGAACTGTCGATCCAAAACAGCTCGTTCTCAAACAAAAAAAGCGCCTTTTCAGGGCGCTTTTTTCATGTCTGGAAGCCGCTGTTATGCACCGTAAAAGAACGCACACGCACAAAAAAGCCCCTACATAAAGCACGATCAATTATTCACATGGTGATCGGGTTCGGTGTGATCGCATTTGTATATTTTTTAATCTAAAAATAGTCATTCAAAAACAGTATGTTATGAGTTTTATCTGGATAAATATGGAGTTATTAACAGGCATTGGCATAGGCTTTGCTTTTTCTTATCAGGAAATAAATATCACTGAAGGGCAAGGATGCTCGGGCTTAAATGCTGCTTTGCAGCATAATAAAAAGCGGAGCATCTCCGCGCAGATGAGGACAAGCCTATGACTGTGGAAACCGTGGAGTCGCTCAAGGCGACATTCGAGATGCACCAGGCAATGAATGTGGAAGTGTTCTACTGGTGGTGTACTGCCATCATGTTCATGATCCACGCCGGATTTCTTGCCTATGAAATTGGCGCCTCGCGCGTCAAGAACGCGCTTACCTCCGGGATGAAAAACATCCTGACCCTGTCGGTGATTATTCCGACCTTCTACTTCTTCGGCTGGTGGATTTACAACGCCTTCCCGAATGGTCTGATTCCGATTGATGCCTCTGCTTCACTGCCCTGGAGCCTGAGCATGGGGCCGGATGTGCAGGATATGGGCACCGGTATCTTCTTTGCAGCCTTTGCGCTGTTCGGTGCGACCACCGGCTCGATTTTGTCCGGCGCCGTGATTGAACGTATCCGCTTGAGTGCCTTCCTGATTCTGGCTGCAATTCTGGGTTCCGCCGTTTGGATTCTGGCAGGCGCCTGGGGCTGGCATCCGGATGGCTGGCTGCTGACTGAGCTGGGTTACCACGATGTGGGCGCGTCTGGTGTGGTGCATGCTGTTGCCGGTTTCTTCGCGCTGGGTGTGCTGATGAATCTGGGTGCACGCGTGGGCAAGTTCAAGGACGGTGTGGCCATGTATATCCCGCCGCACAGCCTGCCGATGTCCCTGATCGGTCTGATGATGATCATCGTCGGTTTCTTTGGCTTCCTCGGTGGCTGCATCATCTTCAACGGTGGTGAAACCGGCTGGACCACCATCTACGGTAACCCGACTAACCTGTCCGCTTTCGGTTTCAATACCCTGATGGGCTTTGCTGGTGGTGTGATCGGTGCCTACCTGACCTCCCGTGAGCCGTTCTGGACCATGTCGGGCGGCCTGGCGGGCATCATCACGGTTGCTGCCGGTCTGGACCTCTACTACCCGGGCCTGGCCTTTGTGCTGGCTGCAACCGGTGGCGCGCTGATGCCGCTGGTCGGTCGCCTGGTCGAAAAAATGGGCGTGGATGACGCTGTGGGCGCGGTGGCTGTACACGGTTTCTGCGGTGCTTACGGTGTGGTTCTGGTGGGTGTCTTTGCTGCCAGCTACCCGAACGTAGGTGACCTGCCGGATATTACCCTGAGCGGCCAGCTGCTGGGTGCGATCGTCATGGCACTGACCGGCTTTATCCCGGGTTGGGGTATCTCCTTCGTGCTGAAGAAGCTGAACGCTCTGCGTGTACCGCCTGAAGTGGAAGTGCTGGGTCTGGATCTGGTCGAAATCCCGGCCAAGCCTTACCCGGAATCACTGCCGGCACAGGCTATCGTGGAAAACACTCTGGAGCCGGGCCAGGAAAAACTGGTCTGAGTCTCATCATCTCAAGGGCGCTCGTGGTAGCGCCCGTTGATTTCAACGAGGTGCCTTGAGCACCGAGGAGCACACGATGTTTTCAAGTCCGATTACCAGTTGGGAAAACGTAGCGGCCTACTTCACCTTCTCTGACAGCCCGGCTGGCATTGCCATTAGCCTGGCGGCAGCAGTAGGGGTCTATCTGTTCCTCAACATCAGCATCATGAAGCATGAGAAGGAATCCTTCGACAAGCATGTGAAGTAAGGCTGAGTAGAAGGGGGCTGACAGCTGTCAGCCCTTTTTCAGTGAGGAAGGCGGCTCAGGGTTTCCGATGGACGCTCGCCAAACAGCCGCTTGTAGTCGGCCGCGAACTGGCTCAGGTGGTAAAACCCCTGACTGGCAGCGGCGTCCGCAATGGAGATGTCATGGCTGGACAGGAGTTGGCGTCTCACTCGGTTCAGGCGCGTGGCGCGCAGAAACTGGACCGGACTGATGCCCAAAATGCTTTCAAAGCTGTATTGCAACGTTCGGCGGCTGACACAGGCCAGCTCACAGAGCGATGTAATGGTAACGGGCAGATCGCCTGCCGTATGCGGGTAGTCTCGGACCCGATCGACCACCGCTTTGCGGTGTGGGTAGCTGGGAATCACCCTTTCGTTGATCTCGGCGTTACCCAGCAAATGCAGCAGCTGCTGTACCAGCAGATCCTTGTGAATTTCGGTGTCCATATCCGCGCCAGCGGCGAGAATGCGTGTCACCAGCAGAGTCAGTTCTTCCAGCTGTTGGGCACTGCCACGCAGGCGAGGGTTGCTATTGCTTGCGTCCAGATTCAGTTCGATACCCTGACGCTCGGCCAGTCCGAACAGCTCCTCACGTTGCACCACAATACTGAGAATATTGCAGTCGGCCGGTGTCACCAGTTCAAACGGCGTGTTGCCGTGACGCCAGAGCAGGTCATGCTGCTCGATCGCCTGACCATTGATACGGAACTCTTCCCGTTTGTCCGGAATACCGATCCAAAAGGATTCAGGCCAGACCAGGCAGTGTTGGTGCAGGCTCTGGTTGGTGAATTCGTTGATCAGCTGTACGCCTTCAAACTGACACTCGTCGACACGGCCTTCAAAGCGCCCTTCGCTGTACTGGTTATATTCCTGATTCCAGTCAGTCAGGTTGAAAGCCTGCTCATTGATATCGTCCGACACGGACACGCACCGCTGTGGTGCCTGTTGTTGTTTTTGGTGCACCTTGGCCTCGTTCTTATTTTTTCGATCCAGTATGGACGCCGTTTTACTGTTCTGCCAAGTCTGCAGCATTGCTTCACTCTCGCTTCGAAACACGTTTGCCAATTTTCGATAACCGCCGTTTGCACGGTCTCGTTAGTCTGAATGAGCTAGCAATTTCCATTCCCTTTCGTTGGGAGGCAGCGAAAGGGAATGGGCATACGAGAAACGCAAACGTTGGTTATCGATCTGGAGAATGCTCATGGCAAATACAATCGATCAGGACTATCTGGCCAAGCGCCAGCTCAAGAAAGGCACGGCAGGCTGGGTCCTGCTGGCGGGCCTTGGGGTGTCCTATGTGATCTCCGGCGACTTCGCCGGCTGGAACTTTGGTTTGGCGGAAGCGGGCTGGGGTGGTTTCGCCATCGCCGCAGCGTTGATGGCCACCATGTACTTCGCGCTGGTGCTTTCACTGGCTGAAATGTCGGCGGCCATTCCGGCTGCAGGTGGCGGTTACAGTTTTGCCCGTCAGACCATGGGCACCACGGGCGGCTATCTGACCGGCCTGGCGGTGTTGATTGAATATGCGCTGGCCCCGGCGGCCATCGTGATCTTCATCGGCGCAGCGGTGGAAGAGCTGTTGGGCATCAACGGCCCGCTGGTCTATGCCGTGTTCTATGCCATCTTCATCGGTATTCATCTGGCCGGCGTCGGCGAGGCGTTGAAAACCATGATGATCATCAGCGGTTTGGCAGTGGTTGCCATTCTGGCCACGGCGGTTGCCCTGATTGGTGATTTCGACACAGCCAACCTGTTCAACATCGCCCCGACTGATGCTGCGGGTGCCAGCGAGATTCTGCCCTTTGGCTGGTATGGCGTTTGGGCGGCTCTACCCTTTGCCATGTGGCTGTTCCTGGCGGTTGAAGGGGTTCCGTTGGCGGCTGAAGAAGCCCGTAACCCGGCCCGTGATGTGCCCAAAGGCATCATCGGTGCGATGATTTTCCTGCTGTTCACCGCGGCTCTGGTGATGTTCTTGCTGGCCGGTGCGGCCGGTGCCGATGTGATCAGTGCCAGTGGCGTACCTCTGGTAGATGCGCTCAAGGCAACGGGTAGCGGCCAGCTGGCGACCGCGATTAACGTACTGGGTCTGGCCGGTCTGATCGCCTCTTTCTTCTCGGTGATCTACGGCTACAGCCGTCTGGTGTTCGCACTGTCGCGTGCCGGTTATCTGCCTAAGTTCCTGTCCCTGACCAGCAAACGCAAGGCGCCGACCTGGGCGCTGATCGTACCGGGCGTATTCGGCTTTGCCGCTTCGCTGACCGGTGAAGGTGATCTTATGCTGGGCATGGCGGTCGTAGGTGCCACCATCTCCTATGCCCTGATGTCACTGAGCCACATCCTGCTGCGTCTGCGTCGTCCGGAACTGAAACGTCCCTACAAAACACCGGGTGGCATCCTGACGTCGTCAATCGCACTGGTGCTGTCTCTGGTGGCCATGACAGGCGTGTACGCCTTTGATCCACGCGCGTTCAACTACACCCTGATCCTGTTCGTGATCGGTGCCATCTACTTCTTCGCCTACGGCAAACGCCATCTGGTGGCCAAGTCTGCGGAAGAGGAACTGGCGCTGATTCTGGATGCTGAACACGATCTGGATGAGATGGACGCTGAAGCGAGCACCAGCACTGAACAACCGACTGTATCGCTGCAGGCCGAAACCCCACGTGCCTGAGCCGGTCACCCGCACTCCAGGGTGCGGGTCCGGTAGAACCTGAATACGTAAACTGACAGGAGATGATCAGATGTATACCGATACTCTGGTGAATACTCTCAAGGTGGAACTGGGACAGTGTCTGAACTACTGGCGCATGCCGGCTGATGCACGTGTCGATCTGCTGACCACATCGGAAAATGCCACCTTCATTTCGCATGATTGTCATACGGATCGGAAAATAATTATCCGCGTGCACCGTCCGGATTATCACGAGCAGCAGGAGATTGAATCCGAGCTGGCCTGGATCTCGGACCTGCGCACCTCGGGTCAGATCGAAATACCGGCGCCGATAGAAACCACGCATGGGTCGCGAGTGGTGAGTATCAAGGCCGACGGGCGCGAGTTTTTTGTGGTGGGGTTTGAGCATGTCAGCGGCGCCGAGCCGGACGTGGGAGATAGCCTGCCCAACTGGTTTGAAAAGCTGGGGGCGGTGACCGCTACCCTGCATCAACACAGTCGTGACTGGCAGCCGCCGGACTGGTTTGTGCGCAAGCGCTGGACGCTGGACACCATGATCGCACCGGATGGCCTCTGGGGTGATTGGCGCGATGCACCGGGTCTCAGCGCAGACGATGAAGCCCTGATCAATCAGGCCATCAGCCATATCGAGCGTGAAATCGAGGCCTATGGGCTGAGCGATGATCGCTATGGACTGGTGCATGCGGACCTGCGCCTGGCCAATCTGCTGGTGGATGGTGATCGAATGTCGATTATCGATTTCGATGACAGTGGTTTCTGCTGGTATGCCTATGATTTCGCAGCGGCAATCAGCTTTTACGAGCTTGATCCGATCATCCCCCAGCTGCAAGAAGCCTGGGTCAAAGGCTATCGCTCCGTGGCCGAGTTTACCGACGAGGATGAAGCGGCATTGGAAACTTTCGTCATGATCCGACGCATCATGCTGACGGCCTGGTTGGCGTCCCATGCGGACAGTGAAGCAGCGCAGGAGTTGATCGACGGTTATGCCGAAGGCACTGCACAGTTGGCCCGCGCCTACCTGCAAGGACGCCCCTGAGGCGCAAGGAGACAGACATGAGCAAGATTCGTGGCATTCTGGATCAGAACGCCTTCAACATGGACAGCATCGACCAGGCCGACGAACGCATCGGTGCGCTGGTGCGCAAGCGTCTGGAAACCGTTGGCCCCACATCCATGCTGTTCTACGAAGAACCGCTGCATATCGTGCGTGGTGAGGGTGTCTGGCTGTATGACGATCAGGGCCGTCGCTATCTGGATGTGTATAACAACGTGCCCTCGATCGGCCATTGCCACCCGAAAGTGGTGCAGGCGGTGGCCGAGCAGATGGGCACGCTGAATGTACACACCCGCTATCTGCATGAAGGCATTCACACCTACTCCGAGCGTTTGCTGGCGACGCTGCCCGCACCGCTGAATCGCTTGGTGATGATGTGTACCGGCAGTGAAAGTAACGATATGGCACTGCGTTTGGCACGACGCTGGACCGGTCGCCAGGGCATTATCGTCACCGAGGCGGCCTATCACGGCAATACGTCTGCGGTGACCGAAGTATCGCCTTCATCATACAAGCAGGGTGTGCCGCCGGACTTTGTCCACATTATTCCGATTTCACAGATGCCCGAGCAGGCTGATCCTGCCGCCTGGTTCGCGGATCAGGTGCGTGCCGGTGTGGAGCAGCTCAATGCGTTGGGGCATGGCTGCGCGGCGCTGCTGGTGGACTCCATTTTCTCCAGCGACGGTGTCTATGCCGATCCGGCTGCATTTCTGAAACCGGCCGTGGAATGGTTGCAGGCCGAAGGCATGCTGTTCATTGCGGATGAGGTCCAGCCGGGCTTTGGTCGCACGGGTTCAGGCATGTGGGGCTTTGAGCGGCATCAAGTCACGCCGGATGTGGTCACCATGGGCAAACCCATGGGCAACGGCTTCCCAATGGCCGGTCTGGTGGCACGAGAAGAGCTCCTGGCAGCGCTTAACAGCGATGTGGGCTACTTCAACACCTTTGGCGGCTCTACCGTCGCCGTTGCCGCAGGCACCGCGGTACTGAATGTACTGGAAGAGGAACAACTGATGGCGAACGCGGCCAGTCAGGGGGAATACCTGAAACAGCAGCTGACCGCTCTCACGTCCAGTTATGACGAAGTGGCCGATGTGCGCGGTGCCGGGTTGTTTATCGGACTGGACCTCTGCGATCCGGCGCAGTCAGGTGCGCCGGACCCGGTGCGGACCACAGCGGTAATAAATGAAATGAAACGTAACGGCGTGCTGATCGGCGCCGCTGGCAAGTCGGGCAGTACGCTGAAAATTCGTCCGCCACTGTGCTTTGGCCGAGCCGAGGCGGATCTGTTCCTGGAACGACTGGAACAATCGATCAAGGCCACTGCGGGGTGAGTTGAATGAGTTATCAAATCGATATTGGTCAGACACGCTATGCCTTTGCGGATCTGAAAACCCTCATGGCCAAGGCAACGCCGCTGCGCTCCGGCGATTGTCTGGCCGGGGTTGCGGCGGAAAATGCCAGCGAACGAGTGGCGGCGCAGCAGTGTCTGGCCGAGGTGCCGCTGAAACGTTTTCTGAATGAGGCCCTGATCCCTTACGAGCAGGACGAAGTCACCCGGTTGATCTTTGATAGCCATGATGCCGAGGCCTTTGCCCCCGTCTCGCATCTGACGGTGGGGGATTTTCGCAACTGGCTGCTGTCGGACCTTGCCAGCACCGAGGTTTTAAAAGCCTTGGCGCCGGGTCTGACACCGGAAATGGTTGCCGCCGTTTCCAAGATCATGCGGATTCAGGATCTGATTCTGGTGGCGCAGAAAACCGAGGTGGTCACCCGCTTCCGCAATACCATCGGTTTGCGAGGACGCATGTCTACCCGCTTGCAACCCAACCATCCCACCGATGATCCCGCCGGAGTCGCGGCCAGTCTGCTGGACGGCCTGCTGTACGCCAACGGTGATGCGGTGATCGGCATCAACCCGGCCACCGATAACTACCATGCCGTAACCCGCTTGATGAACCTGCTGGATGAAGTCATTCAGCGCTATGAGATTCCGACCCAGTCTTGTGTGTTGACCCATGTCACCACGCATCTGGAAGCGATCAACCGTGGTGCGCCGGTGGACCTGGTGTTCCAGTCCATTGCCGGCACTCAGGCGGCCAACGATAGTTTCGGCATCAGCCTGTCGATACTGGATGAGGCGCACAAGGCGGCGCTGGAGTTGGGCCGTGGCACCGTGGGCCAGAACGTGATGTATTTCGAAACCGGGCAGGGCAGCGCCCTGTCGGCCAATGCCCACCATGGCGTCGATCAGCAAACCTGTGAAACCCGCGCCTATGCGGTGGCGCGCCGGTTTGATCCGTTGTTGGTGAATACGGTGGTCGGCTTTATCGGCCCCGAATACCTATATGACGGCAAGCAGATTATCCGTGCCGGACTGGAAGATCATTTCTGCGGCAAGCTGCTGGGACTGCCGATGGGCTGTGATATCTGCTACACCAACCATGCCGAGGCGGATCAGGATGATATGGATATGCTGCTGACCCAGCTGGGCGTGGCCGGTATCAACTTCATCATGGGCATCCCCGGCTCTGACGACATCATGCTCAATTACCAGACCACCTCCTTCCACGATGCGCTCTATGTGCGTGAGGTTCTGAACAAGCCACCGGCACCGGAGTTTGCGGTCTGGCTGGAAAAAATGGGGATCTTCGGAACCGACAACCGCCTCGCCAGTGGCTCAACCCTGCCCCCGCCCTTCGCCCATCTTCAGGACAGATTGTGAGGTATGCCTGTGGATAAAAAGTCTGTGGATACACATGCGTTCGTCACCTCAAACAGCTGGGCCAGTCTGAGACGCCATACCGATGCCCGTATCGGCCTGGGGCGCAGCGGTATCAGCCAGCCCACCGCGCCGCAGCTGGAGTTCCAGCAGGCCCATGCCCGTGCCCGCGATGCCGTGCATATTCCGCTGGACCTGGTACAGCTGGAATCTGAGTTGAAGGAGGCCGGGCTGCAGGGTCTGCGTTTGCACAGTCAGGCAGGGGACCGTGCGACCTATTTGCAGCGCCCGGACAAGGGCCGTCGCCTGGATGCGGATTCGGCTGCAGCGCTGAAGCAGTTCAGTGGCCAACAGACTCCGGCGGATGCGACGATTGTGATTGCGGATGGTCTGTCGTCCACCGCGGTGCAGCGTCATGCAGCCCGGGTTGCCGCCGCAATTGATCAGCGTCTTGCTGATGAAGGTCTGACGCGCACGCCGGTCTGCATTGTGCAGCAGGGACGGGTGGCTGTGGGTGATGAAGTAGGCGAGCTGCTGGATAGCCGCGTCGTGATTCTGCTGGTCGGCGAGCGACCGGGGCTTAGCTCGCCGGACAGTCTGGGTATCTATTACACCTACAACCCGCGTGTGGGCCTGACCGATGCAGCGCGCAACTGTATCTCCAACGTACGTCCGGCCGGTATCTCGCCGGAAGATGCGGCAGACCGGTTGATGTGGCTGGTGATGGAATCGCTGAAGCGGAAACTCTCGGGTGTGGACCTGAAAGACGAATCCGGCGATGCCGAGGCGCTGGACGGGGAAGGGCGTCGCAATTTCCTGTTGGAGTGAGCAGACCCGGTAGTGCTCAGGGTATGATGTCGGTTGTATCAGAGCAGAGTCGGGTTGGAGGCGACAAGGATGTTTATTGGTGAAGTGGCAAAGCGCACAGGGCTGACGCTAAAGGCGATACGGCTGTACGAAGAGGCGGGTCTGATCAGGCCAACACGCAGTGATGCAAACTACCGCCTGTATCGTGAAGCGGATGTGCGGCTGCTGAAGCTGATTATTGAAGCGCGGCAGATGGGAATGCGCGTGTCACAGATCAAAACGGCCATTCGTTACGTTCAGGGTGAGATTGACTGGTCGCATGTGAACGCATATCTGACAGACTACCGGCAGGCGTTACTTCAGGAAGTTGAACGCCTGAAGGCTAACGTGAATCAGCTGGATGCGTGCATCGCGGAAATGAATAGTCCCAACCCCGCCGACCAGCCCGCTGGTTGCAGAGCTTGACCCTCCCCCTTGGGGCAGGGTTTAGGCTAGTCAGCTCTTCAACCTTTAGAGCTGATATCCATGAAATCCATCCTGCTAATTAACGGAAACCCCAAATCCGACAGCTTTTGTAACCATCTGGCCGATCAGTATGAAGCAGGTGCCAGGCTGCATGCTGAGGTCACCCGCTTCAACCTGTCAAAGCTTCACTTTGATGCCAACCTGTCTTCTGGCTATGACCAGGAACAACCCCTTGAGCCGGACCTGCAACGGCTGCAAACCTCCCTCCTGAATGCAGACCATATTGTCATGCTGGCGCCGATTTGGTGGGGCGGTTTGCCCGCTGCATTCAAGGGACTGCTGGATCGCACTTTCCTGCCGGGCGTCACTTTTAATTATGAAGAGGGCATGCCTGTGCCTCTGTTAGTGGGCAAGACTGCCCGCATCATCCTGACCATGGATAATCTGCCCGATTTTCTTGAAGAGCAGGCCGCTCCTGTGATCGAACAGTTGGGACGCTACACCCTGGAGTTCTGTGGCGTGGCGCCTGTCGAACATAGCCTGTTCGGCTCGCTTATTCTCTCGAGCGAAGCAGAACGCGAGAACTGGGCCGCAGAAGTCAGAGAGCTGGGTCAGCGTGAATCAGCTGAGACTCCTGCGATCGAATGTGCCTGATCGCGGCGTCTGTCTTCAAAAGTAGGGCTTGAACACCATCAGCCCGACTACAGTGAACATGGCCATAAAGGCGGGCACCCCCAGCCAGAACCAGTAGCGGCTGTAGCGATGGTAGCTGTCCGGCAGCGGCGCATTATCGGCAGCCGCCTGCCGGGACAGTGCTTTCATCCGCAGCTGCAACCAGACCACAGGTAACCAGCACAGTCCCGCCAGCAGATAGAGCGCGAAGGTCAGCATCACCCAGGGGGTAGTGATCGGCAGGCCGATGACCCAGAGCATCGCAACTCCCGTCAGTGGTTGGATCAGAATGGTCGGGGTGGTGAACAGCCAGTCAGCCAGCACCACCAGCCGATCGGTTTCGGCAATGGCGGCAACTTGCCCACCTCGGTAACTCATGTACTTGTAAAAAGCGCTGCCCAGGCCGGTGCCGAACAGCAGAAAAGCGCTGAGGATATGCGCGGATTTCAGGACAAGATAGATACTCATTGTGCGTCTCCTTCGCGAACATACAGCATCAGACTGGCGGCAATCAGTGGCAGGTTTTTACTGATCGGGCCGAAAGGATGGAGCCAGAACTCGGGCAGGCAGAAGGTAAGAATCAGGCTATAGCCGAGCATCATGGCGATCTGGATCAGCAGCACGCGTCGAAGCCGATAATTCAGCAGCAACGCCAATCCCAGCAGCGTATCCAGTAGCGCCGCAGCGTAGAGGGCGATGGGCAAAGCCATGCCAGACAAACCCACTGCCCCGAGCATCTGATAGCTATCACTCACCGGATACCAGAAGGCCGAAGTCAGTCCGGTCCAGATCCACATGAAGGCCAGACTCAGGCGCAGCAGTGGCAATAGAAAAAAGAGCCCGGCCTGCTGGCGTTCTTCAGGACGGGCGGGTGTTTGCTCGATGCTGTGCTCAAAGGGCTGGGGCGTGAATCCAAATGCCCGCACAAAGGGCTCGACCGAGGAGGCGTTCCCCCGTTGCAGCATCTGCAGGCTTTCCGCATCCACCGGCAGCCGGCTGAAGGGCGCGCACACACGGGCACCTGACTGGGCGAGGCTAAAGGGCACTCGCATCGATGGCGCGGTGGCTTTACCCAGCCACTGGCGCCAGCCGCGGAGCCAGTCTTTGAAGCTCAAAGCCGTGGGGCCGACACAATCGATCCGTTGCCGAGAGGGCGCCTGGTTAGTCAGGGCGGTCAGCACCGCTTTGACCAGATCATCGATATGAATCGGCCGTACTGGCTGTTGGCCGTCACCGATCAGTGGCGTGAGTGGCAGTGCGGCAAGGCCGGCAAAAAGTTCACTACTGGCAGAGCCGAGGCCGTATACCAGTGAAGGCCTGAGGATAAGCCAGTCCAGCGGTTGCTGGGCCAGGAAGTCATCGGCTTCCCGCTTGCTCAGGTGGTAGGCGCTTTCGGCCTGTTCATCCGCACCCAATGCCGAAATCTGAATGACCCGCGATATGTTGCGCTCGGCACAGGCTTTGAAGAGTGCCTTGGGGGCGCCGGTATGCAGGCTTTGAAAGCGCTGTGGGCCTGTTTCCCGAATAATGCCCACCGCATTAATGACAGCATCCACTGCACCCAGCCGGGAAAGCCAGTCCTCGGGGCTCAGGTCTTGTGAAAAATCACAGGGGAAGAAATCCAGGCAGGGCAGGTCAGGGTGCTTGCGGGAGCAGGCGACTACCTCGTGGCCCTCTGCCAGTAAGGCGCGGTGCAGGTGTTGGCCAATAAAGCCGGTGGCGCCGGTCAGCAATACACGCATGATATACCTCCAGTGCAGATCCGTTGCGTGGTGGTTTTTTTTATTTCTGTCACAACAGAAATAAGCGGGTAAATTTTTTTACTTGCCCATCAGGCTCTGTACGCGGGCACCCAGTTTCATCAGCTTGATCAGCGTGTTGCGGTCGACTGACTTCATCTGGCCATACCACCCGATCAGCTGTTCCAGAAACTCAAGGGTGTCATCGATACGGGCCTGGACCTCGGCGGGTGTTTCGCTGTCGTCCTTGCCTTCAACCGAGCAGCTGCGCAGGGTGGTCAGCGTCGGATCCAGCTCACGTTGCTTGCGGCCTTCCATGATAGTCATGAAGATGTCCCAGACATCCTGCTGGGAAGCGAAATAATCACGCCGGTCGCCCAGCTTCTGAGAGGTGTGAACCAGTCCCCAGGACTGCAGCTCGCGTAGACTGGTACTCACATTGGAACGTGCCACGCCCAGGGTTTCGGTAATCGCTTCGGCCGTCAGCGGTTCGCCAGCCAGATACAGCAGTGCATGAATCTGCGCCACGGTACGGTTTACCCCCCAGCGAGAGCCCATCTCACCCCAGTGAAGAATGAAGGTTTGCATGGTCGGGCTGAGCTGCATGATGGTGCCTTTCATTTATTTCTGTCATTACAGAAATTAGTGTAAGAAAAGAAAACCGTCAACACCGGTTATGCACAATCTCATAAAAGTAGCCAAAATAAGTGGACAGCCAGACTGATTACTGGCATTAATTAGACGGTCGTCTAATTAATTATGGCCGCCCGGCCGTTATGCTCAACCCGCAGGAGGATCTATGTTCAAAGCGATCGTGCTCGATAAGGTGGAAGACCAGCAGACCGTTGCCTTCAAGGAAATGGATGAGGCCCAGTTGCCCGAGGGTGACGTTACGGTTCGGGTCGCGTACACCACCATGAACTACAAGGATGCACTGGCGCTGACCGGCAGTGCACCCATCGCCAAGTCCTACCCGATGGTGCCGGGCATAGACTTTGCCGGCGTGGTGGAATCTTCAGACAACCCGGACTACCAGCCGGGTGACCAGGTCGTGTTGAACGGCTGGGGTGTAGGCGAGAAACACTGGGGGGGGCTGTCGGAGAAGGTCCGTGTTCCCGGTGAATGGCTGGTACCCCTGCAGGCACCTTTTACTCCACGTCAGGCAATGGGATTGGGTACCGCTGGCTATACCGCCATGCTCTGCGTGCTGGCGTTGGAAAAACAGGGCGTGAAACCGGAAGATGGCCCGATTCTGGTCACTGGTGCCGCCGGTGGTGTGGGAAGCGTTGCGGTGGCTGTGCTGGCCAAGCTTGGTTATGAAGTAGCCGCCATGACCGGTCGCCCGGAAGAAGCCGATTTCCTCAAAATGCTGGGTGCCTCCAGCATCGTTGACCGTGCCGAGTACAGCGAAAAAGGCCGTCCGCTGGCGAAAGAGCAATGGGCTGGCGCCATCGATGTAGCCGGTGGCCAGGTGTTGGCTAACGTCTGTGCCGCGATGAAATACCGCGGTGTGGTCACCGCCTGTGGGTTGGCAGCCGGTATGGGCTTCCCCGCCACAGTCGCACCGTTCATCCTGCGTGGTGTGACGCTGGTGGGTGTAGACAGCGTGATGGCACCCAAGGCTGATCGTCTGGAAGCCTGGCAGCGCCTGGCGGTTGATCTGGATATCAGCAAGCTGGAACAGCTGGTCACCGACGTGCCTTTTGATCAGGTCATCGAACAGGCGCCGTTGATGATGAAAGGTCAGATTCGTGGTCGTATAGTTGTACCGGTATCCGGCGAATAAGCTGAAAATCATAAACAGGGAGTGGTCGTAATGAGCGAAGCCAAGCAGCATGCTATCAGCCGTTTTCCGGTGCCGGAGTTATCCGAAATGCCGGAGGATATCCGCGAGCGAATTCTGGCGGTGCAGGAAAAGGCCGGCTTTGTGCCGAATGTATTCCTGGTATTGGCCCACCGCCCGGACGAGTTCCGTGCGTTTTTTGCCTATCATGATGCCCTGATGGATAAGCCGGGTAATCTTACTCAGGCAGAGCGTGAAATGATCGTCGTGGCCACCAGCAACCTGAACCAGTGCCAGTATTGTGTGGTTGCCCACGGCGCCATTTTGCGGGTACGGGCCAAGGATCCGCTGATTGCGGATCAAGTCGCGGTTAATTACCGCAAGGCCGAAATTACCGAGCGCCAGAAGGCGATGCTGGATTTTGCCGTGAAGGTGTCCATGCAGGCTTATGCGGTGAGCGAAGAGGATTTTGCGACTCTTAAAAGGCATGGCTTCGACGAAGACGATATCTGGGATATTACCGGCATCGTATCGTTCTTCGGCTTGTCCAACCGCATGGCCAACGTGACCAGCATGCGGCCCAACGATGAATTTTATAACCTTGGCCGTCAGCCGCGCTGAGTTTGAGGGGGCATCTCAGGATGCCCCCTCAAACTCAGGGCTTCTGTCGAGAGGGCAACAACTGGAAAAAGCCTTCGGCAAAGCGCTGTAGCGGGGCGGGCGAAGCTTCAAGCTTGGCCCTCAGCACCGCGCCTTCCCAGCCGGTCCAGAACCATTCAGCCAATTGTTCTGCATCCTGATCAGCTGATATCTCACCCAGTGTTTGTGCTTCTCTCAGGCAGGCCGCCGTGCGGCTTTGCCAGTCATTAAACACTTCTTGCAGCTGAGCCCGGAAGGATTCCGGCAGCAGGCTCATTTCCTGTCCCAAATTGCCGATCAGGCAGCCTCTGCGGAACTGGTACCTGGCCATACCCTCGGCGGCATCCGCAACAAAACGCTGGATTCGCTCAAGCGGCGTAAATGCGGTGTCCAACAGAAAGCGGTCGAGCTTACGCGCGAAATACTGGCCGTAGGCGCGGATCAGCTCCTGGCCGAACTCTTCCTTGCTTTTGAAGTAGTGATAGAAAGATCCCTTGGGGACACCCACCGAACGCAGTATCTCGTCGATGCCGACGGAGCTGTAACCCTTCTCGGTCAACATCGCCAGGCCTGACTGAATCAGTTCGCCACGTACTTCGTCATAAGGGCGTGCACTGTGCTTGGGCGGGCGTCCACGGCGGCGGGGACGATCGGGTGTGTGGATGCTCATAAAGACTCGGCTGACAACAACTGCCTGAATTATCGGAACAATTAGACCGGGTGTCTAGTTTTTGCGCAGCTGAAAGGCCAGTTGGCTGTAGGAGGGAAAAGGCAGGCCCAAACAGGGCCTGCGAAATGTCATCAGACCTTCACGGCTGCTATCACGGACACTTCAACCAGCAGCTCCGGACTTGCCATACGTGCTTCAACGCAGGCACGCGCCGGGGCATGGCCTTCAGGTACCCAAGCATCCCAAACAGCGTTCATGGCGGCAAAATCTTTCATGTCGCGCACATAAACAGTGGCGGACAGGATGTGTTCGCGGTCGCTGTTGACCGAGTTCAACAGAGCATCGACCTTGGCCAGCATGGTTTCAGTCTGCCCGGTGATGTCGGCGGTGCGGTCTTCGGCGACTTGCCCGCACAGATAAACAGTGTTGTTGTGGACAACGGCGCGGCTCATGCGTGTTGCGGTTTCATGGCGCGTAATGGACATGGATGGTTCCTGTTAGTTTTGACAATTACTTGTGTAGATCTGCCAGCTCACCCAATGTGAGTGGCTTGATCGGCATGCGTATTTGGTAGTAACCGATTTCCTCGACAGGAACACTGCGGTGCTCAGCAATTACCTGGGAAACGGTCAGGCCACACAGGCGACCTTGGCAAGGACCCATACCACTGCGACAGAAAGCCTTGGTTTGGTTCGGACCTCGGCAGCCTTCGTCCACCATCTGGCGCAGTTCTCCGGCGCTGACCTCTTCACAGCGGCAGACCAGTGTCTCATCCGAGGGCGAGAGAAAGCTGTGTGCCGGTTGGTAGAGCGCATCCAGGAAGGGGCGAATAGCTCGCTCTTTGCTCAGGTTTTGCAGGGCCGGGCCTGCCTGTTCATCCCGTTGGGTGGTGCTCAAGCGTTTCAACTGGCGGGCTACTTCCAGTGCCATTAGGGTACCGGCCTGCTCGGCCGCCTTGGCACCGGCAATGCCGGCACTGTCACCGGAGATAAACACTCCTTCGCGGGAGGTCTCGCCCCAGTCGTTGGTCACCGGATGCCAGCATTGCTGCAATTCGTGCCAGCGGTGCTCCAGCCCCAGTGCGCGGCTGAGTTGCACATTGGGTACTACGCCCTGATGGACCAACAATGACTGCGCCGGCAGGTGGTGGGTCGCATTCTCGGTCTGGAACTGAACCTGGTGCAGGCGGCCCTCTTCATTGGCCAGTGCCCGCAGGTCTGATACTTGTGTGAAGCGCTTGATACCGGCCTGCTTGAGTTCACGCAAAAGGCCCAAACCTTTCCACAACAGGGGCAGGTTGCGTAGGGCACCCGGTAAATAAGGCAGGGCATCCAGATGGCGGCCCGCAGGTGTGGTGTCCAGCACTGCTTCAACCTCAACACCGGCACGGTGAAGCTGAGCCGCAATCAATAGCAGCAGAGGCCCGCTGCCCGCCAGTACCAACGGCTGTGAGGGTACCAGACCACTGGACTTGAGCAGGATCTGGGCGGCACCGCAGGTCATCACGCCCGGCAGTGTCCAGCCCGGGAAGGGCACGGGGCGCTCCTGGGCACCGGTGGCCAGCAGGATACGCTTAGCGCGAATGCGGGTGCTGCCCTCGGGGCTGGATGCACAGAGGGTGTGGTCGTCATCCAGCGCCCAGACCGTCGTGCCAGGGCGGTATTCGATACGCGCATGATCCAGGTCGCGCACCAGTGTTTCGCCATGATAGTAGTCAGGACCCAGGATACGACGGTCTTCAGGTGCCGGACGGCGGATGCTGCGGTAGATCTGGCCGCCCGGTGCCGGTTGCTCGTCCAGCAGGATGACGCTCAGGTCTTGTGCGGCGGCGGTGCGTGCCGCCGCCATGCCCGCCGGGCCCGCGCCCACAATGGCGAGATCGTAAGTGTCAGAATTCATGACTGCCTGTCCTCATGGGTAACCGGTTCAGCGTGGCGCGCGCCCTGCTGGCATCGGATCTGCATGCCGGGGCGCACTTCTGTCATACAGCCCTGCACATTTTCCAGGCCGTCAATTTCCAGCAGGCATTCGAAGCAAACGCCCATCATGCAGTAGGGCGCGCGTGGGCTGTTGTTGACCGGGGTTGAGCGCGAGGGCAGCAGTCCGGCTGCAAGTACGGCCGCGGCCGCGCTGTCACCGGCGCGTACCTGAATCGGCTGGCCGTCCACTTCAACCTCGACCCATTCGGCCGCACCAGTCTCGATGCGAGGAAACTTAGAAGCGTTGGGCATTGAACACCTCCAACGGCAGATCGGTTTGATCGGTGGCAATCCAGTCGGCCAGCGGCCCTGCGTGGAATGCCCCCAGGGTGACGCCGCTGTGGCAGGTCACCAGATAGGCGCCTGGGTATTGTGCGGACGCCTGATACAAGGGGTAGCCATCTGCGGTCATGATACGCAGGGCGCCCCAGGCACGGACCATGCGCAGGCCGCGCAGAATCGGGAACATGCGGGTGGCGCGGTCGGCAATCTGGGCCATTACCTCGGTGGTGGTGCCACTGTCGAAGCCCACGTCTTCCTTGGAGTCGCCGACCTGAATGGTGCCTTCGCCGGTCTGACGCACGTGTCCCGTGGGGTAGTGCAGGAAGGGACGTACCCGCTCGGCGATCAACACCTGTCCTCGGTTGGGAAATACCGGTGCGTCCAGGCCTACCATTGGTGCCAGAGTACTATTCCCAAGTCCGGCGCTGAGCACCACTTTCTGACACTGCCATACCCCCTCAGGGGTTTGGATCTTGAATCCCTGAGCGAGCGGGGTAATCGCCTCTACTCGACCGCTGTTGGCGATCTGACCACCGTGCTTGAGAAACGCTTCGGTCAGCGCGCGCATCAACTTTAGCGGGTTTACGTGTCCGTCTTCCGGGCACCAGGTGGCGCCTGCCACTTCCGGCCCGGCTTCGGGGATGAGTTCACGTACTTGGTGCAGGTCCAGGCGTTCAAACGGATAGTCGCCGTCTGCCGCCTCTCGCATGCGCAACAGCATGGTTTCACGGTGGGCCACTTCCTGCTCGGTCAGAGACAGATACAGCCCGCCGCGTTGCTGCAGCTCGACATCGATCCCCGTGTCTTCGCGCAGTCGACTGGCCAGATCGGACCAGAGCCGTGCCGACAGACGTGAGATCTGCGCATATTCGGGCAGGGTATCGCCCTTGCCCTGTACCCAGACTAGACCGAAGTTGCCGCGGGACGCCCGCAGCGCCACGTCAGCCTCATCGAGGATGGTGACGTTCAGGCCGTGCCGCTGCAGTCCCAGTGCGGTGGCCAGCCCCACAAGGCCGCCTCCGATCAGGCAAAGGTCTGCTGTGCGGGCACTGTGATGAGTCGCCTGCATGGATACTTACCTTCTTAAAAATATAGGGCCCGACAGGCAGTCGAGCCCAGGGAGTTACTTCATTACGCGGTCAAGAATGTCGTTCGCCCAATCGGCACCGATGTCGTTGATCACTTCCGGCCATACCTGCTTGCGCACGATCTCGGCAGTTTTGTTGATCTGCTCATCTGACACCGGCAGGATGGTGGCGCCCGCCTCTTCCAGCAGCTTTTCGTTACGCGCCTGGTCGCCACGTGCGGTTTCCCAGCGGGCCGACTCAAACTGCTCGGCAGCCGCATTCAGCGCCGCCTGCTGCTCCTCATCCAGTTCGCTGTAGATCTCTTCGTTGATCAGCAGGTACCACATCTCGAAATGGGTATTTAGTGGCAGGTAGTATTTGGTTACGTCACGAAAAGAGGCGTAGTAGCCTTCGGCACCGGAGCCCATGACTCCATCTACAACACCGGTTTGCACGGCAGTAAACGCTTCAGAGAAAGGTAACGGTGAACCAATAAAGCCGATGTTGTCAGCAGTCAGCTGGAAGGTCTTGATCGGAGGTACGCGCAGCTTGGCGCCCTTGTCGGCGGTCGGATCGGCTGCATTGGCCACGTCCTGGTTCAGGGCAATGCCACCGAAGTATACCGGCCAGGCGCCTAACACCCGAATATTCTGCCTGGCGTAGAGCTCGGACACGACATTACGCATGGGAGAACCTTTGGCGAATACGCGTTCTGCATCGTCCCAGTTCTTAACGAGGTAAGGCATATAAACCAGCTGGAAACGCTTGTCTGCACTGGAAGCCGGTGGCTGTACAGCCATATCGATGGCACCCAGACCCACACGCTCCTGTACTACGGTGTAATCACCCAGGGCGCTGGCCGGGAAGATCTTGACCTTGATCTCGCCATCGGTTGCCGCATTCACCTGATCGGCGAAACGGTTCGCGTCAACGTCAATCGCGGTGTCTTGAGGACGCACGTGCGACAGTTTCAGCGTGGCGGCTTCCGCCATGGTGGTGATGGATGCTGACAGGGCCGCGGCCAGAGCCGCGGTTTTGAACAGGGACTTTTTCATTGTTATCTCCTGGTTTCGTGAGTCGAGCGGTAGATCAGTAACCGAACAGGCCGGGCAGGAACTCGGACAGATCGGGCCATACGGAAACAAGCACAACCACCGGTATGTAGCCGAACAGGATCAGCATCATGGCCGGCTTGACCACCTCGGTGAACTTGACCTTGCCGATACGAGCACCGAGGTACAGGATGCTGGCGTACGGCGGTGTCACACCCCCCATGGCTGTATTCACGCCCATGATGGCGGCGAACTGGATCGGGCTGACGCCCAGTGCTGACATCAGCGGCAGCAACAGTGGAGCGGTCAGGATGATGGCGGTGATATCGTTCACCACCATGCCGATACCGAACAGGAACAGGTTGATGAGGATCAGCAGCACCACCTTGTTTTCGGTAATGGCGAAGATGGAATCCACCAGTGCCTGCGGAATGCCTTCGAGCACGTAGATCTGGCTCAGCATCAGGCTGAACAGGATCATGATCAGGATGGAGCCGACCGCGGTGGCGGACTCCTTGCCGGACTCCAGCAGGGTCTTCCAGGTCAGGCCGCGGTAAATCATGAAGCCGACCGGCAGGGCGTAGATCACGGCCACGGCAGCCGCCTCGGTTGGAGTCATGATGCCGCCGTAGATACCGCCCAGAATGATCACGGGCATCAGCAGTGCAGGCAGCGCATTAAAGGTCCGCTTGCCTGCTTCGCGCATCAGTTTGTCGAACGGCAGCTTTTGATCCAGGATCAGCGGGAATTTGCGTGATACCACCAGGTTCACAATAGAGAAGTTAAACATTACCAGCAGGCCTGGGCCGAGTGTGGCCAGGAAGCAGGCAAGGATTGATGTATCCGTCACCCAGCCATATACGATCATGGTGACGCTGGGCGGAATCAGTAGACCCAGAATGGAAGAGTTGGCGATCAGGGCCGTGGCATAGGCACGAGGATAGCCTTTGGCTTCCATTTCGGGGATCAGCAGCGGGCCGATGGCCGCCACACCGGTCAGACCGCTGCCGGAGATGGCACCGATAATGGCGCAGCTGATGGAGGCTACGACGCCGAGTCCACCGCGAACCCGTCCCACGAATACGTTGACGAAGTTCAACAGGCTGCCGGCGATGCCGCTGACACTCATGATGGTGCCGGCAAAGACGAACAGCGGAATCGCGAGCAGGACCGGGTTGGTGAGCTGGCTGAAGCCCCAGAGCATCATGCCGCGCATGGTGGCTTCACCCACAAGGGTCATCACCATCAGGCCCGCACCGAAGCAGTAGGGCAGGGGAACACCTAAAGTCAGCAGTATGACCAGTACCGCGAAGGCAAGCAGTGCAATCTCAATCATCGTTTGGATTCCTCATGTGCATCGGAGAGCACCTGAAATTCCTGAACTTCGGGTGTTTCGGGGTAATCGTCATCCACAGGATGATCCGGAGTCTTGCGCCAGCCCATCAGGAAGGCGATGTTGCGCCAGAAGTGCCAGGCCGTGAACAGAGTCATCAGCACCAGGCCTATAAACAGCGCGGATTCGTAGGTGAAGGTCGGGATGTAGAGGGTGGGGGTTTCCTTCCAGACCCGCAGGGCGTAGCTGAAATATTTCCAGGCCCACAGGGTCATCCAGACCGAGACGATGATGCTGATCAGGTCCGAGATCGCCAGCAGCACTGCACGGCTGCGGTCGGTCTTGAGGAAGATCTCCAGCACGTTGGCACGAATCTGGGTATCTTCGCGTGACGCGTTGACGCTGCCAAGAATGTAGAGCCAGATGGTGGGGATGACGGCCATCTCTTCCAGCCCCATGACGGGAAGCTCGAAGATGTAACGCGTCAGCACCTGCACAAACTGGAACAGCGCAACCAGACTGATCAGAGCGGTCAGTACATAACGGAACAGACGTTCCATAAGCGTTCTCCGGTTATAATTATTATTTGCCCTTAGGCAATGTGTGACTATGGATGAAATCTTGGGCATTTCATGCGATAACATCAAATCGTTTGTTTGTATTAATTAATAATATGATGTTATCAAGTTGTCGCAGGAGGAGGGGATGTGGCCAAGCTGACCTATCGACAGATCGAGGCGTTTCGGGCCGTCATGATCAGTGGCACCACCAGCGGTGCAGCGAACATTCTCTATATCTCCCAGCCCGCTGTCAGCCGTTTGCTGAGTGATTTCGAAGACACCGTGGGTGTGCAGATGTTCGAGCGCCACAAGCGCCGCCTTGTGCCTACCCCGGAAGCCCGGTTTTTTTACGAGGAAGTGGAGCGTGCTTTCGTCTCGTTGGAGCAGCTCTCGCGTGCGGCCGAAGAACTGAGAGGTTTGCATCTTGGCTCATTGAGGATCGCGTCCATGCCGGCGGCCTCGGTGGAATTTCTTCCAGCGGTGGCTCGCCGGTTCAGCGACGAACATCCTAATGTTTCCCTCAGCCTTCAGGTTCGCAGTACCCAGCAGGTGGTGGACCTGGTCGCCAGTCAGGATTTTGATCTCGGCGTGATCTCGGCGATTCACCTGACCGATTCGGCGATTGAAGAAGAGAGCCTGGCCAGCAGTGCCATGGTCTGTGTACTGCCGCAAGGGCATGCACTGGCTAATAAGGAAGTGATCACGCCTCAGGATCTGGAAGATGAGGTCTTCATCAGTCTGGGGTCGGAGCAGGACCTGCGTTACAAGATCGACAACGTGTTTGATCAGGCCGATGTGTCGCGTCAGCAGTTGATTGATACCCAGCTTCACTATGCTGCATGTGCTTTTGTGCTGGCGGGCAACGGCGTTTCCATTGTCGATCCGATCACGGCGCTGCACTACCGACGTCTTGGCGTGGTGGTCAAACGCTTTGCTCCGCGCATCGATTATCGGTATTCCATCATTTTTCCGCGCCACCGTGCGCGTTCCGCGTTGACCCGTGCCTTTGTAAGCATGCTGGCCAGCGAGCTGGAAACTCTGTCTCGTGCCTCAGAAGGGTTGTTGGAGCTGAGTGCCCGATGAGGTGGTATCTTCCTCAGAGCTCATAGTGATTGCATGTTGTATCAACAAGGGGCCCTGAATCTCCTGAGTGTTGTAGTAACACAGCTGCAACTGGCTGATCTTCAGTGTGGGTAACTTGGCTGCAATTTGACTCAGGTGCTCAAATTGCTCTGTCAGGTCTGCAAGTGGATAACTGTCCCGGTAGAAACCCAGAGTGATATGCGGCTGGTATTCGAACGCAGGTGAATCCTCTTCAAAGCCAGTTACGATAAGGCTTCTAAGCAGTTCCAGCTGGTTATTCACATCCTCAATGCCCAGCCAGGGCGCGGTGGGGAATGTGGATAAGATAGAGGGTGTTAATAACACTGGGGATAGACTGTATAACTCCAGTGACTTGATTTGTGCAGCCTGCATGTCAGCGCTGTAGTAATTTTTATCCACAAGGCCGGCTGCAAAGAGTGTAATGTGGGGCTGGCGTGCATAGCCTGGGTGCAGCCAGGGCGACAGTGACGTTTGTGCCTGGTCGATAAAGGCCAGCCAGTCAGGATCATCCACGGGCAGGCACCAGACGGCGTAGTGGCGAATACCCTGATGCCATTGAGGCCAGTCACTTAGGCTGACGGGATGTGTATGAGTGAGCTGTTTCATTTCTGCGCGTCTTTTACAGGCTTGTCGCTCAGCTCTGGTATGCTGGGACAACTATCCGTTGCTGCAGTTGATCGGAGCCAGCAGTATGCATGACCACTCCTTGCGTGACCAAATCGTGGCAGAAGTTCATGCCCGCCCGTTTCAGAGACTTCACGCGCCGCTGGCGCTCTCGCATAAGGCAATTCTGTACGATGGCGCCTCACCGGATGCCGTCAATCTGCAGGTACGCAAGCTGGTGTCAGCCTGGGGGCTTCCTCAGCCGGACAATGAAGCAGGTTTCTTTTTTACCCGTAATGCCAGGTATGCCCTGCGATTTGAGCCGCATAGCGAGTTTTACAGCCTGACGCTCTATGGGCTTGATACGCTGATGGTACCTGTTTGGCGCAAGGGGGAAGAGGAAAGTCTGCCTGGAGCCTATCTCTGCGGCGTCGAAATCATCTGTCAGCCTTGCCCTGAACATGATCTTGAGCCTTTGCTGGAACGCCATTTTGGCGATCATCAGGTGTCAGGCTCCTCTGTGATGGGCGGTGCGGGACTGGTGTATACCGACTTCCGTGAGCGGATGGATAGCCGAATGAGTCGGGTTCTGGTGCTGCAGCAGCCCAGGATGATCGAGTACCGTTGTGGCCGCTTGCTGCAGCGGGTATGTGAAATTGAAACCTATCGTCATATGGCGCTCTTGGGGTTGCCGTTGAGCACCGAGCTGATGCCTGAAGTAACGCGACTGGATCAGTCACTGGCCGAAACCGTGGCCTCGATCGCAGCCGCTCAGCGTGAACCGGCAGAACTCGTGAATGAGTTGATGCAGCAGGCCGCCCGCGTGGAAGATCTGTCTGCCCGCAGTGCGAACCGTCTGGCTGCATCTGAAGCCTATTTTGCCTTGCTGTACAGCCGAATAGTGGAACTGCGTGAGGAACGCCTTGAAGGGATACAGACTTTCGAGCAGTTCATGGATCGTCGGCTGGACCCGGCTCGACGCACCTGCCGTACCACCGGTGAGCGGATCGAACGGTTGTCCAAGCGCATCGCACGCTCCACCGATCTGATTCGCTCTCAGGTGGATCTATCCATCGAAAGTCAGAACAAGAATCTTCTGGAAGGTTTGAATCGTCGTGCCAAGCGCCAGATCCGCATGCAGGCCAAACTGGAAAGCTTCACCGTGATTGTGGTGACTTACTACGCCTTCGATCTGATCGATCGCACGCTGAGGAATATCCTCGGCGACACCGAGCTTGAGCGTCAGCTATCGCTGGGCCTGAGTCTGCTGGTGCCGCTGATGGCGTTGGGTCTGTTCTGGTATCTGCGTCGCCTGCTCAAGGGCTATGACGACGAGTAAGCCTTACATGGCTCAGTCGATACGTTTCAGTTTGGTCGGGTAGTCAGCGGCTTTGCCAACGTAGGACAGGGCGTTGGCCTTCAGCGCTGCGACGGCGTCTTCTCCCAGCGTTTTAACCACCTTGGCGGGGCTGCCCAGAATCAGAGAATTGTCCGGGAACTCCTTGCCTTCGGTTACCAGCGCACCGGCGCCGACCAGACAATTTTTGCCGATCTTGGCGCCGTTCAAAACGATGGCCTGAATACCGATCAAAGAGTTTTCCCCCACGCTGCAGCCGTGCAGCATCGCCTGATGGCCGATGGTGACGCCTTCAGCCACGTCAAGCGGAAAACCGGGGTCGGTGTGCAGCACGGCACCATCCTGCACATTGCTGCCGGTGCCGATAAGGATGGGTTCGTTGTCGGCCCGCAATACCGCCTGAGGCCAGATGCTGGCACCCGCTGCGAGTTTGACCTGCCCAATCAGGGTTGCCTGTTCGTGTACGTAGGCGGTGCTGTCTATTTCAGGGCGTTGGCCGTCGTATTCGTAAATCGCCATAGTGCTCTCTTATATCTATTGTCGTATTCGCTTAGTGGAAGGGTACTCGTAAAGCACGGCCTGAATCCATGACAGGAAGTGCCGGTGAGTGTCCCGTTTTTGACAGCCTATCGATCTCCACTAGGCTTAAACCTCTTCACAGCGGTTCGATATCAAGCTGTATTCATGGGCCCCCGGAGCCGCTACCAACCGAATCATCGGGGACTTGTCATGAGCAGCTTGAGCACCAGAGTCGCAATCGTACAAAAACCACCTGTCTGGCTGGACCTCCAGCAAACCCTGTCGTGCGCCATCGATAGCCTGAATGAAGCAGTGGCGCAGGGGGCCCGGTTGGTCATGTTTCCCGAAGCCTATTTGCCAGGCTATCCCACCTGGATCTGGCGCCTTAAACCCGGTGGCGATATGGCACTTGGAAACCAGCTGCATACCCGCTTGCGCCAGAACTCGGTCGACCTTAAACGGGGTGATCTGGATGGCTTTTGTGAGGCGGTCAAAGCGGCAGGTGTCGTTGTGGTGATCGGCATGAATGAGCTGGACTCCCGCTTCAGTGGCACCACGCTGTTCAACTCTGTTGCGGTAATCGATGCCGATGGCCAGATCCTGAATGTGCACCGCAAGCTGATGCCCACCAATCCGGAGCGGATGGTCTGGGGCATGGGTGATGCTTCAGGGCTCAAAGTTGTGCAGACGGCGGTGGGCCGAATTGGCTGCATGATCTGTTGGGAGAGCTACATGCCGCTGGCAAGGTTTGCGCTTTATGCACAGGACATCGAGTTCTATCTGGCGCCTACCTGGGACTCGGGAGACACCTGGCTGGCGTCCATGAATCACATTGCCCGAGAGGGTGGCTGCCACGTGTTGAGTACCGCAACCGCTGTGCAGGGTTCGGATCTGCCGGACAGTTTCCCTGAACGGGATCGGTTGTTTACGCCGGATGAGTGGATCAATCCCGGCGATGCGGTGGTGATCAAGCCCTTTGGTGGCGTGGTTGCCGGGCCCCTGCATCAGGAAAAGTCGATCCTGTACGCCGATATCGATCTGGAAGAAGCCCGCGCCGCCCGCAAGGCGCTGGATGTGAGCGGGCATTACAATCGACCGGATCTGTTTCATCTTGAAGTGGACCGACGGGTAAAGCCTCCGGTCCACTTCAATGACAGCCCTGAGCAATAAGACTTACAGCTTGCCTTGTGGGTGGATGAACGGCCAGGGCGAACTTTCGAGGCCGCGCTCGGACTGAATCTCGATCAGGCAGGGCTGGTTCAGTTCTATGCATTTCGCCAACAATGGTTTGAGCGCCTGAGGGCTATCCACACGGTAACCGGCGATGCCAAAGCTTTCTGCCAGTTTGACGAAGTCAGGTGTCTTCAACTCGGAACCGCTGAAGCGGCTGCCGAAGCCCATCTGCTGGTCACGGCGAACATTTCCGTAGGACTGGTTGTTCACCACGATGCTGACCAGACCGATATTGAACTCGGCGGCGGTCATCAGCTCCTGCACGCCGAACATGAAGCCACCATCACCGCTGACAGAAACCACAGCCTTGTCCGGGTTGGCTACTTTCACGCCCAGCGCGGTGGGGAAGCCGTATCCCAGCGTGCCCTGGAAGCCGCCTTCCACATAGGTGCGCGGCTGGTACACCGGCAGGCCGCCGACCCAGGTCGCGAAGCCCATCTGGGACAGTTCGGGCACGTAGAAACCATCACGCGGCAGCACCTGTCGGATCACATCCAGATAGGCCATCTGCGGTTGAACTGTTTGCAACGCATCCCAGGCGATCGCCTTGGCGCGTGCGATCTCTTCCAAACGGTCCGGGTTCGGTTTGGCCTGGTTCAGCAGCAGGTTGTGCAGGGCACGGCATACCTGAGCCGAGTCACCCACGATGCCCAGATCCGGGGTGAAGATCTCCATCTGCGCCGGGTCGATATCGATACGGATAAGCGTGGGACCACTGCTTGGCTTGCGCTCATAGGCCATGTAGTTGCCCCAACGCATGTAGGGCATCTCCAGACGCGAGCCGATGCCAATCATCAGATCGCAGTCGTCCCACAGCTGGCGCGCGGCTACAGCCGACAGGCCCAGCGGGTGATCCTCTGCTACCACACCGCGGCCACTGCGGAACGCGGTTACCGGTGCATTCAGCAGCTCGGCCAGCGCGGTCACTTCTTCAGACGCGTGCAGGGCACCGGCACCACACATCAGCATCGGCTTGCGAGCCTTGGCGATCAGTTCAGCGGCTGCCTTGAGGAAGTCCAGATTGAGTTCAGGTGCCTGTTCCACTTCTGGTGCGGGCGCCGGTGAAGCGAACGAGGCCTGAGACGCCATGGTGTCCCAGCACATTTCAACCGTAACCGGGCCCGGACGGCCTGTACGGACGGTCTGGTAGGCCTGATTCATGATGGCTGCGGTGTCTTCGGCGTTGTCGATCGTGAAGGCATCCTTGATGATCGATCTCAGCGTACCGGCCTGATCCTTCAGCTCGTGCAGGTGACCACGGCCCTGGCCGACAAACACTGAGGGTACCTGACCGGTCAGGCCAACGACCGGGCTGCAATTGCCCATGGCCGTACACAGGGCCGCAGTGGTATTGAGAATGCCGGGGCCGGGTACGACCGCGAACGTGCCGGTTTTACCAGTGGATTTGGCATAGCCCATCGCCATGTAGGCAGCGCTCTGCTCATGGCGCGGCACGATCAGGTCAAGCTCGTGCTTGTAGATACCGTCAAACAGCGGATAGATCTGGGCACCCGGAATACCGAATACCGTGTCGACGCCGTTGGCAACGGCGGACTCGATCATCGCTTCACCTGCAGTCATTGTCTGCATGCTGGCATTTTCAATGGCGGCCTGCTCCATTGCGGATTGCTGGCTGTTTACTTGGGTGTTGGGCTGTTGAGTAGCGTGTTTCATGGGACCGATAACTCTTGTTAGGTAAAAACTGAAACCTGATTTGAGTGATCTGGCCAAGGGTCCTGACAGCAGGGAACGCACAGATGTGTGCAACCCCGAAGTCGATTCTGCCGTTGAGGCTGTTTCAAGGGCAGAGATGATTCAGTACGGACCTGTCCTGCTCATAGCCGAACGCACGTATGCCGATTAAGGCAACTGAGGCTTAAGCATAGCGAAGCAATAACCGTGCGTGTGCACAGTGGGACTGTCGTTACTGAACAGGCAATAGAGAGCCGATGGCCGGATCAGTGTGAACTGATGGCCTGGGGAGGGGGGATAGCGATACCACGAATACTGCGTGACCAGTGTTGGCCAATCGACAGACGCCAGTGGTGCTGTGTATGCATGGAATGATCGATCATGTCCTGCAACCTGATTAAGTAGAACGCCAACCTTATCCCGTTTGACAGGATTAATCCAGCAGCTGTTTCAGCTGCTGCTGCAGGGTTTCTATCATCATGCGCATCCTGTCTTCACAGGGGCTGGCGTAGCCGAGAATGAACCCCTCAGGTACGGAGTGCGGGTGAGGGCGCAGCAATTGAGCCTCGCATCCGTAGTGTGATGACAGTGCCGGCAGCTCCATTTGATCGCTCAAAAGTGCAGCCAGATGCTGGTCCAGCGGCGCTTGATGACCTGCTGCCAAGAGTGCGTTACGCACGTCTTCGCGCAAGCGGATGATCAGGTGCATGCCACCCTGAGGTGGCTGCCATTCACACCAGGGCGCCAGTTGATCCTGGACCAGCTGCAGCAGCTGATCACGCTTGTGGCGATAGTGACGGCGCATGCGGTTGATGTGGCGTCCGAAGTCACCGTTGTTCATGAACTCGGCCAGTACCGGCTGCATGGGCAGGGCTGCAGATGCGCCCAGCTGCTGACGGCTGGTTTGCAACAGATTGATATAACGATGAGGTGCGACCACAAACCCCAGTCTGAGACCACGAAACAGTACCTTGGAAAAACTGCCGACAAAAAACACCCGGTCTGCTCGGTCTGCCTGCATCAGGGGAATGCCATGACGGCCCTGAAAGGTGAACTCGTTGTCGTAGTCATCTTCTACCAGCCAGAGTTTTTCATCCTGTAGTTGTTGCAGCCACTGCTGACGGCGCTGGGGGCTGAGTGCCTTGCCGGATGGGTACTGGCGGTTGGGGGTCAGCAGCACGATGGGGGCATGGGTTTCCTGTGCCAGGGGTGGTAACTGGCAGCCTTCGTCATCGACCGGCAGCAGAAAAGGACGGTCCGTGGCGTTCCAGTTTTGCAGCAGTCTGCGAATGGGAATGTAGGCAGGGTCCTCGGTCAGCCAGCGGCTGTCGGGGCTCAGCTGGTCCAGCGTGTGACGCAGCAGGGTCAAAGAGTCACGGCTGCCGGCGGTAATCATGATCTGCTCCGGACTGCATTCCAGTCCTCGCAGCTGATACAGGTAGTCCGCTATGGCCTGTTTCAGGCCGGGGTAGCCACCTGGGTAATCATCGCCCAAAACCCGAGGGTCAGGGTTGAGCCAGCTGGCCCTCATGCTTTTCTGCCAGCGCTTGAGCGGGAACACGCTCAAATCGGCGCCGGAATCAAATGAGGGCAGTTCAGGACCCGGTGTGGCTGAGGGCTTAGGCGTTGGCTGGATCGTCGGTTGTGGCTGGTCCGCGATAAACACCCCGCTTTTGGCGCGGCTGACCAGAATGCCTTCGGCGACCAGCCGTTCATAGGTATTGACCAACGTACTGCGTGACACGCCCAGTGCCTGCGCCATGGCTCGGCTGCCGGGCAGGCGGTCACCGGGCTGCAGGCGTCCCTGCTGGATAGCGTCGTTGATCTGCTCAATCAACTGGCTGTACAGCGGCCCCTGCCCCGGTTGCAGCGAGAGGTTGAGACTGGAGACATTGATCGTACGCTGAGAACTCATCTGGTATGTATAAAAATTCAAATTCTGGATATTTTTGATAATACCTGATCTGGTTAGAGTAGGTGCTCAATTTGTTCATTATTGCACCGGCTGAACAGATTTCACCGGTGCACAGGTTGGAGCCTAAACATGTCTAATCCAGCACTAGAGCCGACCCCTTCAGCATCCTCTGCAGCCCTGTCATCCACACCTCTGACTCAGGTGAAACGTGGTGCCAAGCGTGCGCAAAGTGATCGCCAGGCGATGCTGGATTTCATTGACCAGTCACTGCTCTGTTTTGTCGGTTTTCAGATCAACGGTCAGGTGCGTGTGATTCCCACCTGCCACTGGCGCGATGGCGATTACCTCTACTGGCATGGTCACAGCCGCGCCGCCAATATTCACGGCGCTGAACAGGCGCAGGATAAGGTGTGTATTACCCTGGCTACGCTGGATGGATTGGTGATGGCACGTTCGGCCTTTCATCACTCGGCCAACTACCGTTCGGTGATGGTGTATGGCGTGCCTGAGGCGGTGACGGAGCCTGAAGCCAAGCGTTACCACTTCGAGCGCTTTGTGGAGAAACTCAGTCCCGGTCGTTGGGACGCCCTGCGCCCTGTTACCGAAGTGGAAACCAAGGCAACCGGCATTCTTCGCGTACGTCTGGATGAAGCCTCAATGAAGGTACGTGCAGCGGGCGTGGTGGATGATGAAGCGGATCTGGATTGGCCAGTGTGGGCCGGTGTGTTGCCGGTACATCAGGTGTGGGGTGAGCCTGAGCAGGATGAGGCTCAGGCCGGTGCTGCCTTTGATCTGCCGGCCTATCCTGACGGCAACGTGCAGTCGCTTGACGCTGTCACAGGCTAAAACTGGTCTATTTGTCTGAAACCTTTGGATGTTGTCCGGTCAGTCTGACGCCAGACTTGGCGTTAGACGCGGGCAACATCCACCGATACTTCCAGTGTCTGCTCGCCACCGCCATCAAAGATCACGCCCTGCAGTGGCGTCACATCCGCATAATCACGCCCCCAGGCCGTTACGATGTGCTGCCCGGTAGGCATATTATTGTTGGTCGGGTCGAACTCGAACCAGCCATCTCCCGGTGAATACACCGCAAACCAGGCGTGCGAGGCATCGGCACCGATCAGCTTTTTCTCCCCGGGCGGCGGCAGGGTTTCCAGATAGCCGCTGACATAGCGGGCCGGAAAACCGAGCGAGCGCAGGCAACCAATGGCCAGATGGGCAAAGTCCTGACAGACCCCGCGTTTGTGTTCCAGCACTTCCTTCAGCGGCGTAGCGATGGTGGAGAATTCCGGATCGTAGGTGAACTCTTCAAAGATTCTGCGGGTCAGGTCACGGGTGGCCGACAGCAGGGAGCGCTCGGCTGTGAAGCTGGGCTTGGCGTACTCGCGCAGGGCATCGCTGGCGCGAATCATGGCGGAGTCCAGCAGGAACTCACGGGCATCCAGCGTGGTGCTGTCCAGAGCCAGGGATATCCGCTCGCGGGCTTCTTCCACACTGCACCCCAAATCCAGAGCATTTTCTGGCTGCATCGGAGTGACTTCGATTCGACTGGTAATGTCGATCTCCAGGCTCAGATGCGGCTCGTTGAGCATGAAGTAGCAGTAACGATTGCCGAAGTAATCCTGGTGCTCGCGCAGCCAGTTGGCCTGGGGCGCGATACTGATGCGGGTATCCAGACAGCGTTGTGACGGCGTATTACGGGGTAAAAGGTGCGCCTTGTTGTAACACTGGCTGACCGGGTTGTCGTACGCGTAACGAGTGATGTGGCGGATGCGGTAGATCATTCGTCTTCACTCCAGCTGGTATTCACCAGACGCTGCGGATTACGCTGATGTTCGAAGTAGTGGCCGGCTATCAGATTGGCGGTTTCTGTCAGCAGAATGAACAGCTGGCTCAACATGTTATCCAGAGCCAGGCGCTGGCCTTCGCTGCCTTGCTCCGCCAGTTCATCGGCGTGGGACAGCTGCAGCAGGGTACGTGCCTGCAACAGTTTACGCCGCTCGGCGCTGAGCAGTGAGGTGGAGTCTCCGCCTTGCAGTTCGTACAGGTGCTGGCTGAGCTGACTGAGCTGATACTGCAGTGAACGCGGGTTACTGCGGTCCAGCAGCAACAGTACCAGCGCATTGCGCATTTCCGGCTGGCTGCGGTAGCGGCGACGGTAGGTGACCAACACCTCGCCACACATCAGTGCCGCTTCCAGCATCTGCTGTTCTTCATCGTCGGAAAGAACGGGAACCAGCAACGAGCGCAGCAACTGGGCGCTTTGCAGGGTGCGCTCAAGACGTCGTCCCATCTCCAGGAAACGCCAGCCGAAGCCACGGATCATGCTTTCCTGTGACAGGCCGGACAGCGCCAACAGGCTGGTGATCACGGGGTCCAGTGCTTCTTCAGGCGCGGACAGACTGCCGGGCTGCAGCTGCTGCGGCAGGTCGCGGATGGTATCGCGCAAGTCACTGAGCACCCGGTGCGTATCGCCGGACAGCATCTCACGTGCTTCTTCGGTGCAATTCAGCATGGAGTTGAGGTTGGAGCAGACGCTGCCGTAACGGTTGGCGTCCAGAATCACGCTGATCAGCTCCGGCTCAGGGTCCGCTGCCGCTTCAGTTTGCGGGGCAAAGAATCCCGGGCGCGTGCCGGTGACTTCGGTCACGCTGCGCAACAGTTGCTGACGCACACTGTCCGGCAGCGCATTGATGCTGTTGAGCTGCATGAACACGGTTCGCAGCAGGCGAGTAGAGGATTCGGCGCGCTCCGAATAACGGCCCATCCAGAACAGGTTTTCCACTACGCGGCTGGGCAGGTCGCTGCTCTGTTCGCCGGTCAGCAGGGTTGCCTGCTGATCGCGCAGGGTAGTGAAACGCTGAGGCTCAGAGGCCAGTACCCAGGTGTCCTTGCTGGTCGCACCGAGCTGATTGCTGACCACCATCTGGTTGCCTTCGCCCGCCACGCGGGTCAGTGCACCGGACATGACGGTGTAGGAGCCCTCGTCGGCGACGGCAAAACCGCGTACTACGGTCGGGCGTGGCTTGAGGTCCTGTCCCTGCCAGACCGGTACCGTCGATGGCAGGTTGGCCAGCTGGGCAACCCAGTTAGCCGGGTTGCGGGTCAATTCGTTGAACAGGGCTGTGCGCTGCTCTTTGCTTAGTTCGGCGCCGTAGATGCTGTGCTGACCGGGACGACGCTGGGTGCCTTTGAACACCAGAGTATCGATATTATTCAGTGCATAGGCACGGTCTTCAGGATCACCCAGCCACCAGGACTGAGTACTGGGCAGTGACAGCTGGCGACCGAGGAAAAACTCGCTGATCTGCGGCATGAACTTGAGCAGGGCAGGGTTTTCCAGCACGCCAGAACCCAGCGGGTTGGCGATGGCCACATGACCGGCGCGCACCACTTCCAGCAGACCGGGTACACCCAGATGGGAGTCGCCGCGCAGTTCGACCGGGTCGCACCAGGAATCATCCACACGACGCAGAATCACATCGACGCGGTGCAGGCCGTCCAGCGATTTCATCCACACGTAGCCATCACGTACCGTAAGGTCGCCGCCCTGAACCAGCGAGTAGCCCAGGTAGTTGGCCAGATAGGTGTGTTCGAAGTAGGTTTCGCTGTAGGCGCCGGGGGTCAGAATCACCACGCGCGGCGAACCGCCATTGGGTGACAGGCTATTCAGCTTGCGCCGCAGAGCCTGGAAAAACAGGGCCAGACGGTGGACCTGACTGTCACGAATCAGACTGGGCAGGATGCGTGACATTACCATGCGATTTTCCAGCGCATAGCCGGCACCGCTGGGGGCTTGAGTCCGGTCGGCAACAACCTGCAGACGACCGTCGGTGCCACGTACCATATCGGCGGCATGCAGGATCAGCTGTTGCTCACCGGGCATCGCCAGACCGTCACAGGCACGCAAAAAGCCGTTGTGGCCGAAGATCAGCTCGGGCGGCAGCACGCGGCTTTTGATCAGCTCACGCGGGCCATAGAGGTCACGCAGAATCAGGTCAAACAGCTCGGCCCGTTCGCTCAGGCCGGATTCGACCTGGCTCCAGTCTTCGCTGTCGATCAACAGGGGAACAGGGTCCAGCCCCCATTCCCGGCTCTGCTGTTCGCCACCGGTCGGGTTATAGTTGGCACCATCGTCCCTGAGGATGCGTTGTGCCTTGCGCTGACGGCTTTCCAGGCCCACGGGGCCGAGCTGGTCCAGAGCGTTGAGCAGGTACTTCCAGTGCGGCCGTACCTCCCCGGTCTCGGTATAGGCCTCGTCATAGCGGCCATCGTTCGGTCGATACCTCAGCAGTGAGTCATCGACCGGAGCGGGGCCCTGGGTCTGCGTTTGCGTCAGATTGTCGGTGGCCACTATACAGGCGCCTCTGGCTGGAATTCAGCGGGCATCATAGGTGATTTATTGAACACTTCAAGTGTACTTTCGAAGATCCAGAGTCCAGGGATATTCCGCCAGTATCTCCTCGCGTGGTGGCTGCATGGGGCGCGGTTCGTTTCCGTGTGGGAAAAATTCGCGCAAGGCCTGGTAAAACGGCGGCGGTGTCACCGCGCCGGGGGTGTGGTTGAACTGCTGGAAGCGGTTCACCCGTCGTGCCTCGGCCTCGAAAGGATTCACCGGCTGGGTATCGTAGCTGCGACCGCCCGGATGACTGACATGGTAGGTACAGCCACCGATAGAGTGGCCATTCCAGGTATCGATCAGATCGAAGGTCAGCGGCGCATGCACACCGATGGTCGGGTGTAGTGCTGACGGCGGATTCCATGCACGGTAACGTACCCCGGCCACGAACTCGCCCTGCACACCGGTGCTCTTCAGCGGCACACGACGGCCATTACAGGCCAGCACATAGCGCCCTTCGGTCAGGCCGGTCAGGCGTACCTGCAGACGTTCCACCGAAGAATCCACATAGCGCGCGGTTCCGAAGCTGGAGATCTCTTCACCCAGTACATGCCAGGGTTCGATGGCCCAACGCAGTTCCAGTTCGATATCATCGATCTGAACCCGGCCATAATGCGGGAAGCGGAACTCTTCAAACGGGGCCAGCCATTCCAGCTGGAACGGCAGCCCATGGGCCTGCAGATCCTTGACCACATCGTTCAAATCGGACCAGATCGCATGAGGCAGCATGAAACGGTCGTGCAACTGAGTGCCCCAGCGAACCAGTGGTTTCTGATAGGGCTCCTTCCAGAAGCGGGCGACCAGCGCACGCAGCAGGAGCACCTGTACCAGTGACATCTGCGAATGCGGCGGCATTTCAAAGCCACGGAACTCCAGAATGCCCTGACGACCGGACGCGGTACCCGGTGAGTACAGCTTGTCGATACAGAACTCGGAGCGGTGGGTGTTGCCGGTGATATCCACCAGCAGGTTGCGCATCAGGCGGTCCACCAGCCAGGGTTTGTCCACCAGTCCTTCCGGCATCTGCTGGAAGGCGATCTCCAGCTCGTACAGGGCTTCGTCGCGGCCTTCATCCACACGCGGAGCCTGACTGGTCGGGCCGATAAACATGCCCGAGAACAGGTACGACAGGCTGGGGTGATGCTGCCAGAAGGTGACCAGCGATCTCAGCAGGTCTGGGCGGCGCAGCATGGGGCTGTCTTCCGGGCTGCGACCGCCCAGAGTGACGTGGTTGCCGCCACCTGTACCGCCGTGGCGACCGTCGACCATGAATTTCTCTGTGCCCAGGCGCGACAGGCGTGCTTCCTCGTACAGCGCGGTGGTGTTATCCACCAGTTCCTGCCAGCTGCCGGATGGGTGGATATTCACCTCGATCACACCCGGATCCGGGGTCACCAGCAGTTTTTGCAGACGCGGATCACGTGGCGGTTCATAGCCCTCGATCACGACCGGCAGCTTGAGTTCGGCAGCGGTGTGCTCGATATGGTTGATCAGATCGACGTAGTGTTCCAGCAGGCTGATTGGCGGCAGGAACAGGTGCAGACGACCGTTGCGCGGCTCGATACAGAGTGCGGTGGTCAGCACGTTCGTCATACCCTTGTCCGCTTCATCAGCCGGCATATCCATCATCTGGCGTACATCGGCCGGATTGGCATGCTGCTCAGGCGCCATATCGGAGAACGGACGGTAGCCGGGCAGTGGTTGCCTGGCATCGAAGGGGTCTGCATCGGGCTCGAAATGCAGTTTGTCTTCGGCCACCACCGGCAGGCTGCCCAGCGGCAGACGGAAGCCCATGGGTGAGTCGCCCGGAATCAAAATTAGTTCGTCGCTGCGCAGATCCCAGGGCGTGGAGCGCCAACCGCCGCTGGTGTAGTTCCAGCCCAGCGGCAGCACCATGCCCGTCGGCGTGTCCAGTCCACGGGTGAGCAGCCGGGCCAGACGTTTGCGGTCCAGATCATCCTTCAGATCATAGTTCTTGGGGTCCACATTGACCGGCAGCTGTTGTTCCTGACGCAGGTAGTGCAGGCTGTCTTCCACCGCTTCAATGAAATAGCGCGAGGGCAGACCCAGATTGCGGCACAGGGTGCGCATGAACAGACGCGCTTCATCGACGCCATGGCCATAATCCTTGTCGACGCGTGCCAGCCATTCGCGGTCCTGCCACAAAGGCTCGCCATCGGTACGCCAGAAGCAGCCCAGCGCCCAGCGCGGTACCTCTTCACCGGGATACCATTTGCCCTGACCGTAATGGAGCATGCCGCCAGGCGCAAAACGGTCGCGCAGTCGCAGCAGCAGGTCTTTGGCCAGACGCAGTTTGTCGTCGCCCAGGGCCTCGATGTTCCATTGCGCCGAGTCCATATCGTCGATGGAGACGAAGGTTGGCTCGCCACCCATGGTCAGGCGTACATCGCCGGCCTGCAGTTCCTGATCGACCATCTTGCCCAGTGCATCGATGCAGGCCCACTGCTCTTCGGTGTAGGGCCTGGTGACACGCGGGTCTTCGTGGATACGGGTAACGGTGTTGCTGTAGTCGAACTCAACCTCACACTCGTCGGTGTAACCCGTCATGGGTGCGGCGGATTCCGGTGACGGGGTACAGGCCAGCGGGATATGGCCTTCGCCCGCCAGCAGGCCTGAGGTCGGGTCCAGCCCGATCCAGCCGGCGCCGGGAATATAGACTTCACACCAGGCGTGAAGGTCAGTGAAATCTTCGACGGCTCCCGAAGGACCATCCAGCGCTTCCTGATCCTGTTTCAGCTGAATCAAATAGCCTGAAGTAAAGCGCGCCGCCAGCCCCAGATGACGCAGAATCTGCACCAACAGCCAGCTGGTATCGCGGCAGGAGCCTTTCTTGAGCTCCAGGGTTTCTTCGCAGGTTTGCACACCGGGCTCAAGGCGAATGCCATAGCCAATATCCTGCTGCAGGCGTTGATTGACCTGCACCAGAAAGTCATTGATCGGTGTTTTCTTGCGTGCAACCGAGCCCAGCCAGTCCTTTAACAGCGGACCTTCCTCCCTGATTTCCAGGTAGGGTTGCAGCTCCTTTTTCAGGCTGTCTTCATATTTGAATGGGTAGTGCTCGGCATATTCTTCAACGAAGAAATCGAAGGGGTTAATCACCGTCATGTCGGCGATTACTTCCACTTCGATCCTCAGCGTCTTGGTTTTTTCCGGGAACACCAGTCGGGCAATGTAGTTGCCGAACGGGTCCTGCTGCCAGTTGATGAAGTGCTCTTCTGGCTCAATTTTGAGGCTGTAGCCGTGAATGTGCGTACGACTGTGCGGTGCAGGGCGCAGTCGTATCTGGTGTGGTGACAGGTTCACCAGCCGATCGAAGTGGTATTCGGTCACATGGTTGATCGCAGTACGGATTGTCACTGTACAGGCCTCTTGTGGCGTTTCAGGCTGGGAACCAGGTCTGGGATATATGATTGCTGAGCTGGCAGAGCTGGATCTGCAGGTCGTTCAGATAACTGCGGAAATCCTTGGCCAGATCGGCTTCGTCTTCGATTCGGTAGCTCTCCAGGTCAATCGTCTTCACCTCTTTCACCAGCTTTTTGCTGTGCGGCAATTTACCGGCGGAGATTTCGAGTTGGGTCAGACAGGCCTGAACGCTGCGTGGAAAATTGGGATCCTGCAGCAGATAACAGGCTACATCAGGACCTGTTACGGAAAGACGAACGCTGCGGCGGTAGCTCATGTAGGCACTGGCGGAGCGCAGTACGTTGCCCCAGACCACCTGACGCAGGTTAACGCTGGCGTCACCGTTGGCCTGCAGCAGCGCCGCCGCCCCGGCATCCAGAATACGGGTGGTCATGTCGGCCCGTTCAAGATCTCGGCCCAGTTTGACGAACTGCCAGGGGGCATCGTGGCTCATGGTGCCGGACAGCATGCCGAAGAACATCTGGCAGCGGCACACGATCTGATCGAGAAACTCGTGACGTTTGCTGCGGTTAATGCCCAGACGAATATTGTTCTGGGCGTAGAGATAGAGTTCGTTGATCTGCTCCCAGCTTTCCACCGGCAGTACATCGCGGCTGGTGCGGATGTTCTCGCGAAGCATGCTCAGTGCGGACAGCATGGAGCTGGGGTTGGTATCGTCGGCCAGCATGAACTTGACCACGTTGTGTTCATTGCGGACCTGATAGCGTTCTTCGAAAGGTCCGGTACCGCTGTTCAATTCAACCAGACTGTACCAGCTGATATTCACATCGCGAGGCAGGTCGAACAGCAACTTGTCGTAGACTCCCACCAGTCGAGCGGTATTTTCCACGCGCTCCAGATAGCGGGCGGCCCAATAGAGACGTTCGGCAACTTTAGACAGCATGGTTATTCCTCCCCACCAGCCACAATCCAGGTATCCTTGCTTCCTCCGCCCTGGGAGGAGTTCACCACCAGTGAGCCTTTTTTCATGGCGACGCGGGTCAGGCCGCCGGTGGTCACGTAGGTGTCCTTGCCCTGCAAAATGAAGGGGCGCAGATCCAGGTGGCGTGGTTCCAGACGTCCGTTTTCAACCAGTGTTGGTGAGGTGGACAGGGCCAGCGTGGGCTGGGCAATGTAGTTGCGCGGGTTTTCCTGAATCAGTTTGGCGAACTGAGCCTGTTCCTTCTTGGTGGAGTGCGGGCCCACCAGCATGCCGTAGCCGCCGGATTCGTTGGCGGGTTTCACCACCAGCTTATCCAGATTTTCCAGCACGTAAGCGCGTTGCTCGGGATCATCACAGAGGAAGGTTTCCACGTTTTTGATGATCGGCTCTTCGTTCAGGTAGTAGCGGATGATCTCAGGCACATAGGCGTAAACGACCTTGTCGTCCGCAACACCGGCACCGGGTGCATTAGCCAGGGCGACCTTACCTTTCTGCCAGGCGCGCATCAGGCCGGGTACACCCAGCACCGAGTCCTTTTGGAACACTTCAGGGTCGAGGAACATGTCGTCGATACGGCGGTAGATCACATCCACCCGCTCCAGACCGCTGATGGTGCGCATGTAGACGCAGTCCTTGTCATCCACCACCAGATCCGAGCCTTCCACCAGCTCGACGCCCATTTGCTGCGCCAGGAAAGTGTGCTCGAAATAGGCGGAGTTGAAGATGCCGGGGGTCAGCACCACGATGACGGGCTTCTTCACGTCACGCGGCGACAGGGATTTCAGCATGTCGAACAGCTGGGAACAGTAGTCGTTCACCGGCAGGATATCGTCCTGCTCAAACAGCTCGGGTAACACACGCTTGGTGATGGCGCGGTTTTCCAGCATATAGGACACGCCGGACGGTACGCGCAGGTTATCTTCCAGCACGTAGAACTCGCCATCGCCGTCACGGACCAGGTCGGTACCGCAGATATGGGCCCAAACATTCAGCGGCGGAGAAACCCCCACACACTCGGGGCGGAAGTTCTTCGATTCGGTAATGATTTCGCGCGGGATAATGCCGTCTTTCAACACCTGCTGGTCGTGATAGAGGTCGTTGATAAACAGGTTGAGCGCCTTCAGTCGCTGCTCCAGGCCCGCAGCGGTCGTTTGCCACTGCTTGGCACTGATGGTGCGCGGAATGATGTCGAAGGGCCAGGCGCGGTCAATCGTGCCTTCACCGGTATACACGGTAAAACTCACGCCCATCTCTTGAATCGTGGCTTCTGCCATCTGTCGGCGTGATTCAATTTCTTCCGGGGGAAGAGAGTCCAGACACTGGATCAATTGACGTGCCGGCGGTCGTATACCGCCTTCTGCATCAATCAGCTCGTCAAAAAAACCGTTGGGGTCGTACGCTTTCCAGTCCATCGTCATAGCCAAACCTGTTTTTCATGCTGAGGCCTAGGAGTGCACCATTAAGACGCGGTGAATCCTGTGTGTATGCACCATTCAGGCTCATTTCGGCACCGGGGGCAGGAGACTGCACCATAAATGCACAACTCCTGGTGTTCAGAATGGTGGTTGCTAAGTAGTCAGCAATTTACAGGCCATGTTTATTTGTTATGACAGCTTATGCTGTGGTGCCGCGAACGTTCGCTACACTTCTTAAAGTAGTACAGAGTCGTATGACGGACAGATGACAGATGAATAATTCCTATGTGCTTGAGCGTTTTTTGAATGCGCAGGACGGCTGTTATGCACAGGCGCTGGCCGAGCTGAAAGCGGGCAGGAAGTGCGGTCACTGGATCTGGTACATACTGCCGCAACTGACTGTGCTGGGGCGCAGCGGCATGGCGCAGCACTATGGAATATCAGGTTTGGATGAAGCTCGCGCCTACTGGCAACACCCGGTTTTGGGGCCGCGATTACAGGCGTGTTGTGAAGCCTTGCTGGCGCTGGAGGGGCGTAGCGCCCACGAGATTATGGGGTCGCCGGATGATTTGAAGTTGAGGTCCTGCGCCACCCTGTTTGCGCAGGTAGCCGGTGAGAATTCGGTGTTTACGCAGGTGCTGGACACGTATTTCGAGGGCGAGCCGGACCCGCTCACCCTCGAGTTTCTGGCGTCTCAGTGACCGAACTGATCCGCATCCAGCATATTGGGATCGTCTTGACCCAACTGATCCAGCGCTGACATCTCTTCAGAACTGAGAGCGAAGTCGAACACACTCAGGTTCTCGGTCATGCGTTCGGGGTTGGCTGACTTGGGCGCAGTGGCCACGCCCTGCTGAACCGCCCAGCGCAGAATGATCTGTGCCGGTGTGCGCTGATGCTGTTCGGCGATGGCAGTGATCACCGGATCATTCAGCATCTCACCACCACAGCCCAGTGGGCGCCAGGACTGGGTTTGAATGCCGTGGTTCTGGTGCAGAGCGATCAGGTCATCACGGCGGTGATAGGGATCAAGCTGGATCTGGTTAACCTGAGGTGCCAGCCCCAGATCGAGTAAACGCTGCAGGTGGACAGGCTTGAAGTTGGAGGTGCCGATGGCACGGACCAGTCCCTTATCCTGCAGGTTCAGCAAGCCCAGATAGGCCTCCACGAAACGGTCCTGATCCGGATTGGGCCAGTGGATCAGCAGCAGGTCGATGTAGTCGAGCCCCAGTCGCTTCAGGCTGGCTTCACAGGCTTCCCTGGCGCCATCAAAACTGTGCCACTGGCGGTTGAACTTGGTGGTCACAAAGACCTGATCACGCGGCACCGAGGCGTTGCGAATGCCTTCTCCCACACCCTGTTCGTTCTGGTAGTTTTCGGCGGTATCAATCAGGCGATAGCCCAGTTCCAGTGCGGATGTTACCGCCTGACTGGCTTCGGCATCGTTCATGGGCCAGGTGCCCAGCCCGAGCTGAGGCATTTCGACGCCATTGGCCAGTGTCAGAGTCGGGGCAAGTTGAGTGCTCATCTACAGGGCTCCAAAAGGGTTTCAACAAAAGAAAGTTCTGAAAAGAATGCCCCCGGATATTACGCCGCTTTGGTAAGCCGCAATATCCGGGAAGTGCAGGGATGACTGGTTAAGGCTTGATGCGATAGCCGCTGCGGAAGATCCACCAGACCAGTCCCAGACAGATCATCAGGAACACCAGCGTCATGCCCAGGCTCACGCCCATATGCACATCAGCCACGCCATAGAAAGCCCAGCGGAAGCCGTTGATCAGATAGACCACCGGGTTGAACAGGGTCAGCGTTTGCCAGGGCTCCGGCAGCATATTGATGGAGTAGAACGCGCCGCCGAGGAAGGTCAGCGGGGTGATCACCATCAGCGGGATCACCTGCAGCTGCTGGAAGTCATTGGCCCAGACGCCGATGATAAAACCGAACAGGCTGAAGGTGAGTGCGGTCAGCAGCAGGAAGGCCAGCATCCAGACCGGATGTGCGATGCTGTAGTCCACAAATATCCGTGCCGTCAGCAGTATTAATGCACCAATAATCAACGACTTGGTAGCCGCCGCCCCGACGTATCCGGCGACGATCTCGAATGATGAAACCGGTGCCGAGAGCACCTCGTAAATGGTGCCGGAGAACTTGGGAAAGAAGATGCCGAAGGAGGCGTTGGAGATACTTTCACTCAGCAGCGACAGCATCAGAAGGCCCGGAATAATGAAGGCGCCATAGCTGATACCGTCGATCTCGCCCATACGCGAACCGATGGCGGTTCCGAACACGATGAAATACAGCGAAGTGGACAGTACCGGTGAAATGACGCTCTGCATCAGCGTGCGGCGGGTGCGGTTCATTTCAAAACTGTAGATAGCGCGAACGCCGTTGAGGTTCATGCGGACTCCTCCGGTCGATGGACGAGGCTGACGAAAATCTCCTCCAGTGAACTCTGTTGGGATTGCAGGTCTTTGAGTGCGATACCCTGCTCGCTGAGGCTGCTCAGCAGGTCAGCGATGCCACTGGTTTCCTGATGGGCATCGAAGGTGTAGGTCAGCTTGGCGCCATCGTCGCTCAGGCACAGGTTGAAGGCTTTCAGTTGTTCCGGCAGTGTTTCCAGCGGGGTTTGCAGGATCAGGTGCAGCTGCTTCTGCCCCAGCTGGTGCATCAGCGTATCCTTCTCCTCCACCAGAATCAGCTCACCCTTGGCGATGACGCCGATCCGGTCGGCCATCTCTTCCGCTTCTTCAATGTAATGGGTGGTGAGAATCACGGTGACGCCCTGCTCACGCAGTTCACGCACCATTTCCCACATATCGCGGCGCAGTTCCACATCGACACCAGCGGTGGGTTCGTCCAGAAACAAGATGCCGGGCTCATGAGACAGCGCTTTGGCGATCATGACGCGGCGCTTCATACCCCCGGACAGGGCCAGCATTTTGGAATTGCGTTTATCCCACAGGGAAAGCTGGCGCAGGATCTTTTCGATATAGGCAGGGTCGGCCGGTTTGCCAAACAGGCCACGGCTGAAGGATACCGTTGCCCAGACGGTTTCAAACGAATCGGTGGTCAGTTCCTGAGGCACCAGACCGATCAGACTGCGGGCTTCACGATAGTCTTCGACAATATCCCTGCCGTCGGCCAGCACGCGGCCCGAGCTGGCATTAACGATGCCGCAGATGATGCTGATCAGCGTGGTTTTGCCGGCGCCGTTCGGGCCGAGCAGGGCGAAGATTTCGCCACGTTTAATCTCCAGGTCGACCGACTTCAGTGCGGTGAAGCCTGACGCATAGGTTTTGCCAACGCCCTGGATTTGAATGATGGGTTGCACAGGGGGCTCCTTGTCATCGTATGACTACAACAGTGGAGATAGCTTGGGAGCTAACAGGGGAATAGTGTAGCGCGATATGTAATATTTAGTATCGAAATGGAGGCAAAATTTATTTATCAGAATTGAAACTTATCTTAATTATTCATGATAAACATAGTCATCAAACGGTGACTATACCTGCTTAGTGATTTTATTATTATTTTGTTTTAATATTCACTGGTTTTTTCATGGATGATAAGGATGCTTGAAATGGAAATCTCTCTACCTTATGAAATGCCCAAAAGCCTGAAAGGGCAGATAAAATTTATATCTTCGCTTATTAAACTACCGGAAGGTATTTTTTCTTCTAATCAAAGAGGGCTTGTGGTTTCTGAACAGTCGGTTGTTGAGATTTTAGTTGGAGTCGTAACATATCATATGTTAGACAGACATCAACAAAGAGATGTTCTGGTCAAGATAAGAGACAACTTTTCGAGTAGGCCGGCCTATTCTTTACTGCTAAGCAAAATTACAGATCCAATGGTAAATAAATATTGGGGGCTTTGGTCTGTTAGTTCTGATGATTTAAAAGAAATGCATCAGTTTAGAAGTGATGTCGGCGATGTTCTGGGTTATTTAGGTATGGGCGGCCTTTCAATAACTTCAGCTAGTGATCTTTACAAAAAAGTAGTAAGCAAAAAAATTAAAGGTTCCCGCCTGGGACATCCTGCACTAATAATCCTTGGTATGGGATTTTACTATATGAATGATGCCTCTAAATCAGCTCTTCAAGATGAGCTTATGCGAAGAGTAAAATCTCATGAAATTTGATTACAAGTGCTCAAAGCTAGTTGCTAATCTGGAGCTTAGTTTTCTTTATAGGGTAGTTAAAATTATACTCGTCCTTGGGATGATTTTAATACTTAAGAAGTATGTTATTGATGGTCAATTAGGAGGCGGAGGCATTATGTCTTTTTCTATTGCTCTACTAATAGCATACGTTATATCTGGTTTTGTTTGGAATTTAACATATTTCGTAAGTTATATTCCGTCCCCCAATAAAAACATGGTTTACTCTGAAGGTGATTTTGTTTTTTTTGATTTTGAGGAAAAGTACAAAATAAATATTTGCGATATAGAAGGTGTTGAATTTAATTATCGACACCCTATAAATTTGTTCATGAAGAATAAAATTCATATCAAAACAAATTCTGATGATGTTGTAATTAAAACTAACTTTAGCTATATGCCACTTTATAAGTACCTTGACTCATTTCAAGAGAGTTGAAAAGTTGATTAAAACCTAATCAGAAGGGCAAACATTGGTTTGCTCTTTTTGTATCTGGGATAAGGTTATATACCTGATAAAGGCTCCTAAGGGGAGCGCTAGTGGTCCAGATGTAGAGGCCATTGCTTCGAATAATTTAGTTCTGGCGAGTGAATGGTTATGGGGCGGCTGACAGTGTAGGAGTCACGTCCAGGTAGGCACTTCTGCAAGCTTTCGTATCAGACACAAGTTAGTGTCATGAATGCTGCCCTGGGGTCTGAGAGGAAAGAACCGGCGGGATGCTCAGCGTGCTGGTAAGATTCTCTCAGGAAGCCCATTTTCATGTTCAAACGGGAGTAAGTAATGGAAGAAACGGTTAAGCAAGAGCTGGTGCAGTTCCAGGAAATTTTCAATATGGTGGTGCAGTTCTTCGTCAACTACAGCTTCCAGATCCTGGGTGCGATTCTCATCCTGATGCTGGGCCTGTTGATGGCCAGCAAGGTCTCCAACTGGTCGTTGGCACTGATGCAACGGCACAATCTGGATGTCACCCTGAGCCGCTTTATCGCCAGCTGCGTCAAAATTCTGATTGTCGCTATGGTGGCAGTTGTTGCCCTGGGCAAGCTGGGCATTAGCGTGACCCCGCTCATCGCCATGATCGGTGCGGTCGGCTTGGGTGCTGGACTGGCGATTCAGGGGCTGTTGTCCAACTACAGTGCGGGCCTGACCATCGTACTCACGCGGCCCTATGTGGTCGGCGATACCATTCAGGTGCAGGGTGTGAGCGGACTGGTGAAGGAAGTGCATCTGTCACACACATTGCTGACCAATGAGGACGGTATCGAAATCTCCATCCCGAACAAGCATGTAGTGGGGGAAATCATTCATAACTCCCATGCCAATACGCTTGCGGAAGTGGCGATCGATATCGCGTACAGTGCTGACCCTGAACACGCCAGTAAATTGCTCAAGTCAGTATTGGCAGGCTTTGACGAAGAGATCTGTCAGGACCCGGCGCCGCAGGTGGGGATCGAAGCCTTCGGTGAAAGTGGTATTACTCTGGGCGTGCGCGTCTGGATTCCGACCGAGCGTTATTATGATCTGCTGTATCGGGTCAATCTGGCGTTGTTCAAGGCGCTGAAAGAGGCCGGTATCGAGATTCCATTCCCACAGAGAGAAGTGCGTCTGCTCAATACGCCGCCTGCAGCCTGAGGAAATTGAAAGGATTGAACCTGCCTTTCAGGAGAAGGGCAGGTTCAGTCTGAAGGATTCAAGCTACACCGCTTCAGCCGCTGCATAGCGGCAAGAGAATAAGAAGGGTGAAACTTCAAGCTTTTTTGAAAACGCTCTTAAGATAAATCAGCGGAATATATATTCATTGGTTTTGAATTAAAAAATCTATTTTTAGGTTTTCGTTTTGGTTCGTGAAGAAATTATCAAACCAAAAACAAAGCAGGCTATAATTATTTCGAACTGATACTCTATTTTCTCAGGATAAAGGGTAAAAAGAGCTGTCGCACTTAGTATCATTAGTAAAAATCCAGAGACTCTTCTAAGATTCTCTGGAAGAAATTTATTAACCAGGAATGAACTAACAAAGCCAGCAAGACCAATGAAAATGTAAACCATCTTAATATTCTTAAATTGTTAAGTGGTTTCCGGTAAAGGAATACATCGCTAAAAGTAGTGAGAACGTGAAGTCAAGAAGGGCAAGCTGGTGCTTGCCCTTCTACTCTCAAGCCTGAAGCAGGAAGTTGGCGATCAGTTCCTTGCCGCCCTCGGTTGCGAAGGACTCGGGGTGGAACTGAATACCATGGATCGGGTGCTCGCGATGGCGCACGCCCATAATCTCGAAGCCGCCGCCCTGATGGATACGGGCGTGGTCGGTAAAACTGCTCACCGGCAGGTCGCCAACTACAGCGGTCACATCCAGACACTCCGGCAGGCTTTCTGCCTCGGCCATCAGCGAGTGATAACGCATGATCTCCAGCTGGTCCGGCGTATTGGCAAACACGCCCTCGGCGGTGTGGCTGATCGGGCTGATCTTGCCGTGCATCGGCAGGGTTGCCTTGACGACCTTGCCGCCAAACACATGCACGATACCCTGCATGCCCAGGCACACCCCCATCAGCGGGATCTGCGGGCCCAGCTCACGAATGACCTCAGCACAGACACCGAAGTAGGCCGGATCTTCGGGTGAGCCCGGTCCCGGTGAAATGATGATGCGATCCGGCGCGGCGTCACGCACATCCGCCAGGGTGACTTCATCGTTACGCTTCACCAGAATCTCGAAGCTGTCCAGACGGCCCTGATGCTGCTCCGTACTCAGGATTTCACCGATGTACTGATAGAGGTTGTAGGTGAAGGAGTCGTAGTTATCGATGATATAGACCTTCATGCCTGGCCCTCCGCGCTGAACTGGTCCAGAACCTTCTTGGTACCGGCGAACTTGCGACGAATCTCTTCGTATTCGTCTTCCGGATTGGAGTCGTAGACGTTGCCGCCACAGGTCTGCACATAGGCGTTTTCGCCGTTGGCGAACACGGTGCGGATCGGGATGGCGAAGGTGCAGTCACCGTTAAAGGAGAAGTGGCCCACAGCGCCGCCGTAAGGACCGCGACCATCGGATTCCAGATCGTCGATGATCTTCATCGCCTCGATCTTGGGGGCACCGGTCAGGGTTCCGGCCGGGAAGTTGCTGGCCAGTGCGGAGAACATGTCGTGATCTTCAGAGATAATGCCGACAATCTCGCTGGAGATGTGCTGCACATGGCTGAAACGCTTGATATCCATTAGGCTACGCACCTTCACGGTGCCGAAGCGCGCCACACGCCCAATATCGTTACGGTGCAGATCGACGATCATGTTGTGCTCGGCGATCTCCTTGGGGTCGTTCAGCAGTGCACGGGCGTACTGGGTATCTTCTACTTCGTTGGCGCCACGCTTGGTGGTACCGGCCAGCGGGAAGGTCTCCATCTCGCCCTGGCGCAGACGGAACAGCAGCTCGGGGCTGGCGCCGATCAGCTTCTGCTCGCCGAATTTGACGTAGTACATCTGCGGTGAAGGGTTCACCTCACGCAGCTGTTCGTACAGATTGATGCTGTCGCCTTCCAGACGGAAGCGCTTCTTGAAGCCCACTTCGCACTGGAAGATCTTGCCGTCGATGATATCCTGTTTAACCTTCATCACCGCCGCTGCATGCTCATCCTGCGTCATGGTTTCGCCCATGGGGGTAACCTTCAGCGGGCCGTTTTCCACCGCTGGCTCCGCCAGAATCTGCTCGATCATTTCCATTCGGCTGTCGTCGTAATGGAAATAGATTACCTCACCGGTCATTTTGTCGAGAATCAGGCCATCTTTGAACACGCCGAAGCGGAACACATCGAACATATCGCTGTGCTGCAGTTTCAGGCTCGGCTCAAAGTAGTTCATGCAGTCGTAGCCGATGTAGCCGGTCAGGCCGCCAGCATACTTACGTGAAATGATGTTCTGCGGCACGATCTCGCGCAGCAGGTAATACGGGTTGTCACTGGCATAGCTCTGCACGTCGCCTGTGCGGTCCTGAACATGCAGCTCGCCTTCGGTGGCCCACAGAATCTGCTCCGGATCAAAGCCGATGATGGAGTGGCGTGAGAGGAAGCTTTCCTCACCCAGCGACTCCAGCATAAAGCAGTTGTCGAAGCGCTTTTCGATCTTCTTGAACAGTGCGAAGAAGTCGATGTCCGCTGCCAGCGTCACATAATGTGGCTTACGGGGCAGCTCAATACGGGCCGGTTTTTGGCTCATGGTAGCCTCTGTTGCTGTTTGATCTTCAGGGCGCGAGCACCCCGGGTAACGGTGGCGATGCCGACACCAAGCTGCTTGGCGATCTCCCGCTGAGGCACCCCGGCCTCAAGCATGCGCAGAATCTGCAGGCGATTGCAGACCTCGGTCAGTTCCGCCGGGGTCAACAGATCGCGCAGGGCTTCTTCCAGGGAGTCCCGATCGTGCATACCGAGCAGGTGATCGAGCAGCTCATTCAAGTAGGTTGTATTCATGTACTAGTACGGTATCACAATACGGGCTGGGGTCAATTGGAAAGTGTCTCGGTGATGGCGATGTTCTGCTACCGATCAAAGGATATGTTATCCAGGCCGGAATAGTGGGGTACTTAGGTTAAGTGGCCTGCTGACGCTTAGCTGGCTATAGTGATGAGCGTGGATGACAAGGAGTACCACGTGGGCTATTTGCGCAGTGCGGCGATGTTCGGCACTCAAGAACGGAGTATCAGGGATGATGACACCTCTTCAAGTTTTACCTCTGATATTTTCTGATCTGTTGCTGTCGGCAGTACCCGATGAGTGTTTGTTTATAGTGAAAAAATACCTTTTTAACAGTGGAAGTCGAAATAAGTCTTTGGCTATCAAATAGTTATAAGTGCGCTTAAGAATTAAAAGGTATACCCGCTGATAATTATTATGAGGTCGCAGACCTCATTAACAGACTGTTAACCCACAAGGAAGATTATGAGCGTCAAATTAATATTCTCAGAGTACTTTGAAATAGAAGAAAAAGAGTTGGATGATCATGGCGCTCTGAATATATGTTTAACTTCAGATTTACCGCTGTTTATCGATCCATTCCTACTGTTTGCATCAGATAAGCCAGAGTATAAAGTGCAACATGACAAAATCGTTTCCCATCTGATTTTACTAAAAGATATTGCAGTAAATGAGGGAGGCGGTGCAAATTCAAACCTCTTCAAATTTCCAGAGATAAAGCAAAACTGGCTTGGTCTCTGTAAGTATGGGAATAATGGCAAGGGTCTAGGCGCAAAATTTGCAAAAGATATAATTGCAGCGTTCAACGGGTTCTATTCAAATTTCGGCGAAGAGACGATTTCATCAGCAACTCACATTGAGAAGCTGACTCTTGTAGGCGCGGGAGTTGGAAAAGACTTTATTAGTGACTTCGCCACTAATTTAATGCTCGAATACCTATTAGAATACACGCAAAGTTTTGCTAGAAAATCATTAAAACCACATCAAAGAAAGGTTTTCAGCGTTAGATGTTCTTATGATGAGAACCTGATGATATGGAAGCCAAAAGAATATGAGTTGCCATATTTTTACCTTGAGAAAGATGGGGATTTTATACTTCTTACCCCTCTAGACATACTTACAAAAGATGAAGCATTTATATGTCATAGCGAACTTTCGGGTAACTTCAGAAGAATAGCGAGCTCAATCGGTAATGTTGCATTACGCGAATCTGTAAACTCATACTTTCTCAAAGCTTTGCCAATATCTCCCAAGAAAAAGGATATTGAGTATGCTGTATCAAAAACAATAAATGAATTCCCAGAGATTCTTGACTATTACATAAAGCAAAAAGAAGACAAAAAAGATCAATCCAAGAAAATATCAAAAGAGAAAATTGAAAAAATACGCGGAGAGCTTATCAATACCCTTTCACTTTTCTGTGAAAACCTACTCGAATCTAGTGATTTCTTCGAAGTTAAACCTAATAGCTACGACGAAGCTTTACAAAGAGCCAATTTCCTTAAAGACAATATAGAAAATAATGACGGGTACAGAATTTTCTATCAAAAAGGAAAGCCTATTGCTTCCGAGGATACTATTCAGCGTGTGTTTAGGCTGACGTGGTACGCCTCTCCGTATGACGTAAACTCTGAAGTTAACAATGGCCGTGGGCCTGCGGACTATAAAGTTTCTTTTGGTAGTGGCGACTCGACAATTATTGAGTTTAAGTTAGCCCGATCTTCATCGCTGAAAAACAACCTTAAAAATCAAACAGAGATATACAAAAAGGCATCTAAATCTATCTCCGATATCAAAGTAATCCTCTGCTACACGAAGTCAGAGGTGGCAAAAGTAGATAGAATTCTAAAGACTATGGGACAACAAGGAGCTGAAAATATAGTGATAATTGATGCATCACCAAAAGTGTCAGCCTCAAAGGTTGTCTAGGGTTAACAAGGCGCTGCTGTCGGAAAATGTAGTTCCCCCGGTTTAGTGGACACCTCGATCTAATTCAGACGAGGTGAAAAATGCCAGCGTACAAGAACCAGAAAAAGACTCGGCAGTACACGAATGAGTTCAAGGCCAAAGCTGTTAAGCTGACT
>JBLXDP010000004.1:0-338613 GCA_048264005.1 Marinobacterium sp.
TAACAGGGGTTCGAACCCCCTACGGGATGCCATTGCGGGAATAGCTCAGTTGGTAGAGCACGACCTTGCCAAGGTCGGGGTCGCGAGTTCGAGTCTCGTTTCCCGCTCCAATACTTGCTTAGTATTGGTCTAAATTTGAATCAAGCGTGTCACAGTCGAAACATCGACCGACTCAGCCTTGAATCCAGCTTCAAACTTTCCTCCTGTATACATCGCCACTCCGGCACCATTCTTACATCTTACTGCCATGACTATGAATCCTTCATGCATTTTTAAATGCCTGCACGGAACTTAGTCGAAACCCATTACTCTCATCTCACCTGCTCCCGCTACTGCCTAACGGAAAAACTATATTTTTTCAGGTCCACATGTATGCTTTTGACATGTGCAAGGCTCGGACTGCCTGAAGATGAGGAACAACATGCAAGTAACCCTTGAGCAATGGCAAGCGCTCCTGGCGGTCGTTGACGCTGGCGGCTATGCCAAAGCCGCAGAACAACTGAGTAAAAGTCAGTCTGCCATCAGCTATGCGATCCAGCGACTGGAATCAGGGCTGAACATTCGCGTTTTCAAGCTGGAAGGACGCCGTGCGACTCTGACCGACTCCGGTGAAGTACTTTATCGTCACGCCCGCCGGCTGGTTGAACAGGCGCAACAGACCGAAGATCTGGCCCGACAGTTTGGCCAAGGCTTTGACCCTCAAATCAGCATCGCCATGGATACCATTTTTCCTCGGGAGTGGATGCTGGATATTTTGGCAGAATACACCGAAGTTCACCCCCACACACGGATTGAGCTGCTGGAAACCGTTTTGAGCGGCAGTGATGAGGCTGTTCTCAAGCGCCAGGTAGACCTGTCTATCAGTGGCCGTGTACCGCCCGGCTTTCTCGGCGAAGCCTTGATGAGTGTCCACTTCGTAGCCTGCACCCACCCGGACCACCCTCTGCATCACCTCGGCCGCTCCTTAACACTGGAAGATTTGAAGAGTTACCGCCAGCTAGTAGTACGAGACTCAGGCAGCCGCAGCGTCGACTCAGGCTGGCTTGGTGCCGAACAACGCTGGACACTCAGCGATTTGGACCTTTCCTTGATGACGGCCCAACGCGGTATTGGCTATGCCTGGTACCCGCTCACCCGAGCCCAACCCTTGCTGGATCAGGGATTACTCAAACCCCTGCCACTGGAAAGCGGCAGCGAGCGCCAGGTTGAGCTCTACCTGATCCTGACCGAAGGCGAACTGGCCCGACCCGGCATCAAACAACTGGCCAATATGATCAAAGAGAAGGTCAATAGCCAGCCGTAAACCAAGTCAGTAGAATGGCACCAACTCTCTAACATTGTTAAGAAACCATGGAAAAGCCAATACCTCCCGCCGATGGCGAATGCTGCGAGTCAGGCTGTGAACCCTGTGTCTGGGACAGCTATTACGAGGAGCTGCATGCCTGGAATGCCGAGCAGAAGAAGCTTAAAGAAGCTGAAGCCGCCAAAATCCAGACGTCCGAGCCGCCCCACGCCGGTCATTAAGCAGCTTTTGCTGGTCGGACAGCTACAACCTTAATCCGCTATACTGCGCGCAAATCAGACCTGAAGGACCCACAATGCTCAACAAAGTCGTGATCCCAGTCGCCGGTCTTGGCACACGTGTGCTGCCCGCCAGCAAGGCCATTCCCAAAGAGATGCTGCCGGTGGTGGACAAGCCCGTCATTCAGCATGTCATCGAGGAAGCCGTTGCCGCCGGCATGACCCAAATCATACTGGTGACACGCAGTGGAAAATCTGCGGTAGAGGACCACTTCGACCGCCATGCCGAACTTGAGCAGGTACTGGAAAGCAAGGGTAAGGACAAACTGCTGGCTGCGGTACGCGATATTCTGCCGGCAGGTGTTCAGGTCATCTCCGTGCGTCAGGATGAAGCCAAGGGGCTTGGCCATGCCGTTCTGTGTGCGGCCGGCCTGACAGGCGATGATGACTTTGCAGTCATGCTGCCTGACATGCTGATCGATTCTGACAACGAGGCCTCAGACCTGCAGCAGATGGTCACCGCCTATAACCAGACTGGCAACGGACAAATCATGGTGGAGGCCGTCCCACCTGAGCATGTCGAGCGCTACGGCATTGTCGACTGTGGCGGCGCCTCCCCGGCCAAGGGCAGCTCGGCGCTGATGCAGGATGTAGTGGAGAAGCCACCTCGCGAGCAGGCCCCCTCCAACCTTGCCATTGTTGGCCGCTACATTCTTCCTGCACGCATTATGGAGTTGCTGAAAACCACTCCACGTGGTGCAGGCAATGAAATCCAGCTCACCGATGCCATCAAGACACTGATGCAGGAAGGCGGTGCGCTGAGTGCATTTACCATGTCCGGCAACCTCTATGATTGCGGCAACAAGGCCGGGCTGCTGCAGGCCAACGTTGCCCTGGGCCTGAAACACCCGGAGACCGCTGCTGAGCTACGCAACTTTCTGCGCAGCCAGGTGCTGGATAGCTGATTCACCGGCCTGTTGCAGCCGCATCAGGCCTGTTACCGAAAACAGGAAAAGACCATGACCGATCGCATTACACTGACTCGTCCCGACGACTGGCACCTCCACCTGCGCGATGGTGAAGTACTTGAGCATGTGGTGCCTGCCACTGCACAGCAGATGCACCGTGCCATCGTTATGCCAAACCTGCGCCCGCCAGTCACCGACGCCGAGCAAGCGATTGCGTACCGAGAGCGCATCCTGGCAGCGGCCCCCGAAGGCAGTAACTTCGACCCACTTATGACGCTCTACCTCACCGACAATACCACTCCCGAGATGATCGCGGCGGCAAAAGCCACAGGTAAGGTTGCAGCAGTCAAACTATACCCGGCAGGCGCTACCACCAACTCGGACTCAGGTGTCACCGATCTGGGTAAGCTGGATGCCATCTGCGAAGCCCTGAGCGAAGCAGGCATGCCGTTGCTGGTACATGGCGAAGTCACCCACAACCATGTGGATATCTTCGATCGCGAGAAACAGTTCCTGGACGAAATCCTGACCCCTCTGGCTGGACGTCATCCTGGCATGAAGCTGGTGGTTGAACATATCACGACCAAGGATGCTGCCGAGTTCGTGAACGCCCATGGCGATAACGTAGGCGCTACCATTACCGTTCAGCACCTTGCCTACAACCGCAACCACATGCTGGTAGGTGGCATTCGTCCTCACCTGTTCTGCCTGCCCATTCTCAAGCGCAATGTGCACCAGCAGGCATTGCAGGATGCGGTTGTCAGCGGAAGCAAGAAGTTCTTCCTGGGCACCGATTCTGCACCGCATGCCAAAGGCGCTAAAGAAAGCGCTTGCGGTTGTGCCGGCTGCTACAGTGCATACGCGGCTATCGAGCTCTACGCTGAGATTTTCGAAGACCTGGGCGTGCTCGACAAGCTGGAAGGCTTTGCCAGCCACCACGGTGCTGACTTCTACGGCCTGCCACGTAACAGCGATACCATTACATTGATCAAGGAAGACTGGCAGGTACCGGCTGAAATGCCGTTTGGCAGCGACATTATCGTGCCTCTGCGCGCCGGTGAGACCCTGCGCTGGAAGCTGGAGCGCTAAGCCCACTTACTCCTGCTCTGCTAAATAGAAAAGGCGCCGACAGGCGCCTTTGCGTTCCACATCATCCCTGACCTGTCTCGCTGTGGATCAGCCCATCCAGGCGCTGAACCTCCAAGCTGAAATCAAGATTAGTACACACAAAGGTTGTCCACCAACAATCCTGAAGTACCATCCATAAAGGGTGTATAAAATCCAATGATTCACAATAGTTTTTGGCTATACACCTTTTAGATTTAATTTATTTCACACATTCACAACCTGGCATTAGCATGTAACTGTTCCACATGACCCACTCACAAATGGAGATAGACTGTAATGGGTATCGTTAATACCGAGATCAAACCGTTCCAGGCAACAGCGTTCAAAAACGGTGAATTCGTTGAAATCACTGAAGAAACTGTAAAAGGCAAGTGGGCTGTATTCTTCTTCTACCCGGCTGACTTCACTTTCGTTTGCCCGACCGAACTGGGTGACGTTGCTGACAAATACGACGAGCTGCAGAAGCTGGGCGTTGAAGTGTTCTCCGTGTCTACTGACACTCACTTCACTCACAAAGCTTGGCACGATGCCTCTGAAACTATCGCCAAAATCCAGTACTACATGGTTGGCGACCAGACTGGCAACATCACCAACAACTTCGGCGTAATGCGTGAAGGTCTGGGTCTGGCTGACCGTGCTACCTTCCTGATCGATCCTCAGGGCGTTATCCAGGCAGTTGAAATCACTGCTGAAGGTATCGGCCGTGACGCTGACGATCTGATGCGCAAAGTTAAAGCTGCTCAGTACGTTGCAGCTCACCCGGGTGAAGTTTGCCCGGCTAAGTGGAAAGAAGGCGAAGCGACTCTGGCTCCTTCTCTGGACCTGGTTGGCAAAATCTAAGCTAACCCCAAGGTTCAACCCGCCGGTCACCATGACCGGCGGGCCTCCCCTCTCGCTTCATCCTTAGTTATACCGTTTAAACCCAATTCTCTATCACAGGACACGGACCATGTTGGATGCCAACCTGAAACAACAGCTGGACGCCTATCTGCAGAATATCGTGACGCCGATCGAGCTGATCGTGTCCAGTGATGACAGCCCCAAGGCAAAAGAGATCGAAGAGCTGGCAGGCGAAATCGCCTCGCTCAACGATAAAATTGCATTCAACACCGGTGATGCGCGCCGTAAGCCCAGCCTGGCGATCGCCAAGGCAGGCGAAGCACCTCGCGTCAGTTTTGCCGGTGTTCCCATGGGGCACGAGTTCACCTCTTTGGTTCTGGCCCTGCTGCAGGCAGGCGGACACCCGTCCAAGGCTGATGCCGAGCTGCAGGAGCAGATCCGCAACCTGCCGGGCAGGTACGAATTTGAGACCTACATCTCTCTGTCCTGCCAGAACTGCCCGGACGTGGTGCAGGCACTGAACCTGATGGCGGTACTGAATCCGAACATCAGCCACACCATGATCGACGGTGCCCTGTTCCAGCAGGAAGTGAATGAACGCCAGATCATGGCGGTACCCTCCGTGTACATGAATGGCGAGCATTTCGGTCAGGGCCGCATGACGCTTGAAGAGATCGTCAACAAGCTGGATACCGGCGCTGCCGAGAAAAAAGCGGCTGCGCTGAACGAGAAAGAACCGTACGAAGTCCTGGTTGTCGGCGGTGGCCCAGCGGGTGCATCCGCTGCGATCTACGCGGCACGTAAAGGCATCCGTACCGGTGTTGTAGCCGAGCGCTTTGGTGGTCAGGTGATGGATACCGTGGGTATCGAAAACTTCATCTCCGTACCTTACACCGAAGGTCCGAAGCTGGTCGCCAGCCTTGAGCAGCACGTTAAAGAATATGAAGTGGACGTCATCACCGAGCAGTCTGCCGCCAAAATCAGCAAAAACGAGCTGATCGAAGTTGAATTGGCCAGCGGTGCAACCCTTAAGAGCCGTAGCGTCATTCTTGCGACCGGTGCTCGCTGGCGTGAAATGAACGTGCCCGGCGAACAGGAATACCGTGGCAAGGGCGTAGCCTACTGCCCGCACTGCGACGGCCCACTGTTCAAAGGCAAAAGCGTTGCAGTTATTGGTGGCGGTAACTCCGGTATCGAAGCCGCCATCGACCTGGCCGGTATTGTGAAAGACGTCACTGTGCTGGAGTTTTCAGACACCCTGCGAGCCGATGATGTGCTGGTGAAGAAGGCCAACTCGCTGCCTAACATCAGGATCATCAAAGAAGCGATGACCACCGAAGTACTGGGTGATGGCAATAAGGTGATCGGCCTCAAATACACCGACCGTCGCACCGATGAAAGCCACGTAGTGGATCTGGCCGGTATCTTCGTTCAGATCGGTCTGGTACCGAATAGCGAGTGGCTGAAAGACAGCCTGGAGCTGACTGATCGCGGCGAAATCGTCATCAACAGCCACGGCGCCACTTCCATGCCGGGTGTGTTTGCTGCGGGCGATGTCACCAACACGCCGTACAAGCAGATCATCATCTCGATGGGTTCGGGTGCCACTGCGGCCCTGGGTGCCTTTGACCACCTGATCCGTAACTAACGGAGCAGTCTTACCTCTTTCTTTTCAACCGCCCCTCAGGGGGCGGTTTTTTGTTGCGCCAAAGAAGCCTTCATGCGACGTGCCAACACCTGCTTATCAAGCTGATCGCGCACCTCTTCGGGCTTGCGGACAAAGCGCCAATCCAGCTGATTACTCCCGCGACCACTCAGGCTTAAATGCCCCCAGCCTAGCAGGCGTCCGAAAACACTTTGCTCCAGCGTAACGCCATCAATGCTGAGCAGGTACAGATCCTGACGTGTCTTCCCAAGCAAGCCCCAGCGAGCACATGCACGCAGGTTGGTCATTTCATAGCGCGTACTGATTTCACGGCTCAAACGACTCCAGGCATCGACGGCAAAAAACAGGCCAACCAACCCCAATGCAACCGCAATCCAGACAGCCGGAATACCCGCACCTTCCCACAAAAAGCGTGTTGCCAGCGCTCTGTACTGCTCGACCAGCCACCAGTCATCCCAGAAAGGCGTTTCAGCCAATGCTCTCAACGCAAAACTGATCATCAGCAAGGTCAGAAACAGGTCAAAACAGCCACGCGCGAGCGCCATCGGTGAGCGTTTCACCTGAAGAAGGGTCTTTTCGTTGGGGAGCATAGAAGGTCCTTGCACTCTCATCCTTATGAAGGCGCATTGTAACGACTAAAAGACGTGATCGCTGCCCACCGATTGCAGACAAAAGAGGTGCCGGTCAGAACGACCGGCACAGTGCCATCAGAAGGGGATGATGGTCTTGATCCAGAAGGCATCACCTTCCGGACGGTTCTCAACGGCAAACTCCTTCTGGTATTTCATTGAAAGGAAGAAGCCCTTGCCACTGTCATACTTCACGGATGGGCCAATGGCGAATGCCTGCCCCTTGTTGCCGATATCGACACCGTTTACCTCGTCTCCCGTGGTCTGCTTATAGGCATAACCCCCGACACCCACAACCCAGTTGGGTGAGACGCCATATCCCAGTGAGTAGTCGAAGTGCAACTCCTGACCAGACTGGTAGTTGGTATCATCGTTCTCGAAGTTGTAGTCGTACATCACCTTGATGTCGGCATTCAAACCGGTTGGATTCACCCAGGATGCAGCGTAGGCAGCCTGAACGGCCCAGTAGTTTCGTCCAGGGTTGGCCATTTCCATCGCATCATATTCACCGGTCGGCACGAACACATCCATACCGACAACCGTATGGAAATTCGGGCTGTGATGATATGCCAATGCGAAAGCGGTCAAATCCAGATCGCCAATGCCTCGATTACTGTCACTCATGCCATTTACAGATACATCCAGATCCACCAGCGGCAGCAAAGCCGCATGGAATAATTGGCCACCCAGGATGGTTTTGTCCGTTACCCAAACCAAACGGGGTGCAATCACATTGGCACGCAGGCGGAAATCGATCGGCAGGCTGTTACCGGAACTATCCATCAGGTCATCAGCCGCATAGCGGTTGGCGTAGATCAAGGGATATAGCCCGGGCGGAGGTACCGCGCCCATCAAGTAGTTCTCGGCCCCCATCGGGTAGTTGGAGCCACCACCCTCAGTCGCCTGAGCCTCGGTGGTTAACGTCATTGCAAACGCCATGGCCAACGCCAGAGCAGAAGTGTTCACTGTCTTTTTCATGCATGGAATCCTGTCTGATTTTTTATGGCTGGCTCAAGGCGGGCAGTGCCACCGGGAGCCAGCTCCACTCAGTTCTTCACTTCAACAAAGGCACCGCGATAAAACACCAGCGGCTCGCCTGGAGAGGTGTTCAGAGCATCAACACGCCCTACGATCAGCAAGTGATCGCCCAACACACGCGTGAACTCCACGGTGCACTCCAGCTGGGCCTGAGCACCATCGAGCAGGGGCACATGGCATGCATTCAGGCTGAAATCCACACCGTCGAACTTATTGTCCGAAGGACGTGCGAACTGCATCGCCAGGGCTTCCTGCTCTCGCTTAAGGATATTGATTGCAAAGGGCTTACCTTCTTCGAAAGCCCCAAGGCTTGGGGACTTAAGCGCCAGACTCCACAACACCAGTGGCGGATCCAACGACAGGGACGAAAAAGAGTTGGCAGTGATACCCACGGCCTCGCCTTCCGATCCTGGAGCGGTCACGACTGTCACACCAGTGGCAAACAACCCCATGGCATCACGCAGCTCACGGGGATCGATTGCGGGTGACAGTGCTGCCGCCGACGCAGCGCCCTGAACGGCTTCTGCAGTATTTGGCGTGCTCATATCAGGCGGCTCCCTGCTGCATATGCGATTGAATCATCGCCTGACAGGCTTCTTCATCCAGCCACCAAGGCATGTAATCCGGCGGGTTATCAAAGCCGTTGGCAATCTGCGCCGCCAGTGACGGCGACTGTTGAGCCGCACCCAGCAGTTGAAGAATGTGCGGCGGCGGTGGCAACAGCATGCTATTGGTCCACTCCACGACCTGAGAGGCATAGGACCAGTAGGTTTCGAAGGTTGAGTTCATCCACTCTTCGCTGAACGGCTGATCACCACGGGCGATAATTTCCTGCAGATAGATACGGCTGCACTTGGCACCATTATTTGAACCCTGACCAGTGATGGGATCATTCACCACCAGCGCATCTGCCATACCGAAGACCTTACGGCCTGAGGGCAGGGTCGCCACCGGCTTGCGCACAGTCGGCGGGAAACGGCCAGCCAGCACTCCCCCTTCATCGGTGAGTTCTACATTGCGGCAACGCTCGGCTTCCCAAGGCGCATATGTCTGGATAATGTCCAAGCTGCGCTGCAAGTGCTCCTGCGGCGTTTTGACATCTCCCCAGCAGTCCATGGGACCACCCGGAATACCCTCAAACACCATGATTTCACAGGAACCACTCAACGTCAGGGCCGGGAAGACGAAGTACTCACCAACGCCCGGAACCAGGTTGAACGCGACACGAGAGAACGGCTCTTTGGGGGTCATGCCATGCACATACGTCAGCGCCAGCGCACGCTGCGGCTTGTCGAAACGTGAGCGCTCAGCATCACGTTCAAACATGCTGACGATCTCGCCCTTACCGGCAGCCAGCAGCACCAGGTCGTTTTCAGCCGTAAGCTCTTCCAGCTCGGCGATACCCACATCACAGATCTTCAGCTCACCGCCCAGACGTTCGAACTCATCCATCCAGACCGGCATTTTCACACGCTGATCGACAGACTGAGCCTTGTTATCCAGCTGAGCAGCCCAGTCGATCAACTTCTCTCCCGGCTTTTCCGGGTTGGGTACGGTAAGACCGATACCTTCAACCGGGGGACAATCGTGTTCCCAAAAATTGAGGCCCAGATCACGCTCGGTTTGCAGCGCCTGATCGAACATGCACTGGCTGGACATCACCTTACCGGCGCGAATGTTATCGCCCGTACGGTTGGACAAAATGGTTACTTCGTAACCGGCCTTCAGGAGGCCGACACCGGTTTGCAGGCCCGACTGACCAGCACCAACAATTGCAATCTTACGTGTCATTGAGATTCACCTTTATTCTTCATGTGCCCGAATGTGTATCCGGTTGCCGTTGGGTTACTCAGCCAGCTTGGGAATTGCAGGTTCCTGCTGCTCAGGGCCCAGTGCGGAATAGCCGCCATCAACGGCATAATCGGCACCGGTTACGAAGCTGGCACGGAGTGAACACTGGAACAGCACGACTTCAGCCACCTCTTCCGGGCCACCCAGGCGCCCCAGCATATGGAAAGGTGCCGCTACTCGATCGGCCTTGGCACGATCACCACCGCTGACTTCCCCAATCACTCGTGACCAGGTCCATCCAGGGGAAACGGAGTTCACGCGGATACCATCTTCAGCGAAATCCAGCGCCATGCTGCGCGTCAGGTGCTTCATCGCCGCCTTACTGGCCGGGTAGATCCAGCGACCGGTCTGGGCTGCCTGAGCTGAGATACTGGTGAAGTTGACGATGGCAGCTCCTTCTTCCTTAGCCAGGAAAGGACGCACTGCACGCGCCGCCATCACGGCACTGACCACATTGATATCCAGCGCTTTTAGCCAGTCCGTACGGCCGGAGTCCGCGCCCTCATCCAGGTAGCTGCAGGCCAGGTTGATCAGATAGTGCAGGCCACCGAAGTGTTCCGCGGTTTGGCTCACAGCCCCTTCAAGCTGAGTGTCGTTGGTAATGTCGGTTTCGATGAACAGAGCAGAGGCACCCAGCTTGTCTGCCAGAGCAGCGCCTGCATCCACATCGATATCCAGAATGGCGACCTTGGCTCCCTCACGGACAAAGGCCTCAGCAACAGCCGCACCAATCAGCGTTGCACCGCCGGTAATGATCGCGACGCGATTCGTAAATTCGCTCATAGCCCCGCTCCTCAGTCCTTGCCTTCACTGCTGGGCCAAGTCGGCATCAGCTTGTTGGACGGCAGCGTTTCGTCGAGTAGCTTGGCTGCTGTTTCATGTCCGGCAACCGGCAGACTGGTGGGGTCCAGTACACCCAGCTGCACCAGCACAGACGCCTGGTCCCAGTAGATGTGTTCGTGGTAGAGCTTGTCGCCGCGGAACTTCACGACGGCAACCAGCGGGATTTCGACATATTTGCCGGTAGGTGCGATACCCGGTACCAGCCAATCGATTTCGCGGTCGTGGGTGAAGCAGAACAGCAATTCATCGACAATCTGGGTATCACCAATGGTGCGTGAAATCGGCACCAGAGATGTATCCGCCGGATTGGAGTCCACAAAGTGGTGCTTGTAGAAGCGGTACAGATCCTTGTAGCCCACACCACCGGTCAGGGTCGGAATGTGGTTAACGTAGGGCTGAGCCACCATGGTTGCCATGGTGTCATCCACATTGCGGGTGTCGAATTCGTACTCGCAGTGCTTGTCCCACAGGTGAGACAGGTTGTAATGCGGGCCAATCGCCTTGCGCAGCACCGCTACTGATCGCTCATGTGCCATGAGCGCTGACGGCTTGTGGTAGTGCTCTGAACCGGGACGGGCAAAGGCGTGATCAACCGCCGGGTAGGTGTACAGCTCAACATTGCTGCGTGATTCAAGCGCTGCGTAGAGATCGTTGCGGGCTGCTGCAGGGCAGTATTCATCATTCTCGGCAAAGTGCAGTACCAGACGACCGCGGATGTTGTCCGCTTCATCCAGGTGATTTTCCATACCCATGCCGTAATAGCCGATCGCTGCATCCACATCACAGCGGCACGCCGCCAGATAGGACAGACGCCCACCCAGGCAGAAACCCAGCACCCCTGCACCACCAGTGAACGCCTTCAGACCTTTCAATGCACTGAGAGTCGCATCGATATCTTCGATGCCCTTATCCTGATCAAAGCCCTGATAGAAACCAAACGCCTTCTGCCATGACGCCTCGTCGTAGCCCAGTTCGACACCCGGCTCCTGACGCCAGAACAGATCCGGCACTACCACTACATAGCCTTCTTCCGCGTAATAATCCGCGATCTCGCGCATGGTGCTATTCACACCAAAGATTTCCTGCAAAAGAATCAGACCCGGTCCTTCACCCGCTGCCGGTAATGCCAAATAGCCAGAAAATTCTCCGCTACCATCTTTTGCACTGATTTGAATTTGTGTTCCCATTGTCAGATCTCACCCTATTTATTTTCAACACACCTTCATCCTATTTAAATGTGCTGAAGTGGAGCGATCCGTTTTTGGCAGCGAATATCCATCGAGCGCAAAAATGTGAATAAATTTTATCCACAAACTGCAAAGCGTGTTTATACTGTCATAACCCTTAAATAAGGCTCTTACTAAACGAGCCACACTAATTAAAAAGGGAAGTAGCCAATGCCAACAAAACATTTTCTTCCCCCTGTACTGGGGAATGCGTTGCTGGACCAGCACAGCAGACAGATATTCAGTTCCAGTGATATGGATGAAGTACAAGCAAAGGTAGGAGAGGCCTTTAAACCACATCGCTTTACGCCGGTACAACGAAGCGATGAGATCAGCTCACGTCTGCATCAATTCAGTCTGGGAGAGGTGTCCATGCACCGACTGAAGTATGGCGGGCGCGTTGATGTAGACCCCGAATGTCTGGAGACCTTCTATCTGATACAGATGCCGCTCGATGGTACTGCCGAGATAGAGTGCGGTGACCAAAAGGTCGAGACACACACCCGACAGGGGATCGTACTCAACCCTGATCACCGGCTAAGGATGAAGTACGACAAACACTGTGACCAGCTGATGCTCAGGATTGATCGCCAGGAACTGGAGCGCATATGTAGCCGACATCTTGGCCACAAGCTCCGGCAACCCATCGCTTTCGAGCCAGGATTCGACTGGCAACGCTCCTCCACCTGGCTACACATGCTGGAATACCTGACCCAACTGCAAAGACACTCACCGGAAAGCCTCTCGCAACGCCTTATCGCCCACCAGCTGGTTGAACTTGTGATTAGCACACTGCTCAGCCAACAGCCCAGCAATTACTCCAGCGAGCTGAATGCCCCCGATACCAGCCTGGCACCCCGACATGTAAAGCGCGTTGAGGAATACATTGAATCCCATGCTGAAGAAGCGTTGACCCCTGCAACACTGGCTGAGCTCGCAGGTGTCAGCGTGCGTACACTGCATGCCGGCTTCAAGGACTTCAGGCATATGAGCCCAATGGAGTTTCTGCGCAGTGTGCGCCTGCAGCGGGTGCGCTCTGCCCTGATGCAAGCAGGACAAACGCATTCGGTAACGGAAGTCGCCATGCAGTGGGGATTCTCACACATGGGACGCTTCAGCCAGGAGTACCAGAAAGTATTTGGTGAAAAGCCCAGCGAAACCAGACGCAGGGCGCAGGCCTGAAGCCTGCACCCGCGTCTGTCCCCCTCAAAAGCAGCTGTTACCAGCCACCTAGAGCAATACCAGAACCAGTTCCGGCACACCACTCAACAGCACCAGAGTTACCAGTGTCGCCAGCAGGAATGGCAGTAGTGAACGGAAGATCTGCATGGGCGGAATCCCGGTCATGGATGAGCCGATAAACAGCCCAGCCCCGACCGGCGGCGTCAGCAGCCCCGTCACCAGCGTCAAACACACCACCACACCGAACTGATAGGGCGAAATATCAAACTGCTGCTGCGCAATGGGGAGCAGAATCGGCACGACCAGAATCAGTGCGGCGATGCCGTCGATCACCATTCCCACCAGGATCAAAACACCCACCACCATTAGCAGGAATACAAATGGATCCGTGGTTTGCTGGGCAATCCAGGCGGCCGCAGCCTGAGGAATCTGCTCATACACCACCACCCAGCCGAAGACGCCTGCCGCAGAAATCAGCATGATCACCATACCGGAATTCAGTGCTGTTCGACGCAAGATCTCGGGCAGATGAGAGTACTTCAGGTCCTTATAGATGTATTTACCGATCAGCAACGCTGCCAGAGAGGCCAGTGCCGCAGACTCGGTCGGGGTCGCCAAACCGGTCAGAATACCACCAATAATCACCACCGGAATCAGGCCTGCAGGCAAGCCCATCAGCAGGTACTCTCTACGCTTGGCACGATCCGGCCACTCCCCCTTGGGATATTGCTGCACCAGCCCAACCACTGCGATCACAATGAAAAACAGCAGCGACATCAACAGCCCCGGCACGATGCCGGCTATGAACATCTCGGCAATCGGCACCTGAGCCAATACACCAAAGAGCACAAACAGCATGGAGGGTGGAATAATCGGTGATAGCAACCCGCCTGCCGACGTGATTGCAGCCGCGTAGGACCCGGTGTAGCCCTCCTTCTCCATGGCCGGCACCATGGCACGGGACATGATGGCAATCTGGGAAGCAGCCGAGCCCATAATGGCGGCCATCATCATGTTCGCCACCAGGTTGATATAGGCCAGACCACCACGAAAACCGCCTACCAGAATGCGCGCCAAATTAATTAAACGCGTAGTTAAACCACCCTCGTTCATCAATTCACCCGCTAGCATAAATAACGGGATCGCCAGCAAACCATAGCTTTCAATGGCGCCAAACAATTGCTGCGGATAGGAATCAAACAGGACCGTATTACCGGATGTGGATATATACCATAGCGCGGTTAACGCAAGCACCAATGCAATTGGAACGGTACAAAACAATAGAATTAAAAATACCGCAAACGTCATGCCGCAGCCTCCTTAAAAAATGCAGCTTTTTTAAGACTAGCAAGCATATTATTCAGCGCATGAAGGCTCAGTGATATGGAAAAAAATGGCAATATCAACCAGGGCCATATTTTTTTAATTCCCAACGTATTGGTTTTTTCCGAATACAGGAAGTTAAAGGTATCCCCCTGGTAGGCTTTTACATCAAAACCAAAACCGGCAAAGGTCCAGGGATCCAGCCAGCGCCAGCAAAGCACCAGCAGCGCCACGGCAAACGTGAGAATCAGCAGATCAGACACCAACTGCATCCAGGCCTGGGAGCGCTTACCCAACAGATCCACCAGTAGTGTGACCGCTATCACCTGACGACGCTTGAGTGCGACAGAGGTTGCCAGGAAGGTAGTCCAAATCATGGCGTAGATCGCCAATTCATCCACCCAGTAAATCGCCATGCCCATAGAGCGGCTGGCTATGTTCAGCAGGATCAGAAGAGTTACGAGCGCAGCCATTACCGCAGCCAATCCCATCTCGAAACGAACCAGCCGGTCAGATATGAAATTCAACATCAGACTTCCTCGCCCCACAGACCCGAAGGTCTGCGAGGTGTTCGCTCAGAGGATCAGCTGCCTTTGATTTCGGCAACGGCTTCACGCAGCTTGGGCAGAGACGGAGCCTTGGGCGCCCAAATCTGTTCCCACTCAGCTACTGCATCAGCGAAGTCGTCCTTGTTCGCTTCATGAATGGTGATGTTCAGACCACGCAGTTCCTGCTCCTGCTTCTTCTCCAGCGCCTGGAAGTGGTCAATTACCGCATCCAGCTGCGTGCGCATGCTGGTTTTCAGCAGCTCTCGATCTTCCTTGCTCAGGTCTTTCCAGACGCGACCGGATACCACACCCACCATCGGGAACATCATGTGGTTGGAGATCAGCATCTTGTCGGAGCGATCGTAGAACTTGAAGATCAGGATAGAGTCGAAGTCCATGTCGATAGCATCGATCTGACCGTTGGCCAGCGCATCGTATACAGCCGGCAGCGGCATTGGAGTCGGCGCAGCACCTGTGGCCTTGTAGAAGTCACGAATCGGCTCGAACGGCGTAATGCGCAGCTTCTTGCCTTCCAGATCGGCAGGGCCCTCGAGGGTATCGCGGCTCATGACCTGACGCAGACCCGCCATGCCATAGCCAACGCCCACCAGACCGGCTTCAGAAGGCAGCTGATTCAAAAGGTCGGTTGCGGCTTCTGACTTCAGCAGCGCCGCCGCCTGGTCAATGTTTTCGACCAGGTAAGGTGCATAAAGCGCACCAAAATCGGGCACACGGTTGGAAATTTCAGCTACGGTCAGGAACGCCATATCCAGCGCACCGGTCTGAAGCTGCTGAACCATCTGGGCTTCATTACCCAACTGCTGGGATGGGAAAACAGCGATACTGTGCTCACCACCGGACTTCTGCTTCACATCTTCAGCGAAGGCTTCAGCCGCCTGAGTCCAGCGATGCGGCGGAGGTGTGATCAATCCGAGGCGGAAATCGCGCGCCTGTGCAGGCATTGTCATCATCAGGGCCAAGCCACCCGCCATCACGGAAGTCATTAAGTGTTTCATCGACATGTCTAACTCCATTCTTCTTTATTTGTCTGCGTATCGGCGATTCCGATAATTATGGTACTCGATGGATCCAGAGCCGTGCTTTTCTGTAACACAAATCAGCACAGGTCACTCTTAAACACTTACTGCCGCTGGGGCATCATCTTTCCGCAGCTTACAGTAAGCAAATAACACGCCATTTTTTGTAAAAGCTGGATATTTCAGCTTTTAACAATGTCAGAAGCACATCCTGATGTGCCTCTTCAGCAAGGTAGTCCGGCTTATCTCCCTGCCCAGCCAATTCGGGAGCTGTACACCTGAACCGCATCCAGCATCATTCCAACCAACCGAACAGTAGATCACCTGCCAAACCAAATCGCAATTCAATCAAAGGCTTAAATTGGGTTTGCTACCAAACTACACACCTGAGAGTTGAAGCACATCTTCAACCAACACACCTCCTTCTCGATACAGTTCATCCAGTACTGTGTAATGGTCCGTATCAGATATAGCCTGACACTGAACCTCATACCCTCGTGTCTCCAGAAAATCCTGATAGGTATTCGATTGCCGGTAGAACTCGTCGGACTCCAGAGCCCCGAAACGCAAGCGAACCGGCGCTTTAGCCACGGGTGTCTGCTTGAGAGGACTGAGCTCCTCCACTTCCCTGCCGGTCAACTGCAGGTCTGGCTGCAGCCAGGAATGGGGAAAAGGCTCCAGGTCGAACAATCCACTGATTGCAATTGCACCCTTAATCACATCTGCCGGCAGTCCATACTCCGCCTCCCAATCCGTACTCAACAGCATGCCGACCAGATGACCACCGGCAGAGTGCCCTGAAACCGTAATCCTGTTGCGGTCTGCGCCCAAACGGTCGGCGTTGTGCCAGGCCCAGGCGATCGAAGCCCTGGCCTGGCGCACTATTTCTGACATGGACACCTGTGGACAGAGGGCATAGTTCACCACCAGCGTAGTGATACCTGCCGGCACCAGCCGACGCGCAACAAAGGCAAACTCCTTACTGCTGCACGCCCGCCAGTAGCCACCATGAAGGAATACATGCAAGGGTGCGCCTTGCTGCTGGGCGCTGAACACATCGACATGTTCAGACAGGGTTGGGCCATACTGCTGGGTGCTGGGACTGCCAAGCGCATCCTGGGTGTCCTGACTCAAACGCACATACTCGCCAATCACCTGCTTGGGGTCCAAGCCGAGCATGGGGTTGTATGCCTGGTTTATCTCGTCGCTACTTGTGAAGGATCGGTACAACATCAACTAACCTCGCGAAAAATCGATGCCTGCTATCAGGACAGGAAGGGTATAAGCGCCAGTGACAGTGAAGGCATAAAGGTCACCAGCAACAGCGCGACCAGACTAACCAACACAAACGGCATGACACCCTGGAATATTGACTTCATCCCGACACCGGTAATGGCATTTACCATGAAAATATTAATACCGAACGGCGGTGTAAAAAGGCCAATCGACAGGTTCATAGTAATAATGATGCCCAAGTGGATAGGGTCAATACCAAAACTGGTGGCAATAGGCAGAAGAAGTGGACTGAAAAGAAGCGTTGCCGACATGGTATCCATAAAACAGCCAACCAGCAGCAGCATCAGGTTTATCAGCAAAAGTATCTGCCACTTTTCAATATCCATACCGCTGACCCAGCCAGATAACTGTGCCGGAACACCATTAACGGTCAACACCCAGCTAAATAAACCCGCAGCAGCGACAATAATCAGAATTTGCGCGGTGGTGTACATGGAGGATACCGCTATATCCCAAAGCTCACGCATGGACACATCGCAATAAATCACGCAGCTGACGATAATTGCATAGACACAGGCAATACCCGCCGCTTCAGTGGGAGAGAAAATACCGGCATAAATACCACCCAACACGAATATCGGCATAAAAATCGCCAGTATTACACGTCTGGATTCGCGCCAGAACTTGATCAACGAGAAGGATTCGCCCTGGCTTTGAGCAGCATTTTTACGCGAGTAGTAATAGATGTAGGCGCCAAGTACGAGTGCCAGCACCAGACCTGGCAAGATACCCGCCACGAACAGCTTGGTGATCGACTGCTGTGAGGAAATCCCATACAGAATGAGCACGATTGACGGGGGAATCAGCTGCGCAATGGCCGCAGAGGATGAGAGCAGCCCCGTACCAAAATGAGGGCCGTAGCCTTCCTTCTGCATGGGCGGGTAGACCAGGCGGCCTATACCTGCCACGGTACCCACAGAGGAACCGGAGATGGCGCCAAAGAATGTGGAAGACCCCAGAGTCACAAAACCCAGCCCGCCTTTTGTCTTCCCGAGCAACGACATCACCCAGTCGATGATGCGCTTGGACATACTGCCCTTTGCCATCACCTCACCGGCAAACAGGAAGAAAGGCACGGACAACAGCGAGTATGCACCCAAAGAGCCAAAGATCGCCTGATGGATGGCTTGACCCGGCATTTCCATGACGACGACGATCGACACGGCAGCCGTTACCATCAGCACCATAAATATTGGAAAGCCCAGCGCCAGAAACAGAACAGGCAAAACGAATATAAGGAAATCCATTAACCCGCCCTCTTTTTCGTCAGCAAGAACTCAAGCATATTTACAAGGGTCGATACCGCCATCGCCATAAATCCCAAAAGCAACGCGGCATGAGGAATATACATGGGTATTCCCGCGACATTGCTGGTTTGGCCAAAATTGTACATAAGGCTAACGGCCTTGAAGGATTCATTGGCCATATAAAGCGAGAGTGCACAGATTGAGCCCCAGATAACAAAATCGTATACCGCTTTAAGCGGGCCTTTCAGGTATTCTGAAAAAAGCTCCACTCGCAAGTGACCGTTATTTAAAGCGACTTTTGCAGCACCGACAAACACAACCCATATCAAAATGAAAGACAGTGTTTCTTCTGCCCAGGCGATGGAGCTATCAAATACATAGCGCCCGACCACATTGGCAATATTGATAACGATGGCAACCAGTATTCCGGAGCCAATAATCAGTGAATATCCTTTATCAAGCTGACGTTTAATAACCGAAACCCTCGTCGTCGCGGCTACATCCTCGAATACTTCTGCTTTTGCATTCATAACCAAGACCTTAAAAGCATGGGCCCGCTCACACAGGCCCATGGCCCTTAGTATTTATTCGAGATTTCAACCAGCTTCTGGTACATCGCCAGAGATTCAGGCTTGGCGGCAAAGACCTCGGTGGTTGCCGTTTTGCCGTTTTCCAGCAGTTGCTGACTGTCTGCGGCGTCCAGTTGATGCACGGTTACCCCCTCGGTGGTCCAGGCATTCAGTGCAAGACTGTTCTTCTCAATGACGTGGGCCTGCATTTCCTTGTCCAGCTCACGACTGGTGTCCAGTACCAACTGCTCAAGCTCATCCGGCAGCTTGTTCAAGAACCCCTTGGAGGCAAAAGCCGCAATCGGGTATTGAATTTCACCGGTGATGGTCAAATGATCAGCAACGGTCTGCATCTTCATGGCGCCCATGGCCAGAATGCTGCTGCGTACGCCATCAATAGCATTGTTCTGCAGACCCGGTACCATTTCGATAAACGGCATGGGAACGGCAGACGCGCCCAACAGGTTCAATTCCTTGTCTTCCAGATCAGAGCCGATGGAGCGGATTTTCATGCCGTTAAAGTCGGTCAACTTTACGATCGGTTTCTTCGAAGCGTAGGAGCTGCCACCGTACACCCATAGCCCTATACCGGTGACGCCGTTTTTATCGGCCAAACTCAGGTAGTCGTCTCGGAAGTCCGCGTCCTGAAGCGTGGCGTAGGCATGCTCGATATCACGGAACAAGCCCGGCGCTGCGGCCACTTCAAAGCGATCACTCAGGCCCTTGGCAAATAGCGGCGGTGCGACCACCACCTCAATAGCGCCAAACTGCAGGTTTTCGATCATGCGCGGGATATTGCCGAGCTGTCCACCCGGAAAGACCTTGGCATCGATCTGGCCGTCGGAGCGCTCGTTCAAGCGCTTTGCCAACTCTTCGGCATAGTGATGAATGGGGTCGTTGCGAGTCGCGATCCCTATTTTCATTTTGTACGCATCCGCCAGTGCAGAAGCGGATACCAGCATGGCCAGAGCGCCACAGGCTGCGTGTTTAATCATTTTCATGGCTAACCTTCTCGTGTTGGGTACAGGACAAAAAATCAGGTCAAAGCGGTCAGGAACCGCTCATTGAGCTGGCGGTCATGGTAAAAAATGGCCTTGCCCAGCTTGTCGGCATCCCAGGTAATCGGTTCGTGGTCCGGGTAGAAGTAGTCGCCACCGCAGAACACTTCATTGCGATTACCGGAGGGATCGAAAAAGTAGATCGTCTGTCCGTGTGTGATGCCGTGTCGAGTCGGGCCAATGTCGATCGACGTGTCCGTCATCGAAATCAGATCGCCGGCACGTAGCACGTCTTCCCAGGTTTCCAGGAAAAATGAGGCGTGGTGAAATTTGCCCGGTTCGGGGTGGTCGATGAATGCAATGTCATGCGCCTTCATGCTGGTGGTCAGGAACTGAGCCACGCGCTTGCCATCCGGCGTCATCACCTGTTCGCAGATATCGAATCCCAATACTTCGCGGAACAAGTCCAGTGTCTTGTCCAGATCGGGACCGTACAACAGGCAGTGGTCAAAGCGTTGGGCCTTCATGCCTTTCAGATCACGCGGCCAGGCTTCAGGGTTGTGATTGCCCACACCATAGCGGCCGGTCTGCTCCTTGTCGGCAAAGAGCTCAAAGAAATGTCCGGTCGGTGCCTGGAAGCGAATACGGCGACCGCAGCCTTCAAGTTCCCCAGCCGCAACCTGCTCAACTTGGCAGCCATGCTCGACCAGCTCACCGTGCAGCTGCTCCAGCACGGCCTCACTCAGCACCTTGAAGCCCATGAAGTCCATGCCCGGCTGATCCGCTTCTCGCAGTACCACCGAGAAGCGATCGACCTCGGTCCAGCCCTTGAGATAGACGCGTCCCTGCAGATCGCGCCCTACTTCAATCAAGCCCATCAGGTCGCGGTAATGCGCCAGCGCTTCATCGACATCCAATACCCGAATCTGTACATGTCCGGGACGCATAACACCTTTTTTCATTGTGCCTTCCTCATTGTTCTTATTGTGTTGGGTTACCGCATCAGCTGGCGGAGAACTTCTCGAAATAGATACTGGCGTTCTCCATCTGGCGCTGATCAAGCCAGTTTTTAACGGCCTCAACCATCGGCGGCGGGCCGCACAGATAGGCGTCCACTTCTCCAGAGTTGAAATGCTGCTCTTCAAACAGATCTGTCACCACACCCTCAGGCCCCTGCCAGTCGGCATCCGGCTGCATGACGATGCTGTGATAATTGAAATCAGGAATGGCCTGGCGATAGCGATCCAGTCGCTCCAGCTCGCACAGGTCTTCAGGTTTGGTCACGCCGTAGAACAGATTGACCGGCTGCTCCAGGCTCTCCGGGTTGGCTTCCATCTGATCCAGCATACCCAGGAATGCGGCAAGCCCCGTACCACCGGCCACCATGATCAAAGGACGCTTCACCTGTTGCAGATAGAAAGCCCCCAGAGGTGCTTTCAGGCGAATACGATCACCGGCCTGAGCTCGATCTCGCAGATAGTTGCTCATCACCCCATCCGGCAAAAGACGGATCAGAAGTTGTAGCTGATTATTTTCATTTGGCTGACAGGCAAAGGAGTAGGAGCGCCACTCATCGGTACCCGGCACCTGCACGTGGGCGTACTGGCCCGGAAGGAAATCCAGCTGTCCCTTGCGCGCACTGGCATCCAGATGCAGAGCAGCGGTCGACTCGGACAGTACCTCTACCTTCGTCACGACAGCATCCACTTCCTCAGGACCGGCACTGGTACACAGAGAAGAGTCGAAATCGAAACGGACCGCGCAGTCGCTTTCAACCCGCATCTGACAGGCCAGAATGCCGCCTTTTGCCAGGTCATCTTCGCTCAGTGCGTCCTCATCGACGTAATCCAGATCGTACTTGCCGGACTGGCAGGTTCCCTTACAGGAAGCGCAAACCCCTTCGCGACAATCTACCGGAAGCGTCAAACCATGGCGCAGAGCCGCGTCCATCAACACTTCACCGGGATTGATGGAGATAAAATGGGTACGCCCATCGCTGAAGTTAAGTGCAACCTTATGCATAACTACTCACCACTTTTTCGTAAAACCAGAGCACCCTTAGGTGCTCAGACATGGTAGAAATCAAGAACGTGGCGGATCTTGTCGTTCAGCACGATTGCGCGCTTGCTCATGATCTTCCAGCTATCACCATCGGCACGCAGCAGATACTCGGCCCAACCAAAAAAGCACTCGGACTCACCAAAGCGGAAGAAATGCGTGGCCCAATTGGCTTTCACCTTCCACAGGCCATCGTCCTGCTGCTCGGCTTGTACATTGTCAATCTGGTGCATGGTGCGCGGCATCGGTGTACAGGCCGCACTCTTGCCGGTACGAATACGGAACACGCGATCTTCCAGACCCGCGCGGGTCGGGTAGTAGATCAGTGACATCTCACGCTTGGGGTTGGTGGTATACACATGCTCGCTGTCCCACTGGGGGATATGGAACATGGACTCAGGGTCAAACATGTCCAGATACTCATCCCACTGCTGGCGGTCGCAGTATTCAGAAGTGCGGTACAAAAACTGTTCAATGCTCTGGATAACGTTGCTCATGGATTAACCCTCCTTCTTCGCTTTGGCGGCCAGACCCTCAAGCAGATAGCGCTGCCAGGTCGAATGCTGGTTCACGTACAGACCTTCCTGCGTAAACTCTGTACCCGTAATGACCGGTTCGATATCCAAAGCACGGGTGTTGGCAGTCGGGCCATAGGACCAGTTTTCACAGCCACGGGAGATGTCATTCCAGCGCTCGGCACGGCCTTCAAAGCCTTTCTGGGCTTCACGGAATTCCACCAGGTCATCCGGGGTACCCATGCCGGATACGTTGAAGAAGTCTTCAAACTGACGGATACGGTTTTCACGATCAGCGTCTGACTCGCCTTTCACACCCAGACAGAAGCTGTGTACTTCGGTTTTGTTCCAGGCAACGGGGCGCACCACACGCAGTTGTGAGCTGATCTGATCCATGAAGAACAGGCTTGGGTAGATATTCAGGTTACGCAGGCGGTGCATCATCCACTCGGCACGTTCCTGACCATATTCTTCGATCAAGCGCGGCATGACGGAGGCATAACCGGGACGTACTTCCGGGTTGGGCATGTCACTGAACAGGATGGTGTGGCCGTTCTTGAAGGCGAACCAGCCATCATCGGTTTCCTTGTCACCCGCACCCAGCTTGCTGTAATCCAGCGTTTTGCTGGCACCCTCTGCCTTGGCCGCGTCCTGCTGCTGGCGGTGCTGAACGGTAGCAACGTAGTTGTAGTGCACAGTGCTGACGTGATAGCCATCCAGACCGTTTTCGTTTTGCAGCTTCCAGTTGCCATCGAAGGTGTAGGTGGACGATCCGGGCAGTACTTCCAGCTCACCGGTGGGCGACTGAGCAGCCATCATGTCGAACGCGATCCTGGCATCGCCCAGGAACTCTTCCAGCGACTGCTTGCTCTCGGTGTTCAGGTTGATAAACACAAAGCCCTTGTAGCTGCTAACCAACGCTTTGCGCAGACCGCGAGTGGATTTGTCGAAATCGGCCGGGTACTCATCCGGCGCTTTCACTTTCACCAGCTTGCCGTCAGTTTTGTAGCACCAGGCATGGAAGGGACAAGTGAAGGTCGATTGGTTACCCTTGCATACGCGGGTTAGCGTGGCGCCACGATGCTGACAGGCATTCAGCAGCGCATTGATTTCACCCTTGGCATCACGGGTAATGATCATCGGCTGGCGACCAGCCTGCATGGTGAAAAAGTCATGCTTGTTGGCGATCTGACTTTCGTGACAGGCGAAGATCCAGGTGTTCTCGAAGATCAGTTCCATCTCCAGATCGAACAGCTCGGGATCGGTAAACATTTCACGGGCAACCTTGAAGGTCTTTTCTTCCGGACGGAAGTTCAGTGCCGACTCAACCTGCTCTCGCCAGGCTTCCAGGGGCTTCTTGTTCAGGCTCATATCAGGGTCTCCATTAGGTGGCATTCAGGCCGTTCGACCTGCTGCTCGCTTCAGTACCCCCATAAAACCAAAGCTTGATCCGAGTCAGCTATCCGCTTTTTTTTGAATCGCTATCCGATTTTTCCCTGAGCGGGATCATAAATTCCCATTGAACATGAGAGCATTGACAGAAGATGACGGGAAGGCTAATTTCGATAGGCACTCGAAATCCCTTAACCGACAAAGATGTGAATACGATTAAGAAATAGTGATCATACGATGATGCATACCGACACCCAGCCAGGCGGGTCCCCCCCCACCAAGCTAATGGCAGATACGCATAATACCCACGATGCCATTTCCTGGATGTCGAATATTTGTGGTCCGCATGACCTTCGAGTTCAAAATGCCAAAAAAATGCATTTTCGCCACGTCGGCAATATTCTTAATTCAACCTCAACGGCCATCGGCTTTATTGAGTATGGCACCGACGTAACCGTCAATGTTGAAGACCTGAGCAACAGCTACAGCATTAGCTTGCCGCTAAGTGGCTATCAGGAATTAAGCTGTAAAGATGGCAATGTGCAATCGAATATTACCAGCGGGGTCATTATTTCACCGGCTGAGCCCTACGCTCTGAACATCAGTGGTAACTGTCGCAAAACGCTGGTTCGTATATCCCGTCAGGCCATGGAGCTTGGACTGGAGTCCATTACCGGCAAAAAGACCGATAAGCCATTGATATTTGAGGCAAAGATGGATGCAAAGATAGGCGCATCCAGTGCCTGGTGGCGCACCATTCGCTACATTGAAAGCGAACTGTCCAGTACGGACAGCCTCTATAACAGCCCGGCCTTTATACGTGATATTGAGCAGGCACTTATCAAGGGTCTTTTAACATCCCAGCCACACAGCCACTCTGAAGATGTAAAACGAGCACTCAATAACAACCTGCCCTCCTACCTCGTTAAAACCATCGATTATCTTAAAGAAAATGCACGTAATGACATCCATATGGATGATATTGAGTGGATATCGGGCGTTTCGAAAAACAAGTTATACGCAGATTTCAAACGTTATATCGGTGTTCCTCCCGCGGCCTACTTGAAAAAGGTACGCATGGATGGCGTTCGATCCGATATTATCAAACACCAGGGAGAGGAAAGCATTTCTACCCTGGCATTGAACTGGGGCTTTACTCACCTGGGGCGCTTTTCGACAGAATATAAGAAAACGTTTGGTGAAACCCCTTCGGATACTCAAGCAAAATCCAGGCTCAATATTAATCTCGCCTAGATTCTGCTTTTACCCTGCTTCTAGCCCAGAGCACCATCCAGCAGCAGCATCGCTGCAAAGCCCCCCATCAAACCAATCGTCGCCGGTGTCTGGTGACCATTTCGGTGTGTTTCCGGAATCACTTCATGCGATACCACAAAGATCATCGCACCTGCCGCCAGGCCCAGCCCTACCGGATAAGCCAGTGGCCAGCCACCCGAAATGCCAATGCCCACAAAAGCACCCAACAATTCCATCAAACCGGTGCCCGATGATACCACCGCTGCCATCACAGGGCTGAGCATGGCTGCACGAAGCGCCAGCGCAACCGTCAGACCTTCAGGAATATTCTGGAACAGGATAGCAGCGGTCAGGGGTACACCAACGCTCATATCGTTGTCAGCAAAACTCACACCGATCGCCATACCTTCAGGCAGGTTATGCAAGGCGATCGCCAGAAAGAACAGCCACACACGACCGATTCGCTCACAGCCGGGACCACAGGGACCCTCGTTCTCGTGCTCATGCGGGGTAAATTTATCCAACCCCAGCATCAACAACACACCCAGTCCCATACCAACGATGACCACCGCAACGGCTATCAGTCCGTGATCAACCAGCGCTTCTGCCGCTTCAATCCCCGGCAGAATCAGAGAGAATGCACTGGCCGCCAGCATCATCCCGGCAGCAAAGCCCAACAGGATATCTTGAGTGCGTGCCTTGATGTTGCCGAGCAAGAGCGCCAGAAAAGCTCCCACTGCCGTGGAGGCAAACCCGCCCAGGCCGCCCAGCATGGCATTTTGAAAACGCTCGCCGCCATCGTTCTGAATGGCGACCAGGCTGTTTTGCAGCAGAAGCAGCAGTACCGCGACCAAGGCAACGGACATGCCAATGGCGGCAAAGCGGTGCCGGTGAATTTCCCGTTTCAGGGACTCACGAAAGCTGTCATTGAATTGCTGCGCCTGATCCATTTCATCTCTCCGAGAAGCTGTATTGGATCAGCATAAGAGGACGCTCGTCAGGCGTCCATTGAAAAATAGTAATGAGATTCATTATCTACAACTATAAGCCAGCCAAGTCACCCCGGCCTCAATCTAGAGCCTGTTGACCTCAACCTCTTTTGGCACCAAGTGTTCCTCCAGTGCTGCCAGCGGCATGGGTACACCCAGCAAGAACCCTTGAGCCTCAAGACACCCCATCGCAGCCAGGGTATCCAGCTGTCCCCGGGTTTCAACGCCTTCAGCAACCACATTGATATCGAATGAATTCGCCATTGCGATAATGGCCTCGACAATGGTTTGCGAACGGCCATCGGTTTCCAACCCTGAGACGAAGCTACGATCAATCTTGATCTCATCGACAGGAAAGTCTTTTAACATTGCCAGTGAGGTATATCCGGTACCAAAATCATCGATAGAGATTCCCAGACCTGCCTCACGAATCTTGTTCGTAATGGCGATGCTCTGCTCCATGTCAGTCAATGTGGCTGTCTCGGTAATTTCAATACGCAGATAAGGCATCAGTCGAAGATACTGGCGGATGCATTCCATCAGCTGATCCATATCGCTGACTTCATTAAATTCAGTTGCCGATATATTGATTGAGACATGATGGACCTGAGCACCGAGCAGCGGGCTTTCCCCCAACTCACGGGCTACAGTTTCCAATACCTGTGTGCTGATGGCATGTGAAAGGCCATGTTCCTCAGCCAAGGGGATGAACTCAGCCGGTGAGATATAGCCATGTATGGGATGATTCCAGCGAATAAGCACTTCGACGCCACTGGCAGCCCCCGTATCGATAACGTACTTGGGCTGATACACCACCGAAAAACTCTGGCTATCAATGGCTGCCCTGATACCATCCAGCATTTCACGACGTCGACAGTTTTGCTCGCTCAAACGCTTGTCATGATACTGAATACTGCTGCCTGAACGTTTCGCCGCTGCCAGGGCCATGGCGGTAGCATTCATCAACTCCTTCGCATTGCTGCCATCTTCTGGGTACACCGCAATGCCGATTGAGCAGCTGGCATTGACCCCCATCCTGCTGGCGGTGCGATCAAACATGGACTGGAAACTGTTCACGAACTCATTGATGTTCGCGGTCGACTCAAACTCATGGGCAACGGCAAATTGATCAGGCGGCAAACGCCCAATCGTTGCGGTGCGCCAGGCATGCTTTTCGAGGTTCTCAGCCAGCTGGATCAAGAAATGATCGGCACGATCAAAACCGATCGCCTGATTCAGTTCTTTGAAATTATTGATATCGAGATAACCCACAACGAGCACCTGATCCGGGTGTATCGCCTGCAGGCGGCGCTCCAATTGAAGCTGAAACATATGGTGGCTTAGCAACCCGGTTAGCCCGTCCACCTGAAAGGCTCTTTCGACTTTCTGGAAGTTTCTCAGCACCATGATGAACAGCAAGAGTGCAGTAATGATGACGAACAGCCAGCCTTTGATGGTTTGGACGCGGGTAATCGCCCTGGGATCATCAAACATGGCATCAACAGCCATATCCGAATACAGAATCCATAGCCCTGCAAACGCCACATAGGCGAGTGTGACCTTCAGAGTTGCAGACCAGGATTTTGGCATCATTAGGGTCGCACCTGCTGCTTCTTGCGCGCGCGCTTAACTTCGTACATACGCTGATCCGCCATATCCAAAAGTACCTCAGGGTCCATACTGTCTTGGGGAATCGTGGCGGCTCCCACACTGGCCGCCAGTTCATACTCCTTGTTTTCAAACAGGAACGGCAAAGCCAATGCAGCATCAATGCGCTGAGTGACTTTCAATATTCCACCTTCACTATCCAGCACTGGCAAAACAACACCAAACTCGTCTCCCCCCAACCGCGCCGCTGTATCCGAATCACGGGTGACCGTATTCAGCCGTTTGGCAAACTCCAGAATCACCGCATCACCCACGCGATGGCCAAAGCTGTCGTTCACCTGCTTAAGCCCATCCAGGTCTATCATCAATACCCCTGCGGGGGTGCGATCACGCGCCGTTTGCGCGACCGCATTGCGCAGCCGATCCATAAACAGTGCCCGATTAGCCAGCCCCGTCATATCATCATGAGTAGCACGGTGGAAAAGATCATCACCACTGTATTTAACCGAGAAGTACATCGCAGCCGCGACCACATCGGTCAGCATTTCCAGCAATGACATATCAACATGGGTGAATTTATTGGGCTCGACCGACATGGCCTTGAGTGCGCCCACGGTGATTCCTCTGTGCTTGAGCGGAATGACGATCATCGACCTTAAGCCCACACGCTGACAGGCTTGAGCATCAACACGCTCATCCAGCTCCGAATCGGTGCACAACAGGCTTTCGCCACTCATTACACAAAGCCCGGACAGGCTATGGTGAATTTTCAGCCTGAGCCCCAACTGAGGCCGAGCAATCCCCGCTGCAGCGCGGTACACCATGTCGCCATGCTCAGCCAGCTCGATGGCAGCGCCCTCGGCACTCAACAGCGAGAGCGTTTCTTCGACGATGTACTGCATCACACCGCCCAGATCCAATCCCAGCTTGGCCAGCTCACTCTGAATATGGATAACCTGCATTAATTGCCGACGTGTGGGCATCACTACAACCTTGAAAACGGAAAACTATCGAGCGGGGGCAGGTACAACTTAATTATAGAGTCAGGGGCACAAACTTAACCCCACTTGTGCAACAGAATAATAGTTCTAATTAAGAGACACTGCCAAGGAAAGCGGGCCGGTAAGACAGGGCATTCAGAAAAACAGTGACAGGGCACATAAGCACCCTGTCATGCTATCGATTTAGTCCACCAGACGAGGGTCAACGGCGGCCAGCTCAGCCGGCATTTTGTAGTGATGGTGGCGATTCAAACGTTTCTCCAACAAACGGAAGCCACCGATCATGATGGCCGCGATGATCAGGTAGAGCACACCCGCAGCCGCAAAAATCTCCAGCGGCGTATAGGTACGGGCAATGATGGTACGCGCCATACCGGTGATATCCAGCAGGGTGATCGTCGAAGCCAGGGAACTGCTCTTCAGCATCAGAATCAACTCGTTACCGTAGGCTGGCAGCACTATCCCGAATGCACGTGGCAATACAATACGGCGTATCTTCAGTGAACGGCTCATGCCATAGGCGTCTGCAGCTTCCAGTTCGCCCTTGGGAATGGCCTGAATGGCACCACGAATCAACTCGGCAGAGTACGCTGCTGTGTTGAGCGTAAACGCGATAATGGCACACCAGTAGGGCTCACGCAGAATCGGCCAGAGCACTGACTCGCGGATCGCTTCAAACTGGGAGGCGCCATAATAGATCAGGAAGATCTGCACCAGCAGCGGTGTTCCACGGAAGAAGAAAATGTAGCCAAAGGGTAAAGCTCGCAGCCAGGGGTTGTGCGACGCGCGCATCAACGCAAGCGGTACCGCCAGAATCAGGCCCAGCAGGCCCGAGAAAAATACCAGTTCCAGCGTAAGCCAAAGGCCATCAATCAGGCGCGGGAAGTATTCAATGATGACGTTCCAGTCCCAGTTCATACGGACACCTTCCTTGAGGCAGGGTCAGCCCTGCGTTCCAGCCAGGTGGTCAAGGCCGTTGAAACGATGGTCAGACACAGATAAATCACAGCGGCTGCCATATAGAAGGTAAACGGCTGCTTGGTTGAACCTGTGGCGACATACGCCTGACGCATAAGATCATTAAGGCCTACCACAGACACCAACGCGGTATCCTTCAGCAACACTTGAAACAGATTACCCAATCCAGGCAGGGCCAAACGCCAAACCTGAGGCAGGATGATACGGAAGAAGGTTTTCAGTGGTGACATGCCCAGTGCCTGAGCCGACTCCCACTGCCCTTTAGGTATGGCCTGAATCGCAGCTCGAAACACTTCTGTGGAGTAAGCACCAAAAGCGATCGACAAGGCTGCCACACCTGCCGCAAAGGCACTGATCTCAATGTAGTCCGTATAGCCAAACTGCTCGGCTATCGCCATCAGAATCATTGAGCCGCCAAAGTAGATGGTCAACACCAGCAGCAGTTCGGGAATACCACGCACAAACGTCGTATAAACCGTCGCCAGGGCACGTGCCGGCCAGAAACGCGACACTTTGGCCGACGCACCGAGCAGCCCGAAAATCAGACCAAATACGAGACTTGTCAGTGCCAACTTGACTGTCACCCAAGTGCCAGCCAGCAGCAAGTCACCAAAACCAAGTAAATCCATGGATCAGACTATCCAGTAAAGGAGCCGGCCGAGGCCGGCTCCAGTGGTATCAATAGATGGAGAACGGGAAGTAACGAGCGTTGATCTGCTCGTAAGTGCCATTTTCAACAATCGCCTTGATAGCCGCGTTGAATTTGGCTTTCAGCGGATCACCTTTGCGAATAGCGATGGCGATCTTGTCGTCGATGTCGATGTCTTCACCTTTGAACTCGAAGCCCTTACCGCCATCGGTGCGCAGCCAGTCGTAGGCCGGAAACTTGTCGGACAGCAGTGCATCCAGACGACCGCTGGACAGGTCAAGGTAGGCGTTATCCTGAGTGTCGTACAGTTTGATGTCGACTACATCCGCCAGGTTGTCTTCCAGGTACTGGCCTGCGATGGTGGCACGCTGAGCGCCCACAGTCAGACCCTTGAGGCCATCCTTACTGACATCCAGGCTTTTGCCTTCAGGCGCCACGAATGCCAGTACGTTGGAGTAATAGTGGTCAGTAAACTCAACCACGCGCTGACGCTCTTCGGTCACGGACATGGAGGCAATGATGGCGTCATATTTACGGCCCATCAGACCCGGAATGATACCGTCCCAGTCCTGCGCCACGATCTCGCAGTCAGCTTTCATTTCAGCACACAGAGCCTTGGCGATTTCGACGTCAAAACCTGCCAGTTCGCCCTGCTCGTTGATCAGGTTGAACGGTGCGTAAGCACCTTCAGTTGCGATGCGAATCTTGTCAGCGGCCATGGCTGTTGTGCTGGAAACAACGGTAATTGCTGCCAGAGCTGCTGCGGAGATCAGTTTGTTTATTGTCATATTGTAGTCACCGATTCGGTTGGTTTGGAGATTGACGCTGAAACTCAAGCAAAATCCACGCCATCAAGTATGGCTTGCCATGAAGTCTTTAACTCGCTGGGAACGTGGACGGTCGAACACTTCCTCCGGCGTACCGGATTCTTCGATCTGTCCCTGATGCAGGAATACCACCTGACTGGAAACCTCACGCGCAAAACGCATTTCGTGGGTCACGATCAGCATGGTGCGGCCCTCCTCGGCCAACGAACGCATTACCGCCAGCACCTCATTAACCAGTTCTGGGTCAAGTGCAGAGGTGGGTTCGTCGAACAGCAGCACCTGCGGGTCCATTGCCAAAGCCCTGGCAATGGCCACACGTTGCTGCTGACCGCCCGACAGGTTAGCCGGGTAAGCACTGGCTTTATTCAGCAGGCCCACACGATCAAGCAGGGCTTCAGCTCGGCTGACAGCCTGATCACGGGACTGCTTGAGCACCTGGGTCGGCGCCTCAATGATATTTTCCAAAATGGACTTGTGCGGCCAGAGGTTGAAGTTCTGAAACACGAAACCGATGCGTGAACGCATCTGCTCCAGCTGACGCCGATTGACTGCCTGAAGGTCACCATCCTTGCCCGGTTGCATCGCCAGCTCTTCACCGGAAATGCGTATCTGTCCCTGACTGGGACGCTCCAACAGGTTGATGCAACGCAACAGCGTACTCTTGCCCGAGCCACTGGAACCCAGTATCGAAATCACTTCACCATCACTGGCGCTGAGGGATACACCCTTGAGCACTTCCAGAGAGCCATAGGATTTGTGGATGTCGATCAGTTCTAGCGCGTTCTTTCTTTCTGTCATGGGGTAAACCCGGCAGGCCATACGACCTTTGGTCAAATTAAACGGCGAATGGTACTACTATTGCACCAAAGCGTCACCTTTTGGGCCCAGATGTATCACAAAGCGAGCAAATCAGGAAGCTGCAAGCGCCTCAAGTTCGACCCCGGTCAAACGATACACCGTCCAGCCATCCATTGGTTTGGCACCCAGGGATTCATAAAATCCGATGGCAGGTTCATTCCAGTTGAGGACTGACCACTCGAAACGGCCACAGCCCTCCTTAACGGCAACCTGAGCAAGGTGCTTCAACAGGGCCTTACCAGCGCCCACCTTGCGGTATTCAGGTGAAACGTAGAGGTCTTCCAGATAGATGCCCTTGCGCCCCAGCCAGGTCGAGTAGTTATAGAAGTAGACGGCAAAGCCCACTGGCTCGCTGTTGAGCTCACAAATGACGGCCTTTACCGTTGAGTCAGCGCCAAAAATGCTGGCACGAATATCCTCCTCGGTCGCCACTACCGCTTCGGGTTCCTTTTCATACAGCGCCAGCTCTTTTACGAATCGCAGAATCACTTCTGCATCTTCAATACGCGCGTCTCTTACTTCAACCTGGTGCATGCCTTTTCCTATTACGTGTTTGATGCTGGAACCGATTCAACCGCTTTACAGTTCAAGACCCAGGCCCTGAAACCAAAAAACCGGCCTGTTGCCAGACCGGTTATTGTACCCACACACAACTGGCTTGCCAGCTAGTCAGGTCAGCCGTCACCCTGCACCAGCAACCACAACTGACGTCGGTCAACCTGATCGATTTGCGCTTCACTCAGATAACGCCGGGCATAGTCGAGATAGATCTCGCTATCCAGAAAAAGCTTGAACACGGCCGGATCAAGATGCCCATCACGGGCCATAAAAGCCAGAATACGCAAGGACTCGGACAACGTTTTGGCTTTTTTGTAAGGACGATCGGCAGCCGTCAGCGCTTCGAAAACATCTGCCAAAGCCATAATACGCTCCGGAACACTCAGCTCACCGGCAGGCAGCTTACGCGGGTACCCTTTCCCGTCCACGCGCTCATGGTGGTTACCGGCAATATCCGGCATGCGCCTCAGGTGTTTTGGCAATGGCAAGCTACTCAGCATTCGGATGGTCTGTACAATATGATTATTGATGCTGAAGCGTTCTTCCGGCGTCAACGTGCCATAGCGCTGGCTCAGATTATAAATTTCACCCTGATTATCCTGATGCTCAGGCAGGTCCATATCGAAGCCCCAAACATTGTCAGGGTTACCAGCTTCGACTGGAGGTCGGCGATCCCCCCAGGGAATCAAGTGCTCGGGTTTGTCAGCCAGCAGCGGCTCTGTAATCGGCAACTCACCCTCTGCCGGCATTCTTTCAAGCTCAATATCGGATAATCCCATGCGCTTATCGAAGTTGCGCTGCCAGGTACGACCGGCAATACGCTCGAGGGCCTCTATATCGGCATCATCCAGCGACTCAGCGCCCAAGTTCAGTTGAGCAATCAGGGCATAATCAGCCTGAAGGCGTTCTCGCTCTGCCACCATACGCTCATGCAGCACCTGCTCGTTCTTCTGCTCCAGTACGCCCTTGAGGTAGTCAATTTCAGTATCACGCCACAGCACTTCAAAGCGTGTTCGAATCTCATGAATGCGGTTGTACAGCGCATCCAGTTTCACACTTTTGTCCAGCACATGCTCCGGCGTGGTGATCTTGCCGCAATCGTGCATCCAGGCCGCCAAGTGAAACTCATAGCGCTGGGATTCGCTCATCTGGAATTTGGCAAACTCCCCCTCACTACTTTTACACGCCACATCAACCAGCATCTGTGCCAGCTCAGGCACACGCTCACAGTGTCCACTGGTATGAGGCGACTTGGCATCAATCGCATCAGCCAACAAGTGAACAATGGCATCCAACAAACGCTGCTGAGCTTCAATCAGCTGACGGGTTTCGATGGCAGTCGCGGCAGAACCGGACAGATCATCCACAAAGTTAGCCAGCGATGTTTGCATCCGCGGGTCATCTTCGGTGACACGCAGTACCATAAACCCGGCCACATCAGCCTCACGCCCCTGCAAGACCGAGATCAACCAGTGCCCTTTCCCTTCTGGAAGTGACTCTTCAAGCGTTGCCCGCAGTACTTTGACTTTGCTGCTGGCCGCTCGCAGCGAACGAGGTAACTTTGTAGCATCACGCCCACTGGCCAGTTTTAGCGTTGAACTTTCGGCGTCCAGCAGATAAATGGCGCTTTCTTCCGCATCGATACTGGCTTTAAGGTGCTCGGCAACCAACGGCAGCATTCGCTCAAGATGACGCTCCCGCGCCAGCGTATGGCTAATCGACTGGAAGTGACGTATGGCATTCCCCATGCTGCCCAATACTTCATTGAGCTGATTCACTTCGCGTACATCTGAGTGCTTGATGCCCTGGCGACTGAAGTCAAATCGTGACAGCTCCATGACCCATTGGGATAGCCGATCCAGTGGGCGAGTCAAGCGATAGGACATCCAGCAGCCGGCCAAAAAGGCCACAAAGGTAATGGCCAACGCCCAATAGACATAGGCCAGGCGCCGGTCACGTATGCCCTGCAACAGCTCGCTGGCTGGCACGACCAGCAACAGTTCAAGTGAAGCACCTTGCAAGGACAAGAGCGGGCGACGCAAGCCGAACCAGCTCGCTCCCTGCTCTTCAAAGCGCACCATACGACCGTCCTTTTTGGCGACTGCCCGCAACTTTTCCAGTGCAGGAACCCCCAACTCCCCCAGAGTCGCCAGGCGTAACTCCTTGCCACTGGAGATCAGCATCTGATCAACGTCAGGCCAGGCGATCACCGTACCCGTTGCATCAACAACCGCCAGGCGATTGGCGCCATCAGGCTTGAGTTCGGCGAGTTCGTATGAAATTTCCTGTACAGACGCATCAATACCGGCAATAGCCCCGCTGGCCGCCTGGCGCGAAAGGGTCACGCCAACTTCACGTGTAGTAAAGAACAGATAGGGGGGAGTCAGGATGGGTTCGGCTTTTCCCAGCGCCAGCTTGTACCAGGGGCGCTGCGTTGGATCAAAGGTGTAATCCGGCATTTCGCGCTTTTCCAGCAATGTCATGTCATCACTGTAAAAAAGCCAAAAACGCTCAACCTGCCCGTCCTCACGATGATCAATACTTTGCATCATCCAGGCCGTTTGGTCAGGTGCGCTGACGCGCTGCTGCAGTGCCGTTAGTCTCAGGTCTCTGACCAGCACAAAGTCCTTATCGGGATAGCCGGCATAGACCGCACTGGACACCGGATTAGAACGCAGCACCTGAACCATCAGAGGCAAACGTTCAATACGTTTCTCTAAGGTATCGGCCTCAAGCAAGGTGTCATACACAAGCAGCTGCAAGCTGTTGGTGACCGGTGCCAACAAGCTCAAACTGGCACTGTCCAGGCGGCCTGCCAGTTGCTTGGAAGAGGATTCGGCCGCCTCGAGCAACAGATCCCGCTGATCCATGTAGGCACGGGTAATCAGGATGGCACTCAAGAGCACAGTGATGGCCATAATCACCATCACGATTATCCACTGCAAAGGCAAACCGCGCTTGGAAAGTGCCATCCGAAATCCTCTCTGATGGGCGAGTATATTCCCGACGCTGAAGTATAGGTCAGCGGTTAGAACATGATCAGTTACCAATCATAATAGCGATCCAGCGAGTAGAAGGACTTTGCTCCAACGCAATTTTGACGATCATCGTCAGGGGGATCGACAGAAACATCCCGGCAGGTCCGAACATCCAGCCCCAAATCATCAAGGACAGGAACACCACCAGTGGCGACAGTCCAAGCCCCGTGCCCATATAGCGCGGTTCAAGCACATTCCCCATCAGCAGGTTTACGGCGATATAGCCCGCCGCCACCAAAGCCGCATCGGGCAACCCCAACTGTACGATGGACAACAGCACCGCAGGGACAGCCGCAATGATCGAACCGATATTGGGAATGAAGTTCATCAAGGCCGCCACCAGGCCCCAAAGGGGCGCGAAATCGACACCCAGAAACCAGAGCCACAACGTAATCAGGAAACCGGTACCCAAACTGACGGTGGTTTTGATCACCAGGTACTTGTTCACCTTGCGCACGAAGTCATCTGCCTGTTCAAGCGAGTGCTCGGCATTGGGCAGGGCTTTGTGGAGTTTGTCACCCAGCAGAGTGGCTTCCATCAGCAGGAAAATCACCACAAAGACGATCAGCATGAGGTTGGTTAATAAGGCACCCAAATTCGTCAGAGCATTGCCAGCCAAGCGCATCAATGAACCAGGGTTGAAGTGATTCAGAAACTGGTCTCGTGTCACCGGAAGCCCCAGCCGCTCCAGAAACGGCAATAGTTTTACCGCCTCGTCCTGCAACCTTGCCTGATAGGTCGGCAACCTCAGGGTGAAGGTATCGATGGCCGAGCCCACAAACAGCACCAGGACCCAGCTGAAAATCATCAGGGTGAACACGAGCAGAACAACCGCCAGCCAGGGCGGCACCCGATGCGACGTCATCCAGGCCAAAGGTGGCGCGCAGATAATGGCGATGAAAATCGCCAGCAGCATGGGCACAACAATCGCTTCAGCGACCTTAAGCGCGCCCAAAACGATCATCAACGCTGCCAAGCCCAGCAGCCATTTAAAACCTGAAGAAAAACCTAACCCGTTGGCGTCCGACATCGTTGGCAGTTCCCTGTATTTAAAGTCCTGAATCAGGCTTCGTCCTTGAAATGAATTTCCAGTTGAGCTTTTTGCTCAGGCGTCAAACTTTGCGCCCGACCATTGGCAAAATCATAGCGCACCATGAATGCCTTGCCTCTGGCACCCAGCTTGCCATCTTGCCAGGCTTCCTGCAGCACGGTGAACGAGCTGTTACCGATCTTGCAAACAAAGGTACGGATTTCCACATCGCGGCTGTAAAACAGCTCACCCACGAAGTCGACCTCAATGCGAGCCATGATCAGCTCCCATTTTTTCATATCCAGATCGGGCGTGAAGATACGGAACAGGTCATTACGAGCCGCTTCAAACCACTGAGGCAAACGGGTGTTATTGATATGGCCCAACCCATCGGTGTCGAAGAAGGCTGGGGTCAGTGTGTGAGTAAACATCGGCGTTACTTCCTAATCACGCAAATTCATGCCGAGTATATCAGCGCTTCCTTTCGCTAGCGCCAGTTTTACCAACGAATCAGAAACCCTCAAGTAGCATCACGCATAACCTGAATAGCACTATTTATCGCTTACCTCTGCCGGACAATCACCGAAAATTCTCTTGGTACAGGTCGCACACCGGTCCTGATCCAACTGCGGAATCAGGGTTTCGATGGCTGTACGCGGAGTTTCATAGAAGCGCTGTTCGCCCAGCAGCTTTATTGCCCCCGTACGCTTAAGCTCATCCATCACTGTTCCTTTTAGCGAGCTGAACAGTATATCCCCGCTCATCATATGCAGGCGGTTGATCTCCTGATGCAGCATTTCAACACCCGCTACATCAATAAAGTTAATCCCCTTACCCACCACCAGAATATGGTTTACACCACTGCCTGGCGCGGTCAAACGACGTATCTCCTGCTGCACATGATCAACTGCACCAAAGAACAGAGAACCATCAACACGGATGATTTTAAGCTGCGGGCACTCTTCCAGATTGTAGCGCTGAATATTACGGATATGGCGGCGTTCACTGTCTTGCAAAGGCGCAACCTGAGTGACGCGCGGTTGGGAAGTACGGCGCAGGTAAAGTGCCAACGACAGCATCACCCCGATGTAAATGGCAAATTCAAGTTCCACGAACAGGGTCGAAAACAGGGTCACCAGCAAAATAGCGGCTTCGGAGCGGCTGCTGGACAGGATGTGACGAATACCACTGAAGTCGATCAAATTCCAGGCAATCAGCAGGATGGAGCCCCCCATCACCGCCAGAGGAAGTCGTGCTGTTAACTCCGGCAGTGTTACCACCACCAGCGCCAATAAAACGGCTGCAAAGACCGCGGCCAGCGGCGTCTTCGCACCAGCATCGTAGTTTGCACCTGAGCGGGTGAAGGAGCCGGAACTTGCGTAGCAGGCAAAAAAACTGCCAATTACGTTCGACAGGCCCTGGCCAACAAACTCCTGGTTGCCATCAATCTGCTGATGCGAACGGACGGCAATGGCGCGTGCGATGGACACCGCCTCGATCAGGCCCAAGAGCGCTACGGCCAAGGCACCCGATGCCAGCGATTGCACGGTTGTAAAATTGAACTCGGGCAGCACAGGCGTAGGCAGCTGCCCCGGCAAAGCTCCCACATAGGCCACTGCGTCACCGGTCGGATCGAGCAGATAGCAGGTCAGACTACCGGCTACCATACCGAGCAACAGGTGCGGCAACTTACGATTTATTTTGCGTACGATGACCGCCACAGCCAGAGTCGCCAATCCAGCTTCCAGTGCAACCATATTGAGCGCATCAAAGTGACTCGCCAGATGCTGAAGGGTTGCCGCCATTGACAGCCCACCGGGCACTTCAATGCCCAATACATGCTTGAGCTGACTCACCGCAATCAAAATCGCAGCACCGGCAGTAAAACCGATCACCACGGTATGGGAGATAAAGTTGACCAGACTGCCCATGCGGAACATGCCCAAAGCCAACTGAATAAGTCCCGTTAACAACGTCAGGCTTATCATCAAACCCACATATTGCTCGACCGGAAAGTCGCCCAGGCCACTGATCACGCTCATCACCACAATGGACAATGCAGCCGTAGGGCCTGAAATCATATGCCAGGATGAACCAAAGACCGATGCAACCACCGCGGAAACCATCGCCGTATAAAGCCCATACACAGGAGGAAGGCCGGCAATAAAGGCATAAGCCACCGCCTGCGGCAGCACCAGCACCATGCCGGTCAAACCTGCCATGAAGTCGGCTTTCAGAGTGTCCGACGTGATCTGGTCACGCCAGCGTAGAAAAGGTAAGAGCTTATTGGTCCAGGCTGACATTGATGGCAATCCAAACAGACAGATATTCACAATCGTGGCGCTATAGTGGCAGCTTAGAACGCCTGATACAAAAAAGGGGCCCGACGCCCCTTTCATTCAATACCCTCAGGGCTTATTTGACCTCAGGGACTTCCAGTCCAATCTCACGAAAATAACGCGCAGCGCCTGGGTGTATCGGCATGTTCATGTCAGAAAAGACTGTATCCAGGCTCAGATTACGCAACCAGGGGGTACTGGCCTTCTGGGCCTCCAAACTGTCCCAGTAGACCTTGGTCATTTTGTATACGGTTTCTTCATCCATATCCTGGCGAGTTGAGATCCCTACATTGATACCAATGGTATAGACAGGCTCCTCGTTTACCTGGTTTTCACCATAGACGCCGGGTTCCAGTGGTTTGATGCTGTAGCCCGGAATGCTAACCAGCTTCTGCAGCTCAGGATTAGACTGGAAGGTCTCCATATCCACACCGATAAAGCGAACCTTATTGGTGAGTGCAATCTGACTAATCACAGGGCTTGGCGCAACCGTCGCATTGAAGTAAACATCAATATTGTGATCCTGGAATGCCTGGGAAGCAGACTCATGCCCCAGTTTGACAGAAGTATAATCCTCTCCTGCTTCATAACCGGTTGCAGCTTTAATCATGGTCTCAACGGTACGACGCGCCACACCACCTGGAGGACCGGCAAACACGCGCTTACCCTTAATATCCTTCAGACTTTTAATATCGTCCTCGGCATAAGTAACCGCCTGGTACAGACCCATCGGAAACATGAAAACCGTCCTGAGATTCTGCGACAGATCCTTGGCATCCTTTATTTTGGTAAACATGCCACCGCCACTCTTCATGTAGTTATGAATAGACGGGGACATCATAAAAAAATCACCCTTGCCCTTGGCAGTGTCCAGCGCATGCTTGGGCGCCACACCGGTGGCGTTCACAACGATGGAGTACTCCGGCAGTTCCTTGTTTACCGTGTTGGCAAAGTGGGTCATTACCATGTAGGGGCTACTGCCTGGACCCAGAGTCGACATGCGAAAGCTTTCAGCTGCCAGCGCCTGAGAAGCGCCTGCCACTAGCATTACACCAGCACAGAATGAGGCCGTCAGAGTCTTAATTGAGCGAGTTTTAAAGTTGCGCATAGGAGTACCTTTGGTATTTCTTATAGTTGTTTACAGAAGAAGCGACATCCCGGCAGAGCACCGCGACGACCCTGTTCAATTAGCAGCACGGGCACCATTACCAGCGCCAGCAGCTGCACCCACCAGAGCGGTGAAATAACCGCGAAACCTGCAGCCAAATACAACCCACGCTTAACACCCTTGGACGAGAAGGCTGCGGCTACAAGCAGGATTGCAGCAGTGGTTGTCAGCACCGCCACCAGCAAGCCACCCCAGCTGAAGCTGTCATTGATCAGCAGCATGGATGGCTGGTAAACAAAGGCGAATGGAATCAGGAAGCCAATCAGGGCGAGACGCAGAGATGTCACACTGACCAGCAGAGGGTTCGCCTGTGCAATCGGTGCCGCAGCAAAAGCAGCCAGTGCTACCGGCGGTGTTACCGCAGACAGAACGGCGTAGTACACAACAAACAAGTGTGCCGCGATGAGCTCTACACCCAACGACTGTACCGCCGGGCCCATTACAAGAATGATAACCAGGTAGGCAGGAACTGTTGGCATACCCATGCCCAGCACCAGACAGCCACCGGCCATCAGCACCAGAGACACGAACAGGCTGTCACCCGCGACCAGCTGAATCGCTTCAGAGAAACGCAGCCCCAGGCCAGTCGCATTCATGACAGCGATAATGATACCGACTGCCGCAACGGCAACCATGATGGTAGATGCCGACTTGGCACCACTGATTACCATTTGCCAGAGTTGAGCCGGCTTTTTGAGCAGGCCTGGATCGACCGCGATACCCAGTACAGCAGCAGAGATGAGTGCCCAAAAACCCGCTTGAGCAGGGCTACTACCCTGAATCATCAACACGATGATCAGTGCCAAAGGCCCAACGAACGCCAACCCCTTGAGCTTTTCAAGGCGTGTCAGCGGCTCAACCGCTTCCTTGCCCTGAGACTTCATGCCCAGACGCTTGGCTTCAGTGGAAATAAACATGAATAAGCTGGCGTAGTAGAAAATCGCCGGAATGAGTGCAGCCAGCGTGATATTGAGATAGCTGATTCCGGTCACATCCGCCATGATAAACGCCACAGCCCCCATGATCGGAGGCATTAACTGACCACCACTGGATGCGGCCGCTTCAACAGCACCGGCAAAACGGCCCGAAAAGCCACTCTTTTTGATCATCGGAATGGTGATAACACCCGTACCGACCACGTTAGCAACCGAGCTGCCTGAGATGGTGCCAAACAGGCCACTGGCCAGCACGGCCGCATGAGCATCACCACCCGGCAGATGACGGGTAAGGCGGAACGCCAACTTGAGCAGGACCTCGCCCACACCAAGTGCGTCTAACAGAGCACCAAACAGGATAAAAATCAGAATAGTGGATGTCACCACCCCCAAGGTGCTGCCGAAAACACCGTCAAAGCTGTACCAGACAGTTGTCAGCATCTGCGACATGTCCATGCCCGCATGAGCAAGGGCACCAGGCAACTCACGGCCAAAGACCGCATACGCCAACGCCAATGCACAAACAATCAACAGCGTCATGCCGATCATGCGACGCATCAGCTCGGCCAACACAGCCAACCCGGCAAGCGCCATCAGAATATCAGTCTGCTCAAGTTCATAGAGACCGGACTCAAGCTCTTCGGATACCCAGAAATATCGGTATGCGGCGGCAAGAGCTGCAGCCAGCAATCCCAGATCAACCAGGCGCGCCCACCAGGCACGCCCGCGCTGCGTCATGCTTGCATAGAGCAGAATCACACAGGATAAAGTGAAGGTACCTACACGCAGGATGGTGTCATCGAAGACCCCCCAACCGGCTGTGTAGAAAATCGAAGCGACCATTGCCAGGAACATGGGAGCTCCAAGCACGTGGGCCGGGTGGGCTTTTGCCCAGGCAGTCAAGTTATTCAGCATAGTCGTCTACCTTATTGTTATAGTAGTTCTGATCGGCCTACCAAAGACCAAACAGATAACCGCGTGAATGCGCCTTCCCGGTCATATTGGCCACGGTTTCATTACTGATGGTCGTGCGGATTTTGCGCGCGCGGTACCAGTCGTAGAGCGCTTGTTCCAGGCGCTCGCGTTCTTCGGCAAAAGCGGAATCCTGTCCCAGGTCCTTCTGTTCCTGCGGGTCCTGCTGCAGGTCAAACAGCTGCGGGCGGAAATGTTCGTAATGTACGTATTTCCAACGCCCATCCGTAATCATGATGGCACGGGTCTGATCCGGTGCCAGGTCAAGCTCAAAACGCGCTTTGCGCCAGGCATAATCCGCTTCGCTCACAGCATACTCGCGCCATTCAGAGACACTGTCCCCCTGAATGAGGGACAACAGAGAGCGTCCTTCAAGGATATGACCAGGTACTTGACCACCCGCCAGCTCGACAAAGGTGGGGACCAGGTCAATCGCTTCAACCAATCGATCATCCTGCTGTCCACGGGTCGCATCCGCTTGAGCACGAGGATCATGGATGATCATCGGGATACGAGCACTGGCCTCGTGGAACAGCTCCTTTTCACCCAACCAGTGATCACCCAAGTAATCACCATGATCAGCGGTCAGAATGATCACCGTGTTGTCATACTGTCCAATTTCCTTGAGATAGGAGAACAAACGCGCCAAGTGATCATCTAGCTGGGTAATCAGCCCCATGTAAGCAGGGATAACGCGCTCACGTACTTCTTCACGGGAAAAGTTCACCGATTCATCGTGCCCCATAAAGGCTTCGATAACCGGATGCAGATTCTTTTTTTCCTGCTCGGTCGCGTTGGCCGGGATCACATCCTCGACACTGTACATATCATGATAGGGTGCCGGAGCGATGTAGGGCCAATGAGGCTTGATATAGCTCAGGTGCAGACACCAGGGCTGATCTGCTGACTCACGGATAAAATCCATGGCACGGTTGGTCGTGTAAGCGGTTTCAGAGTGCTCTTCCGGCACACGGGCTGCGCGGTCGCAGTTGCGCATATACCAGCCGGACAGGACTTCACCATTCTCGCCTTCTGCCGAGTTGGCCCATTCATGCCAGGGGTTGTCACCGGCAAAACCCTGCGCACGAAGATACTGGTTGTACGCCAAATCAGGGGAAACCGTCTGATCCGGGTGCAGGCCATCATCGCGCTCGTAGGGTTCGAAACCGCATTCGCTCAACAACACGCCACGCGAAGATTCGGGATCAACACCCAAACGTTGCATGCCCTCGACGTCCTTCTTCATGTGGGTTTTACCCACAAGCCCGACACGGTAACCAAGCGGGCGCAGGTAATCGCCGATGCTCTGCTCAGAGAGCTTCAAGGGAACATTGTTATAGGTCGCACCATGGGAAAAGGCGTAACGACCGGTGTAGAAGGACATACGAGACGGCCCACACACAGGGGCCTGTGTATACGCCTTACTAAAATTGACACCCGCAGCAGCCAGCGCATCAATGGTTGGCGTTTTAATCGTCGGGTGGCCCGTACAGCCCAGATAATCAGCGCGTAGCTGATCCGCCATGATGAAAAGAATGTTTGGTTGTTTTGCCATGAGACTGACTGCCTTTACTTGGTTTTTCTCGTTATCCAAGGGCAGCTTAATCAAGAATTCAGGCCTGGACGCTCTTCGTTTCACCATGTGAAACGAAGCATCAAAGAGTTAGGCGGGGGATTCCAACCGATGTGTCAGTTTTTCAGCCGCACTGCGCAGCAGCGGGTAATAATGCTGCCGTATATCCTCTTTACTTAAGGTACCCTGCGGCCACGACAAAGCCAGGGTTGCACGTACCGCGCTTTGGAAAAATACGGGCACGGCAATGGCATCCACCTGTTCACCTTCGGTCGTGCCTACACCAAAAAAAGAGGACTCACGTTCACCGTATCCCTGCTTACGAGTAACGTCTAGCAGCTGTGATAACCAGACCGAATCACAGGCAAGACGCCCTTCTTTGGTCCGCATGGCTTTAAGCTCGCTGATAATGCTTCGCCTCTCATCTTCGGGACAGAAGGCAAGATAAGCACGCCCGTTACCCGACATCAGAAAAGGCGGCCGGTACCCCAACACTTGGCGATTGAGAATAAACACCGAATGCAGGCGTGTGGACTCAACAATTTTCATTGCCAGGCCATCGCGAACGGCAATATCGACTGGCCAGCGCAATTCACTTTGAAGCTCTTGAATTATGGGAGCGGCCAATTCGGCCAGCTGCTCACCCGGGTCATTCTCGGGCATCTGCCGATTGAGCGTAAAAGACAAGCGATAGCAGGAGTCGCCAAGCGCACGATACACCCAGCCTGCTTCCTGAAGGGTTTTCAAAACACGCAGCAAGGTTGCTTTGCTGATCCCGGTATGCTGATGCAAGTCAGCAAGTGAGACAGGTGAAAGTTCACGAATAGCCTCGACAACCAGAAGGCCTCGAGAAAGGGACTCTATTGTTTTAACCATTGAGGTTCTCAGGGGTAGAGAACGGAGCGAACACTTACCCCGCCTGAGCACCCGACCCGAGGGCACAGGCCGGCCTATCGGGTCGAGAGTTCAACAGTATGATCAGCCCAGAGGCACAATCAGAACCGGGCGTTTGGAATGAGTCAGTGTTTTGGTAGCAGTCGAACCTACCAACAGCTGCCCCAGGGTGCTGTGCTTACGCGTACCCATCACGATCACATCTGCATTGATCTCATCGGCAACTTCCAGAATTTTAGACCAGGGAGTACCTTCTTCAACACGCGCGTCGATATTCTTCAGGCTCAGCACTTCATGCTCTTCCAGTTCATCCTGGCAGAACTTCTCGATGCGCTGGCGAATCTTCACACTAAGCGCATCCACGCCCTTCTGCAGCATTTCGTCGATCTCTTCCGGCTCCATCATGTTGCTCAGCACACTACGGGTGGTGCCGGAGAGGGATTCGATTACGTGCAGATAGGTAATCTGGGACTCGGAGTAGTGCCCACAGAGGCTAACCGCGGCGCGGAAGGCCGGACGTGAACCTTTCTCAAGGTCGGAAACATACAGAATCTTTTTCACATCATGGAACATACAACAACTCCTCTATCCTTGCAGGACAGGACAGGCTGCACCGCTTAGCGGTACAGCATTTCCGGCAGGAACAGTGCAATCTGGGCTACGAATACAATCATCGCCAGACGCACGATATCTGCACACCAGAACGGGGTTACGCCCTTGAAGATCGTACCCGTTTTCACATCCCTTAATACTGCACTGAGTACGAACACGTTCATACCCACTGGCGGTGTTATCAGACTGATCTCGGTCACAACTACGACAACTATACCGAACCACACCAGGTCATAACCCAGACTGGCCACCAGCGGGTAGAACACCGGTACCGTCAGCAGCATCATCGACAGACTCTCGAACACCATGCCCAGTACGATGTAGATGCCCAGGATCGCCAGGATCACCACGATCGGTGCCACGTCCATGGACGTCACCATCTCCAGCAGCATGTCCGGCAGACCGGCACGGTTGATGAAGTCGGAGAAGATCAATGCACCGATCACCACCGCAAACAGCATTGCCGAGGTACGGGCGGTGTCCGCCAACGTTTCGAACAGGTTGCGCAGGGTCATGCGGCCACGGAACAAAGTGATCAGGAAGGCACCACCGGCACCGATACCCGCCGCTTCGGTCGGGGTGAAGATACCCAGGTAGATACCGCCCATCACCACAGTGAACAGCACCAGAACACCCCAGACGCCTTTCATCGCCTGCAGACGCTCGGGCCATTCGGTTTTCTCACCCGCAGGACCGGCACTCGGATCACGCCAGACCACATAGCGCACCGCCACCAGGTACAGGATGATGCCCAGGATGCCCGGAATGAAGCCCGCCGCGAACAGTTCGCGGATGGACGACTCGGTCAGCAGACCATAGATCACCAGGATCACGCTCGGCGGAATCAGAATACCCAGGGTACCACCGCCGCGATGGACGCCGTTGCCAGGAGTCTGCATAGCCATACTTGCGCATCGGCGGCATGGCCACTTTGGACATGGTCGCGGAGGTCGCCAGACTGGAACCACAGATGGCGGAGAAACCACCACAGGCAACAACCGTTGCCATGGACAGACCGCCCTTGCGGTGACCCAGGAAGGCGTTGGACACGGCATAGAGTTCATGCGAAAGACCAGAACGCGTCACCAGGTTACCCATCAGGATAAACAGCGGAATCACCGACAGGCTGTATTCCTGCACGGTATCGATGACACGGTTCGAGGCCATGGACAGGGGACCGGTCCAGCGGAAACTGTCCATGTTGTCCAGACCCAGCCCACTCAGAATGGCAAAGCCGAAAAAGCCGACGATGCCCATGGCGAATGCGATCGGCATTCGCACCACGATAATCAGAAACAGTAGAACGGCAAAGCCGATCAGAATAACGGACATAAGGAGATACCGCCTCGGTTAGTCTTTGCTCTGGAACAGGATGCGGTAGACACCGTAGGTGATCATGCCCAGGGCGGTTGCCCAGCTCATGATCGCGATGTACTGCACCACGTAACCCGAGGGCATGGCCAGAAACTCGGTTACCACGCCACGACGGATGGAGCGCTCACCCAGCTCGAAGATGCGCCACGCCAGGAAGTACAGCGATGTCGACATCACCAGCGCTGCAAACAGCGACAGGGCCTTAACGATCTTGGAACCCAGGAAGCGGTCCAGCAAATCCACCACGATATGACCACCGCGCCAGGTGATCACCGGCATGGCGGCAAACACCATCACCGCCAGACCAATTTCGGTCATCTCTGTCCGCCATGCAGCGGGCTATTGAACAGGTAACGTCCAACCACGTCGACACAGGTCAACGCCATCAGGAAAACAATACGAGTGAGGACACAGCTTCGAGAAAAAGGCCAGCCATTTGCCGGCCCTTCTCGTCATAGTGCGCATTAAACCAGGCACTGAATGACATGGATGACTCCTACCTTACTTCTGAGCTTCGTACTCGCGAGCGATGGTGCGCATTTCTGCCAGAGCAGCTGCAGCATCAACGTTGCGATCAGAAACGCTGTCGATCCAGGCCTGATCCATGCCTTCAGTCAGCTTGTTGAATTCCTGTACGAAGGCGGAAGAAGCATCATGCTCAACCACGTTCACACCTTTTTCACGGGCAAAAGCCAGACCTTCAACATCACCCTGCTCCCAGGCTTTACCCGCCAGAGCAGACAGTTTCTCACCGGAAACGCTCATGATCGCGTCACGATCTTTCGGGTCCAGATCAGCCAGGAAGTCCGGGTTGATGAACATGGAGAAGGTACCCAGATACATGCCACCCGGGATCATGTTCAGATCCTTGGTAACTTCAGCCAGACGCAGTGATTTCTGCTCGCCGACCGGCAGGAAAGCGCCATCGATAACGCCCTGCTGCATCATTTCGTATACCTTGGTTGCAGGTGCCGCAACCGGAGTGATACCAACCTGCTCGCCAATTGCAGCCTGTACACCACCACCGATACGGATCTTCTTGCCTTTGAGGTCTTCGAAGCTGTTAACCGGGTAAGTTGTCATGATTTGACCCGGGCCGTGAGTGAACAGACCCAGCACTTCAAGACCTTCGTACTCGCCAGCCTGAGCGAAGTATTTTTCATGTACACGCCACAGCGCAACAGAGGCAGCTTCTGCGTTTACGCCCATGCCCGGCTGTTCGGCAGCGATCGGCAGTTTAAAACGACCCGGCACGTAACCGTGGTAGCTGAAACCGGCATCGATAACACCGTCTTCAACCAGCTGGAAGTAGGTTTTCGGGTGGCCAACATCGTATTCGATTTTGACTTCAACGCGGCCTTCAGTGGCTTCTTCAACCCACTTGGCCCAAGTCGGCCATACTACCGCATTCTGCTGAGCGGTCGGCGGCAGCCAGGTACCCACGATCAACGTGGTGTCAGCGGCAGCGACATTGAAAGAGAGGGTCATTCCGGCAGCCAGTGCGGCAGCAGAACCCGCAGCTTTTATAGTTTTAATCATCGTGTTGCTCCTGCGTTTGTTTATTATTTGTTTATTGTATTGCGATACTCAAGAACCAAATCTTGTTACTAGAGTGTATCACTTTGTCACATCAAGCAAGACTTAGAGGTAGCATTTCGATACTAAGGTCTACCTTTACAAGGCAGATCCGAGTAACTGAGCCCTCCTTATACCATTAAGTTTTTGACACATGAAGACATAGCTGTACCGCGTTAGCGGTACAGCAACTCCGGCAGGAACAGTGCAATCTGGGCCACGAATACAATCATCGCCAGACGTACAATATCCGCACACCAGAACGGCGTGACACCCTTGAAAATAGTCCCTGTTTTCACATCGCGCAGCACGGCACTGAGAACAAATACGTTCATACCCACTGGCGGTGTTATCAGACTGATCTCGGTCACAACTACGACGACTATTCCGAACCACACCAGGTCATAACCCAGACTGGCGACCAGCGGATAGAACACCGGTACCGTCAGCAGCATCATCGACAGACTCTCGAACACCATGCCCAGTACGATGTAGATGCCCAGGATCGCCAGGATCACCACGATCGGTGCCACGTCCATGGACGTCACCATCTCCAGCAGCATGTCCGGCAGACCGGCACGGTTGATGAAGTCGGAGAAGATCAATGCACCGATCACCACCGCAAACAGCATTGCCGAGGTACGGGCGGTGTCCGCCAACGTTTCGAACAGGTTGCGCAGGGTCATGCGGCCACGGAACAAAGTGATCAGGAAGGCACCACCGGCACCGATACCCGCCGCTTCGGTCGGGGTGAAGATACCCAGGTAGATACCGCCCATCACCACAGTGAACAGCACCAGAACACCCCAGACGCCTTTCATCGCCTGCAGACGCTCGGGCCATTCGGTTTTCTCACCCGCAGGACCGGCACTCGGATCACGCCAAACCACATGCGCACCGCGACCAGGTACAGGATGATGCCCAGGATGCCCGGAATGAAGCCCGCCGCGAACAGTTCGCGGATAGACGACTCGGTCAGCAGACCGTAGATCACCAGAATCACGCTCGGCGGAATCAGGATACCCAGGGTACCACCGGCGCGATGGACGCCGTTGCCAGAGTCTGCGTAACCGTACTTGCGCATCGGCGGCATGGCCACTTTGGACATGGTCGCAGAGGTCGCCAGACTGGAACCACAGATGGCGGAGAAACCACCACAGGCAACAACCGTTGCCATGGACAGACCGCCCTTGCGGTGACCCAGGAAGGCGTTGGACACGGCATAGAGTTCATGCGAAAGACCTGAACGCGTCACCAGGTTACCCATCAGGATAAACAGCGGAATCACCGACAGGCTGTATTCCTGCACGGTATCGATGACACGGTTCGAGGCCATGGACAGGGGACCGGTCCAGCGGAAACTGTCCATGTTGTCCAGACCCAGCCCACTCAGAATGGCAAAGCCGAAAAAGCCGACGATGCCCATGGCGAATGCGATCGGCATTCGCACCACGATAATCAGAAACAGTAGAACGGCAAAGCCGATCAGAATAACGGACATAAGGAGATACCGCCTCGGTTAGTCTTTGCTCTGGAACAGGATGCGGTAAACACCGTAGGTGATCATGCCCAGGGCGGTTGCCCAGCTCATGATCGCGATGTATTGCACCACGTAACCCGAGGGCATGGCCAGAAACTCGGTTACCACGCCACGACGGATGGAGCGCTCACCCAGCTCGAAAATGCGCCACGCCAGGAAATACAGCGAGGTCGACATCACCAGCGCCGCAAACAGCGACAGCGCCTTGACGATTTTGGAACCCAGGAAGCGATCCAGCAAATCCACCACGATATGACCACCGCGCCAGGTGATCACCGGCATGGCGGCAAAGACCATCACCGCCAGACCGATCTCGGTCATCTCGGTGCCGCCATGCAGCGGGCTGTTGAACAGATAGCGTCCGACCACGTCGACACAGGTCAACGCCATCAGGAAAAACAATACGAATGAAGACACCGCTTCGAGAAAAAAGGCCAGCCATTTAACCGGCCCCTTCTCGTCATAGTGCTCATTAAACCAGGCACTGAATGACATGGATTACTCCTGCTTCTGAGCTTCGTACTCACGAGCGATAGTGCGCAGCTCTTCCAGAGCAGCGACGGCATCAACACCGGTATCGGCAACGCTGTCGATCCAGGCCTGGTCCATGCCTTTGATCAACTCACGGAACTCAAGTGTCATGGGGTCATTAGCGCCCAATTGCTTAACGGTTACACCAGCTTCACGCGCCGCTTGCAAACCTTCAACATCAGCCTGATCCCAAGCCTTACCTGCCAGGGCAGACAACTTTTCACCGGATACACTCAGGATAGCTTCAGCATCCTTGGGGTCCAGTTCTTCCAGGAAGTAGGGATCGATAAACATGGAGAAGCTGCCCAGATACATACCACCTGGGAACAGGGTCAGGTTCGGAGCAACCTCATGCAGGCGCAGAGACTTCTGCTCGGTGACGGGCATGAATACGCCGTCGATTACACCCTGCTGCATCATTTCGTAAACCTTCGAACCCGGTGCAGCAACAGGGGTTATTTCCATGCGCTCGCCAAGTTCCGTCTGCACACCGCCACCAATGCGTATTTTCTTACCCTTGAGATCAGCCAGACTTTCGACCGGATCGATGGTGTGCAGCTGACCAGGCCCATGGGTCAGGGTTGCCAGCAGTTTCAAACCTTCGTATTCGCCTGCATCCGCGAAGTATTTTTCCTGTACTTTCCACAGCGCCACAGACGCTGCTTCAGCACTGACATTCAGACCCGGCAGCTCAACTGCAACCGGCAGCTTGAAACGACCCGGGCCGTAACCGTGGTAGCTCCAGCCTGCATTGATAACGCCATCTTCAACCAGCTGGAAATAGGTTTTAGGGTGACCCACATCCTGCTCGATCTTGACTTTAACGCGACCTTCAGTGGCTTCTTCAACCCATCCAGCCCAGGTCGGCCATACAATTGAGTTCATCGGATTGCCCGGCGGCTGCCAGGTACCAACAATCAGGGTCGTCTCAGCCGAGGCTGTTGCTGAGGCAGTCATGCCCATAGCCAGTGCCGCAGCACCCGCCAAAGATTTGAACATTTTCTTCACGGAGGAACTCCACTTACAGTCAGTCTGTTGCTACTTTCGGATAAGTGCCGGTTTCCGGCTTATTATTTACCGCTCGATTTTTGGTACCGAGTCGGTCGAACTGAGAGCCCGTGGCTTCAATCCTTTTTGAACAGCGGATGAATGTTGTTCTTGTTGAACTTGAGCACCGGATCCAATTCGGTCATCTCAAATGAGATCTGGACATAGCTTTCATCCGTGATGGGTTTCATCCAGTCGCACAGAATCTTGAACACCTGCTCTGCCACTTCCTTTTTCAGCTCCATATCACGGCCATGGCCGATCTTGAGACTGAGATTCAGATAGGCAAAGTCTTCACGCCCGTCAGCAACGCGGAAGTCATCACAACGGATCGCGCGGCTACGTACACCACCGATCGGAAAGGCACCGGTAGAAACCACATATTCATGCAGGTCCTTGAACAGCGCTTGAAAATCCAGGCGGTCGTGCAGATTCCCCGAATAATCAACTACGAAATGCGGCATCTTGGTACTCCCCTTCAGTGTGTCGACGCTCAAAAGCAGAGCGCCATCGACATGCGTGTAAAAAGGCAAACGCACGGAATCTAATTAACATATTAACTTTTGTCAACAGACTGTCATCTCCCCGTGTTGGGTCTATAAAGACTAGTACGGTTTGAAAAGTGAGAGCCGTGTGATCGGGTATTGACTTAGTTAAGATGTTAACTAAAATGCTGAGCAGATGATCGGCACCCTTCCCTGTCAGCCACCTTTGAAGCGATGACAGGCAACCGGGTTGCCATGACTAAACACTGACAACAAGAAGGTACGTCTCGCATGTTGACCAAAGAGCAGATCCAGGCCGCCGCGGACCGTCTGTACGAAGCCGAAGTGAACCGCAAGCAGATTCCCGCCCTGACTCTGGAGCATTCAGACATGGATATGGCTGATGCCTACGCCGTGCAGAAAGCCTGGGTCGATCGCAAGATCGCAGACGGTCGCAAGGTAATCGGCTACAAAATCGGCCTGACCTCTCGTGCCATGCAGATGTCCTCCAACATCGACCAGCCTGACTACGGCGTACTTCTGGACGACATGCTGTTCGAAGACGGCGCGACCATCAAGGCCTCCGACTTCCTGGATCCGCGTATCGAAGTTGAACTGGCGTTCGTACTGAAAAAGCCGCTGTTCGGCGAAAACGTCACCATCTTCGACGTGATCGATGCGACCGACTATGTTATCCCGTCACTGGAACTGATCGCGGCACGCTGCCTGCGTACCGATCCGGAAACCGGCTACACACGCAAGGTGTTCGACACCATTTCCGATAACGCGGCTAACGCCGGTATCGTCATGGGCGGCCGTCCGATCAAGCCGATGGATATCGACCTGCGCTGGGCCGGCTGCATGCTGTACCTGAACGGCCAGATCGAAGAGACCGGCCTGGCGGGCGGCGTACTGGGCAACCCGCTGAAAGGCATCACCTGGGTCTGCAAGCGCTTTGCACCGCACGGCATCGGCCTGGAGCCGGGTCAGGTGATCCTGTCGGGCTCCTTCACCCGTCCGGTTCCGGTTAAAGCGGGCGACACCGTTCACGCCGACTTCGGCTCTCTGGGTGGCGTCACCCTGAACTTCGCATAATCGAACACTGGGGATATTCCAATGGAACTGCCAAAGAACCGCTTCAAGCAGGGTCTGGCCACCGGCGAAACCCAGTACGGTTTGTGGCTGGGTCTGCCGGACAACAGCGCGGCTGAAATCGCCGCCGTTGCCGGTTTCGACTGGCTGCTGATTGATGGCGAGCACGCACCTTTTGATCTGCGCACCATCATGAGCCACCTGCAGGCAATCGCACCTTACGACACCGCACCGATCGTGCGCTGCGTTGAAGGCGATACTGCCCTGATCAAACAGCTGCTCGACATCGGCGTACAGACACTGCTGGTACCCATGGTTGAGACTGCCGAACAGGCCGCCCAGCTGGTGCAGGCCGTGCGCTACCCGCCACAGGGTATTCGTGGTCTGGGCACCTCCCTGGCACGCGCCGCGCGCTGGAACCAGGTACCGGGTTACCTGAAAAAGGCCAACGACGAAATCTGCCTGATCGTTCAGGTGGAAACCGCCAGCGCCATGCAGAACCTGGACGCTATCCTGGAAGTTGAAGGTGTCGACGGCGTATTCATCGGACCGTCAGACTTGTCTGCTTCCATGGGCTACATCGGTGACGCCGGTAACCCCGTGGTGGTCGAGACCATCAACAAGGGTCTTAACAAGATTCGCGATGCCGGCAAGTATGCCGGTCTGCTCTGCCTGGATCCGTCCCTGGCAGAAACCTATGTCCAGCAGGGTGCCAACTTCGTGGGTGTCGGTGTCGACACCATGATCCTGGCCAACGAAACCCGCAAGCTGGCCCAGCGCTTCAAGCAAGGCGCTCCGGTTGAAGACGAAAAACCTCAGGCCGGCTATTGATTGCCGGTCATAACAAGAGAAGGTTAATCATGACTGCAAACACTCTGGTCAACAGCAAGCTGGTCTGCGTCGCGCTGAACGACAAGGCGCAGCTGGCTGCTCTGGATGGGACATTCAACGACGCTCCCTACAAAAAACCGCCAACTCAGCCGGTGCTGTACTACAAGCCGCGCAACACCTGGAGTGTTGACGGAGCTGAGGTCGAGTGGGCCAAGGACTTCGATGGCAACGACGTTGCTGAAATGGTTGTCGGCGCCAGCCTTGGCGTAGTGATCGGCAAGGAAACCTGCCGTGTATCCGCTGATGAAGCATTGAGCTACGTTGCTGGCTACACCATCGTAGGCGATTTTTCCCTGCCGGAAGCCAGCTACTACCGCCCGGACATCAAGGGCAAGTGCCTGGACGCATCTGCACCTGTAGGTCCTGAAATCGTTGCCGCTGACAAAATCGCTAACCCTGACGCCCTGACCGTGACTGTCAGCGTTAACGGCGAGCAGAAAAGCAGCTTCGAACTGGCCAACATGGAGCGCAACGTGGCTGAACTGATCAGCATCATTTCACGCATCATGACCCTGCAGGCTGGCGAAATCATCGCCGTCGGCTTCGCCGGTGATCGCGTTGCCGTTGCCAAGGGTGACAAGGTTGTAGCAAGCATTGAGGGTGTTGGCGCCCTGAACAACACGCTGGGAGGTGCCTGAGCCATGAGACACGCACGTATCGTATTTGACGGCCGCGAGCTGGACATCGACATCGACGCTAACGACCGCATCACCACTGCTGAAGGTGAAGTGCTGGACGTGGCGCTGGATTCTGACCAGATCACTTGGCTACCGCCGGTCAAAGAGCCGGGCACTATTTTCGCGCTGGGCATCAACTATGCCGACCACGCCACTGAACTGGCGTTTGAGCCGCCGAAAGAGCCGCTGATCTTCATCAAGCACGCCAACACGCTGACCGGCCACAAGCAGGTGAGCTACCGTCCGGACGGTATCGAATACCAGCACTACGAGTGTGAACTGGTTGCGGTAATCGGCAAGACCGGCAAGAACATCAAGCGTGAAGACGCTCTGGATTACGTGGCCGGCTACACTGTGTGTAACGACTTCGCCATCCGCGACTACCTGGAAAACTACTACCGTCCGAACCTGCGCGTGAAGAGCCGTGACTCTCTGCTGCCGATGGGCCCCTGGATCGTAGATACCGCTGACATCCCTGATGCCAACGCGCTGAAACTGACCACCACAGTTAACGGCAAGCTGACTCAGGACGGTACCACCAAGGACATGATCTTTGACGTACCTTTCGTTATCGAATACCTGAGCAAGGTCATGACCCTGAACCCGGGTGACATGATCTGCACCGGCACGCCGCACGGCATCGTTGACTGCCAGCCAGGCGACACCATCGTGTGCTCTATCGAGAACGTCTGCTCCCTCGAGACCCGCATGGTCAGTGAGCAGGAATTCTACGGCGACAAATACTGAGAATAAGACCCGTCCCGGTGACTGAAGACCAGCCCCGGGATCCAAACCAAACGGGAGAAGCATCATGAGCGATACTCTGGACACCAACCTGGAACGCGCACAGAAATACCTGGAGCGCTTCAAGAACAACACTACCGGCCACTACATCAACGGTGAATTCACCCTGGGTAACGGCGGTACCGAGTACGACAACCACACTCCGACCGACAACAGCTCTATCGGTAAAGTCATGGCCGGCTCTGTTGCCGACATGGACGCGGCCTGCCAGGCAGCTGAAGATGCTTTCGAAGCCTGGGCCAACACACCCGGCGCCGAACGCAAGCGTCTGCTGAACAAATTCGCTGACCGTCTGGTTGAGCGTGCTGACGAAATCGCTCTGGTTGAGTCCATGGATTGTGGTCAGGCGATCCGCTTCATGAAGCAGGCAGCCCTGCGTGGCGCGGCCAACTTCCGCTTCTTCGCCGACAAGGCACCTGAAGCGCAGAACGGCCTGGCCCTGCATCAGGACGAGCACACCAACTACACCGTCCGTAAAGCGATCGGTCCGGTTGGCATCATCACGCCGTGGAACACGCCGTTCATGCTGTCTACCTGGAAAATCGCACCGGCTCTGGCTGCAGGCTGTACTGTTGTGCACAAGCCGGCTGAACTGACACCGCTGAGCGCTTACATTCTGGCTGAAATCGCTGACGAAGTTCTGCCCAAGGGCGTGTGGAACATGGTTAACGGCTTCGGCGAAGGTGTTGGCAAGCGCATGACCGAGCACCCGGCGATCAAAGCCGTCGCTCTGGTCGGTGAATCTGCAACAGGTTCTCACATCATGCGTCAGGGTGCTGACACACTGAAGCGCATGCACTTCGAACTGGGCGGCAAAAACCCGGTTATCGTATTTGACGATGCTGATTTCGAACGCGCCCTGGATGCTGTTGTCTTCATGATCTACAGCCTGAACGGCCAGCGTTGCACCTCCTCCAGCCGTCTGCTGATCCAGAGCGGTATCCGTGACAAGTTCATCTCGGCCCTGGAGCAGCGCGTACGCAACCTGAAGGTTGGCCACTCTCTGGACCCGAACACCGAAGTGGGCCCGCTGGTTGCGACCGAGCACTACAACAAGGTGCTGAGCTACTTCGACATCGCTAAAGAAGACGGCGCCAACATCGCAGTCGGCGGCAAGCGCATCGAAGAAGCACGCGGCAACATCAACCCGGCAGGTAACTACCTGGAGCCGACCCTGTTCACCGGTGCCAACAACGGCATGCGTATCGCACAGGAAGAGATCTTTGGCCCGGTTCTGACCGCTATCTCCTTCGACACCGAAGAAGAAGCAATCGCGATTGCCAACGACACCCAGTACGGTCTGTCCGGTTACATCTGGACCGAGAACACCGGCCGCGCCATGCGCATGGCCAAGCACGTTGAAGCCGGCATGCTGTGGGTGAACTCCGAGAACAACCGTAACCTGCCGTCTCCGTTCGGTGGTATCAAGATGTCCGGTATCGGTCGCGACGGTGGCGACTGGAGCTTCGACTTCTACATGGAAACCAAGAACGTCTGCATCGCGCACGGTACCCACAAGGTTCCGCAGCTCGGCAAAGGCTGATTTATCTGCTTACCCTGGCAGAACCTGCCGGAGGGCGTGTACCAGCACGCCACCTCCGGCTCCCTCCTTATAGACTGACCTGTTCTGCTATAGTCGCCTTATGAGCGAACACTCCCACAGCGAATGGATTCCCAACATAATCCTGGGACAGGATTACGACCGTCGCTACCTCGACGCGCCGATCCACTATGACGTACTGGAAAATCTGGCCGACTTTTATGGTCGTGATATGCCAGTGCATCGGCACGCCCAGTATTTGCAGATCCATTACATCGACCGTGGCGAGATCAGCTTTCATATCGATGATCGTATCTATCATGCCCAGGGCCCGGCCCTGATCCTGACGCCTCCCTCAATGCCGCACTCGTTCCTGACCGAGAACACCGCACGGGGACATGTGCTGACCATACATCAGTCACTGGCCTGGCAGCTGTTGAAAGACGGACTGCAGGAAGAGATGGATACGGAGCTCAACCGTGGTCTCTGTATCGTGCGTGACGAGCTGGATCCCGACCAGCGTCAGCAATGGCCGCTGATTACACAGACCTTTCGCAATTTGAAACTCGAGTGGTACAAGGAACGCCCAGCCAAACGCCTGACCCTGCACACTCTGGTCCGCTTGTTGTTGATTCAGATTTCACGCCTGTCTCCAAAAGAGGCCGAAAGCACGACGCTCAACAATGATGACCTGCGTATCTTCCGGCGCTTCTCCGATCTGATCGAAGAGCATTATCGTGAACACCTGCACCTGCCCGAGTACACACGGGAGCTGGGGATTTCCGAAAGCCGCCTGCACCAGATCTGTCAAAAGGTATCCAACCGCTCCCCCAAGAAGCTGATTCATGACCGTATCATTCAGGAAACCAAACGCCTGCTGGTGTTTACCGAACATTCCAGTAACGATATCTGTTACCAGCTTGGCTTCAGCGACCCAGCCTACTTTTCCCGTTTCTTCAAACGGCTGACGGGCAAGACTGCCCAACAGTTCCGTCAGACGCATAAGAAAGACAACTGGACTACTAGTTAACATGTTAATAAAATAGCGGCATGACTACTTCTACCCAGTCCTCCGCTACCCCGCTGATCAGCCGTGATGCTGCCTCAGGCGTGCTCATTTTCGCCACCCTCTGTATGGCTCTGCTCGACACCTTTGGCCTGGCGAATCTCACCACACCGGCAACGCTGACGGCCTGGGCATTCGTGGTACTGGAGTTTGGCCGACTGACACCCAAACAGCGGGTCCCTATTTACCTGTTGATGGGCGCGGGTGTGATCTTTGCAATTTGGAGCTGGATCGAGGGCGTACCTCTTCACCCTTTGGATCTGCTGAGCGAACACCTGAAACTGGCCATGCTGTTGGCGGCCGTCAACTTTATCCGGCTGAGTACCCAGCTGCATGCTCAGGAAAGCAAACCGGGACTGCGCAGCTTTGTCACCACTCTGGGGGGCATGCACCTGCTGTCCTCAGTCGCGAACTTCTCCTCCATGCTATTGGTTGGTGAGCAGCTCAAACGCAAACAAACCTTATCACCGCTTTCCAGCATGATCTTGGCACGGGGGTTCAGCCTGGCAGTACTCTGGTCACCCTTTCTGAGTATTCTGCCGCTGACTCTGGAACAGGTGCCCGGAACCGAGCTCTACAGCATTCTGCCTTTCACGCTGGGGCTTGCCCTGTTCGGCCTGGCCTATACACTGATGGATGCGCGTTTCCGTCATGAGCACGAGCTGGAGGCCTATCAGGGCTATCCGATGACTCCCGGCACTCTGGTAATGCCACTCACATTAATAGTGGCCATATTAATGCTAACCGCCTTTAAGCCAGACCTTCCCACCATCGGCGTTGTATCACTGATGGCGCTGTTCACGCCCTTGGCCCTGCTCACCTTCAAGCAAGGCCCTGCCGAAGCGGCTCAGCGTTTTGGCAGCCATATTGTTGAGCGATTGGCCGACACGCGCGGCGAGATTAGTCTGTTCCTCAGTGCCGGCTTTCTGGCAGCGGCGGTAAAAGCCTGCCTCAGCGCGGGCCTGTTCAGCTTGCCATTTACCTATACCAGCCCGGGCGTTGCGGTCTTTGTCCTCTGGACCATTACCATTCTGGCGCACCTGGGCATTCACCAGTTTGCCCTGGTCGCCATCTTTGCCGGTATGCTGGCCGATGTCACCACCGCCCCCACTCAGATGGCCATCGCCTATATTGTCGCCACCTCAGTCTCCATGTCCGGCAGCCTGTTCAGTGGCGTAAACTTCATTCTTCAGGCTCGCTTCAATTGCTCGGGGCGCGGCATATTGCGCACCAACCTGCCCTATACTCTGGCTATGCTGCTTGCAGCCTCGGCACTGATCTATATGATGCAGTATCTGGGTATCCACTGAAGCCCTGTCACCTAAGCTGAAATTATTGAACCATGCGTAAATACGAAGACTCCATACCGCTCAAACTGCTCAAGGCCCGTGAAGTTACCATGGCCTTCTTCCGCCCTGTGCTTCAGGAAATTCCGCTGACCGAGCAGCAATGGCGCGTTATTCGTGCGCTGGATGAATATGAAGAGCTGGAATCCAAGCAACTGGCCGAGCTTTGCTGCATCCTCAGTCCCAGCCTGACCGGCATCATCAGCCGTCTGGAGCAACAGGGCTATATCCAGCGCCGCCGCTCGCCGGAAGACCAGCGCCGTGTACTGATCAGCCTGACGGAAGAAGCCAAAGAGATGTTTGCCCGCATCAGCCCGACGCTGCAGGAAACCTACCAGGAGATCACTCGCCAGTTCTCACCCGAGAGCATGGAAGAACTCGACAAGCTCCTGAACAAGCTCTGCCAGATCAAACCCTGATACCCGTCAATAATCCTGCCTTTTGTTAAACGGCGCCCCTTTCGGGGAGTCGTTGACATTAGTTAACATATTATCTAGCATTAGTTAATATGTTAACGAAGTGCGAACACTGTTCGGATTGATCTGCGTACCCCCAGGCGAGCCTCATTGCCTCCCAGACCAGATCCGCCAAACCTCAAGAATAAAGAAGGTGTGACCATGGGCGAAATCGTACTAGCTGCAAAAATTACACATGTCCCGACAATGCTGCTGTCCGAGCACCCGGGAAAACTGCAGGGATGCCGTCAACAGGCGATCGATGGCCAGCGTGAAATCATGCGCCGTGCGCGTGAGGCAGGTGCTGACACCGTCATCGTTCTGGATACCCATTGGCTGGTCAACGCGGGCTACCACATCAACAGTAACGCTCGCTTTAAAGGCTGCTTCACCAGCCACGAGTTTCCGCACTTCATTCAAAACCTGGAATACGACTACCGTGGCAACCCGGAACTGGGTAATGCCATTGCTGCCAAGGCTACCGAGAAAGGCGTATTTACCCTGTCACATCAGGTCGAAACCCTGGACCTGGAATACGGCACTTTGGTACCCATGCACTTCATGGAACCCGGTGACATGCCGATCGTATCCATCGCGGCCTGGTGCACCGTGCACAGCATCGAAGCCTCCCGCAAGCTGGGTGAGGCTATTGCTGAAGCCGTGAAGGAAAGCGACAGCAAGGTTCTGCTGCTGGCATCCGGCTCCCTGTCGCACAAGATCTGGGAAAACGATCTGTACGAAGCCAACAACGGCACCTTCACCATCTCTCGCGAGTTCAACCGTCAGGTCGACCTGCGCGTGCTGGAGTTGTGGCAGAACGGTGAAATCGACACTTTCCTGAAAATGTTGCCCGAATACGCCGAGTTCTGCAGCGGCGAAGGCGGCATGCACGATACAGCCATGCTGTTTGGTGCCCTGGGCTGGGACACGTACACCGGCAAGGGCGAGCTGATCGGGGAGTACTTCCCCAGCTCTGGTACCGGTCAGGCAAATGTTGTTTTTCCGGTCCAGAATTAAGCATTAAACGCCAAGTAAAAATTCAGGCACCTGGCTTGCCGGGTGCCTAACAAGCAAGTGATAACCCAACATTAATATTAAGCAGGCGGAGACCCCTCTCATGCTGCAAGCATCTTACCCCTACTATCTGGCTAACGAAGCTCAGGCACCGAACCAGGACCTGGCCGTAACCGACAAGTTCTCTGGCGAAGTTGCCACTCGCGTCGCCATGGCTGACGCAGCGGCCATCGACCAGGCTATCGCAGCGGCTGACGCTGCCGCCGAGCCGATGAGCAAACTGCCGGCGTACAAGCGTCAGGAAATCCTGAATCACTGTGTTAAGCGCTTTGAAGAACGTGCCGAAGAATTGGCCGTTGCCCTGTGCATCGAAGCCGGTAAGCCGATCAAGGATGCACGTGGTGAAGTGACCCGTCTGATCGACACCTTCCGTATCGCCGCAGAAGAAGCGACCCGTATCGGTGGTGAAGTTGTTCCCATGGACATCAGCCCCCGCGCTGAAGGTTACACCGGCATGTGGAAGCGTGTTCCCATCGGTCCCTGCTCTTTCATTTCTCCGTTCAACTTCCCGCTGAACCTGGCGGCTCACAAGGTTGCGCCGGCAATCGCAGCAGGCTGCCCGTTCATCCTGAAGCCAGCCAGTCTGACCCCAATCGGTGCGATCATCATCGGTGAAGTCCTGGCTGAGACCGACCTGCCCAAGGGTGCGTTCTCCATCCTACCGTGCCACCGTGATGGTGCCGACCTGTTCACCACTGACGACCGCCTGAAGCTGCTGAGCTTCACCGGCTCTCCGGATGTGGGCTGGCAGCTGAAGGCCAAAGCCGGCAAGAAGCCTGTCGTACTGGAACTGGGCGGTAACGCTGCCTGTATCGTTGATGAAGGTACTGATATCGATGATGCGGTTGCCCGTATCGTATTCGGCGCTTACTACCAGTCTGGTCAGAGCTGCATCAGCGTTCAGCGCATCATGGTGCACGAAGCGCACTACGACGAAGTACGCGAGAAGCTGTCTGCCGCTGTTAAAGGTCTGGTACACGGTGATCCTAAAGACGAGAGCACCTTCATCGGTCCGATGATCTCCGAGAAAGAAGCGACTCGTCTGCACGACTGGGTGCTGGAAGCGAAAGAGTCCGGTGCGACTGTTCTGGCCGGTGGCGACCGTGAAGGCGCCATGCTGCAGGCAACGCTGCTGGAAAACGTAGCGGCCGATCAGAACGTCTGCACCCAGGAAGCCTTTGGCCCTGTTGCGATCCTGTCCAAGTTCACCGACTTTGATGCTGCACTGAAAGAAGTGAACAACTCTGATTTCGGTCTGCAGGCCGGCATTTTCACCCGCGACATCTACAAGATCCAGAAAGCCTGGAACGAGCTGGAAGTCGGTGGTGTTGTCATCGGTGACGTACCGTCCTGGCGTGTCGACCACATGCCGTACGGCGGTGTGAAAGACAGCGGTCTGGGTCGTGAAGGTGTGCGTTACGCCATCGAAGACATGACCGAACTGCGTCTGCTGGTCATTCGTGAACCCAAGTAAACGATGAGAGCTACGCCCGCCCTGCCCCTGCTGGTCGCCATTGCCATGGCGAGTCCGCTGGCACTGAATGCGTTCGTGCCGGCGATGCCGGACGCTGCGCGGGCGTTAGACGCTGACATTGGCACCATTCAGCTGACCTTTACCGCCTATCTGCTCACCCTGGCGTTTGGTCAGCTGATTTCAGGCCCACTGGCAGACTACTTCGGGCGCCGCCCGGTACTGCTGGTCGGCCTGGGATTGCATGTAGCCGGCAGCTGCCTGGCTGCCTCCGCGGACGGCGTCACTGCACTGATTGCCGGCCGCGTACTCCAGGCTCTGGGGGGCAGTACGGCCATGGTACTGGCACGCACCATCATCCTTGATGTGCACGGTCGGGCCGGAGCAGCCGGTCGCATGGGCTATGTGGTGATGGCAATTGCCATCGCCCAGTCCATCGCACCTGCGCTGGGTGGCTATATCAACCTCTGGGGTGGCTGGAATGCCGTGTTCTACCTGTCGATTCTGATGGGTGGTCTGGTGTGGCTGCTGGCCCTTCGACTGTTGCCGGAAACCTGTTCTGAACGCAGTGAAAACCTGCACCTGGGACGGGTTTTACGCAGCTACAGCGGCGTGCTGGGCTCAGGCCAGTATCTGGGGTATGCCCTCTCCACCACGTTTATTGCCACCGCCTTCTATCTGTTTGTCGGCAGTGCGCCTTATATCGTGGTGGAACAGCTGGGTGGAAACTCTGCCGACTTCGGCACCTGGTTTCTGGCAGTCTCGCTGGCGTTCATGCTCGGCAGTTTTGGCTCGACCCGTCTGGCTAAACACTTCAGTGTCGACCAGATGGTGTTGTTGGGAAATGGCCTGTCACTGATCGGTGCGGTCATCTTGCTGGCACTTGCCTGGCTGGAGACACTGAGCTTTGCCAGCCTGTTCCTGCCGATGGCACTGGTGACCTTTGGCCGTGGCTTGAGCCAGCCAAACGCTCAGTCAGCGGCCATCAGTTGTGCCCCCGGCGCAGCAGCCACCGCATCCGGATTGATGGGGTTTATTCAGCTGCTCACCGGTGCAGCCATTGCCCAGCTGGTGCCCTCTCTGCTGGAAATGGGTCTAACAACCCTGTTTGGTTGCCTGTTCCTGGCACCGCTGCTGGCCCTGGCCGCACACTGGCATGCACGGCGCGCTGCTGGGGTGACAGCATGAAAGCTACAGGCATGTACCCACAAGTCAGCTACTCTAATCGTACAGTTTTTAAACAGGGGCAGATGACCCCCGCACATATAAATAGAGGTATACCTCATGGGTAAGCTCGCACTTGCTGCAAAAATTACGCATGTACCGTCCATGTACCTGTCCGAACTGGACGGCCCCAAGAAGGGCTTCCGTCAGGCAGCCATCGACGGTCATATCGAAATCGGCCGCCGCTGCCGTGAACTGGGCGTCGACACCATCGTTGTGTTCGATACTCACTGGCTGGTGAACGCCAGCTACCACATCAACTGTGGTGCTCACTTCAAAGGCAATTACACCAGTAACGAACTGCCGCACTTCATCTCCAACATGGAGTTCGAGATGTCCGGTAACCCGGAACTGGGTCAGATTCTGGCTGACGAATGTAACGCTCAGGGCGTTGAAACCCTGGCGCACGCCGATACCACGCTGGACCCCGAGTACGGCACTCTGGTCCCCATGCGCTACATGAACCAGGACCAGCACTTCAAGGTTCTGTCCGTATCGGCCATGTGCACCGTACACTACCTGAACGACAGTGCGCGTCTGGGCTGGGCCATGCGCAAGGCGATCGAAGAGAAGTACGACGGCACCGTCGCCATCCTGGCATCCGGTTCCCTGTCGCACCGCTTCGCTCAGAACGGTCAGGCACCTGACTTCGCCACCAAGACCTGGTCGCCGTTCCTGGAACGTCTGGACCACGAAGTGGTACGCATGTGGGAAAACGCAGAGTGGGAAGACTTCTGCGAAATGCTGCCTGAGTACGCAGTAAAAGGCCATGGTGAAGGCTTCATGCACGACACCGCCATGCTGCTGGGTGCACTGGGCTGGTCCGAGTACGATCAGAAAGTGGAAGTGCTGACGCCTTACTTCGGCAGCTCCGGCACTGGCCAGATCAACGCTGTATTCCCGGTGTCACCGGTGAGCGGCGACAAGGTACCGGGGCCTCAGGCCTCCGTTACCGAGACATTTGCACCCGGCTCCAGCCGTCTGTAATTCCGTCCCCTTTCTCCCGAAGCGGCCTGCATTTGCAGGCCGTTTTGGTTTCTGGACAACAGCCACACCTATTGACTCTCACATGGCAGTCGAATGTATTTAATATATTAATTAAATAACAAGCAGTGCTATCATTCGGCTATAACAACTCAATACCCAACCGGAGATCTAGATGTCATCGGTAGCCAACCCCCACCGCCTGATCGTGCTGCTGGCCGCGCTTGTCGCCTTTGGCCCGTTGTCGATCGACATGTACCTGCCCAGCCTTCCGCTAATAGCAGCAGACCTTGAAGCTCCCGAGTCTGACATTCAGCTCACTATCAGCGCTTTCTTGATCGGCCTGTTTATCGGCATGCTGTTCTATGGCCCGCTTTCGGACAAGTTTGGCCGTCGAGGCCTGTTATTGGGGGGGATTAGCCTGTATCTGGTAGCCAGTATTGGCTGCATCCTTGCAGATACTGCGGATACGCTGATTGCCGCGCGCTTCCTGCAGGCACTGGGGGGGGCGGCAGCTTCAGTGCTGGCGCGTGCCATTGTGCGTGACCTCTTCCCGATCAATGAAGCCGCCCGCGTGCTGTCTTTGATGCACCTGGTCACCATGATCGCGACACTGGTTGCACCACTGGTGGGTGGTTACCTGATTTTGATATCCGGCTGGCGTTCGCTGTTCGTTGTACTTTTCGTGTTTGCAGCTGTAATGCTGATCTTCAGCGTCTGGAAGATCCCGGAAACCCATCATGGCGACTCGCGTAATGCCAGTATTCTGGCCGTGTTCAAAGCCTATCTGCACATTGCGCTACAGCCCGTCGCACTGGGTTACATCCTGTGCATGTCGCTCTGTTTTGCCGGCATGTTTGCCTACATTACGGCATCGCCCTTCGTATATATCGATTACTTTGGCGTGGATCCGCAAAGCTTTGCCTGGCTGTTCAGCCTGAATATTGGTGGCATTATTGTGCTGGTCAGTTTGAATGCCCGTTATGTGAAACGCATCGGCACTCAGAAGCTACTGGTCGCAGCCGGTGCCCTGGCATCTCTGTCGGGAGGGCTGTTGCTGTTCGGTGGTCTAACTGGTGTAGGCGGCCTCTGGCTTGTCGTTGCCTCTTTGCTGGGCTATGTCAGTGTGACGGGGGTCATGGGGGCGAACTGCATGGCCAGCCTGCTGGCACGCTTCCCTAATCAGGCCGGTGCCGCAGCAGGGCTTGCGGTGGCTACCCAGTTTGGCCTGGGTGCACTGGCCAGCTCAGCAACCAGCCACTTCCATGACGGCACACCTCTGCCGATGGCCCTGATTATCGGGCTTACAGGCGTCGGTTGCCTGCTGGCACTGATTCCCACCCGCCATTCCCAACCTGCCTAAGCGCTGCCTCCAGGCACTTCATTTCATTCAAAGAGGCCTCTGAATCGAGGCCTATTTGAAGAAAAGTACAATAACAAGCCAGAATATTACATTTCCTGCAGCACCCTGACCCCGCATAATCGCTTCAATCCTTGTAGGGGGCTTTACGCTTACGTTAGCTGGGCAGTCTCACCCAACCCAACACCCCGCAAGATCGGATACCAATTATTAAAAGAGAGAAGATCCTGATGACAACTCACAACCCGATGCTTGAGAAACTCAACGAGATCCTCCCTGCTATCCGCGCAAACGCCAGCAAGGCGGAAGAACTGCGCCAGGTACCGCAGGAAAACATCGATATGCTGCACGGCATTGGCCTGAACCGCGCCTTCCTGCCGAAAGCATATGGCGGTCTGGAAATCAGCCTGCCTGAGTTTACTGATTGCATCGCGGCACTGGCTGGCGCCTGCTGCTCAACTGCTTGGGCTTACAGCCTGCTGTGCACTCACAACCATCAGATGGCGATGTTCTCCAAAGAAGCTCAGGAAGAGTTCTGGGGCGAGAACCCGGACACTGTAGCGTCCAGCTCTATCGCGCCGTTCGGCAAGCATGAAGAAGTCGAAGGCGGCATCATCTTCACTGGCGACATGAAGTGGAGCTCCGGTGTTGACCACGCGCAGTGGATCATCGTTGGTTTCAACCGTTTCAACGACGCTGGCGAGAAGATCTACAGCTTCGCGGTTATTCCGAAAAGTGATTTCACCATCCTGGACGACTGGTACTCTGCCGGCATGCAGGGCAGCGGCACCAAAACTGCTCGCATCGAAGGTGTATTCGTACCTGAGCACCGCATCCAGGCTGCAGGCGACATGATGGAAGGCCGTCACGTTGGCCGCTCTCTGTACCCGGACAGCAAGATCTACCACACGCCGTACCGTCCGTACTTCGCTTGTGGTTTCGCAGCCATGAGCCTGGGCGTTGCAGAGCGCATGATCGACGTCTACAAGGAAATGACCAAGAACCGTGTGCGTGCCTACACTGGCGCTCAGGTTAAAGAGTCTATTCCGCCGATCCTGCGTGTAGCCGAGTCTTACCAGCAGGTATGCGCCGCCCGTGCTTACCTGGAAAAGACCTGGAACGAGCACAAGGAATACGGTGAGCGTCATGAATACCCGGACCGCTACACCCTGGCACACTGGCGTACCAACCAGGCTTACGCCATCAAAATGTGCGTAGAAGCCGTTAACCGCCTGTGGGCAGTAATGGGCGCGTCCAACTGGTTGGCTGATCGTGAAGGCCAGCGTCTGTGGCGCGAGTCCAACATGACCGCAGCACACGCCTACACTGACTACGATGTCTGCGCGCAGATCATCGGTCGTGAAATCCTGGGTCTTGAGCCGGATCCTTCCCTGCTCTAATCCAGTCAGGACAAGATTTGTCCCTGGGCGCGCATGACCCTCTGCGCGCCCGGCTTCTGATTTAAAGACTGTCTGCAAAACCGGCAGATATCTACTCGCCCACATCCGCTTGAAGCCTCATGCGGTTTTGTAGCCGATCATAAGAACCCAACATCCCAGGTGATGATATGAGCAATCAAGTCACTGAATTCGATCCTAAAGCTTTCCGCCGCGCACTGGGCAACTTTGCCACCGGCATCACAGTTGTAACCGCCCAGACCCCTGAAGGCGAAAAGACCGGTGTTACTGCCAACAGCTTCAACTCTGTATCGCTGGATCCTGCACTGATCCTGTGGAGCATCGACAAGCGCTCCGGTAGCTGCGAGATCTTCGAAAAAGCGTCTCACTTTGCCGTGAACATTCTGGCCGCTGACCAGATCGATATCTCCAACCATTTTGCCCGCCCCAGCGATGACAAGTTTGCTGGCGTGGAATACAGCGAAGGCTTCGGTAACGCTCCGATCCTGCCGCACACCTCTGCCTGCTTCCAGTGTGAGTCTTACCAGACCGTTGACGGTGGTGACCACTGGATTCTGATCGGTAAGGTTGTTGCGTTTGAGGACGCAGGCCGTTCACCGCTGCTTTACCATCAGGGCAGTTACTCCGTTGTTATGCCGCATTCCCGCTTCCCGACCAAAACCGAGGAACAGCCGGAAGCCGTGCAGAAGCTGGAAGGCCGCCTGAGCGATAACCTGTACTACCTGATGACTCAGGCAGTACGCAGCTACCAGGCTGACTATGCGCCGCTGCAGTTGTCCACCGGCCTGCGCACCAGCGAAGCCCGTATGCTGATGGTTTTGCAGCAGAGCGCTAACCTGTCGCTGAAAGACCTGCTTAAAGAGGTCAACATGCCGGATATCGAGGTATCTGAAGCCGCCGAAATCCTGCAGCGCAAAGGCCTGATCAGCTTTGCTGACGAATGCTACAGCATCACCGAACAGGGCATCGAACAGTCTGAAGCCCTGTGGCGTCTGTCTGAAGAAGAGCAGGACAAGATGTTCAGCCAGTTCAGCGAAGAAGAGCTGGCCACCTTTAAGAAGGTGTTGGGCGCACTGGCTGCTCAGTAAGCGCTCAAGCTCGCGCTTCCTAAATGACAGGCGTCTATGCCTGTCATTTCAGGGTAGCTGTTGTATCGGATAAGACAGCGATGCAGATTTTACAGTTACCCTGATACTCTTCTCCCCGGTTTACCTCCCCCTTGTATTCCACCCCTCCATTTTATAATGTGCCTCTCACTCTGCAGCTGAGTGCATTTCGATATTTCTACCCAATGGATGGGGGCACATATGAACAAGGAACAGGTTCTGGGATTCGGACGGCTGGACCGTCTTCGCTTTCAGGCTTACTTCAATATTTGGCATTTTCTGGCATTCGTGCCCTTGACCCTGCTGATGCTGTTTAGCCCCCCGGATGGCAGCACATTACTCCCACTCACCCTTGCGTCAGTGTTTATCTTCAACCTCATAGGTTTGAAAATGATTGCTCAACGTTACCGCGATGTTGGCGTAAGCGGATACTGGGCTTTGTTTTACCTGATCCCCCTCGCATCACCCTTTGTTTATCTGCTATTGGCCACTATTCCAGGCGACAGGGAAGCTAACCGGTTTGGTCAAGCAACTGCGCCAGCATCCAACTGGATGTTGATTCCCGCGATACTGCCCTTGGCTTTACTGATTTGGCACTGGGTTACTGTCATCAATTTTCTTTTTGCCAGTGCACCCTTGTTGATGGCAGGTCTGTCCCTGTAGAGCCCGCCATATGGCGGTATACTCAAGGGGAACTGAAACCCACTTGGCCGCCATAAGAATGGCGGCGGCAAGAGTACCCTTTACCCATGCAGGCTATAGACAACAAGGCGCACCTAACCCCAGGCTGGATTCCATCGCCTGAAGTACTTCAGGTGATGGAGCATATGGGTAAAACCGAGTTTTATGACTGCTTCCTCGGTTGGCTGCAGCACGAATTCAGTGCCGAACAATGTATGGTGTTTTACTGCCCTGACGGCCGACAGGTTTCCACGCTCATTTACAAGGATTACGCACGGGAATCCTCAGGCAAGCGCCTGGCAGATGCCTATGTCAGTGAACGGCATTACCTTGATGATCCCAACTTCCAAGCACTGAAAAGCTTGGCCCCGGGACAAACCGAAATTGTGCGTTTAAACAGTGTAAGCGGAAATATGGGATTGAATTACCGTAAGGAGTTCTTCGAAACCCCCGGCTTCAGTGACAAGATTTCCATTATCCGCGGTACCGAGCAAGGCAATTACTACATCAACCTGTATCGACGAGAGCCCGGTTTCGATGCCCGCTTTGATGATCCCGGCTTTGCACACAGGGTATGCACGTTTATCGGGGTATTAGTGAGCAAGCACTTTCAACTCAATGAGCAGCTGCGATTAGAAGGTCCCCTGGCATTTTTATCGGATCGAGAGCAGCAGGTGTGCCGTGCCGTTTTGCGTGGAAAGAAGAACGAAGCCATCGCAGCAGATCTGGACGTGGCCGTCAGCAGCGTGATCACCTATCGGAAGCGCGCTTATGACAAGCTGGGTATCTCAAGTCGCGCTCAGCTTTTTGCACTGTGTAGCTAGCGAGGAGATGCATCAGACTGATTTGCATCACTTGCCAGAGCAACAACAATTAGCCTTTAATGGAGATTATCTGGACTGGGGCATGACCACCTCCCCTTCAAACAGGGCCATCTATGGCGGCTTTAAAGCGCAATCTGTGGACATTATTTTGGCTTATTGTTCTGGGAGGCCTGGTACTTCTCGGTACAATTTTGTATGCCCGCTGGCATTCCCTGGAAATGGAGCAGCGCACGTTCCACAAAAACAGAGCTGAACTGCTCGCCCAGTCTGTTAACAGTGTTCTTAGTACGCAGGAGCTTGTGCTGGACGTCATAGGACGCGAACTGCTGGATAACGAGCAAATGTTCGATAACAGCCGCCAGCTCCCTCTGCTCGACCACATTCTTGCAGCTGACAGGAGCATCGTCGGTTTTGGTCTTGCCAAAACCGACGGGACACTGGTTCGAGTCAGCTCCAATCTGGACCTTTCTCAATTACCCAACCTGCGCACTCATCCCACCACTGCAGACAGTTTTGAACAGGCTCTGAAAAGCGAGCACATGGTATTGGGCCGAACCTATTACATGAAAGCTCTGGATGGTTGGGTGATACCTGTTCGCAAGGCTCTGCGAGATGAGTCAGGCCAAGTCATTGCCGTCATGACTGCAGGGCTTCGTATGAATACCCCGGGAAGCGTGTTCAGCCAGACGCTGAACACCACTAGCTACGATGTCATCAAACTATATCGCGAAGCTGACGGCTACATGCAGTATATCTCCCCGAACAGGGTTGGCCCGGAGATTTACGACAAACCGTTGATCACCTCGGAAGAGCGCAAACTCAATCGCCAAGGATACACTGCAGAAATAGGCTTGACCGTCGATGAAGTAAAAGCTCTGGATACGGCTGTGACTTTTGACAATCAGTATGACGGCACACCGTTCATCACGGCCGCCATTTTTAATCGCCGCTATCAACTGTGGACCCTTTCAGAGACCAGCCTTATTCCGGTCAAGCACAGTTTCATAATTCTTTGCTTGCAATACTCAGGTATTTTCCTGCTGATCTATGGCGTTCTGTTTGCCCTTTTCCGTGTCATTGATCGTGCTGAGCGTGCCCGTAATGAAGAGCTGCTCTATCACTCTCGTCACGACGACCTGACCGGACTGCTGAACCGCGCCGGCCTGTTCCAAAAGCTCAACGAAACCATTGGTCAGAGTCGCGGCTTTAGCCTGACCATTGTTAACATTGACCATTTCAAAGGCATTAACGATCGCTTTGGCCAGGATATCGGCGATGAAACCCTGGCTGAGTTCAGCCGTCGCCTGACCGCCCTGCTCGACGCATCCCTGGCAGACAGTTTGTCTCGCTTGGGTGGCGATGAATTTGTCTTTATCAGCCCCAACACGGACCCCGCGTCCCAAGTTGCAGCCTGTGAAGACCTGCTGGATCATCTGGCCAACACGATGACCGTGGGTCGGCTAAGCTTGCAGATTACCGCCAGTGCGGGTATCGCTTTCTATGACGCTCACGGGGACTCCACCAGTAAGCTGTTGCGCAGTGCCCATTTGGCACTGTACCGAGCAAAAAACAATCGCAACTCGGTAAGTCTCTACAAGACTGAAATGGAGCTGGATTATCTGCGCCAGCTGATCGTTGAGCAGCGGCTTCGTCAGGCGCTGACGGATAATAGCCTTCACATGGTGTATCAGCCTCAATGTGACCCTGATGGAAAAATTGCGGGTCTCGAAGCGCTGGTACGCTGGGAAGACACGGAGCTGGGTGCAGTCTCTCCGCAAGAGTTTGTCGGTGTGGCTGAACACAGCGGCTTGATGCTCTCGCTGGGGCGCTTTGTGATGGATACGAGCCTGCGTGAATACAGTGAGCTCAGGCAGAAACTGGGACGCGGCCTTGAGCTGGCAATCAACATTTCGGTTATCCAGTTTGAGCATCCCAACTTTATCCGGGACGTAATGCAGCTGCTGCATACACACCAGGTTCCGCCGAAGGAGTTGATTCTGGAAATCACTGAAAACCTGGTGATGACCAATGTGGACCAGGTCAGAAGAACCATTCATCAATTACAGGACAAACAGATTCGTCTGTCGATGGATGACTTCGGTACCGGCTTTTCATCACTAAGCATGCTGCGAGACCTCCCCTTGAACGAATTGAAAGTGGATAAAAGCTTTGTTGACAGCATGCTGACCGACCCCCGTGCGGCCAACATGATTCGTAGCATTATCTATATTGCGCAAAGCCACAGCATGGATGTAGTGGTTGAGGGTGTGGAACTCGAATCCCAGGCCAGAAAACTGATCGCAATGGGCTGTAAGCGGTTTCAGGGCTATTATTTCAGTCGTCCCGAACGATTGGAGCGGATTCTGGAAATGTGCCAACAGGATCAAAGACCGACGCCCTTGTCACAATTAACACAATGAGTGACCAAACCCTGACGCCTGCCCGCATCTTATTCATCTCAGCGGCACGTCAGGCTTCTGCCATCTGAACGCTTATGTTAGGTTCTGGATACGGTCACCTTAACTCTTGGAGCTGTTTCTGATGTCTGCTGAAAAATTTCGTCTTGTTACACGCAGTGATTTTGACGGTCTTGTTTGTGCCGTATTGTTGAAACACCTGGATCTGATTGACGACATCAAGTTCGTTCACCCCAAAGACATGCAGGATGGCAAGGTAGACATCACTGACCTTGATATCACCACGAACCTCCCTTACGTTAAAGGCGTCAACCTGGCGTTTGACCATCACCTGTCTGAAACCATCCGCAACGAAAAAGTTGATAACCACATCATCGATCCTGAAGCCCCCTCTGCCGCTCGCGTAGTCTGGCAGTATTACGGTGGCTATGACGCCTTCCCGGCCGCCTGGGATGAGATGATGGAGGCAGTGGACAAGGGTGACTCTGCACAGTTTACCCAGGACGAAGTCCTGAACGCCGATGGCTGGGTACTGCTGAACTTCCTGATGGACGCGCGTACCGGTCTGGGCCGATTCCGAGAGTTCCGCATCTCCAATTACGCCCTGATGATGGACCTTATCGACTACTGCAAGAACCACAGTATCGAACAGATTCTGAGCCTGCCGGACGTTAAGGAACGTGTTGAGTTGTACTTCGAGCAGGAAGCCAAATTCAAGGAACAGGTCAGTCGCTGTGCCACCGTGCATAACAATCTGGTGGTACTGGATCTGCGCAATGAGGAACAGATCTGGGCCGGTAACCGCTTCATGATTTATGCGCTCTACCCACAGTGCAATATTTCCATCCATGTAATGTGGGGCCTGAAACAGCAAAACACCGTATTTGCCACCGGCAAGTCGATCTTCGATCGCAGCTCCCAGACCAATGTAGGTGAGCTGATGCTGCAATATGGCGGTGGTGGCCATCAGGCCGCGGGTACCTGCCAGGTTGAAAATGACAAGGCCGAAGAAACGCTGAACGAGCTGATCACGCGTATCAACGCAGACGGTTAATCAGCCGCACCAAACAGGCTCCTGCTGAAACAAGGCGGACCGGTCAATGACCGGTCCGTTACTTGGCATCCCTGCTGCTGACGCTGGCACACATCAGCAATCCAACATCCTAAAACTGATAATTCAGCGACAGGCGCACGTTGCGGGGCGCGCCCCACCAAGCCTGGCTATAGAACCCAACCTGATCGAAGTACTCCTTATCAAACAGGTTATTCAGGTTTACCTGAGCACTCAGGTCCGGCGTGACGTCATATTTCGCCATCAGGTCGACCACTGAATAGCTGCCCTGTGACAGGCGCACCGTACCATTCGGGCCTCGTGTGTCACGATAGATCTCACTCTGCCAACGTACCCCACCGCCTACGCGGAGAGCGCTCCAGTTATCGGCAAATTGATAGCTGGTAAACAGTTTAGCCTGTTGGCGCGGATGCGTAGTGTTCATACGCTCCCCATCAGCTGATTTGGGGCTTGCCAAGGTGTAGCTGGCATTCAGGTTCCATCCAGGCGCCAGTCGCCCCACCAACTCAGCTTCAAAGCCTTCCACTGTTGCACCGTCGGTAGCACGATAAGCCTGTGTATCCGGACGACCATTTACGGTTTCCCCTGGAATCGCTTCCCCCAGCCCATCCTGCTCACTGCGAAATACCGCCAGATTCAGATCCAACTGGTCGGCCAGTGAAGCCTTCAAACCCATTTCGTAGTTTCTGCCGGTAATCGGATCCAGCAATGCCCCACTGGCGGTGCGCACATTTTGAGTCTGAAAGATCTCGGTATAGCTGATATAGCTACTGAAGCGATCATCAAAGTCATATACCAGACCGGCATACGGTGTGAGCTCATTGCTATAGGAGTATTTTCGATGGTCGCCAAAATAGACCTGATCAAGCTCCCAATCACTGAGCCGCACACCGGCGACCAGATGCAAGGGGTCGGCCAATGACAATCGGGTCACAGCATAGGCACCACTTTGAACCAGCGAGCTGTCATCGACACTGGCATGTGCCCCCCACTCAGGCTCAGCAACGGAGTCTCCCTTGCCATTAAAGTAACCTCCAATGCCCGGAGCCTCGCCTGCCGGCGCGGCCAATCCCATGTCCAGATCATCCTGAGTACGCACCCAGCCAAAGGCAGCCTCATGCTCTCGACCAAAGAGTTCAAATGGGCCCTCAGCCGTAAAATGCAGATCCTGTCGGCTTCGATCCCCCTGATAATTTGCGAAATACGCGGACATGCCTTCACCTGTCTCCCGGTCGGGAAAACCACCGCGGAACAGATAGTTCAAACCATATTTGCCATCGTCATAACTGTAGGCCGCCCGCAAGCGCCAACCGTTATCCAGAAAATGATTCACGTCGATGAAGGCCCGAGTGGTTTCATTGTAAAAGCGAGACCAGTCGGTGTTGTTAGACGCGGAACGATCAAAGTCTGTGAGGCTGCCATCAGCATAGAACATGGGAAAACCACCACCCGCACCATCGGTCTGGTTGCGCTGGTACTCAACACCCACACTGACATCTGTAGCGGGTGTCAGCTGCGAGTTGATAACACCGTAGTAGGTTTCCTTGTCATGCTCCATCCCGTCCACATGGGTGTCCTGACGATCACGTATAGCAACGAAACGTGCGGCTGTCCGGCCCGATTCGCCCAGTGGCGTGGATACATCGGCCATCAGGCGCCGCTTGTCCCAACGGCCGATATCACCACTGAGACGTGCGGCAAATTCCGGCAGCGGCTTTTTACGTATGAAGTTAACACTGGCAGAGGGATCACCGGCGCCGGTTAGAAGGCCGGTCGCTCCACGTACGACTTCGATACGATCGTAAATGGCACTGTCCCAGTCGGTATCACCAAAGTTCCAGTAGCCCTGAATTGGCGTCAGCAAGCCATCGAATTGGTAGGTGCTAATAGAATAGCCACGAGCCGAATAGTTAAAACGATTACTGTCACTGCGTGTCATCGAGATACCGGGCGCACGGTGGAGAATCTCGCCACTGGTGATCAGGCCCTGATCCTTGATCTGCTGGTGAGTGATAACACTGACAGCCTGGGGCGTTTCCTTGATGGACAGGGGCAAGCTGGTGGCCGTGGTGCTGGCACCCGGTGCATAGCTGTCGCGTTGTTCGGAGTCTGCCGACAGCTCACGCCCGGTCACCACAAGGGTTTCCTGCTCCAGCTGTACCCCCTCTTCGGCAAACACAGGGGCATTAAACAATAGCGGCGCAGTCAACAGGCTGAATCGGCCCGCTCGACGTAAAGTAAGAGGGTCAAGGAACATACGGGTACTTCTCCAAACCACAAGGAATGAGGTCATGCTTTGCGCTGAACAAATCTCAAGCTGCCAGGCTTAAAGCAGACGTAAATAGGAATGGTTATTCTTTACTATTCTTTGTCGTTTGAGCTATTCCTGATGACAGAAGACCTATTCAACAACGACGCAATCAGCGAATAAGGGAACTCGGCGCGACACCGAAGTGTTTGCGAAAAGCCGTCGTAAAGTTGGTGGCGTAACTGTAGCCGGCGAAGTGAGCCGCTTGCTGTACGCTATACCCTCGCAGCAGGTAGTCACGGGCCATTTGCAAACGCTTGTGTTTGAGGAAGTCGAACAGGGTTTGTCCATAACAGGCTTTGAACTTGCTGCGTAAACTACTCGGACTCATGGCAGCAACCTGTGCCAGTTCGCTGAGGCTGTATTCCCCTTGCGGGCAGTCAGCTATCAGCTCGCGAACCCGCTCCAGACGCAGACGCTCTTGAGGGGGGATACGGGCCTCAGCTGAGACCGTAGATGCATCCTCGAGCAGTAATCCTTGTGACAGTATCTGTAAGCTCAGGCCTTCCAGATAGAGCTTTGACAGGCTCATGCCGTTATGGAACAGCATCAGCCCCTGATAGATATGTGGCGGCAATTGCCAGACCGACCAGCCATTGCCCCGACGGATGGGTGCCTGCAGCTGTTCCAGTGCCTGATGATCGAGACTCAGCGTTAATACCCTGAGGTTCTGCCCTGCCTGTTGCAAGGCATCCAGCTCCACCTCTTTCTCCAGGCTCAGGGTTAGCGCCATCTGCTCTGAGAGCTCAATGACCTCGCCTTTCAATGTCAGGCTGACACGCCCTTGCAGGATAATGATGATGTTGAGTGGCGCAGGGTCAAGCGAGCTGGACTCATAGGATTCCATCACTTGCACATTGGAGTAAACCAGCTGCATGCCCGGGCGCAAGCCAAATTCTTCCACCCGCCCCCGCATAATGTTGCCGGATCGGTAGCAGTCAGGAAAACGATAATCCAGGGCATAGCGCTTGCCAAATGCCAGCAGATCCTGATCGGTAAAGATTCGTGCGTCCAGCGACTCCTGGAAAAAACTATCTTGCATGGGCGAGTACAACATTGAAGATGAGGGGACAATTCAACGCCCATACTAGCTAGACACAATCATAAAAACAAATCTAAACCATTATCATCTTCAATAAAGACTAGTTATCGGCGCTATACATCTTCAGACAGCGGTACCCCAGGTATTATCAAACTGGCCAACTCTGGGGATCAGCATGGGGCAGCCGGCTTCAGGGTCTTCAATAATACGTGCATCAAGATCAAATACGTCCTTCAACACCTGCTCGCTGATCAAGGTATCAGGAGCCCCCTGGGCCAGTATTTTCCCCTCTCGCATCAGCAACAGGTGGTCGGCATAACGCAGTGCCTGATTGATATCATGCAGCACCAGCACCAGCGTTCGACCCTGCATCCTCAGCGCCCTGCAGAAGTCCATAACCGATAACTGGGCGCGAATATCCAGAAATGACGTAGGCTCATCCAGCAACAGTACGTCAGTCTGCTGGGCCAGCACCAATGCCAGCCAAACCCGCTGCTGCTGACCACCCGACAGGTTGGCGACCTCACGCCTTGCCATGTCTGTAAGCCCGGTGGCTTCCAGCGCTTGGGCCACAGCCTGTTCATCTTCCTCTGACCACTGCCGCCAAAGGCTTTGATGCGGATAACGCCCCCGACTGACCAATTCCTGCACATCAATCCCATCCGGCAGTTCAGGCTTTTGCACCAACAGCGCCAACTGCCGCGCTCTTTCCTTACTGCCCATGTCCGCCAATGCCTTGCCATCCAGTAGCACCTGCCCTTTGCTGGGCGGCAACACCTGACTTAGAACCTTCAACAGACTGGACTTGCCGCAACCGTTAGTCCCGAGCACAACCGTCAGCTGACCACGGGGTATGTGGATATCCAATCCGGCTATCACGGCTCGCCCGGCATAGTGCAGATGTAGCCCCCGCCCCTGCAAAATACAGTCACCATACATGTCGGATGTCATTGAGCTTTTCCTTTGCTTGACCTGTTTTGATCATCGTTCAACCAGGCATCTGCTGTTTGGCCTTGCTTCGAAAGAGTTCGGCAAACAGAATCCAGGCCAGATAGGCACCGCCCAGCATGGCGGTCAGCACGCCGACCGGCAGCCGCTGAGTCCCGGGTAACATCAGGGTTAGGGTATCGGCACTCAGCAGCAACAAGGCACCAATCAAACCTGAGCGCAACAGCGCCAACTGCTGTCCCCTCCAGCGTGCCAGATGTGGTGCTACCAGTGCCACAAAAGCCACAGGGCCGGCACAGAGTACGGCACCCAAGGCCAAAACAGTGGCCAGTATCAGTGCCATCAGCTGCGTTGAGCGCAGAGGATTACCCAGGCTCGATGCCATATCCCGCCCCAACGCCAGCAACCCCAGACGACGGCTTAACAACAGCAGCCCCGGCAATGCCACTGCCAGTACCAATCCAATCAAGGCGACCTGCTGCCAATCCCGATGGGCCAGACTCCCGGCCAGATAGCCCAGCATCTGCTGCGCCTGCTCACGCTGCACCAGGGTAAGGGCAAACTGCACCACGGCAATGGCAAAGGCATTGATCGCCACCCCCATGAGCACTAGGCTGCGCGACAGTTGCCCCTGAGGCCCCAGCCCCGGCAGCAGCAACAAGAGTACGCACACCGCACCCGCCAGAGCACCCCAGGCAACCGACAGCCCAGGCAGGAACAGCAGCCAGAGCACCGCGCCTGCACTGGCTCCGGCATTGATGCCGATGATGTCCGGACTGCCCAGCGGGTTACGACTCAGGCTCTGGAAAACCGCTCCGGCGACCCCAAGCGCAGTGCCCACACCTATTGCACAGAGCGCTCTGGGCAAGCGGGATTGCCACAGCAACCAGTGTTCATAGGGATCAGCCTCGCCACGCAAGGCCTGAAGCAGGCGGGCAGGAGAAAGTCCTGACTCACCGAGCGTGAGGCTCAGCATCAATGCCAAAAGAATCCCGGATGTGCCTATCAAGGCGGTCTGAACGGCGGCGGGAGCCGGTGCCCTCAAAACGAAAGGCCCCCATCGCCACACGGCAAAACGCGGTCTACTCATTCTGCCCGCCCCCTGCCCGCAATCCCGCGGGTAGCAAAATAGAGGAAAGGTGCCCCCAGTACGGCGATCATAATGCCGGTGAGCAGCTCCCGTGGCGGCAGCAAGGTTCGGGCCAGAATATCAGCCAGCAACACCAGAATCGCACCGATCAACGCAGCGCCCGGCAACAGAACGCGGAAGGATTGGGGTAACCAGGCACGGGCCAGATGCCCCGATGCCAGCCCGACAAACGCCAGCGGTCCAACCACAGCAGTCGCTGCGGCACACAAAAGGGTTGCACAGAGCCATGCCAGTGCTGAATGCCGTTGCAGACTAACACCCAGCGACAGGGCCGTACTGCGATCCAACAGCAACAGATTGAGGCCTGGAGCCAATAGCCACAGCAGTACTGCAACCGGAATCAGGTAGGGCCAGAGCGCATACACATCCGCCCAACCCAGCCCGGAGAGTGAACCGGCCATCCAGTAGCGAAAACCATCGAACAGTTGCGGATTCAACAACACTCGGGCCTGCACGTAAGCCCCCAACACCGCACTGATGGCCGCCCCCGCCAGAATCAGGCGCACCGGCGCCTGTGACTGGCCACTCTGGTGCTGCACCCATGACAGCACATAGACAAAGGCACTGGCCAACAGGGCTCCTGGCAACGCCTGCCAGAACAGACCCCATTCAGCGGCGAACGGCAACAGACTCAGCGTCACCAGCGAAGCACTGGCACCCGCATTGACGCCCAGCAGCCCGGGGTCGGCCAGCGGATTGCGGCACAGTGCCTGTATTACTGTACCAGCCACCGCAAGTGCAGCCCCTGCCAACATGCCTACCAGCACACGTGGCAAACGCGCCTGAAGCACCATCAGTTCATGGCTGTTGTCGGACACCTCAAATATCTGCATCAACCAGACCGGGGACAGCCAGCGTGACCCCACCAGCAGACTGGTCAGCGCCAAGAGCGCCAGCACTATAACCAGCAAGCTCAACTTGGCTGCAACTGGATATGTGGGTTTTCCGTAATGAACACACACCTCAGCCGTCATCACGCCCTGCTCCCTTTACTGATTTTTGCGGTGCCACCTGATTAAGCCGGTTTATTAATTCGGGCAGGCTCCAACGCAAACTGAGCAGGCTGCCATAGGAACTGGCCATGACCAGTGCGGGATCGGTGATGGCCAGGTAGCGCTGCTCACGTATGGCCGGCAGGCGGCGTATCAATGGCAGGGCTTCAACCTGACGCCGACTCTGCTCCGAGCTGTACCAACTGACAATAAGGTCAGCTCGGTCCAGTCGGTCAGCCTGTTCCAGTCCCAACAGGGCTGCAAAGTGACCCAGGCTTGCCTGCAGGTCAGTCAGTTCTGGCAATTCAATAAAGCCCAATGCCAGCAGCACATCGACACGTGGGTCTCCGCGAACATACACCGACAGGTTCCCGACGCGACTGGCCGCATTGATATAGGCCAGAGACACACCCGCGAAATGCGGATTGGCTCTGGCATGCTCAGCCAGATAGGCCTGACGTTCAGCCAACAGAGCCTCCCCCTGTTCGGTCCGCCCCAATGCTCTGGCAATCAGCCGCACCTGCTCTTCAACAGGCGTCAGCCAGGGCTGGTCTGGATACCCCACCACCGGTGCCAACTGGCTGAGTTGTTGATAACTTTCGCGCGTCAGCCCGGATTGCGGCGCCAGAATCAGGTCCGGCTGCAGCGCCAGCAGGCGCTCTACATCCAGTTCCGGGTAGCTGCTGATGATTTCCGGCAGCCTGGCCCCCCGAGCCTGCACCGCCTCACGAAACCAGGGCAGATAACCGTCGCTATCGCCACCCCAGTAGTGCGGCTCGACCGCCACCGGCACCACGCCCAGCTGCAGACTCCAGTCTTCCGCTGCAGCCCCCAGAGTTACCACCCTTTGGGGCGGCTGTTCGATCCGGGCTTCACCATGCGCCGTGCGAATCAGGACGGGAAAACCAGCTGTTGAGGCTTGAGTCGAAACGGCTGAATCCGATATTTCTTCGCGGGGCGTTTCGGCGGCAGGGCCACAACCGACAAACACCGGTGGAAGCAACAGAAGCGCACTCAGCACCACTTTCCGGGCTACATGACGCAACCCGATATGTTTACCGGGCATCAGCCACCCCCAGTATTCGCGCCAGAAACACCAGGCCGGCTCCGGCACTTAGATGCCCCAGCCAGAGTGTTAGCCCCAGCCCAAACGACCAGAAACCAAGCGCCGCTGCCAAAGCCAACAGAAGCAGCAGCCAACCCAGCCAGAAAAGTCCTCGCCGATAGCGGAGTGCACCTCGCGACGTCGTTATCGCCAGCAGCAGAAACCCCAGTGTGGATAAACTCAAAACCGTCAGGTGCGCCATCATGACACTCGCTTCTGTCGAGCAAATCTGAAGGCCAGTACAGCCATCATGAAACATGCGAGATCAAAACCGACAAACAGCCAATCGCCCTGCAGCAGACTGTCAGGAAAGTCTCTGTCCGTGGTCAGCAGATTCAGTACGGGGAGTCCCAACAACAGCACCCCAGCCAGCATCCATTGCTCATACCATCCTCTCTTGAATGGGCGCAGCAATGCATGGAAGAACAGGGCTAGCCACACCAGAAATAGCCCATGAATTTCCCAGCTGGCTCTGTCCGGCAAGGTTACTGGCAATAACCGGTTCAGCCAGAACATGGCCACCACAGCCACGGGAAAACCGGCAAGGGTTGCCAGGTTCAAACGGTCGACCAGCCAAGGACCGAAACGAGAATACCCCGGCTTCTTGCGCCGCTTGTGTGTCCACAGCAGCAACCCTGTTGCCAGCATGCCGCACCCAGCCGCTCCCAGCAGCAGATACAACCAGCGTCCGGGCCAATCCGCAAAGCGCCCGAGATGAAGCCCCAGCAGAACACCGTAGGTATCGTAGGCAGGCGCAGAAACCTTCTCCCGTACCAGCTTGCCGCTGACCGCATCAAAGACCATAAAAGGCGGATGACCGCTAACACCCTGAATCACCATCTGGTCACTCCGGGCTTGCATCACAACCTGAGCGCTCATGTCTCCGGGATTTGATACCTGCACCCGCCCAATCTTCGCGCCCTGCCAATGGGACTCTGCTTTTGCCTGCAACTGTGTCAGCGGCATCATCGAAACATCCTCGCCCGTTCGCGGCTCAAAGGGCATGAACGCAAAGACATCGGTAACCAGATGCTGACGCTGCTCGGGCTCAGGAAAGGCTTTCACCATGCCCCAGGGGATGTACAACGTCATCAGGGCAACCAGGCCGGTGTACGTAATCATCAAATGAAAGGGCAACGCCAACACGGAAAAGCCGTTGTGGGCATCCAGCCAGGAGCGTTGTCCCTTGCCCCACCTGAAGGTAAAGAAGTCCTTAAAGATTTTCTTGTGGGTAATAAAGCCGCTGATTAATGCCAGCAACATCATCATGGCCGCGATGCCCACGAGATAGCGTGCATACAGCACTGGCAAGTAGTGCAGCTGGAAGTGAAAACGGTAGAAGAAATCACCACCTCGGGTATCTCTGACAGACAGGGGCTCGTCAGCTGTCGGACTCAGGTAGATCTGTCCCGATCCTTCTGCCCCGCGCCAGTTAAGATGCATAAGGCCGTTACGGGAATCCGGGAGGGTAATCGTCCAATGACTGGCATCAGGAGCTTGCTGCTGGAGGTAGTTGTAGGCTTTCTCAAGCATCACATCCGAGGCAACTGGCTCAGCTACAAAGGGACGCTCTGGCTGCATCCAGAGCGTAATTTCCTGACGCAAAAAGCTCAGTGTTCCGGTCAGGAAAATAACAAACAGCAACCACCCCAAGAGCAGCCCCGTCCAGCGATGCAACTGGGCCATACGCTGTCGAACATGCTTCCCAAGAGGCGCAATCACACAACCACCTGATGACTGAAGTACATCAATACCAGCGCAGGGAAGAGCAAGCCCAGACAGGCACTGCGCACACTGGCAGCAACAAACACCCAGATTACTGTTGCGGCAAAAATGGCAAAGCCCATTAACATGCCTGTTACAACGGCTTGTTCCGACGCCCAGGGCATAGCCAGCACCGCAATACTGACCCAGCGGGTCAGAAGAAACGCACTCAGGATGGCTAACAGCGTTCTTAAAAGTGGCTCCAAATGGAATCGAGGCGTGGCCGGCATTTTCTTTCCCTGTGCGGCGAGTAACGAATCAAATCTGCAGACGGACCTGCAAGCTCCGAGAGTCTAATGACAGGGTTCACGCTACACACCGCCTGGAAGGCTGAATTGGCGGCGCTAATAGGCATTCAGGCAGATGACATAGCTCCAGCGGCAAACAGAGTCTGTCGATTAGCAGCATTTTCGCGAGATACCAATTTTTGTACCGCGCGTCTATCTAAGACTTTCTGCTAAGATGCTGCCCTTGTCACTCGGCTTCTCCCGACAACGCAAAGGATGCTTATCTTGTCTACCCATCATAAAGCCGACCTGCTGCTTCTTCTCACGACGCTGCTGGCGGCGGCTGGCTGGATTTTCTCTCGCGAAGCGGTTCAGGGACTGGCTCCCCTGTTATTCATGGCGCTGCGTTTTACCTGCGCCGGGCTGATTATTGGCGCCCTCGGCTGGTCCGCACTTCGTGCGCTCACGCGTCCCGAATGGAAAGCAGCTTGTCAGGTTGGCAGTCTGTTCGGTGTTGCGCTTACCTTCTGGATATTGGCGCTGGAAATGACCACACACGTGGGTGTGGGCGCTTTCCTGACGGGCCTCGGCGTCGTACTTGTTCCTCTGATAAGCCTGCTGTTTGGTGAACGCTCCGGCCCCTATGTGTTTTATTCCATCCCTGTTGTCGTTGCGGGTCTGGCCTGCCTCTCACTGGATAGCGAGTTTCATATGGGCATGGCAGAGGTATTCTTCCTGCTGTCAGCACTGCTGTTTTCACTGACCTTCATTCTGAATAGCCGTGCTGCTGCACGCTTGCCCATACTGCCGCTGACCGCCATCCAGCTGCTGATTACAGGCCTGATCACCGGCGTGATCTCGTTGTTTCTGGAAGAGTGGAACTTCAACCAGCCCGCCGAGATTTGGGGTTGGCTCATTGCCAGTGCGCTGATCGCCACCAGCCTGCGCTTTGCAGTGCAGACCAAAGGCCAAAGCCTGGCACCGGCCAGTCACACCGCTATCATCATGACGCTGGAGCCTGTTTGGACCGCACTGTTGGCGGCCGTTTGGCTGGAAGAGTCCATGAGCCTTTTGCAGTTCAGTGGCTGCGCCTTGATCTTTTTAGCCATGCTGGTAAACCGCTGGCCTGCCGTACGTGCCTGGCTAAGACCCACAAGGGACAAGCTGTCGGTTTGATCACAACAGCCAGCTCCGTACACGTAGCCCTGTGCTAGTCTGAAAATACACAGGGTTCTACCCACACTTTTGACAGCACGCGAGACAGGGATAATGGATTACGACCAGCTGCTGATCATTCTCATTCTGCTTGGCACCATGGCGATGTTTATCTGGGGCCGATGGCGACACGATATGGTCGCCGGCGGTGCCCTGCTGGCTTGTGTGCTGACAGGCCTTATTGATGCGTCGGACGCCTTTCTCGGGTTTGCCCACCCAGCAGTTGTCACCGTTGCCTGTGTGCTGGTCCTAAGCCGAGCACTGCAGGTATCAGGGGCGGTCGATATTCTGACCCGCCACGCGCTTCCCAAACAGGCAGGTATAACCTTCAGTCTGGCAGCTCTCACCGGGCTGGGGGCCTTCCTGTCCGGGTTTATGAACAATGTGGGCGCCATGGCCTTGTTGATGCCTGTCGCCGTACAAATCTCCGGCCGTTTGAACCTCACACCGGGACAAACGCTAATGCCGCTGTCCTTTGGCACCATTCTGGGCGGCATGACCACATTGATCGGTACACCACCCAACCTGATTGTCTCGGGCTTTCGCAGCGAGAGTATCGGCCAGCACTACAGCATGTTCGACTTCACAGCCGTTGGGCTTTCAGTTGCCCTGCTGTGCACAGTTTTTATCGCCCTGCTCGGTTGGCGTCTGGTTCCGGCGCGCAAGCAACCCGGCAGTGAAGGTTTTGATACCGGCGCCTATATAACCGAAGTGCGTGTACCTGAAAACAGCAAAGTCGCCGGCCTTCGGCTGAGCGAGCTGGAGACCGAACTGCGAGAGGCCGAAGCACTGATCATCGGTCTGATTCGTAACAATGTGCGCATGAATGCTCCCTCCTCCCAGCGCCGGATCCGCAGCGGTGACATTCTGGTCGTAGAAGCTGATGTTGAAACCCTGACCGGCATGCTGAGTACACTTGGCCTGGAGCTGGAGGAAACCGCGTCAGCTGCTGAAGCAAACGCTGAAAAAGCAGACAGTCCTGACAGCACACCTGACAACAGCAATACGAGCACCACCGACGCTGCCGAAGAAACAGGCACCGAGCAAACCCAAAACGGTGAAGGCATGAACCTGATGGAGCTGGTAGTACGGACCGAGTCTGCACTGCAGGGGCGCTCCGCCCGCGACATTCAGTTGCGTGATCGCTATGGCTTGAACCTGCTTGCCGTTTCCCGCGAAGGCTCAGGTTTCAGAGCACGGCTGCAGACACTGAAAATCAGACCCGGTGACCTTTTACTGGTGCAGGGCCCGGAAGAATCCCTCAGCGAATTCGCTGCGGAGAACAACTGTATTCCACTGGCTGAGCGTGAACTGCGCTTGCCGGAACAAGGCCAGGCACTCAAAGCCACCCTGATCATGATCGCCTCCGTAGCCGCTGCGGCCTTTTCGATTCTGCCGACCGCCATCGCTTTTGCCGCAGGTGTTCTGGCCTCCATGGCTCTGCGCACCCTGCCTCTGCGCTCTGTCTATAACGCAATTGACTGGCCCGTTATTGTGCTGCTCGGCGCCCTTATGCCCGTGGCGTCAGTGATGGAAAGCAGCGGCACGGCGACGCTGATATCAAGGGTACTGATGGACTATATCGCTCAGGGCAATAGCCTTGTCGCACTCGGGCTTATACTGACGTTAACCATGCTGATTTCCAGTGTCGTCAATAATGCGGCCACCGCTGCCGCCATGTGCCCCATTGCGCTGGGAACCGCCGCAACGTTGGGCGTCAATGCGGACGCGTTTCTAATGGCCGTCGCCATCGGTGCTTCCTGTGCCTTTTTGACCCCGATAGGACACCAGAACAACACCCTGATTTTAGGCCCTGGCGGCTTCCAGTTCGGCGATTACTGGCGACTGGGCCTGCCTGTTTCCATACTGGTTATTGTTATCAGCCTGCCGTTACTCATACTGGTCTGGCCGTTATAAACTGATTCCCTTCCCCCCAGAGACTGATGAGGTCCACCATGAAAACCCCGATCCGCTTTGCAATTACAGGCCTTACCCTGTCATTGGCCTTCACATCGCCAGCACAGGCTGGACTGGAAGACCTGATCAAGCAGGGTGAAACCATCCTTAATGAGCAAACCGGCTCAAGCAGCAGCTCAACTCCCGTGCCTGCCGGCCTGGACACAGCCACGCTGACCAACGGCCTTAAGGAAGCCTTGCGCGTGGGCGGTGAACGAGCCATCGAAACCCTGGCTGCAGACGGCGGCTATGCCAACTATGCCGATGTACGCATTCCCATGCCGGGCATGCTCGACAAAGTCTCGGGGATGATGCGTCAGTACGGGCTGGGTGATCAGGTCGATGCCTTTGAAGCCAGCATGAACTCCGCCGCCGAGCAGGCAATCAGCGTCGCTTCACCGGTGTTTTTGGATACGCTGGAACAAATGACGCTGGAAGATGCCGAACGTATTTACTCCGGTGGCGATACAGCGGCTACCAAGTATTTTGATGAACATACACGCGAGGAACTCACCACCCGCATCAAACCCTTGGTGGAAGAGGCCATGAACAGTGCAGGTGTGACCCAGGCTTACAATATGCTGATCAGTGCAGCAGAAGATCAGGTGCCGATGGTAAAAGGCATGAGCCCCAACCTGGGTGATCATGTGACCACTTCAGCCCTGGATGGCCTGTTCCTGCGTCTGGCTCAGGAAGAGAAGAAGATTCGAGAAAACCCGGTGGCACGGACAACCGAGTTGTTGGAAGAAGTATTTGGGAAGTAAGCCGCTTCGCTTGAAGTTAAGCAGAGCCCCCTCGCGCTCTGCTTAACTCGAATAAACCACCACCTGGTTTCTGCCTCTATCCTTGGCAGAATACACAGCATCATCCACTCGCTGGAGCACCTGTTCCAAGGTCTGGTCAGACGACTTAAGCTCACTGACACCCAGGCTCAGTGTGACTTGAAATGCTTCACCCAGTTCTCTTGCGATCCCGTTATGGATATACAGCCGGATACGTTCTGCCGTTTGTGCCGCACGATCAGCCGTAGTGCTGGGCAACACAATCATAAACTCCTCGCCCCCGAAGCGCGCCAGCAGGTCGTTCTCACGCAACTCCTCACGGCACAGCTCGCACAAACAGCGGAGAACGCGGTCACCCTCAAGGTGTCCAAAGCGATCATTCAGCAGTTTAAAGTGATCCAGGTCGAACATGATCAGCGCCATGGGATGGCCGTAGCGGCGGAAAGCACCAAAGTGAAACTCCAGCTCTTCCATTAACCGACGCCGGTTGGCGGCGTGGGTCAACGGATCTGTTTGGCTCGCTTCCAGCAGTTCATCTTCAAGATGTTTGCGACGGGTAATATTGCGTGCCACCCAGATCACGGCACGCTCGCCCTCAATCAATTCAGGGAAAGGTTGTACATGGCCCTCAAACCAGAGCATGCCGTCGGGCCCGGCACTGTCTTCAAGACCTTTAACCTGCTCCGTTGACAACGGGTACTCCACCTTGATCAGGCGGTTCTGATGTAAAGCCTCATGGATATGCTCCATGATCCAACCCGCTACCTCGTCAGGCATGACGTCCTGAACGCAGGTTCCCAAAAGATCCTGAGCATTATGGTAGTAATTCGGGTCAGCATGACCATAAAGACCGGCATACATGCCACTTTCGGTCAGCACAAACACAGGATCCGGCAATGCATTTAGCACCACCAGCATCTGGTCGCGGTTCAGGTACACGTTCAGGTACTCCGCAGGCAATTCCTTTGCCTTGATCATAGCAGGCACTTACTCCGGGAACGAACCGCCGTAGACAATAAAGTGAGGATTCAAAGTTTCTGAAGTGTCTGCATAGCTGAGTTCCACGCCCTCAGGCGTGAGCAGCTGACCACCGGCGGCGTTGATGATGGCATGAGACGCGGCAGTATCCCAAAGGCATGTTGGACCCAACCGCGGGTAAAGATGCCCTTGACCTTCCGCCACCAGACAGAGCTTGATGGAGCTGCCCATACGGATCAGCTCATATTCGCCCAGAGCCTCCATCCAGGCCAGAGTGTGCGGCCCCAAATGGGAGCGGCTGGCGAAGACTTTCCAGGACGTTCCCGGTTGGTGAGTGCTGACCTGCATCGCTTTTTGATCACCCTCTGCATCCACTCTAAAAGCCCCCAACCCTTCGCCACCTTTCCAAAGCGTTCCCAGCACCGGAGCAAACACGACACCCAGCAGCGGACGCCCCTGCTCAATCAGGGCGATGTTGACCGTGAACTCCCCATTGCGCTTGATGAACTCCTTGGTGCCATCCAGGGGGTCCACTAGCCAGTAGCGACCGTCGTCATCAGCACCGGTAAAATCTTCCACCGCTTCCTCGGTCAGGATCGGCAATAACGGCTGAACGGAACTGAGCCGCTCCACAATCAGAGCATTGGCCGCAAGGTCCGCGCGGGTTAACGGCGAGTCGTCCGACTTATGCTCAACCCCCAGATCTTCTTCCCCATACACCTCAAGAATCACCTCTCCGGCATCACGGGCTATCTGTTCAACTTGCGACAGCAATAACGGCAAGTTCAAGGGTTTTTGCTGCAGTGCTGGCATAGGGACTCCAATGCATCTCAGGGCTGTATTCAGGTTTCGATTCTATCACGACGTTCAACTTCAGCCGGGCTCTATTGCGGTGCACAACTTAAACGTCCGCACCATCAAGGAACGCTCGCGCGCTATCTCTTCTTCTCGGTAAAATTCATAAATTACATATAAAACAGAGCACTAGAGATAAAAAATGACATTGGCACGCCCTATGCTTTACCCCTGTAAACTGAAGCTAAAGCAGGCTTCAACAACTTAGAGTGTCATCGGACAACGGCGTCCAGAACCTTCGGCTAAGCACCGATGGTATCTGGGCGCCGTTTTTTTATGGCACTGCAAACGCAGCACTTAATCTCACAATGAGGTGAACATCATGGCCTACTTAATGCCGACCGAGTTTGTAACCAAGATGGTGGACGCTGGTGAAGCCAAGGTCCACATGTCGACCCGCGACACGCTGATTCGCGCCTATATGGCTGGCGCAATCCTGGCGCTTGCAGCCGTATTCGCTGTAACTGTCGCGGTTCAAACCGGGGTATTTTTGATCGGGGCCATCCTGTTCCCGGTCGGTTTTTGCATGCTGTACTTGATGGGCTTCGACCTGCTGACCGGAGTTTTCATGCTCACGCCACTGGCCTGGCTGGATAAGCGTCCGGGGGTTACACCAGCCCAGATTTTGCGTAATTGGGGCCTGGTGTTCATTGGCAACTTTGCCGGTGCCTTTACCGTAGCCGTCATGATGGCGTACGTCTTCACCATGGGCTTCAATACTGATGGCGGTGCCATTGCCGAGAAAGTAGCCGGTATTGGTGAGTCCCGTACCGTAGGCTATGCGGCCTATGGTGCCGACGGCTGGCTCACCATTTTCATTCGCGGCATGCTGTGCAACTGGATGGTCTCCATGGGTGTTGTCGGTGCAATGATCTCAACACACGTCAGCGGCAAAGTCCTGGCGATGTGGATGCCGATCATGTTGTTCTTCTTCATGGGCTTCGAGCATTCCGTGGTGAACATGTTCCTGTTCCCCTTCTCCATGATCATGGGCGGTAACTTCTCCGTTGCTGACTACCTGATCTGGAACGAAATCCCGACCGCACTGGGCAACCTGGTGGGTGGTCTGGCCTTTACCGGTCTGACGCTTTACACCACCCACGTACGTACTGGCGAAAAACGCAAACTGGCCGCTTCGCAGGCGCCAGCAGCAACCAAACCGTCTTCCGTTTCCGCCTGATACGGAAACACGCCTCAGGCGGCGCCCCAAAGAAATAGGGGTGCCGCTTTCGCCTTCCCGCTTCGGAGACGTATATGAGCAAGGGCCTCCAACTGAGCCTCGGGCAGTTCTCTGATAAGGGGCAAAAGCCCACTAACCAGGACTTCCATGGCGCCAGAGTGCCATCGGAGCCGCGCTTGAGTCTAAAGGGCGCTGCTTTGGCCCTGTCCGATGGAATAAGCACCAGCAGTGTCAGCCAGGTCGCCAGTGCGGCCGCCGTAAAAACATTTCTGGACGACTACTTTTGTACCTCTGAAACCTGGTCCGTAAAAACCGCTGCCGAAAAGGTTCTGGCGGCTGCAAACTCCTGGCTGTACAGCCAGACGCGTAACAGCGAATACCGCCAGGATTTTAATCGCGGCTATGTCTGCACGTTCAGTGCGCTGGTTGTAAAAGCCCGTACTGCGCACCTGTTCCACGTAGGTGACAGCCGCATTTACCGGGTAAGAAACCGAACCCTGGAACAGCTCACCAAAGATCACCGTCTATGGGTATCCGAAGACGAGAGCTATCTCAGCCGCGCCTTGGGTATCACTGAATATCTGGAGCTGGATTATGACGCCCTTCCCCTTCAACAAGGCGATATCTACCTGCTGGCCACCGATGGGGTCTATGAACATGTTGATCATGCCAGCCTGCTAAACCAACTGGAGACCCATGCCGATAACCTTGATCAGGCAGCTCGGTCTATTGTCGAAACCGCTCTGGCACAGGGTAGTCCCGACAACCTGACCCTGCAGATTCTGCGAATCGATCGTCTGCCCTCCTATGAGCATCAGGCGCTGCAGCACCAGGTCGAGCAGTTGCCCTTGCCGCAAGAACTTCAGCCCGACTCTCGCTTTGAAGGCTATTTGATTCTGCGCGAGCTGCACGCGACCAGCCGCAGCCACGTCTATCTGGCCAAGGATCTGGAAAGTGGACAGCAGGTCGTGATTAAAACACCATCGATCGATTTGAGCGAAGATCCAGCCTACCTGGAGCGCTTTATGATGGAGGAGTGGGTCGCACGAAGGATCAACAGCCCCCACGTACTCAAATCCGCTCCCAGCGCACGACCCAGGCAGTCACTCTACACGGTCACCGAATACATTCCGGGGCGCACCCTGTCGCAATGGATGACTGACAACCCTCGGCCGGAGCTGGAAAGCGTGCGCACTGTCGTCGAGCAACTGGCGAAGGGACTACAGGCCTTCCACCGTCGAGAAATGGTGCATCAGGACCTTAAACCCGACAACATCATCATCGACTCTGCCGGTATGGTTCGCATCATCGATTTTGGAGCGACCCGCGTGGCCGGTGTCGTCGAGTCCAGCTATGCGCAAGATCAGCCGCAACTGCTGGGGACTGCGCTGTACTCGGCACCGGAATACTTTATTGGGGAATATGGCGACTGGCGCGCTGACCTTTACTCCCTTGGCGTGATTACTTACCAATTGCTATCTGGACGCTTTCCCTATGGCAATCAGGTGGCCCGAACCCGCACAGCCGCAGCTCAAAAACGTCTGGTTTACGATTCGGTGCTGGATGAGGAACGTGAAATACCCGCCTGGATTGACGATACCCTTAGAAAGGCACTGCAACCGGACCCGTCAAAGCGTTACGACAGCCTGTCCGAGTTCATTCACGACCTGCGCCACCCCAGCCAGAACTTTATGAGCCGTACCAAACCGCCTTTGATGGAGCGGCACCCCGTGCGCTTTTGGCAATGCGTCTCGTTGGGGCTGACGATGATCATCGTATATCTGATCACTCAAGGCCCCTGATCGCTGATAAATCTGGAACATGAACCAAACGAGGTTATATCAGACCCTTTTTTGTCGTATAAACATTGTTAGATGTCCCTACAGGTATCCCGGCAGCACCTCCAGATCGGATGCATGGGTGAATTCTGATGTAGTCCCTTCAGACCTTGTGAGACCCGTTGCGAGGATCGAATATCTGTTATTTCTCTTCCGCTAAATGATGGAGACTCCAATGCAAAACAATAACGAAGTTGTTGTACTCAGCGCCGCCCGCTCCGCTATCGGCTCATTTGGTGGTGGCCTCAGCCAACTGGAACCTGCTGAACTGGCAGGACAGGTGATGAAAGCATCCATCGAACGCTCCGGCGTCGATCCCAAGCTGATCAACTACGTCGCCTCCGGTCACTGTATCCCCACCGACTCCCGCTTTGCCTATGTTGCCCGCGTCGCCTCCATCCAGGCTGGCTTGCCGATGGATTCGGTTGCCATGGCCGTCAACCGCCTGTGCAGCTCCGGCCTGCAGGCAGTGGTCTCCACTGCGCAAACCATCATGCTGGGCGATTATGAATACGGTATTGGTGGCGGTGTCGAAGTGATGTCCCGTTCGGGTTACCTGTCGACGGCGATGCGCAGTGGTGCCCGCATGGGCGACACCAGCATGATCGATATGATGGTTGCTACCTTGAGCGATCCGTTCGGTGCCGGTCACATGGGTATTACTGCCGAGAACCTGGCCGAGAAATGGGGCATCAGCCGTGAAGAGCAGGATGCCTTTGCTGCCGAATCTCATCGTCGTGCTGCCGCGGCCATTGAAGCTGGTCGCTTCAAGGACCAGATCGTGCCGATCAGCATCAAGACCCGCAAGGGTGAAACCATCATCGACACCGATGAGCATGTTAAACCCGGCACCACAGCTGAATCCCTGTCCGGTATGCGTCCGGCATTCAAGAAAGACGGCACCGTAACGGCCGGTAACGCGTCCGGCATCAACGATGGCGCCGCCTACCTGGTACTGGCATCAGCTGAAGCAGCCAAACGTGATGGCCACAAACCGATCGCACGCATGGTGTCCTATGCATTGGCCGGTGTATCCAACGAAATCATGGGCGAAGGCCCAATCCCGGCCTCCCGCCTGGCACTGCAGAAAGCTGGCCTGAGCCTGGCGCAGATGGATGTGATCGAGTCCAACGAAGCCTTTGCCGCTCAGGCACTGGCCGTGGCCAAAGGTCTGGAGCTGGATCTCGACAAAACCAACCCCAACGGCGGCGCCATCGCATTGGGTCACCCTGTAGGCTGCTCGGGTGCCTACATCGCAACCAAAGCCCTGTACGAGCTGCAACGCATTGAAGGCCGCTACGCGCTTGTCACCATGTGTATTGGTGGTGGTCAGGGTATCGCGGTTGTGTTTGAGCGAATGTAATTGCCCTACCGCAGAGTACCCTGCCCGGGTACTCTGCTTCAGACACTCTTAGAACCCTAGCCGAAAAGATCCTGTGGTAAGTAAAACCCTTTCAAAAATAGAGCATATCGCTAACAATCGCGACAGCAAATAATAACACCCCATCCAACATCAACAATCTGGCAAGTGATACATCGATTGGCCGCTTGTACTCATGGATTAGTTTAGACGTAGTAAAGGCGTCAAGTACTGATGGTCTTGAGTACAGTCTTTTAGGTTGAACCAAGTCAATAACATAAAGATATGTTCTAAGACCTATTACATCCCAGCCAAAGGGTCGATCATACCCGTTTATTTTTAAATTATATTCTATTCTACGAACCGTGAAGAAAAACAAAAACAATGACAATAACAAATAAATAATTAATAAAAGGAACGACAATACAATAATAATAAAGGGTATAGTATTCATAGTGTGCTCAGCTATACCCAATATTCGTTATCATCATAAATAGAAATGATCGTTTACAAACAGGACAACTACAAATAAAAACCCATCTAAAATTAATAATCGAGCAAGTATTACATCTATTGGCCGCTTATATTCATGGATTAGTTTAGAACTAGTAAATGAGTCAAATGGTGATGGTTTTGAGTAAAGTGTTTTGGGCTGAATCAACTCAAAAACATACACATAGGTTCTAAGGCCTATCACATCCCAACTAAAAGGTCGGTCATATCCACTTATTTTTAAATTATATTCTATTCTACGAACTGTAAAGAAAAACAAAAAGAATGAAATAAAAAAATACATGATTATAAAAATTAATGAACATACCAAAAGAACCAAGGAAATAATATTCATAATGTTTTCAGGTATTCCAAATAATCATTATTATCATAGGAAAGAAGGTCATATCCGACTGCTGCAGCGTTTTCGAACTTGGATCCTACGACATTCCCGCTATAAAAACTAAAAGCAATACTTCCAATAACTACGATTCCCATTAATGCCCATCCTATGGGTCCAGAAAGTGCTGCTGCAGTAACCACGAATTTTCCTGCGTAAGCTGCAGCATACCCAGCGAGGGTTGCTCCTGTAACTGCTCCTGATAAGCCAGCAAGTTGGATAACGCTTTCCCTATGCCAGTCACCGCCAGCTTCACGTACTGTGACCACATTCCCATATCTCAAAGTACCATCTACAACTAAAGTTAAGGGCCCAGAAATTTTGGCAATGACGCCTGCATATTTAGCGACTTTATTTGCAGTAAAAGCATCGTGCACCATCAATCTAGGATCAACTTTTCGACCTTGGCTCCTTGTTGCAAGTAATACCCCCCTCTCCGCGTTACTCAGAGCATTTCCTTTATTACGATTTAACGCGCTTGCTGAAACGATAGATTGCATGGTGGTTTTATGCTGTTCAACTAGCTCTTTATATGCTCTGCGCACCATTGTCTCTGCTAAATGTTTTCCTGAATAAGGCATTGGGGTTTTATTATATTTACCTTGCTGTAAATCTAACAAAGCATTTTGGTAGTTCAATAAAGCTTTTTGGAAGTCATCCAAACGAGCTTTATTTGCATCACCTGTTACACCAACTAGACTATTAACATCACTTAATGCGGCATGAGTAAGATAACGGTTATAAAAGTTAATTTCGCTATACAGGTTTTCGCCATTAGTGGCGACCATATTTTGTAGTGTTACTCTCTCTTTAAGACACATTTTATTGAATCTGGATGTAATCATCCTAGATTCTAGTGATTCAAAGTCTAAAGTATATGCTTGTCCAGCATAAAGAATATCACCAGAGGCAATACCATTAGCTCTTTTAAAGCTTTCTACTAAAGTAGCATCATTTCCTACAACTTCGGAGATAGGTTTACGGTTGGCCGAGAAGAAAACTGAAGGCATGTGTCACTCCTTGACAACATATATATGATAAAAATTCCATTGCCATCAAATATAACAACTTAGAAAATAGTATTCAAACTTAATTTGGTATTAAAAAAGAAACAACAATTGGCATCATGAATTTATTGTAGATAGTTAAAGGCTAGATATAGATTCAATTTTAATAAATATTAAATATATATGATATATTTTAAAATATATAAATAAATTATTCAGTTTGAATTTCGCAAAAACCAAAAAACGACACTACCAAATTTCATTTTTCTTATTTATAGTTCCTCTTAATAAAATCAATCCTAGATTTCGTAATTTACAATAATGTAACGATACATGGCTAGTCAGATCGCAACAGAGGGCTTCCACTCTAAACATGCAAATTACCCTGTACCGCAGAAGATCGTTTGATTTTTCTGGTATCAAAGCCCTTATCTCCATTACCATCTGCGCTACGATGAAAAATATGTGTGCAGAAGGCCCACATTACGGCCTGTAACTCCCTAAAACTCATCCTGGGACCAGTCAGGAGTAGCATGTCTATTCTTGGGTGCACCAAGTCAGTCAAAGTTAATATTCAACCCTTTTATTAAACGTTCTTCAGGGAAAGAAAGATGTCCGTGGTTAACTATCAGAATCGCTGCAAAAAAACAGTTAACACTCTGCTTGCGGGATTACTTGCTTCTGTCTGCTCAGTATCAGTACAGGCGGCCTCAGTTGATGAAGCCAAGCTTTATGGCAACTGGGCATGCAGCCATGAGGAGAGCGATGAAGGTACGCATTTCTCCGCTATTTTTGATGTGTCGTACAATTCAAACGGCACTAGTCGGAGTCTTGGCAACCTGAAAGTTACTGTAGGCAACATGGTCGTTTTAGCCAATCAGTATGATTTCCAGGGAAACTGGGAGATTCAGGACGGTTACCTACTCGAAACCACAACTGATGTTCAGGGAACCAACCTGACCAACAACTCCAAGCTGGGAGCAGCAGAATTGGCAGAGATGTTTCCTACCGGTGATACAGACCGCTCCCTTATTGTTGAACTGAGCGATCAGAAACTAATCACTCAAGACGAAGACGGCGTCAATTTTGAGTGTTCACGCAAGCGCTGAGAAGTCAGACGGCACCGCCCACGGGGTGCCGTCTCGAATAGTATGACCTTAGCCTGCCAATTGTGCCCTCAACACGTGTTTTTGCAGCTTGCCTGTTGATGTTTTAGGCAACTCGGGAGAAAAGATTACCTTCTTGGGAATCTTGAACCCGGCAAGGTTGGCTCTGCAGTGCGCAATGATCTCATCTGCCGACAAGTCATCATTACCAGCCTTTAGCGTTATAAAGGCACAGGGAATTTCGCCCCAATGCTCATCAGGTGCAGCCACCACCGCTGCTTCCAGCACAGCCGGGTGGTTATAGAGCGTACTTTCTACCTCAAGAGTCGAAATATTCTCGCCACCAGAGATGATGATGTCCTTGGAGCGATCCTTGATCTCGATATAGCCATCGGCATGCCAGACGCCCAGGTCGCCGGTGTGGAACCAGCCACCGGAAAACGCCTTCCGGGTTTCATCGGGGTTATTCAAATAGCCCTTCATTACCGAGTTACCTCGCAGGAAGACTTCGCCGATAGCCATTCCATCTTGCCGGACCGGCTCTAGTGTCGACGGGTCAGCAACCATCATGTCGGACATGGTTAGCGAAGGTATGCCCTGACGGGACATTTTCCGTGCTTTCTCTTTCGGGTTCAGCTGGTACCACTCATCCTGGAAATCACAGACCACACTGGGACCATAGGTCTCGGTCAGACCATAAAGATGAACAACCTTGACGCCCATTTCTTCCATCGCTTCGATGGTCGCCGCTGGCGGAGCGGCACCACCCGTAGCAGCGGTAACCTGCTGCTGAAACGGCAGCTTCTGCTCTTCGGGGGCATTGATCAGCATGTTCAGCACGATGGGCGCGGCACAGAAGTGGGTCACGCCATGCCGGGCCAGAGCTTCGAAGATCGGTTTGGGATGCGGCTGACGCAGGCACACATGGGTACCTGCCACCGCCGTGACCGCCCAGGGATAGCACCAGCCATTGCAGTGGAACATCGGCAATGTCCACAGGTAGACGGCGCCATCCGGAAGGCCGAAGCCGACCACGTTGCTCAACGCACTGAGGAAAGCACCACGGTGGTGATAGACCACGCCCTTGGGATTGCCGGTGGTACCGGAGGTATAGTTCAGCGCGATTGACTGCCATTCCTGCCCTGGTAACTCCCACTCGAAGTCGTCATCCCCGGTCGCCAGCAGTGCCTCGAAAGTCATGTCACCGATCAGTTCACCGCCGTCGAACATCGGATCATCCACATCGACCACCTTCGGCTTGGCATCACAACCGGCCAGCGCTTCCCTGGCACGGTCGCTGTACTCACGGTCAGTGAAAAAGACTTTGGCCTTGCCGTGGTTGAGCATGAAGGTCATGGTCTTGGCATCGAGCCGGGTGTTCTGTGCATTAAGCACCGCACCCAACATGGGCACGGCGAAGTGCAGCTCCAACATCTCGGGGATGTTGGGCAGCAACGCCGCAACCGTATCGCCCTTTTTCACGCCCAGCTTGCGCAGGGCCGAGGCCAGCTTCAGGCAGCGCTGGTAGGTCTCCTGCCAGGTACGCTTGATATCACCGTGGATCACCGCCGTTCGATTGGGATGCGCCAGCGCAGCCCGCTTAACGAATGTGGTTGGGGTCAGTGCCGAAAAGTTCGCCTCGACAGGGTCCAGATCAAGCTCAAACATGTTTTCCATTTTCTTATCCTTATTATCAAGATCACGGTGTTTGCAAATGTGATGACGCGCCGGGTATCAGAGAGCAAACCCTCCAAGTTTGGTTTCCAGATACTCCTCAATGCCCTCTTGCGCGCCTTCACGCCCCAGCCCACTGTTCTTCATGCCGCCAAAGGGCGCCGCTGCGCTGGTTGGGTTGATATCGTTGATGCCGATGATGCCGAATTCCAATGCTTCAAAAGCTTTGAACGCGGTGGACAGGTCGTTGCTGTACACATAAGCCGCCAGCCCGTACTCGGTGTCGTTGGCCATGGCGAGCACATCCTCTTCATCGCCGTAGATCACCACCGGTGCGACCGGGCCGAAGGTCTCTTCACGGTAGATTTTCATCTCCGGCGTCACACCGGCCAGCACCGTGGGTGCATAGAAGCAGCCGTCAGCCAGCTCACCGTCTGTCAGACGCTGGCCACCGGTGTATAGCGTGGCCCCCTTGGCCAGTGCATCCTGCACCTGAGCTTCGACCTTCTGCAGCGCCGCCTCATTGATCAGCGGCCCAATGCTGTTGCCCGCCTGAAAGCCGTTGCCGGACTTCAGGCGACAAACCCTTGCCGTCAGCTCGGCAAGGAAGGCTTCAGCCTGATCCTTGTGGACAAAGATGCGGTTCGGGCTGATACAGGCCTGCCCGGTATTGAGGAACTTGACCAGTGACAGCCCCTTGGCCGCGTGCACGGGGTCCGCATCCGGGAACACGATGGCCGGCGCATGACCGCCCAGCTCCATCGATACCCGCTTCATATGGGCTGCCGCCTGGGCGTTGAGCTTTTTACCCACAGCCGTAGAGCCGGTGAAGGTCAGCTTTTTGATGCGCGGATCGGTACAGAAGGCGTCACCCACCGGCGCAGGGTCACGGCTGGTGATCACATTGATCACACCGGCCTGAAAACCGGCTTCTTCGAACACTTCGGCCATTGCTCTGGCGCACAGCGGTGTGTGCTCCGCAGGCTTGAGCACCAGCGTGCAACCGGCCGCCAGTGCTGGCGCCAGCTTGCGGGTGATCATCGAGATCGGGTAGTTCCAGGGCGTAATCGCCCCCACCACACCGACCGGCACCTTCTGGGTAATAAAGCGCTGGTTATCGCGCGCCGAAGGGATGGTCTGGCCATTGGTGCGCTTGGCTTCCTCGGCAAACCAGAGCAGGAAGTCAGCGCCGTACTGCACCTCGTTCAGTGACGCCTTGAGCGGCTTGCCCTGCTCCCGCGTCATCAGTTCAGCCAGCTCCTGCTTGCGGCTGAGCATGATCTCCCAGGCACGATACAGCAGACCTGAGCGCTCATAGGCGGTTGTCTGTTTCCAGCTTTTCAGCGCTTCGCTGGCGGCCGCGATGGCCGCCTCGATATCTGCCAATGTACAATCAGGCACTTCGCCGATCACTTCGCCGTTGGCGGGGTTGGTGACCGGGAAGTGGTTCCGCTCGGTAATCCAGTGTCCATTGATATACATAATCTCTCCGTTAACTGCTGGCCCCTGTTAGAGCGCCGTTTCCGGCAGGGCCATGATGGAGTCTTCGCCAGCCTGAACCGAAGCCAGATAGCCTCCGCAGCGCGGCAAAATATGGTCGATAAAGAAGTGAGCCGTTACCTGCTTAGCCGTTACGAACTCATCGTGTGCAGCTCCTGCGCAGTCCGCAGTGACCAATAGCACGGACTTAAGCATCAGCCAGGTAGCAGTCAAAGTGGATGTGAGCATGAGGAAATTGAATGCCACAGAACCGACGAAATGCTCATTGGCACTGCTGTTCAAAACCAGTTTAAGCGCAGTGTCCAGCTGCTCGATTGCCAGTTCGAAGGCTTGAATACGCTGAGCACCCAACCCCTCGGAGGTACGTGCACTTTCGGCATCGGCACGCATTTCGAGAATCAGTTCCTGCAAAGCCTGACCTCGATCACGAATGGTCTTGCGACCGATCAGGTCCAGCGCCTGGATACCGTTGGTACCCTCGTAGATCGGCAGGATGCGAGCATCGCGGTACAGCTGGGCAATACCGGTTTCCTCGATATAGCCCATACCGCCGTGACACTGCACCGCCAGCGAGGTCACTTCCTGTGCGACCTCCGTGCACCAGCCCTTCACCAGCGGTGTCAGCAAATCGGCACGGCGCTGATAATAGCTACGCTGCTCGGCATCAAGCTCAGCATGCTTGGCATAATCAACCGCCACGCAGCCGGAATAGGCCAGGCCACGGCTCGCCTCGGTCAAGGCTTTCATGGTCATCATCATGCGGCGCACATCGGGATGGCGCACAATCGGTGAAGACTCAAGCTCCCCCGGCGCCGTTCCCTGAATACGCTCGGCAACATAGCTGCGCGCCATCTGCAGCGCACGCTCAGACACCGCTACCCCCTGCAGACCAACGGTCAGGCGGGCGTTGTTCATCATGGTGAACATGCAGGCCAGCCCCTGATTTTCCTGGCCCACCAGGTAACCGAGCGCACCGCCGTTCTCGCCATAGCTCATGACGCAGGTCGGGCTGGCGTGAATGCCCATCTTGTGTTCCAGCGACAGTGCGTAACAGTCGTTGCGCTCGCCCGGATTGCCATCGGCATCGGGAATAAACTTGGGCACGGCGAACAGGGAAATGCCCTTCACCCCCGCCGGCGCGTAAGGCAGCCGAGCCAGTACGAGATGGACGATATTCTCGGCCATATCGTGCTCACCCCAGGTAATGAAGATCTTCTGGCCGGTGATGCGATAATGGTCGCCTTCGGGACGTGCCTGAGTACGAATAGTCGCCAGATCCGACCCTGACTGGGGCTCGGTCAAATTCATGGTGCCGGTCCACTCGCCGCTGATCAGCTTCGGCAGCAGCATCTGTTTCAGTGGTTCGTCGACATTTTCACTGAGCGCCTCGGTGGCGCCTTGAGACAGCAGCGGACAGAGCCCCCAAGCCATATTGGCCGCGTGGATCATCTCCTGTACCGGAATGGCCAACGAAAATGGCAGCGCCTGACCACCCTGCTGGGCATCAAACTGCAGGCCGGCCCAACCCCCTTCAATGTACTGCTGGTAGGCCTCTTTGAAGCCGTCCGGGGTCTGGACACAGCGGCCTTCGTCCAGCTGTACTCCGGTTTCGTCACCGCTGCGGTTCAACGGTGCGATGGCGTTACCGGCGAATTTGGCCGCTTCTTCCAGAATCGCCGCCACCACATCGGGCGAGGCATCCTCGTAATTACAGGCCTTAACCATCTCGTCGAACCCGGCCAGACGTCTCAGTGCGAACTCCATATCGCGCGTGGGTGCTCTGTACTCGCTCATGCTGCCTGCTCCCTTAGTCCATGTACTGGCCGCCGTTCACCGACAGGTTGGTCCCAGTGATAAACCCGGCTTCTTCAGCTGTCAGGAAGGTAACGGCCCGAGAGATTTCGTCCGGCTGCCCAAGGCGGCCCACGGGAATGCCGGCAACAATGCTTTCCAGCACCTTTTCCGGTACCTGACGCACCATCTTGGTATCGATGTAGCCTGGGGAGACCGCATTGACGGTCACACCCTTGCGCGCGCCTTCCAGTGCGATCGACTTGGTGAAGCCGTAGATGCCGGCCTTGGTGGCAGCGTAGTTACACTGACCGAACTGGCCCTTTTCACCGTTCAGCGAGGAGATGTTGACGATGCGGCCGAAACCACGTTCACACATGCCCTCGAACACCTGACGGCTCATATTGAACATGGAATTCAGGTTCACATCGATGACACGGTTCCACTGCTCAACACCCATTTTCTTCAGCGGCGCATCACTGGTCATACCGGCGTTATTCACCAGAATATCGATGGGGCCATGCTCAGCTTCGACCTGCTGTACAAACGCCTGACAACCTTCGAAGTCAGACACATCCAGCGGATAGAGCGCGACCGGAAAGCCCAGGCTCTGCATGGTCTGCTGCCAGTCCTGCGCCTCTGCTGCAGCCTTTTCATTGGGTAAATGCGTTCCGATCACCGTACGCCCCTGTTCCACCAGCGCCTGGCACATGGCAGTTCCCAAACCACCCGGTGCGCCGGTTACCACTGCGATACGATTAGTCATGATTTTTTCCTTCTTATTGTGAATGGCTTACTTCAAAAGCTTCTTGATTGCGGAAGACTGGGAAATCACGCCCTCCGATGTGTACTGCTCACTGCGCTGCTCGATCTTCGGCAGCTCGTAGAGGTAATTCACCATCATGCCTGCGGACTGCTTCAGCCCTTTCTGCGACACATCGCCCATCCAGTTCAGCCGCGCGACCTGGGCACCGTTGCTCAGGTGGAAATGGGCCACCGGGTCCAGCGCCCGCTTGCCTTTTTTGCTCTGGCAAAGATAAGCCGCGGCCAATTTGGTCAGCGCCTCCTGCCGGGTTTCCATCGACTCGTTCGCCTCGATCACCGATACCACACGCGGCGCCGGCAGGCTCAGCCACTGCTCGCCGCCAGGCAGTTCGCACAGCGTGGCCGGGGCACAGTTCTCCAGCCACTGGGCAAAGCCCGGAATCGGCGACAGGGTGGCGAACTGCTTCAGCTGCGGGAATTCACCGCTGAGCTTCTTCACCACTTCCTTGATCAGGAAGTTGCCGAAGCTGATGCCGGCCAGGCCGGGCTGGGCATTGGAGATGGAGTAGAAGATCGCCGTATCGGCGCTGTCGATATCCTGCGTCGGCGCCTGCTCGTCGAGCAGCTTCTGGACGCTGCCGGCCAGGCCGTTGACCAGCGCCACCTCGACGAAGATCAGTGGTTCTTCCGGCATGTTCGGGTGAATAAAGGCGAAGCAGCGACGGTCGGAGTCGAGTCGGTTTTTCAGGTCGGTCCAGCTTTGAATCTCATGTACCGCCTCGTAGGCGATCAGTTTTTCCAGCAAAGCCGCGCTGGAATTCCAGCTGAGTTCTTCCAGCTGCAGCAGGCCTACATCGAACCAGGTCGCCAGCAGCTCTTTCAAATCGGCTTCCAGTGATTCCAGCGTGTTGAAGTCTCTTTTCAGCTCCAACAACTCTTCACGCATATCGACCAGAAATTTCACCCCGGACGGCACGCCGGTGAACTGCTTCAGCAACCGGTTATGGGCCGGTTCCAGCGCCTTGCGCAGCTGGTGTGCCTTGCGCGCCCGGTCACCGTTATGGGCGTTCTGCCAGCAGCTGATCGCCTGCTCCACACCGGCGTCATCGATGCCGTACTCCTCGGCCAGCATGCCGAGAAAGCGGACCTTTCCGGTGTGCGACAGCTTCAGGTACATCCGCCCCAGCATGGCCGCCCGATTACGTGCTTCCACCTGACCGGCATGGGCATCCAGACAGTTGTCGACCCATTCCCGCACGCGGGCCAGATCGGTCTCCGGCAGCTCGGCATCCAGGTTCATGATGTCAGGCACTGCCCGGCGGCCTGCAACCGCTTCAAGCCCGTAAGGAACAAGCTTCTTGAAGGCTCTTTCAAACAAATTGGCGGGTTGAGTCTGCATAACTGAGTCCTCTGCTGGAGAGTGCTTGTTGTCATTGGTGAGCTGTCATTGTTTGAACCGAGGCTAGCAGAGGATTTTTTAAAAACCAAGTAATAACCCTTGGCTATTTAAATAATTACCACTAATCTAAAAATCCATTGTATCGATTCACGAAATAAAAACAGGAGTACAAACATGCAGGATTCCATGCAGGCACTACACGGCTACTACCTGGAAGATCTGGAAGTGGGTATGCAGGCCAGTTACGCCAAGACAATCACCGATGCGGACGTGATTCTCTTTGCCGGTATCAGCGGCGATGACAACCCGGTACACATCAACGCCGAATACGCCAAAACCACCATGTTTGAACAGCGCATCGTGCACGGCATGTTCAGTGCAGCACTGATCTCTGCGGTACTGGGCACACGCCTGCCGGGACCCGGCGCCATCTATGTCGACCAGCAGCTCAAGTTCAAGGCCCCGGTACATATCGGTGATACAGTGGTCGCCACGGCTACAGTGGTGGAAATCAACGAAGAACGCCGTCGCGTGAAGCTCGAAACCATCTGCCGTGTGGGCGATAAGGTTGTCGCCGAAGGCATGGCAACCAACATGGTTGACCGCCGCCCGGCCTGATCCCAAACAAGCGCAAGGAGTGATTGAGAATGCTGTTGGATAAGAGTAAGTCCGTACTGGTCGTGATCGATGTGCAGGCCAAGCTGCTGCCTGGCGTACACGAACAGCAGCGGCTCGTGGACAACTGCAAGTGGCTGACCCGACTGGCCCAGCTGATGGAAGTGCCGGTGATTGGCTCTGAACAATACCCTCAGGGGCTGGGCCACACTGAAGAGAGCCTGCGTGAACTCGTTGGAGTCGAGCAGCTCTTCGGTAAAGCTCATTTCGCCTGCATCGATGACCCTGAATTCGGCAGCGCCTTCCGTGAGCTGGACCGCAAGCAGGCGATCCTCTGCGGCATGGAGTCCCAGGCCTGCGTGATGCAGTCCGCCCTGCGCCTGCTGGAAGAGGGCTACGAGGTATTCGTCGTCGCCGACTCCATCTCCGCGCGCAACCCGTTCGATACCGAGATCGCCCTGCGTCGTATGGAGAAGGAAGGGGTTAAGTTGATCACCCGAGAAATGGTCGGCTTTGAGTGGATGCGCCGCTCCGACGTATCCCAATTCAAGGCGTTCAGCATGGAGTTCCTGCGCTGATTGATGATGCCCATTGCCCCGGCACTCCTCCGCCGGGGCCAGCCCCTCTCCCCATGCCGCTTGCCTGTGTTGTATCCTGCCCAGCACACCCAGAGCAGGGAATGCAGATGAAACCCTTAACGCCTGAACAGGGCCGCTCCGCCCTGAGCGACGACGCCGAGCGCAACCGACTGCTTGCCGAAATGGCCGAACAGTCCACCGACATGATTTCTCGCCATACGCCCGGCGGCTGGCGCTTCATCTATGCCTCCCCCGCCGTCACGCACCTGCTGGGCTTTACCGTGGAAGAGATTGTCGGCATGTCCGCCTACGACCTTTACCACCCGGACGATGTGAAGGACTTTCAGGATCGTGCGCCCAGCGTCACCTACGACCGTGGTCTGTACACCCATACCTACCGGTTCCGCTGTAAGGACGGTCACTACACCTGGCTGGAAAGTACCAGTCGTACCCTGCGCGATCCCGAGACCCACGAGATCAAGGAGATCCTCGTGGTGTCGCGTGATGCCTCACACCGTATCAAGGCCGACAAGGCCAACCGACGACTGGCACGGGTGCTGGAGAGTACCCAGGATCTGGTGATCTTCTCCGATCTGGACCTGCAGATCACCCACCTCAACGAGGCCGCACGACGCTGTCTTGCGCTTGAACATACCGACTACACCCGGCTGTCTTTACAGGAGCTAATGGCACAAAAAGGCTTCCAGACCCTGCTGGCCGATGGCCTGCCCACCGCCAAGGAACAGGGCAGCTGGCGTAGCGAGCTGAACCTGCAGAGCCGTGAGGGCAACCCTATTCCGGTGATGCTGGAACTGCTGGTGCACCGCTCATTGCACGGCGATATTGAATACCTGTCACTGGTGGCCCGTGATCTGAGCGAAAAGAAAGCCGCCGAAGCACAGATGAAGCATTATCAGGCCGAGATCGACCACGCCAGCCGCCTGATCACCATGGGTGAACTGGCCTCCAGTCTGGCCCACGAACTCAACCAGCCGCTGCTGGCGATGGTCAGTTTCCTGCGCGGTATCGAGCGCCGCTTCGCCAGCACCGATTCACTGAGCTGGCAGGATATCGAAACGCCGATCACCCGCAGCATCAGCACCGCCCTGCGCGCCGGCGAAATTGTTCACCGGATGATGGATTTCACCCGCAAACAGGAACCCCAGGTTACCGAGCTGGATATTGCGCGTCTGGTCAATGGCATCTGCGAGTTCTGCGAGTCCACCGCCGAGCGTCATAACGTGCGCATCCTCTGCCAGCTGGACGACAACCTGCCTGCCGTGCGCGGGGACCAGATCCAGCTGGAACAGGTGCTGCTGAACCTGCTGGTCAACGCGCTTGAAGCCAGCGACACCGAGGACGAACATGAACTCAAGACCGTCAACGTCGGCGTCCGCCCCGAAGGTGACCAGCTGCTGATCACAGTGGACGATGAAGGCCCCGGCATTCCCGAACAGGACCTGCCGCAGATCTTCGAGCGCTTCTATTCAACCAAGCGCACGGGGCTTGGCATGGGACTGGCCATCAGCCGCTCTTTGGTGGAAAATCTGGGCGGCGAGTTATGGGCGGAAAACCTGCCACAAGCCGGCAGCCGCTTCTCATTCACCGTGAACACAGTTAACTGAGTACGCATGACCTCTGAACAAGACTCTCAAAAGGTATTCGTCATCGACGATGACGCCGATGTCCGTGACTCCCTGAAATGGCTGCTGGAGTCTGTCGGGCTGAGCGTAGACACCTTCGAGAATGCGCTAGAGTTCATCGAGCACAACCCGGGCAACACCAGTGGCTGCATCGTAATGGATGTCCGCATGCCGGGCCTCAGCGGCATCAATGCTCAGAAGAAATTTGCCGATTTGGCGATAGACCTGCCGATCATCATGATCTCGGCGCATGGCAACGTCGACATGGCCGTCACGGCCCTGACCCAGGGCGCACTCACCTTCATCGAAAAACCATTCGACGACCAGATATTGATCGACCACGTGCACAACGCGCTGGAAAAGGACCGCATCCGCATGGCACGCCAGAGTGCCCAGTCCCGCATGCAAGAGCGCTACGACAGCCTGACGCGACGGGAAAAGCAGGTGATGGGACTGATCGTTAAAGGGCTGTCCAACCAGGAAGCCGCTGACGAACTGGGCATCAACCGCAAAACAGTGGAAGGCCACCGTGCCCATATGATGGCCAAGATGAAGGTCGATTCTTTAGCCGAACTGGTACAGATCGCCATTGCACTGGGGCTGGTGGAGACGATCGAAGAGTAAAGGCGCATACAAACGAATACTAAAAGGGGCAGCACTCAGGCTGCCCCTTTGTATTTAACCGCACTTATGTGTCATCGCTCAGCGCGCCGTAAAACCACCATCCACGGTCACTTCCGACCCGGTCATGAAGCGCGAGGCATCCGACGCCAGGAAGGCAATCACATCCCCCAACTCATCTGGCTGGCCAAAGCGGCCCACCGGAACTTGTCCGAGGGTTCTAGCTGTGTAGGGTTCAATAATCTCACCAGGAGCTGCGGCAGCCGCCCCCACCACCATCGGCGTTTCAATAAATCCCGGATGGATAGAATTCACACGCACGCCGTTGTCCCGACTGGCACAGTCCAGGGCTATCGACTTGGTCATAGTTCGCACAGCACCTTTGGAGGCCGAATAAGCCACCATTAGCTGATCGGACACTATGCCAAAAATGGAGCTGACGTTGATAACCGAACCACCACCGCTGCGCTCCATTAATGGAATGCCGTACTTGCACCCCAGGAAGACGCCGTTCACATTGACCGCCATCACCCGGTTGAAACGGTTCAGCGAGGTTGACTCCAGCGTACCGCCTTCGCCGATTCCCGCGTTATTGACCAACACATCCAGTCGGCCCTGATCGCGCTCAACCGTTTCGATGGCTGCTTTCCAGTTTTCTTCACAAGTGACATCCAGCTCAACCGCGGAGGCAGACAACTGCTGAGAGTGCAGTTTATCCACTGCCGCCTGAGCGGCATCGGTCTGAACATCCGCCAGCACCACATGAAGCCCAGCCTTCGCCAAGGCTTCTGCCGCTGCCAGGCCAATGCCCGATGCACCACCCGTAATCAACGCTACTTTCTGTGTCATGGAATATATCCTCCTATCCCAGAGCCATGCCGCCATCAACGCTCATACCAACACCGGTAATAAACTCAGCTTCGTCAGAACACAGATAGGCCGCAGCCTTGGCCACATCAGCCGGAGTACCCGTACGCTTGAGAGGCGTGCGCGCAATCACATATTCCTGCAGCGCCTGTGCATCAGGGAACACGCCCATAGTGAGCAGATCCTGCCCCAGCTTGTCCTGCATACCGGTATCGATAATGCCGGGATAGAGACAGTTCACACGCACCCCAGCGCCCAAAGCGCCAGCCTCTACAGCGGCCACTTTGGTCAGCTTATCGACGGCTGATTTGGTTGCCCCATAGGGGCCAAAGCCAACACCGGCGATCAGATGCGCCATGGACGACAGGTTAAGAATCGCCCCGCCCTTGCCGCCGTTGGCCGCACTCATGTGCTTCATGCCGTGTTTGATACCGAGAAAAACCCCGCCCACGTTCACGTCCATGAGCTTGCGGAAGTCTTCCAGTTCACACTCGGTGATAAAGGAAGTGACCTCAATCCCGGCGTTGTTGATCAGGATATCGGCCTTGCCGAAGGTCGCTTCACACTGCTCGAAGACGGCAGGCCAGCCGGCTTCATCGCTCACATTGTGGTGCATAAAGGCCGCATTGCTGCCAATCTCTTTGGCCGTTGCTTCACCGGCTTTTTCAGCAATATCGGTCAGAAAGACCTTGGCGCCTCGGTGCTCAAAGTCCCGCGCTATTTCGGCACCAATGCCATTGGCAGCACCGGTGATGATGGCAACTTTGCCTTGCAGGTTATTCGGCATCGCTGAAACCTGCCTTAGCCATGGGTTTGATGTAGCGCGGTATCGGACGCCCCTGTGCCTTACAGCATTCGATGATCACATGCTCAATCCAGCCCGCATCCATCACATTGACGAACTCGCCTTCCTCGGTGAAGTTCACGTTCGAGCCCTGAACCACCATGAACCCGTCAGAAGGTTCAGTCGCATCCTCAGGCACCATAAAGGTGTGGATAGAACCGCCCGGTTCATACAGGTAGCTGTTCGCTTTCAGCACATCTTCAGGGTATTCCGCATAGTTCCAGACACCGCTGAGCTGGTAGAAATGAACGGTGCCGGTGTGGAAATGCATCGGCAGGCGCGTACCTGGATCAAACTGCACACGCAGAATCCAGTAGCCATTTTCAGAATCGAGAAACAGGGGCCAAACCTTCAGCCCGGGCAGAACAGCACCCACATCAACCGGTTCGATATCATCGGTGTGGACGCAAAGCAGACGGTGTTGTTCATTGATTGGAGCAGGCAGAGTCATGGTGAATACCTCTTTATTGTTATGGTGAGTGACTTGCTGTGTCTGATCACTCTACGACCAACCAACGACCCATTTCTTGATCTTTTACGAATAAAACTTTATAAATCACGAAAACAATAAGATCAGGACTGCCATGTATCTGGCCAAAAGTTACAGCATCACCGGCTATCAGCGGCTGGTCACCGAACTGGGCCATAACCCGATTGCGCTGATGAAATCGGTGGGCTTTGTGCCGGCTCAGTTCAACGAGGCCGACCTCTTCGTCTCCTACAGCAAACTGGCAGAACTGCTCGAACGCACCGCACTGGAGTGCCAGCAACCGTTATTCGGCCTCCTGCTTACACAACATCAGCCGCTGGAAGCCCTTGGCCCCCTGCCCCTGTTTGCTGCCCAGTCGCACACCATCGGCGATGCTCTGAGCAAGGTCAGCAGCGCCCTCTATCTGCAGGCCTCCGGCGTGCATGTAAGACAGATTCCGGTTGGGGATAACACTCAGGTGTTGATGGATTTCGATATCTCCACACCTATGGGCATTACCCAAATGAAGCTGCTCAGCTTGGGGCACCTGTGTAATTTTGTGGCCGAGGTTACCGGGCTATCTCGCTATGACTTCGAGATATCCATCTCGGCACCCGGTCCCTATCAGCAGGAGTACCGTCAGAGTGACTACAGGCAAGTCCACTTCGACCAGCCATTCTCCGGCATCACCCTGAGCACCCGACTGCTGACCCAGCAAAACCGCCAGTACGCCTCAGCAATCTCCAGCTCTATCAAACGCCACGTCGAATTCCTGCGCGACCAGTTCCCCACCAGCCTGGAAGAACAGGTACGCCAAGTCGCCAGCGCCCTGCTCACCAGCGGCGACTGCAGCCTGGAACTGGTCGCCTCATCGCTGGACCTGCACCCGCGCATGCTGCAACTCAAGCTCAAGGAACAGGGCGCCAGTTACACCCAGATCATGCGCGAAATCCGCCAGACGCTGGCGGAAGATCACTTACGCCGCAAGAGCATGAGCGTGACCGATCTGGCGTTGAATCTGGGGTACGCGGATGCCTCGGTGTTCAGCACCAAGTTCAAGCAATGGACGGGGCTGTCGCCTAAGCAGTGGCAGAAGAAGGTGGGGGGCATCCTTACGCATCGGAAAAGACAGATGATGAGGTAACCGAAGATGAATCTGGTATCAACCGTGAAACTGTAGAAGACCGAACGCCCATATTATGGCCTGGGTAAAGATCGACTCCCTAGCCTACCTGCCATAGATGATCATTACGCGGGGGTAGTAGAGAGTGAAAGCCCACTTTTCCTAATGCAGCACATCGTCAGTAAGACCATTATGGGGATTACCCTGGAAGCCAGATGCTAGCCTACCTCCCCTGACCTTCATTAGCATCTATTTGCCAAAGCTTTCAGCTTTATGCCCACTGCTAAACGACAGTGGCAATACTGCCTCAAATGGCTATCATCAGTTACAGGTGAGCGCATTCGCGCAGGATTTTCACCATTGTTCAATGGAAAACCAGAGGATGGTGTGAATTTATATATGATCTACCGTATTTTTTATCATTCAATTCACTATACCTCTAAACATATCCTAAAGATCATCGAATTAATGAAAAATCATTAATATATTATGGATAGATAAATGAGCCACTCAATCATACAATACTTCAAAAAACCTGAATTAGTGACACAAGCACAAAGCCTTTATCGTAGAGGAGGTGGTTTTAAAAGAGCCGGAGAGAAAGTTCTTTCCATAGTTACCTTAATAACATCGAATGAAAGAAATCCTTTAAAAGACCTAAAGATCACAAACCATGGTGAAACTCGTATCGACAAGTGTGTCAAATATGACCTTACCAGTGCTTGCCGTTTGGTAACTGTTCAAGACAAAAACAAAATAATTCTACTATTTGTTGGCGATCATAATGAAGTAGATAAGTGGCTTGATCGTAATAAAGGAAAACGTTTTGTAACCGATGAAAATGGTCGCATTGAAGAAATACACACTATTTCAGAAAAAATAGACGAATATTCAAAACATGAATTCAATCACGAATACAGTCCAGGAAAATTATATGAACTTTTACCTGAAGATGTTTTCGATGAATTAGTTGTAGGCTGTGGCCGCTCACATATAAGGAGCATTGAGCTTCTTCATTGCTTCTCAACTGATGATGAAGTATTTGAAGCGGCTGAACTATTTGATGATGAAGGAAAGAAAAATTTATTTTTAGATATCCTCATCCTTTTGCGTGAAAATAAGCCTGATGAAGCTATTAAGCGAATAGCATACGATAAAAAGTTGCTACACGATCTAACAGATGATCATGTTTCTGCGACAGAGTCTATATACTCCATTCCTACTGACGACCCAACCTATGCTGAGCTGTTTTCCCATTTCATTAAGACAGCAGATTACAAGCAATGGATGCTTTTCATGCATCCTGAACAACAAACTATCGTTGACCTAGATTTTAAAGGTTCAGCCAAGCTACTAGGTGTTTCTGGCTCAGGTAAAACATGCGTGGTAGTTAAAAGAGCGGTCCGTCTTGCAAAGAAATATCCGGGTGAAGAAATTCTTATTGTAACCCTAAACAGGTCATTATCACGACTCATTAAAGAACTAGTCGATGTTGTCTGCCTAAATGAAGTCTCTAATCGCGTTCATGTAAAGCCTTTTTTCAAAGTTTGCCAAGAACATCTTCATTGTTTAGAACCAGGCAGCGACAAATTATATGATGATACCACTTGGAAAAGCCATGAACATATTGACGAAATATGGAGTGAGTTTTACCGCTGCAAACTGAATAACCATGATGCAGAAGTTTTAATTCCCGTTCATGACTACTTGATAGCACAAGGTATCAATGCTGAAGAATACATTCGCGAAGAATTTGACTGGATCAGAAGCGCATTCTCACAGAATACCCGTGATAGCTATCTAAAAATTGATCGTGAAGGCCGCTCTATCCCAATGTCAAAGAAGCATAGGATTTTATTGCTTAAAGGGCTTGAGAAATGGGAAACAAAAATGAAAATGGTTGGTATTACTGACTATATTGGACTTGCTTCTGCCTTAAGCAAACATTCAAATAGTTTAAATAAAAAATACCGTTGCACTCTGGTCGATGAATCGCAAGACTTTGGAACAACGGAGTTAGGAATCATTAGGAATATAACATATGAAGGTGAGAACGACATATTTATTTGTGGTGATGCGGCACAAAGAGTATCAACCAAATTTCAATCTCTTAAAGCCTCAGGAATATACATTCCAAGCTCTAGAAGCAAAAAGCTATTTCTGAACTACAGAAACAGTAAAGAGATATTAAACGCGGCATACAGCATTTTTGATAATTATATATCAGATAACGATTTTTCTGGGTCTGAAGATTTTGAAGTGTTACCACCTGAATTTTCCAGATTTTCTGGTCCTGCTCCTTTAATTCTACATACGGATTCTTTAGATATGGAACTTGCATTTGCTCAAATGCATGCCAAGATACAAATTAAAGAAAACCCTAGCTGGAAAGTATGTATAGCTTTTTGCGGCTATAGTCTTTATGAAGTAAAGAAATTTGGAAATACTCATAATCTTTCTGTTTTAGATGGAGAAACAAGCCTAGGAGACAACTCTATATTTATTTCTGACTTGGAGCAAGCAAAAGGCTTCGAATTTGATATGATGATTGTTGTAAATACTTCAAAAGACATAATTCCAAATCCATCCTTACCTGAAAAGGAGCATTACCGCGAACTATGCCATTTATATGTAGCATTAACTCGAGCCAAAAGCGAATTAGTTGTCAGCTATCACGGAACTCCATCTAAAATACTAAATGATGATTGCAGCAACTTTATTCATGCCAAATGGATAGACTATATATCCAACGGAGAAATTCACCCAATAAGACCACCTCAAAAAATAAATGAAATATATAACATTGAATCAAAAGATGAGAATATTCTATTCCTGACTGGTCCTGAATTTCTCTACTCAACCTCTGCCATAGGTTTATCATCGCTACTCATACCAAAGCTAAGAGATCTTATTTCCGGTAATTCCCTCAATCGTGAAGGTCATAGAGTTAAGTGGAAGAATATTGGAAGCGCTTACGATTCCATAAGAACCTCTCCACGCTCGAGGGCTGCATTTGGTCCAGAGGGCGCTAAAGAGTTTAGATATCTCTGTGAAGAACTAGATATACCTGATCTCTTAAGGTCTATCAAAAAGAAAGAGCTTTATGAATATGAAATATAAAAGTTATAGCTAACTATAGTTATCCATACTAATTTTTTCCTCCCGCCAGCAACTGCTTAAAGTAGTCGTTGCCCTGGCGGGTATCGCCATACAACACCGCTCCCACCAGCTTTTCATCCCTTAGCCATAGCTTGCGATAATCCCCCGCTTCCGGGTCGTGGTACTCCACCACCGTGGCGTTCTGAGCATCGATCTCGCCACAGGAAAACAGCGAGATCCCGCTGACCTTGAGCTGGGTCGCCACCGGCTGTTCGGCATACAGATCGCTTTCCCCGCTCAGTACCTGGGCCAACACCTTGGCCTGCCTCCATATAGGCGCGACCAGACCGTAGGTGTTGTCTTCGAACTGGCAGCATTCACCGATGGCAAAGATATCCACAGCGCTGGTACGAAGTTCGGCATCAACCCTGATGGCACGGTCGCAGTTGAGCTCGGCGGCTCGGGCCAGTGAGGTTTCGGGGGTAACACCGGCGGCGACCACAACCAGATCAGCGGGCAGGGTTCGGCCATCCTTGAGGACCACTTCGGTCACCTGCCCGGCTTCATTGCCCTGCAGGCATTCGACACCGGCGTTGGTGATGATCTCCAGCCCGCGCCCTTCTAAGGTTTGCTGCAGCATGCCGGCAGCATGGCGGTCGAGCTGGCGGTTGAGCAGGTAGTCGCTGCGCTGGAGTACGCGGGTGCACATGCCCAGTTTGCGCAAGCCCTCAGCTGCTTCCAGCCCGAGCAGGCCGCCGCCGATTACCACGGCACTACCACCCTTCGCCGCGGCTTCGCGCATGATCTCCACATCCTGCCAGGTGCGAAATCCCATTACACCGTTAAGGTCGATACCCAGCAGCGGTGGCAGGCTGGAGTTGGAGCCGGTGGCCAGCACCAACTGGTCGTAGTAAATACACTTGCCGCTGCCGGTGTAGAGACGGTGACGTTCAGGCTCCAGTGCCATGACTGGATCATCACACAGCAGTTCGATGCCCTGCTCCGCATACCAGTCGGTACTGTGCAGTTCCAGCGCCTGGTCCTCGATCTCGCCGGCCAGCAGGGGCGACAGCAGCACCCGGTTGTAGGCCGGTCGAGGTTCACGACCAATCATCAGGATACGGCCCTCGAAACCGCCACCCTGCTTGAGCTCCTGCACCAGTCGCGCCGCGGCCATGCCGTTGCCGACGATTACCAGTTCTGCATGCATTTGCTAGCCTCCGGCTACTCGGCTCAGGCCTGTTTGCGGGATTTCAATTCACTGGCAGCCGAGCCCTTGGGGCGGCGGCTGTCCAGCGGTTCCACCTTGCGCTGCTTCTCGTACAGGAAGCGCAGCACCTGATGGCGGTAGTGGTTGTACTCGGCATCATCGGCCAGGGCGATACGGTCACGCGGACGTGCCAGGTCTACCTTTAGGATCTCGCCCACCGTTGCGGCCGGGCCGTTGGTCATCATCACGATGCGGTCGGACAGCAGCACGGCCTCATCCACATCGTGGGTGATCATGATCACGGTGTTGTTGAGCTCGTTCTGGATCTCCATCAGCGAGTCCTGCAGGTGGGCGCGGGTCAGTGCATCCAGCGCACCGAAAGGCTCATCCATCAGCAGCACGGTGGGCTCCATTGCCAACGCTCGGGCGATACCCACACGCTGCTTCATACCACCAGAGATCTCATCCGGGCGCTTGTGGATGGCGTGGGTCATGTGCACCAGTTCCAGGTTGTGCTCGATCCACTCCTTCATCTCCGCCTTGCTCTTCTTGCCCTTGAACACCTGGCGCACAGCCAGTTCCACGTTCTGGTAGGCGGTCAGCCAGGGCAGCAGCGAGTGGTTCTGGAACACCACGGCACGCTCGGGGCCGGGTTCGTTCACTTCACGGCCGTCCAGCACCACACCGCCGGTGGTGGCTTGATGCAGGCCGGCGACGATGTTCAGCACGGTGGACTTGCCGCAGCCGGAGTGGCCGATCAGGGAAACGAACTCGCCCCGCTGGATCTTCAGGTTGACCCCGTCCAGCGCCTTGAAGGCCCCTTTCGGTGTCGGGAACTCGATGGAAACGTCGGTTAATTCAAGATGTGCAGCCATGGTGGAGTCTCCTTATCGAGTAATAGCGTTTTTGTCCCAGGACACGGCGCGCTGGATCAGCAGCATGATGCGGTCCAGCAGGAAACCGATCAGACCGATCACCAGTACGGCGACCATGATGCGACCGAGGGAATCTGAGCTGCCGTTCTGGAACTCGTCCCAGACAAACTTGCCCAGCCCCGGGTTCTGCGCCAGCATCTCGGCAGCGATCAGCACCATCCAGGCGATGCCCAATGACAGGCGCAGGCCGGTGAAGATCATCGGCACCGAGGACGGCAGCACGATACGCACCACATGCGTCAGCCAGTTCAGGCGCAGCACTTTGCTCACGTTCTGTAGGTCCGGGCTGATGGCGGAAACGCCCACGGCGGTGTTGATCAGCGTCGGCCAGAGACAGCACAGCGACACAGTAAACAACGAGGTCAGGAAGGACTTGGCGAACAGCGGGTCGTCGCTGACATAGGCGGCACTGACCACCATGGTGACCAGCGGCAACCAGGCCAGCGGCGACACCGGCTTGAACAGCTGGATGATCGGGTTTAGCGCGGAATACAGGGCCGAGTTCAGACCGATGCAGATGCCCAGCGGGATTGCGATCAGCGCGGCGATGGCAAAGCCCGCCAGCACGGTCACCAGGCTGGTGCCGATCTGGTCAAAGAAGGTCGGCTTACCTGTGTAATCGCGAATCTTGGGAACATAGTCCGGGTCTTTGGCAACGCGATCAGCATTACGCTGCTCCTGACGATCGTAGAAGGCAATTTCCTTCTCACGTTCACTAAAGTGCTCGCCGATCAGGGCATTGGCCTGCTCATACACCTGAGTCGGCCCCGGAAACTGCCCCAAAGAGGTGTCGATCTGTTTGGCGCCCACCTGCCAGATAAACAGGAATACCAGCAAACCGATTAGCGGCAGGCCGAGGTTTTGGGTCATACGTTTCAGCCAGCTGGCGAAGGTGTCGTTGGCTTTGACGCCGGCGATGCCGGACATGCCTGATAGTGTCATACGGATGCTGCTCATAATTGCGTCTCCCGTGATGGGCCTCACCTGTGGCAAGGCCCAAAGGATTTAGATCTGCTCGGCGCCCTTCAGACCAATCGAGAACTTTTCGAGATACTCGTTCGGTTTGGTGCCGTCATAGGTGATGCCATCGATAAACTGGGTTTGAGGCGCCTTGAAGCCGTCTTCGTTGGCAAAATCAGGGAAATCGCTCGCGGCCATCTTGCCTTCGGCGACCAGCTCTTCAGCGGCAATACGGTAGATGTCCGGGCGGTATACCTTCTTGGCTACATCCATGTACCAGCTGTCCGGCTTCTGCTCGGAAATCTGGCCCCAGCGACGCATCTGGGTCAGATACCAGATGGCATCGGAGTAGTAGGGATAGGTGGCGTTGTGGCGGAAGAATACGTTGAAGTCAGGCACATCGCGTTTGTCACCTTTTTCGTACTCGAAGGTGCCGGTCATGGAATTGGCGATCACATCAGCGTCAGCACCTACGTAATCCGGACGAGACAGAATCTCAACGGCCTCTGGACGGTTGGCGTTGTTGTTTTCATCCAGCCATTTGGCGGCGCGGATCATTGCCTTCACCACACGGATATGGGTGTTGGGGTACTTGTCGGCCCATTCTTTGGAGACACCGAATACCTTCTCCGGGTTGTCCTTCCAGATCTCGTAGTCGGTGATCACCGGCACGCCGATGCCTTTGAATACGGCCTGCTGGTTCCAGGGTTCACCCACGCAGTAGCCATAAATGGTGCCTGCTTCCAGCGTGGCCGGCATCTGCGGTGGCGGCGTTACCGACAACAACGCTTCAGCCTGCTGCTGACCGCTGGTGTCACCCTTGTGCGGAGCGTAGTAGCCAGGATGGATACCACCGGCAGCAAGCCAGTAGCGCAGTTCGTAGTTGTGGGTAGACACCGGGAACACCATGCCCATATTGAACGGCTTGCCCTCGGCGCGGTATTTATCGACTACCGGTTTGAGATAGTCGGCCTTGATCGGGTGTACCGGTTTGCCATCTGCCCCCATGGGGATGTGTTCTTTCATCTGTTGCCAGATATCGTTGGAAACGGTGATGCCGTTACCGTTCAAGTCCATGCTGAACGCGGTCACGATGTGCGCTTCAGTACCGTAGCCGATGGTGGCGCCCAGCGGCTGACCTGCCAGCATGTGTGCACCATCCAGCTGACCATCAATCACACGGTCCAACAGAACTTTCCAGTTGGCCTGGGCTTCCAGCTGCACATACAGGCCTTCATCTTCGAAGTACTGCTTCTCGTAGGCGATAGCCAGCGGTGCCATGTCGGTGAGCTTGATGAAACCAAACTTCAGCTCCTCTTTCTCCGGGTAACCAACCTCGGCCTGAACAGCCTTTTGGGCACCCAGAGTGGTGACGGCGATGGACGCCGCCAGCAGCAGCCGCTTGAATGAGCCAGAGTGTTTCACAGTGTGTTTCAGCATGACTTCTCTCCCAAAATGCAAAAAGGGCGCCGTCCCATGTCCCGGAGATCAAAATCTCCGTTGATGGAACGGCGCCCTTGCCGTCAGTGTACAAACTGATATGTAGTGTTCGCGATGGATGGCACCGCAGGTCTTGCCTGAGAGATAGCAGAAGCTGTGCCAAAACTATAAAAACCGCTTTAAATCAGCATGTTTTGATGTTTTCGCCACGATTTCTGCAATGAAGTACCTAATCTTTTTGCACTGCAAAATGGCACAACGCCCCAAAACTGATCACTTTTTGTTCTCTTTATTACCCCTTCCCTCCCCTTTAACAACCACTTACAGCCCTACTGTCACTGGCACCACTTTTGCAGTGAACAATCCAACGTAAACAGCAGACACAATTACACTATTTGAAGTGGCAAAGACGCCTGTCCCTCCCGAAAGAATCTGCCGGGAAGGACGGGCGTTTTTGTTTGCGTGTTATGGAGAGTTAAATGGCGACTCTAATGAATCAGACGACTTGCCCCTACTGCGGCGTTGGCTGTGGTGTAACGACCCGCTCCGATGAACAAAGAGTAATTGCCGTGAGCGGCGATAACGACCACCCGGCCAACATGGGTCGTTTATGTGTTAAAGGCAGTGGACTTCACGAAACCACCGGGGCAGAAGATCGTTTGTTGACCCCACGCGTGGATGGCCGCGAATACAGCTGGAACACCACACTGGATACTCTGGCTACACGACTGGAAGGCATCATCAACCGACATGGCCCCGAATCGGTTGCCATGTACCTGTCGGGCCAGTTGCTGACCGAGGACTATTATGTCGCCAACAAGCTGATGAAAGGTTTCATCGGTTCCGCCCATGTGGATACCAACTCACGTCTGTGCATGTCCTCTACCGTGGTCGGCTATAAGCGCGCCTTCGGTGGTGACCTTCAGCCCTGCAGTTATGAAGATATCGATCACGCCGATCTAATGGTGCTGGTCGGCTCCAATGCCGCCTGGAACCATCCGATCCTGTATCAGCGCATGGTTGCCGCCAAGGCAAAAAATCCCAATCTCAAGGTGGTATTGATCGATCCGCGCCGCACCGCCACTGCCGACCTGGCTGATATTCATCTGGCTTTGAAGCCCGGCACCGATGCATTGATATTCAATGCCATTCTGGCAGCCCTCGCTGAGCGGGATGCATTGAATCACAGCTATATTGATGCCAATACCGAAGGCTTTACTGCAGCACTGGAGGCGGCTCAAAGCTCAGCGGGTGATCTGGCTGAAGTCGCGTGTCAGGCGGATATCTCACTGTCTGATCTGGAGCAACTGGTGCACTGGTTTTGCACCACAGAGCGAACACTGACCTTCTTTTCCCAAGGCATCAACCAATCCAGCAGCGGTACCGACAAGGTCAACAGCATCATCAACTGCCACCTGGCTACTGGACGCTTGGGGCGCCCCGGTATGGGGCCGTTTTCGCTGACCGGCCAGCCCAATGCCATGGGCGGGCGTGAAGTGGGTGGTCTGGCGAACCAGTTGGCCGCACACATGGATTTAAGTAAACCCGAGTTTATTGAGCGTGTCGGGCGGTTTTGGAACGCTCCCAAAATGGCGCCCAAGGAAGGCTACAAGGCGGTCGATCTCTTTGAAGCCATAGAACGCGGTGAGATTAAAGCGGTGTGGATCATGGCAACCAACCCTCTGGTGAGCCTGCCGGATGCCAACCGGGTTCGAAAAGCACTGGAAAAGTGTGAGCTGGTCATCGTGTCCGAATGCATGGCCCACACGGATACCCTGGAGCTGGCCGATATCGTCTTACCCGCTACCGGCTGGAGTGAAAAGAACGGTACGGTAACCAACTCCGAGCGACGCATCTCACGTCAGCGGGCTCTGGTGCCCGCTCCCGGTGAGGCACGCCACGACTGGTGGATTATGTGCGAACTGGCCAAGCGGATGGGCTTTAAAGAGGCGTTTGATTACGCCTCACCTGCAGATATATTTCGCGAACATGCACGGCTCTCCGGCTTTGAAAATAATCGCACCCGTGGCTTCGATATCAGCGGACTGGCTGAGCTTAGCGATCAGCAATACGACGCACTGAAACCGATCCAGTGGCCCGTAAACGCCCTGGCACCAGAGGGAACCGCGCGGCTGTTTTCCGATGGGTACTTCTTCACCCCCAGCGGCAAGGCACGCATGCTGCCAATCGTGCCACAAGGCACCAGACAGCAGCCGACCAGTAAATACCCACTAATCGTCAACTCGGGTCGCATCCGCGATCAGTGGCATACCATGACACGCACCGGACGGGCGGCTCGTTTGCTGCAACACCATGCCGAGCCCTTCATCGAGATTCACCCGATGGATGCAAAACGCTACGGCGTCGAACACCTGCAACTGGCTGAACTGCACAACGAACTGGGTGAGTACCGAGGCCGCGTGCGCGTCACCGATCAACAGCGCCCCGGTGAGGTGTTCATTCCCATGCACTGGACCCGCCAGTTCACTCTGCAAGGTTGTAGCGGCAGTATCTTCGCACCTGAGGTAGACCCCTTCTCGGGTCAGCCGGAGTCCAAACAGGGGCGCGCGGCCCTGAAACCTCTGAACATGGCTTGGGAAGCACGTCTGCTAGTCCGCAATCCCTTGCAGATTGAAGGACACTGGTGGACGCGCGTTCCGCTGTCCAACTGCACCAGCTACCGTTTGGCTGACAGCTCCAGCGTTAAAAACTGGCGTGACTGGTGTGAAAAGCTGGTGGGTTTGCCCAGCCTTTGGCTAGACGATCAGGGAAATAGACGCTTCCGTGCCGCCAGTATCAAAAACAATCGTCTAGAATGGATATTGCTGGTTGAGCCCAACTCAGAATTGCCGGATCTGGAGTGGTTGGATGCGCAGTTTGATGCATGCATCGACCTGGATACTCGACGCCAGCTGCTGGATGCCAAAGCGCCTGGCGACCAGGCCTGTGGCGCGGTGATCTGCAGCTGCTATCAGGTACGAGAGCCACAGATTCTGGCGGCGATTGAACAGGGTGCAGATTCTGCACTGGCTTTGGGTAAACAACTGAAGTGCGGAACCAATTGTGGCTCCTGCGTACCGGAGCTGAAGGCATTAATCAAAACGCATACGGTGGAGAAAAGTGCATGATCACAGGCTTGGTTCTTTCAGGCGGACGTGGTGAACGTGTGGACGGTGCCGACAAGGGTTTGATGCCCTATGAAGGGCGTCCACGCGTGGAATATTCCATTGATGCCCTGAGACCCCACTGTGACCATCTTTACCTGAACTGCAATCGCAACGAAGAAGAGTACGAGCGTTTTGGTTTACCCCTGTTAAGCGAACCTGCACCGGACTTTCCCGGTGCACTGGTGGCCTTGTCACAATTACTGCCTGAACTGCCGGGTGATCAGTTTCTGATTCTACCCTGCGATACCCCCGGTATCCTTCCGGAACATATACAGCTGCTGCTGGACGCCTCCGAACAATACCCTGAGCACTGGATCTACTTTATTTCGGAAGGGCGTGAGCACCCGCTTCATGCGCTGATTCCTGCCTCGTTGGTGCCGCAATTGGTGCGTCGGGCAGATGCCGGCGAGCGTCAAATGATGCGCGTGATTCAGCAGATCAAATCTGTCGGCATCAAACTGCGCCGGGATGTGCTGTTGAATCTGAATACCTGAGTATTCTGAAGTCATTTCACCGACCTTCTCCCTAAATCAGAACCCTCATTAGACCTTACAGTCTCCTTCTCGTCTTATACTGGCACACCAAAACTTGACGGCGTCTAGTTGGTACTATAACTTTGACCTCAACTTGACACTGTTAAGATCATTCCAACAATAAACATATAAACGGCTTACTTCGCCCTGAGAGGTTCTTCCATGACTGCTCACCGCTATCCGCATCTTTTGGCACCCCTGGATCTGGGATTCACTACGCTGAAAAACCGCGTCCTGATGGGGTCCATGCATACCAATCTTGAAGAGATTCCTCAGGGCTTCGAAAAGCTGGCCAGCTTCTACGCAGCACGTGCAGCGGGTGGTGTGGGTTTGATCGTAACCGGCGGTATTTCACCCAATGCGGCAGGTGTTGTATTCCACGGTGCGGCCCAGATGGATGATGCTAAAGAGGTTCCGCATCACCGTATCGTGACCGATGCAGTGCATACGGCTGGCGGTAAGATTTGTATGCAGCTGTTACATGCTGGCCGTTACGCCATGACGCCAGCATCTGTAGCCCCCTCTGCCATTCAGTCTCCTATCACTCGCTTCTGTCCAAAAGAGCTGACCGATGCCGAAGTCGAACAGCAGATCGAAGACTATGTAACCGCCTCGGCACTGGCAAAAGAAGCCGGTTACGACGGTGTGGAGGTCATGGGTTCTGAAGGCTATCTGATTAACCAGTTCCTGGCCCAGCGCACCAACAAACGTACCGACCGTTGGGGCGGCAGCTATGAAAACCGCATGCGCTTCCCGACCGAAATCGTGCGCCGCGTGCGCGAGCGTGTGGGCGAAGAATTCATCATTATCTACCGCCTGTCGATGCTTGATCTGGTCGAAGACGGCAGCACCTGGGATGAGGTCCTGACACTGGCCAAGGCCATCGAAGAGGCCGGCGTTACTATCATCAACACCGGTATCGGCTGGCATGAAGCACGTGTGCCGACTATCGCCTCCAGCGTACCTCGAGCAGCTTTCTCAGGTGTAACCGCCAAGATCCGTACCGAACTCAAGGTACCGGTCATCACCTGTAACCGTATCAACACCCCTGAAGTGGGCGAGCAGATCGTTGCCTCTGGCCAGGCCGACATGATTTCCATGGCCCGCCCCTTCCTGGCGGATCCTGACTTCGTCAACAAGGCGGCTGAAGGCCGTGGCGATGAAATCAACACCTGCATCGGCTGTAACCAGGGCTGTCTGGACCATGTATTCGAAGGCAAGCTGACCACCTGCCTGGTCAACCCAATCGCCTGTCGTGAGTTCGAGCCCGGTGCAGAACCGGCAAAAACCGGTCGTCGTATCGGCGTTGTGGGTGCAGGCCCTGCCGGCATGATGGTCGCTGCCGTAGCAGCGGAACGCGGCCATCAGGTCACCCTGTTTGATGCTCGTACCACCCTGGGTGGCGAGTTTGAGCTGGCAGCACGCATTCCCGGTAAGGAAGAGTTCTACGAAACCCTGCGCTACTACGAAAAACGCTTTGAAAATGCGGGTGTGGAAGTGCGCCTCGGCCAGACCGTCGACAAAGACCAGCTGCTGGAAGCCGGTTTTGATGATGTTGTGATTGCCACAGGTGTTCGCCCCTGGACGCCGCCGATTCCGGGCATCGAAAATGCCGAGTACATGGATTATCTGGACGTACTTGAGCATGGCAAACCGGTTGGCAAACGCGTTGCCATTATCGGTGCCGGTCCGATTGGCTTTGATGTGGCTGAATTCCTCACCGAGTCAGATGAACACGTACATCAAGGTAAAGATGGCTTCATGGCCGAATGGGGTGTGGATCAGAACTTTGAAGTGCGCGGCGGTCTGGTTGAACCTCAGCAGATGCCGTCCGTCGATCGCGAAATCCACTTGCTTGAAGTACGCGATATCAAAGTGGGCGCCGAGCTGAGCAAAACCACTGGCTGGATTCACCGTGAAGTACTGAAGAAGCGCAACGTGAAGATGCTGGGTGGCGTCAGCTTTAACCAGGTCGACAGCAACCGTGTGAGCCTTGAGCACAAAGGTGAACAACACACACTGGAAGTCGACACCGTGATCGTCTGCGCCGGTCAGCGCGCCCGTGCCGATCTGGCGGAAGAACTGGAAGGCTCTGGCATCAATGTTCACCGTGTCGGTGCAGCCCGCGAGGCCCGCGGTATGGACGCCAAGATCGCCTTTGCCGAAGCACTGGAACTGGCCAAATCACTGTAACCTGTTTCAGACTGAGGCCATTTCAGTCAAAACCCTTTCAGCCAAGATAAGAGGGGGAGCCTGCCAGGGGCTCCCCCTCTTACATTCCACGTCTGCCCACGTTTGGCGGAAACCGGGAGAGGCTTCAGCCTTGAAGATCGCCCTCTTTGGGCTCCGACATCACAGCTATTACTTCTGCATCCTCATCACCCTCGGCCAAATAAATATGCCCGATGGAACTGTTGAAGTAAGCCGTTTCGCGCTCACCCAGGCTGATGCTTTCACCATTTTCAAAGTGAATGCAGACGCGCCCCGATAGCACCATGGCAAACTCCTCTCCGGGGTGGCGGATAAAGTCTTCAAACTCACCCAGATCCCGCGCCTGAATCCGCGCATAAACCGGCATCATGCTCCGACCGGGGAACTCACCCGCAATAGGGTGATATTCATAGCTACCGGTAGCATAGCCAGTCACCTCAGAAATTTTGCTGGTGACCACGGTTGGTTTGGCTGAACTGTCTGAGCCCGCTTCAGGGTTGAATAGCTGGGACAGGCTGATATTCAGAACTCGTGCGGCAGCAGCAAGCTTGTCATAGCTGACGGTTGCCTGCCCCAACTCCATTTTCGACAGCGTTGAAAGCGCAACACCACTTTTCTCAGACACCTGTTTCAGGGTGAATTTCTGCTGTTTGCGATGAGCCCTAAGGCGGGAACCGACCAGCACTCGGTCGATCAGGGTATCGGATGGCTGGAGTTGGGGTTGGGAGTCTGTGGGCATGAAAGCTTCGCGGCTCGACCTGGCAATGAATACGAAGGCCTAGTGTATCCCGAAAACAGCTTGACTTTAAGATTCTCATATTTGATATTCCCTTTTATGAGAATTCTCGTTTAAGAGAATTTGGTGTTTTATTGTGCTGCATCTGCAGCTCGGTCACTCAATAGCCATCAACGAGACCTAACCCCATGCCCAATTCAATCGAACGTATCCCCAGCGACTTGCCCTTCCCGTTCTCCCGTGCCGTTCGCGCGGGAGGCTTCCTCATGCTTTCGGGCCAGATTCCCATGACGGCTGAGGGCGAAGTCATTAAAGGCAGTATCGAAGAGCAAACCGAAGCGGTCATGACCCGTATTGGAGAATCTCTCGAGCATTGCGGTGCCGATTTTTCGCAAGTCGTTAAAGCAACTGTCTGGCTTTCCGACATGAAGCACTTCGCTGGCTTTAACGAAGTCTATAAGCGCTATTTCGAAGCTGGCTTGCCGGTACGTTCCACCGTGACCGCCGGTTTGGCATTGGGGGTTGATGTCGAAGTGGAAGTGCAAGCCTGGGTCGGTGAAGCCTGACTCAGCCAGCTGACTGGCACAGAAAAATAAGAAACTGAGGATTTGGCACCATGAAAGATGTATTGAAAATCGCGGGCGCTTTTGTCGGATTTCTGGTTGGAGCAGGCTTTGCTTCAGGCCAGGAGCTGCTTCAATTCTTCGTTAGCTTCGGCGTTTGGGGGCTGGCTGGCATAGCACTGAGTACTGCCGCTTTTATCTTCTTGGGCATGACTCTGGCGAACCTGGGTAGCGAGCTTCAAGCGACGTCTCACAAGGAAGTTGTGCGAGCCATCTGTGGCCCTTGGCTTAGCAAGCCCATCGATTTGCTGATGACATTTTTCATGTTTGCCATAGCTGTGGTGATGCTGGCCGGAGCCGGTGCCCTGCTGGAGCAAAAACTCGGGCTACCTTCGGCCTGGGGAAGCGCACTGGTCACGCTGATGGTGATTGCAGCCACATGCCTCAAGCTGAAAAAAGTGCTCACACTGATAAGCAGCATCACGCCTCTGCTGATTCTGGTGGCACTGGGTATCGCGATCTATGCACTGGCAACTCGAGAAACCGACCTGACGACACTGAACCAGTTGGCACTCAATCAAAATGCGGCCACCAGCCATTGGGCACTGGGCGCCATGCTGTACGTTTCGTATAACATTTTTGGCTGCGTCGCGATTCTTGCCATCTCCAGCGGTGCTGTAAAAGACCGCCGTAAGGCAGCCTTGGGCGGTATTCTTGGCGGTATTACCCTGGGTGCGCTGATGATGACGATCAGCCTGGCCATGCTTTCGCGCCTGGACAGTCTGGTCGACACGCCTATGCCGATGCTGGCTTTGGCACTGGAGGTCTCACCTGCGCTTTCCCTGCTGGTGTCGGTCGTTATTCTGCTGATGATTTTCAATACCGCAGTGGGCTGTCTCTATTCTTTTTCATCCCGATTTTTGCAGGCCGATACCACGTCTTTCCGCGTTGGATCCGTAATCGCTGGCATCATCGCCTATGCCTGCAGCATGTTTGGATTTGTCAGTCTGGTTGGCATGGTGTATCCAGTGTTCGGCTATATCGGGTTCGTCCTGATTACCGCAATAACCGTTGCCTGGGTGCGCCAACGTATGACGCACAATCACAAGGCACAAACTGCACGAGCCCAATAAGGAGTTAATGGATTTATGGCACGTGAGATTCTGGTTCTGGGTGCTGGCATGGTCGGAGTATCCGTTGCCTGGCACCTGCAACAGAGAGGCCATAAGGTCACACTGGTGGATCGCAAGGCACCTGGACGCGAGACCTCCTTTGGCAATGCCGGGCTGATTCAGCGAGAAGCCGTGTTTCCGTACGGCTTCCCTCGCGACCTGAAAACACTGCTGCGCGTGCTGCCCAATCGCGAGACCGATATTCGCTACAAACTGGCAGGCGTGCTGAGTACAGCAAGTCCCCTGTTTAACTACTGGCGCAACTCGGCTCCCAAACGCTATGAAACAGTCGTGCCCAGCTATGCAGCACTGGTAACACGATCGCTGGATACTCATGCGGAGATGATCGAAGCCGCAGGCGCTGAACACCTGATGCGCAAAACAGGCTATATCGATATCTTTCGCACCGGTGAGGCATTTGACCGTGAACGCAGGCAGGCCGAAAAGGCGGGCCGAGAGTTCGGTATCCAAACCCAAATGCTGGATGCTGACGCTCTGGCTCGGCAACAGCCGGGGGTCAAGATTCAAGCGGCAGGTGCGATTCACTGGACCCAGCCCTGGAGTGCAACCTCACCCGGAGACCTGGTAGCTGCCTACGCACAGGCGTTCACTGCCTGCGGTGGTCGCCTGATCCAGGCAGAGCTGCGGTCACTGAACCAAGCGGGCAAAGGCTGGAAAGCAGAATTATCGGCCGAGAGTTTGGAAGCCGAGCAGGTTGTGCTGGCAATGGGTCCCTGGTCCGCTCACTGGCTGGCAACGCAGGGCATCAATATTCCGTTGATCATCAAGCGTGGCTATCACCAGCACTTCTCAAGCCAAGCGGGTGCGGAGTTGAAGCACTGGATACTGGACGCGGAAAAAGGCTACCTGCTGGCCCCTATGAAGGCGGGGATTCGCCTAACTTCTGGCGCCGAGCTGACCCGGCAAACAGCGCCACCCTGTTACAAGCAGCTTAATGCTGCCGAAGCCATGGCGCGTACCTTCTTCCCCTTGGGCGAGCCAGTCGAGGCCGAGCCGTGGATGGGAAGCCGTCCCTGCCTGCCGGATATGAAACCCATCATCGGGCCGGCACCCAATAAACCGGGACTCTGGCTGGCCTGTGGTCACGGTCACCAGGGTTTCACCCTGGGCCCTGTGACCGGAAGGCTGATCAGTCAGATGATGGATGGGGAGACGCCCGAAATCGACATGACCCCTTATCGAGTCGAGCGCTTCTAACCCCTCCAAGCCTCCTAAGGCACCATGCCTCACGGCCTCAAAACGCACCGCTTTGGGCCGTGAGGCCACCTATTTATCCCCGCCCGCACCCTTTTGGACACCCCGTCCAAATATTCTTACACAGACCCATGCATTTGCAGGGTATTGCCCACGCATGAAAGCGGCTAGTCTGGCATAAAGGTTAAGCCCCCACAGAAGAAGAACACAAAGAAGAGGCCTGCCCAATGCCCACATCCACCAGCATCGACGATGCCGAGTTGCTGAGTAAATTCAGCCTGACATTGCTGGAAGTCTATCGCCTGGCTCGAGAAGAGCCCCTGGAACGGTTTCTTCAAACCATGCTGGAATGCATCCAGTCATTGATCCCTTTCCAGTCAGCCTGGTGGGGCCGAGGAACCCCTTCGTCGGAAGAGCCTGAATGCCTGCAAAGCTTTTTTCTGCTGGGTTTACCGGCCAGCTACTTTGACGACTGGAAAAGCATTCGCAAGCAGGATGACACGGTTGAGCGCGTGTTCAAGGCACCCGGCAAACCGGTCGTACTGACGATTGATCGGCCTGATATTTCCGAAGGCCTGAAGTGGCTGGCACACAAGTATGAATTCTCCGAGCTGATGTGCACCATCTCCAGAGATGAGATTACTGGGTTTATTAACCACCTGAGCCTCTATCGTGGCCATCAGGACCCGGATTTTTCACCCATGGAGCTGAAGCTGATGGAATCGCTGATGCCCCATCTGCTGTCAGCCGCATCAATCAACCAGATTCGTAATGTCCATGCTTTCATGGAATCCAAATCCGAAAACCCCACCGCTCTGGCCGTATGCGATGCCAAAGGCGTGTTGCAAAGCTCAGAGCCCGGTCTGGTTGATCTGCTTTTGACCGAGTGGCCGGACTGGCGCGGTCCTCAACTTCCTTTTACTCCTGAACTGGGCGGTTATCACGGCCAGTCACTGGCAATCGATTGCCAGATGCGTGGACAGAAGTTTCTCCTGATTGCGCGCCCACTTTATCCCATCGAGCAATTGTCAGCCCGTGAGCAGGATGTCGCCGTCCGCTTTGGCCAGGGCCTGACCTACAAGGAAATCGCGAGGGATATCGGCATCTCACCCAACACCGTGCGCTATTACCTGCGCTCCATCTACATGAAGCTCGGCATTAACAACAAAGCCGATATCAGCCGACTCTTGCACGACCTGCCCAACAGTAAACCGATATAACCCGCTTCATCCTCTAAGCAACCCAACCCTGTTTTTTAACTATCAGAGCTGATCTGAGGCCCCCACTCGCCCTGATATCAACCTGGGAAACAACAATGAAAACAAAACGAGACCTGTTAAAACACAGCTTTGTCAGCGCCGCTTTGGCAGCGACTCTGCCCTTTGGCACTAATGCCCTGGCAGCGGATACCAACGCCAAGGACTTTTACAGTGCACCGGCCGGAACTCAACTTGGCGTTCTCTACCTGCCCAACACTCAAGCCAGCGAGTATGACTCGGAAACAGGCACCTTCAAGGATGCCGAGCTGAGTGTGCAGGCTGTTGCCTATCGTCACATCTGGTTTACCGATATTTGTGGAATCCTCTGCACACCCCAGATCATTGTTTCAGGCGCACGCGTCAAGGCGACGCTTCCCGGCGCAACGGACAGCATGAGCGACTCAGGCCTGGGCGATGCCCAGATCGGCGGTACGCTATTTCTGCTCAACAACCCCGAAAAGCGTGAGTACAGCGGCCTGCTGTCGCTGCTGACCGTGCCGATCGGTGAATACGACGGCAAGGCCGCTGATGTATCTGCCGGTGCCAACCGCTGGGGCGCAACGTTCCTGCTCAACTACACCCGCGGCGTAAGCGACAAGTGGACGCTGGAAGGCTCTCTGGAAGCTCAGCTGTATGGCAACAACGATGACTACTACGGCCAGACCCTGTCACAGGACCCGCTCTACCGTCTGCAGGCATTCGCATCCTATGACTTCACCCCGACGACCTATGGCGCTTTTCGGCTGTATCACGCTCAGGGCGGCGAACTGGAAATTGGCGGCGCAAAAATCGACAACTCACGCCAGGAATACACTCAGGTCGGCTTTGAGATCGGCCACTGGTTGGATAGTCGCAACCAGGTGATGTTCACCTATGCGGACAACGTTGAGTCCGAGAATACCTTCGACAGTAGCCAGCTGATGCTGCGCTTCGCTCATGTGTACTAAGGGGAACGCATCGGTATGACGTACTTTCAGACAACAGCCCCCGTGCTCCATGAGCGCAAAGCGACACTGGCGCTCACACTGATTGCCGCAGTGGCACCAGCATTGCTGATGATGGCTCCGGTGGTGGCCGGTCAGCTGGGCGCCGAACTACAGCTTGGCCCTGCCGCTATCGGCACCTTGTTTACTGCCGAATTGGGCGCCATGAGCCTGGCCAGTTTGCCCGCCTGCTATTGGCTGTCACGCTTTAATTGGCGCATCGCCGGTACTCTGGCCGCACTGCTGTTCATTTTGGCCAACCTCGGTTCCATGCTGGCAAGTTCCGCATCAGAGCTGATCCCGCTGCGTATTCTCAGTGGACTGGGTGGTGGCTCCCTGATGATTTTGTGCATGGGCACCGCCTCCATGCTGCCTAGACCCGATCGCATTTATGGCCTCTGGGTGATGGGACAGCTGGTACTTGGCGCCTTGGGGCTTACCCTGCTGCCAAATCTGTTTGCCCACTTCGGCCTTGCCGTGTTCTTCGCTGTGCTGGCAGCCATGATGTTGCTCTGCCTGCCCCTGCTTCGATACCTGCCTGCAGGCAAGGCTACAGCGGAAAAAAGCCCATCATCGACTCCCAGTGCTCGGCTGCCGTTGCCCGCGTTGATTGGTCTGCTTGCCGTGCTGCTGTTCTACGTCAGCCTGAATGGTGTATGGACCTTCATGGGCGCACTGGCAGAAAGCATCAACATTGACGCTCAGGTCAGCGGTAATGTGCTGGCCATCGCGTCCCTGCTGGGTATTGCCGGTGCCCTGAGTGCAACGGTACTGGGCGGTCGTCAGAACTTTCGACTGCCTTTGCTCGCAGGCTATGCCGTCATGATCGTCGGCATTCTGATGCTGGCAGGCTCACCTGACGAGACGCGCTTTACGATCGCTGCACTGGGCTTCAAATACGCCTGGACCTTCGCGCTTCCCTTCATTCTGGCCAGCCTGGCCAGTATCGATCGCACAGGTCAGCTCATGAGCCTGGTCAATATGGTGATCGGCGGAGGACTGGCATTAGGCCCACTGATCGCAGGCCGCATGATCGAGCAACTGCATGGTTTCCAGGCCGTGCTGATGGGCTCAGCCCTGCTCGCCTTCATGTCTCTGCTGTTGATCCTTCTATTACACAGCAAAACCATCCAAACCCTTGGAGACCCTGAACATGTCTAAGACAGCCTTTCTTTTTGATGAACATTGCTTCTGGCATTCCGGCGGCAGCCATGTAGAGATTCTGCCGGTTGGCGGCTGGGTTCAGCCACCTTCTGCAGCGGGTCATGCGGAATCACCAGAAACCAAACGCCGCTTGAAAAACCTGCTGGACGTGTCTGGCCTGAGCAAACAGCTGATGGTATCCGGCGCCGAGCCCGTTTCAATTGAAGATCTGCTTCGCGTGCATCCGCAAGAGTATCTGGATCGCTTCAAACAGGTGAGCGATAACGGTGGTGGTCCCTTTGGTGACAATGCACCCGTTGGGCCTGGCACTTATGAGATCGCCCTGCAATCAACCGGACTGGTATGTGCTGCTGTCGAGAAAGTAATGCGAGGTGAAGTGGATAATGCCTACGCCCTGTCCCGCCCACCGGGTCACCACTGTTTGCCGGATGAAGCCATGGGCTTCTGTTTCCTGGCCAATATTCCGGTCGCTATTGAGCGCGCAAAAGCGATGTTCAACCTTGAACGCGTTGCCGTGATCGACTGGGACGTTCACCACGGTAACGGCACCCAGGCGGTGTACTATGAGCGCCCGGATGTTTTGAGCATCTCCCTGCATCAGGCCGGCTGTTTCCCACCAGGATACTCTGGTGCCGAAGATCGCGGCGTAGGCGCTGGCGAAGGCTGCAACCTGAACATTCCACTGCTGCCGGGCAGCGGACATGAAGCGTACATGCACGCTTTCGATGAACTGGTTGCCCCGGCCCTGCGTCAGTACAAACCTCAGCTGATCGTCGTTGCCTGCGGCTACGATGCCAACGGTATCGATCCTTTGGCGCGCATGCTGGCTCACAGTGACACCTTCCGTGCCATGACCGAAAAAACCAAACAGCTGGCACAGGAACTCTGTGAAGGCCGTCTGGTACTGGCCCACGAAGGGGGCTATTCCGAAGGCTATGTGCCCTTCTGTGGTCTGGCGACCATGGAAGCACTGTCCGGCGTAAAAACTGAAGTTGTGGACCCGTTGGTTGAGTTTATTAAGCTGCAGCAGCCCAAAGGCGCTCACCCTGAACTTCAGCGTCAGCTGCTTGACGATCAGGCAAAATCTTTAGGCTTTAAAGGCTGGGCGTGAACACTCTCCCTCCGGCTGATTGGCGCAGCCGGTAGGGAACTACTACCGAATTTCGCTTCGTTCGCCAGGTTGGATAAAACCTCAACCTGACGAATGAAGTGTTTTTTATTCTCTGTAAACAACGTGTTTAGTATTCACAGCTACCTCTCACAGCTCAACCATGAGTGTCACACTTATTATCTGAATTCCCGCTTATTTCATTTCGAGGCCACACGGCCCTTCATCACTCAAAGATTGATACAGACCCTACTCCCACCAACTGATTGGCGCAGTGGATTGGGAGGAAGTACCGCATTCGCTTCGTTCGCCAGGTTGGATAAAACCTCAACCTGAAGAATGAAGTGTTTTTTATTCTCTGTGAACAACGTGTTTAGTATTCACAACTAGGGCGGGCAAAGGTCACCACAGTTGTTCATATAGAACGTCTGGATTTCCTCGGGTAATGGAATTTTAAGGTAGCCATCTTGCGATAAGTCATCCGTGTCGGAAAGTTTATTAGTTATATCTATAATCTCCTTGTAACTACTTGGAGGGGTATCACCAGTAAACAAGTAAATCGTTTCTACATCAGGCCCTGAAAGCATAACATCTATCAATGTGTAGCCAGGGATTAGTTTTTTTGTATAGCGCATCATCCCCCCTGACACGATTAGGTTTTCAGAGTAGGATATAAAAAGCCAACTATAATCATCGCTTTGCTTTTGATGCCAGTCACTAAAGATTTTATTTTTTTCATCATCAGAGAATCCTTTAGCTCCTGAAAAACCATAAAAACCATTCAGGCCGTTATCATAAACAATAAATGTAGCCTCATCAGAATTAAGCTTTAAATCAAGACTATCATCCAAATATATTTGCAAATGGAATGTATCACCATACTTGAATTTTGACACATACGCCCTTAATGCATTCACACCAGAGGGAAGATCGACATTTTTTTCAGACTCCATCTCAAATGCATTTTCAAACTCATCCGAGTAAACAAACTCATAAGAATCTTCATCGGATAAATTTTCTGATTTATTATCATTGCAACCATATATAAATAAAAAATAAAATATTAAAAAAAACTTACTAACCCTCATAAAAAATCCTTATTGAATCCAGGTGTATTTCTGATAAACATAAACGAATATAGTAATTTTTTAGGTTAAAGCGCTCTTTCAACAGGCTGTGCTGGGCGTGAAACCGGATTCCAACAATTTGGGGCTGGATAAATATTATTTTTAATTATCCTTTTGGACTTATTTCATTTCGAGGCCACACGGCCATTCATCACTCAAAGATTGATACAGACCCTACTCCCACCCACTGATTGGCGCAGTGGATTGGGAGGAAGTACCGCATTCGATTCGTTAGTCAGGTTGGATAAAACTTCAACCTGACGAACGAAGTATTTTTATTCTCTGTGTATTAGGGCGGACAAAGATCACCACAGTTGTTCATATAGAAGGTTTGGATTTCCTCGGGTAATGGGACCTTCAAATAGCCTTCTGTTGAAAGGTCACCTGTCTCTGCAAGCTTATTGGTTAAGTCCATTATTTCACCATATTCAGTGAGTGGTGTATCGCCTGTGTACAGGTACACCGCTTCTACATCAGGACCAGGCAACATCACCTCTACCAAGGTGTAACTGGGAATCAGCTTTTTTGTATAGCGAGTTATGCCACCAGTCATTATTAGATGCTTTGAATAAGTCATGACCAATGCACCATAATTATCACTTTGCCTGGTCTGATTTTCGAAAAAAACTTCTTTTATTGATTCATCAACAAGCAATGCTTTTTCTGAAAAACGCAAAAAACCATTTAAAGCATTATCATATACTACTAGGGTCTCCTCATCTTTTTTAAAAAACATTTGTATTTTTTCATCTAAGTAAATCTGAAGGCTAAATGCTTCTCCTTGAGAGTATCTTGACTTATATGCTCTTAATGCATTAACCCCTTGAGGAAGAGAAACTGCTTTTTCAGATGCAAAATCAAAAACTTCGGTGAATTCCTCAGAATATACAAAAGCAAAATCAATTTCTTTTGAAGATAAGGAACTATTACTAAGCCCAATAAAAAACAAAAAAACAAAAACATTTATTCCTTTATTTTTTCCCATGAAAACTCTCACTAAAATCTGAGGGAGCAAGATAAAAAGATAATGGCTAAAAATTCACTCCAGAGATAGCGTCTGATTAGAGAGCTCCTGCTGATAATAAAAGCAGGATGGATTAATCAAGGAGGACAAAGATCACCACAGTTGTTCATATAGAACGTCTGGATTTCCTCGGGTAATGGGATCTTCAAATAGCCTTCTGCTGAAAGGTCACCTGTATCTGCAAGCCTATTGGTCAAGTCCATAAATTCGCCGCGATCTTTGAGTGCTTCATGACCTGTATACAAATAGATGGCTTCTACATCAGGCCCAGGAATAACAACCTCCATCAAGGTATAACCGGGTATGAGGTTATTAGTATAACGAAGAAAAATAGCGGTCGCTGCCAAATCTTTTGAATATGTAATTACTAAAGAATCAAAAAGCTCCGTCTGCTCATCCATTAGAGCATTATACTTTTTATTTTTTAGATCATCCGAAAACGAATAGCTTCCAGCAAAGTCCATAAAACCGTTTGATGCTGTATCGTAACTAATCAAAACTTTCTCATCATGACTAAGAGCACTTTGAATGTCATTATCCAAGTACAACTGAAGGTTAAACGCTTCACCATATGAAAACTTAGATTTATAAGCTCTTATTGCATTGACACCCTTGGGAAGCTCTACAGAGCGAGCAGGATCCATATCAAATGTTTTCAAGAAATCATCTGAGTAAACAAAGGCATGTTGATCATTAAGCTCTTTACTTTCAGCCGCTTCGTTGTCGCCACAACCCAACAGTAAAATAGAAAGAAAAAAACAAAAAATTAATTTTACCATTTTATATTCTCACGGAATTCAGGCATAGTCCTAATAACACTGAGAAGGTTGGACATGCTATGGGCACAAAATGCTCTTGCCGTTGCTTGAGCAAGCAGTTGAATGCCATTACCTTTTACAATATCTGGGCAGCCAGGGTTAGCCAATGTCCTGGTATTACTTATTATCTTTTTACCAGTTCCAATTGAGACCAGATCCCACTCACTTCTTATATGTAGAACTTTATCAAATTCGTTCATATAAGTTCTTATACCATTTTTATTAATCCAGTAATTATAATGTCCTCGCAGCCCAAATGCTCCAGCATTAGTCGCAGCTCTGAGCATTCCCGGCGAATTAAACGTAACAACAGGCAGATTATTATCTCGCGCGGACAAAATAGCGGCCAACCCTCCTCCAAGAGAGTGTCCTGTGAAAGTCACATCATTCTTATATTTAGGGTACTTTCTTGAAAACATCGAATATGCTTGTTTTGCTGCATAATATTGTTGAGGTGGATAGCCGAGTGTTAAGGTAGCATCACTGACAATATCATGGGTTTCATCATCAGTACCTCTAAAAACCATGACATGTTCTTCACCCTTTCTAAAAACAGCAGCAAAGAAACCTTTATTAGATAGAAAGTTATAGAAGGGCTTTACGGCCTTCCAACCGTCCACATTCGGATTACTATCATAAGAAGCATTACAAATTTCAGCGAGTTCAAGCACGGAGGGCATCGTTAATTCCCTTTATTGATGAGGGTAGCTCATCCTGAGCTATCGAATCTGACTATACAGTATTGTGAAGTGATCTCCAGTCTCCTTTAATGACAAATACATAACACCTGACGTCTGCGTTATAATTAGTCATTAATCCACTACACATTAAAGATTTAGTCATATTTAAATGTGGCCAAATTAATAAAAAAGACATTTATCAGCCATTAACTGTATGTATTTCAATACATATCATTAGAGCATTAATCTGGGCAGGTGTTTTTGTCCGCCCTGACCCTCGACTCATCACTCAGCCATTGATAGAGACTCTCTTCCCACCCACCGAGCGCCGCAGCGGACTGAAAAGAGTTACCGAATTCGCTTTGTTCGTCAGGAGAGCAATGCTGCTCATCCTGACGAACAAAGCGATTTTTTCTAACCTTTGCTGCAATAGGATTTCTGGGATGCATGGGGGTTACCTCCCTTGGAAAGCGAGCTGATATCAGCTCAGCCCAACCTCAACGCGATCGCCATTGAAGCGTATCGGCCAGGTGGGCAATATCACCTCAGGCTGTTCGAGACATACTCCGTCATTCAACCGAAAGTGTTGCTTGTAGAGCGGTGCAGCCACTGACCACTCACCGGCCTTTTCACACAAGAGCCCCCAGGCCAGCACTTCAGCCTGTGAAAACGGGTCCTTGTGAGCAAGAGCAAAGAGCTGTAGGTTTTCGGGCTCGGGCCAGTACACGGCGGCGGCCTGATCACCCAGTTTCACCGCAACGCCAGAGCCTGGAACCAGATCGTCACGGGCGCAGATATCCTGCCATTTAACATTGCTCATGATGCTTCCTCCACGGCCAGTTCGCGGGCCGGTATCAGCTGTCCACGCTCGACCATTTGAACGATACGGGCACGGCCCTTTTCTTCTGAGTTCACGAAGCTGCGGAAACGCTTGCGCTTGTTGGGATCTTCGACGGCTTCTTTCCACTCACAACGATAGCTGTCGACCACATGCTGCATGCGGGCTTCAAGTTCTGCCGCCAAACCCAGGCTGTCATCGATGACCACCTGGCGCAGGTAGTCCAGACCACCATCGAGATTTTCCATCCAGACGGAAGTACGCTGCAGACGATCGGCGGTGTAGATATAGAACATCAGGATGCGGTCGATATAGCGCACCAGGGTGGCGTCATCGAGATCGGTGGCGAAGAGGTCGGCGTGACGGGGTTTCATGCCGCCATTCCCGCAGACATACAAATTCCAGCCATTTTCAGTAGCGATAACACCGATGTCCTTGCTCTGCGCTTCGGCACATTCACGGGTACAGCCGGACACCGCCATTTTGATTTTGTGTGGTGCACGCAGCCCCTTGTAACGGTTTTCGATATCGATCGCCATGCCGACACTGTCCTGTACACCGAAACGACACCAGGTGCTGCCAACGCAGGATTTCACTGTACGCAGGGACTTGCCGTAGGCATGACCGGTTTCAAAACCGGCCGCAATCAGCTCTTCCCAAATCAAGGGCAGCTCGTCCAGGGTCGCACCAAAGAGGTCGATACGCTGACCACCGGTGATTTTGGTGTAAAGCATATATTTATCCCCCACCTCACCCAGAGTGATCAGCATTTTCGGTGTAATCTCTCCACCCGGAATACGCGGCACTACCGAGTAGGTGCCGTTCTTCTGCATGTTGGCCATGAAGGTATCATTGGTGTCCTGCAGCGCGACTAGTTCGGGCTGATGCACATGCTCATTCCAGCAACTGGCCAGAATAGAGGCCACCGCCGGTTTACAGATCTCACAACCACCGCCGGTGCCATGACGGCTGATCAGCTCGTCAAAGGATTTGATCTGATCCACACGAATGAGATGGAACAACTCCTGACGGGTATGACTGAAGTGAGAGCAGAGTGAACGATCAACTTGCACACCGCGCTTCTCCAGCTCGGTATCCAGCACCGTTTTCAGCATGGCGGCACAACCACCACAGCCGGTAGCGGCCTTGGTGCAGGCTTTTAGATCAGCAACGGAAACAGCGCCGTCATTCATGGCTTCACAGATGTCGCCCTTGCTGACGTTATGGCAGGAGCAGATCGTCGCCGTCATCGGCAGTTCGGAACTGCCCACTGCGGGCAAACCGCCCTCGGACGCAGGCAGAATCAGTCCCTCCGGCTGCTCCGGCAACGGCATATCGTTCAGCGCCAGTTGAAGCAGAGGATCGTAGTAGCTGTTGTCACCAATCAGGATGGCGCCGAGCAGATGCTTGCCATCGTCTGAAACCACCAGACGACGGTACACACCCGTGCGCTCATCAGTGTAACGGTAGCTCTGGCAGCCCGGTGTATGGCCATGGGCATCGCCAATGGAGCCCACATCCACACCCAGCAGTTTGAGCTTGGTGGACATGTCGGCACCCTGAAAATGCGTTTTACCGTCACCGGCCAAATGGGATACGGCTGCCCGCGCCATGGTGTAGCCAGGCGCAACCAGACCGAAGTGTCGTCCGTTCCAGACCGCACATTCACCGATGGCATAAATATCGGGATTGCTGGTACGGCAATGTTGATCCACATCGATGCCGCCACGTTCACCCAGAGTCAGCCCCGCCTCACGACCCAGCGCATCCTGAGGACGAATGCCGGCACTGAATACGATCAGATCGGTTTCCAGTTCGGTCTCATTGGCAAAGCACATTTTCATGCGCGAGGAGTCACCCGCAATAATCTGCTGCGTCGCCGTATCGGTGTGAACCTGCACGCCAAGTGCTTCAATCTTGCTGCGCAACATGGCACCGGCTTCATCATCCAGCTGCACCGGCATTAACCGAGGCGCAAATTCAACCACATGAACATTCAGCCCCAGGCTCTTGAGTGCGTTGGCTGCTTCCAGCCCCAGCAGGCCACCGCCAATAACAACGCCGGTTTTCATATCCTTGGCGCTGGCCTGAATCGCATCCAGATCATCCAGTGTGCGGTACACCAGGCAATGGGGCTGATCACCACCGGGAATCGGCGGTACAAAGGGATAGGAGCCGGTAGCCAGAACCAGCTTATCGTAGGGATAGGCCCCCTGATCTGTGGTGACCGTTTTGGCAGCTGGGTCTATGGCGATCACAGCTTCGCCAAGATGCAGGTCGATCTCAGGCTGCTTATAGAAATCCGGCTCACCCAGGCGCAGATGCTCGGCATCCTGCTCAAAGTACTCAGACAGGTGAACACGATCATAAGCAGAGTGGCGCTCGGCACCGAATACAGTCAACTGGTAGTTTGCAGCCGCTTCATTCGCCAGCCACTGTTCTACAAAGTGATGGCCAACCATTCCGTTGCCAACCACGATCATGCGCTGTTTCATCGTTTGCCTCCCGGGAAGCTTGAAGCAAAAAAAAAGCGCCCACCTTCTCAATCGCACGGGCAGCGATCGGAAAGTGGACGCCATTGTCCAGTCAAAGCAGATACCCGAGGGCACCTGTTTATTTTTGTTAGCTCCAGTAAAGCAGGATGCGTGCCAATTTATAAATCAGCCGTTTTTACGGCTTTTGGCCCATCCAACCAAGTTTTAATCCGCCTCCGAACAAGCACCATCAGAGTGCAAAAAATTCACATTTGCCTCTTTTGAGGTCATCGTCTTAACTTTTCAGCGGCGGCTACGACTCTTGCAGCCACATCGATCAAACGACAATTTCCTTCCATCGCGGCACGGCGCAAACTGGCAAAGGCTTCCTCTTCTGACATTTTCTGGTATTGCATCATCAATCCTTTGGCACGCTCTACCAGCTTACGTTCACTCAGGGCTGAACGAGCCTCTTCCAACTGATCACTGACCTGCTGCAAGTGGTCTGCCTGCTCTTGCAGCAGGTCATAGAGTGCACGTACTGAGCCCGTGGCAGTGGGTGTTTCCTCGCTGTCAGCTGTAGCGCCCAGCAAAAGAGAAAAGGCCGATACCGGCTCAGCGGGAGGTTCAGCTTCCAGACGAGAGCGGTTGTCCTGCAGCGCTTTACGCGCCGCTTCAAGCCGAGAGCCTGCCATCGCCTGCAGATCGGATGACAATTTCACTTCCAGCTCTCGCATGTCATCGATACGCGCAGTCGCAACCGCAAACCAGGTTTCACTGAAACCAGCTGTTACCTTGCTATCCGGCGCTAGCGCGTCAATCAGCTTACGCATTCTCTGCAGTTCAGCGGTGGCATCGGTCAGCTCTTTTAGTTCCCAAAATGCCACCTCTTCTGGCTCGGCAAAACGTACAAATACATCCAGGCAGCGTTGTTGAGACTCGCGGAGGTGGTGCAGCCGTGAAAGTACTTCTGTATCAAAGTGTTCCGCTGCAAAACCGACACAGCCCCAGGCACGCTCCTGACCGGTATGTTCCTTGGCCTGCAGGAAATGAAACAGTGCTACCAACGCCCGGGAAACCTCTGGATCTGCCGCTATATCGGCGATCTCAAACAACACCGCCAGCAATTCGGCAATTAGCCCAGACCAGGCCTTGGTTGCTTGGGCCACATCCAGAGACCTCTGCTCTATGCCCTTGCGCAGCTCTTCCAGATCTTTCAACTGCAGCAGTACATGCGCCAGTCGATGATAGAGGCGTGTGCTGCTCCATAACTGATCCTCGCCGGACTGAACGCGTTTCAAGTAGTCTCGGAAGTGATCATTGGCCAGATCGCTGCGACCATATTGCTGCTTGAGTTCCTCGCTAAACTGCACACCCTCCGAGGCCAGATAGACATTGGAAATCCCACGTTCACGTTGCAGCTCATGCACCAGCTCGCACACTGCCGCCACCAGATGGCAGCTATGCACCAACTGGCCCAGTGCGCGTGCTTCATTGCCTCGGGCGGCCAAGAGAAAGTGTTCGGTAAGTTGTGCATAGGTGGCCACGGTGACTCCAGACTGAAAGCAGTTTCGATGGTTCCAACTGGACTAATGCAAAGCCTGTTCCAGCTAATGAGAAAAGTCGGCATCAATTTTGCTTAGTTAAAAACGATGGCTTTCATGGTCTGAAGGTTATCTGCATAGCTCTTATATGAGGCATTGGCGCCTGCTCTCCCACCGCACTGCGGTCTGGAGGCAGGCGCTTTTTTTATGGGGAATCGCAACCATGATGACACTGACACTCAGCTACCTGCGCTCGGCGCTGCCCTCTTTCAGCCCACGTCTTTGGCTACCAAGAGACACGAACAAGACCCACTTGCCCGGTAAACAGGGGCAGGTTGATCTGGTGGGTGCAGGTCCTGGCGATCCTGACCTGATCACGCGCAAGGGATGGAAAGCTCTGCTGGAAGCCGATGTGGTGGTCTATGACGCACTGGTCAGTGATGCATTGATGGACGAGATCCCAGGGCACATCGAACGTATCTATGTGGGCAAACGTAAAGGTGCCCACTCAGCCAGTCAGGACGAAATCTGCCAGTTGCTGGTGGATCTGGCGCAGCAGGGAAAAAGGGTTGTGCGCCTGAAAGGCGGTGATCCACTGGTATTCGGCCGCCTCACCGAAGAGATGGACGCACTTAGACAGCACTGCATTCCCTTCACGCTTGTCCCTGGTATCACGGCTGCCGCCGGTTGCGCTGCCAGCTGCAAGATCCCTCTCACAGAGCGCGAAAAAGCTCCGCGCCTTCGCCTGATCACCGCACACAGCTGCGATAACCGCCCCATCGACTGGGCTGATCTGGCCCGTGAAGATGAAACGCTGGTGTTCTATATGGGCCTGAGCATGGCGGATACCATCTCGACCGAGTTGCAACGCCACGGACTCCCCTCAGGCTGGCCGGTGCTGCTGGTAGAGCGCGGTACTCATGAGGATCAGAGAGCCGTACGCGCTGAGCTGGGTTCCATGAGCAGGCAAATCGGCGAACACAAACTGAAGACCCCGACACTGATTCTGGTGGGAAAAGTTGTAGAGCATTACGATGCCAACCTGCGAGAAGCACATTGGGTGCAGTCACTGGCTCAGACAGATGCCTGAGCTGCAAGGGGCTAGAGCTTGTTGTAGAGTGCAGCCCGCGAGAGTCCCAAACGTTTGGCCGCCTCGGTGCGATTACCGTCACAGAGCTGCAGCGTTTCCTGGATAATGCGAGCCTCCTCGATTTTCAAACGCTGCTTGAGCGTCAGACCAGTGTCCGCCTGCTCGCTTGCCTGCGAGTCAATTGTGTTGTCACCCATCGCATCTGTTTTGGGCAGTGTCTGAATCATCGGCAACAGCTGGGCCGCATCGATATGGCTTAGCGTTTCATTCAGAATGCAGGCGCGCTCCAGCACGTTGTAGAGCTCACGAACATTGCCTGGCCATCGATAGGCCTTGAGCAGACGCACGGCCTCATCGGTCAGGGACTTGGGCAGGACACCCAAGCGACTGCAGCAGTCATCCAGAATGCGTTCGCCCAGAGCATCCACATCATCCAGACGCTCACGCAGAGCCGGCAATCGGATCGGCATCGCATTGAGGCGGTAATAAAGGTCAGGCCTGAAACTGCCATCCGCGACCATCTGCTCCAGGTTACGACTGGTCGCCGCCACGATGCGGACCTGAGTGGTTTGCACCTGATTAGAGCCCACGCGTTCGAACTCCCGCTCCTGCAACACACGAAGCAGCTTGGACTGCAGCGCCAGCGGCATATCGCCCACTTCATCCAGAAACAGGGTGCCATCGCCCGCCACTTCAATTTTGCCAGGGCGCCCTTCTTTCTTGGCGCCGGTAAACGCGCCCGAAGCGACACCAAAAAATTCCGACTCCATCAGGGTTTCGGGAATGGCCGCCACATTCACCGATACAAAGGGCTTTTCAGCGCGGTCCGACAGATCGTGCAGGGAATGGGCAAACAGCTCCTTGCCCGTTCCCGTTTCACCGGTCAGCAATACGGTGATATCGAAACGGGCTGCCTGACGAATCTGCTGTTTCACCAGCCTGATCGTTTCGCTCTGACCAGCGATCTGCGACAGCTTGTATCGAGCACTGCGTCCCTCGCGGTAGCGCAAGGCTTCACGCACTTCGCGCTGCATCTGGTTGTAGCGCTCCAGCAAGGGTTTCATGCCGGAAGTCGGGCTATCGGTAGCAACAAAACCAAAAGCCCCTTCCACGCCCCCCTGTTCGTTATGCACAGGTACCACGCTCACCAGCGCCCACTGGTTACGTAGCTGCAACAGATCCAGCAGCACCGGCTTTCCAGTAGCCAGCACCTGCGGCAGGTAACTGCCCGGAATCAGATCGGTGATATGGCGCCCCAAGGGTGATTCGGTACAGCCCAGAAAGCGGCTGTAACTGTCGCTGATCCAGTTGATGATGCCATGCCGGTCAACGGCAATGCTGTGCTCGTAGAAGGTCTCAAAGGAGCGATTAAGCGAGGCCAGTACGCGGTCGCGCACCTGTTCGGAAGCAAATCCGGAGAGGCTCATGATGGTTGTCACTTGTCTTTATTATTTGACAACCAGCGTCCATTTTATTGGACAGTCTGTCAATATTATTTGACGCCACCAATCACAAGAAGAAGCACAAAAAAGAGAAAAAAATATATTTATCAATAATTTAAAAAAACTGGCAAGGTATCTGCTCTAGGGGAGGCATCCAAGATTCAATAATAAATACAAAGAGACTCACATGGATCAACCTCTCTGGACACCGGACCCGGCACGCATCCGTTCGACCCGCCTCTGGGATTTCATGCAGGTGCTGAATCACCGCCATGACACCCATCTGAACGACTATGAATCACTCTGGCGCTGGAGCAATCAGCACAGCGAAAGCTTCTGGAGCGATCTCTGGGATTACGCCGATATCAAGGCTGCGCACAAGGGCGAACAGGTGCTTGTCGATGCCCACCGCATGCCCAGCGCCCGCTGGTTTCCCGATGCCCGCCTGAACTTTGCGCAAAACCTGCTGCGCTACCGTGATGATCGCCCCGCGATTGTCTTTAACGGTGAAGACGGCCGTCGCGTGGAGCTCAGCCACGCCGAACTCTACGCCGAAGTGGCGCGTGTCAGCGCAGGCCTGAAGGCCCTGGGAATCCAGCCCGGTGATGTGGTTGCCGGCTATATGCCCAATATCGCAGAAACCATCATCGCCATGCTGGCCACTACAGCGCTGGGTGGCATCTGGACCTCCTGCTCACCGGACTTTGGCATCAATGGCGTGATCGACCGTTTCGGTCAGGTGAAGCCGCGCATCCTGTTTACCACCGATGGTTACATCTACAACGGCAAGACACTGGACTCTTTGGATAAAGTCGCCAGCATTACTGCGGCGATTGAGTCCATCGAGCAAACGGTTGTGGTGCCATTCGTAAATACGGCACCCGACCTGAACGGCCTGAGCCATACCTGCCTGTTCGGTGACTTCGGTGATGCCGATGCTCAAGAGGTCGAATTTGTTGCCCTGTCGTTCGATCATCCCCTGTATGTGATGTACTCCTCCGGCACCACCGGCGTCCCCAAATGCATCGTACACAGTGCCGGTGGCACCCTGATTCAGCACCTGAAAGAGCTGATGCTGCACACCGATATTGGCCGTGACGACCGCTTCTTCTACTACACCACCTGTGGCTGGATGATGTGGAACTGGATGGTGTCCGGCCTGGCCACCGGCTGCACGCTTGTTCTCTTTGATGGCTCGCCTTTCGCCCCGAGGCCTGAAGTGCTCTGGGATATGGCCGAGCGGGAAAAAGTTACCGTATTCGGCACCAGCGCCAAGTATCTGGCCGCGCTGGAAAAAGCTGGTGTCAAACCGGGCAAGAGCCACGATCTGAGTCCGCTGAAGGCCGTGCTCTCCACCGGCTCGCCGCTGTCACACGAAAGCTTTGATTACGTCTACCGTGACATCAAGGCCGATCTGCAGCTGTCCTCAATCTCCGGCGGCACCGACATCATTTCCTGCTTTGCGCTCGGCAGCCCGGTTTTGCCGGTCTGGCGTGGCGAACTGCAGTGCCCGGGCTTGGGCATGGCGGTGGATATCTTTGACGACAACGGCCAATCCCTGCGCCAGGCCAAGGGTGAACTCGTCTGTACCCACCCCTTCCCCAGCATGCCGATCGGTTTCTGGAACGATCCAGATGGCCAACGTTTCCACGATGCCTACTTCGACAGTTTCGACAATATCTGGGCCCATGGTGATTACGGCGAGATCACCGCCCACGGCGGCGTGATCATTCATGGCCGCTCCGATGCTGTACTGAACCCGGGCGGCGTACGCATAGGTACCGCTGAAATCTACCGTCAGGTGGAAAAAGTGGATGCCGTGGTAGAGAGCCTCTGCATCGGCCAGCCCTGGCAGGACGATGTGCGCGTAGTGCTCTTTGTACGCCTGCGCGAAGGTCTGTTGCTGGACGATGAGCTGCGCCAGCAGATTCGCACCACCATTCGTGCCAACACCACGCCGCGTCATGTACCGGCAGTGATCATTCAGGTCGCCGATATCCCGCGCACGATCAGCGGAAAAATTGTCGAGCTGGCGGTGCGCAAGGTGGTACTGGGCGAAGCCGTCAAGAACAAGGATGCCCTGGCCAACCCCGAGGCGCTGGAGCTTTACCGCGACCTGCCCGAATTACAGGCCTGACCCTGAACAACATTGAAGAGGAAAAAGCGATGAGCATTCGCAAACTGGCACTGGTGACAGGCTCAACCAGCGGTATCGGCCTGGAGGTCGCCCGCGTACTGGCCGCCAACGGGTTGAATCTGGTCCTGCACGGTCTTGAAGACAGCGCAACCGGCGAGCAACTGGCCGATGAGTTTGAGCAGTCCTACGGCCGCCGCACACTCTACTGCCAGGCGGATCTGAGCCAGCCGGAGCAGATCGACCAGCTGATGCAGACCATTGAAGACAAGGTCGGCAGCCCGACCATTCTGGTCAATAACGCCGGTATCCAGTACACCTCGCCCACCGAAAGCTTTCCGGCCAACATGTGGGACAAGGTGATTGCCATCAACCTGAGTGCCGCTTTCCACACCAGCCGTCTGGCGCTGCCCGGCATGCAGGCACAGGGCTGGGGTCGCATCATCAATATCTCATCCGTGCACGGCCTGGTGGCCTCGGTGAACAAGAGCGCCTACTGCGCGGCCAAACACGGCCTGGTCGGTTTTACCAAGGTCATGGCGTTGGAAAACGCGGCCCAGGGCATCACCGCCAACTGCATCTGCCCCGGCTGGGTCGACACCCCGCTGCTGGTGGAGCAGTTCAAAGCCTATGCCCAGAACAACAACACCAGCTTTGAAGAGGCCAAACAGGGTCTGGTCAGTGCCAAGACACCTTATCCCGACTTTATTGCCCCCAGCGACATCGGCGAGATGGCGCTATTCCTCTGCTCAAACGCAGCCCGTGCCATCAACGGCACGGCCATGGCAATTGATGGGGGCTGGACCGCTCAGTAATCCGATTCGAGACAGCACTCAACACCGCACACCCGATACACCTGCTCCATAACGATGTGAAAACTGCGAAATAACAATAAAAGGACACAACATCATGAAAAAACTGCTCAAAGCCGCAACCCTGGGTCTGACTCTGACCGCTTCCACCGTCGCACTGGCCGACTTCGACAAGGTACGCTGGCAGGTGCCCATGGGCTTCCCGTCTTCCCTGACCGCGCTGGGTGACACCATGCCGGAAGTGGCCAAGATGGTCAGCGACATGTCCGGCGGCAAAGTGGTACTGAAGACCTTCGAGCCGGGCAAACTGATCCCGTCACTGGGCGTGTTCGAAAACGTCAGCAACGGCAACATCCCGGCCGGTTACTCCTGGATGGGTTATGAGTGGGGTCAAATCCCGGCGTCTGCACTGTTCGGCGCGACCCCGTTCGGTCTGGAGTCACAGGAGTTCCTCGCCTGGATGTACCACCACGGCGGCAACGAATTGCTGAAAGAGCTGTTTGCCCCGCATAACGTCTACCCGATCCTCTGCGGCACCATCAGCCCGGAAGCCGCCGGCTGGTTCCGTGAAGAGATGGATAGCCTGGACAAGTTCAAGGGCCTGAAATTCCGTGCCGCCGGTGTCGGTGGCGAGATCATGTCCGAGTTCGGTATGTCCGTGACCCTGCTGCCGGGTGGCGAGCTGTATCAGGCACTGGAGACCGGCGTGCTGGATGCCACCGAGTTTTCCATGCCGATCGTTGATGAGCAGCTGGGCTTCTATCAGGTGGCCAAGCACTACTACCTGCCGGGCTGGCACCAGCCGTCCACCAACCAGTATCTGTACGTGAACCTGGACAAGTGGAATGGCTTGAACGGCCAGACCCAGGCATTGATCGAAAACAGCTGTAAAGCCGCCAACACCATTGCGCTGGCCAAGGCAGAAGCCCTGCAGGGCGCCGTGCTGAAGAAGTTCGAAGCACAGGGCGTACAGCTGCATAAATACAGCCCGGAAATCCTCGGTGCGTTCAAGGAAGCCACTGATCGTGTAATGGCACGCCGTTCTGAATCCGATCCCATGTTCGCCAAGGTATACAGCTCCATGAAGGCGTTCCAGGACGAGCACCGTCCGTGGAAAAACTTCGGTTACCTGCCGCGTGACTTTGGTGTGGAAGAAACCAAGTAAGCCGTATCACTTTCGGACCAGGGATATCTTTTATGTCTGACTACGACCTGAATCTTGATCAGGTCGAGGAGGCGGTCGCCCACAAGGCGGCCGTCGACTATCCTCGCACCCGGATCTCGGACTGGCTGGAACACATCGTTGAAGTGTTCGGCAAATACACCTCGTTCATCTGGGTCGTACTGATCCTGCTGATCGTGGGCAATGTGATCATGCGCTACGCCCTGGGCACCAATTTCGTGGCGCTGGAAGAACTGCAGTGGCACCTCTATGCCATCGGGTTCATGTGTGCCCTGTCCTACTGCATCACCCACGACGGCCATGTACGTGTGGATGTGGTGGCCGAGCGCCTGTCCCCCAAGGCACGCGCCTGGATAGAACTCTTGGGCATAGCCCTGTTCATCCTGCCGTTCTGTGTGCTGATTCTGATTTTTGCCTGGCCTTTTGTGGAGCATTCCATCCGCATCGGCGAGGTCTCGGCGGCGCCCGGCGGCTTACCCATGCGCTGGCTGATTAAATCTCTCATTTTGCTGGCCTTTGTGCTGATGGCACTGGCTGCAACCGCCCGCTTCTTTCGTGCACTGGCGTTCCTGTCCGGCTGGCCCCGCCCGCTCGACACCCCCAAACAGAATAACAACAACTCGCCAGAGTGAGGTGTACACGTGTTTGCTACCAATGAACTGATCGTGATCGCGATGCTGTGCAGTTTCATACTGCTCATCTTCACCGGCTTCCCGGTGGCCTGGCTGCTGGCCGGCATCTCTGTGGTCTTCAGCATCGGCTCGATCATCGCCTTCCAGTATTTCGACGTCGATACCTACTTCCTCACCGACTGGAGTATCTTTGGTGTCATGGTGCAGCGCATCTACGCCCAGATGACCAACTGGGTGCTGGTGGCTCTGCCCATGTTCATCTTTATGGGCTTGATGCTGGAGCGCTCCGGCGTAGCCGAGCGTCTGATGCGCAACTTTGTCAGCCTCTTTGGCCGCTTCCATGGTGGTCTGGGCGTGGCCGTGATTACCATCGGCATCCTGCTGGCCGCCTCGACGGGCATTGTCGGTGCCTCCGTGGTTCTGCTGGCCATGCTGTCCTTGCCGGTAATGCTGGAGCAGAAGTACTCCCCCGCCTTTGCCAGCGGCATTGTCTGCTCCGCCGGTACCCTGGGCATTCTGATTCCGCCCAGTATCATGCTGATCATCATGGCCGACCAGCTGTCACTGGCCGTTGGTGACCTGTTCATGGGTGCACTGATTCCGGGTGTCATGCTGGGTCTGATGTATATCGTCTACGTGGTGGTGATCTCCTGGTTGAAACCCTCCATGAGCACCCCGCCAGACGACCTGCCACCGATCACCGCCAAGCTGTTGTGGGACACGCTGAGCGCGATCATGCCAACACTGGGCCTGATCCTGGCCGTGCTGGGTTCCATCTTCTTTGGTATCGCCACGCCCACAGAAGCCGCCGGTGTGGGTGCGCTGGGCGCCAGCATTCTGGCCGCGCTGAACGGCCGCCTGAATGCGGAAGTACTCAAGGATGTGTGTATCAAAACCACACTGACCACGGCTTTTGTATTCGGTATTTTCCTGGGGGCTACCGCCTTTGCTGTGGTGATGCGCTCTCTGGGCGGCGATGAGTTTATCGGCTCACTGCTGCACGGTATCCCGCTGTCACCTGAAGGCATCGTGGTGGTGATTCTGCTGATCGCCTTTGTCGCGGGCTTTTTCCTCGACTGGCTGGAGATCAGTTTGATCCTGCTGCCACTGGTCGGTCCTGTGGTCGCCAATCTGGGCTTTGACCTGACCTGGTTCGTGGTGCTGTTCGCTCTGGCGTTGCAGACCTCCTTCCTGACTCCGCCGGTAGGCTTCTCGCTGTTCTATTTGAAAGGCGTGGCGCCACCGGAGATCAAAACCTCGGATATCTATAAAGGCGTCATTCCTTTCATCCTGATTCAGCTCACCGCAGTTGCGCTGGTGTTCTTCTGGAAAGACCTGGTGCTCTGGTTGCCCTCGGTCCGCTACGGCGCCGGATAACCCGACGCCCTTTCACCTGTTGCCATATCTGCCCTTTGCGAGCAGCGCCCCTGACGGGACGACTGCTCGTTTTTTATTCAGCAACCGGTTTGGGGCGCATCAGCAATAACACCAGCGTTGCTGCAATAAACGCGATGGCTGCAGCCGTATCAAACAGACTGCTGAAACCCGACTGGTAGACCTGCAAGGCCAAAGCTGGCTCCAACAGTTCACTCACTTCACCCGCAACACCCCTTCCCGCTGCAACCTCGGTCACAAGGCCAGATTCAAGCCAGCACCCGGCATCAGGACAGAGTTGCGACTGCAATTCACCCCGCACCCGGCTGAGCATCACCGAGGACAATCCCGCATACCCCATCAACATGGCCAGAAAGCGGGCTGTGGTACTGATACCGGATGCCATGCCGACGTGAGAAACGGACACCGTTCCCAGAATAGCCTTCTGGGTTTCACCATTAATCAGGCCACCACCCGCACCCAGGCAGGCCATACTGATCATAAAACGAGTCGAATCCGCGGCCTGCACCGCATCCGCCAGGCCCAGATTGCCCAAGGCGATCAGCATCAGCCCTAATCCCAGTAGTTGCCAGGATTGCAGCCACATGGAAAGACGACGGCTCACAAAGGGAAATATCAGCATACCCAGCGCAAAGGGCAGAAGCGCAACCCCGGTCCAGAGCAAAGGAATCGCCAGACCATGCTGCAAATACAGCGGCAGGAAAGCCGCCATCACCTGCGCTGCAGCAGCATATCCCAGCATGGCGGCAACGCCACCGATAAAGGCTGGAGAGCCAAACAGCCGCAGCTCCAGCATCGGGTTCGACACCACCAGTTCTCGCAGTACAAACGCACCCAGCAGAAGCAGCCCCCAGAGCAACGGCCAGAGCACCCACGGATGCTGCCATCCCAGGCCGGGGCCATGAATCAGGCTCCAGCTGCCGGCCAGCATACTGAGGGCAAACAAAATGGCCCCGCCCCAATCGAAGGCTTCAGGACGCGGGGAAATGGACTCTTCAACCAGAGAGGTAACCAACAGAATCAGTAGCCCGCAGATGGGCGCTACCATGCCAAGTGCCCAGCGCCAGCCAACCCAGGCACCAACCAGGCTGCTCAACAACGGCGCCAACACCATGGTAAGGCCCATGATGCTGCCCCAAAGGGCCCAGGCTTTAATCGCCGCCTCGGGTTCCCGGAACGCCTGGCCAATGATCGCCAAGGCCGGTGCCAGCAAAAGCGCGGCACCCGCGCCCTGCAACACGCGCGCTAGAATCAACAGCTCGATGCCGGGGGCAAGACTCGTCGCCAGCGCGCTGCCGCCAAACACCGTCAATCCCAGACGCAGGATGCGCCTGCGGCCAAAGTGATCAGCCAAGGCCCCCGCGACCAGCAGCAAGGACGCAAAGCTCAATAGAAACCCGCTCAGCACCCAGGCCGTCTGCGCGAAATCCACTTTCAGATCACTGACCAGCAAGGGCGTAATCACACCCACCAGATTGGTATCAAAAATGGTGAGCGCGCAGGCAGCCGAAGCGGTCAGCAATACCGCTTTTCGACTGTTTCCCTGACTCACTCGCGGTGCTCTCGGCGTCGGTACAATGGCTCAGGGCTGGCAACAGAGCGCGCGTAGATTTGATTAAATCCGGACAACCCCTTTAGCGCTTCAGAAGCCGGTTTATCGGCCCGGACACAAAACGATGAAAAACCACAGTGGTGCATCAACGCCAGCTGATCTCGCAACACATCACCGAGGGCTCTCAGGTCGCCTTTAAAGCCCAACCGGGTGCGCAACAAACTGGCCTGGCTGTAGGCACGGCCGTCCATAAAGCCAGGGAATTGCAGCGCAATCATTGGCAACTGCTCGATCCAGGGCAACAAAACCTCTGGCTCTTCATCCGGGTCCAGCATGACAGCGGTATGTCTGGGGTCCAGTTCACCCGCTTCCTGGAGCTGTAGCCAGCGAGGCCAGGGCAGTACAGGAAACGCATTCTGTTCCAAAGACTCGTCATCGGCCAATAACTCCCAGCGATCATCAGAGAGAACAACAGCTCTCTCTTCCCAGAAACCGATCATGTTCTTCATGCTGATACCTCGGCTGCGGTCTGTTCGCTGTATACGGCTTCCTTGAAAGGCGCCAACCCCAATCGCTGAACCGCTTCGATAAATGACTCCTCGACTTCACGGTATTCCAGATAGGTTTCCAGCAAGCGCTCGATGGCCTGAGGCACTTCTTCCGCCTTGAACGCCCGGCCAATCACACGGCCCAGCGCACTCTCCTTGCCCTGATCGCCACCGATGGTGATCTGGAAATATTCTTCGCCGTTTTTGTCCAGACCAAGAATCCCGATATTGCCGATATGATGATGGCCACAGGCATTCACGCAGCCCGAGATATTGAGACTCAAGGGCCCGAGATCATGCAGATAATCCAGATTATCGAAACGCGACTGGATGGCACTGGCCACGGGCAGCGAGCGCGTGCTGGCCAGATTGCAATAATCACCACCCGGGCAGGTGATCAAATCGGTCAGCAAGCCGATGTTCGGTGTTGCCAATCCCACATCCTGAAGTGAGCGCCACAGGGTATAGAGATCGTTCTTGCGAATATCCGGCAGCACCAGGTTTTGCTCATGAGCAACCCGAATTTCACCGAAGCCATAGAGATCCGCCAGATCCGCAAGGATTCGCATCTGCTGAGCGGTTACATCACCGGGAGGTGAAGAAGGACCCGGTTTAGTCGAGACCACAACCGACGTATATCCCGATTTTTTGTGTGCACGCGTATTGCTTTGCACCCAGCTGGCAAAGGCTTCATCGCGCGCCAGCCAGGCACCATGTTCAGGATCGATCGCGCTCAGGTGCTGGTAGGCTGGCGGCTGAAAGGTCATCGCCACACGCGTAAATTCCTGTCCTGTGAGTTCGGCCGCACCATCACGGATCTGTTCCCACTCACGTTCCACTTCACGCGCAAAAGCCTCAATACCCAACGCCTTCACCAGAATCTTGATGCGCGCCTTGTACTTGTTGTCACGGCGGCCATAGCGGTTATAAACCCGCAAAATCGCTTCGACATAAGTCAGCAGGTGCTGCCAGGGCAGATCGCTTCGCAACAGCTGGTTCAGGATTGGCGTGCGCCCCAAGCCGCCCCCCACCATCACCTTGAGCATGGGCGTGCCCTCTTCACCGGGATAGAGATAAAGCCCTATGTCATGGGTACGCACAGCCGATCGATCCTCTTCCGTGGAAGAGATGGCAATTTTGAATTTGCGCGGCAGGAACAGGAATTCAGGGTTGACCGTCGACCACTGACGCAGGATTTCAGCCAAGGGGCGTGGGTCAATCAGTTCATCGGCGGCAACACCGGCAAAAGCCTCAGTGGTGATATTGCGCACGCAGTTGCCCGACGTCTGGATAGAGTGCATCTCATTGTCGGCCAGCAGTTGCAGGATATCCGGTACCTGCTCCAGCGAGATCCAGTTGAATTGAATATTTTGTCGCGTGGTGAAGTGTCCGTAGCCACGATCATATTGATCCGCTACTTGCGCCAGGGTCCGCAGCTGCTGCGAGGACAGGGTGCCATAGGGAATGGCAACGCGGAGCATGTAGGCATGCTTTTGCAGATAGAGCCCGTTTTGCAGCCTGAGCGGTAAAAACTCCTCTTCATTCAGTTCACCACTCAGGCGTCGCGACACCTGATCTCGAAACTGTTCTACCCGCGCCTGCACCAGGGCATGGTCATATTCATCGTATCGGTACACGCAACTGCCTCATCGCTTCCAGCAAAAGTCAGAGGGTAGCGGCAGCCATACCAATAGGAGCAGGCTCAATTTTGTGAATCTTGATAGGGACAGATCAGCTGCGCAGTAATAACTCAGGCAGCAAATTCAGTGCGCGCGTTCGGCGTTCATCCCAGGGATGGGCAAAACTCAGACGCAGACAATTACGAAATTGACCGGAGACTGAAAACAGGGGGCCTGGCGTAATCACCACTCCCTGCTCCAACGCTTTGGGGTAACTGGCCAGGGTATCGACGCTTTCGGGTAGCTCCACCCATACCGCCAAGCCGCCCAGCGGCACACTGACCCTCAACTCGGTCGACCAGGCCTGCAGGAAGGCAATCAGCCGATCACGCCGGTCGCGCAGCTCATTACGCTGACGACGCAGGTGCGTCGAGAAGCTGCCGTCTTGCATGAACTCCGCCACCCCCTGTTGCAGGTAGCGGCTACTGGCCAACTGGGACACCAGTTTCAGATGCAGGATGCGTTGATGCCAGCGCGCACCCGCGACCCAGCCCAGACGCAAGTCACGGGACAGACTCTTGGAGAAAGAGCTGCACAGGATGACACGCTCATTGTGGTCCAGAGCCTTCAAAGGATCAGGGATGGCGCCCAGGGCCGTATCGGCATAGATATCATCTTCGATAATGGCCAGATCATGCTTATCGGCCAAGTCCAGCAAGCGCTGTCGTGAAGCCAAAGGCATGAGCGCGCCACTGGGCGTTGCGAACGCCGGAGAAACGATGCAGGCACGCACCGGCCAGCGCGACAGAACCTCTTCCAGCGCGGTCATATCCATACCGCTTTCCGGCGAGGTCGGCACCTCAACCACCTTCAATTCAAGTTGCTCAAGCAGCTGCATCACGCCATAAAAACCCGGCGACTCAACCGCCACCACATCACCACGCTTGCAACAGGCCTGCAACGCCAGAAACAGGGCATGCTGACAACCGGATGTAATGCACAGCTGTTCAGCTTGCGCCGCCCAGCCACGACGGGACAGATGCAATGACAGCTGCTCCCGCAGTCCGGCATCGCCAGCAGGCTCGTCGTAATAGAGGTAGTCTTCACCACGCTGACGCCGCAACGCCCGACCGATGGAACGGTTCAGTGCCAGAATGCCGGCGGGCAGATCACCGGCACGAAAGTCGGGAATCAGGTCAAAGGCCGCACTGCGGCGCATGATATCCAGCAGCAGCTCACTGACATTCACGGGGCGTGGCGCCTCGATACTCACCCGGCTCTGAGGCTGTCGCACGGTACGCGGCTGCAGCGAGACGAAATAGCCAGCCTTGGGGCGCGCTTCCAGTAATCCCTGAGCTTCCAGTCGCTGCAGGGCATGCTGCACCGTGGCTTTGGACAGGCCATGTTCCTTGCACAGAGCCCTTATTGAGGGCAAACGCTCCCCCAAACGCCAGCGCTGCTCCTCGATTCCCCGCAGCAACCAGTGCTCGAGCTGCTGATAACGATATTCCGAACTCAAACTGTGCCCCTGTTCATCTGTACCTATTACTTATTACTTTTTTATACCTGAACCTATCGTTTGTACAGGCGTAATCTGCCCTCCATTCAAAGCGCGGGCGTCCAGCCTGGTCACTCCCCCCAGTGGGTAGGCATGCCCTTTCCCATCGCTCCCAGGTGCCCCCGCTTTGAATACTGTGTTTGAACAAACTGATCTCACCCGAGGTGTCCCATGTATGACACGGCTCTGATGTTGGCCCGGATACAGTTCGGTTTTACTGTCTCCTTCCACATCATTTTCCCTGCAATCACTATCGGCCTGGCCAGCTATTTGGCCGTTCTTGAAGGCTGCTGGTTACGCACTCAAAATCCGGTATTCAAGCAACTGTACGAATTCTGGAGCCGGATTTTTGCGCTTAATTTTGGTATGGGCGTCGTTTCAGGCGTTGTCATGGCCTATGAATTCGGTACCAACTGGCCCGAATTTTCTCGCTTCGCTGGCAGTATCACCGGCCCTTTGCTGACCTATGAAGTCTTAACTGCCTTTTTTCTGGAGGCCGGTTTTCTGGGCGTCATGTTGTTTGGCTGGAATCGCGTTGGCGAACGCCTTCACTTTTTTGCCACCGTCATGGTCGCGCTGGGTACTTTGGTCTCGGCGACCTGGATCCTGGCGTCCAACAGCTGGATGCAAACTCCCGCCGGTTACGAAGTTGTAGATAACCGTGTGATCCCCACCGATTGGATGGCGATCATTTTCAACCCATCCTTCCCCTATCGGCTGGTGCATATGGTCTTGGCCGCCTTTCTCAGTACCGCACTGATGGTTGCGGCCAGTGCCGCCTGGCACCTGCTCAAGGGGAAGGATACTCCGGCCATTCGCAAGATGCTGGCCATGGCCATCGGCATGCTGGTAATCACCGCCCCCTTACAGATGCTGGCCGGTGATGTTCACGGACTGAACACGCTGGAGTACCAACCCGCCAAGGTTGCCGCCATGGAAGGCCACTGGCGCAACGAAGAGCCTGGCGCAGGTGTCCCTCTGCTGCTGTTTGGCTGGCCTGACAATGAGGCCGAGACGACCCACTTCGCCGTTGGAATTCCTCGCCTGGCCAGCCTGATTCTCACCCACAGCTGGGAGGGTACTTTCCCCGGTCTGTCCGAGTTTCCCAAAGATGAACACCCTAATGCCGCTGCCGTATTCTGGTCATTCAGGGTGATGGTTGGCCTTGGCCTGCTGATGTTTCTGCTGGGCATCTGGGGGATATGGGCCTGGTGGAGAGGAACACTGTTTCATAACCGTACCCTGCTTCGATTTGCACTGCTGATGGGGCCATCCGGACTGATCGCACTGCTGGCCGGCTGGTTCACCACCGAACTGGGCCGCCAACCCTGGGTGATTTACGGCCTGATGAAAACCGCGGATGCCGGCAGTAACCACAGCACCTCAACCATGGTGTTTTCGCTGGTGCTGCTGGTAGTCGTATATGGCCTGATCTTTGGTACCGGCATTCGTTACCTGCTGCGCCTGATCGGCAAGGGACCTGACCAGCCAATCGAGACAACCCTTTCCACTATCCGTCCGACTACACCGTCGGATGCACACTCAGGAGACTGACATGGGTATCGATACCGCATTGATCTGGGCCGTTATCATTCTCTTTGGCGTGTTGCTCTATGTCATAGCCGATGGGTTTGATCTCGGTGTCGGACTACTGTTCCCAATGGTCCCCGACAAGGAAGATCGCGATCATATGATGGCCAGTATCGCGCCGATCTGGGACGGCAACGAAACCTGGCTGATTCTGGGCGGTGCCGGACTGATGGCGGCATTCCCCTTGGCCTATGCCGTGATTTTGAGTGCTCTTTATATCCCGGTACTCATGATGTTGATTGGGTTGATTTTGCGTGGCGTGGCTTTCGAGGCTCGCGCCAAGGCAAGCCCTCACAGTCGACATCTGTGGGACAAGGCTTTCTTCGTGGGTTCGTTACTCGCAACCTTTTTTCAAGGCGTCATCCTGGGGGCCTACATTTCGGGATTGCCGGTAGAAAACAACGCTTTCAGCGGTCATGTGCTGAGCTGGGTTAGCCCCTTTGCACTCTTCTGCGGCCTTTCGCTGGTCGCCGCCTATGCCCTGCTGGGTGGCACCTGGCTGATCATGAAAACCGAGGGTGGCTTACAGCAACAGATGCGCCGTTTGAGTAAACCTCTGGTTTGGCTGCTGATGGGCTGCATTGTGATGATCTCCATCTGGACGCCCCTTGCCCATGATGAAATTGCCGAACGCTGGTTTAGCCTGCCCAACCTGTATTGGTTGGCACCCCTGCCGATCCTCACCGCCCTGGTTTGCCTGTGGCTGTTAAAAACGGTTGATCGTGGAGAAGTCGGGCCGTTCGTCATGAGTCTGGTCGTCATGGCACTGGGCTTTCTGGGCCTGGGTATCAGCCTCTGGCCCAATGTCATTCCCCCTTCAATCAGCATTTGGGAAGCCTCGGCCCCCGTCGCCAGCCAGGGATTTGCGCTCGTCGGTGCACTGCTGATCATCCCGATCATCCTCACCTACTCAGCCTGGTCCTACTACGTTTTCCGAGGAAAGGTCGATGTAGAAGACGGCTATCACTGAGTTGACCTATCAGGGCGACCTTCCTGGCTGGAGGTCGCCAGATTCAGTCCAAACAGTGAACGGCCACACAAACTGTACCTATCAATATTTATTTTTTTAGACCTGAACCCATTTCCTCAAAAAGCGTACTCTTCCGCCATCAAAAACCAGCGGATCCCTTTGTGGAAAACAACGCCATGGAAAAAATACCTGTCGCACAGCTATCAACGGATACCGGATCACCCGTGGAGGAGTACACCCCCTTTGCGCGGGATGGAAAATTTCATGTTCGCCTGACCAGCGGCCTGTTCCAGAACCTGCGGCGGCTAACCAGCTGGCCAATGATCGCTCTGTTCTTCGGGCTGGTATGGATACAGGTCGATGGCCAGCCCTGGCTGCTGTTCTCTTTTTCCCAGCGCAGTATTTTTCTGTTTGGCCACACCCTGTCCTGGCACGACTTGCCGCTCATGGCGGGTTTAATGATCGCAGGCGCCTGTCTGTTGTTTTTTATGGCCGTCGCCTGGGGGCGCGTCTGGTGTGGTTTTGCCTGCCCTCAAAGTATCTGGACCTGGCTGTTTATTCGCATTGAAGATCTGACCGAAGGTCGCGCCAGCCTGCGTGCCCGCCAGGAGGGACAGTCGTTGCGTGGCACAGCCCTGCTGCGCCGTGTGCTCAAGCATCTACTGTGGATTTTGCTGGCTACGCTGACGGCAGTAACTTTTACCGGCTACTTCATTCCGATCCGCGAGATTCTGGCCGACGCCAGCCAACTGCAACTGTCCACCAGTATTGCGGGCTGGATTGTGATCATGGCCGCTCTGACCTATGCCAATGCTGGTCTTGTGCGCGAAAAAATCTGCCTGCATGCCTGCCCCTATTCACGTTTTCAGGGCGTCATGTTTGACCGGGATACACTGACGGTCAGCTACGACAAGGCTCGTGGTGAGCCGCGTGCCAACCGTCGCAACGCCGATGCCAACAGCGGTGACTGTGTGGACTGTGGCCTCTGCGTGCAGGTCTGCCCGACCGGTATTGATATCCGTGATGGCCTTCAGGCCGCCTGCATCGATTGCGGTGCCTGCATTGATGCCTGCGATACGGTCATGAAAAAGCTGGAACGCCCCACTGGCCTGGTCCGTTTTGCCTCCGAGGCCCAATTGCACAAACAGCCTTCCCGACTGCTGCGTCCTCGCCTGGCTGGTTATGCAGCAGTAATGGGTTGTGCATTCGCGGCGGTCATTTTTGGATTTACCCAGACAACCGAACTGTTGGTGGAGATTCGCCGCGATCGAGGTGCCCTGTTTGTACAGCTTGATGAAGAAACCTTCTGCAACAATTACCGCGTAAAGGTTGAAGGATTTGATGAGGCTCAGAAACTGGTTCAGGTGTCTGTATCCGGGTTGGCAGATTACCAGTTGTTTGGTCCCGAACAGCTGGATCTGAGCGAGCACAACTCGACCTGGCTGCCCTACCGTGTCTGCACACAGAACCCGGAGCTGCCCCGCGCCGAGCTTAACTTCCTGTTCGCGAGTGCAGGCTCCAAAACCCAGAAACAGACCACCTTCATTACCCAGACATTCTGAGCGTGGAGTACCCTTGTAGAACTGGCCTCATGAGTTGGCACGCAGCTTGCTTTAAACAGGACAGGTAGCCACTCTGTCCGGTGGTTGCTTGCATAGCTCTAACATGAGGCTTTTGCGCCTGAACCCAGCGGCTCCCGTAGCCTTGAGGTCAGGCGCTTTTTTTTGCCCTGCATCAACCTTCCGCACGCTTATTGTGCACCCGCACCAAAACAGGCTTTAATATTCACCTCCCCACCTGAAAAGTCATCGCCTTTACGTGATGGCACGTACAATCAGCATCATACTGTTCTTTTAGCCGCTACTGCCTGAGGCCATCCATGGCTGTAATATCCAAACCCGTTTTGGCCACGCTGCTCGTGATGCTCTGGGCATGTGCAATGGCAGCCGCTTTCTGGTGGTTCCAATTGCGCTGGTATCAGCCACTGGAGAGTTTGACGGGTGATGCCCTGTTCAATGCTGAACAACTGGACATCAGCCGCCATGAGCCCGATACACCCATTGAAGTGATCCACTTCTTTGACAGCAGCTGCCCCTGCACACGATTCAATACACCCCATGTGCAGGATCTGATTGCTCAGTACCGAGAGCTGTCCATTCGTTTTCGAGTGCTTGTGCCCGATGCTGATCAACTCAGGGAAGCGCAGGAATTGTTTCCTCAGGTTCGCGTAGACATTGCATCGGAGCAGGATCACCCACCGGCCAGTCCGGCAGCTCTGGTGTTGTCTGCCCAGCATGGTGCCGAGTATATGGGGCCCTGGAGCCCGGGTGCCGTATGCAGCAGCCGGAGTGGCGACTATGTGTCTCAAGTGCTAGACCAATTAATAGAAGGCGAAAGACGTAACCAAACCTTTCAGCTATCCAGTGGCTGCCTCTGCCCCTGGAAAAATAATGCTTCCGCTGTACACGACGGAGTTTCAACATGACGGCTCAAAGCCAACACTTTTCCATGTATTCACTCTACTGCCACGGCGACCGACTCATGGCTGGCGTGCAGTGGTTCCTTTTGCTTGTTGCGCTGAGCATGGCCAACTGGTATTCCACCTGGGCCGAAGCGCTGGTCATTGGCTTGCCAACGACATTGCTCTGCACCCTGCTGGTCAAGTTACAGCCGGGCAGCCGCCTGACACGTGTCACTCAAGGCCTGGCATTTATGGTGTATTCGGCCCTGTTGATTCACCAGAGCCACGGTATGATCGAGTTCCACTTCGCCATTTTCGTGCTATTGGCATTCCTGCTGTTCTACCGTGACTGGTTGCCCATACTGGCAGCCGCTGGTCTGATTGCGGTCCACCACGCGCTGTTCAATTATCTTCAGGAAAGCAACGCTGGCGTGTTCATATTTGAGCTGCGCACCGGTTGGACCATCGTGCTCATCCACGCCGCTTTTGTGGTGTTTGAAGCCGCGCTGCTAATTTATATGGCTCACCTGCTGTGCCGCGAAGCCAAGCAATCGGAAGAGCTGTCGCAACTGGTCGCGAATATGGTCGTCAACGATGGTCAGATAGACCTGCGCGCGGATCTGAAACAAGAAGGCTCAAAGCTTGAGCGTGAGCTGCGTAATTACGTGTTCCAGATTCGCCAGGTGGTCAAGCAGACGCAGGAAGGCAGCCAGCGCCTGAGTACTGAACTGCATCACGCAACACGCCAGACACAGGACGCCAGCGAAAAGTCGCGCCAGCAGAGAGACAAAACCGATCAGCTGGCCTCTGCTGTGCAAGAACTGGCCAACTCTTTTCATGAGGTCAGCGCACATGCTCAACATACGGCGGATACCACTCAGGAAGCCGGCACTAAAGCCCAGGCAAGCTCTCAATCTCTGGACCAGATCAGCAGCCTGATTCAGGAACTGGCATCTGAAATTCAGAGTGCAGACCAACTGATGCTGGCACTTGAACAGGACAGTCGTGAGATTGGGGAAGTGACCGAGCTTATCAGCGGCATTGCCGAGCAAACCAACCTGCTGGCGCTGAACGCCGCCATTGAAGCCGCGCGTGCGGGCGAAACCGGCCGTGGATTCGCGGTAGTGGCCGATGAGGTTCGCAAACTGGCCCAAAACACGGCAGCATCGTCTCAGCGTATACAGAGTACGGCACTGAAACTACAAAGCCGGACACGCGACGCCAGCACCTCTATGCAAAGCTGCACGTTGAAAGCCAGTGACAGTGTGGAGGGCATGCAGGAAGCGGCACGCATGCTGAGCGCCATTACCGATGCTGTCATGCAGATCAATGATATGAATACGCAGATCGCATCAGCGGCAGAGGAGCAATCGGCTGTCGCCGAAGAGGTGAACCAGAACGTTACCCTGATCAGTGACCTTGCGCAGGACGTTGACGCTGTCGTTACCGAAACCAGCCATAGCGCACATGATTTGGCCAAGCTGAGTGAAAGCCTGTCGACCCAGGTGAAGCGTTTTAAAACCTGATTTCGCCAAACCCTTCAGCGCCATAATAAAAAACCGGACCTGTTTTCAGGTCCGGTTTTTTTAGGTCTATCAACGCCTGCTGGCAGGGTCAGAGTGTCTCGCTGACGCTGGCTATCGCCTGATCCACCACCTCAACAATGCGATCGATCTGTTCAGCTGTTGCGGTCAATGCAGGGCTGAAGTTCAGAATATTGTTGAAGCCATCCAGGCTGCGGTTGGTACGTCCAATCAACACACCGCGCTGCTTACAGGCACTGGCAATGGCAATCGCAACCGACTCATCCACCGGCGCTTTGGTCGCCTTGTCTGCAACCAGTTCAATACCGGCAAACAGCCCCTTGCCACGCACATCGCCCACAATGGCGTGCTTGCCTTTCAACGCGGTCAAACCATTCAACAGGCGCTCGCCCATCACGCGTGAGTTTTCGACCAGTCCTTCCTCTTCGATGATCTTGAGGTTCGCCAGTGCGGCTGCCGGGCCTGCCAGGCAGCCGCCGAAGGTTGAGATATCGCGGAAGAAGCCCAGCTTGTCACCCGCATCTTCCTGCAACAGGTCAAATACACGTTTGGTGGTAACCGTGCAGGAGATGGCGGCATAGCCAGAGGCAACGCCCTTGGCCATGGTGACGATATCCGGCTGGATCGGGTAATGCTGATAGCCGAACCACTGACCGGTACGCCCCACACCACACACCACCTCATCCATGATCAGCAGGATGTTGTACTTGTCACAAATCTCGCGCACCTTTTCCCAGTAACCTTCTGGCGGCGTAATGATGCCGCCACCCGCCGTGATCGGCTCAAGGATGATGGCACCCACAGTGTCAGCGCCTTCACGCAGGATCACTTCCTCGATCGCTTCGGCTGCCTTAACCCCGTAATCGGCACTGTCAGGGTACTGGCTACGGTATTCACAGCAGTGTGGCACTTCCACAAAACCCGGAACGAACGGACCGAACTGGGCACGGCGCTCGGCCTGACCTGTCGCACTCAAGGCAGCAATGGTGGTGCCGTGGTAATCGCGCTCACGGTACAGGATCTTGTACTTGTTACCGCCGTGATGCTTATGGGCAATCTGGCGCACCATTTTGAATGCTTTTTCGTTCGCTTCAGAACCCGAGTTGGAATAGTACACACGGCTCAGACCTGGCATTTTTTCCAGCAGTTTCTGGGCAAAAGCAGCTGCAGGCTTGTTGCCCATGGAGCCGGCAAAAAAGTTAAGCTCAGCCAGCTGGTCGCGCACGGCATCAGCAATTTCAGTACGACCGTAGCCCACATTAGTCACCCAAACACCACCGGCAGAGGCGTCCAGGTATTGGTTGCCCTCGCTGTCCCAGAGGTTCAGCCCTTCACCGCGAACAAACATCGGCAGGCCATTGCTGGCGGCTGCACCCGGCGTCAGATGATGCCAGACATGATCGCGGTCGATGGTTTTCAATAGATCCAGTTCATTCAGACTGCTGTTCATAGCGTTAATCCTGTTTCAGTGTGAGGGCTTAGGCATCACGATGGATAGAGAAAGGTGACCAGGCCTGAGAAACAGGCATCAGTTCCAGCTGATTCACATTCAAATGAGCAGGCAAGGTGGCCAGCCAAAACACCGTGTTGGCCACGTCTTCGGGCTGAATCGGATCAGCCCCCTTGTAAAGATTGTCGTAGGCGTCCTGATTACCGCCGGTTCGCACCAGCGTAAACTCACTCTCGGACAGGCCCGGTGCCAGGTTGCTGACACGGACGCCAGTACCTGACAGGTCGCAACGCAGGCCATATGAGAACTGCTCAACAAACGCCTTGGTGCCGCAGTAAACGTTGCCGCCCGGATAGGGCCAGTGACCGGCAATAGAGCCCAGATTGATGATGCTGCTGCCCTTGCCCTGCTTGATCAGTGTTGGCAGCAACGCATGTGTCACGGCAACCAGGCCACTGATATTGGTATCGATCATCTGCTGCCATTCGTTCAAATCACAGTTCTGCGCAGCTTCAGTACCCAGCGCCAGACCTGCGTTGTTAAGCAGTACATCAACCTGCGCAAAGGGTTCAGGCAAGCTATCAACAGCCTGCTTAACAGCATCGGCATCGGTCACATCCAGTTTCAGTACCAACACCTGACACTGTGCCGAAAGCTCCTCGCTGATTGCTGCCAGGCGCTCTTCACGACGCCCGGTCAACACCAGATTCCAGCCATCCGCGGCAAACCGACGGGCGCAGGCCAAACCAAACCCTGAAGTTGCGCCGGTAATAAATGCGGTCTTAGACATAGTGTCTCTCCTGTTCAAAACAATCAGAAAATCGAGTAAACACCCATGCCCAAACCACTGACCGACAACAGGGCCAGTACCGGCAAGGCAACGGGATGAAAAGAGCTGGGGCGCAGGCGATGGAACGCCCACTGGCCCAGCTGGACGCCGACCAGTGTCGGCAACAACAGAATCAGCACAGGGCCGATCAGGCTGGCATCAAATACATCACTCAGGTAAAGCATCAGCAGCGCCAGCAGGTCAGTAGCGGCCAGAAAAATCACCATGGATGCGCGCTGGATGACCGGATTGGTCGGCGTGGTCAGCAGGTAGCACACCACCGGCAAACCGCCAACGGAGGCCGCAGCCGTAAAAGCACCGGACACACTGCCGACAATGCGGGTCAACCAGGGAAATTCACGGGGGCTGGTCGCCGGGCGGCGGATCAGCAATAGCGTCATCAACAGCACACCAGCGCTGATCGCCAGTTTGAGCCAGGTTTCCGGCACCTGAATAAGAATGGTCAGACCCAGGGGAATAACCAACCAGCGCTCCCTGCCCCAGCCGCAGACAGAGCCCCCTATCCACATGTTTCAGAGCAGGTTTCAAAAGGCCCACGGTGCCGATCAGATCGAGTAGCAGAATGACCGGTACACTTAACTGCGGCGGCCAGATCAGGTTGAGGCCGGTAATGGCAATAGCCGCAAAACCAAAACCGGTATAGCCCCGTACCAAAGCCGCCAGGGCGACCAGCAGTACAGCCAGTTCCAGATGATCAATGCGGGTCAAAGAGATAAGTTCAGCCACAATCCAAGCTCCAGCGGTATCGGCAGGAGTGCCGACACACAGCTGTACGTTAGGAGTTGACCGAACTCAGGTGATAGATCCAGTTACAGGAGTTTGTTGGTCCAGCACGGGCTAATGCCTTGCGGAGTATTGATCCAGGGTATGACTGAGCAGCTCGATACCGGCTTCAATCTTGTGCGTGGCAATAGCCGAGAACCCCAGGCGGAAGTAGTTCTTCGGTGGGTTATCCCCCAGGCAATGAACCGCTCCGGGTTCAATCAACACACCTTCTCGCGCCGCCATCCAGGACAATTCCTCGGTATCGACCTCTTTGGATGCCCGCAGCCAGATGGACGAGGCTCCCGAGCTGACCGGCACCGTCATCATATCCGGCAGGTATCGCTCAACCGCTGTTTGCATGCGCACCAGTTTGTTCGAGTACAGCTCACGAATCTTGCGCAGGTAAGCGTCATAGTGCCCTTGCGACAGAAAGAGGGCTGCCTGACGCTGATTGTTGGCCGCCGGGTGACGATACATCAGTCGGCGCAAAGCCCTGGCTTCGGCAATCAGGGTTTCATCCGCCACCATGAAGCCGATTCGTAAACCGGGTGAAATCGACTTGGACAGGCTGCCCATGTAGATCACGCGCTTGTCCTGATCATAGGCTTTCAATGCGGGAACCGGATTCTCCTGCATATTGATATCGGCGTCGTAGTCGTCTTCGATCAGGACGGCATCATGTTCGGAGGCCAATGCCATCAATTCACGGCGGCGCTGGACTGAGAGCTCAGCCCCGGTGGGCACTTGATGACTGGGCGTGACATATATGTAGTCACAGGCCTGCAAGCGCTCATCCACCACCAGGCCCTCTTCATCCACCGGCTGCAGATGAATATCCGCATCGAACATCTTGAAAATACTGTGGGCATCTCTGAAGCCCGGATTTTCCAGCGCCACTCGCGTGCTGCGATCACACAGGAGATTGGCCAGCAGATAGAGTGAGTTCTGAGTACCGATGGTGATCAGGATTTCGTTGGGCTCCGCGTAAATGCCCCGCTTGGGCAGCAAGCGCGTCCGTACCTGCTCCACCAGCACAGCATCATCAGAATCCACACTGTCGTGTATCCAATCCTTGCCCCCGGTGCCTGACAGCGATTTACGGGCACACTCACGCCATTGCTCGATGGGAAAGAACTCATGCTGAACCTGCCCATAGATGAAGGGATACTCAAATGCGCGCCAGTTATTCGGTTTGATGATGGAGCGCTCTTCACTGGGACGACGACGAAAACGATCCCGCCAGCTCGGCGCGCCAGCTGAGTCTACTTGCACCATATCAGTGCAAATATCCTCCGGATTATGAAACGCGGGCGCGATGAAATAGCCCCTGCGTTTCATCGCGACCAGATAGCCGGCATCCACCATGCTTTCGTAAATCAACACAATCGTATTGCGTGAAACGCCCAACTGCTCAGCCAAGCGGCGGGACGATGGCATGGGCTCATCCACCGGCAGATGGCCACTGAGAATAGTGGCGACCAGGCGTTCGCGAATCTGGTCCTGCAGTGTACGCCCTGGCTCAAAATCGACCCTTAAATAGTGTTCATTCATATCAACAGCAGCAGTTTCCGTCGTTTAATGCACCAAAATCATGCACAAAATATGCCATTCATTTCAACTGGACCCATACCCGGTCCAGACTGGCTCTATGGCCTGAGCAAGGCCCGGTTCTAATGTGGACTCAGGTTACAAAACACCCAGCCGCTAGCACGGCAACCCAATTTGGAAACCGGAGCACCAACATGAAAAAGACCAGCATCAAGACACTCGTGGGGCGCACTGCAAACAAACTGGCCATCGCCGTTGGCGCCAGTGTTCTCTGTTCTCAGATGGCATTCGCCGACACCCTGACAATCGGTTACCAGGGCATGATGAACCCCTGGAAAGCCGTGATTGCCGACAAGGCACTGGAAGAAGCTACCGGCATGGACATTGAATGGCGTCGCTTCGACTCTGGCGCCAAGGTCATCACCGCCATGGCCTCTGGCGATGTGGACATTGCTACAGCAGGTTCCAGCCCGATCGCAGCGGCCATCAGCCGTGGTGTAGACATTGAGCTGGTCTGGATTCTTGAGAACATCAACGAAGCCGAAGCCCTGGTTGTTCGCAACGGCAGCGGCATCACGGCCCCTCAGGATCTCAAAGGCAAAACCCTGGGGGTTCCCTTTGTTTCCACCACTCACTTCCACACCCTGTTCGCACTTGAGCAGTTCGGCCTGACCGAGAAGGACGTGAAAGTGCTGAACCTGCAGCCTAACGCCATTTCCGCGTCCTGGAAACGTGGTGATATCGATGCAGCCTTTATCTGGGATCCAGTTCTGGGCCAGATCAAGCAGGACGGTCAGGTACTGCTGAGTTCTGGCGAGCTGAGCCGCTGGGGTAAGGCAACCTTCGACGGCATGGTTGTGAGCAAGGAATACGGCAAGGCCAACCCTGAAGTGGTCAGCAAGCTGATCGAACTCATGGCCAAGGCTGACAACGAATACCGCGCCAGCAAAGACACCCTGACCGCCGAGTCTCCGATGGTGAAGAAGATCGCCCAGATGACCGGTGGCGATGCAGCCAGCGTACCGGGCGTACTGGCGCTGTATCAGTTCCCGACTCTGGCCGAACAGCAGAGCTGTGCCTGGCTGGGTTGTGGTGAAGAAGGCGGTGCTGCCAAGGCCCTGCGCTTCACCTCTGAGTTCCTGAAAGAGCAGGGCAAAATCCCGGGCCTGAAAGAACGCTACAGCGACTTTGTAAACCCTTCCTATGCCGAGAAGGCTGGATCCTGATCTGGATTGACCCGTGCGGGCCTCGGCTCGCACCGGTCTCCCCCGAAGGAGAAAGAACATGAGCAGATTGCAGATTCATGATGTGTCGGTGGTATATCCCGGCCTTAATAGCGGTGAAGAAGTTCAGGCCCTGTCTAACATCAACTTCACTATCGAACCGGGCGAGTTTGTCGTCGCTTTGGGCGCCTCTGGCTGTGGCAAAACTACTTTGCTGAGCTTGATGGCCGGATTTATCTCACCGACCGACGGTTACCTCACTCTGGGTGATAACCCCGTCACAGGCCTGCCCCGCGTGGCTTGTGGTGTGGATCTGCAGGATCAGATCTCCGGTCCCGGCAAGGAACGCGGCGTCGTGTTTCAGAAACACGCCCTGCTGCCCTGGCTGAACGTGCTGGAAAACACCGAATTTGGTCTCAAGTTACAGGGTGTCGGCAAGGCTGAACGTCGTGAGCGTGCCGCCTCCTTCCTGAAACTGGTTGGCCTGGAAGATTTCCACAACCACCCGGTTTATCAACTCTCCGGCGGTATGCAGCAGCGCGTAGGTATCGCGCGTGCGCTGACCAACGATCCTGAAATGCTGTTGCTGGATGAACCTCTGGGCGCACTGGATGCGCTGACCCGTGAGGTACTGCAGGAACTGCTGCTGGATGTGTGGAAAGAAACCGAAAAAATGATGTTCTTCATCACCCACAGTGTTGAAGAGGCCCTGTTTATGGCATCGCGTCTGATCATCATGTCACCGCGACCGGGGCGTATCACCCACGAATTCAAACTGGACTTCAACGAACGCTTCCTGGAATGCCGGGATGCACGCAAGGTGAAATCCTTGCCGGAGTTCATCGAGATCCGCGAGAAAGTCCTCAGCATCATACACGGCGACGAACAGTCTGGAGGGCTGCACTGATGATGGCCAATCAAACCGCCGAAGGCACTTTACAGACGCCCGATCAGAGCGACGTTAAAGAGCAGGCCCCTGTGCCCAAAGCGTCGGCAGCACGTCCGGTTCAGGTAGCCCAGTCTCCTAAGCTGATCGACAAATTTACCAAACTGTTTGCAGCAGGCCCCGTAAAACCCGGTGACTCCTTCGGCGCACCCGGCCAAGGTCGCAGCCTGAGCATCAGCATTCTGACAGCCGTTTTTCTGATTGGACTCTGGTTTGTGTCCACCTCGGCGGGCTGGGTCGAACCTCTGTTCCTGCCCTCCCCTGTTGCCGTGGTTGAACGTTTCTGGGAAGTCCTGACCGAAGGCTTTGCCAACGCCACCCTGCTGGAGCACACCGGCTGGAGCATGCTGCGCGTCTTTGGTGCCTTTGCCCTGGCGCTGGTTACTGCCGTCCCCATCGGTATTTTCATGGGTGTAAACCGTGTCGCACGCGGTCTGTTTGACCCCATCATCGAGTTCTACCGCCCGCTGCCGCCACTGGCCTACCTGCCGTTGGTTATCATCTGGCTGGGTATCGGTGAAACCTCGAAAATCGTACTGATCTACATGGCCATCTTCGCGCCCATGGCACTGAGTGCTCGCGCCGGTGTGAAGTCCGTTGCCATCGAACAGATCCACGCCGCCTACTCCATGGGCGCATCCCGCTGGCAGGTAGTGCGTCACATCATCCTGAAAAGTGCCCTGCCCGAGATCCTGACCGGCATGCGTATCGGCATCGGTTTCGGCTGGACCACACTGGTCGCCGCTGAAATGGTCGCGGCACAGGCGGGCCTTGGTTTCATGGTGTTGAACGCCGCCGAGTTCCTGGTTACCGACGTGGTCATCATGGGCATTATCGTCATCGGCGTGATCGCCTACCTGTTCGACCTGCTGATGCGCTACGCCGAACGTAAACTGGTGCCCTGGAAAGGTCGTTAAGACTAAAAAACGTCTCTCCCTCATATATCTACAAAAGCCGCCTTGTGCGGCTTTTTTATTGGCTCTGTTTGCCGCAGATTGGGGGCTTTTGCTATTGAAAGGCGATGACTTTGAAGGTGTGGAGCGGCTTTACGCACAGAGCGGACATTCGCAGGAATCATTCGGTTGCCCCGTGAACCATAGGAAATGTGGATAAGCTGCTTTAAGTTTCTGTGGTTACATACAGTGTATTGAAAGCCACGAGCCTAGGGTGCTTGTTTTGTCACATGACTGTGCTCATTTGTAACTGGTAACAGGCGGGAAAATCGTTCAGTATCAGGACACTATGGACTGGCCGTTGCAGGATAACCCGCACGGCAAAGCGTCAAAATGCGCATGCTCGTTTTCACCGGAAGAGAATGACTGTGGTATCTCGATTTATCCTTTCTCTTCAAGTGAGTAGATCACCTCTTCCAGTCTTCGGTTGGGAGCAAAAACACGCATGCGCAGTATTAAAAATGTTAAGCACAAAAATGAGTATCGGCAGTGAACGGAATATTTCATTACAAAAATAATCAGCCAGTGAATTGGTTCAATCGGTCAAAATCAAAGTCGAACCAATATTGCCTATACTGCGGTCGCTTTGTCGGAGCTGATTCAGATTTAGAGTCAAACAAAGAGCATCTTGTTGGTAGGGAGTTTGTTCCAACTGGTGAGTTTGGCAATGGTGATCTATTCAATCTTATATTTCGAGCATGCAAAGAGTGCAATGATGAGAAATCAGACGTAGAACGCCACCTTTCATCAATATCATTGTTTAATAGTCCTACCAGGAAAAGATCACCTGCACATAATGAGCTTGCCAAGCGAAAAGCAGAAAAAGACTACCATCCAGTTAAACAGGGCGTGTTGATTAAGGATTCTGGTGACAATTTTAATATTGTCACAAAATTTGGCCCCGCAAGTATTGCTTTCAATATGTCTGGCCCACCTCAGGCTGATGAACGGAGAATTGAATTTCTTGCCTTTAGACATATACAGGGATTGTTTTCATTGATAACTTCACGTGACCCACTTTCTGCTGAAGGGACATGCTTGCTTAGCTATAAATATTTTTATATTCATAGCGCATATCCTTATTCTGACTGGGGTAACTCGCAATTTCTGAAAATCATGGAAAGAGCTAGTGGTATTCCATGCTACGCAAATATTGAAACTGCAAATGGTTTTTTCAAAGCAATAATGCGTAGGGGTAAGGGGGATAACGGTGAGTGGTTTTGGGCACTAGAGTGGAACAAAAGCCTAAGAGTAGTTGGTGGGATTTCTCAGCCCAATACCATTCCTGCGATCTTTGAGGACTTACCTAGCTTAGATTGGACAGATATTGGCATTCAAGACGGTGCAAGAACAAGAGTTCGAGAGGAAACTCCACTCGATTCAGGACAAGATATATTGTTTTCGGCAAAAATAGAAAATTCATCAAGTGCTTAACAAAAAGTTCAACAACGCTCGTTCCTCGCTCGGACGCGCTAACGCACGCCGGTTAACTTGGCGTTATGTGCTCGGAGGAAATATGGAAATTCAGAAGGTTCTAAAAACGGATTTAGACGCAGTAACAAGGCTTGTTTCAGAGGTCTCTGCCAAGGATGTGCTTCCATTGCTTAATGAACAAGGAAAGCAAGAGTATAAGGACAGAGTGTTACCTGACCTAGCGTCTACTCTTGATGATGAGAAGTTTTCATCAATTAAGGCGGTGTCGGGTGGAGAAGTTCTAGGTTTTGCTGCCTTGCGTGGTGGAAATTATCTAACCCATTTGTTTGTTGCAAATTCACAGCAGGGTTCAGGTTTAGGTCGTACTTTATTGAATCATTTGCTTAATCAGACAGACGCTCGTGAAGTTAGCCTACGTTCATCGGTGAATGCTGTTGGGTTTTACAATCGCAATGGTTTCGTAGCAACAGGTGAAGAAGCAGAGTTCAACGGAATTCGGTTCGTGCCAATGTCTTTAGTACGCACATAACAATTTGCTGCACTCGGAAAAATTACTCGCTACGCTCCTAATTTTCCGGTGAGCAAGGCGTAATTTTTGGTGTACGTTTATCAGAACTTCCTGAAGGTCTGCAAAGGGCCTGTTTCTGAAAACAGCGTCCTTTGGAGAATTTCCCGCATCAGGCTCGGTCCTGTCGCTCATTCCGGAGAAGGTTTCAAAATGGGACGCCACTTCTGAGCTTGGCCCTATTCTCCGCAACTGCGATCGTTATGTGTAATGGATAGCAAGAGAGCAAAGAATTACGATGAATATAACTTTAATTTTTGGCCAGGCTCTTCTAGTTGTTGGCGCTGTTTTTCTAGTCTTGGAAAATATTTTTTATCAGTATCTCGACGATAAAGGTTTGCTTCATGAAAGTTTGTTTTTGCCACTTGGGGTATTCAGCCTCATTCTTGGAACAATACTAATAAGCTATTTTTTTATAAAAAAACTCATTACGAAAACTAAGAGGGATGATCAGCATTCGTAACCCTCCATAAAACAAGGTCACGCACTCCGCTCACTGCGTACTCTAGACTCACAATACGGTGTGTTTCGTTCGTTTGGTCTCGTGTTGTAAATGCCCGTTTTTGACCAGCGCATGCCGGCCCTTTTAGCCCCTTAAACATCAGTTAATTCGGCCAAAACGAGTACATCATCCAACTCCACTACCAAATAGCGGACAGTGCTATCCAGCTTTGAATGACCAAGTATTAGTTGGACTGCACTCAGGTCCTGCATACGCCTGTATATCAGAGTTGGCTTGGTCCTTCTCATTGTGTGTGTCCCGTAGTCACAGACATCCAGACCAACACTTGTAACCCACTGATCGACGATGCGGGCATATTGCCGTGTAGTCAGAGGGTGGTTGGAAACGACCCTACTGGGGAACAGAAAGTCATTGCTTGATAGTCGTTTTTGGCCGATCCAATCGCGTAGCGACTTTCGGGTCCCCTCTGTGATTTCGAACTGTACTGGCTTACCTGTTTTCTTTTGGATGATGATGGCTACTCTGGAGAGTTGTACCGTGGCTGATATCTTTAACTTTGAGGTTCATCAAGTCACAACCACGCAGCTTGCTATCGGTCACGAGTTCTACCTGCAAGCTCAAGACGGATTCGAATGCCCCAAATATCTTTAAGTTTCAGGGGGCGCTTTTGGCCTAGTAGCTTTCCCTTATTCCAAGGCGGGTTCAGGTGCCCTACATCAATACTGTGTTCGATCATCGTTCTATCCTCTTCACACCGGGGAGGATAAGTATTGATCAGCCCGCAGGGCTACGCCGAAGCGCACGTTTTGCCTCTGGATGCGTGCCGAAGTGTGAGGAAGCCCCTTTCCCCATATAACAGAGGCCGGAGGCAGGCATAAAGCGGCTAAAATGCTGCTTTTATGCCTGATCTACTAGCTAATTGTTGACACCTTTTCACACCATGTGAACTGCCGTCCAGGGAGATGTGCATTGATGCAGTTGATTACGGCAAATGTCTTATGGATTGAACCTATCCACGACGTATTTGAACACCAGGGTCTCATTCACATTTTGACCGTGCTATTCCAAGCGCCAGAGCCGCAACTATTGCACAGAATATAAGGACAAGATCTAGTCGCTGGCTAACGCCAGCAGCAACCAGGCCTATTCCGAGAAGTACGTAGTAGAGCAGACTCAAAATGGCACCAGCTGTGCCTAGTTGGCCTGTATAGTTGCGTAAGGCGTTGGCTAGGATATTCGGGATTGCAATCGCATAGGCCAAGGAAACGAATACCATACCAATGAGGAAGGCTTGGCTGGTGCTAAGTAGAGCCAGAAGGCACGCCCCAAATGACAGCAGCATGACTCCGATTTTGATTAACTTTCTAGTGCTTATACTTTTTAGAAGCAATAGAGAGTTTAGGGCCGCACCTAAAAGGGATGCCGCAGCCAACACAAACCCACTTTCACCGAATTCAAACCAACGGGTTTCCAGCCGTTCGAACAGGAAGGGGGCAAGCTGGTAATACCCAAAGATAGCGAGGTTGAAAACCGCGATTAGCAATGCATTTCGCCAGACTTCGCCATCCGATAGCATATCTCTGAAAGTTGAAATAAAGAGTACTGGTGCAGTTTCGGTCGGCTTTGTTTCGGGCCAAAAAGCAAGGCTCAGGCAGAGAAGCGTGATCGCAAGCAAACCAAGTCCTGCGAATATCCCTTTGTGGCCCGCATAGGCGACGATCTCTTGACCAAGAAGCATGCCGATAGCTGGGCTAACTGCCAGAGCAACTCCGAGCACCGAGAAAACACGTGCAAGGTCAGGTGCTGGATAGCTGTCGCGTAGTGCTGTTTGTGTGATGATCGAACCAACTGCCGCACCAAACGCCGAGATAAATCGGGCGAGCATAAGTTGCTCAAAATCTCCGGCTGTCATGGCCCACCCAGAGCCAAGTACGAAAATTGCTAACCCGGCAAGTAATGTGGGACGCCGGCCAGCAAGGTCGCTGAGCCGCCCCCAAAACACGACCCCTAATGCAAAAGCGATAAACCATAGTGAGAGTGTCTGCCCAGCTTCTTCGGGGGTGACACGATACGCTGACGCAATGAGTGGCAGGGATGGGCTATAGATCGTTTCCACGATCTGAGGAAAGCTCAGAAGGAGAATAACAAGCGCGAAGGGGGGACGACGGAACATGATAGTACTCGGATGTTGTTTGTTTCCGGCACTCTATCGAATTGAAAGCTTGTCATTTGTAAATATAATGACAAAAAACATATAAAATAAGACAGGTATAAATATTCTATGGCTTGGTTGGAGCCTTCAGTCTCCTTTGATGTCGATAAGCTCACGCAGCCGATCGTTGGTATCGCTTCGCGCTTAGTGCAGCATGATTCAGGTTGGCACAGCCATGGGCGAGGTCAGCTTCTTTTTACTTTTGCCGGCTCACTTCGGATCAAGCTCCCCAACGCGACCTCAATCCTTCCACCGATACGGGTAGCATGGATTCCGCCAGGAACACTGCATCGAGTGACAATTCGTAGCGAAGTCGAATATCGTTCAATCTATCTCGATGGCACTTACGTCACTTCCCCCTTCGCGGAAGCGGCTATCGTAACAATGACCCCTCTGCTGCGAGAGGTGTTCGAACGCATTAGTTTGCAGCCTTTCGATACCGACTGGTCAGAGGGGAGTGCCCGCAATTTACTAGCCGTCTGCCTGGATGAACTCGCAACGGCGCGACATGAGCCCATGTTTTTAAGGGTTCCATCCGATCCACGTCTCTCAAGCCTGGCCCTCGAAGAGCTTCCACCAGAGTTGAAGATCCTGTCACTTCAGACAGGGGCTAGCGCCCGAACGATCACCCGAATATTTCGTCGTGAGACAGGGATGACTTACCAGGCATGGCGACAAAACTGGCGCCTGTTGAGAGCGGTGGACTTGCTTGCCTCGGGCCATAGTGTCACTTATGTGGCATTCGAGCTCGGTTTCGCCAGCGATAGCGCCTTCATTGCGTTCTTCCGGCAGCTTACAGGCGAAACCCCAAGACGATATATCCATGGTGAGAAGTAAATTTTGATAACAATCACCGTGAATTCACAGGGTGATTCTTTATTGGCACCGCGGGCCCGGAAAAGGTTTTGCCGGTTATCTTTACAAAGATATGCTGCCTACTTTCTAACGCATCATGCTCCTCACAGTCTCAGGTCCGCTTTGGGCCAACACCGAGTAAACTAAAAATTCAGAGCCATGCTTCTTATCAGTTATTCGAGCGCTTCACCAAAGGAAAGGCTTTCAGTGCAAAAAGCCAACGCGCAATGCAAAGAAGCACCTTAGGGAAGCTTCTTTCACAAGCCAGACCTTATTACATGCAAAAAAAAACGGACCACAAGGGTCCGTTTTTTATCGTTTACTGAACTCGAGGTTCAGATCACGGAAATATTTTCGGCCTGCGGGCCTTTCTGGCCCTGAGTAACAGTGAACTGAACTTCTTGGCCTTCAGTAAGGTTTTTAAAGCCGGATCCCGTAATCGCGCTAAAATGGGCGAATACATCCGGGCCACCGCCTTTCTGCTCGATAAAACCAAAGCCTTTAGTTTCGTTGAACCATTTAACGGTGCCAGTAGTAGTAGACATAATAATAATCTCGTTCAAAAAGTGTTTGAACACTGCAGCTAAAATGCTGAAAGTGTTCGAATAATGCTCTAAATAATACAAGGACTTATGAAAACAGAACGAGGTACATACGTTTAGGCAGAACGTCGAAAAGGTGCATAAATGCAGGTGTTACTCTCAAGCAAGATCATCGTACGCTTATTATTGACTTAGTGGTAGCTTTATTAAATTTATTTTGAAATTCACATAAAAATCGCAACGCTTTCAGATAATTAGGTGACCGACGAGCCGCGAATTCATCGTCTGCAAAGGGCCATCACCTGGTGTTGTGGCTACCTAGGGTTACTGCGAATAAGTCCCTCAGCATGAGACAATCTAAGCTATGACGTATCGAGGGCTTTCCATGAATCACCAGCTATCTTTCGCTGACAGCGAGTTCACCTGCAAGCGTCGCCAGACACGTAAAGAGAAGTTTCTCGGCCGCATGGAAAAGTTGGTTCCCTGGGCTCGCTTGGTAGCGGTGATCGAGCCTCACTACCCCAAAGCCGGCAACGGTCGTCGCCCTTATCCGCTCTCGACGATGTTACGAATTCACTGCATGCAGAACTGGTATAGCCTGAGCGATCCTGCGATGGAAGATGCCCTCTACGAGATTACATCGATGCGGCTATTTGCAGGTTTGTCGTTGGATAATACGATTCCGGATCATACGACCATTATGAACTTCCGCCATCTGCTTGAGCGCAAGGGGCTGGCTCGCAAACTGTTTCAAGAAATTAATCAGTGGCTGACCGATGCGGGTGTCTTGTTGAAGGAAGGAACTCTGGTTGATGCCACCATCATTGAAGCTCCCACGTCCACCAAGAACAAAGCCGGTGAACGTGATCCCGAGATGCACCAAACCAAAAAAGGCAATGAATGGCACTTCGGGATGAAGGCCCACATCGGCGTCGATGCTCGCACGGGTATCACGCATAGTTTTACGACCACCGCTGCCAATGAGCATGATCTCAACCAGGCCGGTGCTCTTTTACATGGTGAAGAAGGGTTTATCTTTGCTGACGCAGGATACCGAGGAGCTGAGAAGCGTACAGAACTTAAAGATGTTCGGGCTGACTGGTACATTGCAGAGCAGCCTGGAAAGATACGCCTGCTCAAGAAGCACCCTCGAATCAACAGACTCAAGATTCGAACTGAGTATCTTAAGGCCAGTATCCGCGCCAAAGTCGAGCATCCGTTCCGCATCATTAAATGCCAATTTGGATTTGTGAAAGCACGTTATCGTGGACTGAGCAAAAATGACAGCAAATTGGCCATGCTGTTCGCTCTCGCGAATATCGTGCGGGTCGACCAGATGCTACGTGCGTAGGATAAATCCGCCTACATGCTGGAATGTCAGTATGTGGGCGATGAAATGAGGGGGATTTTCAGACTGTCATCCCTCCGGTTCTGCTGAAGTTGGTAAATGGTCAGGTCTGGGCACTTGATCGCAGGTTTCCTAAACGTTGGACTTACCCCGCTTCGTGTCTTTAAACCGGCCCGTGAGCAAAAGGTAAGTCTCCTTGGGCCCAATCCCAGCCCTTACAGTTGGGCAGAAAAGCCGGGTATATTTGAATTCACCACGTGTCAGCCATCGCAAAGGAAGTGTTTATGAAAGGCCCCAGTCCCGACGATAAAGAACCCATGAAAGGCTTCCCTCAAGTCGGTTATTTAAAGAACTTTATCTCTTCGGAGAATATCATCGTCGGCGATTATACCTACTACGACGATCCCGAAGGCCCTGAACGGTTTGAGCGCAATGTGCTTTATCACTTTCCGTTTATTGGCGATAAGCTCGTCATCGGAAAGTTCTGCGCGATCGCCAAAGACGTCAAGTTCATCATGAACGGTGCCAACCACAAGGTATCCGGCTTTTCGACCTACCCCTTTCAGATCTTTGGCAATGGGTGGGAAAAGGTGATACCTAAAGAAGGCGACCTGCCCTACAAAGGCGACACCTTCATTGGCAATGATGTCTGGATTGGATACGAAGCGACGATCATGCCGGGTGTCACCGTTGGAAGCGGTGCCATCATTGCCAGCAAGTCAGTGGTTACCACTGATGTACCCGCTTACAGCGTAGTCGGTGGCAACCCTGCGAAAGTCATTAAGTATCGATTTGATGAAAGCACCATCAATGCACTATTGGACATCGCCTGGTGGGACTGGAATGCAGAAGAGATAACGGCAAAACTCGAAGCCATTGTGGGCTGTGATCTTGAGGCTCTGCAAAGCTAGAAAGCCTTTGAAGAAGACCTGCAGATCCAAATAACGGCCAGTTCACAGCTAGACTCTAATAAAAAAATCTGTTTTCGGGAGCATTCCTCACCATGACCACGCATACATCATCGTTCGTTCAACCTTCCGAAATCCGCGCCCGATTTTCCAGGTTCATGTCCGATATGTATCAGGCTGAGGTCCCCCTCTATGGGGACTTGCTTGATCTCGTGGCTGAAGTGAATCAGGAGGTGCTGGCCGAATGCCCAGACATTGAGCGCCACCTTCAACGCACGGGTGAGTTTGAACGTTTATCGATGGAGCGTCATGGTGCCATCCGAGTGGGCACCGCTGCCGAGCTGGCAACCATCCGGCGCCTGTTTGCCGTCATGGGTATGCAGCCTGTTGGCTACTATGATCTGAGCCCTGCAGGAGTCCCTGTTCACTCCACCGCTTTTCGCGCCATACACGAAAACGACCTTCAGACGAGCCCGTTTCGCGTATTTACCTCCCTGCTGCGCCTGGAACTGATTGATGATCCGGCTTTGCGACACATGGCGTCTGACATTCTCGCCAAGCGCAACATCTTCACTGCACGAGTTATCGAACTGATCGAGCAGCACGAGACTGAGGGGGGACTTAATGAAACAGATTCAAACGAGTTTATTCAGGAAGCGCTGGAAACCTTCCGCTGGCACCAAGAGGCCACCGTCACCATTGCCGAATACGACCTGCTGCATGAACAGCACCGCCTCATTGCTGATGTGGTGGCTTTCAAAGGCCCTCATATCAATCACCTCACGCCCCGCACACTCGACATCGACCGTATTCAAGCCGAAATGCCAAACCGGGGCATTACACCCAAGGCGGTTGTAGAAGGCCCGCCTCGTCGCAACTGCCCTATTCTCCTGAGACAAACCAGTTTCAAGGCCTTGCAGGAACAAGTGGCGTTCACGGACCAAACCAACAGCTATGGCAGTCATACCGCTCGGTTTGGTGAGATTGAGCAGAGGGGCGCGGCGCTGACGCCAAAGGGACGTGCACTCTATGACCAGCTACTCAATGAAGCACGGGTCCAGCTTAATGCGCCCCCAACTGAAGAAAATGCACAACGCTATACCGAACTGCTGGCGCAACACTTTCAGGCGTTCCCGGATAGTCTGGAGGCAATGCACGAACAGCAATTGGCATACTTTCGCTATTTCGTCACCCGTAAGGGGCATGATGCCGCGACTGAAAATGCCTTAACCGGCACTTTAAATGAGCTTATTGCTGCAGGCTTTATCGACTACGAGCCGCTGGTGTACGAAGACTTTCTGCCAGTCAGCGCAGCAGGTATTTTCCAGTCAAACCTGGGTGATACTGCTCAGGCCCATTATGACGCATCTTCCAGCCAGGCCGAGTTTCAGGAGGCTCTGGGGCAAGCGGTCCTGAACGAGTTGGAGCTGTATGCCGAAACACAGCAGCGTTCGATAGCGGACTGCTTATCTATTTTGCACGCGTGAACGCTTTGAGCTGAGCAATTGGTGAGTTCGAGGGTGATGCACCAATTTGCCAGCTCCTTTCACACTGAGTAACACTGAATCTAAACAGCTGTGCTTTCAGGCGCATTCGCCACACAACGGTCGACTCAGTGCATCCTTTAGCTGCTCTCCCGTCAGGTCCTGCGCCAGCAGAAAATGCAGTTTGGTAAAAGCCGCTTCTGGCGTGAGATCTGCCCCCGGAACGACCCCGATCCGGTTAAGCGTAGCACCTGTTGCATAGGCCCCCTGACTCACCGCTCCCTGATAGCATTGAGTAATATTCAGTACGGCCACACCCCGCTCACAGGCCCGCTCCAACGCCCTAATCAGCTCGACATCAGCATCAGGCGGGTTTCCGGCCCCGTAAGTCTGTAGCACCAGGCCTCGAACCTGAGGTTCATCCAGTACTGATTCAATCAATCGCGACGGCATACCCGGAAATACACTCAGCGCCACAACCGCCAACGGGTCCAGTTGGGGAATGCAGAAATCAGGTTTCCCTGCCGACAGAAGCAGGTCATGACGCAGGTCGATATGGATACCCACTTGTCCAAGCCAGGGGCAATTCGGTGAGTCGAACGCATCGAAGCCTGAGGTGCGTACCTTGCGCGCCCGGTTGCCACGCAGCAGCCGCCCGTTGAAATAGACACACACCTCAGGAATCTCACTTCGGGCCGCCAGCATCAACGACGTGATCAGATTATCCAGGGCATCATTACGCAGCTCTGCCAGCGGTATTTGCGAACCGGTCAGGATGACCGGCTTGTCGATCCCACGAAGCATGAATGACAGCGCTGAAGCGGTATACGCCAGGGTATCGGTACCATGCAGCACAACGAAGCCATCGTACTGCGCCCAGTGGCGCTCAAGCACTTTGGCCATGTCACACCAGTCTTGCGGCACAACATTGGCGCTGTCGATCAGCCGATCAAGCTCGATCAGGTCGTACTCGGGCAGCTGCCGAGCAGCACGACCGAGCTGGTCGAGTACACGCTCATGGAAGCCTGACGCAGGCACATACCCCAGATCAGAAGACACCATGCCGATGGTGCCGCCTGTGTAAATCACCAGAACCTTCATGATCAAGACACTTCCGCAAACGGTGCCAGCATGGAGCGTGGGCTCAGCAAGCGATCAAGCTCTGCTTCGCTGAGAAGCCCTTCGGACAACACCAGTTCACGCACGGTGGAGCCACTGTTGAGGGCCTGCGCGGCGATACGGGTCGAGTTCGAATAGCCGATATGGGGCACCAGAGCCGTGATGATTCCGATGCTGTTGTCCAGGTGGCGTGCGCATTGCTCTGCATTGGCGCGAATGCCCTGAATGCAGCGCTCATCCAGTGTTTTACAGGCAGAGCCCAGCATCTTCATGGAGTTCAGCAGGTTGTAGACGATCAAAGGCTCCATGGCATTGAGCTGCAGCTGCCCCGCTTCAGCCGCCAGAGTCACGGCCAGATCGCTGGCGATGACCTGATAGGCCGTCTGGTTGACCACTTCAGGTATTACAGGGTTTACCTTGCCGGGCATGATCGACGAGCCAGGCTGCATCGGGGGCAGCAGAATTTCACCCAGCCCTGTACGAGGGCCACTGGAGAGCAATCTAAGGTCATTACACATCTTGCCCAGCTTGACGGCAAAACGTTTCAGAATGCCCGAGAAAAGCACGAACGCCCCCATGTCTGAGGTCGCTTCCACCAGATTGGACGCCGATATGATGGATTTGCCCGAGATTTCGGCCAGGTGCTTAACGGCCAGCGCCTGATAACGCGGGTGCGTGTTGATACCGGTGCCGATAGCAGTACCGCCCAGGTTCACTTCGCACAACAGCTTGCTGGCTTCGTGCAGGCGCTCGATATCCTCACCAAGGTTAACGGCGAAGGCCTCAAACTCCTGCCCCAGCGTCATGGGTACCGCATCCTGAAGCTGGGTGCGCCCCATCTTCACGATATCGGAAAATTCACGACCTTTAGCCTCCAAACTATGTTTGAGCTGGATGATGATCTGTTCAAGCGGCTCGGCCGCGAACTGGATCGCCAAACAAACCGCTGTCGGGTAGGCATCATTGGTGGACTGGGAACGGTTTACATCGTCGTTCGGGTGCAGATGCTGGTATTCACCCTTCTGATACCCCAGCTTTTCCAATGCCAGGTTGGCAATCACCTCGTTGGCGTTCATGTTGGTCGAGGTACCCGCGCCTCCCTGAATCAGGTCCACCACGAACTGCTCATGCAGTTTGCCTGCGATGATGTCATCACAGGCCGCAATGATTGCACCCGCTTTAACGGAATCCAGAGAGCCCAGATCCCGGTTTGCTTTGGCTGCCGCTGCTTTGACCATGGCCAACGCCTTGATGAAGGCCGGAAAATGGCTGATCGGGACACCTGTGATCGAAAAATTGTCCAAAGCACGCTGTGTTTGAACGCCGTAATAAGCGTCAGCGGGAACAGCAAGATCACCAAGAAGGTCATGCTCAATGCGGGTGTTCATAGTGAAAGTCACCTTGCGAAGTAACTGGAGAAACGGTTGTCTTAAGGCCCGGCAGAATGCCGGGCCCGGGTTGGCTCAGTGGAAACTTAGCTAACGGTCTCGCCGCTGGCGGGAGTGGGTACACTGCGACGCTGATTAATCTTTTCGAGATCTTCCGGTTCGATTTCCCAGGCTGCCGCATCCACATTCATGTCGGCAAAGCGCGAAGCATCAAACACCGGCTGCTCAATGCCATCGGCGATCTGTTCATCAAAGTCACGCATGATGCGCAAACCCGGCTTGATCAGTACGATAAGCGCAATCAGGTTCACCAGTGCGAGAAAACCCATGGTGACATCGGCAAAGGCGAATACAGTACCCAAGTCAGTGGTCGCCCCCCAGCACACCAGGCCAATAATGGCGACACGGAAGCCGTTAAACAGGTTCTGGTTTTCGGTACTGAAGAAGTTGATGCTGTTCTCGCCAAGGTAGTAGTTGTAAAGCACGGTACTGAAACCGAACAGCAGCAGCGCAATACTGACAAAACTCCGACCCCACTCCCCTACATGTTCAGCGAGCGCCGCCTGAGTCAGTGCTACACCGCCGACATCACTGGCACTGGACGGGTCATACACACCGCTCAGCAAAATGATAAAAGCGGTAGCCGAGCAGATGATCAGCGTATCGATGAAGACAGAGAACGACTGCACCACGCCCTGGTTGGCCGGATGGGGAACATAGGCCACCGCTGCAACGTTAGGCGCACTGCCCAAGCCCGCTTCGTTGGAGAACAGGCCACGTTTAACGCCCATCAAAATTGCAGCACCGATACCACCGCCAACGACCGGCTCAAGACCAAATGCGCTGTTTACAATGAGCATCACCACATCAGGAATACGCTCGATATTCAGCGCCAGAACAAAGCCCGCCACCAGCAGGTAACCCAGCGCCATCACCGGAACCAGAATCTCGGCAACACGCGCAATACGCTTAACGCCACCAAAAATAATCAGGCCCACGATCATGGCCAGACCGATGCCTGTGTAGAAAACCGGCACGCCGAAAGCATCACCAAAAGAGGTCGCGACCGCATAGGACTGAAGCGCCGTAAAGCCGAAGCCGAAGGTCACCAGCAACAATACGGAATAGAGTCCTGCCAGCCACTTCCATTTGCTGCCCATGCCGCGAGCAATATAGTAAGCGGGGCCACCACGATAGGTGCCATCCGGCTCGGCCTGCTTGTAGGTTTGTGCGAGAGTACACTCGAGAAAGCTTGTCGCCATGCCCATCAGACCGACAACCCACATCCAGAAAATGGCACCCGGGCCACCCAGAGTAATGGCAACAGCAACACCGGCTATGTTGCCGCCACCGACACGACCGGCAACGGAAAGCAGCAACGCCTGAAACGAGCTGAGATGACCGTGTTTATCTTTCTTGAACGCCTGACTGGCGCTGAGGATTCGGAACATGCGTCCGAAGTACCTGAACTGAACAAACCGGGAAGCCAGGGTAAAGCCGATACCAACGGTTATCAGCAGTGCAATCAGCACCTTCCCCCAAAGTATGTCGTTTAATAAATCCAACATCGGGAATCTCCACTTTTCTTGTTGTAAGAAGTTGTTTCCGGAAGACGCCCATTTAAACAAGGGTATGACACTGATAAAATTTGACACTCTGACTACAGACTGGCGCAGTATGTCGCTATTTTTGCACCACTATACGACAGACGCAGTTTGATGCACTTATTAGCTGAGGACGGGCCATCATGAACCAACCGGGCATGCATGAAGACTTCGCGCAGAACCTGAGACTGCTGTGCAGCTACTACAAATCGATTGCGGAAGTCTGCCGTCGACTCAACATCAACCGCCCTCAGTTCAACCGCTATCTTGGCGGCCAATACAAGCCTTCCGCCAACACGTTAAGGCGCATCTGCGAGTTTTTTGGCGTAGAGGTACACGAGATACTGCTGCCTCATGCTCAGTTCGAACGACTGGTTCAAGTACGCCCTCAAAGTGACCTGGCTCCGCAGCCAGGAACGCCCGGAACGTTCAATCACATTGATCAGCTATCACGCGCCGGCAGCAGCGGGCTTGAACGCTATCTGGGTTACTATTTCGAGTATTACCTTTCGATGTCGACGCCGGGCAAAGTGCTGCGCAATCTGGTGTGTCTGGAGTCACGTGATGGGCAAGTAGTGTTTCAACGCACAGAGCGAATACGCCCCCAGGCAACTGAGCCGGCTTGTCACAACCGGTATCAGGGGATTGTCTGCCTGCTGAGTGATCGACTGTTCCTGACTGATTACGAAACCCTGAATCACCACGAAATCACGCAGACGATCCTGTTTCCCAGTTTTCGAAACCGCATTTCTCGGCTGACGGGCTTGAAGGTTGGCGTGTCCGACAACAGCGAACGCATGCCCTGCTGTGCACGCGTGGTATACGAATATCTCGGTCAGGAAGTCAGAATACGGAAAGCCTTGGCTCTATGCGGGCTCTACGACCTGAATGATGCCGCTATTGAGCAATCAATCCGTGACTCGGTATGCAACGATATGAATGCCGGTGAAACACTGTTCCGTGCCCGGCACTGATGCAACAACGGCACCCTGCTCAGGACACTGAATGCCAATCAACTGACGACCTTCTTACGCGCACGGCCTTCCGGATAGTCCGTTACCCATAGTGAATCAGATTATGAAAGACTGCGGGCTGATCCGAGCGATTACGGTAGCCATGATCCTTATCCGCGGCAAAACGTATGGCATCCCCTTGTTTCAATGACTGCCACTTCCCCTCGATCAGCAAATCCATCTCACCGCTGACCACGATGACATGCTCCGTCACTCCCTCAACATGCGGGTCGGACAAACGCTCATATCCCGGCAGTAGTGTCAGCTCAAAGAGTTCAAATCCGAACTTGTCTTCGTAGGGGAAAAGTGGCGCGACCAGCATATCGTCGGTGGCAGGCTGATGGCGTAGACGGTCCGCTTCCCGCACATCCTGGCTCTCAGAGTCCTGCTGATTACTCTCGATAAAGGACGAAAGGGAGGTATTAAAGCCACTGGCAATTTTCCATAAGGTGGCAAGCGTTGGGCTGGATTCGCCGCGCTCGATCTGCCCCAGCATCGCCTTGCTGACCCCGGTTTCCTTTGATGTTCTGTCGAGGCTCCAGCCTTTATCTTTGCGAAGCGCTTTTAGCCGGTGGGACAGGAATTGATCGATCTGCTGCATGGATGAATGACCATTGATTTCGTTACACGGGATTGTGCGTTATAGCGCACAGGTGTAATCTTGCGCTTTGTGCGTTATAGCGTACGAATCCGTTTCTGCTCGGTCAAGCACCCCACTAACAAGAATGAGTCGGCAGGCCTCTACCTTGCTCATTCGGGAGATTCCACATGAAGGCATTGCTCAGCCTTTCGCACATATCAGCGGGTTTTGTCGCTGTTCTGGTTGGCTATACCAGCTCAGCCGTGATCATATTCCAGGCTGCGGAAGCGGCGGGTGCAAGCGCAGCAGAGATCAACTCCTGGTTATGGGCGCTCGGGGTTGGCATGGGCCTGACCAGCATGGGACTTTCGCTTTACTACCGCGCCCCCGTTTTAACCGCCTGGTCGACACCGGGTGCAGCACTACTGGTAACCGGATTAGCGGGATACTCCCTGGCTGAGGCGATCGGCATTTTCATCTCTTGCTCAGGGCTACTGCTGATCTGCGGTATTACCGGCTGGTTCGACCGGTTGATGCGCCTGGTACCGCAATCCCTGGCTTCAGCGATGCTGGCCGGCGTGTTACTTCAATTTGGATTAAAGCTGTTTGATGCCCTCCAATCGCAAGTGCTTCTGGTGGGTGTCATGCTCGTAATCTACCTGCTGGCCAAACATATGCTGCCCCGGTATGTGATTCCCGTGGTCCTGGCGGTTGGGTGTGCGTTAGCCTTCGCTCAGGGGGAGATGCAACTGGACTCCCTGAGTTTGCAGCTATCATCTCCCGTTTGGGTCAGCCCTGAGTTCTCGTTACCCGCTTTAATCGGGGTCGGCATCCCTTTGTTCATTGTCACCATGGCATCGCAAAATGTCCCCGGCATGGCCGTTATGCGAGCGAATGGATATCAGCTGCCCGCCTCCCCGCTGATTGCCTGGACGGGTTTGACCGGTGTAGTACTGGCGCCCTTTGGCGGTTTTTCGTTTAATCTGGCTGCCATAACAGCGGCCATCTGCATGGGAAAAGAAGCCGGCCTTGATCGTGACAAACGCTTCTGGGCTTCCGTTTGGGCAGGCTTCTTTTACCTGCTGACCGGGGTGTTCGGAGCCACCGTGGCAGCTCTGTTTGCGGCCTTTCCAGCTGCACTGATCATGGCTGTCGCAGGTCTTGCACTGTTCAGCACCATCGGTAACAGTCTGGCCACCTGCCTGGCCGAAGAGAAAGGTCGTGAAGCCGTATTAATGACCTTCTTGATTACAGCTTCAGGCATCAGCTTGATAGGGATCGGAAGCGCATTTTGGGGGCTTATGATCGGGCTATTGGCTTACAATCTCCAGACTCGATTTTCACCAGAGCCTGTTATTTCCAAGTGAAGCTCAAGACGTGTTCAATTGCTTGAGTGTTCACTTTATCCACATTTAGGGAGAGCACCAGTGCCTCATTCTCAAGGCATGGATACGCCATCGAAAGACAACCTTAAGGGCATTCTCTGGATGACCCTGGCCATGGCACTTTTCTCACTGGAAGATGCACTGATTAAAGGTGCGACCGAGTCGATGCAAAGCGGCCAGGTCATCCTGCTGTTCGGCCTGGGCGGCGCGCTTTTTTTCTGGCTGGGACTGGTGTGGCGGAAAGAGCCTGTCCTCGTTGCCGTTCACTCGCCCGTTATGCGCTTGCGGATGTTGCTGGAAGTCTTTGGCCGCATGTTTTACTTCCTGGCATTGGCTCTGACACCGCTTTCCTCCACAACCGCGATCCTGCAAGCGACGCCCATTGTGGTTGTTCTGGGAGCGGCACTGGTGTTTGGAGAGCGAGTAACGCTGATGCGATGGCTGGCCATCATCACGGGCCTTATCGGCGTTTTGATTATTCTTCGCCCTGCCAGTGATGACTTCTCACCACTATCACTCTTGGCGGTGGCGGGTCTTCTTGGTTTTGCGGGCCGCGACCTGGCCAGCCGAGCTGCGCCGGGCTCATTCAGTACCTATGTACTCGGATTTTATGGCTTCATTGCGGTCATTATCTCTGGCGTATGTGTTTCGCTCTGGAGTGGTACTCAGTTTATCTGGCCTGAATCGGATGCCAGCCTCTCGCTTGCAGGAGCCATTCTGTTTGGCATTTTTGCCTACATTTCCCTGATGAAAGCGATGCGCACGGGTGAAGTTTCAACAGTCACCCCGTTCAGATACTCCCGACTGCTGTTCGGTGTGGCGCTCGGCTATTACGTGTTTAATGAGCCGCTCAGCCCATCGTTTTGGCTCGGTAGCCTGGTGATTGTCAGTGCGGGGTTGTTTGTGATGCTGCAGAGCAAGCTGACTCGCTGGATGAAACGCCGTCATCCAGCGCATCTACCGGAATAAACGTGCTCTTATAAGCTCCACAGGCATGGATTGAGACAGCTGCTTTACTTTCTACAAAAAAAGGCCCCAATATGATACCGGGGCCTTCTGCTATCTATACAGCGAACTCAGTATTGTTCGGACTGTTTGTTAATGCTGGCGTATACCTCGGAACTGCCATCCTTGTTCATCAACAGGATCTGGTATGGGGCAAAACGATCTCCCATCTCCATACCCGGGCTGCCCATAGGCATACCCGGCGCAGTCAGGCCCAAAGCCCCTTCCGGTGGGTTGGCCAAAAACTGCTTCACCAGTCTGGCGGGGACATGGCCTTCAAACACGTAGCCGGATTCAGAAACCGCCGTGTGGCAGGATTTGAATTCACCTTTGATGCCCATTTCCTGCTTCATTTCATCCAGGTTGTGTGGATGAAATGCCTTGGTTTCAAAACCATTGTCTTCGGCATGCTCAATCCAGTCTTCACAGCAGCCACAGGTCGGGCTTTTATACACATTCAAATGCTCGGTGTTAGCCGCTTTCAACAACACACTTGCAGGGGCTTCGTCTGCGGCCATAGCCTGCTGAGGGCCTGCGAGTAGAGCCAAAAGAGTGGCGGCAGTTGCAAGGGTTTTGGTTTTCATAATGGACATAGGGATCTCCCGGTCCTGACTGTTGCTACTGGTAGGCATACAGCCAGTTTTCTTGATTTGCTGGTTCTCTATTCAATATCTTCAAGCTGACTCGCTTGAACAGTCGATCATGCAACCAGGCTCAACCTGGGAGGCTGATACGGCAATTCCGCTAGAGGTTCTGGCAAACTCAATACAAAGGGAGGTGGTACCGCGCGCACCTGTTTTAAATGCAGTCGAGTGGCCGTAGCAGGCAGCCAGGCACTTGCCTGAGCACAGTCTAATGCACACTCTGCTAAGGCATCCGTGCAGCAATCAGCCGTTTCCATGCCATGATGACAGCCTGCAGCAGGAGCACAGTGATCAATCATCGCATTATGAGAAAGAGCAACATGAGAGAGAGCTGTTTGAGAGAGAGCCGTGTTCAAGAGCGAAGGGTGAGAAAGCCCTCCGACCGCCTGCGACAGCCAGTAGCCTTTTTGCCCGGCTAGCATCAACAGGCTAAGCAACATCAAGGCAATGACCTGATACCTTCCTGTAAATTGATGGCTATTTTTCTGGCTGGGCACGAGATTTCTCAAACTATTTGCACAACAATAAATGGGCCCGGGTAAAGCCTTGGGCCACCACTGGTTTAAGTACTGACATTGTGAACGCAAAGGCGCGATATGGTTCCTGATACAGAACAACATAATGTTTTGCCCGAAAACCTCAATATGGATTTTCAGCAAAAGCTATCAATTGATACCAAACAGATGGACTGGCTGCCGAGCCCTGCGCCCGGAGTCAGACGCAAGCCACTGGAGCGGGAGCACCGAGAATCAGGGCACACAACCAGCATTGTCAGGTACGCCCCGGATACGTCCTTCTCAAGCCACTCCCACCCCCTTGGTGAGGAGATCTTTGTCCTGGAAGGTGTGTTTTCTGATGAACAAGGCGACTATCCGGCTGGCAGCTATATCCGTAACCCTCCCGGCAGCCGACATGCCCCCTTCAGCCATGATGGCTGTGTAATTTTCGTAAAACTGAATCAGTTTGATGCCGAGGATCTGGCTTCAGTACGCATTCAAACCAACATCAGTACTTCAGCTGCGGCCCCAGCAGTCAATGAGGTTGAACGCACTCTGCTGCACGCCTACGCCAGCACCCAAACAGAACTGGTGCATTTCAAAGGCGAAGCGGGTCAGATTCAATTTGAAACCCGGGGCGGTACTGAACTGCTGGTTATTACGGGTGTACTCAGAAATGATCAGGGTACCTATCCGTCAGAGTGCTGGCTTCGATTGCCCCCTGACTGCACTGACCGATTTGAGGCAATTGCAGGTACTCGCGTGCTGGTAAAAAGTGGCCACCTTCCATCCTGAAGGGTTAATCGAAGTCGCTGACTAATGATCATTCAACAACCACTTTCCAGCTGGTGTGCCTGTTTCGGCAGCAAAATGACACTTTTAATGCAGAATACCCTCAAGTCCCCCCGGTTTATCTGGAGCACTGATTCTTATTCATGCTAGATTTGTGGTTAACGTTGTAACTTTTCTGCATCGCATTCACATCGCGTCGAGCGATGCAGTCATGTCGAGAGCCGTACATGCAGACCAGCAATGCTCTGATCCAGTCGCACAAAGCGCTGCTGAGCCTTACACATAACGCAGATTATGTTGCCTTGCCGCGAAGCCGCAAGCTTGCTCTGCTGGTCGACTTTTGCATTGAACACATCGGCATCGACCGCACTAGCATCTGGGCGTTTACCGCCAATGAAAATGCAATCAGCTGCGAATGGCTGCACGATACCCAAGACCCCTCTACCAGCAGCGAAACCGCACATCAAATCACACTGTCCGCAGCGGATCACCCCGCGTACTTCAATACGCTGATAGATGAAAAAGTGCTGGATGCACGGGACGCCATGACTGACCCACGCACCGCCTCTTTTACTGATGCCTATCTGCCTGCTACGGGTGTTCGCTCCATGCTGGACGTCCCCATTTTTGATGGTGATCGTTTGGCCGGTGTTATCTGTCTGGAAGACCGCAAGGTACGTGACTGGAGCCTGTCCGAAATTTCGCTTGCGGTCGCTGTCGCCAACACACTCAGCCTGATTTATACCCATGAAGCCTGGCTCCGATCGAAACGAGCGCTGGACTTTGTTACCCGTTACGACGCCATGACCGGACTGGCAAACCTGTCCTCACTCAAAAGCCGTGTACAGGATCTTCTTGATAGTCAGGTCGGCAGTTTTTCTCTGATCTGGATCGATATTGATCGTATCAAAATGGTTAATGACGGTTTGGGCACGCAAGCAGGCGATCAAGTTATCAGTGAGTTGGGTAACCGACTGGAGCAATGGCAGCTCCCTGGCAAAGACTTTCTGGCACGTGTAGGTGGCGATGAGTTTGTTCTGTTACTACGCCAACCTTCGTCAGTTGAGTCACTGGGACTTGTGGCAACCAATCTGCATGAACTCATTGCCCAGCCGGTTCAACTTGATCAGCATTTAATCACCATGACCGCCAGTATAGGCATTTGCTCCAGCCCCGGCGATTTTAACCAGACCGAAGAACTGATGCGGGGCGCCGAAACGGCCATGTACGCGGCCAAGGCCGGAGGACCAGGTCGTTTCGCACTGTTCAATCATGATCACCAGAGTTCAGCCCGCTCACGCTTCAGGCTGGAAAGTGCCCTGCGTACTGCGATAGAGCAAAACCGGCTGGATGTGTTCTATCAGCCGATTCTGGATGGCACTCACGAGCAGGTGGATAGTCTGGAAGCGCTGGTACGCTGGAACCATCCAGAAAATGGCTGGATGTCGCCCATCGAGTTTCTCGATGTTGCCCGTTCAGCCGGCCTGATGTTCAGCTTGGGCAGTGCCGTATTACGCCGCGTGTGCGAAGACTGGCAACGCTGCCAGCAGCAAGGTGCGCCTTTGCCCGTGGTATCGGTAAACCTTTCCGCTGAACAGGTGATGACCCCCTCCTTGCCGGCACTGGTTCAATCAATGTGCGAAGAATACGGCATTCCGGCAAATGCTCTGCAGTTCGAGATGACCGAAGACTCCATTCAAGGCGATATGGATACGGTGCAAACCGTACTCCAGGCTTTGGTTGACCAAGGTGCTCGATTGGCGATTGATGACTTCGGCACCGGCTACTCATCCCTTTCGCGCCTGAAAAGCCTGCCGGTATCACGAATCAAGATTGATCGCTCCTTTGTCAGCGACCTGCCTTACGACCCCGATGACCGCGCGATCGCTCTGTCCATTCTGGGGCTTGCACGAGGCCTGGGATTAACGGTGGTGGCAGAAGGTGTCGAAACCAAAGAGCAGGAGAGCTGGCTGTTGGAACGCGGCTGTAATTATCTGCAGGGCTATCTATACAGTAAGCCTCTGCCGCTGGAAGAGATCAGGGAAAAGATTGTCAGCCTGAATATTCTTAAGGCAGAAGAAAACAAAGCCGAAGATCAGTAGTTATCAGGCCCTCGGAAAAGAAGGCCTGACTGGAGGATTCGGACTAACAGACTCACAACGTCATCAAGTCGCTGTGTCCCGGCGCAATTTCCGAACTTATAATCGAAATTTTCTCCAGCGCCAGGTCGTGATCAACACGCACCGGAATATCGGTAACACGTCGCCCAGCTCCCCAGGCAGCGCCATCGGCTATGCGGCGACGTTTGTCATGATTGGTACGACGGTCATAAATAGATTTCCTGCGCTCGGGGCCACGGTACATGGAGAAGCTGTAAGTTTTCCACCAGTTTTCTGCATCACCCACGGTTGCCAGTCTGGGGCTGATCTGTACACCCGTGCGATTACACCAGTAGTAACAGATCCTTTCTTCCAGATAGTCTTTACAGAGCTGCATATTATTCACCACTGACTGAGTTAGTGCCCCGTAAGGAGCAAGGTTGCACAATCCTGTCTTAACAAGACCCTGACATTCCTTGTTCCGTCGTGTTGCACTACGCAAGTTTGACGCAATCAGAGCATATCTTTTTCAATTTTCGGCACATGCTGGAGCAGAACCAGGTCTTCTCCACGCTGTCTGTATCGTTCCAGTTGCTCCAGACATTTGCCTGGCGTTGTTCCATCGGGATGGGTAAATCCCAGCTCACGATAAAACGCTTCCAAATGCCTGTAGGCAAAACAGTAACAGGGCTGACTCGTCCAATGGCTCTGGCTTTGTTGCAACAGCTGACCGCCCAGCCCCTGACCACGATAATTGCGATGAACCCAAAGGCCGCGCATCAAGAGTCCATTTGCATAAGGACTGAACCTTACGGCTGCCAGGGCTTGATCACCCAAGCGTAACCAAAAGGCTTGATCCTCTGGCCTGGCTTTTCCCTTATGCCCATTTCTCTTATAGAAACGCTGTAGCAAATATAGTTCATCGCTGGATACAGCACTGAACATCAATGTTTGATCTAGATCAGTCGTCATGCGGCAAGGATACTTACAATTTTTTTACCTTGCCCATAAAAAGAGCAAACACGCATCGGTGACCGTTCATTGTTGTACCTCTATCAAGCAGATCTTCATATGAACGACAGCTTAATTGGTCACCGCCAGATCCAGTCGCTGGCTGATACATTGGAGCGCAGTAAAGGCTGCAGAGGTGCGGTTATCCACCTGCATTTTGCGGAATACCTGCTCCAGATGCTTATTGATGGTTCTGGGGCTCAATCCCAGAATTTGAGCAATCTCTTTATTGGTTTTGCCATGCACAATCCATAACAGAACTTCAGCTTCACGTTCAGTCAAACCGAAACTGTGAACCAGTTTGGTGCCATCATCCGGCTGTCGGGGGTCATCAATTTTGAGCAGACAACGCCCGGTGTCATCCTGATCGATCAGATGGCAGCGCACCTGGTCCTCATTGATTTGAATCTGGAGCGGTTCAGAGCCTGGCACTTGTCCTTCCAGAGAAGCACTGATCTCGGTACCCAACAGCTCAACCTGATCACCAAAAATGCGGTAAATTTGCGGTGTGGCCCACTCCACCTCACCGGTAGCGCGGATACAGAGCGTCATCAGGCCCTGCCCATCCATCACCATGTGCGCATTCGCAGCCTTTTTGGCATTGCCCAAATGGGAGCGCATGCGTACCAGCAGCTCTTCATGCCGTATGGGTTTGGTGATGTAGTCCACACCACCGGCATCAAAGCCCTTCACAATATCTTCGGTGTCACTCAAGCCAGTCATGAATATCACCGGGATATTCATCAAATCCGGTGAAGCCTTCAACCTCTCACAGGCCTCAAATCCGTTTATGCCGGGCATCATGGCATCCATCAGGATCATATCCGGGGTGATTTGGGCACTGATGCTCAACGCCTGCTCACCACCCAGGGCAATGAAAACCTGAAAGCCATTCAGGGTCAGCATTTCATTAAGCATGCTGATCACTTCTGGCGAATCATCTACAACCAAGATTTTGGCACTCATAGCATTAACCATTCGCTCCTGCGTACGACTGCAAACGTTCCAATACGCCGTTAAAATTGAAGCAGCTCACCAGCGCCTGCAACTGCGCCTGCTCATCAGCGGAGACGCCTGCCTCTACTGAAAGCCGGTCTACTTCGTGCTTAATCCCTTCGAGAAAGCCCTGATCAACAAACTGCCGCAGTCTGGAGGTATCAAGGCTTGGCCGCTCCATGGCATTGTCCTGGGTGGTGGAAACCGATTTAGAGGGTTGCCGGGTTTTCCACTGCAACTGAAGCAGGTTTCCAACCTGTTCGAGTAATTCGGCCACACGTACCGGCTTGACCAGATAGAAGTCAAAACGGTGCTGTTCGGTATTCTGTGCCCATTCGGTGGCATCGGCCGACAGCATCACAACCGGCACCTGATAGTTGCGATCACGTATGGCGTCCAGCAAAGTCCAGCCGTTCATACCCGGCATGGACACATCCAGCACAAAGAGGTCCGGCAAGTCCTGCTGGCAAAGTTCCAGACAGCTATGCCCATCAGGTACAGCAATAACGTTAAAGCCGACCGGGTGCAGGATGTCTCGAATCAAATCTCGATGGGTCGGATCATCATCCACCACCATGATGGTACGCCGCCGCCCCTCATAACCGCCCTGCCAGATATCATTCACGGGAATGGGTGTTGGTCGGCTCAGGCTCGACATCATCAACTGCAGGCGAAAGGTCGTACCCTGCCCAGGCACGCTTTGGTACTGAAGGTCGCCGCCCATGATATCGGTAAGCAAGCGCGTTATGGTCAAGCCAAGCCCGGTACCAGGACGCCCTGAAGTCACGCGTTCAAAGGGCTTGAAGATGCGCTCCAGATCTTCTTCCGCGATGCCTATACCGGTATCCGTGATGACAAACTCGGCCACTTCGTTCCGGTAAGTCAGGCTGAGAGACACGCTGCCCTCATCGGTAAACTTGATCGCATTGGAGAGCAGATTGATCAGTATCTGGCGCAGGCGCTTTTCGTCGGTTGCCACGAACTCGGGTATTCGCTGCTGACGGGTGTAGTCGAAGGAGATCCCCTTGGCCTCGGCCTGCAAGCGGAACATATACACCAGCTGCTCCATAAAGCTGACCAGTCCGACTTCATTGCGATTCAGCTCCAGTCGTCCTGCTTCAATACGGGAAATATCCAGCAGCTCTTCAATCAGGTTAGCCAGATGCTCGCTGCTGCGTTTGATCACGTTGATCGCGGGTCGGCGCTGAGTGGGTATATCCGTGGCCACATCAAGCAACTGGGCATACCCCAGCACCGCATTGAGCGGCGTGCGCAGCTCATGACTGATCCCCGTCAGGTAACGGCTTTTCGCCAGACTGGCCGCTTCTGCCAGCTCCTTGGCTTCCTGCAACTCACGGTCGGTCAGCTCATGTGCCTTGATCTCGGCCACCAGACGGTCGGTTTGCTGCTGGCTTTCGTTTTGCGCCATCACACGGCTTTCGTATGCCAGCAGGAACAGCCAGGCGGCCACACCGATGACGATCTGCAGTAGGAAAAACACCTTCCACAACACCGTCCCGACCAGTTCGGCACTGCCCACATCCGAGCCCACCATCTGGAAGTAAATCAGCGCCAGAAAGGCGCCCACAATGATATTGAAGACCAGCAGCAGCCCCAGGAAATAACCGGTGCGTGCGCTGCTGCTTTCCAGAATCCGAGATGGCAACAACAGGCCAAGCAACGCGGACAACTGATCGCTGAAACGACTTTTCTCCTTACAGCCATCATTGCAACGTGCATCCAGCGAACAGCACAGCGAACAGATATTGCCGCCATAGAGCGGGCAGTAGGTCATGTCATCCAACTCGAAGCTGTGCTCGCAGATGGAACACTCGGCATCAGAAGCGGCAATCGGCTCACGGGCAATGTAGTAACGCCCACGAGTTACCAGCGCAATCATGGGCGCCAGCACCAGTGTCAAACCCAGCGTAATGAAGGGTGCCCAGGCCTGCAGTAGCGGATAGTCCTGATTCACCATGGCGATAAGACCCACCACAGAAGACAGCACCATGGAACCCACGCCAACGGGATTGATGTCATACAGATGGGCGCGTTTGAACTCGATGCCCTTGGGGCTCAAACCCAGCGGTTTATTGATCACCAGATCGGCAACCAGTGAACCCACCCAAGCTGCCACCAAAATGGCAAAGACCCCCAGAATACTGGCGAAGGCTTCGTAAATGCCCAACTCCATCAACAACCAGGCGATGATCACATTGAAGACCAGCCAGACCACTCGGCCGGGGTGGGTATGTGTCAGACGAGAAAAGAAGTTGGACCAGGCCAGCGAACCCGCGTAGGCATTGGTCAGGTTGATCTTCACTTGAGACAGGATGACAAACACCCCGGCCAGCAACAGCGCCAACTCTGCGGTGCCGGTCAGATGGCCAAAGGCGGTGAGGTACATCATATTCGGCTCTGAGGCAGCAACCAGATCGCCGCCATTGTTGAGCACCACAATCGCCAGAAAGGACCCGGCCAGTATTTTCAAGGTGCCGGGAATCACCCAGCCCGGTCCGCCGAGCAAGACAGCGCCCCACCAGCGCCGGCTATTCTCGGGTGTTTTCTTGGGCATAAAGCGCAGGAAGTCGACCTGCTCGCCGATCTGCGCCAGCAACGACATCACCACCGTGGCAGCAGCCCCCAATAACAACCAGTCCAATCCTGTGCCTTCCTGCAGACTGCCTCTATATGCCACCCACTCATCGACATAGTTCTGCTCACTGAACAGAATCACCAGGAAAGGCAACAGCTGCAGTACGATCCACAGGGGCTGGCTGAACATCTGGAAGCGGCTGATGAATGTGAAGCCATAGGTGACCATGGGTATGACAACGAAGGCGCTGAGGAAATACCCCATCGAAAGGGGCACATCGAACATCAGCTCCAATGCCTTGGCCATAATCGCCGCTTCAAGCGCGAGAAAGATAAAGGTAAACGAGGCGTAGATCAGAGATGTCAAAGTGGAGCCAATATAGCCAAAGCCTGCACCACGCGTGAGCAGGTCAATATCGACACCATAGCGGGCGGCGTAGTAACTGATCGGCAGTGCAGTCGCCACAATCAACAGGGCCACCAACAGAGTTGCTATTATGGCATGTTCGAAGCCATAACTCAGGGTAATGGCACCACCGATGGCCTCAAGCGCCAGAAACGAGATGCCGCCCAGCGCGGTATTGGCCACACGGGACAACGACCAACGACGCGCCCGTTTGGCCGTGAAGCGCAATGAATAATCTTCCAGCGTCTGGTTGGCAACCCACTTGTTGTACTGACGCCGGGTAGTAAAAATCTGCTGACGTACGGTCATTAAGTAATACTCGCAATGCCCTCCTCCAGGGTGTCAGCCAACCCAAAACGCACCACATGAGTGCATAGCGGCATTGGCTCAGGCGTCCAAGCCTCCTGATACAAAAGTTCGTACTTGTTATGCAACATATGTACCCCATCCTACGCAGTTTGCCGCACTGCACCATGGGGTAAATGACGTACCCCTGTTGGAGCATTTACCGAATGTTCTTCCAGCGCCCCTCTCCTGATACTGGCTCCACCCCTGAAGCTCAAATTCGAGTCAATAACCCAGGAGAACAACCATGCGAAAGAGTGACCGCGTTTCCAAGAAACACTCTCCCATGCGCCGCACGCTGATGAAGGGCCTGATGGCACTTCCGGCCGCCATTGCGCTGAGTACCAGTATTCAGATTGCAAATGCATCGGAGGTGAACACCACTGGCCTGGCTGTCACCGACGACACGGTCAAAGTCGGTATCCTGCACTCCATTACCGGTACCATGGCAATCAGTGAAACTGGCTCCGTACAGGCCGAAAAGCTGGCGATTGATCAGATCAACGCCATGGGCGGTGTACTCGGACGCAAGATCGAATACATCCAGGAAGATGGTGCCAGTGACTGGCCGACCTTCGCCGAGAAGTCCAAAAAACTGCTGGTGAACGACAAGGTTGCTGCTGTGTTCGGTTGCTGGACATCAGCCTCACGTAAAGCCGCACTGCCGGTGTTCGAGCAGTACAACGGCATGCTGTACTACCCGACCTTCTACGAGGGACTGGAGCAGTCTCCGAACGTGATCTACACCGGTCAGGAAGCAACGCAGCAGATTCTTGAAGGCCTGGACTGGGCTGCACGTGAAAAAGGTGCCAAGAGCTTCTACCTGCTGGGTTCCGACTACATCTGGCCGCGTACCTCCAACAAGATTGCGCGCAAGCACATCGAGAACAAACTGGGCTCCAAAGTGGTGGGCGAAGAGTACTACCCGCTGGGTCACACTCAGTTCAACTCCGTGATCAACAAGATCAAGCTGAAGAAGCCTGACGTGGTCTTCATCTCCGTTGTAGGCGGCTCCAACGTAGCCTTCTACAAGCAGCTGAAAGCCGCCGGCATCGACATGACCAAAGAGAAGCCGTTGTTCCTGACCATTTCCGTGACCGAGGACGAAATCCTGGGTATCGGTGGTGAGAACATCGACGGTATCTACGCGTCCATGAAGTACTTCCAGAGCCTGCCGAACGACAACAACTCCGAGTTTGTGAAGGCGTTCAAGGCAACCTACGGCGACGACATCGTAATCGGTGACGTAACCCAGGCCGCCTACCTCGGCCCCTGGTTGTGGAAAGCCGCTGTCGAGAAAGCCGGTTCCTTCGATATCGACAAGGTCCGTGCAGCGTCTCCTGGCATCGAGCTGACCACTGCGCCTGAAGGCTACGTGAAGGTGCATGAGAACCATCACCTCTGGTCCAAGACCCGTATCGGTAAAGCTGAACTGGATGGCCAGTACAAGGTTGTCTACGAAAGCTCTGACCTGATCGAACCGAACCCCTTCCCTGAAGGTTATCAGTAAGCACTCGCCCCACCGGGAGTCAGCCACTGGCTGGCTCCCACTCAGTTACCCGCTTTCTGACAATTCTGAGCTACGGAGCCTGTCATCATGTTTGCTGATTACTCCTCTTCTGAACTTTTGGCGATCTTCGCCATGCAAGGCTTCGCAGGCCTGAGTCTGTTCTCGATATTCGTACTGATGGCGCTGGGTCTGGCGATCATTTTCGGCCAGATGGGCGTTATCAACATGGCGCACGGGGAATTCATGATCCTCGGTGCCTACATGACCTATCTCACCTCCCATGTGTTCGAGAGCCTGATGCCCGGACTGTATGGGGCCTACTTTATTGTGGCGATGGTGGTCGCCTTCTTTGCCGCCGGGGCCCTTGGGGCGTTCGTGGAATGGGCATTAATACGGCGACTCTATCACCGTCCGCTGGACACACTGCTGGCAACCTGGGGCTTGAGCCTGATTCTGCAGCAGTGCTACCGCTCCATCTTTGGCGCCCGTGAAGTGGGTGTGACCCTGCCTGACTGGCTGATGGGTTCTGTTGCCTTCACCGACATGATCGAAATTCCGATCAACGGCATGTTCGTAATGGTCCTGACCCTGCTGATCGCGGCTGGCGTTTATTACCTGATGTATCGCTCCAATTGGGGTGGCCAGGTGCGCGCGGTGGTGCAGAACCGCCCAATGGCCGGTGCCGTGGGTATCAATACCGAAAAAGTCGACCGCGCCACCTTCGCACTGGGCTGCGGTATCGCCGGCGTTGCCGGTAGCGCCTTCACCATGATCGGCTCCACCGGACCGACCTCCGGCCAGCTCTACATCGTTGATACCTTCCTGGTGGTGGTATTTGGCGGTGCATCCAGCTTGCTCGGCACCATCGCCTCGGCTTTCACCATCTCCCAGGCGCAATCCACGATGGAATTCTTCCTCAGCGGTTCCATGGCCAAGGTACTCACATTGCTGGTTGTGGTCGGCATCCTGATGCTGCGTCCGCAGGGCCTGTTCTCACTGAAGATTCGTCGCTAAGGGTCTGAACGGAGAGGAAATCACGATGAATGAACTAAAAAACAATCTGTTCAAGCGTCAGGATCTGATCAACTACGGGCTGCTGGCCATCCTGTTGATCGTGGTCCTGCCGCTGACACTGGACATCTTCCGCCTCAATCTGGTGGGTAAATACCTCAGCTACGCCTTCGCCGCTATCGGCCTGGTGCTCTGCTGGGGCTACGGCGGCATCCTGAGTCTGGGCCAAGGCATATTTTTCGGCATTGGCGGCTACGCCATGGCGATGTTCCTGAAACTGGAAGCTTCATCACCTGAAGCGACCGCTATCCAGTCCACACCGGGTATTCCCGACTTTATGGACTGGAACCAGCTCACCGCCCTGCCTTGGTTCTGGGAGCCCTTCCACTCGCTCGGTTTCACCGTGCTGGCGGTACTCTTCGTCGCTCCGCTGTTCGCGTTCATCGTGGCGGTTGCCATGTTCAAGCGACGCGTTGGTGGCGTGTACTTCGCCATCATCACTCAGGCGATTGCAGCCATCCTGACCATCCTGATCATCGGTCAGCAGGGCTTCACCGGTGGCGTTAACGGCATCACCGACCTGCGCACACTGCTGGGCTGGGATATCCGTACCGACGATGCCAAGTATGTCCTCTACTTCTTCGCCGTAGGTATGCTGTTCGTCTGCCTGCTGATGGCGCACCTGGTATTGAAGAGCAAGTTGGGCCGTCTGCTGGTGGCTATCCGCGACCGTGAAGACCGCGTTCGCTTCTCCGGCTACGACGTGTCCAACTTCAAGATCTTCGTGTTCTGCTTCGCCGCCATGCTGTCCGCCATCGGCGGTGCCATGTTCACCCTGCAGGTGGGCTTCATGTCACCCACGCTGGTCGGCATCGTGCCTTCCATCGAAATGGTGATCTTCTGTGCCCTGGGCGGACGTCTATCCATCATCGGCGCGGTCTACGGCGCACTGCTGGTCAATGCCGCCAAGACCACCATGTCTGAAGCCTTCCCGGAAATCTGGCTGTTTGCCATGGGCGCCCTGTTCATCGGTGTGGTCCTGGCCTTCCCGAACGGTCTGGCCGGTCTTTACACCCTGCTGCTGGACAAGTTCAAACAGCGTCGTGCCAGTGCCAAAGAACCTGTGGCCAGCACCGAGTCCCCTGCGGTTGACACGCCTGCGGCAAAAGCCTCCGCAGTCAAAACCAGCACAGCGGACGACAGTGACGACATCGACTCCAACAGCGTAACCGCACCGAGCCAGTCTTAAGGAGATCACCATGAGCCTGTCCCATAACAACCCACAGGATTTTGTTCTCGCAGTCGAAGGACTGACGGTCTCCTTCGACGGCTTCAAGGCGGTGAACGACCTGTCGTTCTACGTCGATGAAGGTGAAATCCGCGTCATTATCGGCCCCAACGGGGCCGGAAAGACCACGGTACTTGACCTGATCTGCGGCCGTACCAAAGCCACTGAAGGCTCCATCAAGTTCCGTAATCAGGAACTGACCAAAATGAAGGAGCACGAGATCGTTCATGCCGGTGTGGGGCGCAAGTTCCAGAACCCGTCGATCTACGAAGATCTGACCGTGTTCGAGAACCTGGAACTGTCCTTCCCGCGTGGTCACGGCGTCTTCGGTGCCCTCACCTTCCGCCGCGATACCGAAGTAATGGAGAAGGTAACCGAGATCGCCGAAATGATCTTCCTGGCTGACCAGCTGCACCAGCGTGCCGACCTGCTCAGCCACGGCCAGAAGCAGTGGCTGGAGATCGGCATGCTACTGATCCAGGACCCGGCCCTGCTGATGCTGGATGAACCGGTGGCGGGCATGTCAGTGGCGGAACGCAAGAAGACCGCCGAGCTGCTCAACCGCATTACCCAGGACCGTTCGGTACTGGTGATCGAGCACGACATGCAGTTCGTCGAGGATATCGCCCACCGCGTCACGGTGTTGCACCAGGGACAGCTGCTGTCCGAAGGCTCACTGGATCGCGTGAAGGCAGATCCGAAAGTCGTCGAAGTCTATCTCGGTCACTAACCCCCATATCGGCAGGAGACACATATGCTCAATGTATCCGATTACAACGTCGCCTACGGTCAGAGCCGTGTCATTAACGACATGAACCTGGAGCTGGGCAAGAACGAGATCATCGCCATTCTGGGCCGTAACGGTATGGGCAAAACCACGCTGATGAAGTCACTGATCGGCATGATTCCCTCCAGCGGCGGCTCTGCCAAGCTGGACGATACCGAACTCGCTGGCCTGAAAAGTTACCAGCGTGTGGCCGCCGGTGTCGGCTTCGTGCCTCAGGGTCGCATGATCTTTTCCACCATGACGGTGGAAGAAAACATCCGTACCGGCCTGACCACTACCGGCAGCAGCTCCATTCCGGAACACCTCTACACCCTGTTCCCGGTGCTCAAGGAGATGAAACATCGCCGCGGCGGCAACCTGTCCGGCGGTCAGCAACAGCAGCTGGCCATTGCCCGCGCCCTGGCCAGCAATCCCAAGCTTTTGCTGCTTGATGAGCCCACCGAAGGTATCCAGCCCTCCATCATCCGCGAGATGGCCCGCACCCTGCGCAAAATCCGCGACGAGCATGGGCTGTCGATTCTGGTCTCCGAGCAGGTACTGAGTTTCGCGCTGGATGTGGCCGACCGCATTCTGGTGATCGAGAAAGGCAACATCGTCCACGACGTTCCGGCCGCCGAGGCAGACGAAGCGATGATCACTCGCTACCTGTCCGTCTAACACTTTCAGAAGGAGTATGAGCCATGAGACACGGTGATATTTCCAGCAGTGATGACACGGTCGGCGTTGCCGTCGTGAACTACAAGATGCCTCGCCTGCACACCAAGGACGAGGTACTGGACAACGCCCGCAAGATTGCCGAGATGATCCAGGGAATCAAGCAGGGCTTGCCGGGCATGGATCTGATCATCTTCCCCGAGTACAGCACCATGGGGATCATGTACGACCACGACGAAATGATGGCAACCGCCACCACCATACCCGGTGACGAAACCGCCATCTTTTCGGAAGCCTGCCGTCAGGCCAACACCTGGGGCGTGTTCTCCCTCACGGGCGAACGCCACGAAGAACACCCGACCAAAGCGCCCTACAACACTCTGGTGTTGATCAACAATCAGGGCGAGATCGTGCAGAAATACCGCAAGTGCCTGCCCTGGTGCCCGATCGAAGGCTGGTATCCGGGTGATCGCACCTACGTCAGTGAAGGCCCCAAAGGCATGAAGCTGAGTCTGATCATCTGCGACGACGGCAACTATCCCGAGATCTGGCGTGACTGTGCCATGCGCGGTGCCGAACTGATCGTGCGCTGCCAGGGCTATATGTACCCGGCCAAGGAACAGCAGGTGATGATGTCCAAGACCATGGCCTGGGCCAACAACACCTACGTGGCGGTCGCCAACGCAGCCGGTTTTGATGGCGTCTACTCCTACTTCGGCCATTCAGCCATTGTCGGTTTTGATGGACGTACGCTCGGAGAATGCGGTGAAGAAGAGATGGGGATCCAGTACGCCCAGCTGTCACTGAGCCAAATTCGGGATGCACGCAAAAACGACCAGTCCCAGAACCACCTGTTCAAACTGCTACATCGTGGCTACTCTGGTATTCATGCCTCCGGAGATGGTGACAAGGGTGTAGCGGATTGCCCGTTCGAGTTTTACCGGAGTTGGGTCATGGACGCGGAGCGTACCCAGGCCCAGGTGGAAGCCATGACAAGGGACACCATTGGTGTTGCCGAGTGCCCGGTAGGTAACCTGCCGGTGGCTGAGCGCGAAAGGGAGGCAGGCTAAGGCCTGCTTACAAGGAGAGTCCCATGCCCTTTATCAATGACCTTCTCTCTGAAAACCGTAAGCACTCTCTTTCCTCCGGGACACAAGAGACGGCTTCCCGAATCCAGGCGCCTCCCTCCCGTTTCAGTTTCGACCCCGACGCGATTGTCGCGTTGCTGAAACAGCGTCTGGCCGGTCAGCGTGACGTCATTGATGCCTTGGGCGCTCAACTTCGCATTGTAAAAGCGGACCTCTGTGAGCCCGGTCGCCCGCTCTATGTCACCCTGTTCATTGGTGATACCGGCGTGGGCAAAACCGAGATTGTGCGCCTGATCGCCAGTGCCATTCACGGCTCCCCCGACAAATTCTGCCGCCTTGACATGAACACCCTCTCCCAGAGCCACTACAGTGCAGCCGTCACTGGCGCACCTCCGGGCTATGTGGGCAGCAAGGAAGGTACCACCCTGTTCAATGAAGAGCTGATCAAGGGCAGTTTTGACCGCCCCGGCATCGTGCTCTTCGATGAAATCGAGAAAGCCAGCAACGATGTGGCACGTGCGCTGATGAACATCCTTGATGCCGGCACACTCAAGCTGGCATCGGGCACGCGGGATCTGGATTTCAGCAACTGCCTGATCTTCATGACCAGCAATGTGGGCTCCAAAGCCTGGATGGAGGTTCAACGCCGAGCCAAAGGCAGTTGGCACCAGCGCCTGAGAAACCTATTCCATTCCCATCAGAGGACCCGTGCCGCCCTGATCGAAGATGCTCTGCATGAGCGATTCGATCCGGAATTTCTCAACCGCATCGACCGAATCGAACTGTTCGAGCCGCTTTCTACAGACCATCTGGAAACCATTGTTCAGCTCGAACTGGAGCGTACCAACCGACTACTCAAGCGCAAGGGCATCGAAGCCCAACTTGCGGCAGGCGCCATCAGCCTGCTGTGCGAGCGTGGTTTCGATGCCGAATTTGGCGCCCGCGCCATACGTCGCAGTTTCCGCCAGCTGGTGATGTTGCCACTGGCCGAATGTCTGCTGAGCCAACCCGGTACTCAGCAGGCCACACCGAGCACGCCCCCTCTGACCATACTGCGCGGCAATGCCGTCGACGGTCAGATCTTGTTCAAACGGGTTTCTGACGAAACCAACTTTCATACTCTACCCAAAGAACGCAGCCCTCAGGGGACTGCACAGGAGATGTAGCCATGACCGATACCATCATCAAGATCGATCTGAACAAATCCGCTTATGAGCATGACAATGTGCACAACCGCTGGCACCCGGACATCCCGATGGTTGCCAAGGTCAAGCCAGGTGATGACTTCATCATCGAGTGCTTCGACTGGACCGGCGGTCAGATCGAAAACAATGACGATGCTTCAGACGTTCGTGACGTTGACCTGACCCAGGTTCACTTCCTGTCCGGCCCGGTGGCCGTTGAAGGCGCCGAGCCCGGTGACCTGCTGGAAGTGGATATTCTGGATATCGGCACCTTTGCCGACCAGCAGTGGGGCTTTAACGGCTTCTTCTCCAAGAAAAACGGCGGTGGCTTCCTCACCGACGAATTCCCGGAAGCACAGAAATCGATCTGGGACTTCAACGGCATGTTCACCAAATCCCGCCACGTACCGGGCGTTGAGTTCGCCGGTATCCTGCACCCGGGCCTGATCGGTTGCCTACCCTCTCAGGACATGCTGAATCAGTGGAACAGCCGTGAAAAAGAACTGTTCGACACCGATCCTGAGCGTGAACCGGCACTGGCCTGTCTGCCCTACGCTGAAACCGCCCACATGGGCCGCATGAAAGGCGACGACCGCGACAAGGCGGCGGCCGAAGGCGCCCGTACCGTACCGCCGCGTGAACATGGCGGTAACTGTGACATCAAGGACCTGACTCGCGGTGCCAAGGTGTACTTCCCGGTATACGTGGACGGTGCTGGCCTGTCCGTAGGCGACCTGCACTTCAGCCAGGGTGACGGTGAGATCACCTTCTGTGGCGCCATCGAGATGGCGGGCTGGATTCACCTGCGTGTGAACCTGATCAAGGGCGGCATGGAAAAATATGCTATCAAGAACCCGATCTTCAAACCAAGCCCGATGGTACCCAAGTACGACGACTACATGATCTTCGAAGGTATCTCCGTCGACGACAGCGGCAAGCAGCACTACCTGGATACCAGCCTGGCCTACAAACAGGCTTGCTTGAATGCCATCAACTACTTGCAGAAGTTCGGTTACTCACCCGCGCAGGGTTACGCCATCCTCGGCTGTGCACCGGTTCAGGGTCATATCAGTGGCGTAGTGGATATTCCAAACGCCTGCGCCACCCTGTGGCTGCCAACGGACATCTTCGAATTCGACATCAAGCCGAACGCTGAAGGGCCGAAGAAAATGCTGGATGGCAGCGTCGACATCCCGCTGGCACCGGATCTGAAATAAGGAGACTGCTATGCCACTCTACGAATACAAATGCCCCGAGCATGGTGTTTTCTCCGAGCTGGCAACCATGGCAGAGCACGACAAGCCCTGTGCCTGTCCCACCTGTGGCGCGCAAGCGCCACGCGTGGTGCTGCTTCCGCCTCAGATGTTGGCCATGCTGAAAGAAAAACGTGAAGCGATGGAGCGTCACGAAAAGTCCAAGGAAGGGCCCGCGATTCTGACTGCCACGCAGTTCAGAGAGCGGGAAGCCGAGAAGGAAGCCCGCGCCGCCCACGACCACAAGGGCTGTGGCTGTAATTCGAACAAGCGTAAAAGCAACCTGTTCTACACCGCTAACGGGGAGAAATTCTTCCCCTCCATGCGGCCCTGGATGATCAGTCACTGATCGCTCAACTGTCTGGCCTGTTTCTGAAGGGGAGAAGCAGGCTATGACAGTCTTACAAACGAGTAATAGACTCCCTGACTCAATACTACCCATCCAGCATTATTCTTGAATCATCTCCAGAAGTGAGCGAAAGCAACCGGTGTTCGTTGTATGGTTCTAGCCATTACACTTGCTGTCCTGATTTCACAGGCTTAGTGCTTTCAAAATGGAGACTGCATGAAATTCATCACCGCCGAACAGGTTGCCGCGCATCTGCCCTGGCAACCGCTGATCGAAAAGTTGGACGTTACTTTCCGCGAAGGGATCGAAGCACCGCCCCGCCACCATCACAGTATCGAGCGTCCTGATGGGGAAGCCACCATGCTGCTGATGCCTGCCTGGGAACCCAATGGCTATATCGGCATGAAAGCGCTGAATGTGTTCCCGCAGAACTCGGCACAGGGCCTGCCCGCCATTTCCGGTATCTATCTGCTATCGGATGGTAAAACGGGCCAGATGCTGGCCAGCATTCACGGCAATGAGTTGACCCGCCGCCGCACCGCCGCCGCCTCTGCGTTGGCCGCTCGCTATCTGGCGCGGGAAGACTCGGAAACACTGCTGCTGGTCGGCACCGGTCAGGTCGCCCCCATGCTGGTGGAAGCCCACGCCGCTGTGCGCCCGATTCGTCGCCTGCTGGTATGGGGCCGCTCCGCTGAAAAGGCTGCCGCTATTGCTGAGGAGTACCAAGGCTATCAGGGTCAGTTCGGCACCATTGAACAGGTCGAGGTGGTCGAGGATCTGGCGACTGCCTGTGGCCAGGCCGACATCATCAGCTGCGCGACCCTCTCCACCAACGCGATCGTCAAGGGTGAGTGGCTGAAGCCAGGCACCCACCTGGATCTGGTCGGCGCTTTCCGCCGTGATATGCGTGAGTGTGATGCCGAAGCCGTGGCACGCGCTCAGGTCTATGTGGACACCTGGGCCGGTGCCCGTGGTGAAGCCGGAGACCTGCACCAAGCCGCCAATGAAGGCCGTTTCTCGCTGGATGATATCCGTGCGGATCTGGAGCAGCTGACGCAAGGTGCGGTTGCCGGTCGTGAAGATCAGGACAGCATCACCCTGTTCAAGTCCGTGGGGGCATCGCTGGAAGATCTGGCGGCAGCCATTGTGCTCTGGGAAGGTATACAAGAAGCCTGATCAACAGGCACAAAAAAAGGCCTGGTCCGCACGACGCGGCCAGGCCTTTTTAGTGTCTATCCGATTACTCGGATGCGGCGATCAGGCTGGCGTTACCGCCTGCAGCCGTTGTATCGATACACAGGTGACGCTCGATCACGAAACGCGCCGGCAGCGTGTATTCGGTGATCAGCGGCAGCAACGCGCCGGTACGCACAGCCAATGCCTTGCGGTATTCACGCAGCAGTTCCGGCTCGGCACCGCTGGCAATGGCTTCAAAGCCATCCACTTCAATCAGTGCTTCAGCCTTCAGCAGACCGTCAATCGCCACGACCGGCAAACCTGCCTGCATGGCAGCCGCCAGTGCGGATTCCACACCCGGAGCGATCACAACCACCTTGTTACCCTGAGACAGTGCCACCTTGGCCTGCTCCAGCGCAGCAGCCTTATCCGGACCCAGGCAAAGCACCAGGCCACGGGCGCAGTTGCTCAGACGGTTCAGCTCGCCGGTCGGACCCGGCATGAACTCAGGCTCGGCATCCATCGGTGCCGGTACCGCTTTGAACAGTCGCTGCAGTTCGGCAGCACGGGCTTCAGGCGCCTGCACCGCAACCCCTTCCAGTTTTTCCAGTGCCGTTCTCAGAGAACCGGCGCTGATCACGGGCGCGGATGCATCGGCTGCATGTTGCTCAGTGTCAGCCGTTTTGAAGCGACGAACATAGTGCGGACCACCGGCTTTCGGACCAGTACCGGACAGGCCTTCACCGCCGAACGGCTGGGAGCCAACAATCGCGCCGATCTGGTTACGGTTAACGTAGGTGTTACCCACTTTGATCTTCTTAACGATACGTTCGACACGGTTATCCACACGGGTGTGCAGGCCGAAGGTCAGACCAAAGCCCTTGGCGTTGATCGCATCGACCACCTTATCCAGGTCGGTGGCTTCAAAGGTTGCCACGTGCAGTACCGGACCAAAGATCTCTTCGTCCAGCTCTTCGATACCGTTGAGGCGGATAACGGTCGGCGCTACAAACGTGCCTTCCGCCGGTACATCCAGCTTCTTCAGGACGCGACCCATTTTCTCGAACTTGTCGCAGTGCGCCTTGATACCGGCCTGAGCGTTCTGGTCGATAACCGGACCCACGTCAGTGGACAGCAACCAGGGGTTACCCACGTTCAGCTCATCCATGGCGCCGTACAGCATCTCCAGCAGATGATCAGCGATATCCTTCTGCACGTAGAGCACGCGCAGTGCAGAACAACGCTGACCGGCACTCTGGAAGGAAGACGCCAGTACATCACGGACCACCTGCTCCGGCAGAGCCGTGGAGTCGACGATCATGGCGTTCAAACCACCGGTTTCTGCGACCAGCGGCGCATTGGGGTCCAGGTTTTCAGCCATCACCTTGTTGATGCGCTGAGCCGTCGCGGTAGAACCGGTGAAGCAGACACCGGCGATACGCGGATCAGAGGTCAGTGCCGCACCCACGATAGAACCCTGGCCCGGCAGCAGCTGAACCGCTTCCTTGGGAATACCGGCTTCGTGCATCAACTCGACAGCGCGTGTCGCCATCAGCGATGTGGTTTCTGCCGGCTTGGCCAGTACGGTGTTACCCGCTGCCAGTGCTGCCAGAACCTGACCTGTGAAGATCGCCAGCGGGAAGTTCCAGGGTGAAATACAGGTGATCACGCCACGGGCTTCGCCTTCAGCTGCAATACGCACACCTTCGTCAGCGTAGTAGCGCGCAAAGTCCACGGCTTCACGAACTTCAGCGATGCCATCCAGCAGTGTCTTGCCGGCTTCACGGGTCGCCAATGCGAACAGCTCATGGGTGTGCGCTTCATAGAGTTCACCCACACGGGCGATACGCTTGGCACGCTCCTCGGCAGACAGTGCAGACCACTGGGCAAAGCCCTGTTCAGCGGCAGTGATCGCCTGTTCAACATCAGCGATGGATGCCTGGGTCACCTGGCCCACCAGATCGGTCGGATCAGCCGGGTTGCGTACTTCCTTGATCTCGGTGCCCTGCACCTGACCGGCCAGAACCGGACCACCGGTCCAGGTGTGCTGGCGGAAAGCACCACGGGCCTGCTCCATGAACTCGACTTCGACCGGGTCAGTGATATCCCAGCCCTGAGAGTTATCACGGTCAGCGCCAAAAATACGCTGCGGACGCACAATCGCCTTGCTGGAGATATTGGTGCCAAAGGCTTCAACCTGATCGATCGGGTCTTCAGCGATCTCTTCCGGCGTGATGCGGGTATCAACGATCTGGTTAACGAAGGAGCTGTTGGCACCGTTTTCCAGCAGACGGCGTACCAGGTACGCCAGCAGGTCCTGGTGTGCGCCTACCGGTGCGTAGATACGGCAGCGGCCATTGCCCTGCTGCATGACTGCTTCGTGCAGGGACTCGCCCATGCCGTGCAGACGCTGGAATTCGAAGCAGTCACGACCGGCTGCCAGTTCCATGATGGCGGAAACAGAGTGCGCGTTGTGCGTTGCGAACTGCGGGTAGATACGATCGGTCATGCTCAGCAGTTTCTTGGCGCAGGCCAGATAGGAGACATCACTGCAGGCTTTACGGGTGAAGACCGGGAAGTCTTTCAGACCCATCACCTGTGCACGCTTGATCTCGGCATCCCAGTAGGCGCCTTTAACCAGACGCACCATGATGCGACGATCCAGCTTGTGTGACAGCGCGTAGAGCCAATCCAGCACGTGCGCAGCACGCTTGCCGAACGCCTGAACCACAACACCGAAGCCATCCCAGCCAGCCAGTTCAGGATCAGACAGAATCGCTTCGATCACATCCAGAGACAGATCCAGACGGTCGGCTTCTTCCGCATCGATGTTGAAGCCCATGTTGGCAGCCTTGGCCTGCTTGGCCAGCTCCAGTGCACGGGATACCAGCTCGGTCATGACACGATCGCGCTGGCCAAACTCGTAACGGGCATGCAGTGCCGACAGCTTCACGGAGATACCGGGGTTATCACGGATATCGGCGTGGGTGCAGTTGGCAGCCAGCGCACGGATGGCACTGGCGTAATCACGCTGGTAACGCTTGGCATCCGCATCGGTGCGTGCCGCTTCGCCCAGCATGTCGTAGGAATAGGTGTAGCCTTTGGACTCGTATTTCTTGGCACGGTCCTGAGCTTCGTCGATGGTGCGACCCAGTACGAACTGGCGACCCATCTCTTTCATGGCCTGATGCGCAACGGTACGCACCATGGGATCGCCCATGCGCTTAACCAGCGCACGCAGGGTTTCCATCAGGCTCTTTTCATCAGACGGGCTGATCAATTTACCGGCGACCATCAGGCCCCAAGTGGTGGTATTGATCAGGGAAGACTTGGCCTTACCACGGTGTTCAGACCATTTACCGGAGGCGATCTTGTCTTCGATCAGTTCATGGATGGTGACGTTGTCCGGCACACGCAGCAGCGCTTCGGCCAAACACATCAGTGCCACACCTTCCTTGGTTGTGAGGCCATACTGAGCCAGAAACTTTTCCATCATGGTCGGTTTTGAGTGACCACGTACCTGACGAACCAGGTCCGCTGCACGGGCGGAGATCGCCTGGCGAATCTGGGGCGAAAGAGCCGCAGAGGAGATAAGGCCCGTAATAACCTGGTATTCATCGGCCAAGTAATGTTCCTGCACGGCCTGGCGACAGGTCGTCAGAGACAGGGGGGCTGAAATCGGTTGTTGGGCCATTGTATTCTCCTATTATTGGAAAGCTTTCCGCCAATTCTACACAGGCGAATATTTACACTTTTCCTATTTTTAACCTCCACTACACCATCAAATCTCTTTTTTACAGTTCAATTTTTAAAGATTTGACCACTCAAAAGACTTAAATAGGAATTTCGCCTACACACATAAAAAACCCCGGCACCAAGGCCGGGGAACGAAGGTCGGCACGGTGATGCCTCACCGTAACCAGGCAAAGTGCCAGCCCTGGAGGCCAGGACTGGCGGAGAGTTCAAATAGAATCAGCCAGCCAGTTCGCTAAGCACTCCCTGAGCCACAGACAACACAGCACAGTCAATCACCGCGGTACCCTGAATGTCCGCCAGGGTTCGCTCCCAGCGCCCCACACGTCCACTGGCACGTTCACGCCAGAGTGCGACACGCTCATCCACTGACAGCTGAGCTGCTTCTTCAGGTTCACACACCCTTGATGTTAAACAGCGTAGCTGATGATCGAGTTCATTGCGGAAACTGATTACCGCCATCGCCTGCCAATGGTTGTCCGGTTTGAGTGCGCGAATCTGCGCATCCAGCCAGGTCAGGCTTAATCCCTCACCCAGCGAGAAGTAGACACCGGCCACTTCCCTGACGGGATAACCCTGCTTCAGACTGATATCGATAATATCCATCAGCCAGTAACGGCTTTCCGCCGATGCACAGTAGAGCGCCAGCTGTTCGGGTACGCCTTTGTTCAACAGGACATTGAAGCGTTCTTCCCAGCGTGAGCGCGGGATTATCTCGGACAGGGCTTGTGCTGAAGCCATCACCTGTTGCAGTGCCGGCTTGTAAGCGGACACCAACCCTTCAGGGTCAAGTGAGTGACGGCGGTACTGCAGCAGCCAATGACTGCCGCGCGCCAGCAACCCGGTCAGGTTTCGCATCATGCCGAGCTGAACCTGGGTCGAAACCTGTCCATCCAGCGCTTCTATCGCCATCCAGCGCTCCTCCACACCGAACAGGTGACGGGCTACCAGATAGGCAGCCGCGATATCCGCCGGCTGGGCACCACTGGCCGCACGCATCTTGTCGATGTAAGTGATGCCCATGCGGTTGATCAGATCATTGGCGATCTGGGTTGCGCAGATTTCGGCGCGCAGACGATGCTGTTCGACAGCGCCGGGGAAACGCTTGAGCAGCGACTCCGGAAAGGCGGCATATAAAGGACTGGTAAAGCGCGTATCCTGGGTAATCCAGGCACTGACCAGCGCCTGCTTCAGCTCGATCTTGGCATAGGAGATCAACACCGCAAGCTCAGGACGACTGAGCCCCAGTCCCTGGCCACGACGATGCAACAACTCGTCATCCGACGGCAGATACTCCAGCGCTCGATTGAGCTTACCGGCCTCTTCCAAACGTTTGATGAAACGCAGATGGTCATCCAATGATGCCGGCGCACTGGCTGCCGCCATGCTGAGAGCAAACGCCTGACGGTAGTTGTTCTTCAGCACCAACTCCGCCACTTCTGATGTCATGTCACGCAGCAGCTGATTACGCTCTTCCAGCGTGATATCACCCTGCTGAACACGCTCGTTCAACAGAATTTTGATATTCACTTCATGGTCGGAACAGTCCACGCCACCGGCGTTGTCGATAAAATCGGTGTTGGCAGCGCCACCATTCAAGGCGAACTCGATACGGCCACGCTGAGTCGCACCCAGATTGCCGCCTTCGCCCAACACGCGGCAGCGCAGCTGCTCACCGTTGATCCTCAGAACATCGTTGGCTTTGTCACCCACCTCATCATGCGTTTCCTGCCGCGCCTTGATATAGGTACCGATACCGCCGTTCCACAACAGATCCACCGGTGCAGTCAGTAGCGCCTGAATCAGTTCTGCCGGCGAGAGTCGCTCGGCATCGGTATCCAGCAGGCTGCGCATTTCATCCGACAGCGGAATCCATTTTGCCGAGCGGGAGAAAACACCTCCGCCTTGACTGATCAGGCTGGCGTCATAGTCTTCCCAGGAAGAACGCGGCAGCTCGAACAGGCGCTTGCGCTCCTGATAGGACGCAGCGGCATCCGGCGTGGGATCAACGAAGATATGCAGGTGGTTAAAGGCACCGACTAGCTGAATCTGATCCGACAACAGCATGCCGTTGCCAAATACATCACCGGCCATATCGCCGATACCGACGGCGGTAAATGTCTGACGCTGGGTGTCATGACCCTTCTCGCGGAAGTGACGCTTGACCGATTCCCAGGCACCGCGTGCAGTGATGCCCATCTTCTTGTGGTCGTACCCTTCGCTGCCACCGGAAGCAAAGGCATCCCCCAGCCAGAAACCATATTCTTCGGACAGACGGTTAGCGATATCCGAGAAAGTCGCCGTGCCCTTGTCTGCGGCCACGACCAGATAGGGGTCGTCCTTGTCATGGCGAACAACATCGACCGGCGGCACTACTTCACCCGCTTCCAGGTTATCCGTCAGATCCAGCAGACCCCGAATAAACGTCTGGTAACAGGCCACGCCTTCGGCATGGAAGGCTTCGCGCCCACCGGCCTGAGGCGGCTGCTTGACGATAAAGCCACCCTTGGCGCCCACCGGCACGATAACGGAGTTCTTAACCTGCTGAGCTTTTACCAGCCCCAACACTTCGGTGCGGTAGTCTTCGACTCGGTCAGACCAGCGCAGACCGCCTCGGGCGATAGGGCCGGCACGCAGGTGCACCCCCTCAACCCGCGGCGAATACACAAAGACCTCAAAACGCGGACGCGGCTGCGGTATATCCGGAATCACGCCTGGCTCCAGCTTGAACGAGAAATAAGGCTTGAGTTCGCCCGCTGCATCACGCTGGAAATAGTTGGTTCGCAGAGTCGCTTTGATCAATATATAGAAGCGACGCAGGATACGGTCATCATCCAGTGTCTCGACCTGTTCCAGCTCACCGAGAATGCTCTGTTCAATCTTCTCGAACACGGCCTGACGGCGATCGTCCAGCGGAATTTCGGGCTCGAAGCGGGCGCGGAAATACGACAACAAAAGACGCGCCAGCGTCAGGTGACGGCTCAGCGTATCGGCGATGAAGTGCTGACTGAAACCAAAGCGCAGCTGCTTCATATAGCGGCCGTAGGCACGCAGCAAGGCCACCTCGCGCCAGTCCATACCGGCACGCAGGATCAACTGATTGTAGGAATCGTTATCGGCCAGCCCCTGCCAGATAGGCGCAATGGCACGCTGCAGCATCTGCTTGCCCTGCTCCTGGGTATCGGCGCAACCTGGAAAGCTGACACGGAAATCGCTGATACCGTATGAGGTGCCATCGGCACACTGCAGGGTGTAAGGGTGCTCGCCCAGAACACGCATGCCCAGATGCTCCAGCATGGGAATCACATCAGACAGCACCAGCGGCTCGCCAGGGCAGTAGAGTTTGAAGCGCAGTTCAGCATCCTGCTGGCCTTCCATCTGATAAAAGGCGAGACGAACACCTTCGGTTTCAGACAGCGCCACCAGCTGCATCAGATCAGATGCAGACTGTGCCGCAGAAAAACGTGCACGATAGGCAATCGGGAAAGCGCCACGGAAATGCCGGGCCAGTTCGCTGCCCGCCTCTTCGCCCAACTGAGACAGTAATTGATTGCCCAGATCATCATCCCAGGACCCCGACAGCTCAAGCACATGTGCTTCGATTGCAGCCAGATCCTGCGGCGAAGGCACCGCATCGGAATCATCTGAAAATACAATTGCGGATTCGGCTTCCGCCTCATCGAGTTGCTCTCGCATGAGGTTCGCAAGCTGCTCAAGTACGGTTTTTTTTGTTGACGAGCAGATATAGGCCATGGCTCCCCCGGGTGCACTTATTGGCGTGTTGGGTTTGAGTCATACCTGTCCGAAACGGCGACGGGGGTTGCCATCACCACGATACCCAGCCACCCTTTCGGACAGGATGATCGAATAAGTATAGTCAGAGCAGCCGAGTCACATTCACTATATACTTCACGGACAAAGGCGCCTCGCCTTTATTTCGATACTCTGACAGATAAAGTGGATAACCAAAGATAGCATTATGGTCGATTTGGATAGACTGGATCACGCCATCCTTTCCGAGCTTCAGCAGAACGCTCGCATCACTGTTACCGAGCTGGCCTCACGAGTCGGATTGTCCAAGACGCCTTGTCAGATTCGTATGAAACGATTGGAAGAACAGGGCTACATCCTCGGTTATACCGCACTGGTTGATCAGACCAAACTGGGCCTCAATCACGTAGCCTTTGCCCAGGTAACGCTGAACGACACCAGCAGCAAGGCACTGGACGCATTCAACAAGGCGGTACGCAAAATATCCGCGGTGGAAGAGTGCCATATGATCGCGGCCAACTTTGACTATCAGCTCAAGGTACGTACCCGCAATATGGAAGAGTATAGAGCGGTTTTGGGTGAACAAATCTCCTCCCTGCCCCATGTACTGCAAACCAGCACCTTCGTCGTGATGGAATGCGTGCGCGATGCAGGGCATCAGGCCGAGTAAACGGTTTGTGGATAACTAAGCTCGCAGGAGACAGCGGCGTATGAAGATTGGTGAACTGGCCAAACACACGGATGTGAGTGTCGAAACCATTCGATATTACGAAAAAATTGGCCTGTTGCCGCCACCGGCACGCAGTGCCAACGGCTATCGGCATTATCGGGCAGGGCATCAGGATAGACTGATGTTTATTCGTCGCTGCCGCAGCCTGGATATGGCACAGGAAGAAATTCGCCGGTTAATCGAATTGGCCGAGCAGCCCGATGCCGACTGCAGCAATGTGGACGCCCTGCTGGAACACCATCTGCAACATGTGCGAACCCGGCTACAGGAACTGGCCAACCTTGAGCAGACCCTGGTCTCACTGCAAGAGCGCTGTAGCCAAGGCCGCACCGTGCAAGAGTGTGGTATTTTGGAAGGACTGACAGCAGATGCTTTTCAAAGCCCGCAGCCCGAGGACATACACAACCATGTGCCCGGCACACACGGCACTGATGGAAGCCATGGCGCGCGGGATAAAAAGACGGGATAAAGAACAAAGCAGGTTGCTTGACTCTATAGTTACTACAGGGTTTTCAATAAGTCTGATACTGGACTTAAACAAGGAGAACCATCATGGCATGTAGCTGTTCCGGCCCCACTCAATCGGCCCCATCCGAAGGCTTCCGTAAAGCCCTTTGGATCGCACTGGTCGTTAACGCAGCGATGTTTGTCACTGAAGGCATTGCCAGTCTGCAATCCGGCTCTGTTTCCCTGATGGCCGATGCCATCGACTTCTTTGGCGATAGCGCCAACTACATACTCTCGCTGAGTGTACTTTCCATGGGCATGCTCTGGCGCAGCCGTGCCGCGCTGGTGAAAGGCGTTACCATGGCGATATTCGGACTGGTGGTCTGGGCGCGCGCCATTTGGCTGATGCAGACAGATACAGTACCCGAGCCCCTGACAATGGGTCTGATCGGTGTACTGGCATTAGCTGCCAATGTCAGCGTGGCGATTATTCTATTCCGCTTCCGTGAAGGCGACTCGGATATGCGTTCGGTCTGGCTATGCAGCCGTAATGATGCCATCGGCAACCTGGCCGTCATGGGTGCGGCGCTGGGTGTATTCGGAACCGGCAGCGCCTGGCCCGACCTGGCCGTCGCCGCCATTATGGGCACCTTGGCTGTCACAGCCGGTATTAGTGTGATTCGCCATGCCCGGGCAGACATGGCGACCGCCTCTACAGCAACTTCAGCTGCTCATCAGCACTGAGGTATCCAGGGTCTGGGGATCTTTATCCTGATAGCGGTTAATGATCGCCAGCATCTCGTCGAAATGCGCCAGCACCAGCTCGACCAGCTCAGGGTCGAACTGGCTGCCGGCATTTTGCTTGAAGTAGTCGTAAACCTCCTCCGCCGGCCAGGGCTCTTTGTAACAGCGCGGAGAAATCAGGGCATCAAACACGTCTGCGACGGCCACAATACGTCCATAGATATGAATATCTGCCCCGCTCAGCCCCTGGGGATAGCCTGCACCATCCCATCGTTCGTGATGATGCAGCGCAACCAGGCTGGCCGCCTGTAACAAAGGTCGGTCGGAGTGGCGAAACACCTCATAGCCTTTTTGACTATGGGTTTTCATAATCTCGTATTCGTCATCGGTGAGCTTGCCGGGCTTGTTCAGGATGCTGTCTGGAATCCCGACCTTGCCAATATCATGCATGGGCGCGGCATCGTGCAGCTCGCTACATTGGAGGTCGCTCAGCCCAAGTCGTCGCCCCAATAACAAACTGAGTTCTGCCACACGTACCACATGATTCGCAGTTTCACGGCTACGTGCCTCACCGATTGCCCCCATGGTGAGAATAATTTCACGCTGGGTCGATTGAATTTCCTTATTCGCTACTTCAAGCTCGGCATTTCGCTGCAACACCAGCTGATTAAAGGCGTTCACCTTGGCAGCAAACTCATCCAACTCCATTGACGCGATGTCTGCCGTATCGATCTCTTCATTGGCCAAATAGCTTTGTCGGGTACGATCAACCAGCCAACGCAAAGGATCACGCACATTGCGATCCAGAACCCAGATCAGTACTCGACCCACCATAAACAGCGCCAGAATAAACAGCAGGATCAGCGCACCCAGATAGTAGCTTGACATGACAAGGTATTCAGAGGTATCAACCTTGAAGTCCAATACAGCAAGCACATCACCGGGCTTCGCATCATGGCAGGCAAGACAGGGCACAGCAGCAGAGTCTGTAGCAATATAGGGATAGCTGATCCGCATCAGGCTGTTAGCCGCAAACACTCCCGTGCTATCCGTCACCGGCTCTGCGAACTCAAAAGCCTGCTGCACCTGCGGATCATCCAGTGCCCTTGGCTGAGCGCTGAGATTGAACTGGGCATTCAGCGCGGGTGAACGAATAACCTGCAGCTCGCTGACTCCGGGTAATTGACCGGCCAATTCAATCAGCTTTTCCTTTTCATCAAAACTGGCCGACAGCATGTGTGATGTCAGCGTCGTCTCCACCGCCTGCGCCAGCGACAGTCCCTTGTCTCTCATGGTTTGATTCACCAGAGAGTGGAAATCAAACGCAATAATCAGCAAAACGCTCACCAAAAAGGCGAACGCCAGCCAAAGCGTTTTTCGCAGTGTGATGGTTTTAATACTGGGCTTCATGCCACGCACTTCCCCTTTACTACCCACCTAGATGCGCTGTTCAACATCGTTAAGCAGCAGGTCTATTCCCTGACTGACCTGCATGCTGGCCATCTCCATACGCTGTAGATGACTCAGCATGGCCTTATCATTACCCGAAGCGCCTGCCTCCAGGGCATTACGACCAGCATCATGTACAGTTTTATGCGGCTGCTCCAAGGCTCGAAAACTGTTCAAACCGGCATATTTTTTGCCGCCGTAGCCTTGGTAATACCACTTGCCGAGTCGGCATTCGCTGTGACTATTCACGCCCTGATGCCAATGTTGACGCTCAATCAAACCATAGACCTGATTTTTCCAAACTGCATGGTCCAGTTTCACGGTATTGAGGAAGGAGTTGGTTGTCGTCACACGAATGATCCGTTGCATGCCATCCGACAGGCTCACCACTTCATTTACAATCGCATCCACCTGAAGCGATGACGCCGCCACTTCGGCTGCACTTTCCTTATTCATGGCAACTGCCGACTTCAACGCACTGGTTTGATCAACCACCTGTTCAACCAGCTGTTCGATCTCATCCGTGGCATCATGCGCCTTAATCGCCAGCGCCCGTACTTCATCCGCCACAACGGAAAAGCCACGCCCGGCATCGCCGGCACGGGCCGCTTCAATGGCCGCATTCAGCGCCAGCAGGTTGGTTTGATCGGAAATGTTCTGAATGCTGGTCAGCAGGTTGCTGATCAGGTGTGCGGTTCGGTCCAGCGTTGCCACCGCCGTCATGCTGGCATCCGCCTGCTCGTTGATCAGGTTGGCTCTCTGCCCCAGCTTGCTCAATGCCTCGTGGGTTTCATCAACCACCGAGTCCAGCTTTTTCAACTTTTTGCGTTCGTTGATCAGCTGCTCGGCCGAGGTCGCCAGGCCTTCTCGAATGCTCAGCAGCATGTCACCGCCTTTCAGCTGCCAGGACAGGACTTCGGATTCGGTTTGCTGACGTTGTTGCAAATGCTGCAGTTGGGCAGCCTGCTCTTCTACCAGTGTCTGAAGCTCGGCCTTTTCTCTTGCGTGTGTATCACGTGCTGACATCAGCTCTGATTTCAGCGCTTCAATTTGACTGCGTTCTTTTCGTGTAAACAACCGCATAGATGCCTCTGATCTTGATACGTAAGGCCGGGTCGAGCCAAGGAAGGGGGGAGAATGAAAGCGCGCTCTTAGAGGTCAAGCCATACCCAAATCCGACAATGACTCAAACACATAAGCAACAAAATAACATATAACAATAAATGTCACAAAAGGCATTTATTGTTTTTTTGTCATGTTAGATATAGCCATGACTCTGGTCATGCAGTCACGGCAAAGCCTGCCACCACTACTCTGCCCTCCTTCGAAGCACACGTGAGCAAAGAGAAAAGCACGAGAGACGTGAACTCAGACAAGCTTTAGCAAAGAAGACGTTACAGCCTGACCTAACCAGGATATAGCGCAAACATGCCGTAATTTATAAAAACCTCATATAACACTATTGTCACAATAAGCTCATTTTTCATATAATGATCAAAAATCACTCAACTTATTAACTCGGCTATATAAAAAGCTACTTGAGAAAGCCTGGCTCCCCCTGTGCTGGCCACTTTGTGTGTGTACACATACAGATCACCCAGCCACAAGGCCCGGTTACAACAGGACGAGAGCCATGCGGAACAATCAGCCCATAACCAATAACGAAAAACGCTTGTCAGAAGAGCAGAAGCTAATCTCTGCAACCGATTTGAAAGGCAAAATCACTCATTGCAATCAGGATTTTGTCGATATTTCTGGCTACTCACATGAAGAGTTGATTGGCAGCCCTCACAACCTGGTCCGTCACCCGGACATGCCACCAGCCGCTTTTGCAGTGATGTGGGAACATCTCAAAAACGGTCAGCCCTGGATGGGGTTGGTTAAAAACCGAAGCAAGAATGGTGATTACTACTGGGTCCATGCCTATGTCACACCGCTTACAGAAAATGGCGTGGTGATTGGTTATGAGTCGGTAAGAGTCTGCCCCGCACGCCAGGACGTAGAGCGTGCACAAAAAATCTATGACCGTATCAATAATGGCAAGAAGATAACCGGCACGCCGGTCCCCCCACTCAGCTGGGGAGTGTTCGCACTTGCCTCTCTTGCCAGTCTGGCTTGCTGGTTTGGCGGCGCAGGTGCTGCTGCCTTACCAACCGCTTTATTAGGCGGCGCAGCAGGTCTGGCACTGGCGACAGGCACCCTGCGCTCTCAAGGCAAGCAGGTTTTCGAGGCAATGCCAGGCAGCTTCCACCACCCTGTTGCCGTCGCCACCTATACAGATAATCAAAATACCTTTGGTCACCTTCAAGTCGCCGCCAGGAGCCAGGCTTCTCACCTGGATACGGTCCTGACCCGTGTAGAAGACGCTGCCAGCAGTGTTTCTACAGAAGCGCGCTCCGGTCTTGAGTTGTCCAACAGCACCTGTGATGCCATGCGCCAGCAACAGGCCGAGACCGACCAGGTGGCCGCAGCCATGCATGAGATGACCACCACAATCAGTGAGGTATCGGCTCATATTCAGGAAACGGCCGCCCAAACCGAGCACTCCAGAACACTGGTCGAGAATGGAAAAGAGCTGGTCAGCGCTACGCACATAGCAATTGCCAACCTCCATAAAACAGTTAATGAAATTACTTTTGCCATCAGCGAGCTGGAGCAGAAAACCGGCACGATAGCGGAGGCCGCGGAGGTCATCGAACAGATTGCAGAGCAAACCAACCTTCTGGCTTTGAATGCAGCTATAGAAGCAGCGCGTGCAGGGGATGCCGGGCGAGGGTTTGCTGTTGTGGCCGATGAAGTACGCCAGCTGGCAACGCGCACTCAATCAACGACACAACAGATTCATCAAGTCGTCGAGGTGCTCCGCACTGCCACCAGCCACTCCGCGAAAATTGCACGCGAAGGACAACAAGGGGCTGAATCAGGTCTGCTGCAGGTTGAGCGTTCGGAAACAGCGCTGAATGAAATTGCCGACAACATGAACCGTATTACAAACATGTCTCTGCAAATGGCTGCTGCCGTAGAGGAGCAGGCGCATGTTTCAGAAGAAGTTAATCAACAGGTTGTAAGTATTGCGAACCTCAGCAGTCGCTGTATGAAGCAGGCTGATTACACTGCAGAAAAGCTCCACTCTCTTAACTCGGTCTCAGCATCCATGCGTGATCTGGTCGAGGGGCTGAAGCGATGAATGCGACCAATACAAGGCTGGTAGGCACTGAGCCTTCTTTCGCACAACTGTATGAAGGACTGCTTAGATCAGCTGTCGATGCCATCATTGTGACCGACACTGAGGGCACTATTCGCTCGGTGTCCGATTCGACACAAACACTCTTTGGCCATGAACGGAGTGAACTCATTGGTAACAGTATTAACTGCTTGATGCCCCGTCACCACGCATCACGGCACAATGGATACATAGACCGGTATCTGGAAACCGGCGAAAAACGGATCATCGGCAAGGGGCGGAATGTGGAGGGGCTCCACAAAAGCGGCCATGTATTTCCGCTTCATCTGTCTATCAGCCGTGTACAAACACTGGGCGAGACGTTATTCATTGGTATTTGCCACGATTTGAGCGATTACACCAAGGTTCTGGAACGCGCAGAACTGGCCGAGAAACGCTATTTGAGCATTCTGGAAAATCAACGTGAGTTGATCTGCCGACTCGACGCCCAGCTGAACATAAGCTATGCCAATTCATCTATGCAGGCACTACTGGAAAGCACCTCCATCAGCGAGCTGGAGTCCAAGCCCTTCCAAAGTATTTTTGAAAACACCGACGACGTCAGGGAACAGCTGAACACCTTCTTCAGATCGCCTCAAGCCTGGCAGCAGGGCCTGCGCTTTACTGGACATATCCCAACCCACACTGGCTCTTGCTACATTGATTGGAGCTTCAGCTACATTCCGCCGGGGCATGGCGAGAGCGCAGAGCTACAAGTGATCGGCACCGATGAAACGGCACGAGAGGAAGCGCTGAAAACGGCCCATTTTCTTGAGCATCATGACCCACTGACCCGACTGCTCAATAAACGCGCGTTCATTGATGCCTTCAACAGGCATAAAACGTGCGAACAGCCATACGCGTTCATCTATTTGAACCTGAATCGACTGCAGGTTGTGCAGCACATGTTTTCACCCGATGCGACCGACCGTATCATTCTGGAAGCCGCGCGACGTATCGCTGTACATGCCCCGGCAACATCCCTGGCAACGCGCATTTACAACTCAGACTTTGCCATTGCACTCCCGATTAACTCAATCCAGGATGCAACCGAATTTGCGCACACAATCGTGCATGCCCTCGAGCGCCCATACAATATCTACAACGAGAAAGTTAAACTGGATGTCGCGGCGGGAATCAGCATCTGGCCGGATGATGGCAGTCAGGTCGAAGATCTGCTTCATCATGCCGAGTCAGCCGTTGCCCTCAGCGGAGTTTCGACGCAGGCAAGCCATGTGTACATCTTCGACGAGAGCATGCACGAGGAGCGCAAAAAACGCGCCTACACCGAGCAAGCGTTAAGGCGTGCTTTCGAATGTGACTTGATAGACGTCTACCTCCAACCTAAAAGTTGTCTGACAACCGCCTGTACCCTTGGTTTTGAAGCTCTGGCGCGGTGGAATGATGAACAGGGTAACCCCGTATCACCTGCGCTTTTTGTCGCCATTGCCGAAGAAACGGGGCTGGGTGCAGAACTGGACCGCTATATTTTACGCAAGGTGGTTTCCAGCATCTCTGGCACACTGGCAACAGGCCAGCAGTGCCGCCCTGTTGCCGTCAATATAACGGCACAGCACTTCAATGATCGCCAGCTTGTTGACCATGTATCGAGGCTGCTGGATGAGCACAAGGTACCTGCATCTCTTATCGAGCTGGAAGTCACCGAAAGCGCCATTCTGAGTGTGACTACCAAAGTGCAAGACAACCTGTTGAGACTGCGGGAACTGGGCATCCGTGTCAGCATTGATGACTTCGGCACCGGTTACTCTTCTCTGTCCTATCTCAAAGATCTGAATGTTGATGCCATCAAGATAGATAAGAGTTTTGTCGACCACATTGAGGAAGATAGTGGCCTTCAGCTAGTAAAAGCCATCATATCCATCGCCCAATCGCTCAACCTTGATGTCATTGCCGAGGGCATAGAGACCGAACAGCAAAAGCAGAACCTGCTCAACAATGGTTGCGTCATAGGCCAGGGCTTTTACTTTTCAAAACCTTTGCCCTTTCTGGAAGCAATCGACAAGCTGAACCTCTCATAAAAGGTTCCTGTCCCCTGACAAGGCCATCATTGAAGATACCCGGTCGACAAACACCTGGTATCTCCAAATCCATCAAGTACGGGCTGAACCAACACCTCGCAACCAGCCCTTACATATTCGGATAGTTCGGCCCGCCCATCCCCTCGGGCACCACCCAAGTGATGTTCTGCGCAGGGTCCTTGATGTCGCAGGTCTTGCAGTGCACACAGTTCTGGCCGTTTATCTGGAATTGGGGACCGTTCTCGCCCTCCACCACTTCGTACACACCCGCAGGGCAGAAGCGCTGTGCCGGTTCAGCGAACAGGGGCAGGTTATGGTCGATGGGGATAGACGCATCCTTCAACTGCAAATGACAAGGCTGGTCTTCTTCATGGTTGGTGTTGGACAGGAACACCGATGAAGGCTTATCGAAGGAGAACACACCATCCGGTTTCGGGTACTCAATCTTGTCACACAGATCCACTGGTTTCAGCTGAGCATGGTCTTCGTGACGATCATGCAGCGTAAGCGGTATGCGACCACCAAACCAGTTCTGGTCCACATAGTTGAACGCGCCGCCCAGCCAGGTGCCCAGCTTATGCATCGCCGGACCGAAGTTGCGCGAGCAATACAGTTCCTCATACAACCAGGAATCCTTGAACGCATCGGTGAAAGTGGATAGATCCTTGCCGCCTGTATCACCGGCCAACAGCGCTTCGCTGATTGCTTCTGCCGCCAGCATGCCGGACTTCATTGCCGTATGGGTGCCCTTGATCTTGGCAAAGTTCAGCGTACCCGCATCGCAGCCAAGCAGCAGCGCACCGGGCATGGTCATCTTGGGCAGCGCATTAAAGCCGCCCTTGGCGATGGCACGGGCACCGTAAGACACACGCTTGCCACCTTCCAGCACCGCACTGATCTCAGGGTGATGCTTCATGCGCTGGAATTCGTCGAACGGACTCAGCCAGGGGTTTGAGTAGTTCAGGTCAGTGATCAAACCCACTACGACCTGGTTGTCATCGGTGTGATAAAGGAAGAAACCACCGCTGGCACCCGCTTCGCTCAAAGGCCAACCGGAGCCGTGCACCACCAGACCGGGCTTATGTTTGGCCGGATCGATATCCCAGAGTTCCTTGATACCGATACCATAATGCTGAGGGTCCGCATCCTGATCCAGCTTGAAGCGGCTGATCAGCTGCTTACCCAGATGGCCACGGCAGCCTTCGGAGAACAGCGTGTACTTGGCGTGCAGTTCCATGCCCGGCATGTAATTGGGGCCCTGCTCGCCGTCAGCGGTCACGCCCATATCGCCAGTGGCGATGCCTTTGACGCTGCCATTGTCATGGTAGAGTACCTCGGCAGCGGCAAAGCCCGGAAAGACTTCAACGCCCAAGGCCTCGGCCTGCTCCGCCAGCCAGCGACAGACATTGCCCAGGCTGACGATAAAGTTGCCGTCATTGTGCATCGGTTTGGGAACCAAGGCGTTGGGCAATACCGTTACACGCTCGGCGTCTTTCAGCATCACCACGCGATCTTCCGTTACCGCCGTATTCAGCGGTGCGCCCTGCTCCTTCCAGTCAGGAAAGAGTTCGTCAAGCGCGCGGGTTTCCATCACTGCACCGGACAGAATATGCGCGCCCACTTCAGAGCCTTTTTCGACCACGCAGACCGTCAGTTCCTGCTCGGCAGCTTGAGCCTGCTGCATCAGCCGGCAAGCAGCGGACAGCCCGGCAGGGCCTGCGCCGACGATCACCACATCAAATTCCATCGATTCACGACTCATACTACACATACCTCAACATCAACGGCGTCAGGAACAGGCTGTAACGCACTCAGGCTGGTGAGCACCGTGTCCACAAACACTTCTGCATTACTCGAAATTGAAAAACTGCTGGCACGCTGCAACCAGCTTGTGATCACGCCATCCACCATCGCCTTGATCAGCCAGGAGGCTGACTCCGCATCCACCTGTGCCGGAATCTGGCCACGACGGATCGCATTGGTGATCACACCCAGCCGACGCCGGTGTTGATAGCGCATGAAATTGGCCACCGGCTCAGCCGCTACACCCGAGCAAACACCGGAGCTTTCACGAATGAACATCACCATCATGCGCCTGAAACTGGCATCTTCCTCCACTTTGTGCAGCAGACTGACCAGCAACTGGCGCAATTTGCCCAGCGGGTCCTGCTCCTGATCCGACAGGCAGGCATCGCTTAGCTCCTTGAACGGCAGGGAATAATGCGTACAAATCGCATCAAAAAGATCCCACTTGTTCTTGAAATGCCAATAGATCGCCCCGCGGGTAAAACCGGCTTCCTTGGCAATATCACTCAAGCGAGTGGCCGATACGCCCTGCTCGGAGAAGAGTTCCAGCCCCTTCTGCATGATCGCCTGACGGGTCGCTTCAGCCTCTTCACGGGTACGACGCATAACTCACCTCAACGGGCGCCCTCAGGCGCCATACTCAACTCATCGACAACTGAGTTTCAGGCACAGACCTCAAACAGACCTGCAGCCCCCATACCGCCACCGATGCACATGGCAATCACCACGTACTTCACACCACGACGACGACCTTCGATCAGGGCATGACCCACCATGCGTGCACCGGACATGCCGAACGGATGGCCGATGGAGATGGCGCCGCCGTTGACGTTGAGGCGATCATTGGGAATATCCAGCTTGTCACGGCAGTAGAGCACCTGACTGGCAAAGGCTTCATTGATTTCCCATAGACCAATGTCGTCGACAGAGAGATTGAAGCGCTCCAGCAGCTTGGGAATGGCATACACGGGACCAATACCCATCTCTTCCGGCTTGCAGCCTGCAACTGCGATGCCCTTATAGATACCCAGCGGCGCAATGCCCCGACGATCCGCTTCTTCACGGCTCATCAGCAGCGTGGCGGCGGCACCGTCGGAGAACTGGGAGGCGTTGCCTGCGGTGACGTGCTGGCCTTCGGCGACCCACTGGCCGTCTTTCCACACCGGTGCCAGACCGGCCAGGCTTTCATAGGTCGTCTGCGGACGGTTGCACTCGTCACGATCGGCGACGACTTCTTTATGACCCGCCGGTTTGCGCTCGTCATCAAAGATCAGCTTCTGGGCGGTTAGCGGCACGATCTCGTCATCAAACAGACCGGCTTCCTGAGCAGCTGCAGTACGCTGCTGGCTCTGCAGGGCATAACGGTCCTGTTCTTCACGGCTAATGCCGTAACGCTCCGCCACGATCTCGGCCGTCTCGATCATCGGGATGTAGGCGCTCGGCACCACGTCCTTCACCGCTTCGGACTGGGCGCGATAGGTGTTCTTGTGTTTGGTCTGGGTCAGCGATAGCGACTCGACACCACCCGCTACGGCCACGTTCATCTCGCCCGCGATGATGCTTTTGGCGGCAACACCGATGGTCATCAGACCGGATGCACACATTCGATCCAGCGCCATGCCCGGCACCGTGTCGGGCAGGCCACCGGTATAAGCACACAGGCGACCGATGTTGTAGGCCTGGGTGCCCTGCTGCACCGCCGCGCCCATGATCACGTCTTCCACCGCTTCCGGCTCAATACCGGCACGCTCGACCACCGCACGGACCACATGGCCACCCAGCACCGGGGCTTCGGTATCGTTGAAGGAGCCGCGGAATGACTTGGTCAGCGCGGTACGCGCCGTGGATACAATAACTGCTTCGCTCATCTCGATTCTCCCTACTGAGCCGGGTTGAAGGTGTAACGGCTGATGGTGTCGATGACGCAACCCGGACGGTCGCTGCCTTCGATCTCGACGCTCACGCGCACGGTGGCCTGCACCGCCTGCTTGATCGCCTCCACGGCGATCACTTCACCGCGACCACGGATACGGCTGCCCACCGGCACCGCCGCTGGAAAGCGCACCTTGTCGCAGCCGTAGTTGACGCCCATCTGCAGGTTTTCCACAGCCATCAGTTGCGGCAGGAACAGGTTCACCAGCGACAGGGTCAGATAGCCGTGGGCAATGCACTTGCCGAAGGGACCTTCAGCCGCTTTCACCGGATCCACATGGATCCACTGGTGATCACCGGTGGCTTCAGCAAACAGATTGATTCGATCCTGCGTGATCTCCAGCCACTCGCTGCAGCCCAGATCCTTGCCTTCGGCAGCGAGCAGGCTTTCGGCACTTGTGAAGATATGGTTCGCCATCGTCAACTCCTTAGGCATGCTGGGAGCTGACCGAGAGCACTTCACCGGTCATATAGGACGAGTAGTCACTGGCCAGGAACATCATCACGTTGGCAACTTCCCACACCTCGGCGGCACGGCCGAAGGCTTCACGGCTGGCCAGCTGGGCGAGCAGTTCTTCACTGGACGCCTTTTTCAGGAAGTCATGCAGCGCGATCGACGGCGATACCGCATTGATGCGCACACCATGTTCGGCGGCTTCCAGCGCGCTGCAGCGGGTCAGCGCCATCACACCGGCCTTGGCCGCGGCGTAGTGCGCCTGTTCCTTCTGTGCGCGCCAGCCCAGCACCGAGGCGTTGTTGACGATGGTACCGGCACCGCGTGCCTGCATGTGCGGCAGCATGGCGCGGGTCATGCGGAAGGTGCCGGTCAGGGTGATATCCAGCACGCGTTGCCACTCTTCATCGCTCATCTCGACCACGGCTTTCTGACCGCCAAGACCGGCGTTGTTGATCAGTACATCCACACCGCCCAGTTTGGCTTCCGCCTCGGCGATCAGTGTCTGCACCTCATCTTCCACGGTCACATTGCAGAGCTGACCGTAGATCTCTTCCAGGCCGGTCTCCTGCTTCAGCGCAGCCACCGCCTCTTCCAGACGGCGCGGATGGATATCGGAGATCATTAGCGCACGGCAGCCTTCTTCGGCAGCGCGTTTCGCGGCTGAAAAACCGATGCCCGCACCGGCAGCGGCGGTAATCAGCACGGATTTGCCTTTGAGCAGACCGTGACCTTCAACGTACTTGGGAATAGTGCTCATGCTCTTACTCACAATAAGTTCTCCTCAGCTGCCCCAGACTTTCTGTGCCGGAACGGCATCCTTGATCATTTGGTGTACCACTTCGCCCAGTTCGGACGGTTGCCAACGGTCGCCCTTGTCCACGCCTTCGGTGGTGCGCCAGCCGTCACAGATGCAGATGCGCCCGCCCTCGGACTCGAACACCTTGCCGGTGACATCGCCCGCTTCTTCGGACGCCAGCCAGGCCAGCAGCGAGGAGACGTTTTCCGGCGCCCAGTAGTCGAAGCTGCCGTCTTCCGGCTTGGCCATGCGCGTGGCCATGGCTTCAACCGCGGTGGTCATGCCGGTACGCGCCGCCGGAGCAACGGCGTTGGCGGTGATGCCGTAACGGCCCAGTTCAGCCGCCTGGTTCAGCGTCAGCGCGGCGATACCGCCCTTGGCAGCGGCGTAGTTGGACTGACCGATGGAGCCCTGTAGGCCCGCGCCGGAGGTGGTGTTGATGATGCGTGCAGCGACCTGCTTGCCCGCTTTAACCTGATCACGCCAGTAATGCACGGCATGGGAGGCAATACAGAAATGACCTTTCAGGTGCACCGCCATGGTGGTGTCCCACTCCTGTTCGGTCATGGAGGCGAACATGCGGTCGCGGTTAACACCGGCGTTGTTCAGCACAATGTGCAGATCACCGAAGGCTTCCACCGCCTGCCTCACGGCGTTGGCGCTGTCTTCGTAATTAGTGATATCGGAGGTGTTCACAATCGCCTTGCCACCGGCTGCGGTGATCTCGTCCACCACCGCCTGCGCTGCTGCTTCGTTAATGTCGTTCACAACAACGGCGCAGCCTTCGGCGGCAAATACTTTGGCGTGGGCGGCGCCCAAACCACCGCCGGCGCCGGTAATAATGGCCACTCGGCCCTGAAGAATAGACATAACTCCCCCATGGACCCGCCGCAGCGGGCCTGTATTCAATTCGGATTTGTAGCTTTCGACTGGACTTAGCCGAGGCGCTCGATGATCGTCACGTTGGCCTGACCGCCGCCCTCGCACATGGTCTGCAAACCGAAGCGACCGCCCCGGCGTTCCAGCTCATGCAACAGACCGGTCATCAGACGCACACCGGTTGCACCCAGCGGGTGACCCAGGGCGATGGCACCGCCGTTGACGTTGGTCTTGTCGTGGCTGTAACCGGTTTCCTGCAGCCAGGCCATCACCACGGAAGCAAAGGCTTCGTTGATCTCGACCAGATCGATCTGATCCAGGGTCATGCCGGCTTTTTTCAGCGCGGCCTCGGTGGCCGGGATCGGCGCGCGCAAATGCCAGATGGGGTCGTCACCGCAGACGCTGAGGTGATGAATGCGGGCACGCGGCGTCAGGTTGTAGCGCTTGAGTGCGCGCTCGGAGACCACCAGCATCGCCGCCGAGGCATCACAGGTCTGGCTGGATACCGCCGCCGTGATGGACGGGTATTCAGGATCCACCGGCTCCAGTTCGGCCATTTTCTCCAGCGAGGTCTGGCGCGGTGTCTCGTCACGCATTACGCCTTCCATTGGCACGATCTCGCGATCGAAATGACCGGCTTCAATCGCGGCGATGGCGCGACGATGGCTTTCCAGCGCAAAGACCTCCATATCGGCCCGGCTGATGCCCCAGTGGTCGGCAATGCGCTGGGCCGCATAGAACTGGTTTACCGGTGCGTCACCGAAACGTGCCTGCCAGCCCTTGCTCTCGGCGAAGGGCGTAGTGAAACCGTAGGGCTGACCGGCCAGCATGGCAGCCGAAATCGGGATCTGGGTCATGGTCTGCACACCGCCCACGGCGATCACGTCCTGAGTGCCGCTCATCACCGCCTGGGCGGCAAAGTGCAACGCCTGCTGGGAGGAGCCGCACTGACGATCCACGGTAGTACCGGCCACGTTCAGCGGCAGGCCGGCTGCCAGCCAGCTGGTACGGGCGATGTCGCCCGCCTGGGAGCCGATGTTATCGACACAGCCGAAGATGACATCGTCATAGTCTTCCGCCGGAATGGCGTTGCGCTCCACCAGCGTCTTGAGTACGTGGGCGCCCAGATCAATGGCGTGAACATGGGCCAGACCACCCTTGCGACGCCCGGTGGGCGTACGCAGCGCATCAACAATATAGGCTTCAGCCATTATGACCTCCCGAATGTCTGACCCGGACCCAGCGGTGCGTCGTCAGCAAAGATGGCGGCGCTGATGCGCGCCTTGTGGAAAGCACGGTCACCCCAGGAGGATTCCAGTGCCCAGGTGCGTTTCATGAACATCTGCAGGTCAACTTCCCAGGTGTAACCCATAGCGCCGTGTACCTGAATGCCGTGACGAGCCGCCAAGTGCGCTGCTTCGGCACAGGCCAGATGCGCCTGAGAGATATGCAGCGCCGTATCGGCATCGCCGTGCTGAAGTGAATAGCCCGCGCGGTAGAGCACCGGCTTGGCAAATTCAATCTTGCTCGCCACGTCGGCCAGGTGATGTTTCACCGCCTGGAAGCTGCCGATCGGCTTGCCGAACTGCTTGCGCTGGGCCACATAGTCCACCGACAAATCCAGCATGCGCTGAGCCAGACCCAGCAATTGACCCGCCACCGACAGGGCGCCACGGTTCAGCGCCTCATCCCAGATCGGCGCGCCGGTTTCAGCGTCGGCGATACGGGTGGCACTGGTCGGCTCCCACATCACGCGGCACAGGCGACGGGAAGAATCGATACTCGGGTTCTGCTCCACATCAATCAGCGAACGCGGCACCGCGTGGATCTCGCCTTCGTGGTTGAGCAGGGTGAAGTCGGCCAGGTGGGCGTCTGCCACCAGTGGGTTGACCGGATGGCCGACCGCGATGCGCACACTGCCCTCGGCGATCTGCTCCAGCCATCCATCCCGGTCGCTGACACTGTCCGGCAGCGCGGCGATCAGGGCCGTGGCCACATAGGCGGTATCGGCCAGTGAATCGGGAATGCCGTAGTAGCCCAGCTCCTGTGTCATCAGCGACCAGGCCACGTCTCCCATGCCCAGGCCTCCGGCTCCTTCTGGTACAGACAGAGCCGTCAGGCCCTGCTCCGCCATCTTGTTGCGCAGATCAGGTGAACGACCTGCATCCGTTTCCCAGATTTCGCGCAGCGCTTCCGGGGCCGCCTCGGTCATCAGGAAGCGGCTGATCGCATCCTGAAAGGCGCGTTCGTCATCGGTAAAAGTGAAGTCCATGGCGCACCTCAGGCTTTTGGCAGACCGAGCATGCGCTCGGCGATAATATTGCGTTGAATCTCGTTGGCACCGGCGTAGATCGGACCGGCCTGGGCAAAGAGGAAGCCCTCCAGCCAGCCGTGGTCATCCTCGTTCTGCGGCGCGCTGCTCAGCAACTCACCGCTGGCACCCAGAATGCGCATCGCCGTTTCATGGATCTTCAGATCCAGCTCGGACCAGATGATCTTGTTGATGCTGGACTCGGCACCAATCTTCTCGCCACGTGCCAGACGACCCACAGACTGATAAGCCGACAGCGCATAAGACTCGGCACCAGCCCAGACCTCCATCACCGCATCACGGATGCTCGGATCACGGTCGGCGGCTGCCTGATTGGCCTTGTACAGTTCAATCAGCTTGCGCACCGGCTGCTGGAAGCGGGCCGGAGAGCGCAGCAACAGGCCACGTTCAAAACCGGCGGTGGCCATGGCCACATGCCAGCCACTGCCCTCTTCGCCGATGCGGTTTTCCACCGGCACACGCACGTTGTCGAAGAAGATTTCAGCGAAGGCATCCTTACCGTTCAGCGCCTTGATCGGGCGAATGGTCACGCCCTCGGCATCCAGCGGCACCATCAGGAACGACAGGCCGTGGTGACGCTTGGAATCCGCATCGGAGCGGAACAGACCAAAGGCCCAGTCGGCATAGATGGCGCGGGTCGACCAGGTTTTTTGGCCATTGATCACATAATGATCACCGTCGCGAATCGCCTTGGAGGAGATCGCCGCCATATCGGAACCGGCATTGGGTTCGGACCAGGCCTGAGCCCACATGTCATCGCTGGCGGCCATACGCGGCAGGAAGCGCTTCTTCTGCTCTTCGGTGCCGAACTCCATCAGTGTCGGGCCCAGCAACAGCTGGCCGTTCTGATTGACACGCATGGGCGCTTCGGCGGCGTAGTATTCCTCTTCGAAGATCAGCCACTCGGTCAGGTCGCAGCCGCGACCGCCCAGCGCTTCCGGCCACATCACCATCGACAGGCGTGCCTTGAACAACGTGCGCTCCCACTCACGGTGCTGCTCGAACCCTTCGCGGGTGTCATAACTGGCCAGCTTCTCGGCTGGCAGATTGTCCTTGAGCCAGCCTCTGACCTCCTCGCGGAAGGCCTGCTGGCGGGGGGTATAATTCAGATCCATGGCGAACCTCAGAAACTGGCGTCACGTTTTTCGACAAAGGCCCGACGGGTCTCTGCCGAGTCAGGGCTGGTGTAGGCCTGCAGGGTGAAGCCCTGCTCCCAGCGATACTTGTCTTCCAGGTTGCCGTCCTCGATACCGTTCAGCGCCTCTTTGGCGATGCGGATCATGGCCGGGCTCTTGGCCGCGATTTTGGCAGCCGTGGCCAGTGCGGTTTCGCGCAGCTGTTCCTTGGGCACAATCGCTTCGATGAAGTTGTAGCGGTCGGCTTCCCTGGCGGTCACGGTTTCACCGGTAAAGAACATCTGGCGCACCTTCTGAACCGGGAACAGACGCTGCAGATGAGCACCACCGCCCATGGCACCACGGTCCACTTCCGGCAGTGCAAAGGTGGCGCACTCGGAGGCAAAGACGATGTCCGCCGCGCCGGTAATACCGATGCCGCCACCCAGTACAAAGCCGTGTACGGCCACGATCACCGGCACTTCACAGCGATGCACCGCCTTGAAGGTGGCGTAGTTGCCGCCGTTCACCGCAACAATGCGCTCGGGATGCTGATCCAGTTCCTTGATATCGACACCGGCACAGAAGCCCCGGCCTTCGGCACGAATCAGCACCACACGCACCTCGGGATTGCGGCCCAGCGCGTCGATGCCCTCAGCCAGTTCGAACCACTCACGGCTGTCCAGCGCATTCACCGGCGCCTTGGCAATGACCAGCTCGGCAACACCGTTTTCAATTTGGGTTGTAAACGCAGTACTCATATCAGGAAGCCTCTTCCAGAGCCTGACCGTTGGCGCGGGCAACCAGCGCGTCCAGACAGGTTTCAGCATCACCGGCGATCTGCGCGATCAACTCCGGTGCGCTTATCAATTCATTGATGGCGGCGGCCACCTGGCCGCTGGGCAGAATGCCCTCGTCAGGGAAGCCCTGAACCATGGAACGCTGCAGCAGGACCGGCTGGTTGGCGGACATCACCACCTGCGACATCTGCGCCGGATCCTCTTTCACAGCCTTGAAGAACGTTGAAATCATGTGACCGAAGGTCATGCCGGTTTCGCGCTTCCACTGACGTGCGCTGCTCAGCGCAATCCACAGCTTGCGGATCGGGCTGGCCCCTTCCAGCTTGTGGATAAAGGCGTTTTCCACCATGCGATGACGCATGCCGTCCACCGCCAGGGTGACGCGAATCTTCTGGGGGTCCTGCACCGCCAGGTAGCGCGCCAGCGTCTGCTGCGGCGTCGGCGAATCGGACGTCATCATGAAGCGGGTACCCATGGCGATACCGGCGGCACCGGCGGCCAGCGCCGAAGCCAGACCACGGCCAGTGGAATAGCCACCCGCCGCGATCACCGGCACATCCACCGCATCCAGTACCTGCGGCAACAGGATGGTGGTGGGCACACCGCCGGTATGGCCGCCGCCTTCGCTGCCCTGGATGGTGATCATGTCCGCACCCAGCTCCACCGCCTTGATGGCGTGCTTCACCGCGCCGACGGTGGGAATGCAGAGCACGCCGGCCGCTTTCAGGCGGGCGATGGTCTGCTTGTCCGGACCACGGCCATAGCTGACCGCTTTCAGGCGGTACTGGATCGCCAGTTCCACGCACTGCATGGCGTTTTCCTGGAACATGTGGAAGTTGAGGCCGAAGTTGCTGCCGCCGGTGGCGTCGATCACCTTCTTGATCTCGCCTTCCAGCTGCGACGGCTCAATGGTGGCACCCGCCAGAAAGCCGAAGCCGCCGCCTTTGGTCGTGGCGATCACCAGGTTGGCGTCCGACACCCAGCCCATGGCGGTCTGGATGATCGGATACTGGCAGCCCAAACGGCGGGTCAGCTCGGTCTGCAGCAGCGGGCTCATGCTTTCTCTCCGCTGCTCTGCCCAACATTAGAGGCAGCCGCTTCTGCCTTGTTGGCTTTCACCATGCCCTTGGCATCAAAGCCGCCGAGCAGGTCGCCGGAGATCTGTTCGTTATGCACATGAGCGAAATGGTGCCAGGCAAAGGCCGCTTCCATTCCGCTGCGCTTACCGGCCAGATCTTCTACGTGGTTGATCACCTGCTTGGTCAGCGCCAGCCCCATACGCGGCTGGCGAGCAATCTTGCCAGCGATGTCATAAGTGGCATCGGCCAGTTCGTCGCGGCTGAATACGCGGTTCACCATGCCCATTTCGCGGGCACGTTCGGCGCTCATGCGATCGCCCAGGAACAGGAACTCCTTGGCAATACGCGGGTTAAGCTCGTAGGGGTGCGCGAAGTACTCCACGCCGGGAATGCCCATGCGCACCACCGGGTCCTGGAAAAAGGCATCATCGCTGGCGATGATCAGGTCACACACCCAGGCCAGCATCAGGCCACCGGCGACACAAGCGCCCTGCACCATGGCGATGGTCGGCTTGGGCAGGTCGCGCCAGCGGCGGCACATGCCCAGATAGACTTCCTGCTCACGGGCATAGAGGTACTCGCCGCCCGGCTTGTTGGTGTGGTCCCACCAGAGGGTGTTGCGCTCAAATTCCTTGTTGATATCGCGACCGGGTGTGCCGATGTCATGACCGGCGGAGAAATGCTTGCCCTCGCCGCGCAGCACGATCACCTTAACGCTGTCGTCATCCACCGCCTGGCGGAAGGCTGCGTCCAGCGCGTAAGTCATCTGCGAGTTCTGCGCATTGTTGAAACCGGGACGGTTCATGGTGACGGTGGCAATACCGTTTTCCACGCTGTACAGCACCGGCTGCTCGGTCTCGTAGACGGCCTTGTCTTCGCGCTGCACGAATTCCTGAGGATTGTTAGCTGCTGCTGTCATGACAGGCTCCTGTTTACTGGTCGTTGGACGCGCTGCGGATACCCGGCGGGTTATCCTTGAGCTGACGGGAACGAAGGTTGTGCGGGTCCAGCTGGGCGATAATTGCCAGCTGTTCGGCGGTCGGATGCGCGGTTTCGCCCATGTCCGGTGCCTTCAGCAGTTCAAAGCCGGTGTTTGCCTGCACCTCTTCAAAGGTCACGCCCGGATGCAGTGAACGCACACGAATGGCGTGGTCCGGGCCGCCAAAATCCATCACACAGAAATTGGTGACGATATGGCGGATCTCCATCAGGTCCTGGCGCATGTTCTTGCTCCAGCGCGCCGGGTTGTAGCCAACGCCGGAGACCATATCCACCTCACCCGCCACGAAGGCGCGGGTGTTGTGGTTGGGCACGAACAGGGAGTTGATATGGTTGATGCTGTTACCCGGCAGACCGCGCACCCCCAGCATCGCCACCTTGGGTTTGTCGTAATCACCCACTACAGACAGGTTGGTCTGGCCGAAACGGTCGATCTGGGTTGGGCCGATCATGGCGTGACGCTTGCCACCCCAAACGCATTCGAACACGCGCTCGAACGACATATAACCGGAGTACTTGGGCACATAGTCGCCGCGCGGGCCGACCGGGATCGGCTCTTCCACCAGCAGGGATTCACTGTCGGTCATCATCAGCTCAGGGGCGTGGGTCATCTTGGCCAGGCTGGCCCCCAGACGCGGGATGATGCCCAGACCCGAGGCCAGGATTTCGCCATCGCCACGGAAGGCGTCGGAAGCGGCCACAATCATCAGTTCGGCCAGCGTAAATTCACAGTTGGTCGTCATTGTTGTGACTCTCCTCAGAATGTCGGCAAGGGCAGCTTGCCCATGGCTTCGGCGCCACCGTTGGCAGCCTGGTAGGCGTCTTCACCACCGTTGACGAACTCGTCCAGATAGATGGTCCAGCCATCTTCCTGAGTGGCACTGGCGGCGTAGCGCTTCATATGCGCCAGATCCCAGCCGTAATCGGGTGCGCACATGGTGGGATGAGCGCCCTTGGGTGCGTGCACCACGCCCTGTACCAGGTAACGTTCGAAGGTGTTAAAGCGTGCGCTGGCCGCATCCAGCTCCAGCTTGTCGACCAGCTCCTCCGTGGAGACGATGCAACGCTCGGCCGCGCGGGCCACCAGATGATCGAAATAAGGATCGCTGCCGGTGATCAGGGTGTTACCCAGCTTGTCCGCCTTGTTGACGTGCACAAAGGCCATATCCAGATTCAGCGCCGGCATCGCCAGCAGCTCTTCGCCATCGTCGTAAGGCGACTGAATGGTGCGCAGGTCGTTGTGTTTGGTGACATCCGTTGCCAAACCACAGCGGGTCGGCAGGAACGGCAGACGCATGCCGGCAGCACGCAGGCCCCACTGGAACATGCCTTCGTCCAGCTCCATCACCTCGATTTCACCGGCCTGACGCACCTTGCGGAACCAGGGCTCCAGCGGAATGGCATCCATGGTGGCAAAACCGAATACCAGCTTCTTCACCTTGCCGGCGGCGCACAGCATGCCCACTTCAGGGCCGCCGTAGGACACAACCGTCAGGTCTTTCACATCCGAGCGCAGGATCTCGCGTACCACCGCCATGGGTTTACGACGCGGCCCCCAGCCACCAAAGCCGATGGTCATGCCATCACGCAGTTGGGCTACCGCTTCTGCGGCCGTTATCTGCTTGTTCATTGAATACTCCTTAATTGCAACCGACCGCTTATTTGAAACCGACCGAGAAGTCGTGACCCCAGACACTCACGCGGGTGAACTCGAACGCGCTGTGCTCATCCCAATCCACCTGCAAACCGCCGTAGCCGTACTCCATGTCGAAGCCGGACGGGGTTTTCATATAGAAGGAAGTCATCTGGTCGTTGAGGTGCTCACCCAGGGTGGCGGACAGCTTCACGCCATGGGCTTCACGACGGTCATGGGCGCGGCCCACTTCGGTCATGGAATCCACTTCCACCATCGCGTGGACACAACCGGACGGCACCGGGAACTCGGCAATCGCCAGGCTGTGATGACGCGGGTTATTGCAGTGCATGAAGTGGATGCGCAGCGGATCGGCATCCGGCGCGGGTTTGTGATTCATGGTGTCGGAGAGACCGAAGCCCAGCACATCCTTCAGGAAAGCACGGGTTTCGTCGAAGTTGGGAGCCGGCAGCACAACATGGCCCAGGCCCATATTGCCGGTGACAAAACGCGGCACGCCCTGCGGCGATACAAACGGCTGGAAATCGGAACGATGGCCCCAGTACAATTCATGACGGTTACCCGCCGGGTCGCGCAGGATCGCCAGCGCCTGAACGCCGCGCTGATTGCACAGAGACGCATCACCCGCTTCCCAGGCGATACCACGCTGATCCAGCTCGGCAGTCGCAGCGGCAAAAGCCTCTTCAGATGCCAGCTCCCAACCGGAAGCGAGATAGCGATTTTCGCTGCCTTCCAGAATCAGCATGCGGAAAGGACGCGCGTCCATCTTGACGTACAGCCCGCCCTCCGGCGCCTCTGTGGTCATCATGCCGAGCACATTCTCGGCATAGTCCTGCCACTCCTTCAGGCTTTCGGCCTGAGCCACAAAGTAGCCCAACTCGCGAATATCGATCATCACATCCCTCCGGGGTCTTGTTCTTTTGCCCATTATCAGGAGGGTGATACAGCGCCTCATCGTCCATTGAGACTAAACAGAATTAGGGAAAATGAATGGGGAGGGGTTGGGGGGTGTTGGGGTGTTGGGGTGTGTATGTTACGTGTAGTTGGAGTGACTTTGATAGGGAGTGCTGAAGGCTGCTTTCGTTAAAAGCAGCCTTTAATAAAAAGAGATATTAGAGTGTGGATTTTTTACCAAAGCCAAACTTTAGACTAGGCTGTGCCACAAATAAATCAGAGCCTTACTTCAGACATCATTAGGATAAAAATACAGTTGAAAATCAATATTTAATTTTCTTAATATATTCAATAGCTTCTCTTGTGAATGAGTTTTTTGGCTCAACCTGATGCCAAAAATTCAGTTTACCTATCAATACATCCAAGTAGTTTGGGTCTTTAACTTTATTCTTACTGAGATGCGATGGCAGGCCATACTTCTTGATCAGAAAAATTTCCGATCTGAGTTCTCTTTTAAACTCTCTAGGCACTTTTAACCTACTACCAGAAACAGATAACCCTGTAACAATTCTTTTTCCTGGTTTTCGACTAAGGATTGTTTTTTCTGAATTCAAAACAAATCCATAATCTTCAATTATCTCTTGGGTATATTTCAGGAATGACGTGGATATATAATCACCTGAAAATGTGATATCATCTGCATATCTAGTATAAACAAGATCATGTCGACTAGATAATTTCTCCAATCTATTATCTAGACCAAAAAGTAATATATTGGAAAGATAAGGGCTTGTCGCAGAACCTTGCGCTAAAAATCCATTCAAGCAACAAATTGACGCCAAATAAAAAGAAACACTATTTGAATAGCCTATTTCAATAAATAAATTGATAACCCATGAAATAGGAATTGATGGAAAGAAGTCTTTGATATCAATTTTGAGCAGATTTTTCTTATTCAAATGCTTTGCTGCATTTGTGAAAATTGACCGCCTAGGAACAAACCCATGCGCAGAAATATGGACAGGTCTCTTAAGTAGAATCTCTCGATATATCCACTCCTGGCAATGGAGGAGAGAAGGATAAGGCGCACTTATTTTCCTTAGGCCACCTTTTCTTTTCGGTATAGAAAACTCCCTGTAGTAACTATCAGGTGAGTTAATCATACTTAACAGAATACCTTTCTTTATCCCCAGCAAGTGAGATAAATGATCAATTTCAAAAATAACAGGAACTTTTTCCAAAGATAACTTTGCAACATAGTCTTGGTATTCTCTAACAACACTATCAGGAAGACCGATATCGCTAAAGTATTCAAGCCATCTTTTTAAATTAATATCCATATCATTCATAAGTAAAAAAGCCCACAGAAACTACCTTCTTTACACCGCTTGCGGTGCGTGTGTTCTAAGACGTGTAAATAATCGTAACGATTATTTACGCGGCTTAGAACCGTGTAGCAATAGTAATTGCGTAGCCCATCCAAATGATATCGCAGATTCATTTGGGTGGTCACGGTTAACGGGATCCTGATCCCGGGGAGCGACTACACTCCAACGTACTAGCTTCTGTGAGCCTGCCCTCAATCTATATCATTATCTAAAGTTTTAAAAGTCTTTTTATCAAGTAAGCTTCTGCGCGGCACATAGAACTCGTTAACCCGCAGTTTAGGCTGCGTGAATTCCACTGGAACTAATCGCCACGGCCTTTCTTTCCGGTTTTTTATCAAACGGGCAATGACTTCTCGGCCTTCCAGAGTAACCTTAATATTATTTCCTTCCTCAAACAAAAGGTTCTCATCTGCTAAATTACTAATAGCTTTCGTAAACAAAGACAAACTAGCTTGAGACTTTCGATATAATGTAAATGAATCCGCCTTTCCATAAGACTTAACCAAAGCTGAAAGAATCATTTGCTCTAAATCATCCAAGCCCCTCATGCATCCCCCATTGCTCTTATTAGTAGAGTCTTTCGTCTACGTTCATCTCTATAAAAAGGCCACCAAAATATTGGAAAAACACTATTTGGTGTATTGCCTCTTTCACGGCAGTAAAGGGTTTCAGTTTTTCCATATCCAAGAGACGGCATTTCTCTGCCATTAAATCTTTGGCTTAATAGAGCCTCAATATTTTCCATTAGTGCCAACTTATTAGCCACATCGTCAGAAGCATAGTGATCGCTTATACCTTTATCGAGCGTAACCAGAGACTCAACATTTATTTCTTTGGACTTTAAATATTCTATTCCAACACTCGATGCTGCAATCACTCGCACTCTTATAGAGTACTCTGAAATACCAGCATCATGAAATCTACGTCTTATTGTGTTAACACGGCCCTCTGCGGTAGATCCCGAGCCAATAAATTCATCTATTAGTACTATATTTTTATGATCATTAGAATTCTTATAAGTATCATATGCTTTGTCATATCTATTCACGTGCCGATATGAACGCCATTCGAGTCTTTCAAAAACCCGTTTTAGATCATAAAGTAGATATTGAGAACTGTCTGAGCCTCTATCACCTGCCATTGCTACTATTTGAGTAGAACCTTCTGATAAATCCGGGTCCTCAATTATAGACAGCGCAAGACTATCTACATGATCAGCATAAGACTTATGATCTAGATAAAAAAATCGAGAGATAAGATCTACAATCATTTCTCGATCTAGATCACTTTTACAATCATCAAAAAGCAGCTGTTCCAAGCCCTTTTCTGTAACCCAAGGCTGATCTTTCATTAACTTAAAAGTAATCCGAAATATTTCTCTCGCATCCATACCTTGGGAACTCACTATTTTTATTTACTCATACAATCAATCTATAAGGAGATATCATTGAAAGAATGGTAGTATGGGTCTGCATCCATAACATCTGCAAGATATTCTACATACGACCACCAAGTTTCTGCCAAATTTTAGATTTAATGCTTAGCCACTAAAGTGCCAGCACAGTTCTCCGCGCTAAAAGCATAATGCACTCTGAATTGATGGGGCAAGCGCGAACTAATACTATTGAAGTGGTTCGGACTGGTAGCACCTTAGCCTCCCGCCACTGCTCCCAGTTTGTACTCTAAGTTGCTGCTCTGCTATGACATAAGCACTAACCATTCTAGTGCATATTTCTTTATCTGAGCCTCCGAATAATTGGCTGGTATGTTCCCTGATCCAGGCCGAAGGAGCATTGCTCCAATTCCCACCAGCAACGAAGGCCTGATGTCCGCGAGATCTACTATTACGTACAGCAGTCATCACACCCACAACTCAATTACTGCTACCCTACCCTTCCCCCACCACTGCGAGCTTTTGTGATGAATTTCCCAGCCCCCGAACGCAACGCCCTCCTTGCCGTCAAAGGCGTAGGCCCTACCGTTATCAAACGCTTTGAAGAGATCGGTATCAGTTCCCTCGCTGAACTGGCCACTTACAATGCTGATGAGATCGCCGAACAAGTCGCCTCCATGCTGCGCACCACCTGCTGGAAAAACAGCCCACAGGCCAAGGCAGCGATTGAAGCGGCTATCGCCCGCGCCAAAGAAGGCTTGTGAAACCAAACGTGTTACATCAACACAACTGAACATCAGGACAGGCAATACCCATGATCAGACCACGCACGGATCGCGATATTGAAGCCATTCTGGATATTTGGCTGCAGGCATCCATCAAGGCACATGACTTTGTACCCGATGAGTTTTGGGAAGCTCAGGTCGAGGATATGCGTACCCTGTATATTCCCGCCTCTGAAACCTTCGTGTTCGAGCTGGATTCGAACGTTGTCGGTTTTTACTCTTTGCATGAAGACCGCCTGGCCGCGATCTTTGTACTGCCAGAGCTGCAAGGTCAGGGCATCGGCAAGCAGTTGCTGGATCATGCCAAGACACAACGGCCAACGCTCAGCCTGTCGGTGTATACCGAGAACGAAGCCAGCTGTTTCTTTTACCTGTCGCAGGGTTTCAAGACGGTCAGCGAACAGATCGATGAGCACACCGGCTGTCCTGAATACACTATGATGTTTGGTACTGCATAACCATCAAAGGACGACACTATGCCAAGACGGCTCACGCAAACCAAACCCGGCACCCATCAGGCGATGAAGAACACCTCCTATGAAAGCATGGTGGTGAGCTGGCTGATGCAGGATGGATGGCAGGTGTTCCTGCCGATTCTGGACCATGGGCACCAGACCGATATTCTGATTTCAGACGGACCGAGCTACTACCGCATTCAGGTGAAGACCGTTGAAGCCAGTGGCGAGTACCATGTGGTGCATAACGCCTGGCAAGGCAGCAATGTGGATGTGGTGGTGTACTTTGCCCGCAATTCCAACTGGGGTGTTGTTGCCCCCGCCTTTGAAGATGAGACTCGCCCGCTGAACCACCCGGAGCACCGCAAGTTCACGCAGGACCGCAAGGAGTTCCTGCGCGAGTTTCATCAGCTTTAAACCTATCGACTCAACAGGACGCCCCCATGAAAGGAAGCTGTTTGTGCAAAGCCGTGGAATATGAAATCACGGCGCTGGATATGCCAATTGTATTTTGTCACTGCGACACCTGCCGCAAGGCCCACGCTGCTCCCTTTGCAGCAACGGCAGGCGTAATGCGCGAACACTTCCGCTGGGTGAAAGGCGAAGACAGGCTCTCAAGCTTTGAATCCAGCCCCGGCAAACTGCGCCACTTCTGCTCAGGCTGCGGTACTCATCTGGTTGCCGAGCGCCCTGCTCAGCCTCATGTCATCCTGCGTGTCGCGACCCTGGATGAAGATCCGGGTATGAAGCCTGTCGCGCATATCTGGGCCAGCCATGATGTTGAGTGGATGGAGTATGAGGGTATGCCTGTGTATCAGGAATGGCAGGAAGAAAAAGGCTAAATACCTCTTCAGAAACCAAAACCGGCGCCACAAGGGCACCGGTTTCTAAGGCTTAAAGTGAGGACTTGCTTACCCCGCCGTCACCTTCTCCTTGTTCAAATCCGCCGCATACATCACACGGTAGAGCACCACATACGCCAGCATGGCGGTGAAGATCGCATTCAGCGGTGCGATGCTCAGCAGGCCGGTATCCGGTGATGCGAATGACACACCAATCGCCAGAGCCCAGGCGATCATGGCGGCCCAGTTGATCTCCTTGAACTGATGCTCATCCGGCTTGGCGTAGTTGGCTTTGCAGCGCAGGTAGAAGTCGCCGATGATCACGCCGCCAATCGGTGGCAGGGAGACGCTGAGGAAGACCAGCCAGCCGACGAAGTTGTTGTAGAGGAAGTCCGCCAGAATGGTGCCCACGGCACCGGCAACAATAACCAGATGCACGCGCTTGAAGCCGGTAATGTTCGCCAGACCCAGACTGGAGGCGTATAGGGCGTTATCGTTGGTGGTCCAGATGTTCAGCACCAGCAGCGCGATACCGGCACCCAGCAGACCCTGTTGCGCCAGCACTTCGGCAATATCAGACATGCCGGTCGCAGCAGAACCAACAGCACCGAAGATGAACATCAAGCTGTTACCGAAGGTGAAACCGATGACGGTGGCCCAGACACCGATTTTGCGGGTACGGGCGTAGCGCACAAAGTCGGGCGTCAGGGTGGCGCCACTGATGAAGGAGCCCACCGCCAGCGAGATGCCCATAGCGAAGGTGAGCGTTTCGGTCGGTGTCAGGGACAACAGGGTATCCATGCCGCCTTGGGTATCCGAGATAGCGGTATATACGGACATGCAGCCCAGCACCAGAATGGCCGGAACGGCAATGGCGCTGAGCCATTCAATCGCCTTGAAGCCGATCACCACGGTGTAGGTCATGAGAATACCGCCACCGATAATCAGCGGCAGGTTGGGCACATCGAGGAATTTGTTGATCGGGTAGGCAAACATGGCCACACCCACACCGAACCAGCCGATCTGGGTAATGGCCAGCATGGTCGACGGCAGCTTGGAGCCGATACGGCCAAAGGCGTAGCGCGCCAGAATGTGTGTGGACAGGTTGGTTTTGGCCGCGGCGTAACCGAGCAGCGCACCGTACACACCCAGAATCAGGTTACCGCCCAACACGATGATGAACAGGTCCGGCCAGAGTTTGAAGCCCTGACCCAGGGTTCCCCCCGTCCACATGCTGGCAGCAAAAAAGGTAAAGCCGAGCATGACCGCCGACATGGAGAAGAGGCCACGGCGGGCGCTTTCAGGTACCGGCGCCAGCGCATAATCGTCATGGGCGGCGGCGAAGTTTTGTTCGCGTTGTTGTTCAGACATTGTCGTGTTCCTTTATATTTTTAAGGTCAACACATCGACCGAATACTCAGAAGAGGCCTTTCGAGAAGCTGACGCGCTCCTCCCCTGCTCCCAGAGAGATGAAATGTTCCTGTTCAGGTGTGCGAGCGATCACTTCGCCGCCACGTACCACGTACAAGCGGCTGGGCTTGAGCTGAAGGGCTTCGATGGGGCTGGTTGCCTGCAGGATTACGAAATCGGCATTGCAGCCCGGCGCCAGTCCGTAGCCTTCCAGCCCCATAATTCGGGCCGGGTTCTCGGTAACGGCAGCAAAGGCCTGACGCATCTGATCCAGTCCGGTCATCTGCCCCACATGCAGGCCCATGGAGGCCACTTCGAGCATGTCGTGGCTGCCCAGGCTGTACCAGGGGTCCATCACGCAGTCATGACCAAAGGCCACGTTGATACCGGCTTTCATCATCTCCGGCACGCGGGTCATGCCACGGCGTTTGGGGTAGGTATCGTGACGCCCCTGCAGGGTGATATTGATCAGCGGATTGGCGATCACATGCACGCCCGCTTCGCGGATCAGCGGAATCAGTTTGCTGACGTAATAGTTGTCCATGGAATGCATGGAGGTGAGGTGCGAACCGGTGACGCGGCCCTGCATACCCAAACGCTGAGTCTCGTAGGCCAGGGATTCGATATGACGTGAATGAGGGTCGTCGCTCTCATCGCAGTGCATATCCACCCGCAGGCCGCGCTTCGCAGCCAGTTCACAGAGTGCACGCGTCGCTTCGGCACCTTCGGCCATGGTGCGTTCGAAATGGGGAATGCCCCCCACCAGATCCACGCCCATATCCAGTGCGCGAATCAGGTTTTCATGGGCGCGGGAATAACGCAGATAGCCATCCTGCGGGAAGGCCACCAGCTGGAGATCCAGATAGGGCTTCATCTCCTCTCGCACTTCCAGCAACGCCTGCACTGCCAGCAGCTGGTCATCGCTGATATCCACATGGCTGCGAATCGCCAGCACACCACGCGAGATCGACAGCCGGCACATCTCCAGCGCACGCTGCTTAATCGAGTCAACGGTCAGGCTGGGCTTCAATTCCCCCCACACCTGAATCCCCTCCAGCAAGGTACCACTCTGGTTCAGGCGCGGTTGACCCAGGCTGAGCGCCGCATCCATATGGAAGTGACTGTCCACAAACGGCGGCGTCGCGAGATAGCCGCGTCCATCGATTTCCCTGCGGGCCGGCGCCTGAATAGCGCTGTCGACCTGCACAATTGTTCCATCCTTAACCGCAATATCCATTCCGCTGCGCCCATCGGGCAGCGCGACATTGCGTACCAGCATATCGAGCATGGTTAGCTCCTGATTTTCGAACTTGTCAGTCAGGCACAGAAAACCCTTTGGCCACCCAATGTCAGGCACACATTAACGATGCCAAACAAAGAGACCCGTGGTATTCAGGTGCCGCGTTTAACGAACGGAAAATGCAGGAGCCCCAATAGGGACAAAGGCAAAAACTTTGGTTTGCTTGAGGTTATACAGATAAATGGAGGATAAAACGGGAGGGGTATTAGTACGGCAAAACGGATGACTTAACCAGGCTTTCAGTGTCGCTACCAGCAACAGGCCACGCTTCAATTGGCGCAATAATGCCAATATCAGCAGAGGCCGCCCGGTTGGGGCAGCCAGCAGCGTTACAACTGTTGAACGGCTGGTGTAGCGTCGAATCATCCGGCTTGCTCTTATTAATGACGAGCTAATTAAGCTTCGCTAAACATTGGTAAGGTTACTATTGGAAATCATTTATGGAAGGGCTTTCATAAATTTATTTGGATCATACTCTTCAATGCCACCATTTCTGACAATTCGCGATTTGTTCATATATTCTTCTTTAACTAGATAAACTTTGTTTCCGACCTCTGCCCCCAGAAGCCCGCCTGCACCGCCGCCAACAACGCCACAAGCTAAAAGCCCCCACCCTGAGGTAGCAATGCCGAATGCAATACATATCCCTACACCAGCACCACCGCCAATGGTACCACCGGCAACACCACCAACCTCTTCATACAACATCTGCTCTAACTTTTCTTCAGGAGCTGTCAAAAGCATATAGGCTGTTGCAGATATAGAGACAAAAACAATTGCTCTTCCTCCATTTTTTAAGAAAGTCGCTCCTTTAACAGCCGCATCACTTATGGCTTCATTAGGCTTAACTGCACTTTTAAGTAGTTCATCGTGTACTGAATTTTTATCAAAACCTTGATTGAGTTTCCTTTTCTCAAGGTTGGAGTAGTTTCTGCCACCAAGTCCGTATTTTATATTATCACGCAAATCTAGAATTATTTTAGACTCTATACCCTGTTTTCGCCTCATTAAGCTAGCAATTCGGGTTCTTTCATTGACTGCCCAGCGAGCTAACTCCTTTGAAGATAGACCAAGCTCTACTTTTTTCTTGAGATCTCTCTCAAACTGTTCAATTAAACTTTTATATTCAGTACGAATTTGAGGAATAGTTTTACCCTGTGCTGATATTTTCATACCAGCTCCCGAATTTCCAGCTGCTATTCACTCAAGAAAACTAACGCCATCATCGGCAGAATTCGATGGCAGCGGTACACACATGTTTTTATCATTTATATAGTCCATTATAAATTTCCCTTAAAAACTAATAGATTTCACTAAAATTTACATTTTCCACTCTTGAAAAAAACTTACTGACCTCGGCCAAAGAAGATTTTTCTTTAATTGCCAACCTAGCCTCCATGCCCAATAAAAAGCGATTTTTCCTCCAGTTAAAAGGCAAATAGTCTATATAAGCAATCACAATTTGCTCATCTTTAAATTCTGACTTTATTATTTTTCTTAGAATAATCCCATCTTTACTGTCTTCAGGTATAATCCACATATCTTTTTCAAACACCAACAAAAAGCATGCAGAATCGTTTGCTTGAACATCACTGCCAATTAGGAGGCAGTAAACATTTTTTATGTTTTCAATTTTCTCAATCGAAGATTTTCCATTTTTTAGATATAACGTTAGATTACCATTAGACTCTTTAATACCTTCCTTTGTCATTTCATCTCCATGCGTAAAGCCCAGTTAAATAATTCACTAACACTAAAGCTAAAACAAGATAAGCATTATAAAGAAATGACCACTATGAGCCCAAGCACTACATAACAAAAATACAAAAATCAGACAACAATATTCTCTTATCCATGTTATTCAGTATCTAATAGACTACACATTGAAAAAACTCATACAGTATCTTCAGCATTAAATGCTAGAGCAAAGGGTGTGAAAGGGAAAAAGACACCCCCTGCTCCATCAGAACCCGATGTCATATCAGGTCCGAAATACACTACCTAGAATCAGAAATGCCACTTCAGCAGCAGTGATGGACTGCGCTCGTCCACATCGGTGCCGAATTTGTTGGTCCAGTGGGCGTACTCGATACCCACATAAAACGGTGAAGAGGTACCAATCAGCTTGCCGGCGTTCCACTTCAGCTGGGAGGTGAAGTTGATCTCTTCATTGTTGGTATCGGAAGAGGCGGACCAGTCTACAAAGCCGTCATACAGAAACTCGGCACTGCCCAGTTTGAAAGGCGCACCCCAGGTCAGGGTGACCATGGTGTCGTCGTCCCAGTTCTCGTTTTTAACGCGGTAGAGGTTGGCGTTGGCGTACTGGAAGCCCGGAATATCAAGGGCTACACCAATACCGGCCATGACGTTATCAAAGCCATCACCGCCCTCCCAGGTACCGGCGATCAAGACATCTTTTACCGGTCCGAAGGACAGTTCCTTGCCGGTTAGATGACCCAGACTCAGACGTGGGGAGAATTCAAAATAAAGCGAGTCGGTGTCGTTTTCACCCATTTCACGGTCGATGAAGAAGAAGGTATCACCCCAGTCATGGCCACTGGCATGTTCAAAGGTGAAATACTGACGATCTTCGTCCCCCAATTCATAGTCAGTACCGTTCAGGTAACTGATACTGAAATCGCTCCATTGTTGCTGGGCATGTGCGCCCGCAGAAGCCAGGGTAATACCAAGTGCACACGCGAGTTTTGTTGTTTTAGTTTTCATTTATTGCCTCAGGTCTACAGCGTCATATTTTTATAAAGCTTCTCCATTAAAATAATTGTTTACCATATGGTCAACTAAACCTTGTAGCCATACAGCAACCATATAAAACGATCAGTTATCCATTTAATTAACCAAGAGTATGCATGCTACATTTCAGTGCACACTGAAAAATTAATTCGAGATAAAAAGCATAAAAAAAGCCCGCTTAAAAGCGGGCGAATGATCTTCCGGCATTGCTATACGCATGGAGAAACATTATGCATATCGGGGGGCTCTTTGTGATTCGAGTACATCAAGGCGATGACTCATTTCGGAAGAGAGATATTTTTCAGGCAGATTCTGATATTGCGGATAAATAGCCAAACGCTCCTGCAGGCGATAACCACACTCCGAGGTTTTAAACTCCAGTGACTGGATTTTCGGCCAGGCGCGCTCCGGGTTGATATGGTCGATGGTCAAGGGTGAAACACCGCCCCAGTCATTGATACCGGAGAAGATGTAATCCTTGTAATGCTCTTGCAGATTCGGTGGCGCCTGCAGGCTGATGGTCGGGTCCAGAATCAGTCGCGCAACAGCAAGGGTCAGCAGCATGTCTTCCAGTTCCGGCTCGGGCGCATTGGCCATGGCGGTGCCCGGTTTGGCACGGAAGTTCTGCACAATCACTTCCTGGATATGGCCATAACGCTGGTGCATTTCGTTGATTGCCACCAGACTGTCGACGCGTTCCTGCCAGGTCTCACCGATACCGATCAGGATGCCGGTGGTAAAGGGAACATTGTGCTTGCCGGTCAGTTCCAGTGTGCGCAGGCGCTGGACGGGCACTTTATCCGGGCAGGCATAGTGCGCCTGACCCTTTTCCATCAAACGGCGGCTTATGTTCTCCAGCATCATACCCATACTGGCTGAAACGGGACGCAGTTTGAGTACATCCTCTTCCGACAGGGTTCCGGCATTCACGTGCGGCAACATGTTGGTGTTATCGATTACCAGCTGACACATGGCACACAGATAATCGACCATGGTTTCGTACCCCAACTCTGCCAAACGGGCACGCGCTTCAGGGTATTTCTTTTCAGGTTTTTCGCCGAGGCTGAACAGGACTTCCTTACACCCCAGGCGCTCACCTTCCTTTATCACCGCCATCACTTCTTCAGGCGACATTATATGGGCGTCGGGTGAACCGGGTGGTTTTACAAAGGTGCAGTAGCCGCAGGTATCGCGACACATATTAGTGAGCGGAACAAAAACTTTGCGGGAATAGGTAACCACGTCGCCCCAGTGGAGATCACGTAAAGCCGAAGCCTGATTACGTAATGCCATTATTTCATCACTATCGGCGGTGGCGAACTGATAAGCCTGCTCAGCGGACATCATAATCGATTCTCCCAGAAACCCGGACGTGGTCTTATTCTTTCTGCGAGGAGGTGGCGCCAGCAAAAAGAACAGCAGTATTTAACTGCGGGGTTCCTACATTATTTTTGTTATGACCGAAGGGTCTTTTGGTGACCACTTCAGTGAAGCTGAACCTCAATATAGATTTGTTTTACCATGCGGTCAAATTATTATTTAATGGGCCAATCTATACGAATCAAACAGTTACGCCCGTCATCAATTGAGTTCGCTTTTTTAATTCAAGTTTTTGCAAAATATCTGACACATGACGCTTAACAGTAGACTCCTGAATCCCCATCTCGGACGCGATTTCCTTGTTCATCAAACCGGCCTTCAGGTAGCTCAGCACCACCTTCTGTTTGGCCGTCAGGGACTCAAGGCGATGGTAGAGACTGACCTGTTGTGCCGGTAGGGATGAATAGATACGGCTATGACCGCTAGCCGCCGAGGTCAACGACAGGCGCTCAAGCAGCAGTTCGGCAAAGGCTTCCTGCTCCAGAATATCCTGTATCCGGGCTTCCAGTTGGCCGATAGCACCCTGGCAATTGAGCACGGCCTTGATATCGAAACATTTGATCTTGGCGTCCAGTGCCGGGGTCAGCTCATCACAGAGCAGGATGATGCTGGTCTTGGTCTTATAAAGGTAGGCGTTAAGATGCGGGCTTTGGCCCACTGCCAGCATACTGGCATGCACCAGAATAAGATCGAAGGTATCCGGACTGTAATCGGCGCTGCCAAAGAGGTCGTCATTGGCCACATCCACGAACATCAGCGAGCTGTCGTAGCCACCGAGAATGCGTTTGAGTCCTTCTCGGGCAAGGGCGTTCGGATCAGCCAGCATTATTTTCTTGAAACGCATCTGATCACTCCTGCAATCGTGAGGAGGCAACTCCCCCGCAGCACGGGGGAGCTTTACGAGGGCTTAGCTCGGGAAGGAGAAGCTCACACCTTCACGCACACCGCTGGACGGCCAGCGCTGGGTGATGGTTTTACGCTTGGTGTAGAAACGAACCGCGTCAGGACCATAGGCATGCAGGTCACCGAACAGGGAACGCTTCCAGCCACCGAAGCTGTGGTAGGACACCGGTACCGGCAGCGGTACGTTGATGCCCACCATGCCGACCTGGATGTGATCAGAGAAGTAACGAGCCGCTTCACCGTCACGGGTAAAGATACAGGTACCGTTACCGTATTCGTGATCGTTGATCAGCTGCATCGCCTCTTCCATGGAGTTGACGCGCATGACCTGCAATACCGGGCCGAAGATCTCTTCCTGGTAGCTCTGCATGTCCGGCTTGACGTTATCGATCAGGGTGGCGCCCACGAAGAAGCCATTTTCGTAACCGCGTACATCCGGGTTACGGCCATCCACCACAACGGTAGCGCCATCGGCTTCAGCACTGCTGATATAGCCGTTTACCTTTTCCTGGTGCGCACGGGTGATCACCGGTCCAAAGTCGTTACTGCTGTTGCTGAACGCACCAACCTTCAGCGGTGCCATGGCTTCGGTCAGCTTGCCAACCAATGCTTCCGCTGCTTCGTCACCCACGGCAACCGCAACCGACAGCGCCATGCAGCGCTCACCGGAGGAACCGAAGGCCGCGCCCAGCAGCTGGTTAACGGCGTTATCCATATCCGCATCCGGCATTACGATGGCGTGGTTTTTGGCACCGCCCAGTGCCTGACAGCGCTTGCCGTTGGCATTGGCCACGCCGTAGATGTATTCGGCAATCGGTGTAGAACCGACAAAGCTCACCGCCTTCACACGCTCATCGGTCAGCAGCGTGTCTACCGCCTGCTTGTCGCCGTTCACTACGTTCAGAACACCGGCAGGCAGGCCTGCTTCGTGCAGCAGTTCAGCAATGAACATGGCAGAGGTGGGATCGCGCTCGGACGGCTTGAGTACGAAGGTATTACCGCAGGCGATTGCCATCGGGTACATCCACAACGGCACCATGGCCGGGAAGTTGAACGGTGTGATACCCGCCACGACGCCCAGCGGCTGGAACTCGCTCCAGGAATCGATGCCCGGACCTACGTTGCGGCTGTGCTCGCCTTTCAGCAGTTCAGGCGCACCACAGGCATATTCCACGTTCTCGATACCACGGGTCAGTTCGCCCAGTGCATCGTGATGAATCTTGCCGTGCTCTTCGCCAATCAGCTCACAGATACGATCAGCATTGTCATGCAGCAACTGCTTGAAGCGGTACATCACCTGAGCACGTTTGGCAGGCGGGGTTTCACGCCAGGCGGGGAAAGCAGCCTGAGCGGCAGCAATTGCTTCTTCAACTGTTGCAACGCTGGCCAGCGCGACCTGTTTTTCAGCAGCGCCGGTGGACGGGTTATACACATCCTGGGTGCGTTCTGCGTCGGTACGCATGGTACCGTTAATGAGATGGCCGATTGTTTTCATGCTTACCTCTAATTCTTATGTATCAACTCAAATGGGGATGAAGTCGGTTATCAGTCCAGTTCCATGATCGATTCGCCGATGGCGTTGATCACGTTGTCGATCTCTTCACGCTCGACAATAAAGGGCAGACCCAACTGGATGGTGTCGCCGCCGTAGCGGACGTAAAAACCTTTTTCCCAGCACTTCATGGCAATCTGGTAGGGACGCAACGCCGGTTCACCCGGTGCAGACTCAATGGTGAGACCACCGGCCAGACCGTAGTTACGGATATCGCTGATGTAGCGTGTGCCCTTGAGGCTGTGGAAGGCGTCTTCGAACACCTTGCTCATTTCACGAACACGCGGAATCAGCTTGTCGTTTTCCAGAATATCCAGCGATGCCAGCGCCGCAGCACAGGCCACCGGGTGACCGGAATAGGTGTAGCCGTGCGGGATTTCCATCATGTACTCGGGGCCACCGTTGTCCATGAAAGTCTGGTAGATATCGTCCTGCACGATCACCGCCCCCATGGGCACAGCGCCGTTGGTGAGCTGCTTGGCGACGTTGATCATGTCCGGCACCACACCGAACTCTTCGGCGCCGGTCCATGAACCCATGCGGCCAAAGCCGGTGATAACCTCATCGAAGATCAGCAGAATGTTGTACTGGGTACAGATGTCACGCAGTCGTTGCAGGTAACCTTCTGGCGGTGGAATAACACCGGCAGAACCGGCCATGGGCTCGACAATAACAGCAGCAATGTTGGACGCATCGTGCAGGGCGATCAGCTCCAGCAGCTCGTCGGCTTTCTCGATACCGTTTTTCGGCATGCCCTGGCTGAACGCATTTTCCTTCAGCAAGGTGTGTGGCAGATGGTCCGCATCGACACCCTGACCATAGAGCGCACGGTTGGCACCAATGCCACCCAGGCTGAAACCGCCAAAGTTGACACCGTGATAGCCCTTGCTGCGGCCAATCAGTTTGGTTTTGGTCGGCATGCCCTTCTTGCGCCAGTAGGCACGGGCGATCTTCAGTGAGGTATCGGCGCTTTCAGAGCCGGAACCGGTGAAGAAGACATGGTTCAGACCGTCCGGCGTGACCGCCTTGATACGGTTGGCCAGTTCAAAGGCTTTGGGGTGGCCATACTGGAACGCCGGGGCGTAATCCAGTTGACGCAGCTGCTGCGCAACGGCCTCAGCAATTTCGGGGCGGCAATGGCCCGCGCCACAGGTCCAGAGTCCGGACAAGCCGTCAAATACCTTACGGCCAGTGCTATCGGTCAGGTAGCTGCCCTGGGCTTCCACGAACATTCGCGGATCATCCTTGAACTGGCGGTTGGCCGTGTAAGGCATCCAGTAAGCTTCCAGCTGATCCCGGCTCAGGCCAGCTGATTTACGCATATCCACGTCAAACATATTCAATCCCTCATCAGGCAATGCAGAAAAGGCTTGTAGCACTCTTCACATCCAGACAAGCCTTCTGGACACCCATAATCCAGCCAGTACAAGCGGGGATAAATTCCAAAGATCTTACTTTCGGTTAACCAAATACTTACCAAAAGGTAAAAACAGGTTTATTGTTTAACCCACACATGGACCCGATCGCTTTGAGAGGCGTATATGTCAAAAACAAAAATAATGGGGAACATTGCTGGGGCCGACATCCGCATGTTGCGGATATTCAAGACGGTGGTCAGCTGCGGTGGTTTCTCGGCCGCGGAGTCAGAACTCAATATCAGCCGGGCTGCAATCAGCATCGCTATTTCGGACCTGGAACAACGGCTATCACTCAAACTCTGTAGCCGTGGCCGCAGTGGTTTTTCGCTGACGGAAGAAGGCGAGCAGGTGTATATGGCAACCCTGCAGTTGCTGTCCTCGCATCAGGAGTTTCAACGCCAGATCAACAGTATTCACGCCGAGCTCAAAGGCGATCTGGATATTGGCATTACCGACTGCCTCGTCACCTTGCCGCGCATGTTTATTACGGATTCTCTCAAGGCGCTAAAATCGCGTGGGCCGGAGATCAATATCAACATCGATATGATTCCAGCCATCGATGTGGTTAAAGCGGTACTTGATGGCCGCATCCAAACCGGCGTAGCGCCAGTGCTGAGCAAGAACCCCAACCTGAATTACATCCACCTCTACGACGAACAGTCCAATCTCTACTGCAGCCGCGAACATCCATTCTTCGACTACCCCGACGAAGAGCTGACACCCGAACAGGTATACCGCTGCGATATGGTGTTTCCCTCCTACCAGCAATCTCCCGAAGTGCGCAGCCATTTCCAGCCGTTTCACAAAAGCGCCCAGGCATCAGACCGTGAAGGCATCGCGTTTTTGATTCTTACCGGATGTTACATCGGGTATTTACCGACCCACTTTGCGCAGAAGTGGGTCGATAAAGGGATGATGCGTGCACTGCTACCGGGCGAGTTTAATTTCGAGACGCCTTATGCCGCTCTGACACGCAAGGATCTGGCGCCAAACCTGATACTGTCCAACTTTCTTGATGCCCTGCAATCAGAAATTGCGGCAAGCTAAATAGTTGAAAACAAACAAACCTGGCCCCTTTTAAATCCGATTTAACTTCATTTATTTCAATTAGTTAAATACAAAAAATCGAAATTTGTCGGGCTTAAATAAAAATTTTACCAATCGGGAAAGAAAACTTGCCAACAAGAAAAACAGGGTTTATGTTGACCGCACGGTAAAAGTTTCATAAACCATTAGCGGCACTCTTCACGACACGAAAGGCTCCATCCGGAACCTTGTAAAAATAAGAATAAGAGGACGTAAAATGAAGAACGAAAACCCCGAGGCTTCATCTGCAGTCAGAGTAGGTGAATTCTACGAACTCCAAACCGGTAGTGACGTTGCCAATAGCGCCCACTACAACGAAGACATCGCCCCCACCCATGTCAAAGAACGTACCTGGACTGTCTGGAATGTGGCCGCACTTTGGGTCGGTATGGCGATTTGTGTTCCGACCTACACCCTGGGTGGTGTACTGACCGCCTACTTTGGCCTGTCGGTAACCGAAGCCCTGGTCGCGATTCTGGTTGCGAACATCATCGTTCTGATCCCGCTGACTCTGAACGCCTTTCCCGGCACCAAGTTCGGCATTCCCTTTCCGGTTCTCCTCCGATCCTCCTTCGGCATGCTGGGCTCCAACATTCCCTGCATGATTCGAGCGTTGGTCGCCTGTGGATGGTTTGGCATTCAGACCATGTTCGGTGGTCTGGCCATTCACATTCTGCTGTCCAACCTGGTACCCGGCTGGGAATCTCTGGGCGGTACCGGTGAAGTGATCGGCTTCTTTGCCTTTCTGGTATTGAACCTCTACATCGTGATCAAGGGTGCAGAATCCATCAAGATCATGGAAACCCTGGCGGCACCGCTGCTGCTGGCGGTCGGTATCGGCCTGATGATGTGGGCCAGCCCGAAAATTTCTTACGAAGCACTGCTCGCCATCCCGGCCAACCGTCCTGAAGGCGCATCCTTCTGGGGTTACTTCTTTGCCGGTGTAACCGCCATGGTCGGTTTCTGGGCCACCTTGTCGCTCAACATTCCCGACTTCAGCCGCTATGTGCGCTCTCAGAAAGATCAGATTGCCGGCCAGATTATTGGCCTGCCGCTGACCATGTTCTTCTTCGCCGCTTTGGGTGTGGTTCTGACCGCGGCCTCCACGACGCTGGTGGGTGAAACCATCTCCGATCCCGTATCCCTGATCGGCAAGATCGACAGCCCCTTCTGGGTCGTGATTGCGATGATCCTGATTATCATCGCGACTCTCTCCACCAACACCGCTGCCAACATCGTCTCCCCCACCAACGACTTCCAGAACCTGGCACCGAAAAAGATCAACCAGACCCGTGGCGTACTGCTGACCGGTCTGATCGGCATTCTGCTGATGGGATGGGAACTGCTGAAGAAACTGGGCGTGATTGAATCCGATGTCAGTGTGGAAGCGATGTACAGCGGCTGGCTGCTGGGCTATTCGTCACTGCTGGGTCCCATCGCGGGGATCATGATCGTGGATTACTTCCTGATCAAGCGCCAGCAGCTGAGTCTGCCGGACCTGTACCTGACCGACGGTGCCTATCGCGGTTTCAACATGAATGGTTTGATCGCCTTCGCAGTGCCCGTCGCGCTGACGCTTTACTCACTGCTGACCGGACAACTGAGCTGGTTCTACCAGTACGGCTGGTTCACCGGTTCCATCAGCGGCGGTTTGATCTACTGGTTCGTTGCCCGTAGCAGCAGTGTCCCGGTTGCTCGACTGGTTCCCCAGAACGATTGATCCACATGGCCCCGTCGCTGATGGGGCCAGTATCCGATGTTTGCGAAATTCGTTCACGCAGAGATAGCTCTGCACCTATGACTTGATTGAGGAGTCGTGCCTATGTCCATTGTTATCCGTAACGGCACTATCGTTAACGCTGACCAGACGTTTAGTGCCGATGTCTATTGTGAAGACGGCAAAATCGTAGCCATCGGCGACAACCTGGATGTGCCGTCCAGTGCACGTGAAATCGATGCATCGGGCCAGTATGTGATGCCGGGCGGGATCGACCCTCACACCCACATGCAGCTGCCCTTCATGGGCACCGTTGCCAGCGACGATTTCTTTACCGGCACGGCTGCAGGCCTGGCCGGCGGTAACACGTCCATTATCGATTTTGTGATTCCGGCACCGCAGGAACCGCTGATGGATGCCTACCACAAGTGGCGTGACTGGGCGGGCAAGGCTGCCGCTGATTACAGTTTCCATGTAGCGATCACCTGGTGGGATGAATCCGTACATGCGGATATGGAAACCCTGGTGAAGCACCACGGCGTAAACAGTTTCAAACACTTCATGGCGTACAAGAACGCCATCATGGCGGACGATGAAACCCTGGTAAAAAGCTTCCGCCGTTGCATGGAGTTGGGCGCTATCCCGACCGTTCATGCCGAAAACGGTGAACTGGTATTCCAGTTGCAGCAGGAGATGCTGAACAAGGGTATTACCGGTCCTGAAGCGCATCCGCTGTCACGCCCACCCGTGGTTGAAGGTGAAGCGGCCAACCGCGCGATTCAGATTGCACAGGTAATGGATGTACCGATTTATCTGGTACACGTCTCCTGCAAGGAATCTCTGGATGCCATCACCCGTGCCCGTAATGAAGGCCAGCGTGTGTATGGTGAATGTCTGGCCGGTCATCTGGTGATCGACGACAGCGTGTATCGCAACGAAGACTTCGAATTTGCAGCAGCTCATGTCATGAGCCCGCCGTTCCGCTCCAAGGAACATCAGGCGGCACTGTGGAAAGGCTTGCAGGGCGGGAACCTGCAAACCACCGCCACCGACCATTGTGCTTTTTGTGCCGAACAGAAAGCGGCCGGTAAAGACGACTTCACCAAGATCCCCAACGGCACTGCCGGTGTGGAAGATCGCATGGCCGTTATGTGGGACTCGGGGGTTAACACCGGCAAGCTGACCATGAATGAGTTTGTGGCTGTTACTTCGACCAACGCGGCCAAAATCTTCAACATTTATCCGCAAAAAGGCTCTGTTTCCATCGGTGCCGATGCGGATCTGGTGGTTTGGGACCCCGAAGGTACCCGCACCATTTCCGCCAAAACCCACCACCAGAACGTGGACTTCAATATCTTTGAAGGCCGCACGGTCAAGGGTATCCCGTCATTCACCATCAGCAACGGCAAGGTCGTCTGGGCGGATGGCCAGCTTAATGTTGAACCGGGCGCAGGCCGTTACATCAACCGTCCTGCATTCAATCCGGTGTTCGAGGCTCTGAATAAACAGGCCGAGCTGAATACACCCATGCCGGTGAAACGAAATTAAACCACCTCTCCAGTGTTTAATGACTAAAGGGGCCGCTGGCCCCTTTCTTGTGTGAGGCATTCCGCCATGTTCATGATCAGTGTTTTCATTGTATTTATTGCCGGTGCCATGCTGCCCTTGCAGGCCGGTATCAACTCTCACCTCGCCCGCTTCAGCGGTAGCGCACTCTGGGCCTCGGCCTTTTCATTCATGGTGGGCTGCATGGTGCTGATCGCCGTGAGCACCTCGCTGCGCACCTCCTTTCCCAGCATGCTGCAGCTGAAGGATGCCCCGCTCTGGGCCTGGGCAGGTGGTTTCCTCGGTGCGTTCTTTGTCACCGCCATGGCGATGTTTGCCCCCAAACTGGGTGCATCAACTCTGATTGCCCTGATCATCGCCGGGCAGCTTGTAACGGCCGTGGTGCTGGACCACTTCGGTCTGGCCGGATACGAAGCCTCGGAAACCAGCCTGACTCGCATTGCCGGTATCGGACTGGTGGCCGTCGGCGCATTTCTTACGCACCGGTTTTAAGCGTTTTCACATCTCGGGCAGCATTGTGCTGCCTTTGCATGCACCAGCACAGAACAGCCTGCCCCATCGCTGGTCACTTTCCGCTCAACACTTTCCCTTCACAAATAATACGCAGCTTCAAAGCATGCCGTAAAGTCCATATAAATCATCAACTTGATTGAAACAAAAATTATTTTTCCAAAAGGTAAAAATATGGCATATCCCCTGCAATAGAAGGTGTATCTGTTTTCTACTGCATCAGAGGATGGCATATGAAACCTTCCGCAAAAGCGACATCGTCCATGAAGAAAGTGGGCGCGTTTTATGAATTGAACACTGGCTCAGATCTCGAACAAAGCCTGCATTACAACGAAGATATCGCCCCGACCCAGGTGAAGGAACGTACCTGGAACCTGTGGAACGTGGCCGCCCTTTGGGTGGGCATGGCGATCTGCGTTCCGTCCTATACGCTGGGTGGTGTACTGACGGCCTACTTCGGCCTTTCGGTCACGGAAGCGCTGATGGCCATTCTTCTGGCCAATATCATTGTACTGGTTCCGCTAACCTTGAATGCTTTCCCCGGCACCAAGTTCGGCATTCCATTCCCGGTCGTACTGCGCTCTTCATTCGGTATGCTGGGTTCCAACATTCCCTGCCTGATTCGAGCGCTGGTCGCCTGTGGCTGGTTTGGTATTCAGACGCTGTTTGGTGGTCTTGCCATTCACATTCTGTTGTCCAATATTCTGCCGGGTTGGGAATCGCTGGGGGGCACCGGTGAGGTGATCGGCTTCTTTGCCTTCCTGGTGCTTAACCTCTATATCGTGATCAAGGGCGCCGAGTCTATCAAAATAATGGAAACCCTCGCTGCTCCCCTGCTGCTGGCCGTAGGCATCGGCCTGATGATGTGGGCCAGCCCAAAAGTGTCCTATGAGGAACTGCTGTCCATACCGGCCAATCGTCCGGAAGGCGCATCCTTCTGGGGCTATTTCTTTGCCGGTGTGACGGCCATGGTAGGCTTCTGGGCCACGCTATCGCTGAACATTCCTGACTTCAGCCGTTATGTCCGTTCACAGAAAGACCAGATCATCGGCCAGACCCTGGGCCTGCCGCTGACCATGTTCTTCTTCGCCGCGCTGGGCGTGGTGATGACCGCCGCATCGCCGGTACTCGTAGGCGAAACCATTTCAGATCCGGTTACGCTGATCAGCAAGATCAACAGCCCGGTCTGGGTCGTGATCGCCATGATCGTGATTATCATCGCCACCCTTTCGACCAACACCGCAGCGAACATTGTGTCGCCGACCAATGATTTCCAGAATATTGCGCCGAAAAAGATCAACCAGACCCGCGGCGTACTGCTGACCGGTGCCATCGGCATTCTGCTGATGAGTTGGGAGCTGCTGAAAAAGCTGGGCTGGATTGAATCCGATGTCAGTGTAGAAGCCATGTACAGCGGTTGGCTGCTGGGCTATTCATCCCTGCTGGGGCCCATTGCCGGCATCATGATTGTCGATTACTTCGTGGTACGTCGTCAGAGTTACGAACTGCCGGAGCTATACAAGACGAATGGTGCCTACAGTGGCTTCAACCGCCACGGCCTGACCGCCTTCTTTGTACCGGTGGCACTGACTGTGTTCGCGCTTATGACCGGTGAGTTGAGCTGGTTATATCAGTACGGCTGGTTTACCGGTTCATTTCTGGGCGGGCTGGTGTACTGGCTGAGCACCCGCACGGTACCTATCGCGGTCGCGCTGGATCAGCAGGCGATGCAAGGGAAGTAAACCTGATCGTACAGAGTGAACGCCTGTTCGCAACACCTTTCCCGTGGCGAACAGGCTCATTCAATCACGCCGCTTCATGCAGGGCTGCGGTCAGATCCATGATGGCCTGCTTGCCATCACCGAACAGCATGACTGCATTGTCCATGGCAAACAGCGGGTTCGGCAGACCGGCAAAACCGGGGCTGAGGCTGCGTTTCACAATCACCACGTTGCGCGCCTGATCCACATTCAGGATCGGCATTCCGTAAATGGGACTGCCCTTGTCTTCCCGCGCCATGGGATTGGTCACATCATTGGCTCCAATCACGATGGCCACATCGGTTTTACTGAAGTTGGGATTGGACTGTTCCATGGTTTTCATGGCGTCGTATTCCACTTCAGCTTCAGCCAGGAGGACATTCATATGGCCAGGCATACGCCCGGCAACAGGATGAATGGCAAACTCCACGGTGACACCACGGCTCTGCAGGGTATCCGCCAGTTCACGGACTGCATGCTGTGCCTGCGCCATCGCCATACCGAAGCCCGGCACGATCACCACGCGTTCGGCTCCCTCCAGCAACATGCTGACTTCATCCGGTGTCGAGGAAGTGACCTTGCCGGCATAAACCTCATCCGCATCAATGCTGTTGGCATCCACTTCGGCCATTTTGCCAAACAGCACATTGGCCAGAGAGCGGTTCATGGCGACACACATAATCTGGGTCAAAATGATCCCGGAAGCGCCCACCAATGCACCTGAGACAATCAGAACAGTGTTGCCCATGATGAAGCCCGCAGCGGCTGCGGCAATACCGGAATAGGAGTTCAGCAGTGCAATCACCACCGGCATGTCCGCCCCGCCAATCGGCATCACCAGAGTGACGCCCAGAACCAGAGACACGACGACCAATAGCACAAAGCCGCCCACTCCCACCTGCCCTGTTACCAGCATCCAGGCACAGCCCAGCGCCAGCAATACGAGCCCCAGATTGATGAATTTCATGCCACTGAAACCAATGGGCTGACCGGGCAGAATCTCCTGCAACTTGGCAAAGGCTATGGCACTGCCGGAGAAGGTGACCGTACCGATGAGGACCGCCAGCATCACCGCCGCATTTGCCACCAGCAAAGCCGAACCGATCAGGTCACTGCCCTGCGTCATCACGCTGAAATAGCTGGCAGCAGCCACGCCCAGAGAGGCTCCACCGCCCAGTCCATTCAGAATTGCCACCATCTGCGGCATGGATGTCATCTGCACGCGCTTGGCCATCAGGGCACCGATCACGGCACCCAGCGCCAGCCCTGCCGCAACCAGTTGATAGTTGATCACCTGACGATCAAGCAGGGTCACGACAATGGCGACCAGCATGCCGATGGCTGCCAGACGGTTACCCCTCAGCGCGGTTTTTGGCCGTGTCAGCCCCTTGATACCAAGCACAAACAGCAGGGCGGACAGCAGGTAAAACAGGTTAATTACCATGGCATTCATTCTCAGCCCCTCCGCTTGAACATGCTCAGCATGCGATTGGTCACCATAAAGCCTCCGACCACATTGATAGTGGCAAATACGATGGCGACAAAGCCCAGTGCCTGAACCAACACTCCGGCTTCTGAACCCGAACCGGCGGCCAGAATCGCGCCCACAATGGTGATGCCCGAAATGGCGTTACTGCCCGACATCAAAGGCGTGTGCAGTGTTGGCGGCACCTTGGTGATCAGCTCGACGCCCAGGAAAACGGCCAGCGCAAACAGCGACAGCAAAATGATAAATGCGTCCATCAGGCGACCTCCTCCATACGGGTATCCTCAGCCACAGCCTCTTCAGTCAAACCATTTTCCGGCTGTGACTCTTCGATCAAAGGCTCAAGTCCGGCCAAGCTGCGGATTCGCTCATTCACAATCTGGTTACCATGCGTGACGACCGCCTGCTGGATAATTTCATCGTCAAAATCCAGCACGGCACCCGCTTCATTTTCCAGCATCAGGTTGAGGAGATTTTCGACGTTGTTACCGAACATCTGGCTGGCATGATGTGCCAGGGTGGAGGCGATATTGTCCGGGCCGATAATGGTGACGCCCGCTTCGGTCACAACCTGCCCGTGGCGGGTCAGTTCACAGTTGCCACCGCGCTCGGAAGCCAGATCGACAATAATGGCGCCGGGCTTCATGGCATTGACCATGTCGGCAGTGATCAGCACGGGAGAGCGTGCGCCCGGCACCGCGGCGGTAGTAATGACCACATCCTGCTCGGACAGAACCTGCGTCATCAGTTCGCGCTGGCGACGCAAGAAGTCATCGCTTTGCGCCTGTGCATAACCGCCCTGTCCTTCGGTGGCTTCAGCTTCCAGATCCAGCTCAACGGGTTTGGCACCGACCGACAGTATCTGCTCGCGTGCCGCTGGGCGTACATCATAGGCTTCAACCACAGCCCCCAGACGCTTGGCGGTCGCCGCCGCCTGCAAGCCTGCCACACCCGCCCCCATGATGAAGACCCGTGCGGGGCTTAGATTACCGGCTGCAGTCATCAACATCGGGTATATTCGCCGGGATGAAGTTGCTGCCAGGAGTACGGCTTTATAACCGGCCAGAGTCGCCATGGAAGAGAGCACATCCATGCTCTGGGCGCGGCTGATACGAGGAATGAGTTCCATGGCCAAGGCGCTGATACCCTTGGCAGCCAAGGCACGGAATTTATCGGACTGGGTGAGCGGGTCCATCATGCCGACCAGCATCTGGCCAGACTTAAGTGCGTCAACGCACTGAGCAAGCCCTTCATCACTGAGGTTCACCCGCAGAATCGTGCTTGCCTGCGCGTAAACAGCTTCAGCAGAGGGCAACACCTCTGCCCCGGCTTCTCGATAGGCTTGATCGTCAAAGCCTGCGGCCTGGCCCGCGTTAGTTTCGATGACACACGCCAGCCCCTTGGCTACCAGACGCTGGACGTTTTCCGGCGTGAGTGCGACGCGCGTTTCATTGCAGGTCGTTTCCTTGGGAATACCAATGTTCATTGTTCACTCTCCCCAAGCCGCCCCTTTCTTCAGACAACAGAAGGCCATGCACGTGAGATACGCGCAAAACAGACCAGTCAGAAAGGATTTAGTCGGGAGCGGACTCGGCTTTTTTTAGATTTATTGTTTAGAGTCGTAGGTGGAAGCCATAAACGGGTCCGGGATGCGTAGACCCGCTTACGGCTTCCGAAAGTGAAATCAGCTGGTTGCCTGGTTCAGCACCGCCTGGAAGAGCACGTTACAACCGGCGTGAAGGTCGGCCGGATCTGCATTCTCTTCTTCGTTATGACTGATACCGTTTTCACAGGGCACGAAGACCATGCCGGTGGGCGCTACACGCGAGATATAGCAGGCATCGTGACCGGCACCGCTGACAATATCGCGATGGCTGTAGCCAGCATCAATTGCAGCCTGACGTACAGACTCAACACAGCCCTTGTCGAACGGCACGGGCGGTGAGTACCAGATCTGCTCGAACTTCATTTCCAGGTGCAGCTCATCCGCGATGCGTGCGCTGATTTCGCGCAGCTGATGATCCATCTTCGACAGCACTTCATCGTTCGGGTGACGGAAGTCGATGGTGAAGAAGACTTCACCCGGAATCACGTTGCGCGAGTTCGGGAACACCTGCAGCAAACCAACGGTGGCACAGGCATTGGGCTGATTGCTCAGACCGATTTGATTCACTTCGTTGATAATGCGTGCAGCACCCACCAGCGCATCCTTACGGCGCAGCATCGGTGTCGGGCCTGCATGGGCTTCCTGACCGGTCAGCGTCACTTCATACCAGCGCTGACCCTGAGCATCGGTGACTACACCGATGGTTCGCTCTTCTTCTTCCAGAATCGGGCCCTGCTCGATATGGGCTTCGAAGAAGGCTTTCACCGGACTGCCGACTTCATGCTCACCGGCATAGCCAATGCGCTGCAGTTCTTCACCCATGGTTTTGCCATCCAGATCGGCACGGCTGAGGCCATATTCCAGATCAAATACGCCCGCAAATACACCGGACGCTACCATCGCCGGAGCAAAGCGGGAGCCTTCCTCGTTGGTCCAGATGGAGGCTTCAACCGGGTGTTTGGTCTCGATGTTGTTGTCGTTCAGGGTACGAATCACTTCCAGACCCGCCAGCACCCCATAGACACCGTCAAACTTGCCGCCGGTCGGCTGGGTATCGATATGGCTGCCCATGACCACTGGCGGCAGGCTGTTGTCAGTACCTGCACGGCGTGCGAAGACGTTACCCATCTTGTCGATGCGGATGGTACAACCGGCGTCTTCACACCATTTGATGAACAGGTCACGCGCCTGTTTATCCAGATCGGTCAGGGCCAATCGGCAGCAGCCACCTTTTTCGGTGCCGCCGATTTCACCCATCTCCATCAAACTGTCCCAGAGTCGCTGCTGGTTGGTTTTAATATTTTTCATCGCCTACTCGCTCCTGCTTTAAATCTTTCGCGTCGGCTTTAAAAACCGGCACCGCCTGACTCATAAACAGGCGGTGCCGTCGCAGTCTTACTTCTGATTGAAGTGAGGAATGATGTGCTTGCCGTACTTCTCGACAATGCTTTCCTCGTCACCGCTATCCAGGTAGATGTTGAACTGTGTGGTACCGGCTTCTTCCAGATGGCGCAGCTTGGCGATGTGCTCATCCACAGTGCCCAGTACACAGAAGTCTTCCACGATGTCTTCAGTAATGAAGTCCAGGTAAGGGTTGTCGCTCTGGCCATGCTTGGAGTAGTCGTAGCCCTTACGGTTTTCGATATAGGAGGTCAGGCTTTCCGGCACCAAACCACTGTTCGTACCGTACTGCTCAACGATATCGGCGACGTGGTTGCCTACCATGGCCGGGAACCAGCGCGTGGCTTCGATGCAACGCTCACGGGTACCGAAGTAAGCCGGAGCCGAGGCGATGACCTGATAATCACTCATATCACGACCGGCTTCCTTACCGGCTGCCAGCGCCTGATCCGTGAACCACTTCACCAGTGCAGGAGAGGCGATCTGCAGGATGACGCCGTCACCGTACTCACCAGCGGTCGCCAGTGCCTTAGGACCGTAAGCACCGATATAAACCGGCAGTTCGTAGCCTTCCGCCCAAGGGAATTTAACCGGTGCCGGGCATTCGCCGTACTGTACTTCGTCACCGCGCACCATGCCTTTTACGGCCTGAGTAAACTCGGCAACGCGGGCCAGATTGGCCGGTTTTTTACCCAGTACACGTACACCACTGTCGCCACGGCCCAGACCCACATGGAAACGACCACCGCTCTGCAGCGCCAGGCTGCCAAACAGACTTGCCGCCTGCGACCAGTCACGGGCATTCGGGTGGGTTACGCAGGGACCAAAGCTGATCTTGGAGGTGTGTTCCATACACATGGCAATGGCCGGATAGCACTCACGCCAAAGCACATGCGAATCGTAGAACCAGCAGTGGGTGAAACCGGCTTCTTCAGCCTGTTTAGCCAGGTTACGCGCGCGTTCAGGGCTGATGAAGCCTTTGAAAGTAATACCGAAATCCATAATTATTCTCCTAATTGTTCAGTATTGCGTCTTTGACGTTGGTTAGTGGTCCGGTGCCCAGACCTTGATACCCGCATGGGTAAAGGGCACTTTCTTGGAAATATTCAGACGGATCAGAATCGGTGTGATCGCTTCAATGCAGCGTGCATTGACCGCAGGACCGGCGTTATAGGCTTTCACATCCAGCGCGGCGATCAGATCGATCACCTTCTCTTTGGCTTCAAGGCTGTTGCCGCACACCAGAATGTCGCAGTTGATGGCATGGCCCAGGTGGTTCAGAGTGGCGGCGGATACGTTATGCAGCGCACCAACCACCGGGATCTCATCACCCAGCAGCGCCTGAGCGGCTTCAGTAGCTGAGCCTTCAGCCGGCATGTCGACGGCTTTGGGGTCGCCATCGGCCAGAGGCACCACAATGTCGACCAGAATCTTGCCCGCCAGCGGCTCACGAATGGCCTCCAGCGTTGCGTTATGGGCCGAGAACGGCACTGCCAGAATGACGATCTCATCGGCTGCGGCAGTCGCTTCGACATTACCGGCACCGGTGATCTGACCTTTTACATCACCCTGCTTGGCATTCAGCTCTTCCGCGATCTCGGCGGCGCGATCGCCATCGCGAGAACCCAGTACGACATCAATCCCGGCAGCCGCAAAACGCAGTGCCAACCCTTTACCCTGAGGGCCCGTACCGCCCAAAATAGCTATCTTCATCGAAATAGATCCTCTTGTTGTGGTCGGACAAGATCGCGCGCCGAGCTTTCGCTCTTCCGCCAATCAATGCCTTTGAAAATCAGAACCGGCTTCTTGCCCTCTTTGCTCATCAACAGCCCTGAGGCCGCTGCAATCTCGTCGGCCAGCGCGGGTACCGTGACCGACAAAACTCGGCCGTAGGCATCCCGTTCGCCTGCCATATCAATCTTGCTTGGGACGTTGGCCAGACCTACGGCCACATTCACCAGGCCCATGCGCCAGGGGCGTCCAAAGGTATCGGTGATGATCACGCCCAGCTGTTTGCCACTGGCTGCTTCCAGCGCCTGACAAATGTTGCGGGCACTCAGATCCGGGTCCTTCGGCAGCAAAATCACTTTGCCCGCCGCATCCACATTGGATTCATCCACCGCCGCGTTGGCGCAGATAAAGCCCAACCGGTGCTCGGCAATGATGGTGCCTTCGGTTTGCTCTGGGCGTTTGGAAGTGCGCACCAGTCGGTTGGATTCAGACAGCACCACCTCAACCTTGCGCGGGTCCTTGGCCAGCTCTTCCGCCAAACGCTGCGCCTCGGCTGAAGGTTCAACAGTGCTCAAATCAACGATCTGGCCCTCGGCCTTGGAGACAACCTTGTGGGCGATCACCAGGATGTCGCCGTCGTCCAGTGTCTGGCGCTGGGTATCCATGGCGGCCAGAATGATCTCCGGCAAATCGTCACCTGGGTAAATATCCGGGATGCCATCAACGGTCTGGATACGGACTTCATTGCGTGTCTGCGTATTCATGGCGGTCCCTCTATGCCGTTTTCATCACAGCGTCCGACCCGATCCGAAACAGATCACTGGGACGGTCGATGTCGAAGGAGAGTTTTTTCAGATAAAGCCGTTTGGTCTGCAGCCCCAACTGCAGCGCCGTCAGCAGATGGACCTGACAGGACTGGGGGCCGTAGCTGAACGGCAGCGCATCCGGCGGTGTGGTCAGCAATGCATTAGTGCCGCCGTCATAGGACGGACAAACGATGACAGAGCCCTTCTGGCGCGGTTGCTCCAGCAGGGTTGCCAGCTCGCCGCGATCCAGGGTTTCTATGTCGCCGGGAATCACCAGCTGAGACTCAAAACCACGACCGGTATTGAAGCGAGCGGCAGCCTCAACGGCGTTGTTGAGGCCCGTATCCGGCCCGGACTGCAGCAGCACTTCAGCCCCCTTTGTTTCGGACAACTGCTGTACCTCTTTCGACGTGGTCACCACCAACAGGTTGATGGCCGGAAACTCGCGTCTCAGAAATTCCAGGTTGCGTTCGAACAGTTTCAGCGCCAGCGCCTTGCGCTCGTTCTGGCCCAACACTTCAGCCAGGCGCCCCTTGGCATGCTCAGGGCTTTTCATTGGAATCACGATTGAAAGCTTCATCACGCCCCCCTCTCCTTATCCAACACGCTGCAGAGCGGGTTCGTGTGAACGGCCAGACAATTGCTGGTTCCTGACCGACTCGTACATATTCACCAGGCTTGCAGCCAGGCGGATCTTGTTGGGACGGTTGAACATCAGCGTGTCCGTAACCAGCAGGTGCTCGACTCGGCTTTGCAGTTTCGGCAAGCAATCTCGGTCTTCCTGATCAATCACCAGACCATCGATCAGCCCTTCGTAAATGTCGGCAACGCCTTCCACATCGGCGCGGAAACCTGCCGCCTGCATCATTTTGTCCGCAGGTCCTTTCACGGTTTTGCCACCAATCAACGGAGACACCGCCACTTTGAAGGCCGAGGATGCATCCAGGGCTTCACGGATACCCGGTACATCAAGAATGGGACGGATACTGACGATGGGATTGCTGGGCGCGATCACCAGCAGATCAGCCTCGGCAATGGCCTGCAAAGCTTCGAGCGTAGCACTGGCCTGCTCGATACCCTGGACACGACAGTCCAGCACTTCGGGTTGGCAGCCCCATTTGACGAAGAAGTCCTGAAACGCGATCCAGCCGCTTTCGGTCTTGACCTGGTTTTGAATGACATCATCGGTGGGCAGCAGGATCGGAATATCCAATCCGAGTGAGCGTGCAATGCGATCGGCAATCTCGGATGGGCGTACGCCCTGATGGCGCAACTGAGTTCTCAGAATGTGCGTGGCAAAATCCTTGTCACCCAGATACATCCAGGTGTCGGCGCCCAGAGTCTTGAGCTGATCCAGCACACGGTTGCTTTCATCCACCAGCCCCCAGCCCTTTTCACGGTCGATGTTGTCCGTGAGGGTGTAGGTCAGGGTATCGATATCCGGTGACACCCAAAGACCGTGGAAGTCCTGATCATCTGCCACATTGCCGATAATGCTGAATTGATCAGCGTGGCGACTGAAGGCAAACCCTTCGGCCATTTTGGCACCGCCTACGCCGCCACTGAGCAGCACGATTCTGGGTTGATGCGGAGTCTGATTCGAGATATTCATCAGACCGCTCCCCGGCTGGTCGCGATCAGCTGCATACCATTGGCAGCGGCGGCGAAAAGTGTCTGGCTGTGCACATCAGGGGTGTATTCGTAGCTTTGCACAACGTCATACAGGGTGTTGCGGCGCACGGGGTCACGCCCGGCTTCACCGATCATTCGCACCATGTCTTCCGGCACGATCTCCTGACCATGCTTGCCACCTGCCGAACGGGAGATGCTCTCGTTCATTAGCGTGCCGCCCAGATCATTGGCTCCGGACTTGAGCATTTGCTGGGCATATTCGGGCCCCAACTTCACCCAGGAGGCCTGGATGTTGTCGATCCAGCCATCCAGCATCAGCCTTGAGACCGCATGCATACGGATATTTTCTTCCGGTGTAGGGCCGGGTCTTACATGACCGTTTTTGACGTAAAGCGGGGATTCGTAATGCACAAAGCCCAGAGGAACAAACTCGGTAAAACCACCGGTCTGTTTTTGAATATCGCGAATTTTGCCAATATGCGCTGCCCAATGTTCGGGGCTATCAATATGGCCGTACATAATGGTGGCGGTGGTGGGCAAACCCAGTTGGTGGGCAGTGGTAATAATCTCGACCCACTGCTCGGTGGTGAGTTTATCGCGGGTCAATTGCTGACGAATTTCAACGTCCAGTATTTCTGCTGCGGTACCGGGCATTGACCCCAAACCGTGGTCAATCAGGTCCTGAATAAACTCGGCAACGCTGACTTTGCTTTTTAATGCACCAAACCAGATTTCGAACGGCGAAAAGGCATGAATATGCATCGCCGGAACCTGTTTTTTAATGGCTTTGAGAATATCTCGGTAAAAAGTGCCATCAATATCAGGATGCAAACCGCCTTGAATACAGACTTCGGTCGCGCCGCGGTCCCAGGCCTCCTGAGCACGCTGGGCAATTTCATCCAGGCTCAACAGCTCAGCCCCCTGCTCGTCCTTGCGCTTGGCAAAGCCGCAGAACTTGCAGCCCATGTAGCAGACGTTGGTGTAGTTGATATTGCGGGTAATGACGAAGCTTGCCTGGTTACCCACGGCTTGCTTGCGCAGGCAATCTGCCGTTGCTATCAGTGCATCCAGCTCGGCCCCTTCAACCTTGAACAGGGTGACGGCATCAGCCTCAGAGAGCTCTATACCGGCCAACACAGAACTGAGGATATGGCGAATCGGCGAACTGATCCCAGCGAACATCCGGAGCAGTTTGTGGTGTTCAGTTTTATCCGTTCTCAGACTTAAAACACTGGGAGCATTCATGATTCTTTCCTTAAACACGTTTAAATGAAACCTAAGAAAAGACGTAGCTATCCTGTTCAGGCAGGAAATAAACGTCTGAACCAGTCCTGGAATAACTGCACAGGAATAAACATGAATAAGGCGATTCGAAAGGAAGTCAGCGACGCATAATTCAGGCGCAAAGATACTTTGCCTTTGCATAATAAAAATCATGCGCATCTTGTGAGGAAGCGGTATATACCAAACCTCCATCACACCCTATCTCCGTCTTTATTCTTATTCTCGGCGTCAGGTTTTCGCTACAAACTTTTTTACCAAACGGTAAAGTTATACTAGATCAAATTTTGCCAAGTGGTCAAGAAAACTTGGCGAAATATTTAACAGCCGTAAAAACCAGCCTAAGTCATTGTAATTAAATAAATTAAGATCAAAGCGGCGACGCGCTTCGCACAAAGGTTTTAAATTTTTTGATCCATCCAGCTCGCTTCTTGAGTGGATAGCAGGGGGAATGAAGGCGGGTTAACAGGAAGCTGAGCCAATAAAAAAGCCGTTGCCACTCGTTCGAGCGGGCACCGGCTTCAGGCCAGATGGCGGGTGTAAGGAGCAGTTACTTCAAACCCAGGCCCTTGATAATCATATGCGTCAGGAAGTCCACCGCATTCTGGAAATCCTGATCTTCCAATGCATCCTTGCCCAGCGACAGGCTGATCTGTGCCGAGAAGTCTGCATAAGTCTGAGTTGAAGACCAGATCAGGAAGAACAGATGATAGGGATCTACAGGGTCCATACGGCCTTCCTTGATCCAGCTGCGTACCAGCTTCACATCTTCTTCCAGCACCGGCAGCAGATGGTTTTTCAAATACTCTTTCAGGTAAGGCGCACCGTTGATGATCTCGATGGCAAACACCTTGGAGGCGTTGGGGTTGGTGCGAGACAGCTCGACCTTACCCTGGATATAGTTACGCACCATATCCGCAGGTTCCTTACCCTGCTGCTCCAGCAGCTGCATCTTGTCGACCCACAAATGCAAAATATTGGCCAGAACACGATGGTAGAGAACCTCTTTCGAGGGGAAGTAGTACAGCAGATTCTGCTTGGACATCCCTGCCTTTTCAGCAATCGCTTCGATGGGTGTACCGTTGTAGCCATTTTTAGCAAACAGCTCTTCGGCAGCCCCCAGTACAGTTGCCTCGTGCGCTTCACGAATACGCGAGCGACGACGAGGTTTCTTTTCTACAGTTTCATCCACTGAAGTGGGCATTCTTTACGTCCAGATAGATAGGTGACTCAGGGCTTATCTTACCAGATGGTCACTATTGAATTGTAACTACTGGAAAAAGCCCTGCGTATTAGCTGAATGTAGTCCAATCACATGACAGCTACACCTCTGAATACGTGCGGGGACAGGGAATAGAGCACGAATCACACACTAACCGGGTTTTCAGATACCGGTTGAGAGCCACCATCAACCCATTCGGGGTGAAAGCCCAGTGCCTGTCGGGCTAGAATTGGCGGCAGACATCAGCCGTTATCACTGTTGCGCCACATACTTCAACACACTCAATCCGTGAATTGCCAATGAACCAGCCCAAAACCTTCAATTACCTCAACTGCTACAGCGAGCAGGTTCAGCAACAGGCGTTTGCACTGCTGGATGCCAACAAGTCAGAAGCCTGGCTGCTGAAGAAATACCCGGAGGCACACACGCTCAGTTCAGAAAAGGCACTGTACGAGTATGCGCAAGAGATCAAGAACGAGTACATGCGTAGCTCGTCCCCGATCAGCAAGGTGATCTACGACGACAAGATCCACGTCATTAACAACGCCCTCGGCCTGCACACCTATGTATCACGAGTGCAAGGCAAGAAGCTGAAAGCCAAGAACGAAATCCGCATCTCTACCCTGTTTCGCAAGGCCCCTGAAGCCTTTCTGCGCATGATTCTGGTCCATGAACTGGCGCATCTGCGTGAGAAGGACCACAACAAGTCCTTCTACAACCTCTGCTGTTATATGGAGCCGGACTACCACCAGCTGGAGTTTGAGCTGCGCCTGTACCTGTGCCACCGGGATCGTTTTGGGGATATTTGGTTTTAACAACTGAAGGCTCTGGATCACTCACTCCTCCAACAACACCCTCCCAAGTTCCTGATTGCCCTGAATGGTGGTTCGGTTAATACGACGCCGAACACCAACGGGAGTGCCGGTCGTACAGTGCATGGCACGCCAGTTATCCCAGAGCACCATGTCACCCGGCTGCCACTGATGGAAGTAATGAAACTGCGGGTCCCGTGTGTGGGCGACCAGACGCTCCAGCAGCTCGATAGCTTCGTCACCTGACAGCCCCGCCTTGTAGGGTGTCACAACCCGATCCAGAAACTGCTCCACTATTCCCAGCACCTTGATACCGGTAACCGGATGCGTCATCGCTGCCGGATAGACCGACTCGGGGAAATCGGGAAAATTAACGTCAGACGGCTTTTTCGGGCTGTAAGGACCGGGTTCATAGCCCTCGAGATCAACGTAGCGCATGTGACGACGCTGCATGTTGAAGGCGTACACCACCTCCAGTTTGTCGAGCAAGGTTTTGGTGTGCTCGTCCAATGCAGCATAAGCCTTGGCCAGATCGCCAAAACCGGTCCGCCCCCCTTCACCGGCGACTTCAACAGAGGTCAGCACGGCACCATGATTGGGCTTGCCTGTGTAATGCAGATCAAGATGCCAATCGAGTCGACCCACAACTGTCTCACCATTGTAGGAAGCGGTGACGAATTTGTCCTTTTCACCACCATTCTCCAATTCGAACAGCTCAGGATAGTCTTCCGACAAAGTCGCCTTGAGCGGATGCATCTCAAGTGGACCGAAAATGCGGCTGAATGCGATCTGACGCTCGGGGGTCACCGCCTGATTACGAAAAACCAACACCGCGTGCTCATACCAGATATCTCGCAGCTGTTGCTGGACCGACTCGCTCCAGGGTTGGGTGATATCGAAGCCCTGTACTTCGACGCCGATGTTATCCAGCGGTTTAATTATCAGTGTCATATCCTCGTCCCTCCCTTCAATTCAACACACCATTAATTCAACACACCAGGATCACGACGCAGCTCACGGCGTGCCATCGCTTCCCACAGGAAGGGAAAGCCATTCAGGTCGGGCAGGCTTATCTGATTGATCACCGCTTCAGCAAGCGGCTCAGCTCCGCCAGCCAGACGCACTTCATATGCCCGGCGACAGCGCCACTCCAGCGTCGCGGCACGCAGATGCGCCTGACGCAGGTCACGCCCCACAACCAGTGCACCGTGATGCGCCAGCAATGCCCACTTGGCATCACCCAGCGCTTCGACAGCCGTTTGGCTGGTGGCCTTGTTTTCAAAGGTACCCAGGTATTCGTTGTAGATCGGCAGATCAGACCCACAGTAGGCACCGGCCTGATCATAGATCGGAGGCGTTTCCTGCAAGTTGGCCCAGATACCGCTCCATTTTGGATGGTTGTGAATCACCACATTGATATCCTGACGCGCCTCGTGCAGCTGCAGGTGCAGCCCAAGGGCGGGCGTGGTGTTCCAGTTGCTGTCGAGGATATTGCCCTCAGGATCAAGGGTCACAATATCGCTGGCGGTCACTTCATCCCAGGTCAGCTCCCAGGGATTGGTAAGGATATTTCCATCAGGTTGACGCACAGTGATATGCCCGGCGATATGGTCATCCCAGCCTTCAGCAAACAACATGCGGCACATCAGCGCCACCTGAGCCTTGGGGGTTATTTCGGGCAGCAATGCCCGTTCACCCGGGCGGGTAGCAAATTGCTGGAACATGTCGACATTGAGGTGAGAGGTCTTCAACACGGCGTTAATCCTTATTCTGTTGCCTGTTGAAAGATGATATTCACCGCTGACGGACAGGGATTGGAAAGTCAGGCCATAGAACAGGCCAGAACGGCCAAGATGCTCAACTCAGAGCAAGCGATTGCGAAACTCTGTTGGCGTCAGGCCAACCCATTTCTTGAACGCTTTGAGGAAACCTGAGTGATCGGAATACCCCAGCTGTAAGGCGATCTGGGTAATCGGCAGGGTTGGGTCACTGAGTGCACGGCGTGCCTGTATCTCCCGCACTCGGTCGATGATTTGCTGATAATGCCAGCCTTCCGACTGTAGCCTGCGCCTCAGCGTTCGTGGACTGCAGCAAAGCACCTCGGCTGCCTGAGTCAGATCCGGTGGATTAGCCGGATCTTTCACAATCATGGGCCACAGCCGCCAGGCCAGGTTGCCCCCCTGCCGCCGAATACTCTGCTCTTCACACAAGGCTTCGTAGAGTTGTGCACTCTGCGGGCTGGCATTTGGCAACGGCATATCGAGAATTGCCGCATCAAAAAACAGCTGGATCACCGGCGTATCGAACTGGAGCTCACAATCAAAAATCCTTTGATAGTCCGCCACATGATCAGGTTGCGAATAATCGCAGCGCAATTTGATCACCGGCAACGCTCGGTCGAGCACCCACCGGGTGGTGGTCAGGATATTGCTGAGTAGGTCCTCAATGGCCAGCAGCCGTAAATCGCCCAAATCGTCTTTCACATTGATTTGGAAGCAACCCAGCCCCTCTATTTCGCTGAAAGTCGTAATAATCGACTGACCGGAAAACCGACCTGGATAACTCTGATACTTCAGCCCTTTCTCCACCGCTTCGCGCAGGGTCGAGCAACTCATAATCAGATAAGCAAGCTGGTCATAGGTGGCCAATGAACGCTGATACCCCAGCTTCAATCCAAGACCGGTATCACCCGTCAGGCGAACGGCGTCAGCCAGCAATGAGCGGTGAGTTGTACTGCTGATGGATACATCCAGCGATTGAAGATCGCTCAACTGGTGTACTGAGCACAAAGCCTCAGTATCAACGCCTCTTTGTCTGAGAAAGTCGAGCAACCAGATGATGTAGCGCGCATCTGTATTCATAGACCGCCAGGGAAGTCAGAGAAAGAGATCGATTAGTCTAACAACGCAAAAAGCTGCGGCTCAGTGTTAGAAAACACCATTCTGGGATGCATAGCGGAGCAGCGTTTCCGGCATCAGTCCACACCTATTATCGAGAGGGCTCTATGCCCTCTCATCGTCCATTAAGACTAAACAGAAACCAATAATATGAATGTAAACAAGATTGGGCTCCGAACAGGAGCGTAAACAAAGTCGCGTATTTAGCTAGCAATTAAGAACAAGGAATACACGAACAGCCATAAGATCTGAAAACCGTAACTCAAACGCTGATGCAGTCCCGGATTGGTCTTGGCCTTGAACGCCATACCCAGCTTGTAGGTGAAGAAAAAACATCCCAGCAGGCAGGCTCCAGAAATCACTCTGAGCACCGTTGAATATTCACTGGAGAAGACAACAATGGCCGGTGCGATAATCAATGACAGCAACAGGAACACGCCGGATATGGAGTGGATATTGCACGTCGTCGTGGGCGTCTCTATATAAGGGTCTGCATCCATGGGGAAGAAACCACACACCCAGGTACTCAGACCATGGACAATGATCATCGCACCAATTGAAATCGTTGCGTATGACGCGCCCTCAAGACTGACCAGGTAGTAGCCAAAGAGGATAAAGAGCAGACCCAGAGGGTAATTGTTAATCACAGGCGATAGTTTCTGCGTGGGGCTTCCTGTTGCCCCCAGTTCACTACAGAACTGCCTTGAATGACTGAAGTTTGGATAAAGCAGAGAGGCAATATAAATACCAAGTACGATCCAGATCGATGCGACAGCACCTGTATATTGAAGAAGGTTGTCCATTTTTAATGCATTCCCTTACATAAAGCTCACCCGAGGGGTATCCCCAGGCTGAAGTAATTCAGAATATGGAGCTTAGCGTTCGTCCCCTAATATATTGGTCGGTAAACCATCGAGGCTTAACTGGTTTTTCTGTTTCCAATAGTCCTTTACACCCTCCTCACCTTTTTTAATCGCCCATTTATTCAATTGATCTCGGTCGGATACATAATCAAAGAGTGGGACAGACATGCCACAGGATGTTTGCACCAGCTCGATGGAAACCTTGAATATCTGTCTGGCGCCCGGCAATGGCGGGAAGCCACTATTAAGCTCTTCCCATTCAGCGTCATACGGATGTACCGCAACAGCCTTGCCATAGAGACGCAGGATCATTGGGCTGCCGTCAAAGGCGATAAACATGATCGTCATTCTCGGATGCTGCTGAACATGCGCTGCGGTTTCATTACCGCTGCCGGTTACATTCAGCCAGGCAACCCTGTTGCTATCCAGAACCTTGAAAGAGTCCATTCCTTTGGGAGAAATGTTAATCAAACTTTCAGCAGTGGCGGTGCCAACAAAGAAGATCTTCTGGTTAGATATGAAATCTATATGCTGCTCGGATAACGCTTTAAACCTTTGCCCCATGACGCCAAACCCTCAAAATTGATAAGGATATAAAACGTAATCATGCATAGAAAACAGCGCTGGTAATAGGGTTAAACCCACAGGGTTTAAAAAGAAAAACAGTTAACCATGACGAATACATACAGTATTAGCAGGTGTATATTTCTGATTTTTCGTGATTGCGTGCCTGCAGCGACTTTTTCTACCGCCCCCGATACTGAAGCAATTGATCACAGGTTTCCAGTCGCTTAAAAATAAAAAAGCCGCCCATCGAATGAGGGGCGGCAAAACAAAGCGCACAGCATGAACAAAAAGTATCAGCGATAAAAAATCACCAGATCATTGATCACTGATGGACGGTCATTACCCACAACATGGGTATGGACTTCAAGGGTCAATGCAGTTCCCTTGTGGGATTGCTGGACTGACTTCACTCGCGCCCGAGCCTGAACCTCAGACCCGGCCGGAACGGGTGACGGAAAACGCAGGCGGTCAGAACCGTAGTTGACCATGGTCTGAAACCCGGTGATTTCAAACGGCAGCACGAAACTCAGGCGCGACTGCAGTATCTGCACCAGTGAGCCATGAGCAATGGTCGTGCCGTAAGGACTTTCCTTGCCGGCACGCTCGGGATCGGTATGAATCCAGTAGTTATCACCGGACAACTCGGCGAAGGTGTTGATCAGGTCCTGATCCACCACCAGAGAGTTGCTCCAGTCACTGAACTCGTCACTGACCAGTGCCTGTAAGCCAACCGGGTTATCCACAGCGACCAGTACCTGCCCCTTGTCATTGCGTGGCAGACTGTCCAGCGGATTAACGAACGGCAGGCTGTCCAGCTCGCTATCGGCGGCGGTGAAACGCAGCAGCGTATTGCCCTTGGCATCCACCTGATTCAGCACAGGCTTCAATTCCATGCCGATCCTGATTTGGTCTTCAGACAATCCCACCAGCGTGGTATTGATACGCACGCCCTGATCAAGCTCGACCACAGCCAGAGCCTGGGGCATTTCGTCAGCAAACTCCGGCAGCGTCGGGATACGGGTCAGGGTATAGCTGTACAGTGTTCCCTTGCCTGAAACAGGCTTCCACTCCAGATCATGCGACAGACAATGACTGCAGTGACGACGGGGAAAGAACACCCAGCCATCGCACTGATTGCACTGCTGAATACGGATCTCACCCTCTTTCAGGCCCTGCCAGAAGGGCTTGGAGATCTCGGTCATTACTGGCATCGGTTTTACACTCATGACTTAGCCCCCCTGCAGAATCAATGCGCCCTGTTCACTCATCACGCCACCGGTACCGGAAACGAACACCTGATCGCAGCGCTTAAGCTGACGCGCATCGGCACGTCCTGCAATTTGGGTATAGGCTTCGATCACCTGGGAGAAACCACCGGCACTACCGGCCTGGCCAAAGCTGAGCTGGCCACCGTGCGTGTTAAGCGGGAAGTTGCCCTTGAAGGTAAGATCGTTCTCCTGAATGAAGCGCATCCCCTCCCCTTTCGGACAGAAACCTGCGTCTTCAAGCGACAGCAGTACGGTGATGGTGTAACAGTCATAGATCTGCGCTGCATCCATATCCTGCGGCTTGAGGCCCGCCATGGCGAAGGCGCGCCTGGCGGCTTCAGCAACCGGCGTCACGGTCATGTCCTTGGCATAGGACGGCGATTTGAACGACAGGCGTTCACCAAAGCCTTTCACAAACGCCGGGCGGTGTTTGGTACGTGCCGCCACCTCTTTCGAGGTCACGATCACCGCAGCACCACCGGCCACCGGCATGACGATCTCCAGCACGTGCAGCGGGTCTGCCACCATTTTGGAGCCCAGTACTTCTTCGATAGTCAGCGGCTTACCGTAGAACATGGCATCAGGATTGGCCTGAGCATTGGTACGCTGATCGACACAGATCTTGGCCATGGCAGCCTGATCATAGCCATACTGCGCCGCATAACGCTGGGCGATCATGGCATAGCCGGTGTTCTGGCCCATGTGACCATAGGGCAGATCGAACTCGGCTTCAGGCGCACCGAAAGCAGTGCTATGACCACCAAAGCGCATGGCACGTGCCATCCAGGCCGGATCTTCTTCAGGGCCGAACGGGGCTATACGCATCGGAATAACGCACAGCACGGCTTCGCACAAACCCAGCTCGATGGCCGCTGCCGCACGCCAGATCATGCCTACAGGTGTACAACCACCCAGATCCACCACTTCAGCGAAGTTCAGCTCGATGCCCAGATACTCGGCCGCCATGGCCGGTACAAAGACAGAGGCTTCGTGAAACTGAGGTCCGTTAATGACCAGACCATCCAGATCGCTGGCCTTGAGACCCGCGTCTTCCAACGCCTGAGCAGCCAGATCGGCCACCTGTTCCAGATGGAACATTTGTGGCGCTGTGCTGTATTTTTCAGGCTTGTACTGTGCCGCACCTACAATCGCGGCATCTCCTCGTAATCCCATTTTTATCTCCCTACGCCTTCTTATTTATATTCGAACGGCGGCAACCCGACGTCAGCTAACACCTCTGCTGAATAGGGGCGGTAGGTGCCGAGCTTGTCATCGCGTACAAACAGCGGATCTGAACAGTGCTCAGGGGCATAGCCCTGACGCTGCAGATCAACCTTGCGCAACTTGAAAGTGGTGGTCATGTCCGCCGCAGCACTTACACGCACAAACAGCGGCGCTGCATAACGCGGCACACGTTCTTCAGTAAGGTCATACAGGGCCTGGGGGTCAAAGTTATGCCCTTCCTGCATCACAATTGCAGCCATGCCCGCACGGCCTTCATGCTGCGGTACTTGCACACCATAGATATTGATCAGCTCGGCCCCCTGAAGATCACCCAGAGCACTGGCGACTTCCTGAGTGGAGACGTTCTCGCTCTTCCAGCGGAAGGTATCACCTACCCGATCAACAAAGTAGAAATAGCCGTTTTCGTCGTAGCGCAGCAGGTCGCCAGAACTCCACCAGCTATCCCCTTCAGTAAAGACGTTGCGCAGAATTTTCTGCTCCGTCGCTTCAGGGTTGGTATAGCCTTCAAAACGACCGCCACCGATTTCCGGGTGGTTGATGATCATACCAACGCCTTCACCGACTTCACCCGGCTCACACTGAACATAGAAGCCATCGGCATTACGCACATGGGCATCATTTTCCATGTCATAACGCAGCAGGCGGAAGTTGGTTTTGTTCCAGTCGGGAACACGACCACAGGAACCGACGTAGTTATCCACATTGATCAGATTGGTGTTGGCTTCTGTGGAACCCCAGCCTTCATAGACATCCATCTCACCAAAGCGCTCAATCCAGCGCTTCCAGATATCAACGGATAAACCAGCCCCCATCATGACACGCAATTTATGCGCTCCAGACTCTACGTCCTGATTGAGAAGGTAGCGGCAGATTTCACCGATGTACTGACAAATGGTGACCCCGTTTTCGCGTACATCCTGCCAGAAACGGCTGACGCTGAATTTGCGCCGTACAAGAATGGTGGAGCCCGAACGCAATGCGGTAGAGGTAACCGACGTTGCCGCAGCGCCGTGATACAGCGGCAGGCAGCAATAGAACACATCATCCGGCGTGGAATTGATGGTGACTTCCATCACGTCGCCGGAGCACAGCCAGCGCATATGGCTGTAGATGGCGGCTTTCGGCAGACCGGTGGTACCAGAGGTAAAGATCAGCAGGGTCGGGGTTTCCGAGGTAATCCCTTCTCGATAGCGGCGATCAACCTGAGTACTCCAGGCATTCTCCAGTGCCACCACAAAATCGTTGCTGAACCCCTTCAGCTCTTCATCGGACGCAGGCTTCTCCGTATCCGGCAGCAGCAAAAGCGGCACATTCAAATCCGGTGTTTGAGCAAAGTTGTGTGCACACTCTTCACCTACAATGGCGGCCTTTGCCTGAGTCGATTCCAGCGCATGCTGCAGCGGTTTGCCATTAATCTGGTTATTGATGAACGCCACTACCACCCCGATCTTGGTCAAACCAAACCAGGTAAAAAAGAACTCCGGGCGGTTTTCCATCGCCATGGCGCAAACATCGCCGGGCTTAAGTCCACAGGCGAGTGCCGCATGCGCAACCTTATTGGCACGGGCATTCACCTCGGCATAACTGAATCGTGTATCGCCGTAGATGATGAAGGGATGATCACCCAGCTCAGCAGCTTTCTCCTCAATACGATCCGCAATCGTATACTGATCCAGCGGCTTGATCAGGCCTGCAGCCTGAGCCCGACGATTCAACTTCTGTTGGGTTTCCTCACGCGGCACCACCGCGGGTGATGGCGCAGATTGATTGGCACTCATGCGCTGCTTCCTTTGTTGTTATGTTGTGGGCCGCTGAATCAGCGTACCCGGATTTTCGGCGGCGGCGTATCACCGCGCAGAGTTTGGAGGAAAGCGTCCATCGGCGCAGGAGCTGACACCTGCGGCAGCTCGCCTTCGGCTGGGCGCTGGCTCCAGAACTGTTTCCAGGATGGGAACAGACCGTGGAAGGTGCCTTCATAAGGTTCGCGACCAGGCCAACGCATCTTCATATCGCCAATCGGAGGCTTGTTCAGATCGGTGGCATACCAGTAACAGGGCAAACGGCGACGGAAATACCAGTTGCCATCAATGCGCTCGTAGTCATCCCAATACAACATCTGCATGATGACCCACTCGGGGCCGGTTTCGTGCTCGTTCTTGGAATACACCACGCCGATAGCGTGATCTTCATCGATGAACTCGATGATGTGCTGGCCCAAGTGATGCGAAGTTCCGGTGAACTGATCACGCAGCGTGGTATCCACCCAGGCTTTCAAATGCTCGCGGCCGGTCTTGTTACGACCGACACGAATGTCCGGCGCAAACAGGTTTACGTGCGCATCCAGATCACGCATGTCCAACGACAACGAGTATTTGCCAGCCAACTGGCGAATCGCCTCGGTGGACTCCAGACGGTCAATACGCTGTTCCAGTGTCATTTCAGCCATATGCACCTCAGATGAAAACCATGCCGCCATTAACCGCGACATTCTGGCCAGTCATGAAGCCGGCATCTTCGCTGGCCAGGAAAGAGGCCACCTTGGCTACGTCTTCCGGTTCGGCCATGCGACCCAGCGGAATGGCATTGATCATCTGCTGCATCCACTCTTCAGGAATGCCTTGCATCATTGGCGTATTGGTTGCACCTGGGACCAGGGTATTTACACGAATACCATTGGGTGCCAGTTCGCGAGCAATACTGCGGGTCAGCCCCATAACGCCCGCTTTGGACGCAACGTAATGACTGGGGCCTTCACCGGAAACGGCAGCCGAGCTGGAGACGTTGATGATGGCGCCGCCACCGTTTTCCACCATCAGGCGCGCGCCCTCACGACAGCACAGGAAAGTACCTTTCAGGTTGACGCCAATAACGCGGTCCCAGTTTTCATCCGGGGTATCCAGAAAAGCATCCACTGAGCCCGTACCCGCGTTGTTCACCACCACATCCAGACGTCCAAAGGTTTCTTTCACCTGCTGCATGGCGCCTTTAACGGATTCGCTATTGGCGATATCGCAGGCAATGGCGATCACGTCTCCATCACAGGCGGCAGCCGTGGCTTCGGCGGCTTCCTTGTTGATATCGACGGCCGCCACCTTGGCACCCTCGGTGACAAACTGTTTCACGATGGCTTGCCCCATGCCCTGACCGGCACCAGTTACGAATACCACCTTGCCCTGATGTTTCATCACACTTCCTCCCGTGCACCCGCAGGTACATCGCTTCAGGTTCTTGTTGTGTGATGCATATTCGGACAGCCCTGCAAGCACGACATCGTCCATCAAGACTAAGCCCCTCACCAGTTCCGACTGGTCTGAACGGACGATGCTGTTGGCGGTAACGAATAAGAGGATTAATGCGACCCGATCTGTCCGCGGCGGCCTTTTATGCCGCTGCCATAATAAGGAGAACACCATGGACCATCTGGACCTGCCACTGCCCATCGGCCAGTATGCTCAATTGGAAAACGGCCTTACGCTGCATTATCTGGAGGCCGGTGAAGGCCCAGTCGTTATCTGGCTGCACGGCAGCGGCCCCGGCGCCAGCGGTTTCAGTAATTTCAAGACCAACTATCCAATCTTTGCTGAAGCGGGCTTCCGTAACATCATTCTCGACCTGCCCGGCTTTGGTCGTTCCAGCAAGCCTGAAGACGCCTTCTACAATCTTGAATTCTTCGTTGAGTGCCTTAACCAGTTCCTGCAAGCCACCGGCATTGAACGCTGTACCCTGCTGGGTAACTCACTGGGTGGCGCTATTGCGCTGGGCCAAGCGCTGGCACACCCCAATAGCGTTGAAAGCCTGATCCTGATGGCGCCAGGCGGGGTTGAAGAGCGTGAAACCTATTTTCAGATGGAAGGGATCGTGCGCATGGTCGAAGTCTTCGGTCAGGGCCCGATGGGCGTCGAAGAGATGCGTCACGTGATGCAACTGCAGCTGTTCGATGCCTCAGAGCTGGACGAAGAACTGCTCCAGGAACGTGCCGCTGTTGCTGTTCTTCAGCCAGCCAACCTGTTCTCGACCATGCTGGTACCAAACATGACCGAGCGTCTGGGCGAACTGCGCTGCCCGATTCTCGGTTTCTGGGGCAGCAACGATCGCTTCAACCCGGTCGAAGGCGTTTTCAAGTTTATGGACAATGCGCCTGAAGCACGTTTCACTGTGCTGAATCGCTGCGGCCACTGGGTTCAGGTTGAACATACCGACCTGTTCAACCGCACCTGTATCGACTTCCTGCAGCACGGCTGAACACCGTGCTCCACGAATTCTTTGAACAGATTCAGGAGTAACGCCTATGGCCGCTTTTGAAAGTCTTTTTAAACCGGGGAAAATCGGCTCACTGGAGCTGAAAAACCGGATTCTGATGGCCCCGATGGGCTCAAACATGGCCGAATCCACCGGCCATTGTGGCGAGCGTATCCAGGCCTTCTACGAGGCACGTGCCAAGGGTGGTGCCGGCATGCTGACCATGGGTGTGGGCTCTATCGCCTACCCGGCCGGTACCGCCGAGCCCTATCAGGTTGGTATCTCATCGGATGATTTCATTCCGGGGCTTAAACAACTGACCGACCGTGTGCACAATCATGGCGCCAAGATCGCCATTCAGTTGCAGCACGCCGGTAAAACCTCCGTGCGCGACCTGGCAGAAGGGCGTGAGCTATGGGTACCCTCCATGCCTCCCGCCGCCAACACCAACATGTTCGCGGCCCTGACTCAGTCCGAACTGGGCCGCTTTATCAGTTCATCCAAAGGCCGTGAGAAAGGCGGCGTGCGCATCCGGGTAATGAACAAGGATGATATCCAGCAGATGGTCCGCTGGTTTGCCGATGCCGCCGAACGCGCACAAAAGGCGGGCTTTGATGGCGTCGAAATCCACGCCGGTCATACCTATATCATCGCGGGATTCCTGTCGCCCTACTACAACACCCGGGATGACGAATACGGTGGCCCGCTGGAAAACCGTGCCCGTCTGTTGCTGGAAGTGATTGCCGCCATTCGCGAACGCGTTGGTGACGGCTACCCGGTGTGGATGCGCATGGATGCCATCGAGCTGGACCTGCCCGGCGGTATCAGCCTGGACGATGCCACCCTCACCGCGAAAATGGCGCAAGAAGCCGGTATCGACCTGATCAGCGTGTCCGCCTATGCCAACCTGAAAAACGGCAACGCCTTTACCCAGGCACCGATTCCGCATGACCGGGCGCGTTTCCTTGACTGGGCGGCACATATCCGCAAGCACATCGATATCCCGGTGACAGCGGCCGGTCGTCTTGATCCTGAGGCGGCTGACAAGGCAATCGCCGAAGGCAGGTGTGACTTCGTTGCCATGGGTCGCAAACTGCTGGCCGATCCAGAATTGCCCAACAAGCTGAAGGAGAATCGCGCTGCAGACGTGCGCCCCTGCATCTACTGCTACGCCTGCGTCAGCCAGATTTTCGTCAACGAGCGGGTCAAATGTGCAGTCAATCCGCAGACCGGCCATGAGTCAGACCTGCAACTGATCGCAACCGACAGCCCGAAAAAGGTACTGGTAATTGGCGGCGGCCCTGCCGGGCTTGAAGCCGCACGCGTCAGTGCCCTGCGTGGCCATCAAGTAACACTGGTTGAAAGCAGTGGCCGACTGGGCGGCACCCTGTTCTTTGCCGCCCTGGCCTACCCGGAAAACGGTGCCCTGCTCGATTATCTGATCAAGCAAGTCCGCGATCTTCCAATCGATGTACGTCTCAATACGCTGGCGGACGAAGCGCTGGTACGTGAGCTTGCACCGGATCAGGTTATCGTCGCGGTGGGCGCGCGCCGAAATGCACCATCCATTCCCGGTGCCGACCAGAAGCATGTCTGGTCCGGTGATGAACTGCGCAAGCTTATGACCGGTGAAGGCGAGGAGATCGCCAAGCGCAAGCTCAGCGTGACTCAACGCGTGATGATGAAATCAGGCTCTCTGGTCGGCGTCACCAACAGCACCGAAGCCATGCAAAGCCTGTCCAAACTGTGGATGCCGCTGGGCAAGAAAGTCGTCATTATTGGTGGCGGCCTGGTAGGACTGGAGTTGGCCGAGTTTCTGGTTGAACGCGGTCGCAAGGTGCATGTGCTGGAGCCTGGCCCGGACCTGGGCGCCGAACTGTCCATCGTGCGTCGCTGGAAGGTACTGCATAACCTGGAAAGCCACAGCGTAGCCCTGGAGAAAAACACTCAGGTGCAGAATATTGGCAAGCAAGCGCTCAGCTACACCGACGCTGAAGGCAATAGCCATGAACTGGACGCTGATTCCGTCGTGTTGGCGATCGGTGCCGAAACCAATACGGGCCTCAGCACCTCACTGGAGCATCTGGGCATTCCCATCACCAACATCGGCGACGGTGCCGAAGTCGCCTACATTGAAGGGGCTTTGAAATCGGGGATGATGGCGGCAATCAAGGATTGATTACGCGCCTCTGACACAGGGAGCCTTCAGGGCTCCCTTTATCGTTTAAACGCTGCTCAAACCTGCCTGTTTTACTTCCGTAAGGTAATGGGAACACTTGCCTAAATATGGCATGCTGCGAGAAGCCTTGGTGCCAGATCGGCACCCTTGTACACAGGTCATGACGGAGATAGGGATTATGCCGGCAACAGGGACAGTGAACTTCAGCTTTTTAGGCGAACATGATCCTCTTTTCGTCGAGCTGGCGACCGCCGCCGAGCAAACCTTTGCCCGAGATCCCAACACCACCCTCATTAAACTGCGCCAACTTGGCGAAGCCCTGGCACAGCACATGGCAGCCCTCTCTGGCATCGAGTTTGGACCGCATTCATACCCAGCACGACTGGATACCCATTCAACGCAAATGGCTTGACCGCCTAGCGAAACAACTGGTGCACGAAGTCATCATTGACCACGCGTTCGTCAACAAACGCTTTGCCGATACTGGCGGTGCCAAACGCTTGGATAAGCTGCTCAGTGACCAACTGGATGTGGTGTTGGGTGAATTGAACGAAGCGATCTGGCCACAGCAGAGTGCATGAGGGTGCCGAGCCTGGCATGTTGATCACATCGACACAGGTTCAAGCAAAGTCGATTTTTTGCTCTTTTTTCGACACTTAAGTTTGCCATGTACACGGCATCGACATAGACTGCCCTCAACACACATCTATGTCGAAATTTTCAAGGAATTTGAACATGGCATGGCGACCGGATCAGCCCTACAATCAATTGCCTCCGCTACCACCTGCCACGGAAGCAACTGAGACTCTTGAGATCCTCAAGGCCTGTATTCCCGCACGTGCTGCGCTTGCAGAGCTGAAGCAGGCTGGCGAACTCATTCCCAACCAGTCACTACTGATCAACTTGCTGCCACTGCTGGAAGCCCGTGACAGTTCCGAAATCGAAAATATCGTCACCACCACAGACAAGCTGTTTCAGTACTCACAGGAAGACCAGGGCGCAGACCCTGCAACGAAAGAGGCGCTTAGATACCGCACCGCCCTGTATGAAGGCTTCGTACACCTGCAGCAGAAACCACTCTGCGCCAGTACCGCCATCGAAGTCTGTACAACCCTGAAAGGCATTGAAATGGATGTCCGCAAAGTGCCCGGTACCATCATTGGTAACCAGACAACCGGCGAGACCATCTACACACCACCCAATGGTGAAGAGGTCATCCGTAACCTTTTCACCAACTGGGAGAACTATTTACATCTGGAAGATGACACCGATCCACTGATCAAAATGGCCATCAGCCATTATCAGTTCGAAGCCATTCACCCTTTCCATGACGGTAATGGTCGCACCGGTCGAATCGTGAACGTGCTCTATCTAATCGAACAGCAGCTACTCACGCTCCCTATTCTCTACCTGAGCCGTTACATCGTGCAGCACAAAAGCGATTACTATCGCTTACTGAACCAGGTGACTCACTCGGGTGACTGGCAGGCATGGATTATCTTTATGCTCAACGGGGTGGAGCAGGTTTCCGCCTGGACCTGTGCCAAGATCGCCGCCATGCGCCAGCTCATCACCCAGACCGAAGAACACGTCAGGCTACAGCTGCCCAAGATATACAGCCACGAACTGGTGCAAACCATTTTTGAACAACCCTATTGCCGCATCAGCAACCTGGTTGAGAAAGGCATTGCCAAACGGCAAACCGCATCCCAATACCTGAAGCAGCTCGTTGAAATTGGCGTATTGCAGGAAAAAACTGCCGGCAACGAGAAGCTGTTCCTGAATCCGCGCCTGGTACGGCTGATGACCAGCGACAGCAATGAACTCCAGCCTTATAACTGAATTCAGTCACACTGAGACACGCAGTCGCAAGAAAACCAACACCTGAGAGCAAGAGGATACAGGGCGTATTCGTGCCAAGGCCCTGTCACTCATCCGCCGTACAAACCCTGTTTCGCCCTTCATGCTTGGCTCGGTAAAGCGCCTCATCGGCTACACGGACAATTTCGGCAGGGTCTTGCCGGTCCGGTGTCAGGCTGGCCACCCCCAGACTGATCGTTACACCAATACTGTACCGGGGCTCTGAAACCTCTTCGATCAGGATACCTTCTATCCGTTTGCGCAAGCGCTCGGCCAACTCTTCGGCACTGTGCAAATTCGTCATTGGCAATACCAGCAGGAACTCTTCCCCGCCATAGCGACCAACAAAATCGGTTACCCGTACAACTTGCTGCGTTACCTCGGCCAGTTCGCGTAATACCCTGTCACCGGCATGGTGACCATAGGTATCGTTAACCTGTTTAAAATGGTCGACATCGAAGATAACAACGCTGAGTTCATTGCCATAGCGGGTGGCGCGCACGACGTCACTGTTGAGTTGTTCCAGTATTGCGCGGCGATTGAGTAACCCGGTCAGGGCATCATGGCTGGCAAGATTTTGTAATTCATCCCTGAGGTTTTTCTCTTCGGTGATATCGGTGGCAACGCCCAGCAGGAAACGGACATGTCCGGCAGGGTTTCTCAGTGCAATGTTACGTGTGTGCAGATACCTGGGACCGGATGCTGTATCCAACTTAAGGTCGAAAATTACTTCTTTCTGGCTGGCGATTGTTTCTCGATCTATCTCGGAGAATTGATTGGCTTCCTGAGGCGGGAATAGATCAAATACGGTTTTGCCGACAATTTGTTCTCTGGGCATTCCCAGCAGCTCTTCGCCAAATTTGTTCAACCGCAGATATTGCTGTGTTTGAGCATCCTTTAGTACCAGCATGGTGGGCAGGTTTTCCAGAATTGCATCCAGTTCCTGGTTGGCAAAATGTAGCCGCTCTTCCACCTGCTCACGTGCTTCGATCTGTCGACTTAACTGGCTGGATAAAACATTCACAGCTTGAGACAGCTGCGCGATCTCGTCATTGCCTCTGACCGGCAATCTGACTTTATAGTCCCCTTTCTGAATCGACTTAATCCCCGCCATTGCCTGGTTAAGTGAGCGGGTGATCCAGTGTGCATAACTGATACCGGCCATAGCTGCGGTCAGGATGGACACCAGCGATAGTGCCAGGGCCAAATAAAAAATGTCCTGTAACGAGCTGCCAAAACGCGCATTTTCGACCTCGGCCTCTTCCTGAGTGTCATCCCAAAGGTCTTGCAGGTTGAGCTGTAACTGCTTGGAAGGTTGCTCTAGCTGTTCTTCAAAAAACAGATGCGCTTCAGCCAGGTCACTCTGGTTGTGCTCGAATTTTTTGAGGAACTGCCGACTAACCGTTATGAAGTCGCTCATTTGATCCTGAAGCGCATGAAGCATTTTCAGCTCTTCACGCTCCTCTTCCGCTTCATCCTCATCATATTGACTCGAATGCTCCAAATCAGCATTAACGACTGACAGCCAGGTGAAACTGAGCTGTTCAAGTTCTTCCAACGATGAATACGCCAGCTCGATTGATTGGCTTACTTCATCAGTATGGTCGTCGATGGAAGACTCAAGCATAATTTCACGCAAACTGGATTTCACCCGCTGCAACAACATGCTGGTTCTGGCTGCGTGATAGGTTTCCTGACTGTTCAGCTCCACAAGGCTTTCGTAGCCACGAACGGCAATAGCCTCACTTCGCGCCAACAGCAGGCTGAAGGCACTCATGAGCACAGCAATGGCAACAAAACCAAGAATCAATCGAAATTTAAGAGTCATGCCCCTCTCTGGAACTCTGCCCAACATTAACTGATGTTAATATTATGCGACGATTTAAATCGATTAAATACAATAGTCGGTTTCACCGTTCAGCCAAAATCACTAAATTTCATATCAAACCCAATTAAAACAAACAGTTAACGATTAAGACGATTTGCACTTATTCACATTCAAAAAAGAAATAACCCAATAATCCGAAGGCGATACCAATATCTATTTATAAAATATAATTGGTATCATTTAGCTTTTATTTATTTTTATTACAAATAAGTCATCATTATTAAATGGATTTATGATTAGTTAAGATCTCAGGTATTAACCTCAAAATAATCAAGGTTAATACCAATTCACTGCCGCCAGTTACTTACCACGCCAATTTGGCCCAAACCTTGCTCACCTTCCTTTAAGACCAATACGAAAGGGAGTCCGTGATGGCGATTCAGTTCGGTAACACTCAGAATTACCTCAATATTTTAAATGGCTCAGCTATATCTGCTGCGAAAAGGACAAATCAGGGAACGGCAAATACGCTCCTCCAATCCGAGCAATCAGCGGAAAATGCTGACCGCTCAACCCGTATTTCAGCGTTGGGGCAAACGGTTTCCGCAGCCGAAGATGTCTACCCGATGGATACCGGCAAAGGCGAAGAAAACCTGAGTTTGAGCACCTATTTCAACGGTGGTTACTCTTCTCCGACGCTGTCTTTGGATGGGCTACTGATGCCCACCGAGGGAAATGTACAAGCGCTGCAGGATCACATATCCAAGGTATTTCCTGATTTCCTGGCAGCAAACAACATTCCCGAGGCTCCCGACAGTATCCGCTATGACAGCAGCGGCAATATGGTTCTACCGGCGAACTATCCCTATGCCGATGAGTTGAAAACAGCCTTGGAAGCAAACCCGGCAATGGCAAAGGAGCTGAGTACTGCCAATGCCCTCTCCTCACACCTGGCAGCCCTGAAAGAACTGGAGCCGTTCCATGAAGAATATGCACAGGCGCAGAACCAGGCTGAGATTGACGCAATTATCGACAAATACAGCCATCTGCTGAGTGACAATCGCAGCTATCCCGAAATCGCATTAATGTTTTCAGATGAAGGCAAATTGAGCATCACTGCCGATGGAAGAGGTCTGGTGTGAGCGCGTAAGCTGATCAAGCGTCAGAACACAGACAACAATTTTTCGATTCAGGGACGGCCCCCATGCCCCAGATTTCGTTGGCTGCAAAATCAGCCGCTTTTATCCGTACCCGGCATAGCAACTACCGGGCCAGCCTACGCCTGGAAGGCTTTCCCGTCAGCAGCGAGAGCAATCAGCAGCCCTCCAATCGCGCAGAGCTGATTGCCCGTTATGCACGCAAAACGACTGTTCAGGACTCCCACGTTAAAGGCCCCGAGCAAGATCCTTACTGTTATCCAAACTCATACCAGCTGATCAACACACTCAATATTACCGATGCACGTACTCTTGAGTCTGCAGAGCAAGCTCTGACCAGTTTGGCCGCCGACCAAATCGAATTTTGCCTGCCGCCTTATGACTTGTCGTTTATGCAGCATTTGCACCGCCAGCTGTTTGCCGATGTTTATGCCTGGGCGGGTGAGATTCGTACGACTGATATTGCCAAGGGGAACACCCTGTTCTGCACGGTGCCGCGCATCAGACCTGAGGCGGAAAAGTTTTTTGCTGCTCTGGCCAAAAGGGATTGGCTGGCAGGCAGTTCAAGGAATGAACTCATTGACGCCCTGGCTGAAGTCATCGGGGATCTGAATATGATCCACCCTTTTCGCGAAGGCAACGGCCGGACCCTGAGGCTTTGGTGCGATCATTTGATCATTAACGCGGGTTTTGCCGTCAACTGGGAACCAATCGAGCGAGAGCCCTGGATGCAGGCGAGTATTGAAGCTTCGCTGTGCGAGTATCGAACCATGGCAACAGTACTGGACTGCTGTATTGGCTCTGAACTGACAAACGCTACTGCGCTCCCTGATTAAATCCGAGGATTAATCCCGGTAAGCAGATTCTGCTCACCGGGATTCACGTCATGACGGCGGTGTATACAGTTAGACTCTGAACGCCATTACCAGCTTACTCAACCGCTGCTCCAATTCACCCATACTGGCAGTCGTTGAAGCCAATACGCTGGCATTATGTTCGGCCTTGTCGGCAATTTCGGCTACTTGCTGAACGTTCCCCTCAATCTCGGCCGCGACCGCAGTTTGCTGCTCGGCAGCCCCAGCGATCTGGGTGTTCATCTCATTGATGGTGGCTACCGATGCGGTGATCTGCTGCAAGGAACGGCTGGCACTGGCAGCCCTTTCAGTCGTTGCACCGCTTTGCTCTCGGCTATTGGCCATAACAGCAACAGCCTCACGGGCGCCCTGTTGCAGCCGTTCGATCATCTGCTGGATCTCATCCGTGCTTTGCTGGGTGCGGCTGGCCAGATTACGCACTTCATCCGCCACCACCGAGAAACCTCGCCCCTGATCACCGGCTCGCGCTGCTTCTATGGCTGCATTCAGTGCCAGCAAATTGGTTTGCTCGGCAATGTCACTGATCACCGAAACCACACTGCCGATGTTGTCCGCATCCTGTCCAAGACGGGAGATTACCTCTGCCGAGCGATGTACATCATCAGCCAGCTGGTTAATGGCACCGATGGTGTGCGCCACCACACGATCGCCTTCACTGGCATCACCATCCGCCTGTTGAGCAGCATTGGCCGCCTGAGCAGCACTGGCGGCAACTTCTTGCACCGCCGCTACCATTTCCTGAATCGCCGCTGCCGTGCGGCTGGTATCTTCCCGCTGGCGACGCGTATCTGCCTGGGTCTGACTCACCACATCGGTCATAGAGGCAGTGGACTGGCTCAACGAGGCAACCGCACTCTGTACTTCCTGCACCAGCTGATGAATCTTGTCGACAAAGCCATTAAACCCGCGTGCCACATCCCCCACTTCATCACGGCTATGCACATCCAGACGGCGGGTCAGATCACCTTCACCTTCGGCAATATCCAGCAATGCTCTGGCGGTTTGCTGCAAAGGTGCCAGCATGCGGCGGGACAGCAGCAGATTGACCGCACTCACCAGCAGTGCCAGTGCAGCTCCGGATACCAGAATCCAGATCATCATCTGTGTCACTGTATTGGCAATATTGGCTTCACGGCGGGCAACTTCGGCATCTATATCGTCGATGAAAAACCCCGTGGCAATCACCCAGCCCCAGACTTCAATTTCACGGGAAAAGGTCAGATGCGGAGAGGGTTTTCCCCCTTCTTCACGGGGCCAGCGAAACTGAACAAATCCGCCGCCATCCATCGCCGTATCAATGATCTCTTTAACAAATGGCTTGCCATCTGCATCCTGTAAATCCAGCACCGAATGGCCGATCATTTCGGGGTTGCCAGAGTGAAATACGATATTCCCATCCAGATCGTAACCATAGATATAGCCATGCTCACCAAAGGTCATGCCGTTCAGCACTTCCTTGGCCTGGGCAATTTTTTCGTTGTAACGCATATCCAGACGGTGTTGCAGAGGCCGGATCGCCCCCATCGCCATATCGATATAGTTCTGCAGTTCCTGCTGTCGGGCCTCCAGCATGTCATCACGAATACTGCCGATCTCCTGCTCTTCCAGCTGTTGTAGCTGCCACTGCACCACCAGCATGACCGCCAGTACCACCAGCATCATGGGAACAATGGAGAGGGTGAGAAATTTTGTTTTTATTTTCATTGATTTCCCTTTTGACCAAGACAAAAACGCCGCCCTTGAGGCGACGTTTGAAATGAAAAAATGGATTACTGACCAGGCTGCCAGCTGACACCATTGATATGGGAGCCACCATCCAGAAACAGCGTATTGCCGGTCATGTAGGACGCCCCCTCGCCACAAATGGAGACCACTACAGAACCTATATCGGTTTCAGGATCACCCATCCGTCCCATCGGGTTTTGCTGGAGCAATTGAGCCGCATTGTCCGGTGACTGGGCTTCAAAGCGCTCATAGGCGGGTGTGCGGGCACCCGGACAGATCGCATTCACGGTGATACCGTGTTGCGCCCACTCCCGTGCAGCACTGCGGGTCAGACAGCGAAGCGCCTCCTTGCTGGCGTTATAGTCAGCGGTGTACATGTGCGCGTTGACACCATTAAGGGAACACAAATTGATAATGCGCCCCCAGCCCCTATCCCGCATACCGGGAAACAGCCCCTGCATCAGCACCAAAGGAGCTTCTAGACTCCCCGTCATGGCACGCTTGAAATCGGCCAGGGGCTTGAGCTCAAGCGGACCCGGTGACGTTGGCAGGTAGGCGTTATTGATCAGAATATCGACCCGTTTGTGACGGGCCAGTACCTGATCAATCAGGTTCGATAAACTGGCAAGGTCAGCAATATCACAGCCGATCGCGTCGGCCAGTCCACCGCGCTGGTGAATCAAATGACAGGTTTCCTGGCTGGTGGCAGCATTGATATCGGCCACCACCACCTGAGCCCCTTGTTCGGCCAGAGCCAGAGCAATACCTCGCCCTATGCCCTGACCTGCACCTGTCACCAGTGCCACGCGTTCTTCCAATGCCTGCATGACAGTCTCCTCAGGCGGCGTCCACCAGCGGAGCCGCCCGATTCAGATGGTAATCCGCATCCCCCAGCAGCGCCTGCAACACACGAATGCGCTTGAAGTAGAGGCCGACATCCAGCTCATCGGTAACACCGATGCCGCCGTGCATCTGCACCGCTTCGCTGCTGACCTTGTCCGCCATCTGGCCGACTTTCCACTTGGCCAGGCTGACCAGCTGAGCGGCCTGTGCATCACCGGCATCAAGGGCTTCCAGCGCCGCCATCAGGCTGGTACGCGCCAGCTCAATGTCCACATGCATCCAGGCAGCACGGTGTTGCAGGGCCTGGAAGGAACCGATGGGCACATCGAACTGCACGCGGGTACGCAGGTATTCCAGCGTGGTCTGGAACAGCGCTTCGCAGGCACCCTGCAGCTCAGCTGCAATGCAGGCACGGCCACGGTCGAGCGCGATCTCCATAAGGGCCGCACCCTTATCCAGCTCACCGATCAGCTGTTCCGGTGCCACCTGCACATGGGTGAAGCTCAGGCGTGCCGTATTGCGCGAATCGATCAGATTTTGACGTGACTGCACAACCCCGGGGGTTCCGGCCGGCACGATAAACAGGCTGATCGCCTCGGCGGTATCACCGGTCCGAGCCGCCACGATCCAGCCATCGGCCTGCAGACCATCCACGACCATGACCTTCTGGCCATCGAGCTGGAAACCGGTCTCGGTACGCACTGCGCTCAGTGCGATCTGCTCCGGGTTATGACGTACACCCTCATCCACGGCCAGGGCCAGACGCTTGCTGCCGGCGATCATCTCACCCAGCCACGCCTCCTGCTGAGCGGCACTGCCGCCCTGCTCGAGGATGGAGCCGCAGAGCACGATGGACGACAGCAGCGGCGAGGCACTGAGATAACGGCCAGCGGATTCGAATACGGCGCCCATACCGGTATAGCCGAACTCCAGACCGCCCAGGCTTTCCGGGAACGGAATCGCCGTCCAACCCAGCTCGGCCATCTCCTGCCAAAGCGCGGGCTCAAAACCGAACTCATCATTACGGTCGCGCAACGCCCGCAGGGCCGATACCGGGCTGCGCTCAGCACAGAATTCACGCGCCGTATCCAGCAGCATTCGCTGTTCTTCGTTATAGATCAGGCTCATTTGGCGTCTCCTTTGGGAGCATCGGGCAGGTCCAGCACGCGCTTGGCGATCACGTTGAGCTGCACTTCGGACGAACCACCGGCAATGGTCTGGGTATAACTCATCAGCCAGGCCTTGCTGATCGCCAGCTCCTGCTCGCTGAATTCATCGCCATCCCAGCCCAGGGCGCGATGCCCCATGGCATCTACCAGAAGCTCGAACTTCTGCTTTTCCTGCTCGCTGTGCACCAGCTTCATGATGGCGGCGATACCGCTCACATCCTGTCCGGCACGTGCCTGCTGACCCATACGTTGTACGGTCAGGTTGTAGGCGTGTTCATCCAGCGCACAGGCCTGAGCGCGGGCGCGCAGCGCGATGTCGGAAGGATTATCGGCTTCGGGCAAGTAGTCGCCCAGAATGGTCATCAGATCGAAGTGGGTCGGCAGACTGAATTCGCCGAACTTGGACATGGCACTGCGCTCATGCTGCAGCAGGCGTTTGCCCAGCGTCCAGCCGCCGTTCAACGGTCCGATCAGGTTGTCCTTGGACACCTTTACGTTATCGAAGAAGACCTCACAGAAGGAGGACTTGCCGCTGATCAGGTCGATCGGACGCGCCTCGACGCCCTCGGCATGCATGTCCAGCACCAGCAGACTGATCCCTTCCTGCTTCTTGGCGCTGCTGTTGTCGGTACGCACCAGGGCATACATCCAGTCCGACTTGTCACCGTAGGAGGTCCAGATCTTGCTGCCGTTGACGACAAAGTGGTCACCCGCATCCACGGCACTGGTGCGGATATTAGCCAGGTCGGAACCTGCATTGGGCTCACTGAAGCCCTGACACCAGCGCACTTCACCACGGGTCATCGGCGTCAGCAGACGCTGTTTCTGTTCCTCGGTGCCAAACTCCAGCAGCACCGGCCCCAGCATCCAGATGCCCAGGTTGATCTGCGGCGGGCGGCACTTGAGCCGTTTCAGCTCCTGCTGCAACACCGCATCTTCTTCCGCCGACAGGCCACCACCGCCATAGGCGGCGGGCCAATCCGGGCAGAACCAGTTGCGATCACGCATGCGCTCGAACCAGAGGCGCTGATCTTCACTGGCGAACTCCACCTGGGAGCCGCCCCAGACCAGCTCACCGCTGGCGGCGGCCCCGCGCAGGGACTCGGGGCAGTTGGCCTCGAGCCAGGCGCTGGTTTCGGCGCGGAATATTTCGATAGCACTCATTATTGTTATCTCCTCGTGCCGGTATCAGCGTGCGGTGCGCGGCATGCCCAGACCGAACTGAGCGATCAGTTCCCGCTGGATCTCGTTAGTGCCGCCGCCAAAGGTCAGCGTGACCGAAGCACGGACTTCAAATTCCAGTTCACCCATCAGCAGGGATGCCGCCGAGCCTTCACGGACCATGCCGTTGGCACCCACCACATCCATCAGGCGGCGCAGAATCTCGATCGCGGACTCTGAACCGTACACTTTGGTGGTGGACGCCAGAGCCACATCCATCTGCCCGGCTTCCAGCCCGGCCGCAATACGGAAGTTGATCAGGCGCATCGCCTCCAGCCGCGAATAGCACTCGGCCAGTGTCGAACGCACCCAGGCCTGATCCATGGCGCTGCGACCATTTTCATCCTTGGCCTTGGCCCAGAGGTAGACGCGGCGGAACAAGCCTACCACCTTGTCGGACCAGGAACCGAGCCCCAGACGCTCATGGTTGAGCTGGGAGGTGATCAGCTTCCAGCCACCGTGCAGCTCGCCTACCAGCATCTCACGCGGCACGCGCACATTGTCATAGTAGGTTGCGGCTGTGGGGTTGGAACAGGTCGGGATCACCGTGTGGGAGAAGCCCTCTTCCTGCGTATCCACAATCATGATGGACACACCCTTGTGGCGCGGCAGATCCGGATCGGTACGCGCGGCCAGCCAGACAAAGTCGGCGGACTCGGCGCCAGAGGTCCACAGTTTGTTGCCGTTAACGACAAAATGATCCGCTTCAACACGGGCCGAGGTCTGCAGCATCGCCAAGTCGGAACCGGCATTGGGCTCGGAATAACCGATGGCGAAGTTGATCTCGCCGCTGGCGATGCCCGGCAGGAATTTTTCCTTCTGCAGCTCGGAGCCGTGCTCCATCAGCGCAGGGCCCACGGTACTGATGGTGACGAAGGGCAGCGGTGCGCCGGCGATGTTGGCTTCTTCGAAGAAGATCAGCTGCTCGGTCGGGCCGTAGCCCTGGCCACCGTGTTCCTTGGGCCAACCCACGGCCAGCCATCCATCCTGGCCCATCTGGCGGATGGTGCCACGAAACTCGTCACCGCCCTCTTTGCCGCGCAGCGAACTGCGCAGCTCGGGGGTCATCAGATTGCTGAAGTAGTCGCGTACTTTCAGCCGCAGCGCATGCTGCTCGGGTGTAAGATCGACAAACATGTGACCTCCTTAGCTCGCGCTCAGAATCAGACCGCTGGTCGGCACGCCAGTACCTGCCGTTACCAGCACGTTCTCGACGTCATCCACCTGGTTCACCGAGCTGCCGCGTACCTGACGCACCGCCTCGGCAACACCGTTCATGCCGTGGATGTAGGCCTCGCCCAGCTGACCGCCATGGGTATTGATCGGCAGTCGACCGCCACGGGCATGATGACCGGCACGGATAAAGTCCTTGGCCTCACCGCGCTTGGCGAAACCGAACTCTTCCAGCTGCGGCAGCACGAACGGGGTGAAATGGTCATAGATCACCGCGGTCTGGATATCATCCGGACCCAGACCGGACTGGTTGTACAGCTCGCGCGCTACCACGCCCATCTCCGGCAGGCCTGTGATGTCTTCGCGGTAGTAGGAGGTCATGATCTGCTGGCCATCGGCGATGCCCTGAGAACCGGCCTTGATCAGCACCGGTTTCTGCTTCATGTCCTTGGCACGGTCAACGCTGGTGATCACCATGGCGACGGCACCGTCGGATTCCTGACAGCAGTCGAGCAGGTGCAGGGGTTCGCAGATCCAGCGTGACGCCTGGTGCTCTTCCAGCGTGATCGGCTTCTCGTAGAAAAAGGCGTTGGGGTTGGTGGCGGCGAAATCACGCACCGCCACGGCGACACGACCGAAGTCCTCGGACGTGGCGCCATAGGTGTGCATGTAGCGCTGGGCAAACATGCCGACCCAGGCCGCTGGGGTGTGGAAGCCGTGCGGCATGTACCAGCCATAGTTAACGTTCTCGAACACCGGGGTATCGGCAAAGCCGTAGCTGCCGGTGCCGAAGCGGTACCAGGAGCGTTCGTTCATGGCACGGTAAACGACAACAGTCTTGGCGACGCCGGTAGCAACCGCCATGGCCGCATGCATGATCGGCGCACAGGCGGCACCGCCGCCGTGCGGGATCTGGGAGAAGAACTTCACGTCCTTGCAGCCCAGCAGACGGGCGATCTCGTACTCGGGCACCTTGTCCACGGAGTAGCTGCTGAAACCATCCACTTCGGACGGATCAATACCGGCATCTTCCAGCGCGGCCAGGGTCGCTTCCATCGCCAGACGCAGTTCGGTACGGCCGGAGTTCTTGGAAAATTCGGTGGCGCCAAGGCCGACGATGGCGGCCTTGTTGCTGATCAATTCATTCATTGCACTTTCCTCCGGCTCAGGGCAGCGTCACCGCCACCGTACCGGTGACGTGGTTGCCCATGGAATTCTTGCCCTTCAGGGTCACTTCGGCGGTGCGGCTGGTCGCATCCAGCGCCGTGACTTCACCCTTGAAGGTCATGGTATCGCCCGGGTAGTTCGGGGCACCGAGACGGATCTTCAGATCCTGGAAGCGTGCTTCAGGACCGCTCCACTCCTCGACAAAGCGCTCCACCAGACCACTTGTCGTGAGGATGTTCATGAACACGTGCGGCGAGCCCAGCTCCTGAGCCGCATCCTTGTCGTGGTGGCCCGGGAAGTAGTCACGGGTCGCGATGGCGCCACCGGCAATCAGTGCCACGGTGATCGGAATTTCCAGTGCCGGCAGTTGCTCACCGACACTGACGTCTTCAAAGCGTCTGGTTTTCATTGAGGTCATATTTCCATCCCAAAGTATCGTGAGTTGCCAGCCAATCGCCGAGACGCTCAAGCGTTGCACGGCTGCCGCCCAGGCCTAGGCTCAGGGCGCGGCTCCAGTAGAGAAAACGGTGAATCGGGTAGGTCAGGTCGACACCGATGCCGCCATGAACATGCTGCGCCTTGTGGCCCACGCTGTGGCCGGCTTCGCAGGCCAACCAGGCGGTCGCCAGGGCTTCAGACGGTGCCGGCAGACCGGCATCGATGCGGTAGCACAGCTGCCAGAGTGCGGAGCGCAGCGCTTCGACCGCCACGTGGCAGTCGGCCATGCCCATCTGCACCGCCTGGAACTGGCCGATGCGACGCTCGAACTGGGTACGCTCGTTGACGTACTCCACTGTGCGGCGAATCTGCTCCTGGCTGACGCCCAGCTGCAGCGCTGCCTGAGCCGCGATGGCACGTATTTCCAGCCACTCGGTAGCTTCCAGCGGCAGTACGGCTTCCGCCGGCAGTTGCACCTGGTCGAATTCCATGTCGGCCACGCTCTCGCCCTGCGTCATAACACCCGAAACCAGTTTCACACCGGCGGTATCAAAGCTGACGCAAACAGGACGCACACCCGCTTCGGTCTCGACCAGCACCACAGCAGCCGTAGCTTCGGCGGTACCCGGCACCGCATGGGCAATACCGTTGAGCTGCCAGCCATTGGCATTCTGCTCGGCGCTCAGCGCCAGACCGGTTGAACGGCTCTGATCACCGGCCGACAGGGTGAGTACCTGTTCAGCGGACGCAGCGCTTTCAAGCAGGTTGGCAAAATGCTCAGGTGCGAACTCGGCTAAAGCCGCAGCCGCAACCTGATGACGCCAGAGCGGCACCATCCCCAGACCCTTGCCCTGGGCTTCCAGTACCAGCATCAGTTCGGTCATTCCCAGGCCACTGCCACCGGCCGCTTCCGGGATGTAGAGCGAATGCAGTCCGGTCTCGATGCAGGTCTGCCACAGGTCGTTCATCAGCGTGGCACCGGATTCATCGAACTCGCGGTGTTTCTCGTCGGTACAAAAATCCGTGAACAGCCCGTCCGCCATGTCGGCGATGGCACGCTGATCTTCGGTCAATGAAAAATCCATGCGTCCTCCTCAGGCAGACACCGGCCGGAACAGCGGCAGGGTCAACTCGTCATCAAAGGTGTGGAACTCGACCTGTACCCGCTGGCCGATCTTCAGTTCGGACGGCTCGACACCGACCAGCCCGGCCGGCAGGCGCACGCCCTCGTCCAGCTGAATCAGGCCGATGGGGTTGGGATAGTCGAACGGCGGCACTTCCGGGTAGTGCATCACGACGAAGGAGTACAGCTCGCCGCTGCCCTTGCTGACGTGATAGCCCAGCTCGAAGCTGTGGCAGTGGCTGCAAACCGGACCCGGCGGGTGCTGCAGCTTCTCGCAACTCTTGCACTGCTGGATGCGCAGTTCACCGGCTTCACAGCCTTCCCAGAAGAAGCGCGTGTCATCGCTGATACCCGGCTTGGGACGCTTGATCTTGGGAACGGCGGACTCGCTCTTTTCGACCGGTTTCGGCTGATTGGCCGGCTTGAACTTGATCACCCGGAACATCAGCTCGCCGACCTTCTCATCGCCCTCGGGCTTCTCGGAGAAGAAGGACATCACCTGGGTGACGAAGAAACCGGTGCCCAGGGCCGTGGTTTTCTCTTCGCTGACTTCCTTGATCAGGGTGGTGTAGTAGAGCTTTTCACCCATGCGCACATAGCGATCGAAGGTCAGCTCGGTGTTCACCGCGACCACGGCCGGGTAGCCCTGATCTTCGATCAGCTGCAGCACTTCGTACGGATTTTCGTCGGTAGAGCCCGGCGGGTAGTTGTTCATGTGCATGCCTTCCAGACACCAGGCCTGCAGCATCGCTGGCGGTGCCACGACTTCACCAAACTCGGTGGTCGCGGCATATTCAGGGTCGGTGTAGAGCGGGTTATCCACACCCATGGCTTCACACCACTGCCGAACCATCGCCGGATTCACTTCATCCCATGCGTAGATGCGGCCATACTCCCGCCCCACCATGGAACGTACTTCCGATAACCATGCGTAATCAGTCAAGATACGTCTCCTTGCTAACAATGGGGCCACCCGGTCGCGGGCGGCGCCGGGTTGTTTCAGTTGTTGGCCGTGCCGGCCTGCAGAAAAGCGGGTTTCTCGCCACCGCCGTTGAGCAGCAGGTTGCTGCCGCTGGCGTAGGACGCGATAGGCGACGCCATGTAAAGGCAGGCGTTACCGATATCTTCGGGACTGCCCAGACGACCGACGGGAATGGTGTCGGCAACGGCCTGGATTCCGGCCTCATCGCCGTAGTGCAGATGCGACTGTTCGGTCCGGATCAGCCCCGGGCTGACCGCGACCACGCGCACCTTAGGTGCCCACTCCACCGCCAGCGAGCCCGCCAGTGACAGAATGCCCGCCTTGGCGGCACCGTAAGCGGCTGTCCCCGGAGAGGCACGCAGCGCACTGATGCTGCCGATAAAGATGATGCTGCCGCCCTGCTCCTGTTGCTGCATATGGCGATTGGCCAGCTGCGCCAGGTTGAGCGGTGCAATCAGGTTCAGGCGCAAAATGCCTTCATGGAAACGTGGCGAGACTTCAGCCGCCAATGCATGCGGGGCACCCCCTGCGTTGTTGATCAACACATCCAGACGGCCATATTCGTTGACGATCGTTTGCATAAGCGCTTCGGATGCTTCGTAGTCGCGTACATCCAGCGGCATGAAAACAGCGTCACGCCCGTTTTCGCTCGGCATTTGCTCGGGTTCACTGCGGCCACATACAATGACGGTCGCGCCAGCGCCCAAAAACGCGCGAGCAATTCCGGCACCTATGCCTTTGGTGCCACCGGTCACCAACACGACCTGCCCGCTGTAATCGAACTGAACTGACTGCATTAGCTGCATCTCCTGCTATATCCAATGCAGCCAGTCTAATAAGCGCGGAGAGACTCACACTTCGTCTAAACGGACGATGATTATCTGGCGTCAGCTGACAGAATCGCCCTCAATGAATCTTTCTTAGCGAGGCGACCCGGTGTCTGACTCTCAACGTCCCGAAGAAACACTGCTATTGGAATTCCCGGAACCGGGCATTGCAGTGCTGCGACTGAATCGTCCCCAAGCGACCAATGCACTGAGCCTGGAGCTGCAGCAACAGCTCAACCGTCGTTTTACGGAACTGGCGTGCGATGACAGCGTGCGCTGTATCGTGCTCACCGGTGGCGATAAGGTCTTTGCGGCGGGAGGCGATATCACAGGGCTAATCGACGCCGACCCGATCGAGATCTACAAGCGTCACACCGAGCGGGTCTGGGCACCGATTCAGCACTGCCCCAAACCGATAGTGGCCGCTATCTGTGGTTATGCCTTCGGCGGCGGCTGCGAGCTGGCAATGCACGCCGACATCCTGATCGCCGGCGAAAGCGCCAGCTTCTGTCAGCCGGAAATCCGTATCGGCATCATGCCCGGCATCGGCGGCACCCAGCGACTGGTAAGGGCCGTGGGCAAAACCAAGGCGATGAGCATGGCCATGACCGGACGCCCGATCAGCGCACAGGAAGCCTGGGTGGCGGGACTGGTCAGCGAGGTATGTCCTGATGATGAGGTGATGGAAACCGCTCTGAAAACGGCGCGTAGCATCGCCCGTATGCCGCCGCTGGCAGTGGAACAGATCAAGGAATGCATCCTGCAGGGCATGGATGCGTCGCTGGAAAGCGCCCTGGCGCTGGAGCGCAAAGCCAATGCCATGCTGTTCGCCTCGCGCGACCAGCAGGAAGGCATGCAGGCATTTCTGGAAAAACGGCACCCCAACTTCACCGGCGAGTAACGAGAGATTCGAGTCAATCGTTGATTAAAACAGGAGCCTGAACAGACCCATCATCGGATTTGCACTTCCCTTGCACTTAAACCATCTCACATGGTTTTTTGACCCTCGGTGGCCGCACACCCCGGGGGTCTTTTTTTGACCATTCGCTCGCAGAGCGAGCTCCCACAGGAGTCATGCCAGGCATCCTCATAACGGAGGCCTGCCAATATGTGTGGGAACGCGCTCCGCGCGCGAAGGTTATATCACTTCCAGTCTGGCGAACTGCTGATTCAGCGCCACATCATTGGGCGGATTCTCAATGCAGCGCGTTCCTCCAGAGTGGTAGATATAGGGCACGCAGCCGTTGCAGTTGGTGCAACCGCTGGTGCTGACCAGTCCCTGCTGGAATTTGCGCACCAGCTCGGGATCGTGGATCAGCGGGCGCGCCATGGTGACGGCCTCAAAGCCTTCGGCCATGGCCTGCTCAACATTATCCATGGAACGGGCACCACCCAGATAGGCCAGTGGCATATCCAGTTCGGCGCGGATGCGGCGGGAGTAATCAAGGAAATACATCGGCCGGAATTTCACTTTCGGCACGCCCTTCTGCGACAGCTTGATCATCGCCAGGGTCAGCTTCTGATCTTTGAGGACCTTGCTCATTTCAATCAGGTTCATATTGCTTCCGAACATGAACCAGCCGGATTCGATATTGCGCCCACCCGAGAGCACCAGCATATCGGCACCCGCTGTCTGCAATGCCTTCCCGGTGACGATGGCATCCTCTACTGTGGCACCGCGACGTACACCATCCGCCACATTGATTTTGGCCAGAACGGCCAGATCCTGTCCCACGGCATCTTTAACCGCCTTGAGCACACGCGCAGGAAAACGGGCACGGTTTTCCGCATTGCCGCCATATTGATCCCGCCGCACGTTAGACAGCGGCGAGATGAACTGGTTAAGCAGGTAGCCATGACCCATATGCAGTTCCACTGCATCAAATCCAGCCTCGCGACAGAGTTCGGCGGCGCGGGCAAATTCACCCGCTACCTGTTCCATGTCGTTCTCTTTCATCGCCCGCTGCAGGAAGTTACCGCACAGCAACCCGGCCTTGTTAAGACCCGAGGATGCACTGATAGTACGTCCTTTCACTCGAATAGAGGTTACGAAGGAGCCGCCATGAGTAAGCTGCATGGAGATTTTTCCAGCTTCGGCATGTACCGCATCCGCCATGGCTTTCAGATCGGGAATGATTTCAGGTCGAATCCAGATCTGATTGGGCAGCGTACGGCCAGCTTTGGACACGGCGCCGTAGGCCACCGTCGTCAAGGCAACCCCACCACGGGCCATATCCCGATGGTGCTTGAGTAACGCCTTTGTCGGTACCCCCTCAACACTCATGGCCTCATTGGCTCCGGCACGAATAAAGCGGTTTTTCAGCGTAATTGGCCCCAGTTGAAAGGGAGTAAAGGCCTGCTGGCGATGATCGGGCATCTGCTTAGTCCTCAGGTCCACTTGGGCTCGCGGGGCATTTCCAGCCCACGCTCGGCAATGATGTTGCGCTGTATCTGGTTACTGCCGCCGTAGATGGTGTCCGAACGTACGAACAGGAACAGCGACTGCAGACGTGTCAGCTCATAGGGTGCCGCTTCCAGCAGTTGCCCCTGCTGGCCGCAGACATCGATGGCCAGTTCTCCAAGGCTGCGATGCCAGGTGGACCAGAACAGTTTGTAGATCAGGGCTTCGCCCTGCAGGCTACCATCACTGCCGCTCTGGCCGGACAACATGCGCAAGCTGTTGTAGCGCATGATCTTCAGCTCGGCATGGGCCTGGGCGATGCGCTGGCGGATAGCAGGATCACGGTCCTTGCCATTCTCCCGGGCGATACGGATCACCTCGTCCAGTTCGTTCTGGAACTGCATCTGCTGCCCAAGCGTGGAAACGCCGCGTTCGAAGCCCAACAGCCCCATGGCTACCTTCCAGCCATCGCCCGGCTCACCGACGATATCACCGGCATCACACTCGGCATCGTCGAAGAAGACTTCGTTGAATTCTGAGGTACCGGTGATCTGCTCGATAGGACGCACGTCCACACCCGGCTGGTCCATTTTGACCAGGAAGAACCCCAGCCCCTTATGGGCAACGGAATCAGGGTCGGTACGGGCAATAACAAAACAGTAATCGGATTCGTGCGCCAGCGAGGTCCATACCTTCTGGCCATTGATCAGCCACTTGTTCCGCTCGGCATCAAAACGCGCCTTGGTTTTCACATTGGCCAGATCGGAGCCGGCACCCGGTTCCGAATAGCCCTGACACCAGAGTTCGGTGCCCGCCAGAATACCGGGCAGGTATTTGACCTGCTGCTCGGGTGTGCCGAACGCGATCAGCGTCGGCCCTGCAAGCCCTTCACCGATATGCCCCACACGCCCCGGCGCGCCGGCACGGGCATATTCTTCAAAGAAGATCACCTGCTGCTCGATGGAGCAGCCGCGACCGCCATGCTTTTTGGGCCAGCCGACACAAGTCCAGCCGCCTTCAGCCAGTTTCTGCTCCCAGCGCTTTCGCTCTTCCGGGAAGCTGTGCTCATCACCCGGTCCGCCACGGAATCTGAGTTTGGCAAATTCACCGGTCAGGTTGGCCGCAAGCCAATCAGCCACTTCGGTGCGGAACTGCTCATCTTCAGCGCTGAAGCTCAATTTCATGACGGGGCTCCTTCTTCGGTCTGATCAGTATCCAGCAGCAGGCTGGCCAGGGTTTCACGGTGTTCACTGGCCGTGCCCAGCATTAATTCACTGGCTTTGGCGCGCTTGAAATACAGGTGCACGTCATATTCCCAGGTGAACCCGACCCCGCCGTGCATCTGCAGGGCTTCACCGGCATTGCGGAAGCAGGCATCCGAGCAATAGGACTTGGCGATCGCAGCCGCTTCCGGCAGTTCAGCTGCCAACGCCCCTCCACGCAAGGCTTCATCGGCAACACAGGCAGCGTAGTAACAGGCCGAGCGCGCAACTTCGGTACGCAACATCATATCCGCGGCCTTGTGCTTGATTGCCTGAAAACTGGCGATGGGACGGTTGAACTGTACCCGCTCGCGTGTGTATTCAACGGCCAGATCCTGCACTTGCTGAGCACTGCCCATCTGCTCAGCGGCCAGGGCGACCGTCGCCAGTTGTAACACCTGCTCCAGAACCGGACCGGCCTGACCGGCTTCGCCCAAACAGGCCTCGACCGGCAGCACCAGATCAGCCTGAATACGACCCAGGTGGCGAGTTTGATCCAGCGTCGGTGTCCATTGCCGCGAGATACCTTCCGCGCCTGCATCGACGACGAAAAGCGCAATTCCTTCGGCACCCGCTGTGCCTTGCTTGCGTGCCGCCAGAACCAGAATCTCGGCGCTGTGACCATCGACTACCAACTGATACTCACCCTGAAGGCGATACCCCTCAGTCGTCGTTTCAACGGTTGCCGTAACCGCATCACACCCCGAGGCTTCACGCCCCATCCAGGCCAGCGTCGCGGTGGTGCCACCGAGAATTTTTTCCAGCCAGCCCGCTCCATACTCACTCTTCGACAGCTGTAAGGCAGGCACCGCCTGACAGACTGTGGAAAAATAGGGGGCACAGGCCAGATAGCGGCCCATCTGCTCCATCACGGCGACCAGTTCCACATACCCCAGCCCCATACCGCCCTGATCTTCGGGCAGGGTAATGGCATGTAGATAAAGGTCATCGCAGATCTGACGCCAGAAGTCGGAGTCATAGCCGGTTTCGGTTGCCATCGCCTCCCGCACAGCGGCTGAGGTTGAGCAATCCGCCAGAAAGCTGGCCGCTGTCTCGCGGATCATCTGCTGCTCTTCAGTAAAGCGGAACTCCATGAGTGGTCGCTCCCTAGCAAGTGTTTGGAAATGGGTGCCCCTGAGGGCACCCTTTGTCTCGACTCACGCGTGTTAGAGACCTGCGCGACGTGCGGCCTGAGGGCCGAAGTCACGGGACGTCAGATTACCCACGTTGAGGGTGTATGCCTTGGGTTGCTCGTTCACCAGGTTGAACGCCTGATAACTGCTGGCCTGAAGGTCATGGTAGAAACCGGCACCGGCCTGCCAGGTCTGAGCTTCATAGGCATAGAAGTAGCTCACCATGGAAGTGCGCCAAAGGTTGCCACGGGCGTCATAGTTGTCGCCCATCACCATGAACCAGTTATCTTCGTCCACATACATGCGGCGTTTGCCATAGATGTGGCGATAGCCGTCCTTGATAGTGGCTTCCAGCACCCAAACGCGGTGAAGTTCGTAGCGCATGAACTCAGGGTTGGCATGCCCCGGTGTCAGCAGCTGGTCATAGCTGATGTCCGCCGAGTGCAGGCGATAGGTGTTGTATGGAATGTACATCTCCTGCTGCCCCACGATCTCCCAGTTGTAGCGCTGGGGCGAACCGTTGAAGATGCGGACTTCATCCACGGTAATGGAGCCACCGGTACCCGGGAAGGACATGTCGAAGCCGTATTCCGGCGACTGGCGTACACGGCGCGTACCCGGGTCGTAACGCCAGCTCTGCCGAGGATCGGTAGTATGGTTCCAGAACTCCATGCCGGTGTTGATCTCACCGCGATCACGCTCCGGCAACAGGGTTTCGTTCAGGTAGAACGATGACTGGGCCGGATGATTGCCCTGCTTGCCCGGTTCCAGGTGAGGTGCCAGGTTACGCGATTTGACGCGCCCCCAGTTGATCTTGCCGTCTTCCAGCACATAGGCGTTATCGGAGATCAACTCCTCGGTCCAGGGCCGATAAGTAAAGAACGACGAGGTCCACAGCAGCTCCAAACCCGTTTTCGGGAACGGGAAGAGAATCCCCCCGGTCATCGCTTCAACCCCTTCTCCCTCGCTGACCAGCTTGGCGCCCTGAGCGTTGGCACGGGTCACGTCACATACTGAATCCGGGAAGCGGAAGTCACGATGGGAGGGGTAGATCGGCATTTGGAAGCTATCGGGATATTTCTCGAACAATGCCTTCTGACCGGCAGACAACTTGTCGGCATGCTCAGCCATGTTCTGAGCAGTAATCACGAACAGCGGTTTTTCGTCTGGATAAGCATCTACCGGGTGATTACCTGTACCCTTAAAGTCCACATGCTCGGGTACACCCAGCCATTTACCGCTCCACTCAGGAATAGTGCCCTCGGCATTTCCCGCTTTGATTGCTCCTACGCAGGTACGGGTGGTCCCCAGCGCAGCCATCTCTTCATCGGTTGCAGCAGCCAGCACAGCGCCACTCAGTACACCGGTATGCAGTGCCAACGCAGCGGCCAGTACATTTTTCGTCAAAGTCATAACAACATCCCTGTGATCAGAAAGAATACTTGGCGCTGAGCGAGACATAATCACGATCAGCCATGGTGCGTCCCTTGGACAGGTCCGCAGAACTCAGATAGCCCACATAGGTCAGTCCCAGCTGCATGTTGCCCAGGTACTCGAAATCGGCCCCCAGCGTCAGACGTTTCTCATCACGCCCCATGCCGGAGAAACCGCTGCCATTGACGTTCTGGGTCCAAATCACCTTGGTCGTCAGGTCCCAGCCATTGGCTATGCTCGGATAATCCATGAAGGCTGCAGCTGAAAACGCAGCGGTGTTGCGGGACTGGCCGTCATATTCGAAGGTGTCGCTGCTGGAGCTGACACCCGCTTGGGTAACAGTAAGCGTATCCACATCATGAATGCGCTGATGTGCCAGCTCCGCCATGAAGGTGGTCTGCTTAGCCAGGAAACTCGGTCCCAGAATGTAAACACCGTTCACGTTGGTCTGAAGGTAGCTGCCGCGAGCCGGAGCACCGTTATCCAGATACACCGGTGCACCGTCGCGATAGCTGATATCGCCGCCCAGCTGCACATCACCCACTTTGGAGGTGATGCTCATGCCGGTGAGCTTGATGTTGTCGAAATAGCCCAGCTTGTAGCAGGCATTGCCGCCCGTACTGGCCGTACAACCCTTGAAGTCATCAAAGGAGGAATAGCGGGTATCGCCGGTAAAGTCAGTGAACAGCGCGCCGACGCGATCATGGTAGCGGTAATGGAACAGGCCGATCTCGGTGCTGTCGCCCAACAGGTAACGCGCCCCCAGACCCCATTGGCCATCATCATCTGGACGAATTTCGCCGGCATAGTTGATCACGGCAGGATTTGGCAGGCTGCCGATAACACCTGCACCCATACGGATGAACTGGGCACCGGGGCCAAAGGTATCGGAGCCGAAGAAGTCACCTACCGGATTCAGGCGGGTTTTCTCCCAGTCGTACTGGTAGAAACCGGTCAGGCTGAAATTATCGGTCAGTGTCAGACTGGCCGACAGCTGCCCTACCGGCAGATACCCTTCCTTGGCCTCGGTACCTGGCACGTTAAACACGGCCGCATCAACCGGCAGCTGGCCCTGACTGATATTGGGGAAGAACAGGCTTTCACCCCAGGCGACAATGTGACGACCGGCTTTCACCGACAGGTAGTTGTTATCGCCAATAATGAAATTGCCGTATACAAAAGCGTCCAGCAAACGCGGGTCATAGCCGCTCAGCTCTCTCGCTTCATCAGAGAAGCGATTAACCGCGCCAGTCTTATTGATAGTATCCAGGGAGTCATTGTCATTGCAGCTGCGATACACATCGTCATAGAACACACTGCCACGCAGCATGGCGCCCAAATTGTCATGACGGATGCGAATTTCGCCCAGCGCATTCACACGATTATTGATCAGGCTGCCACGGTCAAAGTTACGCGTCGCATCGTCGTTATTGAAGCTGTTGAGGTAAACCTTATCAGCATCTGAAGTACGTACCGATGCGGTATAGGACAGGGTCAGTGAGCTACTGATTTCAGTGCCACCATCCGTATAGATGGTTTCAAACGCATGCGCCTGACTAACAGCCAGTGCAAGGGTCAGCGGCAGAAACCGCTTGGATCCCATGGGGGTCTTGGAAAGTGCCATTCTTGCCCTCCAGTGAGCATTATTGTTGTTGTGTTTGGCCGCACTAGGGCCAATGAACATGCTCGTTCAGGCAGTGAAAAGGCTCATCGTTCAGACAGACTAGTGACGCACCAAGCCCTTCCGCCGACCCGAGCGTCAACTGTCTGCAGAAATGCCGTGTTCTCGTGCAAACGGCTGTGCCTGAATGGTCTGGTACTGATAGGTATTAGCCGCCTGATGCTGGGCCAGCCAAAGCAGAACCTGAGCGGGCAGCTCGGGCGGGGCCGATCCGTTGCGAAGCGCAATAAGGCCCTTGTCCCCAATGGTGGCTTTCAGGGTTTCGGTGGTAACAACGCCTGGATTGACGGTGAAGGCACGAATACCCTGCTCACCCAGCTCACGACAGAGCACACCGGACAGCCGGGAGACCGCCGCTTTACCGGCACCATAGGCATAGCCCCAACCACCCTTGCCTGCGGGCACAGGCGGATCACTCTCTCCGGCACCGGAAGTCATGTTGATAATGGTTGCCCCACCTTGCTCCAGCATGTGCGGCATCAGGCGGCGAGTTAGAAGGAAAGGCGCCAGAATGTAGCCCTGAGCTACGCGCTCCAGCGTTTCCGCTTCCAGCGACATGAACGGCTGGTTCAGGTCGGAGCCCTGATAGACAGCGTTGTTGATCAACACATCGACACGGCCAAAATGCGCCACCACCTGATCGGCAGCAGCCGTCACGGATGCCGCGTCCAGCAGATCCATACGGAAGACCTTTACCTCAACACCATATTCACGAGCTTCGGCTGCGGTGGCATTGAGACTGCCGCTCAAGGCAGAACCATCGGCATGGCGAACGGCGTGTGTGTGAGTTTCACCCTCTTCCAGGGTGCGGGCACTCAATGCCAGGTTGTATCCGGCACGAGCAAAGGCAATGGCTGTAGCGCGTCCGATGCCACGGCTGGCACCGGTGATAAATGCGACCTGTCCCATTTCTGTCTCTCCTCTATTTGCACTCAGAGTGCTACAGACAGAGACAGATCACATACTCCATGGAGACGAGGCTGGCGATCAGTCTTCCTGATCTCCCTGCCCCAAAGGCGCTACGCTGTTGAGGAAAATACGCACCAGCTCGGTCTGTCGACGCACGCCGGTCTTGGAGAAAATGGCACGCAGGTGCGCACGAGCGGTGTTGCGGCGAATGTTCAATGCCTCTGCCGCCTCTTCCAGTGACAGACCATTGGACAGCTGAATCGACAGCGCGGTTTCCGCGGGAGTCAGGCCAAACAGTTTTTTCGCCACCTCGTTGCTGGCTCTGGATTTACCCACAGCATCACGGATATACACCACCGCAGCAGGCTGTCCCTTACCCTCGGCCCAAGCCGTCGAGGGTATGGACTCCACAACAACGCCTAGACTTACCTCACCGGACGGGCGGGTCACCGACATTGCTTCGGGTACCTTGCCTTCAATCTCATGCGATTTGCTCTCGAAGGCTTCCTTGATCAAACGCCTTAACTCACGATTGTCACTGGGGTAACTGGCCTCAAGGCGCCCACCCACCACTTTCAGGCCATCGCCGGATTCAAGAATTTCCTTGGCGAAGACGTTTTCTTCGAGAATCTGTCCGTTTTCATCGATCAGCACGGTGGCGATCGACAGTCGGCTGATCGCCTTGGAATAGAGCGTGCCCAACGTTTGACTGCGATCCAACAGGTTTCGAATATTGAGTGAACGACGAATATGCGGCAGCAGGAATTGACAAAGCTCACGGTCATCCTGACTGAACGGCAGCGAGCTTTCAGGACGCGTAATACGAAAACGCAGGCTGCCCGAGTCAGGCGTTGAAATATCCACTGCCATGACATGATAGACATCGTTACAGGCACACCAGTGCACGCGGTAAGGGCTTTCGTGCCACTCCTCCGGCGTCATCAGGTCTTCTTCGGTAAAAACCTTGTCCGCAGGCTGATTTACGAAGGGAGTCAGGTTATGACGATAAGGGAAATAGACCACCTTGCCGGAGTCTTTCAAATCCCCAACCGATACCATCAAGCCCAGGTCATCTTCATCCTGGGTATCCGGCATTTTCAAAATCAGCGTCACAAAGTTGGCTGAAAACAATGCACGAAGCTGCTCCAGGGCATCTTCCCAATGGGTGTTGTCCATTGAGGCGTCGTACAAGGAGGACAGCAGACTATCAAACTGCTCAACGTCCAATCGATTCATTGTTCTTACCCCTGTTATTGTATTTTCTTAGGGTGTTTCCTGAGCCCGTGCCTGATAAAACCTTGCACAGTAAGAAGCAACGGGCTCTAAACCGGGCGTGTAAATCAGCCCAGCTGTTGGGTTAACTCGGGTACCGCTTCAAAAAGGTCGGCTTCCAGGCCGTAATCAGCCACCTGGAAGATAGGGGCGTCCGGATCCTTATTGATCGCCACAATGACTTTGGAATCGCTCATGCCCGCCAGGTGCTGGATGGCGCCGGAGATGCCCACTGCCACATACAGCTGAGGTGCGACAATCTTGCCGGTCTGCCCCACCTGATAGTCATTGGGAACAAAGCCTGCATCTACCGCCGCACGTGAAGCACCCAGGGCTGCCCCCAGAGTATCCGCCAGCGGCTCCAGAATCTGCATGTACTTGTCACCATCACCCAGACCACGACCACCCGACACAACCATGTCGGCAGCGCCCAGTTCGGGACGATCAGACTTGCTCAGTTCGCGACCGACCAGAGCCGATACACCGGTGACCGCCGTGGCAGTAACGACAACAACCTCGGCACTTCCTGCCTGCCCTGCCGCATCAAAAGCAGTCGGGCGCAGCGTCAGTACCTGGACCGGCTCCTTCGACGCCAAAGTCAACATGACATTACCAGCATATATGGGGCGCACGTAGCTGCCAACCGCTTTAATTTCAATGACATCGGAGACCTGAGCCACATCGAGCAAGGCTGCTACACGTGGTGAAAGGTTTTTGCCAAAGGTTGAACTGGGCGACAACACAGCCTCATATCCACCCTGTTGAACCTGCTGCACTACCAGCGGGGCCAGCTCTTCTGCCAGCTGAGCCGCAAAATGATCAGCTTCAGCCAAAAGCACCTGCTGCACACCGCTGACCTTGGCGGCCTGATCGGCAACCGCTGCACACCCCTGCCCCGCAACCAGTACGTGAATATCGCCACCAAGCTTGGTGGCCGCATCGACCAGGTTCAGCGTAACCGCGTTCAGCTGCTGATTATCGTGTTCTGCAATTACTAGTGTTTTCATCTCAGGTCCCCTCAGATCACACGGGCTTCGTTACGCAGCTTTTCAACCAGCTCAGCAACATCCGCAACTTTGATACCGCCTTTACGCGCAGCCGGCGGCGCGAAGTTAATGGCCGTCAGGCGTGGCGCCACATCCAGTCCCAGATCGGTAACGGGCCTGGAGTCCAGCGGCTTTTTCTTGGCCTTCATGATATTGGGCAGAGAGGCATAGCGCGGCTCGTTCAGGCGCAGATCACTGGTCACCACGGCAGGCAGGTTCAGCTGCAGGGTTTCCAGACCGCCATCGATTTCGCGGGTCACCTTGATGGCATCACCTTCAGGCGCCACTTCAGATGCGAAGGTACCCTGTGGCCAGCCCAGCAACGCTGCCAGCATCTGGCCGGTCTGGTTAGAGTCATCATCGATCGCCTGCTTGCCGCAAATCACCAACTGAGGCTGCTCATCGGCAACAACCTGTTTAAGGCACTTGGCCACCGCCAGCGGCTCAAGATCGGCATCAGACTCCAGATGAATGGCACGATCGGCACCCACTGCCAAAGCCGTACGCAAGACTTCCTGGCTGGCCTTGGGACCGATGCTGACCACAACCACTTCCGTTGCAGTGCCTGCTTCCTTCAAGCGCACAGCTTCTTCAACCGCGATTTCATCGAAGGGGTTGATCGCCATTTTGACGTTATTCAGATCAACACCCGTACCGTCAGACTTCACACGTACTTTCACGTTGTAATCAATGACGCGCTTAACCGGTACTAGAACTTTCATACTCGTTTCCTCGAATTACTCTGCCGCCCTGGGGTAGTCGGTATAGCCGGCCTGCCCTGGGGTATAGATGGTTTTGCGATCGAATCGCGCCAGACCCAGCCCCTGACGAATACGGGTCACCAGATCAGGATTGGCAATGAAGTGACGGGCAAAAGAGACCGCTTCCCCCTGACCTTCACACAAGGCTTCAGCCGCAGATTCAGGCTCGAAACTGTCATTCAGAATCAGGCTGCCGTTGAAGTGCTCGCGCGCCAGTGTGAAGGCATCAATCTCGGCTACCGGCGCACGCATGATGTGAACAAAGGCAACACCGATTTTCGCGGCAGCCTGCAGCAGGCCCACATGGCTGGCCGCACTGTCTTCATCGGAGGTGTCGTTGTAGGTATTACCGGGGTTGATACGGAAGCCAACACGATCTGCACCTATAGCATCGCTCATCGCTTGCAGGCACTCGGCGGCAAAGCGCACCCGGTTTTCCAGGCTACCGCCATAGCGGTCGTTGCGCTGGTTGGTGCCGGAGCAGAGAAACTGCATCGGCAGATAACCGCTGGTGCAGTGCAGCTCCACGCCATCAAAGCCTGCTTCAATTGCATTAACCGCCGCCTGACGGTGCTCGGCAATCACCGCTTCCACTTCCTCGGTCGTCAGGGCACGCGGGCTGTCATACGGCTGCATGCCGGCAGCATCGGTATACACTTCACCACTGGCCTGAAGTGCCGAAGGGGCAACAGTTTCAACACCTTGCGGCTTGATTTTCCGGCTGCCAATGCGCCCTGCATGCATTACCTGCAGAACAATTTTGCCGCCTTTGGCATGGACCGCATCGGTCACCTTGCGCCAGGCCGCAACCTGCTCGGGAGTTTCGATACCGGGCTGGCGACAGTAGGCCTGACCGGTCACGCTGGGCCAGGTGCCCTCGGCGACGATCAGTCCGGCCTCGGCACGCGCGGCATAGTGCTCTACCATCAGCTCGTTGGGCATGCCATCCGCATCGGCACGGTTACGGGTCATGGGTGCCATCACGATGCGGTTGGCCAGCTCGATGGCGCCTATTTTGACCGGCGCAAACAGCGGCTCGGTGCCCACTAATGTTTCCTGTTGTGCAGTTTGCATGGGCACCACCTCAATCCAGTGCGGTAATGAGTACTGCGGAGCGGCCACCATCAACCGGCAGCGTCGCGCCCGTGATGAAGGACGACTGATCACAGGCCAGGAACAGGATGGCATTGGCCAGCTCTTCCGGCTGACCGACACGGCCCATGGGAATCAGTTTCTCGGTGCTGTTGCGAGCATTATCGTCCGCCAGCATGCCGGCGGTTGCCGGGGTTTCCACCACGGCCGGGATGACCACATTAACGCGCACACCATCGGGCGCGCCTTCGGCAGCGGCGGCACGGGAGAAGTTGGTCACAGCAGCCTTAGATGCGGAGTAACCGGACATCCAGGGGGTCCCCAGCTCACCGCAAATGGAAGACAGGTTAACGATGGAACCGCCATGCGCCTTCATCAGCTTGAGTGCAGTACGCGTACCCCAGAAGGTGCCATCCACCGAAGTGGTAAAGTTCGAGCGCCACTGCTCGGTATCCATCTCTTCGATGCTACCCCAGGTGAACGCCATGGCGTTATTCACCAGCACATCCAGCTGACCATACTCCTGAGCGACCTGCTCCAGCGCGCCAACAAACTGCGCTTCGTTGCTGACATCCACCTGCATGGCAGCAGCATCACCGCCACCGGCGCGAATACGACTAACAACCTCATCCAGAGGCTCCATGCGACGTCCGCAGATCACCACACGCGCCCCTTCCTGCGCAAAACGCTCTGCGGTAGCGGCGCCAATACCACTGCCACCACCGGTAATGAATGCGACCTTGCCCTGTAGACAGCCTTGCATAATGTGTCTCCTGAATAGTTGTTATGCAGAGAACAGACTCGCTGCCGGGTGCCCGAAGCACGCGACAGACAGGCGCTTACACCTGCGCAGTCAGTGTTTTCAGATTAAGAGGGAGACGTTTGGCTGCCATCGTCCAAGAAGACTAAGCCGGAAAGACAGAGACGAAGTAGAAAAGAGCGGACAGCGCCGCCCTTAACTGTTTGAAAGCAAAGAAAGTGTCGTAAGAGTGAATCAGGTGTACTTGAGACGCACTGTGGCGGTTTTGGGAACGGCCTGACAGGTCAGCGTCAGACCATTGGACAGATCACGCTCATCCAGAACATCGTTGTGCAGCAGCTTGACCTCCCCCTCCTTCACCTCACACATGCACGATGCACACATACCGGCCTGACAGGAATACGGCAGCTCTATACCCACTCGCTCAGCCGCATCCAGAATGGTCTCATCGCCCTGGCACTGCAGTTCATAGTGCTGCCCATCCAGTTCGATATAGATCTGGGATTCAGCCACTTCGGCAGACACGGTCAAGGCCGCCTGCAGGTCCTTATCACGCGACTCCTCAGAGGGAAGAGATACAAACCGCTCCACATGGATATGGTTGTCCGGCAGTTTCAGTTCACGCAGGGCCGTCTCGGCAGCATCCATATAAGGACCGGGACCACAGATAAAGGCCTGTGCCTGTTCCATCCCTCGCGCCAGCCGCTTTAACAAACTGACCGTGGGGCGCCCCTGCACGGAATCCAGCAGGTGGATCACATCAAAACGGCCCGCGTACTGCTCAAGCAACTCCTGCAGCGCCTCACGGAAAATGATCGACTGTTCATCACGGTTGGCATACACCAGCCGCACCTGACCACGCCCACGCAGCAACACGGAGCGCAGAATGGAAAATACAGGCGTGATACCACTACCGCCGGCGAAGAGCAGAAACTCTCCATCCAGCGATTCAGGCACAAACACCCCGGCCGGAGTCATCACTTCGATGAAGTCCCCCGCCTTGACGTTGTCACACACCCAGTTGGAGCCACGCCCCTCTGCCACACGCTTGATGGTAACCCTGAGCTGAGCATCCACGGTCGGCGCACTCGACATGGAGTAACAGCGCAGCAGATGCTCACTCTGCCAGGGTAATCGCAGAGTCAGGAACTGGCCGGGGCGATAGCGAAAGCGCTCCACCTGATCGTCATCGAGGGCAAATTGAACGGAGACAGCATCAGCCGTTTCCTGAACCACCTGCTCAACGCGCAGGCGGTGGTAGCGGGACGTACTCATATCACGGCTCCTGGCTGATTTTTTAGATATAGGGGTCCATGTTCGGCATCCCCAACATCACCGCACCACTGGCACGAGCATAAGCATCGGCATTATTGGCAATATGGCCACGCGCCTGATGGATATCACGGAAGATCCGCTCAATCGGGTTGCTGCGGTACAGACCGGACGCGGCACAAGCCCGCAGCAGCTCATTTACGCGCTCGGCACACAACTTGGGCACCAAAGACGCCTGGGCACGCTGCATCAAGCGTTCTTCCACCGGCATTTGCTCACCGGTCTGGGCGCAATGGACAATGCGGGCGTAGTTACGGAACAGCACCAGCTTGAGCTGATCCACCGTAATCATCGCCTCGGCAACCGCCATCTGTGCATTGGGGTCTTCAGCGGTCTTGGCGCCATGCTTGCCGATGTGGGCGGCAGCGCGGGTACGAAATTCTTCGATCGCCCCTTCGGTCGCACCCAGGCAGGCAGACGACACCGCGCGCTGGAACACCTGAGTAAACGGAATGCGGTAGATCCAGCCAGGGTTGGTTTCACGGCCCGGACAGCCTGAGTCGCCATGATTGTTGGTACGCTGGGTACGGTGCTCTGGCACGAATACATCTTCTACGACGATGTCGTGGCTGCCGGTTGCTCGCAGGCCATGTACATCCCAGTTTTTCTCAACGCGGAAATCGCTGCGCGGCAACAGGAAAGTCGTGTGCTCCAGCTCATCCGGATTATCCTGCTTCGGCAGCAGGCCACCCAGGAAGATCCAGTCGCAGTGATCGACACCACTGGAGAAGCCCCAGCGACCGGAGAAGCGATAACCACCGTCCACTTTCTCCGCCTTGCCAACCGGCATATAAGTCGAAGCAATCAGTGTACCGTCGTTGCCATCGGCCCATACATCCTGCTGAGCCTGCTCGGAGAACAACGGCAGCTGCCAGTTATGTACGCCAATAACGCCGTAGATCCAGGCGGTAGACATACAGCCTTTGGCCAGCGCCATCTGCACGCGGTAGAACACGCGCGGGTCCTGCTCATAGCCACCCCAACGCTTGGGCTGAAGCACGCGAAACAGACCAGCCTCAGCCATTTCCTTTACGGACTCACGCGGTACCATGCCCGCATCGTCGGCAGCCTTGGCACGTTCAGCCAGTCGCGGCGCCAGCTCTTCGGCAGTCTTTACCAACTGAATGGCTTCAGGGGTCATGTAATCATCATCCTGATTAGCTGCCACAAAATTATTTGTTAACACGCCCATCGAACGAGTCTCCTCGATTATTATTTTGAATCTTCGGGCATGACCGGCTGCACCGACCATCTCCTCACCGGTGGCAGATTTGCACAGAGAAACAACCCCGCTCATCGTCAATTCGGACTAACGCCCACGGACACAAAGCCCGCGTCTAACCACCCACGCCGCTCACCCCACCCCTAGCTCATTTGGACGATGTTGCTTCCCTGTTGCTGAGAATAATGGGAAGCGTACTCGTCGAGATCCAGGCCAACAGTACAAGAATAATTTCGCCTGAAGGCCTCAGAGCAAAGGAGTCTAGCCATGCGCGTAACCCTGGGCGTTGCTGTTTCACTACTTGTGGCAGTTGCCGGCATTTTCGCGTTCTCACACCGGGATACCCAACCCTTGGGCCCCCGACAGATACCGGTGCACAACATGAACCTGACCAGCATTGTTGAGACCGATGCCGGACTGGTAACTGCTGGCGAACTGGGTCATATCCTGATCTCTACCGATCAAGGCAAAAGCTGGAACGAAGCCAGACTTTCACACCAACGCTACGCACTGATCACTCGCCTGCATTTCACCGATGAAAAAACGGGCCTGGCAATCGGCCATGAGGGCTGGATCCTGCGTACCACCGACGGTGGACGTAACTGGGATGAAGTCGCCTTCAATCCGGGCGGCGAGCCACTGATGAGTGTCAATCAGCTTCCTTCTGGCATCTGGATGGCGATCGGGGCATTCGGACAGGCGCTGGTTTCCAATGACAACGGGCTGAGCTGGTCTGATATGCCACCACCCAATGGCACCGACTGGCATCTGAACAACCTGCTGCCGAGCAGGGACCACCGTACCTGGATGATTGTGGGAGAAGCCGGCACCCTGTTCCGCTCTACCGACGGGGGTGAGCACTGGGAAACTGTGCCTGAGTTCTACAACGGTTCGTTGTATGGCGGCCTGCACCTGGGTGGCGATACCTGGGTGGTATACGGCATGCGCGGCAATATTTTCCGTAGCGAAGACAACGGGCAAAGCTGGAACAGTATTGGTGGCGACCTGCCCGCCTCTCTGTTTACGCACCAGGAGCTGGATAGCGGTGAAATCCTGCTGGGCGGCCAGGGCGGCGTTCTGCTGCTGAGTAAAGATCAGGGCCGAAGCTTCAACTTCCTGCACAAGAGCGGACGCATGTCCGTGACCGATATCGCCCGACTGGGATCTGGCGAGCTGATCATGAGCAGTGACAGCGGCCTCCTGCCCTCCTTCACGCTCGACCAATTGAAACACTCGTCCGGAGCCTGATCATGTCGCATCAACACGCTTCTCCTGTGCAAAAATTTGTTGACACCTCAGCCCGACTTCTGATCATCGGGCGCAAGCCGCTGGGCTTCCTGTTTATCCTGATCACCATCCTGTTGGGCTTCTCGGCAGTGAATACCCGCTTCGATCCCGGCTTCAACAAACTGATCCCGCTGAAGCATGATTACATGCAGGCATTCCTCCAGCACTCGGCGGAATTCACCGGCGCCAACCGAGTGATGGTCAGCCTGGAGTGGAAGGGTGAAGGCGATATCTACAACGCCGAGTTCATGGATAAACTGCGCCAGGCAACGGATGAGGTGTTTTTCACACCGGGCATTAACCGCACCACGGTACGTTCACTGTTTACACCGGAAGTCCGCTATATCGAAGTGACCGAGTACGGCTTCACCGGTGGCGTTGTCATTCCGTCCAAGTTCACGGCCAATGCAGAAGGTCTGGCACAGGTTAAATCCAATGTGTACAAATCAGGTCAGATCGGCAACCTGGTCTCTAACGATCTGAAATCCGCCATGGTTCAGGCAGAACTGCTTGAGCTGGACCCGGAAACAGGTCTTAAGACCGACTATGCAGCCGTTGCGCGCCATCTGGAAAAAATCCGCAACGAAATTGGCGACGATAACATCAGCATCCAGATTATCGGCTTTTCCAAGGTGATGGGTGATGTGATGGATGGCCTGATGACCGTGGTGATCTTCTTCACCGTCGCCTTCACCATCACCTTTGCCCTGCTGTGGATCTATTCCTGCTCGCTGCGCCTTACACTGTTGGCGATTGTGGTCGCGCTGCTGCCTGTGGTCTGGTTGCTGGGCATCCTGCCTCAAATCGGCTATGGCATAGATCCCATGTCGGTACTGGTGCCCTTCCTGATCTTCTCCATTGGCGTATCTCATGCGGTCCAGATGACCAACGCCTGGAAGCTGGATGTGATGTCAGGCATGACGCCAAAAGAGGCGGCCGAGAGCGCCATTCGCAAGCTGGCGATTCCCGGTACGGTTGCGCTGCTGGCCAACGCATTGGGCTTTATGGTGATCATGGTAATCGACATTCCGATGGTGCATGAGCTGGGTGTTACCGCCTGTCTTGGCGTAGCCCTGATGATCATCACCAACAAGATGTTCATGCCGATCATCCTGTCCTACCTGAAACTGGAATCCATCGCCCTGAAAGACAACGGCCGCGAAGGTCGCCACCCGCTCTGGTGGGGTATTTCGGCCCTGTCCCAGCCGCGCCCGGCGCTAATCAGCCTTGGTGTGATGATGATTCTGCTAGTTGCCGGTACCTGGCAGTCCCGTTCCCTGCTGACCGGTGATATCGGCAGCGGTGTACCTGAACTGCGTGCCGACTCCCGCTACAACCAGGACAATGACAAGATTATCAATGACTATTCCATCGGCATGGATGTACTCTCGGTCTACGTAGAAACAGAGCGTGAATCCGAAGCCTGTCTGGACTGGAACGTGATGAACGCCGTAGACCGTTTCGACTTCCATATGCGCAGTGTTCCCGGTGTGCAGTCGGTCAGCACCGTTGCCGGTATGGCCAAGTTGTATGTCTCCGGTAATAACGAAGGTAATCCGCTGTGGCGCACCCTGCAGCGCTCATCCAATGCACTGCGCTCCGGAAGTCAGGCGGCCAACCCGGAACTGGGCTTGAACAACGAGCTGTGTAAAACCATCAACATGATGGTGTACCTGGACAACCACCAGAACGACACCCTCAAGCATGTGATCGGTGAAATCGACAGTTTCATTCAAGCCGTGGATGTGGAGGGTGTCACCTTCAGACTGGCCGGCGGTAATGCCGGTGTCGCTGCCGCTACCAACGAAGCGGTAGAGACGGCTGAAGTGCAGATGATCGCCTCCATTTTTGGCGCCATCACTCTGCTCTGCTGGATGACCTTCCGCTCCTGGCGTGGCGTACTCTGCGTGATCGTACCGCTGATGCTGGTCACCATTCTGTGTAACGCCCTGATGGCACTGCTGGGCATCGGTCTGAAAGTGGCCACCCTGCCGGTGATCGCACTGGGTGTAGGCGTAGGTGTGGATTACGGCATCTATATCTACGAACAGATGCAGCATTCATTGAAGCGTGGTGTGGACCTGCGCACATCCTTCTATGAAGCGATGCGCCAGCGTGGAACCGCAGCCGTGTTTACGGCAGTGACGATGACGATCGGCGTGGGCACCTGGGCCGTTTCGGCGCTGAAATTTCAGGCCGACATGGGCATCCTGCTGGCCTTCATGTTCATGGTGAACGTGCTGGGCGCCATCTTCCTGCTGCCCGCGCTGGCCTGCTGGTTGAATGTTCAGCCGAGCAAGGTGACTGAAGCGGTTCGTGCTAAGGCAGAAGGCTCCAGTCAGCCCAAAGCGTCTGGCTCACGCCCTGCATCCAGCATGGCTAAAACCGAAGCCGTAGCGACTTCTGATACCTGATTCTGATTGCCAGAATCAACTCGCAGGGTGGCGGTGCCAGGCCGCCACCCTGCCATTCCTCTCGGTTTTTTTCAGTTCCCGGTCTTACAGACGACTCAATTTCTGACGGTAGTACTCCGCCATTTTGGCATTACCCTCACTGTCATAGAGCGATACCAGCGTCGACAGCAGGCTGGCATCCGCAGGGTAGCGCTCCAATCCCTGTTCCAACACTTCAATGGCTTCGCGCGGCTTGCCGTTTGAGTTCAAGGCAACGGCATATACATAGATATAGCGTGCTGAAGACGCTTCAGCTTCTGCCGCCAGCTTGAGGTACTTCAACGCGTCGGTCATTTTCTTTTCGCGCACATAGGACAAGCCCAATGCGTGATGTATAACCGCAGGTTGTGGTGCTGTAGGCAGACCTTCCATCAGCACCTGACGTACGGCCTGTTCATCCCCCTGCTGCCGACTGATCTCGGACAGGTTGATATAGGCCGGTGTGAAGTACGGCGACATTTCAATGGCTCGGCGGTAGTAGCGCTCAGCTGCGTCAGGCATGCCCTGCTGCTGATAGACGTTTGCAAGGTTGGTCAGCGACTCGGGGCGGTCTGCGTTGTACTGGTTGGAGTGCACAAACACATCCAGTCCTTCCTCATATTTCTGTTTGACGCGCTCAGGCAGGCGATCCATCGACAGACCAACCATCGACTGGGCCGCCAGACCACGGGTCACTCGGCTGTCGTCATACAACAGCGGCACCGTAAACACCTGACGGTACTGGGCTGGAATCTGCTCGGCGGACGACGCCAGCGCCAACCCCATCAACGGCTCATCACTCTGTGCCACCATCTGCAGCAACTGGGCCGATTCCTGCGACAGGTACTGTGGCATCAGTGTAACCGCCGTGGCGCGTACGATTTCCGGCTGGGTCTTGTCCATGATCAGGCGCGACAGCAAACGCTCCCCTTGGGGAATGCCGCTCTGTCCGGCCGCCAGTGCCCAGGCATAATGGTCCTGTTCTGGTTTGCCAAAATGCTGCTCCAGCTTGTCCGCAGCCCATTTGGCATCCTGATCGTCGTGACAGGCGGTACAGGTGTTGGGCACACCCAGACTGACAGACAGGTCCGGTCGCGGCACCCGGAAGCTGTGATCGTTTCGAGCATCCACACCCATGAAGTTTTTCTCGGGCATATGGCAGCTGACACAGCTGGCACCCTCGGATTCCGGCTCATGCATATGGTGCGATTTTTGTGCGAACTTGGTCGGAGAATGGCACTGGGCGCAGACTTGGTCGCCATCCGTTTTCAGTTCAAGACTGTGCGGGTTATGGCAATCCGAGCAGGTCACACCCGCCTGATACATTTTGCTCTGCAGGAACGAACCGTAGACATAGACTTCGCCATCGACCTGACCATCCACGTGATACAAAGGCTCTCTTAGCAGGCTCAAGTGGAAATTGTCGCCAAAGGGTTGACCCGGTTTTGCGTCGGGGTGCGCAGTGGAGCGACGGGAGTGACAGGCGGCGCAGGTTTCCAGCTCTTTTTGTGTGGTGCGCGGCTCGCTGCGGGCGGCAATACCGGTTTCCAGGTTCATGCTCCAGGCAACGTTCTTGCGTTCATCAAAGGCCAGGCTGAACCCCTTGTGTGCGCCCCAATCATAGGATGAAGCCGTGCCTTCCGCTTCTGATTCAGCCCAGCGGACATGCTCTGATGCGGGACCATGGCAGGCCTCGCAGCTGACATCAATTTCACTCCAGGTGGTATCGTAGCTGTCAGTTGCCGGAGTGTAGTTTTTCTGCAGATTGGTGGAATGGCAGTCGGCGCACATGAAGTTCCAGTTCTGGTTCAAACCGGTCCAGTGCAGCTCGTCATCATATTTGATCTGTTCGTCCGGATAGAGGTGATACCAGCGTTGGCCACCTTCTTCCTTGCTACGCGTGTCCCAGACGATATTCAGGGCCTGCAGGCGGCCACCGGGAAAAGCGATCAAGTACTGCTGCAAGGGATACACACCAAAGGCATAGGCGATGGGAAACTCCGTCAGCTGGCCATCAGGCCCGTCGGTTTTGACAAAGAACCTGTCATCCTTGCGATAAAATTCGGATACAACGCCAAAATAATCAAAGCGGGCATTATTGAAGTCGCCCAGTACGGTTTCAGGCGTGGCGTCCTGCATGGCCAGGTCATGATGCGACCCTTTCCAATCCTCATATTCCGCTTCATGACACTGAACACATTGCTGACCACCAGCATAGCGAGCAGCAGGCTCATCCTTTTTGACGACCTGTGCATAACTTGTACCGGCAAGTAAAAGCGCCAGAAACGACAGCAGTACCTTGAGCTTGGACTGGGTATTCATCAACGACCTTATCAGTGCGCCACACTGAACCTAGACTGTTTTTAATGTGAAACGGGCCTGACCTCGAAAGGCCAAGCCCGTTTTTATTACCCGAATATAAGTTATCGGCTCATGGCTTGCGAGTTGATCATCTTGCTTACGCTCTCAACCGACGTAGACATACTGGCCTGGCTCGGCGGGTAATCCTGGAACGTTTTCACGAAGTTGGCAATCTGCTTGCCAGCAGGGCCCAAAACCCAGCTACGGTTTTCAGCCCACTCGTCGTAACCACGCGAGTGCACGAAACGCTCGAACGGGTCCAGCTTCAGGTTGATGATGTAGGGGCTGGTCATCGGCTGCTGAGTAGCGCGGAACCATTCTTCCTGGTCGATAAACAGGAGCTTCCAGTCACCCCAGCGCATACCGTGGAAGGTCGCTTCGGTGAAATAGTAGAAGTCCTTACGTTTGGTTTTGCCGTTATTCAGCAGCAGGTCGCTCTGGTCATAGCCATCCAGATGAACCTTGTACTTCTTGCCACCTATTTTTTTGCCTTCCAGCAGTTCAGCCTTGAGGTCTTTCTGACCAACCCATGACATCAGGGTCGGCATCCAGTCTTCCATGGTCATGAACTCACCGGTCGCAACACCTTCCGGAATGTGACCTTTCCACTTAACGACTACAGGCACGCGGAAACCGCCTTCCCAGCCACCAACACCTTTTTCACCGTGGAACGGCTGGTTACCACCGTCCGGCCAGGAATTGGATGCGGCACCATTGTCGGTGGAGAACATCACGATAGTGTTATCGGCAACGCCCAGATCATCCAGCAGACCCAGTAGCTCACCCACATCATCATCCATCTCTTTCATGCCGTCGGCATAGATACCGTATCCAGTCACACCCTCGTACTCATCCGTCAGATGCGTCTGGTAATGCATGCGAGTGGTGTTGTGCCATACGAAGAAGGGTTTACCGGCTTCGACTGCATCTGTGATGAAGCGCTTGGATTCGACCATCACATCGCTATCAAGCGTCTTCTGGCGCTCAGCACCAAAAGGCCCCAGGTCTTCAATCTCCTGACCGCCTTCAGGCAGCGCCTTGGAGTGAATAATGCCACGCTGGGTCAGACCGAATTCTTCCTGAGTTTCCTTATCTTTCGGGAAGTCGTACAGCTCTTCATATTCGCCCGCATTCAGGTGATAGAGGATGCCGTAAAACTCATCAAAGCCGTGCATGGTCGGCAGATGCTCATCGCGATCGCCCAGGTGGTTTTTACCAAACTGTCCGGTCACATAACCTTCTGCTTTCAGCATGGTGGCCAGGCTAGGGTTTGAATCCTGAATACCCTCTTTAGCCCCCGGCAGACCCACCGTGCTCAAACCGGTACGCATGGGATATTGCCCCAGCAAGAAGGCTGCACGGCCTGCAGTACAAGACGCCTGAGCATAGTGATCCATAAAGATCATGCCCTGTCCGCGATACTGTCAATGTTTGGCGTAGATCCCCCCATCATGCCGCGGTGGTAAGCACTGATATTCCACATGCCCACGTCATCGCCCCAAATAATGAGGATATTGGGTTTTTCCGCGTCAGTCGCCGCGAATGCTGAAGGTGCCAAAACACCCAGAAGTATGGATAACATCCACGTTAGAGGTTTCAAAACACTTTTCCTTGTCATAGTTCCCCCGAACAATTTTCGGATTTATTTTTCCATATGAGGTATAGCCTAAATCCATGGTCTTTTCAGATCAAACGGATCTTACGCAATGTAAACCATCTCAGATTACGGCTATACAACTTTGTTAATGTGCACTGTTTTATTATTTTGGAAACAACAGAGTAAACACAAAACGCACCCCCCAGTCCGGCGCCGAGTCCGGCCCCGCCAGGTAAGTTCTGAGACCACCACCATAGCTGACCATTTGATCACCCAGTTTAGTGACTTTGGTCGCCATCAGGTTCATGGGCACGGATTCCTGCTCATGTTCCCAGTCGTAGGTAGCTTCCAGGTTCAGCGCATAGCTCACCCCACCACCGGCACCATAATTCACAAAGGGCTGAACAAAAGTCGCACTCACATCCGAGCGCTTGTTTTCACCAGCAAAACTTTCCAGGTGGTTGGCCAACACACCAAAGGTCCAAGGCCCCTGCTGCACCAGTGCCGCACCCGTTGGGCCCGCGGCCCATTTTTCACTGCCCAGGCTGTCATTGCTGGCTGTTGGTAGCAGAAACGCTGGACCAATACCCCAAATCAGGCCACCTTCACCGGTTTCCTTGGGTGATATAAAAAGACTCTGTACTACATCACCGGTACCACTTTGGCTCCAGCCACCATCGTTGGTGTAATTTTTCTGGTGGGTCAGCGGCAGAATAGTACGGGAGATAAGGTTCCAGTCATCATTAAGTGAGAAAGGAATAACCGGCTGAATATTGGTTATGGATTTGAAGCCATCGCCGTCCTTACCACCACCAAAATCCATATTCAGCTGGATAGGCACGCTGATCAGATTGGATACGGGGTTGGCGAGCTGTTTGGCAAGGTCATCAGCACTCTGAGCTGATGCAAGGCTGGCCAGGCCGGCCAACGGCAAAACAGCAACCGCCTTGGCTATGCGAGACTTGGCCAAAGCATTCCGGAGGAACAACGAGTTATCCATAAACGCGTACTCCAATAAAATTTTCGACTGTCATTGGAGTATAGAAGCTAAGCTCAGAGGTCTTAAGTGCTAAGCAGCACTTATTTCAAAGTTGGGAAAACAGAAAAGACTCATGATGCTCATTGATAAGCTGTCATTTAATCTCAAATAGCTGCCAAATTTAAAAAGACGCCAATTAGTAACAATTAGAAAACTGGATATCCGCTCAGTCATATGGATGCTGGAAAGCTGACAGTGGGAAGAAAACACACAGGGAAAATGACAGCCCGCAGAGATGTCCACGGGCTGTCGAAGGGCATCAGGCTTCGGCCTTGGCCGAACGCTTTGACGTAAATAGTTTCACCAGTTTGTTGCCGAACAGGGAGATGGCAAGCAAACACAGGATCAAAATTGTTACCGGACGATCAAGCACATAGCTCAGCTCGCCACCACTGATCTGGTAGGTGTGCAGCATGGAGCTTTCCGCCATGCTACCCAGCAGAATGCCTATAACCGCCGCAGGCACTGAATAGTTGTAACGGCGGAACAACCAGCCAATTACGGCAAAAATAAGCACTGTTACCGGACCTGCAATATTGCCCGTCAGACCAAAAGAGCCAAATACCGCCAGCGCCAGCACTGAAGGAATCAGGTAACGCATGGGCACCTTCACCACATTCGCCAGCATCGGCAGGAACATCAGTGCCAACGCCATCAGCAGGATAACCTGACCAAAGTTGGCGAAGATAATGGCGTATACCACATCGGTCTCTTCACGAATGAACTGAGGACCTCCGGTGATATTGTGCATGGCAAAAGCAGCCAGCATGACCGCTGTTGCACCACCACCGGGAATACCCAGCGCCAGCAGTGTCGCCATGGAACCCGCTTCAGAAGTGCTGTTGGCAGATTCAGATGCGACAACACCCTTGGGGTTACCCTCACCAAAACTGTCCGGATCAGGATCGCGGCGCTTGGTTTCGATATACGACAGCAGGTTGGAGACAGATGAACCCACACCCGGTACGGCACCGATAAATACGCCGATCACGCTGCCACGCAGCAGTACACCCGGATAACGAAATGCCTGGAAGAAACCCTTGATGATCAGGCGAATATTCACCTTGCGCGCCGCTTCGTTTTCCACCAGGTAAGGCGTATTTACCAGTCTCAGCAGCTCCGAGGCGGCAAACATGCCCATCATGGCAGGGATTACCGGCACGCCATCCAGCAGGTATTCATTACCCATGGTGCCACGCAACATACCGGCCTCACTGAAGCCGATGGTGCCCACCAGCAAACCGACCATACCGGCGATCAGGCCTTTGACCATGTAAGTGCCGCTCAGGCTGGCAATCAGGGTCATGCCCCAGAGGATCACCGCGAACATTTCGGCCGGTCCCAGCTTGAGCACCAGACCGGAGATAGGCTGAATCAGCGCGAGCAGAATCAGGTAGCCCAGCAGCACACCAAAACTGGAAGCACCCAGCGCCAGACCCAGCGCCTGGTTGTGCTCGCCTTTGCGTGCCATCGGGTAGCCGTCAAAGGCGGTGGCAATCGCAGAGGACGTACCGGGAATATTCATCAGGATAGCGGGCACACCACTACCGAACGAGCCGCCGGTGAAGATTGCAGTCAAAAACAGCATCGCCTGCATGAAATCCATGTACAACGTCATGGGCAGGAAGATCGCCATTGCCATGGAGATCTGTAGACCGGGAATGGCACCAAAAATCAGGCCGATCAGAATTCCCGGAATAACCACCAGCCAGGGGGTGGCACTTGAAAACAGCAGGCTGACGGCATCAGCGGCTGCAGCAAAATCGATCATCATCCGTCTCCTGAATCAGTAATCGGTTGGCAACAGCATCATCGGCATGGGGTACGGCAGCATGTTCGAGAAGAACAACGCGACCAGAAAGCCGAAACACAGGCTGTAACCCAGTACCCACACCCAACGACGCTCGCCCTGCAGCAGCAGAAAACCGGCAACAAACAGCGTGGTCCCCACATCAAAGCCAAGCCATTCGAGGGTCATTACATAGACTGCGAACAGCCCCATGACCGGGAGGATGCTCAGAACGGGTTCACGTTCAGAGTGTTCTTTGGTGACGCCGGTTCTGAGCTGAGTGATCAGATCCAGCAGACAAAGAGTCAGGACAATCGTGGCGATCGGCACGATCAAAATCAGGTTTTCGGCACTGGCAGAGGCTTTCCAGGCATCCAGCAGATACCAAATGGTAAAACCGGCCAACCCCGCCAGGACACCAAGGTCGGCGAGCATTTTTCTATGCAGTGTCATAGTGAAGGTCTCGTTTCAGCAGAGCGTGTACTCTGAGAGGTCAACTCGAAGCTCAGATCCGTCTGAAGCGTGATCAGAGCAACTGAAGCCCCGTCTCTCCTAGTGCGGGCAGAGAGACGGGGGCCCGGCCAGTGCGGGCACTTCAGTTGTAGGGGTAAACCAAACCTGAGGCTCAGGCTTAGGCTTAGTTCTTCAGCAGATGCGCATACTTTTTAAAGATTTCGTAGTTCTGCGCCATCAGCTCATCGGCTTTTTCAGGACCGACCCAAACGCCACCGATATCGCTCTTGTTCAGGAAGCTCTGGACTTCCTTGCTGGCCAGGGTGTTCTGAATGGCCTGGCTCAGTTTGTTGTAACGCTCAGGGTGTTTCTGTTTGAACTCGGTGCTGACAGCAAAGCCGCGCATGGAACCCGGCAGGATCGGCACTTCAACATTCATCGGCTTCAGTGCTTCGTTGACTGTCGGCGCATCCCATTTGTTGCTGCGCTCGTCACTTACAATCGCCAGCGGACGCAGGAACTCACGGATACCCTCACTGCCCTGAGCACTGATGGAGATCAGATCAACCTGACCACCGGCTACTGCAGAGCGCGCTTTACCACCGCTGTTGTACGTTACCAGCGCCAGGTTTTCCTGCGGAATGTTATTCACATCCAGCAGCAGACGCAGCATCAGGTGACCAGCTGACCCCTGCACCACAGAGGCACGTACCTTGTTCGGTTCGCTGCGAATCGCTTCCAGCACTTCAGGCAGGCTCTGGTACGGAGATTCCTTGTTCACCGCAATCAGGTCCATGTCGAACCACTGGAAGTTGATGTAACTGAAGTCCTGAATCGTGTAGCTGGCGTTGCCGTCCAGAATGGTGTTGCTGAGGTAAGGTGCGAAGGTCGATGCGAATACAGTGTAACCATCGCCCGGACGGTTCAGTACGTAGTTGGCCGCGATCTGAGTGCCGGCACCCTTCTTGTTGATAACCTTGATCGGCTCACCCAGCTCATCGGCCAGGAAGCTGGACATGGCTCGCGTCATGCGATCTGCGCTGCCACCAACACCAAAGCCTACAACGAAGTTCAGAGGCTTGTTGGGGTAGTCACTGGCGTAAGCCGTGCTGGTTGTCATCACAGCAGCAGAAGCCGTTGCAATCGTCGCAGAAGCGAGTAGCGTATTGGCCGCCAGCAGTTTGCGCAGCTTTTTCATCAGCATGAGGAAATCCTCTTCTTATAGTTTTAGGTTAGCGTTAGTGCATTATTCGAACTGACAATCTAACGCCCTAAACTGTCATGAAGCTTGCACAAGCCGAGAAGGTTCATGCAGGAGATCTGAATGCGGATTTTAATTATTGAAGACAACCCAACGCTGGCCAGCGGACTTAAGCAGGTCCTGACGGATGCAGGCTTTGCCGTTGATACCCTGGCCGACGGCTCTCAGGGTCAGGCACTGCTGCGCCAGCAACTCTACGACCTCTTGCTGCTGGACCTGGGTCTACCCGGTGTTGACGGTCGCACAATTCTGAAACAGCTGCGCCAACAGGGACAGGATCTTCCTGTGCTGATTATCTCTGCCCGTGATCAGTTAGACCAGCGTATAGAGGGCCTGGATCTTGGCGCTGACGATTACCTGTGCAAACCCTTTGAGCTGGAAGAAGTGCTTGCGCGCGTGCGGGCACTGCTCAGACGCAGCCAGCAGCAAAGCAACAACCTGATTCGCCATGGCGCCATAGAACTGGATACCCGTGCCCACACCCTGAGCCTCGAGGGAGCACAAGTGGAACTCCACCGACGTGAACTGGCGGTGCTGGAATACCTGCTGGCCAATACCGGACGCGTTGTCAGCAAAGAACAAATTGCTGAACGCATCAGCTCCTTTGACGACGATGTCAGCGCCACCGCCATCGAAACCTACGTATCGCGGCTGCGCAAAAAGCTGAAAGGCGCTCTGACCCTGAAGACCATCCGAGGATTGGGCTACTTGCTGGAGGCGGATGGCGCTGATGCTGGCCATTAACTTCAACTCCATTCGCGTCAGATTGATTTTCTGGCTGGCCCTGTCCATGACCGTGATTGGCCTGGCTGCCCTGCTGCTCACCTCTTCCCTACTGTCCGCGCAAGCCAGAAAGGTGTTCGACCGCATGCTGCTCGGCGCTGCAAACAGCATAGAGCAGCGGCTTGAGATCCGAAATGGCCAGGCAAAACTGGACATGCCCTACTTTGCCCTGGATACCATCGAGTCTGCCTCTTCCGAGAAGATTTTCTATCGCGTCGAGCGTGTAGATGGCGAGTTGCTGGCCGGTTTCAACGGATTGCCCATGCCAGACACGCTTGAGAAGAGTCCTCAGTACTACAACACGGTATTTGCCGGTAATGATTTGCGCGCCGTGTTTATACGCATCCCCGGCAACCGCCCCAGTACAGAGGTCTACATTATCGTGGCCGAAAGCCTGCACGGGCGCAGCGCTTTCACCTTCGATATTCTCGGCGTCCTGACCATCATGGCGCTTTTGACCATGCTGTTAACCCTGTTCGCAGCCATGCTGGCTGTGAGCAAAGGACTGTCACCGCTACAGCAGATCAGCGAATCCATTAAACGGCGTGCAGAGCAGGAACTCAGACCACTGCACAAGCAGGTTCCACCGGAAGTACAGCCACTGGTCGACAGCATCAACTACCTGATCCAGCGGGTGCGCGACAACATTGAACATATCCAGTATTTCAATGCGGATGTCTCACATCAGTTGCGCACGCCTCTGGCCGAGATCAAAACCCTTTCAGAGCTGGCACAAAAAGAGTTGAAGACACCCTCAAGCGAAACAGCCAGCACACCGTCACAACTGGCTCGCTTTGAGCAGATCGAACAGATCACCGACTTCCTCAGCCGCACCACCCAGCAGCTGCTGTCCTATGCCAAAACCCGGCAAAGCCTGATGGATCAGCAGATGTTACAACCGCTGGAGCTGGGGCAGTTCTGCCGTGATCTAGTGATGCAGCAGGCGCCGCGGGTTTACCAGAAAGGCGGAGAAATCGAATTCATCTGCGATAGGGACAATCCTGTGAACATTCTGGGAGACAGCCTGATGCTCACCGGCGCACTGATCAACCTGATTGATAACGCCCTGCTGTATGGCGTCCAAAACGGCAGGCCTGGCTTGATCACGATTGAAGTTGGCAGCAAACCCCAACAGGGCTGGTCAGGGGCTACAGGGTGGATCAGCGTCCGTGATCAGGGGCCGGGTATCGCACACAGCAAACTGGCAACGGTTACCGATCGCTTTGTACGTTTAGACCAGCAAACACCGGGCACGGGGCTGGGACTGGCGATCGTGCGTCAGGTCTGTGATATCCATCAGGCAGACCTGAGACTCAGGAACCTGGAACCGCATGGGCTGGAGGTAAGCATTCACTTTCCGCTGGCAACGAGTTAAAAACTTGAACTCTGGACACTCGCGGCGACCGACTCCTGCTCCTCGTCGCGTTCCAGCTGCCGACCGGACGTCCGGCCATCGTATTGCTCAAAGAACTCAAGCATATCCTCAAATACCGGCCGCCGGTCACGCAGCATCCAGGTCAAACTGGCCATAATGCCGACATGATCAATACCCTCATAGGTCCGGGTCCTAACCTGTCCGGAATGGGTTTTAATGCGTTCACTCAAGCGGTCCATATTACGCCGCCACACCACCGAGTCCGATTCGCCCCACAGCAGTAGCATGGGCGGCTCATCACCCTCAATATGGGTGGTCGCCTGCATCTGTGGATAACGTTCCGGTGGGCCGAACATATCGATCAAATCCTCCTTGTCTGGTACAAAGTCATAGGGCCCGGCGAGGCCTGCAAAAGCTTTGACGATACTTGCAGGCTTGCCTTGCGCCTGCAGATAGCGCTCGTCTGCCGCCAGCAAGGAGGCAATATGGGCACCGGATGAATGACCGGCAATAAACAGTCGCTCAGGGTCGCCACCGAAACGGGCGATATGATCATGCACCCATGCCAGCGCACGAGCGCCGTCATCGACAAATGTCGGGAAGCGAACCTGTGGATACTTGCGATAGTCAGCAATGACGGTGACATACCCTCGCTTCGCAAAGGCCTGCCCGACAAAGGAATACATCGACTTTTCGCCATGGGTCCAGCGTCCGCCATAGAAAAACACCAGTACCGGCGCCGACTCCTCTACATGTTCAGGCTGGTAGACATCCAGACGCTGAAGTTCATCCGGTCCGTAGGACAGGTCGCGTGCAATCAGCGAATCCCCCAACTTTGCGGGCAGATTGGCCAACCCCAGCCCCAGTTGGGTGCACCCGCCAAGCAGCAGTGCTCCCAACGTAATGAAGAGTGCTTTCATTCAGTCTTACCCATTCGCTAGATGGTTTCTCTCTTTACTTTAGATTCCAGAAATTGGATTTGTTGCGATATATCAGAATGTGTAGTGGCCAACCGACATTCAAACCTCTATCTTCGTAAGTGTTACCTGCCGACAAGCCGCTCAGGGCTTAGTCAGCAATGCTACGCACCCACATACGACACAGAGTACCCGGTTCCATGTTTGGCAAAAAAGACGACTGGCAAAGTAAATACAAAGCGCTGGTACGCGAATCCGAACAGCATGTGCAAACCGCCTCACGTGCACTCTCCCAGATGCGTAGCCTCTCAACCCAGCTGGATCTGGCGCTTCATGGTCAGTCTTCTGAGCTCGACCTGCTGCTGCAAAAACTGAAAGCCGAGCTGGAGGCCAACCGCCTCGATAAAGTTCAAGACCTGCTGCGTAAAACGGAAAAACAGGTTCTCAAACTTGAAGGCGTGCGAGCCAAATCCACCGAGAACCTGCTCAAACAGCTTAGAGACTGGGCAAACCTTCTCCTGCTGCAAGACTCTGAGGGTAGTTTCAGCACTAATCTTGACGACATCAAACACGACCTGGAAACAGGCTCTGGCACGCTGGATCAAATGCCAAAGATTGTCGCCTCCCTGCTGGAGGTGCAAAAGAAACTGAGCTCCCCAACGGTTATTGAAGAACCCAGTAACGACCTGTCCCAGCTGACTGACGTGGTCAGTGCCCGACTCGCCACACGCATGCTTGAGCTGCTGCAACAGATGAATGTGCCCAGCGAGTATGCCAGGCGCGCCCACCTGTTGATTAAACGCCTGGAGACGGCCAGCCGACCTGATGAACTGGAAACCTGTCTGCAGGAAATGTCGGACTTGATGCGGGTCTGTGGCGGCAATCTGGAAGAAGATATCCAGAACTACCTGTTGAACCTGAATGAGCAACTGGCCTATTTGCGTCGTTTTGTGGACAGCTCCGATACGCTGGAACTTAAACAACGAAAACGTAACAACCTGCTTGATCAAACCGTGCGTCAGGATGTGAGCAAGATCCATCACGTCGTTCAGAATACGCACGACATCAATGACTTGAAGCGTTCGGTCAGCGCACAGCTGGCCAGCATCATTAAGGCCATGAACCAGCACAAAATCCATGAAGAAGAGCACCTCAAAACGCTCCAACAGGAAAAGGCCGGGCTGGTATCCCAACTTAACGATATGGAACACAAGGCCGAAAGCTTCCGCAAGCAAGCCGAAGATGCCCATGTCGAATCCCGCACCGACCCTCTGACCGGCTTGCCGAACCGCCGTGTCTACGATGAACGTTTTGCCGACGAACTGGAGCGTTTTGAGCGTTATGACACCCCTTTCGCGCTCTGTGTCGGTGACATCGATCGTTTCAAAACCATTAATGACCAATACGGACATCTGGCCGGAGACAAGGTGCTGCGTCTGGTTGCCAAAGTCCTGCGTCAAAACCTGAGAGGCGTTGATCTGGTCGCGCGCTACGGCGGTGAAGAGTTCGTCATTTTGATGCCATCGACCTCAGCGGAAAGTGCCCGCCAGGCCGCCGAGAAAATCCGTCAGGCGGTCGAGCAAAGCCCGTTCAACTTTCAAGGCCAGCCGGTCCATATCACCATCTCCTTTGGCATCACCGAAGCACGCAAAGGCGATAATGCTCGCGGCCTTTTTGCACGAGCCGACAGTGCGGTTTATGCAGCGAAGGGAGCGGGTCGAAATTGTGTTCAGGTCAGTGAATAGGTCCTGGCTGACACTGAAAAACCATCAGCGATTCAAGTGATAAGCCAGATTTCCAATCAGATCCACCAGAGTGTAATCACGAAAACTGAAGCGCCACTCGCCATCTACGCATTCAAACTCATCCTGGTAACGCCCGGATATGATCGGCTGAAGCAGAAAATCATCGGTCGCCTGAAATACGGTGTAGTAAGAACGACAACTCGCCCTCCCCGCTGCTTCATCGACCTCAACAATGGGGTTGGTGATCATATGCTTGGTACGCGGCGTGCCACAGGGGTAAAGCTTGAGCATCGACTGCCAGGTTTGCAGCAGCCCTTCGGCATCCAACGGGGATTGCCCGCTGCCCGTATGGACACGTGCATGTCGGAACAGCTCTGCTGCAGCCGCCAGCTGACCGCTGTCGATCAACTCGGCATAGCGATAGAGAAGGTTACAGATCTGAACGTGGGAAGGGAGTGGCATGTTGATGATCTCCGATTATTAAAGATCATCAACATAGCTGCAATATGGAGATGGGGTCATCAGCCGTTTGTGCTAGGGATGGAAGCTATTCGTGGGTAACTCGGAAAGCTAACACCCGTATAAGGGGCTGCAAAACGTAGCGGAGATTTGGTTAAATTTGGGCGAAGCACCAAACTAAATAGCCGCGTAGTTTTGGTGTCCCAGCCACGCTTTTCAGCGACGACTTGATACGTTTGCTAGGAGTATTGAGCTTGTTAACGCACAAAGCTCTTTATTACCTCTAACGCTTTTGGATGCAAATCGTCATAAATAATCTCCATTAACTCTCCTATTTGATACGTCCTGAACGCCTTATCAAAATCTTCTTCGCAAAAGCGGGCTCCATTTTCTCGTGAGAACATACCACTATCAATTCGAACAATGCGCCGATGCTTAGATACATTTGAGATATGCTCAAGCTCCTGATATGAATCAGAAGCCCTAAGATGCTTAATTTTTCCCACACTTTCAGGAAAATCAGAAGAAGCAGAGCTGATAATGCAGCCCCAATTTACATGGCGCGACTCAATATCTTCTTTCGCACCAATGAGAAGGTTTAATAGGTATGGAATTGATTCAATCAGAGCATGAAGAGAACGAAAGAAAGAGAAGCAGTTGGCTTCAAAAGCAATTCGGTAGTATTGAGGGTCCTGAATCTCTTGATCCTTCAACTCCCCTCGGAAAGCAGCAATAAACAGTTTGTGTTCTTTGTGATATTGCTCGTAATGATAGCGACAATACTCGTCTTGATACCCAAGACTTCTAAAAGCCACTTCAAATTGGGCTTTATGTTGTTCATCGAATCCTGAGCTTAAGCACTCTCGAAGGTCTTCAATTATAAGCACTTAAATACTCCTTAACGCCTAGGTCACAGGTTTTAGCTGCGAAGCGCGCTGAAACCCTGTGCACCTACTTGTTACCTTTTGGTTGGTAATTCTCTACAATGTGGATTAACTCCGACTTGATTCTATCTAGCATACCAAGATACTCATAAAGTGAACTTTCACTAATCTTCAGGTCGGAATGATGAACAACGGCATTTCTAAGGTCATTAAGCTGATAAATAGCGGGGCCAAACTCTCTTGGAACAATTCCTTTAGCGATCATAGGCTTTACAAGGTTTCTCGCATTCATCATCCGCTTCTTATTCATGGAAAAATCCTCATCTCCATTTAATGACATATTGTAGAGATGTATAAGAAGTTCCTGAACCATATTCCAGCTTCGAATAAATTCACCATAAAGTGAATTCATACTGCTTGCGATATTCTCAGCAACATCTTCTTTTTGCTCTTCTGATACGTGCACTTTATCTAGGTTTTCTATAGCCTGAGTGAGTTTATCTTTCACTTCTTTAGTAACTCGGCATATTTCATCATAATTATCGGCACCTAAGAATTTGTTGTGGGCTACCATGCACCGCAACTCATATAGTTTTTCCCAGCGTGTTTGAAGGTACTCGCTTTTGCAATCCACTATTGGAGAAAAGTATCGCTCCCAGTTTGATTGCGGCACAAGCTCCTTCAGCTCGGTTAGTTCAAGTTCGTTTATGTCTGTTATCACCCCAAGCTTTTCGACTAACTTTCTCGAGTTTGCAGTGGAGTATTCTTTAAATAGGAAGTTTGATAGCTGTATGAAATCTGCTTCATAGAGATAGTTTTGAGATGTGTTGGAGTTTCTAGTTTTGATCGATTCTGAAACCTCCTTGGGAACTGCATCCTTTGTCCATGCTAGTCCAATAGTCGTTAGCATGAACTTGGTTATTAACTTGCGCATCATGTTTTCTATTTCATGTATAACTGGATACGCTTTGTTTGCTAACTCGCTACTTAAATCATCCCACAGGATCTCTGGAGGTTTTTCACTTGCCTTCGTTAGTAATGTTCTTACTGACTTTAGCAGTAGTTTAAACTTGTCCGAGTCACCTTTATTTTTACACTTTAGCTTTACATGAAAATAACGCTGGCTATCTTCCTGAATTTCCCCAAATTGCACGTCATACTCGAATTCAGTTCCTTCAAAACCAATCTTATTCCCATTGATGCTGACATTGTCATATGATTGAAGGAGGTTGTTAAACGAAGATACAGACTTACAGAAACTCTCTTTGGAGTTGATAACAGATAAATACTCTACTTTGTAATTATTCATATTAACTCATCTATATTCGATTCACGTCACTCTGGGTGAGGAAGGTAACGTCTAGGCTCAGCCGCTCCGAAAACGCCCTAGCGTTTTCGGAGCGGCTGAGCCTTTTGCTAGCTATTTGTCTTCATTTAGCATTTTTGCTTTATCTGGGAGGGGTTCTTTAAAGTTTTCAATCGAGACTTGCAACTCCGGTTCTGTTGGTTCTGGAGGGGGTGGGGGGATAATTTGTTTTTGCTCGTCATCTTTCTGCCCTGAGTTTTTATTTGGCATTACTAAAGCCTCCTTATCTTGGTTTTTGGTTGGAATATTTGAAATACCGCCATTAATACTTTCAATAGCATTCACTAAAGGTGTTCCCTCATTGAAGGATGCGGATACTTTTCTAGGAGAAGAAGCATCAAGGTCATAAAAAACAAAAGCGAATGAAGAAATTAAGATTGGAATAGAGGCTATAACCATGCCCCATAATGAATTTCTTATAGCCTTTCTTCTGAGTTCATTTATCTCATAATTATGATCAATGCAGTTTGCGTATGCTTTGCATACATACTTGTCTAATTTTTTCTCCGGGTCGGGGACCTCAATATCCTGATTATAATTTGAATTATATGCCTGAATGTCATCCGCATGTTTATCGACTTCATCGGCATAGCTAATTAAATCGTTTGCTCTTGGGAAGGTCTTATACTTCAACCCTGTTAGCGCAGCTATCGTCAGGTATATAGACCAACCCAACGGCAGAACCGCTATGGAAAGGCCGACAAAGAATATAGTTAAGACAACACAGGACGAACCGTAGTCTATCATTCTGACCATATAGGCCAGTAACGCAATTATGCTTGCATAGATTGCAAAATTTAGTTGAAGGCGACCAAATATCTTATCCCTTGATTCGAGCTCGTGGTAGTAGAGTCGAGAAAGTATGTCGCTTTTATTAATCACGATACTCCTTGGTAGCTAACGCCCGCATTTGGGGCCGTAGTGAAGCGCAGCGGAACGAAGGTCCCAGCCCCGCAGGGGCGCACAACATGCGCTTGTTAATTTCAATTTAGCGGCTTTCTATCTGCGATTAATGCATCTGTTAAAGTAACTAAAAGCAGGTATACAGACTTCAATACTTCATTGCCGCCTTCGCTACTTTCATCTTCTTCGATGGCGGTAAGCCAAAACCAAGGGTGGTTGCAGTGGCACTTCAACTCACTTTCATCGCCCAAACAAAATTTACCACCACAGTCCCAACACCAAATATGAAAATCCCCACAGACATCGCATTTACCAATAGCAGTAATTGATACTGGAGTAGATGGTGCTCCTATACCCATAGGCGAATCCCAAAGTACTAGACCTCGTTCTTTTCTTTCATTGCAACTATCACTTATACAGTCATCCCACAGCGAGAGATCGATATTTTCTAATTCAGAGAGAGCAACAATTTTCAAATTAATATAATCTTGTGATCTTCTTTTAGCCGCCTCACTATAGCCGTTAGGACAAACTAAAATGCCGACTTTTGAGGAGCAGTCCATCATCATTCCATGGAAACTTTCAACGTCTTTAACATTTAGGGGACGGTTATATTTCTTGGCATCTACAATAATCCTGCGATTTCTATCGTCACCGAAGCGAGAGTCTATTAGGACATCTACCTGCCTAATCGTTTGACTTAAGCAACCTTTGATTTTGGCATTTGGGATGACTGTGACATCTTGAGATTGATAGTCCTCAGAGCAAAGTTCGGTTATGAAACGTTCATACTTCTTCCAGTCAGTCATAGTCACCTTTGAAAATTAACGCCGCCAGCAGGGGCCGAAAAACCAGAGCGAAGCGGCGGTTTTTTGGTGATCTTCCCCCGATAAATCGGACACCTACGCTGCTCATACCGTCATTGCTTCATATTCAACTGGACTCAGGTAATTTAAGCTTGAGTGCAGTCGAACTCGATTATAAAAGTGCTGGATGTA
>JBLXDP010000005.1:0-336243 GCA_048264005.1 Marinobacterium sp.
AATTACCTGAGTCCAGTTGAATATGAAGCAATGACGGTATGAGCAGCGTAGGTGTCCGATTTATCGGGGGAAGATCAGTGAACACCCCATACTCGAAAATTGCGAAGAGCGTATAATATTCATAGCTCACGTATTTCCTGAAGAAATACTCTGGGATCAGCAGAAATATAGAAACAAGCAGAAACCTCCAAGTAAATGCCCATGCCAGAGCAAATGAAGCGCCTTTGTCGTAAGTTAGCTCGTGCTTTAATCTCATGCTAAAAACTCTAACGCCGCATTAAGGTGTGAGCGGCGCTTGGCTATACTTGAGCGAAGCGAAACTGCCAAGCGTTGCGAATCACTCTTAAATGCTTTGTTACAACACCGCTAGCTAGGGTTAATTTCCGACAGCCATGAACTGATAGTTTTGAGCAAGTTTTGTGGTGTACGCCCCATTCTATCTATTTGAATCTCCCTTTCTTCCAACATTTGCTTTCGTGTATCTTCGTCAGCTAAATCGAAGCGTACAAGCTTGTTAACATATTGAAGAGAATAATATGATGCTGAAGAGTCAATTTCGTCTAACCTAGCAGCTTCGATTATATGGCTAGAGTTTAATTTTCCATTTACCACTTTTAAGCAATTGGGTTGACAGGCTTTTAGGTAACACACCATAGAAATCATATACTGATAATTTTCAAGGTAGCGTTGGCTACCCAACATATTATTTATGATAGAGAAATAAGATAGCATACGCTCGATTTCTCTGAATGATGGTTGATAAAACTTAACGATATCATTTAGAACAGAGACTGACTCAGTGTTTACTATAACTTCATTTTCCTCTTTCATTCCAGAAAGAGCATTTTGCAAAAATTGATAACCATTATCGTTGTATTCATCCGAAGCGCGAGGCATCGTTAACCAGAAATTGATAAACTTGTGAAGATAGTTTGTAGGGTTGATTCCTTGACCATACTTGGACTTAATTGACTCTTCTAATTGCTCTCTATTAGTAACTAGAAGGAAGGTTATACCTTTAACAGAGAACAAGTGCTTCACTTGTTCGAGTAACTCTAAAGCGAAATCAGGCTTACAGCGATCAAGTTCGTCAATAATAAATACGATCGGCTTACCACCATTAACTTCATTAGCAAAATTTGACAGATAACTCCTAAACTCTTTCAGAGCAAGCTTGTCTTTTTCTGCGTGTTCAAATCTCTCTTTTATCAAGTCATCGACTTGATCAGCAACCAAGTTCGATAGTTCTTTTTCTGCCACATCAACAGCACTACCATCAACAATGCCTGCTGTGCCTACTTTGACAGACACTTTCAAAGCCCCTCTTACAAGAGACTTTGCTGCCTTGGCTGCTTTATCTTTAAATTTGGTCTTCGTTTCTTCGTCTTCGACTGTGATGAGTTGGTAAATTTCAGATGCCAACGTTAAAAATGGGTCCTTCTGATAATCATTTTCAAAAGCGTCAAAATAAATAGATTTTATCTCTGGTTCTCTGTGATTCTCGAGGTAACCACGCCACATTTTTATAAATGTGCTTTTACCCTCTCCCCAGCCAGAGTCTAATGCTATAACAGGGCTTCCACCTGAATTTTCAACAAGGTTAGCAAGCCTTTCACCAAAACCTTTTCGTTTGAAAATATCTATATCAGGACTAAATCCACAATCACTAGAAATTTGAAGTTCAGGTACAACTATTTTCACACTAAATCCTTATATTAATATTTTTGATGGAGCCTATTAAGGTGTTATAACAGTCTGTTAATGAGGTCTTCGACCTCATAATAATTATTAGCGGGTATACCTTTTAATTTTTACCTTAAATCCCTAACCAATTGAAATTAAACAATATTCCAATTCAGCATTCCGGTAAAAGGGTACTTTTCTCGACATAGTGCCACCCAGCGGGTATAACGAACTGCATACATTTCATGGATGAGGTGTTGTACATGTCGAAATCTCCCTTTCTCAAGTCCGTAGAGGACTTTATGTTGGTCCAGCGCTATAGCCGGCGGACAATCAGCACATATCTGCATTGGATCAAGTACTTCATTCTTTTCAGCGGCAAACGACATCCGAGCCAGCTGCATGATGAAGACATCATTCGCTTTCTGACTTTTCTTGCAGTTGAGCGCAATGTTTCTGCTGGAACACAGTCCCTTGCTCTTAACGCGATCGTATTTCTCAAAACCAGGTTTCTTGGCCAGAGCGTCGGTGATCTGTCCGGATACAGTTCTGCTCGAAAGCCTCGCAAGTTGCCCGTAGTACTCACAAGGAAGGAAGTTGCCGCCCTTCTCAGCCAACTGGCAGGAATTCAGTATCTGATGGCAGCAATGATGTATGGCTCGGGATTGCGTCGTATTGAGCTGGTGCGACTGCGTGTTAAAGACGTCGATTTCGACTTTGGGCAGATACGTGTGATAAACGGAAAAGGGGGTAAGCACCGGCTGGTGACGCTTGCGAAGGAGTTGATTCCATTGCTGAGACAGCAGGTAGAACGGGTAGAGAATTACTTCACACAGGATTTGATGTGCGAGGGTTACGCGGGTGTCTGGCTGCCGGACGCACTTGCTCGCAAGTACCCCAATGCGCCCTTTGAGTCTGGCTGGCATTATCTCTTCCCTGCTTCTCGCCTGAGTATAGACCCTGCCGGCAAGCTCCTGCGCCGGCACCATTACGATGAGAGTAAACTGAACAAACTGATAAAAAAAGCAGCACGAGACGCTAACATCCAAAAGCAGGTGTCATGTCATACTTTGCGACATTCTTTTGCAACGCATTTGCTGCAGTCTGGCGTGGATATACGAACAGTACAGCAGCAACTCGGACATGCCGATGTAAAAACAACCGAAATCTACACGCATGTTTTGAAACAAGGCGCTCAAGGCGTCAGAAGCCCCTTGAGTACGCTACAGGAGTGACACTCGCAAAAAAGCCCGCAATCGCGGGCTTTTGAGTACGAACCTGAAATCTGATTACAGCTGCGTGTGCAAACCGCACTCGCGCGTTTCGATCGCTTTGGTCGGATCGAAGTAATCGTGTTCGTTCGGCAGGTTATGTTCCGCCAGGTAAGCGTCCATATCGGCTTCTGTCCAGTTGAACAGCGGCGCCACCTTGATGATGCCGTCCTTGCTTGCCGATACGATGTCCAGAGACTGACGGAATTCAGTCTGATCCTTGCGAATCGCGTTCAACCACAGGTCCGGCTTCATCTCGGCCAGCGCCCGCTGGAACGGCTCAAGCTTCACCTGACGGGTAAACTCTTCGTGCTGAGGATCATCCACATCCGGGATACCACCCATCAAGACGTTGCGGCGTGCCGCACTCATCTCGGGGATGAAGGTGCGGATATTCAGGTTCAAGTCCTTGATCAGCTTTTCCGCAAAGCGGTAAGTGGCCGAAGTGTTGTAACCCGAATCAACCCAAAGCACTTCGATATCAGGCTTGGCCTGAACAGCCATGTGCAGGATGACGGACTCGTAAGGACGGAAATTGGTGGTCACCAGCGGTTTATCGCTGTTGGCAATTGCCCAGGCGACGATTTCCTGCGGTGTCTTGCCTTCCAGTGCCGCGTTGGCAGCTGCCAGATCGATGCTCATTCCTGTTCTCCTGTTCAGCTCTGCGGGTACGCCGGGCGTGTCACGGATGCACCGCCCTGGTAACGAACGCTTACTTCATCAAAAGCGCCAAGCACTTCTTCCTTGTAACGATCTGCAGGCACTTCGAGCGCATCAAAGCCGCAGCGCTCCAGATATGCCAGACGATCACGGGTAACATCACCCACTGCACGCAACTGACCGGTATACCCTTCACGACGTAGCAGACGCGCAATGCTGAAGCCGCGACCATCGGTAAATGCCGGGAAGGTAACCGCGATCAACGATACCTGGTCCTTAAGTGCCAGCACCTGATCCAGAGCATCGTCGCCCGTTACCTGTACGCCGACTTCACGACCTGCAAGTGCATCGCGATTTTCCAGCCACTGAGCCAGCGGCAGAATAATAGAACCTTCAGCCGGGATCGCCTGATCTTCAGCCACGGTTACCCACTGATCTTCAGCAACAGGGGTACGATTAATTAGCAGCGGCATAAACGGCCTCCTTGAACGGATCCAATCCGACGCGACGCACAACTTCCAGGAAGCTTTCCGCTTCGGAGTCACGCTGATCAATGTACGCCAGCAGAATTTTTTCGACGGTGTTGGCTACGTCATCAGCCGCAACCGATTTACCCAGTACTTTACCCAAAGAGGCTTCTGCTTCAGAGGAGCCACCCAGAGTGAACTGATACCAGTCTTCACCTTTTTTATCCACGCCGAGAATACCGATGTGGCCCACATGGTGGTGCGCACAGGCGTTGATGCAACCGGACATGTTGAGACGGATCTCACCGATGTCGTGCATGTAGTCGACGTTTTCAAATTTCTCGTTGATCTGCTCGGCGATGTTCAGCGTCTTGGCGTTAGCCAGACTGCAGAAATCAAAGCCGGGGCATACGATCATGTCGGTCAGGGTGCCGATGTTCGGGCGCGCCAGACCATTGGCATTCAAAATTTTCCAGACTTCCAGCAAGTCGCCCTGCTTCACGTCTGCCAGCACCAGGTTCTGGTGATGGGTGGCACGCGCTTCACCAAAGGAGAAACGATCCGCCAGGTCAGCAACGGCTTCCAGCTGGATATCAGTGATATCACCCGGCGCCTTCAAGTAAGGCTTCAGGGATACAACAACGATGCGGTAACCCGCAACCTTGTGCTGAACGGTGTTGCGCTCGAACCAGACACGGAACTCTTCGTTTTCAGCAAGCTGTGCGTGCAGATCATTATTCGCCGCATCCGCTTCATATGCCGGCGGCACGAACTGGGCTTTAACCTTGTCGATTTCTTCCTGCGACAGTCGCAGATCGGATTCACGAATCTCGGCCCATTCAGCGTCAACCAGTTCACGGAAGGCATCAATGCCCATGGCGTTCACCAGGATTTTGATACGTGCCTTGTACTTGTTATCACGACGACCGTTCAGGTTGTACACGCGGATGATCGCTTCCAGGTAGGACAACAGGTCCTGCGGTGCCAGGAACGGGCGAATCTGCTTGCCAATAAAGGGTGTACGACCCAAGCCGCCGCCGACCAGTACTTCGAAACCGATCTCGCCTTGCTCGTTCTTCACCAGGTGCAGACCGATGTCATGTACCTGAGAGGCAGCACGGTCCTCAGGACCACCGGTGACAGCGATCTTGAATTTACGCGGCAGGTAGGCGAATTCCGGGTGCAGTGTGGACCACTGACGAATGATCTCACACCAGGGACGCGGATCTTCCAGTTCGCTGGCGATCACACCGGCATAAGGATCGGTAGTGGTGTTACGGATACAGTTACCGGAAGTCTGGATAGCGTGCATCTGCACTTCTGCCAGTTCGGCCAGGATATCTGGTACTTCTTCCAGCTTGGGCCAGTTGTACTGAATGTTGGTACGCGTGGTGAAGTGGCCATAGCCCTTATCATAGGTACGGGCGATGTGTGCCATCTTGCGCAGCTGCGTAGAGGACATCAGGCCGTAAGGGATGGCGACGCGCAACATCGGCGCTTGACGCTGAATGTAGAGGCCGTTCATCAGGCGCAGGGCACGAAACTCCTCATCAGGCAGTTCGCCGGCCAGGAAACGTCGAGTCTGATCGCGATATTGCGCTACCCGTTCGTCAACCAGTTTCTGGTCCACTTCGGTGTACTGGTACATGTCAGGTCAACCTTAGTTAATATAAGCGTCATTGAAACAGGCGGCCATGGTACCGGCCGCTTTTTATAACGTAAAATACTAATTAATAATTTTGTTATTTCTTTTTGGAACATAAGGCTTCTACATCTACAGCACTGTAGATCATCCATGGGTTGCCAACCCTCTTATTCATTTAGGAAATATAAAAATTCATATTTATTCTTTTTTATTTTATTAACACTTGGACATAATGCGCTCCAGTTATGAGCCCCATCGGGCTCTGTGTGCGTTAATCAACCGAAAGAGTCATACGATGAATCAGTTGCCGGAACACCGCCTGACCCATTTGAAGCAGCTCGAAGCTGAAAGCATTCACATCATCCGCGAGGTGGCTGCCGAGTTCGATAATCCGGTCATGCTTTACTCCATAGGCAAGGACTCTTCCGTCATGCTGCACCTTGCCCGTAAAGCATTCTTCCCGGGCAAACCGCCCTTCCCGCTGCTGCACGTGGACACCACCTGGAAATTCAAAGAGATGATCCAGTTCCGTGACCAGATGGCCAAAGAAGCAGGCATGGACCTGATCGTGCATATCAACCCGGAAGGCGTTGAGATGGGTATCAGCCCGTTCGAGCACGGCTCGGCCAAGCACACCGACATCATGAAAACCCAGGGCCTGAAGCAGGCACTGAACAAGTACCAGTTCGATGCTGCCTTTGGCGGTGCCCGTCGTGATGAAGAGAAGTCCCGTGCCAAGGAGCGTGTTTTCTCCTTCCGTGATAAACATCACCGCTGGGACCCGAAAAACCAGCGCCCTGAGCTGTGGAACACGTTCAACACCCGTGTCGACAAGGGCGAGAGCATCCGAGTCTTCCCGCTGTCCAACTGGACCGAACTGGATATCTGGCAGTACATCCACCTGGAGCAGATTCCGCTGGTACCGCTGTACTTCTCTGCTGTACGCCCAGTGGTTGAGCGTGACGGCATGCTGATCATGGTCGACGACGAGCGCCTGCCACTGGCTGACGGTGAAGTCCCGATGATGAAGCCGATCCGCTTCCGTACTCTGGGCTGCTACCCGCTGACCGGTGCTGTGGAGTCTGAAGCCGACACCCTGCCTGAGATCATTCAGGAGATGCTGCTGACCACTACATCTGAACGCCAGGGCCGCGCCATTGACCACGACAGCGCAGGCTCCATGGAGCAGAAGAAGATGGAAGGCTACTTCTGATTTGCAGCTGAACTAACAAAGATGCGGGCATCTGCTGAGCGAGCTTGATAAACCCTTGAGTTAGTCGCCCTCAGACAGCATGCCCCCACAAGCAGGCGCAAACAGTTGTTGCGCCTCGGCACAGAACACGGGAAGAGATAAAGATGTCACACCAATCCGATCTGATCGCTACAGATATTGATGCCTACCTGAATCAGCATGAAAACAAGGAACTGCTGCGCTTTCTGACCTGCGGCAGCGTAGATGATGGCAAATCCACTCTGATCGGCCGTCTGCTGCACGACTCCAAAATGATCTATGAAGATCAGCTGGCTGCTATCCAGAACGACAGCAAGAAAGTCGGCACTACCGGCGAAGAGCTGGACCTGGCCCTGCTGGTTGACGGCCTGCAGGCTGAACGTGAACAGGGCATCACGATTGATGTTGCCTACCGTTACTTCTCAACCTCCAAGCGCAAGTTCATCATCGCCGACACCCCGGGGCACGAGCAGTACACCCGCAACATGGCGACTGGTGCATCTACCTGCGACCTGGCGATCATCCTGATCGACGCCCGTCACGGCGTGCAGGTACAGACGCGCCGACACAGCTTCATCGTGTCCCTGCTGGGTATCAAGCACACCCTGGTTGCCGTCAACAAGATGGACCTGGTGGACTTCAGCGAAAAACGCTTTGAGCAGATCAAAAAGGACTACCTGGAATTTGCCAGCGGTCTGGGTCTGAAAGACATTCACTTCGCACCGATCTCTGCCCTCAAGGGCGACAACGTGGTGAATCCGTCCGAGCACATGCCCTGGTACAAAGGCGAGTCTCTGATGGAAACGCTGGAAAGCGTCGAGATCGCTGGTGACGAGAACTTCGACGAGCTGCGCTTCCCGGTTCAGTACGTCAACCGCCCTAACCTGAACTTCCGTGGTTATTGCGGCACCCTGAGTGCCGGGGTTGTTCGCCCGGGCGATCAGGTAACCGTGCTGCCATCCGGCAAGTCCAGCAAGGTCAAATCCATTGTGACTTTCGATGGCGAGCTGGATGCTGCCTACGCACCGATGGCCGTTACACTGACCCTGGAAGATGAGATCGACATCTCACGTGGCGACATCATCGTGCACAGCAATCAGGTGCCGGAGACCCACAACCGCTTCAATGCACACCTGGTCTGGATGTCCGAGCAGCCGCTGCAGGCCGGTCGCAACTACGAGATCAAGCTGGCAACGACTCGCACCGCAGGTCGCGTAAGCGCTATTCACCATGCGATTGACGTGAATACCCTGCAGCAGTCTCCGACCGCTTCACTGGGTCTGAACGAAATTGCCCAGGTTGAAATTCAGCTGGAAACACCGGTAGTTGCCGACGACTACAGCCGCCACAAGGGCACCGGTTCTTTCATCATCGTTGACCGCCTGACCAACGCGACCGTTGCAGCGGGCATGGTGATCGGCCAGAACGCGGATGCAGCATCTATCGAACTGCACAACAGCTCCGCACTGACCACAGAGCTGCGCGCCCGTCGTTTCGGCCAGCAAGCTGCACTGATAAGCCTGACCGGTGCCGACAGCGCGACTGCTGACACCCTGCTCTACACACTGGAGCAGCAGCTGTTCGCTCAGGGCCGTATGCCGCTGGTTGTGCGTGGTGAAGCTCTGGCTCAAGCCGACACACTGAAAGCGGCCGGCGTGTTGCTGCTGACCGATTCAGACGCTGCCAATGCAGATCTCAAGGTCGACCTGAGCGAGCTGTCCGGCACACCAACGGAACAAGTTCAGGCACTGCTGGTCAAGATCAAGCAGGCTGAACTGATCTAAAACCGGTTCTCCAAAACCGGCACACTGGACAACATAGAGGGGCTAATCTTGATTAGCCCCTCCCCCGTATTGCCCGGCATCAACGGCTGGCCTGTACCCTGGGGTTATTAATCCGGTAAAATTCAGCAGCATCTAATACTGCCCCGCACGTCGTGGGGCTCTTGCAGCGACAGGGGCTATGACTGATTTTCTGCTCATTCTGATCAGCACCGTACTGGTAAACAACTTTGTCCTGGTTCAATTCCTGGGGCTTTGTCCCTTTATGGGCGTTTCCAACAAGCTGGAAACCGCCATGGGCATGTCACTGGCCACCACGTTTGTGCTGACACTGTCATCCGTCTGCAGCTATCTGGTGTATTCGCTTTTGCTGGAGCCTTTCGGGCTGGAATACCTGCAGACGATTGCCTTCATTCTGGTTATCGCTGTTGTGGTGCAGTTCACCGAAATGGTGGTGCATAAAACCAGCCCCCTGCTCTACAAACTGCTGGGTATTTTCCTGCCGCTGATCACAACCAACTGCGCTGTACTCGGCGTGGCTCTGCTGAACATCAAAAAGCAGAACGGGTTTGTTGAGTCCATCGCCTATGGCTTTGGTGCTGCAGTCGGCTTCTCATTGGCGCTGGTGCTTTTCTCAGCCATCCGTGAGCGCGTAGCCGTTGCTGATGTTCCCGTACCCTTCCGTGGCGCCGCTATCGGCATGGTCACCGCAGGCCTGATGTCGCTGGCATTCATGGGTTTTGCCGGCCTCGTACAGTTCTGAGGCGGAGTGAGCAATGACCACTGTAATTAGTGCAATCCTTATTCTATTTGGCCTAGCTGTCGTTTTCGGCATCATCCTGGGCTATGCCTCTGTGCGTTTTCGCGTAGAAGGCAATCCTATCGTTGATCAGATAGACGCTCTGCTGCCACAGACCCAATGTGGCCAGTGTGGCTACCCGGGCTGCCGCCCCTACGCCGAAGCAATTTCCAATGGCGATGCTATCAACAAGTGCCCTCCCGGTGGCCAAACAACCATCGAAGCACTGGCCGACCTGCTGGACGTAGAAGCCATCCCGCTGGATGACGAACACGGACAGGAACAGGTCAAAATGGTCGCCTACATTCGTGAAGACGAGTGCATCGGCTGCACCAAATGTATTCAAGCCTGCCCGGTGGACGCCATTCTGGGTGCGGCCAAGCAGATGCACACTGTCATCACTGACGAGTGCACCGGCTGTGATCTCTGTGTTGAACCCTGCCCCGTGGACTGTATTGACATGATTCCGGTGGAAACCACTATCGCCAATTGGAAATGGCCATCACCGACTGAATCATCCAGCCTGATCGCCACTGACCGCGGTCGTGGCCAGACTCAGCAGCAGGAGGCCGTCTGATGGGTAAGGTATTCGCATTTCACGGCGGCATCCATCCGCCGGAAAACAAGAAGCAGTCCACGCGCCAGCCGATTGGTCGCCTGCCTCTGCCGAGCCGTCTGTATGTACCGCTGCAACAGCATATCGGTATCGCCGCCAGCCCGATCGTTGAAGTTGGGCAGCAGGTCCTGAAAGGCCAGATGATCGCCGAACCCGTTGGCCGCATCAGTGCAGCCCTGCATGCACCGACGTCTGGCGTGATCCGCTCCATTGGCCCACACCCGGTACCCCATGCGTCCGGCCTGGATTCCGACTGCATCTGCATCGAGACCGATGGTGAAGAGCGCTGGATTGAACACCAGGGCCTTGAGGACTACACCTCGCTCGAACCTTCACAACTGATCGAGCATATCCGCCAGTGCGGCGTTGCCGGCATGGGCGGCGCAGGCTTCCCGACCGACGTCAAGCTGCACCTGGGTGATGACCATATCGTCAATACGCTGATCATCAATGCAGCCGAGTGCGAGCCCTACATCACTGCCGACGACATGCTCATGCGTGAGCGTGCCGACGAGATTCTGGGCGGTATTCGCATCCTCAATCACCTGCTCAAGCCGAGCCATATCATGATCGGCATTGAGGACAACAAGGCCCATGCCATCCACACACTGGAAAAGGCACTTAAGGGCTGCGAGCTGAACCTTGATATCCGCGTAGTGCCCACCAAGTATCCATCCGGTGGTGAGCGTCAGCTGATCAAGCTGCTGACGGATATTGAGGTACCCAGCGGCAAGATTCCGGCCGATATCGGTATTGTGTGCCAGAACGTGGGCACCATGTCCGCCGTATACCGTGCAGTACATAAAGGCGAGCCTTTGATCTCTCGGGTTGTGACCGTCACCGGTGACGCCGTTGCTCAGCCTCAAAACTTTGAAACCCTGATCGGCACACCCTTTGCTGACCTGCTGGACGCGGCCAACGTTTACGAAAACAAGCTGTATCGACTGGTCATGGGTGGCCCCATGATGGGTGTTACGGTGGAGCATGATCAGATTCCGGTGATCAAGACCACCAACTGCATCATCGCCTCCAGCCAGGACGAGATGCCTGCGGCCCAACCGGAGCAGGCGTGTATCCGTTGCGGTATGTGCGAGCAGGTCTGCCCCGCCGAGCTGCTGCCACAGCAGCTCTACTGGTTCTCCAAGGGCAAGGAGTTCGAGAAGGCGAAGAATCACAACCTGTTCGACTGTATCGAATGTGGTGCTTGCGCTTACGTCTGCCCCAGCAGTATCCCGCTGGTGCAGTACTATCGTTTTGCCAAATCCGAGATTCGCACCGAAGAAGCCGAACAGCGTAAAGCAGATCACGCACGAGAGCGCTTTGAAGCACGCCAGGCCCGTCTTGAGCGCGAGCAGGAAGAGAAGGAAGCACGTCGCAAGGCTCGTGCTGAAGAAGCCGCCCTGGCTCAGAAAGCTCGCAAGGCACCTGAAGCCGAAGCGGCACATCAGGCACCTGATCTCAGCAGCCTTAAAACCGCTGCTGCTGTTGCCCGCACCAAATTGAAGAAGGCACAAAAGGCCCTGGATGCAGCCCGCGAAACCGGTGAAGGCGATATCAGCGAACTGGAAGCCGCCGTAACCGCCGCTCAGACCAGTTCCGAAACGGCTCAGGCCGCTTTGCAACAGGCCGAATCCAGTGCTGCTCCGGCAGCCGCGCCGCAAGTTGACACCAAGCAGCTTAAAACCGCTGCTGCTGTCGCACGCACCAAGCTGAAGAAGGCACAAAAGGCTCTGGATGCAGCCCGCGAATCCGGTGAAGGTGACACCAGCGAACTGGAAGCCGCTGTTAAAACGGCTCAGGACAACGCCGACAAGGCTCAACAAGCGTTTGAGCAGGCCGAATCTGGCGCCACTGCAGATAACTCTGACGGCCCGGACCTGAAGCAACTTAAAACCGCTGCTGCCGTTGCCCGCACCAAACTGAAGAAAGCACGCGACGCGCTGAAAAACGCTGAATCCAAAGGCCTCGACGGCCTGGATAAACTGCGCGCTACTGTAGAAACCCTTGAAACCAAGGCAGACGCAGCGGACAAGGCCTATCAGGATGCAGAGCAGGCCTCCGGCGACACTACCGCTGCAGCACCCAAATCTGAACCCGTAGATATGAAGGCGCTTAAACAGCAGGTTTCCATTATGCGAACCAAGCTGAAAAAGGCCGAATCAGGTCTGGAAGGGCTTGAAGGTGAAGAACGCGAGCAGGCTGAGAAAGCACTGGAGGAGCTGCGCCAGCGCCATGCAGACGCAGACACTGCGTTCAAAGCCGCTGAGCAGGCCCTGATCGATGCAGCCGCAGCCAAAGGTGTAGACCTCAAGCAGCTCAAAATCGACGCCGCCATGGCTCGCGCTGCTGTTACCAAGCTTGAGCGCTCACTGAGTAAAACCGAAGATGATTCCGCCCGCACCTCACTGGAAAGCGAGCTGGCAGATGCCAAGCGTAAAGCGGATGAACTGAACGAAACACTGAAGCAGCACGAACCCGCCTGAGCCCTGGCTCGGCGGACTGCTTAACTTAATGCCAACAGGATCGAATCCAAGATGTCACTGATCCGGATGAGTTCACCTCATGTTTACAAGGCCAACAGCACCGCCAATGTAATGCGGCTGGTAATGATGGCAATGCTACCCGGCATTCTGGCCATGACGCTGTTTTTCGGCTGGGGCACGCTGATCCAGATCGCCTGGGCAGGCGCGCTGGCACTGGGTTTCGAGGCCGCGATGCTAAAGCTGCGCAAACGTCCGCTGGGCTTTTATCTGCGTGACTACAGCGCAATTGTAACGGCCATGCTGATCGCAGTTGCCCTGCCCCCTATGGCTCCCTGGTGGCTGACCACTGTCGGTGTATTTGTTGCCATTGTCATTGCCAAGCACCTCTACGGCGGTCTGGGTCAGAACCCGTTCAACCCGGCGATGGTCGCCTATGCACTACTGCTGATCTCTTTCCCGGTTGAGATGACTCGCTGGAACCTGCCGTTCGTGCTGACCGGTGAAGGCTGGTCGATTGCGCCCTTCTTCGACACCCTGAGCACCATCTTTGGTGGCGCCCAGGACGCCTTCTTTGACCAGTTTACCGGCGCCACTCCACTGGACGAGATCCGCCACCGCGGCGGCCTGACCACGGAAGAAGCCTGGCGCCAGTCTGCAGTTCTGGCTGAAGGCATAGGCGCCTGGCATGCCGTCAGCGCGGCCTGGTTCATGGGAGGTATATTCCTGCTGTATCGCAAGGTGATCACCTGGCACGCGCCTGTCGCCATGCTGGTTACCCTGGGCCTGATCAGCAGCATGTTTTTCGGTTTTGATCCCGATAACTATGCCGACCCGCTATTTCACCTGACCACCGGCGCGACCATGCTGGCCGCATTCTTCATCATCACCGATCCGGTATCCAGCGCCACCAGTAATCGCGGACGCCTGGTGTTTGGCGCCTGCATTGGCCTGCTGGTGTTTATTATCCGCACCTGGGGCAACTATCCTGACGGCTTCGCCTTTGCCGTACTGCTGATGAACCTGGCTGCACCCTTTATCGATCTGTACACCCAGCCACGCAGCTATGGCCACAGCAGCGCCAACAAGGGACGTGGAGGCAATTAATGAACGAATTGATTAAAGCGATCCGCGGCAACGCCATTGCCATCGGTCTGTTTGCGATTGTGACCTCAGCGGTGATCGCCCTGACACACGTCGCCACAAGTGACGCCATCCAACACAATAAGGACGCTTTTCAAGCACGCGCCCTGTATGAAATTGTGCCGCGTGAGCTGGACCCGAACCTGCTGGATCATACCCTGACCATCACAGCTCCCGAACTGGTTGGCCCGGCCAGAGACACTCTGATTCATCAGGCAATCCAGGACGGTGAAGTTAAAGCGGTACTGATGCCCGTCATTGCTCCCGATGGCTATAGCGGCAACATCGAGCTATTGGTAGGCATCAATGCTGACAGCTCTGTCGCCGGTGTTCGGGTGCTGAGCCATAAAGAAACTCCGGGACTGGGCGACAAGATTGAACTTGCCAAATCCGACTGGATTCTTGGTTTTGATGGCGCCGAAAAAGCCGTTGGCCGTGATGGAAGCTGGGCAGTTCAGAAAGATGGTGGCCGCTTTGATCAATTCACCGGCGCCACCATTACCCCCCGTGCCATCGTGGGGGCCACGGCCCGTGCAATCGAATTTTTCCGCGCCCATCGTGATCACCTGCTGACGCCGGTAACAACTGCCGCTCAGCCGCAAGCTGCAGGAGTGGCAGAATGAGTGTCGACTACCGCAAGATTTCGCTGGATGGCCTCTGGCACAACAACCCGGCACTGGTACAACTTCTGGGCCTCTGCCCACTGCTGGCGGTAACAGCGTCAGTGGTTAATGCTCTGGGTCTTGGCCTTGCCAGTACCATCGTTCTGGTCTGCTCCAACCTTACAGTCTCCATTTTCCGTAAGCTGGTGCCCGAAACGGTTCGCCTGCCGATTTTCGTGATGATTATCGCGTCGTTCGTAACCGCGATCGAATTGCTGATGCAGGCATTCACCTATGAGCTGTACCTCATTCTGGGCATTTTCATCCCGCTGATCGTGACCAACTGTGCCATCATGGGTCGCGCTGATGCCTTCGCAGTGAAGAATTCGGTTCGTGCCTCTGTTGTTGATGGCCTGATGATGGGCGTTGGCTTCAGTATCGTACTGGTACTGCTGGGCGGCATGCGTGAGCTGCTGGGTACAGGCGCCCTGTTTGCCAATATGCACCTGCTGTTTGGCGAAGCCGCCCGAAACTGGCAGCTGGTTATCTTTGATGACTATCGCGGCTTTCTGTTTGCAATCCTTCCGCCCGGCGCATTTGTTGGCCTGGGCTTGATGATTGCTCTGAAAAACATCATCGACACCCGACTGGAACAAAAACGTAAGGCAGCCGCACCCAAGCCTGCCGAATCAGCCCCCAGCAAGCGCGTTCGCGTCACGGGCTAATCCTCCGAAGGGGCGCGTTAGACTTATGGATGACGCCCCCTTAGACCAAGATCATTGTCTCAACCTGCCTACATAAGCTAGCATCCCCTATTCACAAGGAATTAGTGGGATCTAACGTGGGCAGCTCTATACCCGTTGTAATCTGTGATGACTCGCGCCTGGCTCGGCGACAAATGGCACGCGCTCTGACGCCGTGGAATGTGGACATTACCGAGACAACCAATGGCCTTGAAGCGCTTGAAGCAATCCGATCAGGCAAGGGCGAACTTTTATTTCTGGACCTCAACATGCCCCTCATGGACGGGTATGAGGTACTCACTCGCATCCGCCGCAATGATCTGCCAACCCTCACGATTGTGGTATCCGGCGACATTCAACCGGAAGCACGCGAGCGCGTATTGGAACAGGGGGCGCTGGACTTCATTCGCAAACCCATCGATCTGCAACAACTCAGCCTTACGCTAAAAGCCTTCGGCCTGCTGGAAGCACTCGACCATCCTCGCACTCCCGAAGATGAACCCCCTAGCTGTGCACTCAGCAACGATTCCAGCCTTATCCAAACAACGTCAGCACTGCTCGACAGTTATCAGGAGCTATCCAATATCGCCATGGGCGAAGCCGCCAGCCTGCTTGCACAGCTATTGGATACCTTTATCGAGCTCCCCATCCCCCGCATTCAATTGATCGATGCGTGCGAACTGGAAGCAATGCTGGCCCAGACTTTCCAGGCCGACACCCTGACCACGCTTTGCCAGGGATTTATCGCACCCGGCATTGCCGGTGAAGCCCTGCTCACCATGTCAGCACGCAACGCCGAAACCCTTGCTCAATTACTCAAGCACGATGGAACACTGACCGAGCAGGTTGAGCGGGAACTTGTCATGGATATTGCCAACGTTCTCATCGGCGCCTTCCTGAATGGTCTTGGTACGCAGCTGGATACCAAGTTCAGCCAGGGCTCGCCTTTGATGCTTCATAAAGAAAACCTGCCAAAGCGCGACTGCTCGCAAAGCCAGCATAGCACCACCCTCAGCATTGATATCTGCTACCGCATTGAAGGCCAGGACATCAACTGCGACCTGATGCTGCTATTTACTGAAGATTCATTAACCACCTTGAACGAGCTGATAAGGCATCTCTGATGATTAATCACCCCGACACTGCACTCAATATGGAAGAGCTGCACTGGCAACTGGGGCTGCTACAGGATCTGGACGTGGGGTTAATCGTGCTGGATGCCGACTACCGCGTGAATCTGTGGAACAGCTTCATGGCCAACCATTCCGGCATTCGTGATGCAGCGGCACAGGGAAAGCGCCTGGATGAACTGTTCGAGAGCTTTCCCGCTCGCTGGTTCCGACGCAAACTGGAAAGCGTGTTCCTGCTGCGCAGCAAGGCATTCATCACCTGGGAAGAGCGCCCCTACCTGCTCAGGTTCAAGCCTTATCACCCGATCACCGGCCTGGCCGAGTTCATGTACCAAAACGTCACCCTGATCCCGCTGTCCTCGCCTAACGGCGTTGTTTCGCACGTAGGCATCATGGTGTATGACATGACCAGTACCGCTATGAGCCAGCAGGCTCTTCACCATGCCAACGAAAGCCTGGCCCACCTCAGCCGCACAGATGCCCTGAGCGGGCTTGCGAACCGGGGACACTGGGAATCATGCCTGCAGCAGGAGTATGAACGCTACAACCGCACACAGAGCCCCTCAAGCCTTGTGATGCTGGATGTCGACCATTTCAAGAAGATCAATGACACCTACGGCCACCAGGCAGGTGATGAAGTCATCAAGGCACTATCCAACACCCTGAAATCCATGGCACGCAACACCGACCTGCCCGGACGCTATGGCGGAGAAGAGTTCGGCGTGCTGCTGGTCGACACCAACAGTCAAAACGCCCTTAGTTTTGCCGAACGCTTGCGTCGCTCCGTAGAGGCCCTGATTGTTCGCCACGATGGCAATACCATTGAATTTACGGTCAGCATCGGGGTTGAAGAGACGCGCAATGAGCATCAGTCTCATGAAGAATGGATGCGCATGACCGACACCGCGCTCTATCACTCCAAGATGAGCGGGCGCAACCGTACCACGCTGGCCGAGGATCTGGAATAATGATCGCTTTGTAATCTCAATAGCGACCGTTACATGAATGCCGACAAGCGTTACCAGATCTTCAGCCGTCTGCAGGCGGAGAACCCCAACCCTGAAACCGAGCTTGAATACAACTCCCCCTTCGAGCTACTGATTGCAGTCCTGTTGTCGGCACAGGCAACCGATGTCAGTGTCAACAAGGCCACACGCAAGCTTTTCCCCGTTGCCAGCACACCTGAAGCCATGCTCGCGCTGGGTGTCGAGGGCGTTAAGGAACACATCAAGACCATTGGCCTGTTTAACACCAAGGCCGAGAATGTGATCAAAACCTGCCGCATGCTGATCGAATTGCACGGCAGTGAAGTACCTCAGAATCGTGCAGAGCTGGAAAAGCTGCCCGGAGTCGGACGCAAGACCGCCAATGTGGTCCTGAACACCGCGTTTGGACAGCCCACCATGGCCGTTGATACACACATCTATCGCGTCTCCAACCGCACCGGCATTGCACCCGGCAAGACGGTTCTGGACGTGGAGAAAAAGCTGCTGCGCCATGTCCCCAAACCCTTCCTTGTAGACGCCCACCACTGGCTCATTCTACATGGTCGATACGTGTGTACTGCGCGCAAGCCCAAGTGCGGTTCTTGCCTGATTGAAGACCTCTGCGACTACAAGGAAAAGACCGATTTCTAGTCTAAATGTTACTCACATTTTCTGTGGATAAAATCGTGGATAATGTTTGGAATAGGCGCCTCAGCCCAGCTATTTTAGGGCCTTCAGCGAATTGGTAATTTTTTGTTCAGTTTCATATAAATTATTTAAAAAACAACAAGTTACATATTACAATAGCGTTTCATATTTTTTTCTGACGGGTTATGCACCGGCTTCGTGCATGCTCCGCTCCGCATGTGAACAATCCAAAAAAAATGCGCCCTGTCAAGGCGCATTTTTTCAAAAGGTAAAATTTATTGACCCGCTTCAATCCTCGGGTAATTCGAGCTCGACGTGAGTAACCGGACGGCAGCTACAGGTCAGAATTTCATCGTCCTGCAGGTCCACCAAACTGTCCTGTACATACTCAACTTCACCGTCCAACAAACGTACCTTGCAGCAGCCGCAGTAGCCACCTCGACAGCTATAGGCTGCCGGGATGTTTTGAGCCTCAAGCGCATCCAGCAATGAAAACTCATACTGGTAGAAGAAGGTGTGGTAGTTGTTTACCTTGATCCTTGGTATGCCCGACATAATTCGTACCGTTATTACAGATCGAAACCGTCAAAGTCATCAGTATCGACGTCATTATCGATCTGACCCACCAGATAGGAGCTGATTTCCGCTTCCTGAGGCGCAACCTGAACGTTATCGCTGACCAGCCAGCCATTCATCCACGGCAGCGGATTCTGGCGTGACGGAAACAACTCCTCCAGACCGAGCGCTTTCATGCGCACGTTGGTGATGTACTCGACGTAGTCACCCAGAATGCGCGCATTCAGGCCGATCATGGAGCCTTCACTGAACAGATATTCGGCCCAGTCTTTTTCCTGCTCTGCCGCTTCACGGAAAATGGCGTAGACCTGGTCTTCGCACTCAACCGCGATCTGCTTGAAGTCCGGGTCATCAGCACCTGATGCCATCAGATTGAGCATGTGCTGGGTACCTGTCAGATGCAGAGCCTCATCACGCGCGATCAACTTGATGATCTTGGCATTACCTTCCATCAATGCACGTTCGGCAAAGGCAAAGGAGCAGGCGAAGCTTACGTAGAAGCGAATCGCTTCAAGCACGTTCACCGATACCAGCGTCAGGTATAGCTTCTTCTTCAGGTTATACAGGTTGACATCATAGGTCTCACCATCAATACGGTGAATACCTTCGCCATGCACACTAAAGACGTTCACCAGCTGGATGAACTCGTCATACAGACGCGTCACCGCTTCCGCTCGCTTGATAATCTCCGGATTGGTCACGATCTGGTCGAACACTTCGGACGGTTCGGTGATGATGTTACGGATGATATGCGTGTAGGAACGACTGTGAATTGTCTCGCTGAACGCCCAGGTTTCAAACCAGGTTTCCAGCTCCGGCAGTGACACTACCGGCAGAAAAGCCACGTTGGGCGAACGTCCCTGCACGGAATCCAGCAGCGTCTGATACTTCAGGTTGCTAAGGAAGATATGCTTTTCATGCTCCGGCATGCCCATGAAGTCTTTACGATCATTGGTCAGATCAACTTCTTCCGGACGCCAGAAAAAAGACAGCTGCTTCTCAATCAGCTTTTCGAAGATCGGGTACTTCTGCTTATCATAACGCGCCACGTTAACGGGACGGCCAAAGAACATCGGCTCACGGGTGGCATCGTGATTGCTGGGGCTGAAAGTAGAATATGACATTAATGCCTGGTCCTGAAAAAACAGTGCAACCCCGGGCGAGCGCCCGGGGGATAAAGCTATTGGCTTGAGGTGTACGATTTACAGCTTGCAGGCGCCGCCTTCACAACCGTCGTCGGCCTTTTCGGACGCGCCGGCACCATCACGGGTGTTGTGGTAGTACAGCGTCTTCACACCATACTTGTACGCCGTCAGCAGATCCTGGAGCAGCTGCTTCATCGGTACTTTTTCACCGGTGAAGCGGGTCGGATCGTAGTTGGTGTTGGCAGAGATCGACTGGTCGACGAACTTCTGCATAATACCAACCAACTGCATGTAACCGGTGTTGTTCGGAATATCCCACAGCAGCTCATACTGACTCTTGAGCTCCAGGTACTCCGGCACCACCTGCTTCATGATACCGTCCTTGCTTGCCTTCACAGAGACAAAGCCACGCGGCGGCTCAATACCATTAGTGGAGTTGGTAATCTGGGAAGAGGTTTCGCACGGCATCAGCGCGGTCAGCGTGCTGTTACGCAGACCAAATTCGCGAATGTCTTCACGCAGCGTTTCCCAGAAGTAATGCAATGGCTCTTCACAGTAGCTGTCTACATCACGCTTGTAGGTGTCGGTTGGTAACAAGCCCTTGGCGTAGGTCGTCTCGTTGAACTTCGGACAAGCACCAAATTCTTTGGCCAACTGGTTAGACGCCTTCAGCAGGTAGTACTGAATCGCCTCAAAGGTGCGATGCACCAGGCCATTGGCGCTGCCATCCGAGTAACGCACACCGTTCTTGGCCAGGTAGTAGGCAAAGTTGGTCACACCCACACCCAGAGTACGACGCGACATGGTGGCATTACGCGCAGCCGGAATCGGGTAATCCTGATAATCCAACAGGCTATCCAGTGCACGAACGATCAGGTCAGATAGATCTTCCAGTTCGTCCAGATTTTCCAGAGCGCCCAGGTTGAAGGCCGACAGCGTACACAGTGCAATCTCACCTTCAGGATCGTTTACATCATTCAACGGCTTGGTCGGCAGCGCAATTTCCAGACAGAGGTTGGACTGCTTAACCGGCGCCACCTGCGGATCGAACGGGCTGTGCGTGTTGCAGTGGTCGACGTTCTGGATGTAGATACGACCGGTAGAAGCACGCTCCGACATCATCAGACCGAACAACTCAACGGCCTTGATGCTTTTCTTACGGATGCTTTCGTCCTGCTCGTACTTCAGGTACAGGCGCTCGAATTCGTCCTGATCAGCGAAGAAGGCATCATAGAGGCCCGGTACTTCGTGCGGGCTGAACAGAGTAATATTCTCACCCTTGATCAGGCGCTGGTACATCAGCTTGTTCAGCTGCACACCATAGTCGATGTGACGGACACGGTTCTCTTCTACACCACGGTTGTTTTTCAGCACCAGCAGGGATTCGACTTCAAGATGCCACAACGGGTAGAACAGAGTCGCCGCACCACCACGCACACCACCCTGAGAGCAGGATTTAACCGCTGTCTGGAAATGCTTGTAGAACGGGATACAACCTGTGTGGAAGGCTTCGCCGTTACGAATCGGGCTGCCAATCGCACGGATGCCACCGGCGTTGATGCCGATACCGGCACGCTGGGAAACGTATTTAACGATCGCAGCAGCAGTCGCATTGATAGAGTCCAGGCTATCACCGGTCTCAATCAGTACGCAGGAGCTGAACTGACGTGTCGGGGTTCGTACGCCCGCCATGATCGGCGTCGGCAATGACAGCTTGAACAAAGACGTGGCGTCATAGAAACGCTTCACGTACTCGAGACGCGTATCACGCGGATAGTTGGCAAACAGGCAGGCAGCAACCAGCATATACAGCTGCTGAGGGCTCTCATAGATGGCACCGGTTACACGGTTCTGAACCAGGTACTTGCCTTCCAGCTGCTTCACCGCCGCGTAGCTGAAATTCATGTCACGGCCGTGATCCAGATAGCTGTTCAGCTCATCAAGTTCTTCACGGGTGTAGTCTGTCAGCAGATGCTGATCGTAACGCTTCTGTTCGACCATGCTCACCACGTGGTCATACAGATGCGGCGGCTCAAAGTCGTTGAAGGCGCGCTTGCGCAGATGGAACACGGCCAGACGCGCTGCCAGATACTGGTAATCAGGCGCGTCTTCAGAGATCAGGTCAGCAGCGGCCTTGATCAATGTCTCGTGGATGTCAGAGGTTTTGATGCCCTCGTAGAACTGAAGATGGGCACTTAATTCGACCTGGGATACCGACACATTTTCGAGCCCTTCCGCGGCCCAGATAATGACACGATGGATCTTCTCAAGGTCGATCAGTTCACGCCGTCCATCGCGCTTGGTAACCATCAGATCTTGCTGCATTCTGCACGCTCTTCCAGTTCAAATATTGCTAACACTAATACCTCAACGAGGCATCACCCCTGCGACAGCCCAACCACATCCATGTCATGGAACCACAAGCAACGGGGCGCAAATACAGCAAACACCCGAACCGGTCAGTTTCAGTGAAGAAACACAAGATGTAGTACAGCACCGTCTACAGGGCACTAAATATAGATTCTGACGCAGGGATTTCAATATTGATTTATCGGTCTATCACGTGTAGCCCGATACCCCCTTTACGTCGAAAGGCGCGGATTATGCGGCCTTAGCGCAGCTTTTTCCATGGCATTTTTAAGAAGATTTTTTTTCATGGTTTGTTCTGGAGCAATGAAAACACCGCATAGTAAAAAGCCTTAAATTTTCCCTTCAAGAAGCCTTTACATTCTGCCCTTCGATCACTAGAATGCGCTTCCTCTGGTGGGGTTCCCGAGTGGCCAAAGGGATCAGACTGTAAATCTGACGCGCAAGCTTCGGTGGTTCGAATCCACCTCCCACCACCATCGATTTCAAGCGAAAGAGCCTCGTCCAGTGACGGGGCTCTTTTGTTTCCAAAGCATCCTTATTTCTGCGCAGCTTTCACAAGCCAGCGAAACAACCGTAGATGCGATGGCATATACCAGAGATATTCCGGGTGCCACTGCACCCCCAGAATGTCAGCCTGCTGAGACTCAAAACCTTGCACGATCTGATCCAGGTCACGACCGACGATACGAAGACCCCGCCCAGCCGAGCGGACCGCCTGATGATGCAGGCTATTGACTCGAAGACGGTCCTTCTTGCAGATGCAGGCCATACGACTGGGCGACTCCAGCTGCACCTGCTTGGTCGGCAGTAAGCCGGGGCGGTTATAGGTACGCTTGCGCAACTCGCGCAGATCCTGGTGCAACTGGCCACCCAACATCACATTAATCAGCTGGGCACCTCGACATATTCCCAACATCGGCAAACCCGATTCCAGCGCATAGCCAATCCAACGCATCTCAAGCTCATCACGCTCTGGATCAGTACGCACCGGCGCTTCCAGATCACCACCATAATGCTCGGGACTGATGTCATCACCGCCACCAATAATCAACGCATCCACTGAGTGCTCTGACACCTGATGGCGCAAGCTGACCCTTACCGCCTCAGCCCCTACCAATGAAAGTGCCAGCCGGGTACACCACCAGGATGGAGACCAACTCCGACCGTTCCCGGTTACAGCCACCCTCGTTCGCGTAACCATAAACCCATATCCTTTACCCAATCCGAACGATTTACTCCCAGCAACGGGCGTGACCTCTCCTGCCAGCGCGCTGTCAGGCACTTAATAGCCCCATCATCAGCTGCCAATTGTTCCACCATCCACCAGGTATTCCACTCCCTTGCCAGATCCCAGCCATCGCGCTCAATTTCACAGTTGGGCAAACGGTAATGCAGCGCAGGGCGCGCCTGAATACGGTCATCGTCTACCGCTTCTCGAACTCTAGATTCATCGATATACGCCAGAAGAGGCAGCAGATCCAGTGCCCTGTTGCGGGTGTCGTTGTAGGTCAGATACAACTCGAACAGCGCATCTTCATCATCAACCTCCTGCCGCAACAGCCGGTCGATGTACTCCTCGGGGTACAGATCCACATAAGGTGACATCTTGCGTGTCAGGTTAACGTCATGGGCATCCACCAGCCACCACTGCAACAGGCTGTAGGCCCGTAAATATGACAAGATGGTTTGGGGTTCAAGGTCCGACATCTCGGCGTTAATATGAACCCCCAACGCTGCAACAAGCGAGTCATCGGTGCCCTGAGCTCCGGCATGGCGCAAGGATTCAACCAAGTCATCAACCGATTCAAGCTGATCCAGAGGGATAGGTGGACATACCAGCTCCACAGGTACTACCAGTGCAGCAGCACGGCTGAGTCCGTCCAGCCAGTCCGGCGTCACCTCATCCTGGGCATACTCCTTAGCCACTTGCTTAAGCAGAGCCCAATCCAGCTCCAGCTGGAAGCTACCTTGCTCTGTCGTTATTGTTGTCTCAACCGGAGAGTACACTTGCTCTTCACCGTGCAGCACATTTCGAATGGCCGCCAACGCCTGAACAAATGTCAGACCGGTGAATTCAAGCTCGAACCCTACACGCCTTGGACAACCATCCTTCAGGGTCGCGCGTGGAGGTTGCCGGTAACTTTTCCTCATACCCTACTCCTTCAAATTCAGCCATTCGGGTGCATCCGAAAACTGCCAGGGTGAAGCCTCATATTGCACCGAGGTCTCATGTCGTTACTATGCTTTGACTCGATAAAGCATGTTAGAGTTGCTCTAAAGCCTGAAGTTCTTCTGTAACTTGTGCATGAACCTTCACAATAATGATAACAACGCTTTGAAAACTAACCTCATATCTCCTGCATCTGAGTCGCTGTTGAGCTTGATTAGCGAGCAACAAACGATTCTGGACAATGCTGGCGTGGGCATTTGCTATGTCCTTGATCGCCGTATCCAGCGCTGCAACCAGCACTACGCCCTCATTCATGGCTATGACACGGCCGAACAAATGTACGGTATGTGTAGCTCCGTCCTCTATACCGACTCGCAAAGCTACGAAGCGCTGGGTAAAGCTGCCTATCCCGTTTTAGCCCGCGGCGAACGCTACCAGACCGAAATCCCCATGCGTCGCCGTAACGGGGACGTGTTCTGGTGCCGCCTGACAGGCACAATGGTTGACCCTGAACAGGAATCACAGGGGACTATTTGGATCGTTGAAGACATCAGCGAACAGCGCAAGGCCGCCGAGAAATTCAAAGCCTTGAACCAGCGCCAGCAGTTGATCTTCGATCATGCCATGGTCGGCATTGTTTTCATCCAGAACCGCTGTGTCACCAGCTGCAACAAACGCTTCGCCGAGATGCTGGGCCACACCCCTGATGAACTTCTTGGTGTCAGTAGCCGCACCTGGTACCCGGATAAAAAGCTCTGGGAAGAGGCTGGGCGATACTACGACGACTTCCTGGCCAAGGGCCTCTCCTTCCGCTCTGAAATTGAACTGACCCGCAAGGACGGCAGCAAGATCTGGTGTGACGTGCGCAGCAAGGCCATCAACTCCGAAGACCTCAGCCAGGGCTCCATCTGGATCATGATGGACATCTCGGAGCGAAAGGCTCATCAGCAGGCTCTGGAAGCTGCCCAACACTTGCTGGAAGAGAGAGTAAAGGAACGCACTCGGGATCTTGAGCGCGTGGTATCAGATCTACATCGAGAAATTGATGAGCGCATTCTGGCCGAGGAACGCATACGTCATCTCGCACAGCATGACAGTCTGACCGGCCTGCCCAATCGCAATCTGTTTGAACAGCGTCTTGAGGAACAGATCCATATCTGCAAAGACCAGGACAAACAGCTGGCAGTCCTCTTCCTCGATCTGGATCGTTTCAAGCATATCAATGACTCTCTAGGCCACCATGAAGGCGATATTCTTCTAAAGAGCATTGCCGAGCGACTGCGCCTTGCCATTAGTGGTGAAAGCACTATAGCCCGCATCGGTGGCGATGAGTTTGTCATCATGCTGCCCAACATCAGCTCACACCTTGAAGTCGAAACTGTAATTACCGGGATACAGGAAGCTCTTCAGCCCACGCTGAATATAGGGCTGCATGAGCTGCGGATATCCTGCAGTACCGGTATAGCCCTGTGTCCAGATGATGGCGTAACACCCCAAACCCTGATACAGCATGCCGATATCGCCATGTACCGCGCCAAAGCTCAGGGCCGCAACCGCTTCCAGTTCTACAATCACCAACTGGATCAGGAGCAACTGGAACGGGCAGAGCTCGAGAACGCTCTCTTCCATGCCCTCAAACAACAGGAGTTCGAGCTCCATTACCAGCCTCAGGTCAATATCAAAACCGGCAGAATAGATGGCGTTGAAGCCCTGATCCGATGGAACAGGCCCGACCATGGGATGGTCTCACCCGGCGCCTTTATACCCTTGGCGGAGGAGTGTGGACTGATAGCAGACATCGGTGACTGGGTACTGGAGCAAGCCTGTTCCCAGATGCATCAATGGCAACAGGCGGGGATCAAACTTCAAGTTTCGGTCAACCTGTCAGCCCTGCAGCTGGACGACCCGGATTTTTGTGAGCACGTGTCGGACTGCCTGGAACGCTTCGGACTGGAAGCGGATCAGCTGGAGCTTGAACTGACCGAAAGCATCCTGATGAAGCATGTGGATCAAACCACCGATCTGCTGCAGACCCTGGACCAGATGGGCGTTCACCTGAGTATCGATGACTTTGGCACCGGCTACTCCAGCCTCAGCTACCTCAAGCGCTTCCCGTTGGATAAATTGAAGATTGATCAATCCTTTGTGCGCGAAATATCGGTCGACAAGGATGATGCCGTTATTTGCCGAACCATCATTTCAATGGCCGAGAATCTGAATCTTAAAGTGACTGCAGAGGGTGTGGAGACGCCGGAACAACTGGCACTGCTGGCAGAGTTTGGCTGCCATCAGTACCAGGGTTATCTGTTCAGCAAACCCCTGCCAGCGAAAGAGCTACAGGCTCTCTACTTGCAGCAAAAAGGGCTTGCCGAACCAACTTACACGATATGATTACTTGGTGAAACCGCCCATGATGCTGCGAACAGCAGCCGGGATATCGCCTGGCAGCAACACCACTTTGGAGTTGTCAGCCTGGGCCATATCCTTGATGGACTCTACATATTTATCGCCCAGCAGGTACATCACCGGCAACTCATTACCCTGAATGGCGGACGTAACCTTTTCAATCGCCGACTGAGAAGCTTCAGCCAATACGACCTTGGCTTCAGCATCACGACGAGAAGCCTCCAAACGGCCTTCTGCCTGCAGGATAGCCGCGGCTTTTTCACCATCCGCACGGGTTACGGTAGCGCGACGCTGACGCTCAGCGGCAGCCTGCTCTTCCATCGCCATCTGCATGGTCTGAGACGGATTGATATCCTGGATCTCAACGGTCTTGAGGGTAATACCCCAGTCCGCGATATCATCCGAAATCGCGCCTTTCAATTTAGCCTTGATCGAGTCACGATTCGACAGCGCCTCATCCAACTTCATTTCACCGACAATTGAACGCAATGAAGTCTGGACCAGGTTCTGGATCGCCAGGTTGTAATCTTCGACCCCGTAAACCGCCTTCTCTGGAGATACGATATTGATGTAAGCAACGGCGTTGGCGATGATCACCGCGTTATCCAGTGTGATGACCTCCTGCGAAGGGATATCGAGCACTATATCCTTGGTGGTCACCTTGTAAGCAACCGTATCGATATACGGAATGATTAGATTCAGACCTGGGCCAAGGGTCTTGTGATACTTACCCAGTCGCTGTACTACGTGCTTGCTGCCCTGCGGCACAGTCCGCACACCCAAAAACAGGGTAACGATGACCAGTACTAAAAACACACCCGCCATCACCAATCCATCGATGGAAACCATTTCCTTGTCCTCTCGTTTGAATTAACAGCTGTGAGCCTAAGCTCGTTTTTTGACAATCAGGGTATTGCCGGAGATATCAACGATCATCACGCGATCTCCCAACTCGACCTCGTCTTCACAGATAAACTCCCATTCATCCGCTCCAAGCACCGGCGTCGAAAAGCGCACCTGACCACGACGTGGCGACTGAGGGGCCAAAATCACCTGCCCCGTCTCACCCATAACGGCCTCACGGGCCACACCCGCTTTGGTTTTATCCACCATGCGCGGACGCAACAGTTTGAACCAGGCGAACGCAAAGGCACAGGACACCAATGCCCAGGCAACCATCTGCACGCTCAGGCTCATGTCCGGCATAATGGCCAGAAACCCTGCCACCACCAGCGCACCCAGGCCGAACCAGAAAATTGTAAAGCTGGGCACGACGATCTCGGCCAGCATCAACAGCATGCCGAATACGACCCAGTGCCAGTATTCAATTTGGAAAGTCATTTCATATCCCTGTGGCTAATTCACAGCTCTGATTATGGAGCAGTTCCACTCCCCGGTCGACCAGATACCCATAGACCTAAGACCCCCTACTAATTGTTGGGGCTATTTATACCCAGGTGCACCAGTAAATAATGGAATACCCGTACAAGCCTGTGATAAAGTTCGCGCGTTCCATTACGGGCTGCAGGTTGATCGGCGCACGCTTTCTCACCGAGCCTGTTTCACCGCTTTACCTTGCCTTTCTCGGTTATGGAAAGCCTCCAGCTCAACGCCTCCCAACTGCCTGTAACCGGACTTGTCCGGTGGTCGCTCCCTGCGTGGTCGCAGCAACCATGGAGACCGGTTTTGTTTAACCCGGCCGCTCCGTCGGTCAAACCGAGACTTTATAATGCCAACAACACAACTCGGTGCCTTCGCGCACAACTTCCTGGGCAATGCACCAGGGTGGTATAAGCAGACAATCCTCTTTTTCCTGCTTATAAATCCCTTCGCACTCTGGATTCTGGGGCCTCAAGCCACTGGCTGGCTGTTAATAGGCGAATTCATTTTCACCCTTGCAATGGCCCTCAAGTGTTACCCCCTTCTACCAGGCGGCCTGCTGGCCATAGAAGCCCTCCTTCTGGGCATGACCACGCCTGAATCTCTGTATCATGAGGTTGAAGCCAACCTGCCCGTCATCCTGCTGCTGATGTTCATGGTAGCCGGTATCTATTTTATGAAGAGCCTGCTGCTGGTGACCTTCACCAACATTCTGCTCAATGTACGCTCCAAGTACCTGCTGGCCCTACTGTTCAGCATGACGGCGGCACTGCTGTCCGCCTTTCTCGATGCTCTGACCGTTACCGCCGTGATTATCAGTGTGACCGTGGGTTTTTACTCCGTGTATCACAAGGTTGCATCCGGCAAAGGCCACCAGCATAAGGATCATAACCATGTGACCGACCACGAAGTGGTCGACCTGCACCGTGATGATCTGGAGGGCTTCCGCGCCTTCCTGCGCAGCCTGTTGATGCACAGCGCTGTGGGCACTGCCCTGGGCGGTGTGTGTACGCTGGTGGGTGAACCCCAGAACCTGCTGATCGCCAAAACAGCTGGCTGGAATTTTGGTGAATTCTTCATGCTGATGGCACCGGTCTCCATGCCGGTATTGGCTGCTGGCCTGTTTACCTGTGTAGTGCTGGAAAAGCTGCAGCTGTTCGGATACGGCGCCAAGCTGCCGCGCCCGGTACTGCGCGTACTCAAGGAGTTTGCTGACGCCGAGCGCGCCAAGCGCACACCGGCACAGAAATCAGCCCTGATTATCCAGGCGATTGCAGCCGCGATTCTGGTGCTGGGCCTGGCATTTCACGTGGCGGAAGTGGGCCTGATTGGCCTGCTGGTGATTATCCTGATCACGTCATTTAACGGTGTGACCGATGAGCACCAGATTGGCAAGGCGTTTGAAGAAGCACTGCCATTTACCGCACTGCTGGTCGTGTTCTTCGCGATTGTTGCTGTTATTCATGAACAGCACCTGTTCAGCCCGATCATTCACTGGGTACTGGCACTGCCGCCAGAACAGCAACCGGGCATGTTCTTCCTGGCCAACGGCGTGTTGTCGATGATTTCGGATAACGTATTCGTTGCGACGGTATATATCGGTGAAGTGAAACAGGCACTGGATGCCGGTGAAATTACCCGCGCCCACTTTGATCAACTGGCGATCGCCATCAATACAGGCACCAACCTGCCCAGCGTTGCGACGCCGAACGGTCAGGCAGCCTTCCTGTTCCTGCTGACCTCTGCAATCGCGCCGCTGGTACGCCTGTCCTACGGCCGCATGGTGATCATGGCGCTGCCGTACACTCTGGTACTGGGTGGTGTCGGCCTTGCCTCTGTAATTCTGTTCACCTGATCCCCGCTCTACCCTCAGTCAGTGCCGGGGCTCAGCCCCGGTTACTGGCTTAGCGGCCAACCCAGCAACAAGGTAGTCAGCGTGACCACCCCCACCAGCAGGTTCATCGGCACCCCCACCTTCAGGAAGTCAGTGAAGCGGTAGCCACCCGGACCGTAAACCATCAGGTTGGTCTGATACCCCAGAGGTGTGGCAAAACTGGCCGATGCTGCAATCATGATCGCAAAAATAAACGGCTCATGGCTCAGTTGCGCTTTCTCGGTAATTTCCAGCACAATCGGCAGCATCAGCACGGCGGCCGCGTTATTGGTGATGATTTCTGTCAGGATCGACACCGCCAGATACGTCAGAATCAGCAACAGCCAGGGTGTGCCGCTACTGAGGTCGACAATCCCCCCCGCCAGCCAGGTTGCCACGCCGGTCTTTTGTAAAGCGGCACCCAGCGCGAACGACGCGGCGATCGTCAGAATAACGGTCAAATCCAGACTCTTCTCTGCCTGCATTACGCTGCAGCAGCCTGTCATGACCATCAAACCAGCCCCGATCAGAGCCGCATTCAGCATACTGGTCAAGCCAGTGCCGGCCGCCAGAACCAGCGCAGCCAGAATCCCCCAGGCCAGCCAGGCACGCTCATGTCGCGGCTGAGTTTTATCGAGGTCATTGATCAACAGGAAGTCCTTGTTGTACTTCTGACGGCTGACAAACGCAGGACGTGCTTCAAGCAAGAGGGTGTCACCGGCTTCCAGCTTGATGCTGCCCAGGTTGCCCTGCACACGCTCACCGCTGCGGGCTACCGCCAGCACGACCGCACCGTAACGATCGCGGAAGCGGGCATCACGTATCGCATGACCCACCGCATCACAGTGAGGCGAAACCACAGCTTCTACCAGACAGCGTTCGGCGCGATCCTGATTCAGCGTATCGGAATGACCATTTTCCGGTGAAGGCACCACACCATTGATACGCAGCAGATCCGAAATCGCTTCGGTATCACCTGCAAACACCAGACGGTCTCCACCCTGCAACTTTTCTTCGGAGGACACTGCGGTCACGATATTACCGCGACGATCGATCTCAACCAGATACACACGGTCAAGGCTACGCAGCCCCGCCTGCTCTACGGTTTGCCCCACCAGAGGCCCATCCGATGCAACAGCCACTTCGAGGGTAAATTCACGCAGATTGCCAAAGGCACGCTTGTCACTGCGATCAGGCAGCAAGCGCGGAAACACGGCCCAGATAAACAGGACACCCACAATCACCACCGGCAACGCCACAGCCGTGATTGAGAACAACGAGAAGCCCTCTCCACCGGTCAACTCCTGATACTGGCCGTTCACCACCAGATTGGTGCTGGTGCCGATCAAGGTCAGAGTGCCACCAAGAATGGCGCTGTAGCTCAAGGGGATCATCAGCTTGGAGGCCGGCACATTGATTTTGCGCGACCAGGCGTGAATGGCCGGAATCATGGTGGCCACAACGGGTGTATTATTCAAAAAGCCGCTGAGCAGAACGACGGGAGCAAAGATACGCCCCAGGGCGCCTCGAACTCCTTCCGGGCGACCCAGCACCTTGTTGACCAGCATATCGACGCCACCGGAGGAGTGAATACCGGCAGCAATGACGAACATGCAGGCAACCGTAACCAGGCCCGAGTTGGCAAACCCGGCCAGGGCTTCACTCGGCGTCAATACGCCACTGATGCTGAGTAGCGCCAGCACGGCCATCATGACAATATGGGGCCCTGTCCTGGTCAGGATCAGAGCTGCCAATGCAGCCACCATCAAACTCAGCGCGAACCAGCCTTGCCACTCCACAGCGTTAACCCATATCCGTTGAAAACGCCCTAAGATACAGGGTTATTTTGATTCCATAAAAGAATAAATATTAACTTATTTATAACTCTGAGAAATATGAGAAACTAGGACAGGGCCTCTGATTGAGCAGGTTTCCCCGCTGGCAGCCCCAGAGAGATTAGTGCTGTCAGCGCCAGCATTGCTGCCGAAATCCACAAGCATGCTTCCAGCCCAGCACTACCCTGCCCCGCCCATTGAAACACCCAGCCCGAGAGCAAGGTGCCGATCAGGCGCCCCATGGCATTAGCCATGTAGTAAAAGCCCACATCCAGAGACACGCCATCCTGACCGGCGTAACTGACAATCAGATAGCTGTGCAATGACGAATTAACCGCAAATACAGCACCAAAGGCAAGCAGCCCCCCTATCAGGGTCCACGCAGGATCAAATTCCCACATCAACCCCAGCGCAATCAAAACCGGCAGCGCCGTCAGTAAGGCCGCCCAGCCGATGGCTGCTCGCCCGTCAGGCACTCGACCGGAAGCCTTACCGGTAATCCGCGGCGCCAATGCCTGGACAAGGCCATAGCCGATCACCCAGAGCGCCAGAAAGCCTCCTGTCTGGCTGTGATTCCAGCCCAGGGTTTGTGACAGAAATACCGGTAGTGCCACCACAAACCAGACATCTCGGGCACCAAAGAGAAACATCCTTGCTGCCGAGAGAATGTTGATGGCACGGCTTTTGGAGAAAATATCGCGAAACTTGGGTTTGTTTTTGGCCTTGCCCAGATCCTTTTTCAGTAACACCAGACTCAGCAGCCAGACCAGCGTCAAAGCCCCCGCCATTGCCGCGACTGCACTGGCAAACCCCAGCCACATCAGCAAGGCACCACCCAGAAAGAAACCTGCACCCTTCAGTGCATTCTTCGAGCCCGTAAGGATCGCAACCCACTTGTAAAGCGTCCCCTGCGCATCCCCCGGCACCAGTAACTTGATGGAGCTTTTTGCACTCATCTTGTTCAGGTCCTTGGCGATGCCGGACAGCGCCTGCGCTGCCATCACCCAGGGCACCGTCAGCCAGGCTGCCGGCACCAGCAGCATTGCCAGTGCCACCACCTGCATGCCCAAACCTATATTCATGGTCCGGTTCAAACCCAGATGAGCGCCCAGCCAACCACCCACAAGGTTGGTAATCACACCGAAGATTTCATAGAACAGAAATAGCAGCGCGATCTCCAGCGGCGAGTACCCCAGGCCGTGGAAATGCAGCACCACCAACATGCGCAAGGCACCATCAGTCAGGGTGAACGCCCAATAGTTGCCAGTCACCACGAGATACTGGCGGATTGCGGGGGAAAGCTGGTTAATCATTCTATGTTCTCGCGATCAAACCCTGTGGATTCAAACCAGATCCATACGCCCGACTTTGAGCGCCAGTTCCGCCGTGCGGTTGGCGTAGCCCCACTCGTTGTCGTACCACAAATAGAGCTTAACCTGGGTGCCATTCACCACCATGGTCGACAGCGCATCAACCACACTGGATCGCGGGTCTGTGCGGTAATCAATGGACACCAGTGGGCGCTCTTCAAATCCCAGCACACCTGCAAGTTCACCTTCGGCAGCCTGTTTCAGCAGCGCATTCACCTCTGCCTCGGAGGTTTCACGCTCCACTTCAAATACACAGTCGGTGATGGATGCATTGGCCAGCGGCACACGAATGGCATGACCGTTCAGCTTGCCCTTCAGCTCAGGGAAAATATGGGTAATCGCGGTTACCGAACCCGTGGTCGTCGGAATCAGACTCATGCCACAGGCACGGGCACGACGCAGATCCTTGTGCGGTGCATCCAGAATGGTCTGGGTATTGGTGATATCGTGGATAGTAGTCATGGAGCCGTGCTTGATGCCCAGCTGTTCATGGATCACTTTGACCACCGGTGCCAGGCAGTTGGTCGTGCAGGATGCCGCCGTTACGATCGGATACTGCTCCGGGTCGTAAAGATCATCGTTCACGCCCATCACAATATTGAGCACACCGTCTTCTTTAACAGGCGCCGTGACCACGACACGCTTCACGCCCTGGTCCAGATAGGCCTGAAGCAGCGCTTTAGTCTTCATCTTGCCAGATGCTTCAATCACCAGATCACAGCCTGACCAGTCAGTATCGGCAATCGCCTTATTGCCGGTGACTTCAATTTTCTGCCCATCAACCAGCATGCACCCTGTTTCAGCAACTGCTTCATGGGCCCAACGGCCATGTACGGAGTCGAAGTTCATCAAATGCGCCAGCGTCGCGGCATCACCCGCCGGGTCATTAATCTGCACCACTTCCACTTCAGGCTGATCGAAAATCGCCCGCATGGTCAGACGTCCCATGCGCCCGAATCCGTTAATACCTACCTTGATCTTGGCCATATCCACACTCACATCAACAAAAATCGGGTTCAACTACCGGGTCTTACACCCTGACTTCCGCTTAACGCAGCCAACCGCGAATCGCATCCTGAGTCGGGATGCTTCCGCTATGCACAACCTGCTCATCAACCACCACGGCCGGGGTACTCATCACGCCGTAGTTCATGATGGTCTCCGCATCGGTTTCCTTACTGACCTCGATCTCGGCACCCAACTCATCGGCAACCTTTGCAATGATCTCGGCGGTTTTGATGCATTTACTGCAACCACTGCCCAACACTTTGATCTGTTTCATATCCAATCCTCACGATTACTGAGACCTAGATGAAAGGTGTCAGCCAATTGAAAATCCATCCCACAAGCGTGAACGCAGCCAACAGGACGGCAAAGAGTATTGCCAGCAGGCGCCACTGCATCACCTGCTTAAGCAAAATGAATTCAGGAAAGCTTGCCGCTACCGTGCTCATGCAAAACGCCAGCGTCGTGCCGATGGGCAGGCCATTCACTATCAGGCTTTCCATCACCGGGATCACCCCGGTTGCGTTGGAGTACAGCGGAATACCCAGGGCAACGGCTGCTGGGACCGACCACCATTGACCATCGCCCAGATGAGACTCGATCCAGCCATCGGGCACAAAACCATGCAGCGCAGCACCCAGGCCAACACCGATGATGACCCACTTCCAGACACGGCCGAAGATTTCCAGCGTTTCGCCCTTGGCAAACTGATGACGGTCCGCCAGTGAGAGCTTGTCAGCAGGACCGCTTTGAACAGCCTGCTGCTGACGCCCTCGCTCCAATGCCTTCTGGGCAAAGGACTGCAACCAACGTTCAGCTCTTATTTGATCGAGAAAAACTCCTCCCAGAATACCGACCGCCATCCCCACCACCACATATAGCAGGGTGAACTTCCAGCCCAACAGGCTCATCAGCAGCAAGACTGCCACTTCATTGATCAGCGGAGATGTCAGCAGGAATGACATGGTGATACCGACCGGGATACCTGCAGAGGTAAACCCCAAAAACACCGGAATACTGGAGCAGGAGCAAAATGGCGTGATGGCACCAAATCCCGAACCCAGCACATACCCCACGCCACGGTGACGACCGGCCAGGAAGTCACGCACCCGCTCCACATTTAATGAAGCGCGCAGCAATGCAATCACATAGATCATGACCACCAGCAGGACGTAAATTTTGCTCACATCTTCAACAAAGAAGTGCAGCGCATCGCCGAGCTTTGTATCCGGTGACAGCCCCAGTGTTTGGTAAACCAGCCAGTCCGCAAGGCGCGTGAAGATCTCAAACATGGTTATCTCCGAACCAGTGCCGGGTACGATTCGCCAGTGCTACCAGGGACAGCATGACCGGCACTTCCACCAACACGCCAACCACAGTCGCCAACGCAGCCCCCGAATGCAAACCAAACACGGAGATCGCAACGGCCACTGCCAACTCAAAGAAATTGGAGGTTCCGATCATGCAGGCTGGCGCCGCAACGTTATGAGGCAAGCGAAGCCAGTACGCGGCAGCATAGGCGAGGAAGAAGATACCGTAGGTTTGTATCAGCAAAGGGATCGCAATCAAGACGATGGTCTGGGGATGAGCAATGATTGTCTGAGCCTGAAAACCGAACAGCAGTACCACGGTCGCCAGAAGCCCCAGAACAGACCAGGGCTTTAACCGGTGCAGAAAAGCGTCCAGACGCAGGCCATCGCCATTGCGCTCAAGGCGGTGCCGTGTCCAGGCGCCAGCGACCAGCGGCAATACCACATAAAGCATCACGGACAACAACAAGGTTTCCCAAGGCACATGGATATCGCTCACCCCCAGCAGAAATGCAGCGATCGGCGCAAAGGCAAATACCATGATGATATCGTTCACAGATACCTGAACCAGCGTATAGTTGGGGTCGCCTTTGGTCAGCTGACTCCAGACAAACACCATCGCCGTGCAGGGCGCCACACCCAGCAAAATCATGCCTGCGATATATTCACCGGCGCTCTGTGGATCAACCCAGTCAGCAAAGAGCACGCGAAAGAACAACCAGCCCAGCGCGGCCATGCTGAAGGGTTTAATCAGCCAGTTGATGATTAATGTCAGTGCCAAGCCTTTGGGTTTTCGGCCCACATCCTTAATGGCACTGAAATCGATCTGCACCATCATGGGATAGATCATCACCCAAATAAATACAGCGACAACCAGGTTCACATGTGCGACTTCCAGTCGCGCAATCCCTGCAAACGCAGTGGGAACCAAATTCCCCAACAGCACACCTGCGAAAATGCACAAACCAACCCATAGGGTCAGATAACGTTCGAAAACACCCATAGCAAACCCTCTCTAGAGCTCAGCAGCTACTTCCACACACACCGCTAGCGGACGAAGGCCTGGCTTCCATTCTTTCAAGCCGCTCAAACGCAGCGTCCAACTGTTCTCCAGCATGAACTCCTGCGCGCTCAATCAGATCCACGACCCATTCCGGCAAATCCGGATGCAACTTGTAAAAAACCCACTGCCCCTGTCGACGATCAGCCAGAAGCCCCTGGGAACGTAGTTGAGCCAGATGGCGAGACACCTTAGGTTGAGACTCCTGCAAAGCAGTTGTCAGCTCACAGACACAGAGCTCTCCTTCACGCTGAATCAACAACGTACCGAGTAACCGTGTTTCATCTGACAGTGCTTTGAACAACTCCAGTGGCGTCATGACTTACCTCTTATCAAGATATACGTAAAATCATATATGTGAATTTCCATATATTCAATTTCAGTCCTGTTACACTCGGGTTTGTAGCTGCATGAACAGCCCCTTTTCTGTATACTTCTGCGCCTTTATCGCTACAGAAGCCCATACAGGTTTCTACCTCTAGCGCTCGCTGTACCAGTCAGTTTGTCATGGCACAGCCTTAACCTCTTTCCGGCTCCGCCGAGTGCGAGCAGCCTCCGAACAACGCACAACTCAAGTAAGAGACTGTAGATGCTGCAACGAATGAAACAGGAGTGGTTTTCCAACGTCCGCAACGACCTGTTGTCCGGTACGGTGGTGGCCCTTGCCCTGATCCCTGAAGCGATTGCCTTCTCCATTATCGCCGGCGTGGACCCTAAAGTCGGTTTGTACGCTTCCTTCTGTATCGCCGTCATCATCGCCTTCGTCGGCGGCCGCCCCGGTATGATCTCCGCGGCAACTGGTGCCATGGCTCTGCTGATGGTCACGCTGGTCAAGGAACACGGTCTGGAGTATCTGCTGGCTGCGACGCTCCTTACGGGGGTATTTCAGATCATAGCTGGCTTCCTCAAGCTAGGTGACCTGATGCGCTTTGTATCGCGCTCGGTCGTCACAGGTTTTGTGAACGCTCTGGCTATCCTGATCTTCATGGCACAGCTGCCCGAGCTGACCAATGTCACCTGGCACGTATACGCCATGACAGCAGCAGGTCTGGGTATCATCTACCTATTCCCCTATATCCCGGTTATCGGCAAGAGCCTGCCGTCTCCGCTGGTGTGCATCATCAGCATGACAATTGTCTCCATGCTGCTGGGCCTCGAAATCCGCACCGTGGGTGATATGGGTGAGCTGCCGGATACGCTGCCGATTTTCCTCTGGCCGGATGTCCCGCTGAACCTGGAAACCCTGATGATCATCCTGCCCTACTCACTGGGTCTGGCGGTTGTAGGCCTGCTGGAGTCGATGATGACAGCGTCTATCGTCGATGAACTGACCGATACCACCAGCAACCGTAACCAGGAGTGCAAGGGCCAGGGTATCGCTAACATCGGCGCTGGTCTGCTGGGTGGTATGGCCGGTTGCGCCATGATCGGTCAGTCCGTCATCAACGTGAAGTCAGGTGGCCGTGGCCGTCTCTCGACCTTTGTCGCTGGCCTGTTCCTGATCATTCTGGTGGTGTTCCTGGATGAATGGATCAGCCAGATTCCTATGGCTGCATTGGTGGCCGTCATGATCATGGTTTCCATCGGCACCTTCTCCTGGGAATCCATTCGTGATCTGCGCAAACACCCGCTGTCCACTAATATCGTGATGATTGCCACCGTTGCCGTCGTGGTGATGACTCACAACCTGGCGCTGGGTGTATTTGTCGGCGTACTGCTGGCAGCTCTGTTCTTCGCCAACAAGGTTGGTCAGTACATGCGCATCACCAGCGAGAAAGACAGTGCCAGCGAGACACGCACCTACACCATCACTGGACAGGTATTCTTCGCCTCCTGTGAAAAATTCAATGCTGCCTTTGATTTCAAGGAAGTGCTTGATAAGGTCGTGATAGACCTGAGCCAGGCTCATTTCTGGGATATCAGCGCGGTATCCGCACTGGACAAGGTCGTAATCAAGTTCCGCCGCGAAGGCTTTGAAGTTGAGGTTATCGGCCTGAACGAAGCCAGCCGTACCATCGTCGACAAGCTGGCCGTTCATGACAAGCCTGAACAGGTCGACAAGATCATGGCAGGTCACTAAGGAGCGCACCAAGATGAGCAAAATCGTCGCCTGTATTGATGGATCTCCCGCCGCATTATCCGTCTGTGATGCGGCCGCCTGGGCACAGCAGCAACTGGGCGCCCCCCTGCAACTGCTACACGTGCTGGAAAAAGCTGATTACCCCAGCGAGAGCGACATGAGTGGCAATATTGGCCTGGGCACCCGTGAACACCTGCTGGAAGAGCTTGCTGAACTGGATAACCAGCGCAGCCGCCTGATGCTGGAACAAGGCCGTTTTATGCTGCAGGAAGCGCAAAAGCAGGTTGAAGCACTGGGCGTAGCTCCAGAGCAGATCGACCGCTTGCAGCGCCATGACAATCTGGTCGACAGCCTGCAGGAAAACCAGGCGGAAATCCGTCTGCTGATCATGGGCCGCACCGGTGAAGCCCATGCCCACGCCAGCAAAGCAGTTGGCAGCCACCTTGAGAACGTTACCCGCACACTTCAACAGCCGATTCTGGTGGCCTTGGATGACTTTACTACACCCAAGCGCTTCCTGATGGCCTACGATGGCAGTGCAACGGCCAATAAAGCCCTGAACATGGTCGCTCAAAGCCCGCTATTGAAAGGCGTGCCCTGCCATCTGGTAATGGCTGGCAAGCGAGTCGAGCGCCAGCGTGAACAGCTCGCCAATGCCGAAAAAATGTTGCTGGGTAACGGCTTTGACGTCACGACAGCCACACTTGAGCAGGATGAAGTTCGCCCGGCTCTGCTGAACCACATCAAGGAAAACGAGATCGAGCTGATGGTGATGGGCGCCTGGGGGCATTCCCGCATTCGCCAGATGCTGGTAGGCAGCATGACCAACTGGATGCTGCATAACAGCCCGGTTCCATTGCTGTTGCTGCGCTAACAGCGTTGTATTTCTGAGCATTTTAAAGCCCGGCTACTCAGCCGGGCTTTTGTTTACACCAACTCAGGATTCAAGTCTGTACTGATTTAGGCCAGAATATGGGTCTAGTTTGGCGTGCTGACACGGAATCGTCAGCCTTGAACGCCACCCGTATCACGGACGAAGCACCGAGGGCTTAGATGCTCACATTTAATGGCATACCCCTGTTCAGTAATGTGCAATCTTTGACTGAACAACTGGAACAACTTCACGACTCCATTCTCGAGCGCATATCCGGCATCGCGCGCATTGCCTGTGCACTGTACGACCCTGACACCGACCTGCTGAAGACGTTTATAAACAGCACCCATCAGGGACACGCCATCGTGCACTATGAATACCCCCTGTCGAGCAGTCATTCGTTGCTGGAGATGTCACAACAGAAAACCTGCCGCATCATTGATGACATCCATCAGGACATTCAACCCGGTAACGCCCATTCAGATTGGTTGATTGAACAGGGATACCGATCATCCTTTACCCTGCCGATGTTTAATGGACAGCGCTTGCTTGGCTTTATCTTTATCGACAGCAACCAGCCAAGTGTTTTCACCGATGTTGTGCAGCGTGATTTGCTCATGCTGTGCCACTCCATCAACCTGACCATCGCCGCGGAAGTGACCGCCGTCAACGCATTGTTAGCTACCGCTCAGGCCGCACGCGACTTTGCCGACCTGCGTGATTTTGAAACCGGCAAGCACCTGACCCGCATGGCTCAGTTCGCCAGGTTAATAGCCAAAGGCGTTGCGGAAGAATTTAAACTCAGCGACGAGAAGATCGAACATATTCATCTATTTGCCTCTCTACACGACATTGGCAAGATTGGCATTCCAGACAAGATTTTGCTCAAACCTGCACGCTTAAACGCCCAGGAACGCGCGGTCATGCAGGAGCACGTCAAAAAAGGTGTACAGATCATCCAGAAAGTGCTGCAGGACTACCAGGTCGCGCACCTGGCCGATGCACAAGTCATGCTGAATATCGTGGCCTGCCACCATGAATTACTGGATGGAAGCGGTTACCCCAATGGGCTCAAGGACGGTGAGATCCCGATTGAAGCACGCATCATTACCGTTGCCGATATCTTTGATGCACTCACCAGTGAACGCCCTTACAAAACGCCCTGGCCGGTGCCCGACGCGCTGATTGAACTGGAGCGAATGGTTGACGCAGGCAAGCTTGATCCGAGGTGTGTACAGGCCTTGAGTTTGCACCAAGCGGAAGCAACAGAAATTGTGCGTCGCTTCAGGGATGAAAACAGGTAACTCGACACTTAACACCCAGCTCTGTAACACCCTGGCCTGCAGCCATGTTTTTAGTGAAATGTGTAAATGCCATGTTTCTAACGCATAGATCTTCGCATTAAACACCGCTGCAGGCTTTCCCCACGGACCTGGACTGACTCCCTTTCCACCACCTCAAATCCAAACCTCTTGAAAAAAGGTTCAGCTGTCAGACTTACATGGGCATGCACAGCACTCAAAGCGTACAGACCTGCCTGCTGGAAAATCCGCTCCATCAACAAGGCACCCACACCCTGCCCTTGAGCCTGCCAATGGCAAAAGAAGTGATCGATGAGACCATCGGGTTGAAGGTCGGCATAGCCCAAAATCTGGCCCGACTGTTCAACAATGAAGGGGCAATTATGATCCAGCAGTGCCTGCCAATCACCCGGAGCGATTGTTTCTGAAGCCCAGGCCTCAACTTGGGCTGCAGAATAATCTCCCAGATTCACGCGACGCACGGTATGGAAAAAAAGCTGCCAAAGTAGCGGCGCATCTTCGGAGCGATATTCCCGAATATGCACCCCTGCCTTTGGCTTGCTCTTTGCTGTCATCGCTCGATGGTGTAGAGGATATCGCCACCACTGCCCAGCTCACTGCTTTGGGCCTCAACACGCCAAATATCGGTCAGTGTGTACTTGAGGCTGAGCGTATTCACGGCATCCATCACACCGATACCGTAGCGGAAGTACAAACGTGGTGACAGATATTTGCCGATGAAAAAGGAGGAGCCTTCTTCTTCATCGTTACTGTCGAAGCCCAGCTCATCGAGCGTCAGCGATTCACGGAAGTTATCGGTAATCCGGTTACCCCCGGCCATGCTCATTGAAAGGGCCATACGGGTCAGCATCTGCTGTTCCGAAGAAGAACTATCCCCCGGCGCCTTACCCAAGAGCAAGTATGACAGCACGCTGTTATCCGGCATGGCAGGTTCTCCATAGAGCTCCATGCGCGGTTCCCTGATCGTGCCGTAAACGTTAGCCCCGACGACTACATCCTCGATTTCACGACCGATACGCAAATCAAGGCCGGGGTTATCGACCGGGCCACCGGTGTAGACCAGACTGCCACGGCGAATTTCGAGATCCTGGGCATACAGGCGGTAGCTACCACTTTCTACCTGAATACTGCCACTGGCACGGGTCGCCTTGCCGGGTGATTCCAACAGCTGAAGTTTACCCAGCAGACGACCTTCAAACCCAAGTGCATCGACCCGAACATCATCACCAAGAATCACATCCAGCTCGGCATAAACCGGTACCGCAGGTTCATCATTGGCAGGCTCACCCTCCACAATTACCACCACGTCCTTGTCAGGCGACACTGCACTTTCCTGAGACTTGGGCGTTGCAATCAACGCATAGGGAATGGTGAGAGCACCGGTCAGATTAATGGCCTGCTTAGACAGATCAAGCTTCAAATCAGGACTGATTTCCACATGCGCCACGTCGGTATTCATGGCGGTAAAACGCTCCCCCGCCAAGGTCAGCAGCCCCGCCTGCTGGGTCATATCATAACGGCCATCCAGCTTCAACTCGCCCTCGCCAGAACCAAAGCGCCCGGAAAACTCCAGCGCCTCGCCGTTGTTAACCGGGCTCGCCTTAAGTTCAAGCGGGCTTAGCAGCAAGCCAACAGCAGGCACTTCGACACTGCCATCGGCGAAGACCAACTCACCTTCAACCTTGGGTGCGGTTAAAGAACCTGAAAGATCAAAATCGGCGTTCAGCTGGCCAGCCATATTTTGTACAGAGGGCACCACCACCTCAATCAAGCTCAGGTCGGTTGCCGACAAATTAAGCTTGCCCTTGAGTGACTGGGCAGTGCTTAACTGATTCACGTCCACTGTGAGAGCCAGCGTGCCAGCCACCCACGGCAGTTCGGTATTGGCATCAGCGGAGAGTCGGTCGTTGGCAAGTGTGGCCGTGATCTTGATCGGGTCAAGCGGCAAGGAGTCTTCAACGGCGGCAGGGGTAAAGCTGCCCTCTGAAGTGGTAATCTGCGCATCCAGCACCGGCTGCTCACCCGGCTGCTGCTTGAAATCAACCAGTGCCGATAGCGTTGGCGTTAACACAGCACCATTCAGAAACGGCTCCAGCAATGCCAGTGCCAACGCATCCAACTTCACCTTAGCCTCAGTCTTCCCTGCGAAGGTGCCTTGGGCATCAATACACAGGGCACCGCCCTGAGTCTGCTCATCCAGACAGAAGGCATTAAGCTGATAGTCTTGCTGAGAAACAGCCAGCGGTGCGGATTTGGCCAGGCGCCATTCACTCAATGGCTGCGGTTTCAGATCCAAAGCAGTGATATTGCCCTGCCATTTCATCTGCTCAGCCTGCCATCCACCGGCAAGCCCAAGAGCTAACTGGCCTGCACTGGCATCCAAATCCAGGCTCAATTGATGCTGTTCCGGTTGCCCCGTCAGCTTGAGCTGCAGACTTGAAACCAGCTGACCTGCAGCCTCCAACTGTTCAAGGCGCAGATCAGCCTGCCAATCGCTCTGCCCCGACAAATCCACGGCAATCGGCCCCTGCAGTGACTGCAAGCTGATTTGATCGGCATATTGTACGCTTTGAATCTGCACATCGGCCTTAACTGCCGGCTGAGTCAACGCACCGCTGACGCGCCCTTTGAGGTGCACACTCCCTGCGGCATCCGGCACAAGCACGGCCAGATCCGGTGCATGTACCTCAAGATTGACATCCACTGCCTGCAAATCGAGTTGACCATCAACACGGGCATCGGCACCGGCGTAGTTCAAATGAATATCCGACAGCTGCCAGGCCTGGAAACCACCACTGACCTGACCACTCAAGCTGATTGGCTGATCACGCAACTGACCATCCAAACGCGCCAAGTTAACGGCCAATTCAGGTGTCTCTGCCAGCTTCACCTGCCCCGTCATATCCAGACCAAGCAGACCCGGCCACTCAGGCTGAATCAGTGCCGGGTTAATCCCCTTGGCCTGCAACCGGTAACTGACGTCCAATTGCTGCGCCAGCCCCAGATCTGCCTGCAGCCCCAAGTGGGAATCAGCTTGTTGCAGGTCCAGCTGTACATTTGCCGAACGCTCAGCACCGACAAAATCGGCCCTCAGATCCAACTGGAAAGGCTTACTGGAGTCCCAATGTTCCGGCGCCCACCAGTCTTCAACACGCCCATTTACCTGCGCCTGCAGATGACTCAAGAATTGAGCAGAGGGCTGGGTCCAACCCGTCAGGGAAATGCGGCTTTCCGCCTGAATCACGTCCAGCTGATCCAGCAATACGCGCTCACCTTCAGAATGTGCTGCCAGCTGCAGACTGACAGGCGCAGTCAACGGCTTGCCATCCTGGCGCACATCGACCTTGCCCAGCGATAGCTGTTTCAGCGTGATCTGCAATGGCAACTCTACTGAGGGCAACTCAGGCAGTAACTGGTCTGACTTGGGCTCTTCAGGTGCTGTTTCCTCGGCAGGTGGAGCCAAATCAAGCTGTACTCTCGCCAGGCTCAACTCATCCACCTGCAGGTGTTTATCAAACAACTCCCAAGGGCGCCAGGTGAGTTGGACTTGCTCCAGCAGCACCTTTTGGGCGGGCAACTTGAGTTCAACTTGCTGGATTTCCAAAGTATCCGTCAGGGTTCCGTCTATACCCTGCAGCGAGAGCATGGGTACAAAGTCATCAACCAGTCCCAGCGCAAAGCGGGTTCCGGAAGGCAGGAACAGAATGGCAGCCAACATCAGGATGATGCCCAGCAGTATTGTCAGAAAAGTAACCAGACTCCAGCGAATCAGGGGGCGGATCATAGGTCAGGCCCCAGCGTGAAGTGGATACGGAAGCCCGAGTCATCCAGAGGTACTGCCAAATCCAGGCGAATCGGCCCCACCGGCGATAACCAGCGAGCACCCACACCGGCACCCATTTTCAGATCGGCATCTTTGTCATCAAAGGCATTACCCGCATCGAGAAAACCAGCCACGCGCCATTTGTCCTTAATCAAATAATCCACTTCCACACTACTGGCAACCAGATAGCGGCCACCAATCACATCCCCATCACTGCCCTTCGGCCCCAATGTCTGATAGTCATAACCTCGTACACTGTTATCACCACCGGCATAAAAACGCAGCGAAGCCGGCAGGTCATCCACCGAGTCGACCAATGTGACCCCCACCTCAGCACGGGTCAGCAGGCGCCACCGCTCGGCAAAACTGTCAACGCGTTTGGTTTTAAAGCCCAGCTGCACCATATCGGTATCGGACAGAATCGCTTTGGATGCCGCAGCGATACCAAGCTCAAGGGAATAGCCCTTATGCGTGTTTAACAAGTCATCAGCTTTGGTGCGGGTAAATTTGGCACTGGGAATCAGCAAGGTGGAATCGTGCTCTTCACCTTCAAAAATCCACTCTTCATACTGCCAACCCAGCCCCAGCGTTCGCTCCCAGTCAGTGAACTGTTTATGCCAGGTGCCGCCGATACCCATGGTGCGAGCATCTATGGTGTCTGAATCCTCATCTTCGAGCGTCAGGTTCAGTGCAAAGCGGTCGGTAACAGGATTCCCACCCGGGATGATGTAACTGGTGTAAAACTCCTGCTTGATTTCAGACAGGCGCAAGCGAGTATCCAGTGAGTGGCCGCGCCGGTTAACCCAACGACGGGTCATACCCAGCTGAATACGTGTGCCCGTATCGGTACCATAACCAACACCGCCCTGATACAGGGTTTGATGGCGCGGTGACAAGCCAATATGAATGGGTACGCTGGAACCTTCACGCTCATCCAATAGCGGGCGAACTTCAACGTCAGCAAAGTAATTACTGTCAATCAGGTTTCGTTGCAGCAATACAAGCTTACCGGTATCAACCGGATCACCGGTTTCAAAGGGAAGATAACGCCGGAGCAGCTGGTCATTTACCGGCGCCTCATCAAACTTGATTTCGCCAATGCTGACGCGCTCCCCTGTTTCGTAGGTGAGCGTGATATCGGCCAGGTTTGTGTCGGTATAGACCTTAACCTCTGACTGAGTCAGAGCAGCATCGTAATAACCGCGCTCAGAAGCACGTGACTGAAGTTTGGATTTGAGCGCACTGTAGGTTTGGTGCAGGAAAGGCTCACCGGAGGACAGGCCACTATCACGAATCACCTGCAGAAGCTCGACGTCGTTCTGTCCTTCACCGGTCAGGTTCAGTTGTACGTTGCCCAGCCGCGTTTGCGGGCCCGCATCAACCTTGTAATCGGCATACCACCCCTCTTCAGGCCCATCGAGATGAATAGCCAGGTCAAGCTTGGGACTGTAGTAGCCGTAAGGTTGTAGCGCCGTGAAAATTTCGGCTTCTGCCTGACGGTGCAAATACTGCAAGCGCCCTGGCCGGGGTAAGGTTTCCTTGGACAGAGCATCGTCAATGGTCAGCATGGCGCGGATGTTGCCAGCAAGAGGGTCTTCCACTCCACTCAAACGGAATTCTGCCGCCGAAGTCGCCGCACTCCACACCATTATCACCAGGCTTGGTAACAGCCATTTTCCTTTGCATATCACGTGCTTTTGTTCACTCCCTTGCCGAAACCGCCTTCAGGTTCAAGTTTAACCGATTGCATGCTGATGTGCCCGATCAAGGGGGCTTTCAATTTTCTTGTTATAGAGTAACATTTCGTAAAATTTCTTCCGGAGCCCTCATCATGCATGCACTGCTCAAGTCACTTCCCCTGGCCCTCATTGCGTCTACCGCCTGGGCCGCCCCCCACGAACATGGCCGAGTGCACCTGGACATGGTGCTGGAACCTCCGACTCTGCTGATCTCGATCAGTTCCCCAATGATCAACCTGGCCGGATTCGAACACGCGCCACAGAGTGATACTGAGCGCCAGCAATGGCAGTCAGTGGTGACAACCATGCAATCGCCTGACTCTCTTATACGCTTACCGGCCGCAGCGGATTGCTCGTTGAGCCGTGTTTTATTGCAAAGCCCCTTCACCAATGCAGCTGAAAGCGATTCACATGACCATCACGAACATGAACATGAACATGAACATGAACATGAACATGAACATGAACATGAAGCACAGCATGCTGATTTGATGGCAGAATACCAGTACGTCTGCGCCCTGCCGGCCAAACTGAACCATCTGGAACTGCCCCTTATGCAACGCTTTCCCGCAATTGAGCACCTTGATCTGCAGTTTATCGCACCTGATCGCCTGCACCGCGAGAGCATACAGCCGCCACAACAGCGCATAGAGCTGCCATGATCCCGGTGCTCAGCCTGAAGTCGCTCAGCTTTGCCTGGCCCGAACAACCTGAACTGCTGAATATCCCATCGCTGGAATTGGGTAAAGGCGACCATCTGTTCATCCAGGGGCCTTCCGGCAGCGGAAAGAGCACCCTGCTGAATTTGATCACGGGCTTTGTATCAGGCTTTAATGGGCAGATTCTGATTGCAGAGCAATCACTGGTGTCGCTGAATCGGCGCCAGCTTGACCGGCTCAGGGCTGACCAATTGGGCATACTATTCCAGCAGTTCAACCTGCTGCCCTACCTGGATTTGATCGACAATGTTTGTCTGCCCTGCCGCTTCTCGGATTCACGCAAGCAAGCGGCATTGCAAAACAGTAAGTCTATCGCCGAGGAAGCGGAGCGCTTACTGACACGACTGGGGCTGGATATTGCCAAACTGCGCAAACGACCGCTGTCATCCCTGTCGATAGGACAGCAACAGCGCGTTGCCGCCGCACGCGCCCTTATCGGCTCCCCGCCGTTAATCATCGCGGATGAGCCCACCTCAGCATTGGACCCGGACAACCGGGATCGATTTATCGAACTCCTGCTTGAGGAAAGCGCACACACTGGAAGCACCCTGATTCTGGTCAGTCACGACCCCTCTCTGGGTTCCAGTTTCAATCACCATCTCAGTCTTGAGGCTCGCCCCTGATGCTGTTTTCCCTGGCACTCAAAAGCCTGCTCAACCGCCGCTCGACTGTCTTGCTTATCCTTGTAACCATCGCGCTCAGCACCGCTCTGCTGCTGGGCGTACAACAAGTACGTGAGCAGAGCCGTGCTGCCTTTTTCAATAGCGTCTCAGGCACCGATTTGATTGTGGGCGCCCGCTCCGGCCCGGTGCAGTTGTTGCTGTACTCTGTTTTTCATATCGGCAACGCCACCAGCAATATTCCCTGGGCCAGCCAACAGCAGCTGGCCAATGATCCTCGTATTGCCTGGACCATTCCGCTGTCGCTGGGAGATTCGCACCAGGGTTATCGCGTGGTTGGTACCAGCTCAGCCATGTTTGAGCATTTTCGCTATGGTCAGGATCAGACGCTCGACTTCAGTCAGGGGAAAGCTTTTGGTGACCTGTTTGAGGTTGTGGTCGGAGCCGAGGTTGCTGCCCGCCTGAACTACGCTCCAGGCGATAAACTGGTCATCGCTCATGGCAGTGGCAACACGAGCTTCATGAAACACGACAACCTGCCCTTCACCATCAGCGGTGTGTTGGCTGCCACTGGAACACCGCTTGACCGAGCCCTGCTGGTATCCCTTGAAGGCTTGCAAGCCGTTCATCTGGGTTGGCGTGCGGGCGTTCCCCTTCCAGGGCTTAAGGTATCGGAAGACATGGCGCGCAAGCAGGACCTGACACCACGAGATGTGACCGCAGTACTGGTCGGCCTGAAGTCAAAACTGCAGACTTTTCACCTGCAACGGGCCATTAACACCCAGCGCGGCGTGCCTCTGACTGCAGTCCTGCCGGGCCTGGCATTACAGGAGCTCTGGCAAATTGTCGGGGTCGCCGAAAAGTCACTGCTGGTCGTGGCGGGTGCAGCCCTGCTCATTGGCCTGATTGGCATGCTGGCGCTGCTGCTGGTGGGCATGCAGCAACGCCAGCAGGAAATCGCAGTTTTGCGAGCATTGGGATGCCCCCCCTGGAAGATTGCTCTGCTGCTGATTTTAGAGTCGACTCTGTTGACTGCCGCAGGCACACTGGCGGGTGTTCTGCTGTTGCAAGCCATGCTCCTGGCCATACGCACCCCGTTACTGGACACCTTTGGCATCTATCTGAATTGGGTACCTTTATCATCTATTCAGTGGTTACAATGCCTGGGCATTCTGCTATTGGGCATGCTGGCGGGCATGATTCCGGCCCTTAAAGGCTGGCGCCAGGCGAGAGCCCAACACCTGATTCGCCATTATTGAGAGTTCTGCATGAAACGCCTGCTGGCACTAATTCTTTGCCTTTCACCCTGCCTGTTTTTTTCTGCCTCATCCTGGGCACAAGACGAGATCATCATCAACGGTGAGCCGGCACCTGAGATTGACTGGGAAAGCCTGATGCCGGCCAGCTATGTGCAATCACTGGAGGAAATGTTTAACAATCCGGACTATATCAATCTGGACGACTACAGCGACGAAGCACAGCGGCAGTTTGATGAAATGATGCAAACCCTGGCATCGGCGCCCGTGGTTGAAGAGATGGACGGCAAGATGGTGAGCGTACCCGGCTTTGTGGTACCGCTCGAAGGTGTAGGCAATGTGGTGGATCGCTTCTTCCTGGTGCCCTATTTCGGCGCCTGCATCCATGTTCCGCCGCCGCCATCGAACCAGATTATCGATGTACATTATGAGCCGGGCACTCAGGTCAACAGCCTCTACGATGCAGTGCTGATCAGCGGTCGCCTGACAACCGAAGTCTATAGCCATGAAATGGGCACCGCAGGGTATCGACTGGAAGCCTATCGCATCCAGCCTTACGAACTGCCAGAGCTGCCCGCTGAATAAGCTAGCTGGTTCTTTTCAGTTCCTGCTGTGCAATAACTTCAGGCGGCACTGGCTTGCCATAAAAATACCCCTGGGCACTGTTGCACTTGTGTTGACGCAGGAAGTCACACTGATCAGCGGTTTCAACACCTTCGGCCAGGACTTCAATGCCAAGGCTGCGCCCCAGTGCGATGGCACTGATGATAACGGCCTCATCCTTTGGGTTACGGCCGATATCACGCGTAAAGCTCTTGTCGATCTTGATACGGTGCAACGGCAAGTATTTGATACGATCCAACGAGGAGAAACCGGTTCCGAAATCATCCAGAGCCAGGTGGTAACCGGACAGTCTCAACCGCTGTAACTGCTGAATGACGAAATCAGGATCTTTCAGGATCATTGATTCAGTGATTTCCAGCTCGATCAGATGACGATCCAGATCATAACGATCCACCAGACCGTTCAAGCGCTGGATAAAGTCGGCCTGCAACAACTGCTGCGGGGAGATATTGATCGCAACCATGGGCACATTGACCCCATCGCGCAGCCAACGCTCGACTCTGCGACAGACACTTTCGATAATCTGCCACCCCATTGGCACTATCAGCTGAGTCTCTTCAGCCACCGGAATGAACTTGTCCGGCCCCAACAGCCCCAATTCCGGGTGCTGCCAGCGCACCAGCGCCTCATAACCGCAAAGGGCCTGTGTCTCCAGGCAGTACTGGGGCTGGTAATGCAGCACAAACTGATTTGATCTCAGCGCCTGACGCAGATCCTGTTCCACACTCAAATTGTGCTGTGCATCCGTAGTCAGCTCTTCACGGTAGAGCTCATACCGATTTTTCCCCAGGGATTTGGCACGATACATGGCGGTATCAGCATGCTGAATAAGGCTTTCGATTCCTTGTCCATGCGAAGGATAAAGACTGATCCCGATACTGGCCGTCAATTGAAGCCGGTGTTCTTCAACTGCATACGTCCGAGACGAGGTTTCCAGGATCCGCTCCGCTTCAGCAACGGCAGCAGCCCTGTCACCGGGTACCAGGAGGATAAATTCATCCCCACCCATGCGGTAAATCTCGGTTCCTTCCGCGATACGATTTTGGAAAGCTGCAGACAGGCACTTCAACAGCCGATCACCCACCTGATGTCCCAGCGAGTCATTGATCAGTTTGAAACGGTCAAGATCGAGGAACAGCATGGCAAAGGGCTCTTCCTGCTGCACTTTTTGCACCAGCGATTCCTGCAGTCCCTTGCGGTTTTCCAATTGGGTCAAATCATCGTGTCTGGCCTGCCAGGCAAGATCACGGGTCTGCTGACGCACCAACGCCTCAAGCAATTGCTCTCGACTGTGCATAGACAATACAAGCAAGGCACCGAGACAACTGATGCCTACCAAGAGTACCTGCAAGTACATCGCCTGACTGATCGGATGGGCAGCCAGATAGTCCGTGCCTGCAAACGCCCTCACCTTCCAGACCTGTTGCGCCAGCTGAATCTCAAACTCGGCTTCCAGATCCATGCCACGGATATCAAGCTCACCTGCCAGCGACTGGTAGAAAGGTTCAGCGCCCGGCTCTGAAACGCTCAAATAGATGTTTTCCGTTCCTGAACGCTCGATAGCCGCTTCGAGCAATTGGGGCACAGTAAAGACACCAACAATAAAGCCACGCAACTCACGGCTACTGACCAGGAGGTCGCTGCCTTCAATGAAACGATAAACCGGCTGCAACATCAGCAAACCGGGTTCGTTGGGCGCCTGGGTCAGATTCAGAATTTCAGTTGCGACTACTTGCCCCTGAGCTTGTGCCTGCAAAACCCAACGGCGCCGGTCTTCACGTGAGTAGAGATTGAATCCAAGTGCTGCACGATTGGACCTCAACGGCTCCACAAACTGTACAGGGATCAGCATATCCTGTGCTTGGGGCGAATCGCCATAAATGGAGTATTCCGGCATCGCCAACAAATGAGCGGTCTCCTGCTCAAAGGCATAGCGGTCTTCAGGTTTAACCAGCGGGTCCCAGGAATAAGCCCTCAGGCCTGGGCTTTTCGCCAAAGCAGGGCCAACCTGCTCAGCGAAGTACTCCGGCGTCAGCGTATTAACTTTTGTCAGCCGCTGCCCCAGCCCCAGAAGTTCATTCACATTCTGTTGCACCAGCGACTGAATGCGCGCCTCAACGAGTTGGGTATCCTGATGAAAACTGGTCTTTAACAGGCCTGACAGGTGCGACAGGTAATACTGGTTGACGACCAGAACAGCCAGCAGCAGCCCGCTCAGGCGGAGTGGAAGCTGGCGGGATCGGTCATCCTTGGGAGCGGATAATAACTGCCAAAGTGACAAAAACAGGGGTGTACCGAGAATCACACCGAAGCTGTCACCCAGCCACCAACTCAGCCAGTCCAGCAGCAGCCCGAGGCTACCTTCGGAATGATTGATAAAGGTTACAGACAAGGTGCCAACGGTGGCATTGATGGTGCAGGTTAGCAGGCCACTGTACAGCAGGTACTTGAGCATCCACCGCTCGCGCCGTGGCGCCAGTGGAGTCACATCAAAACGTTGTAACAGATAAGCAGCCAGAGCCGTTTGCAGCATAGCTCCTGAGCCGATCAAGGCTGCTGCGATGACATGTGTTGGCTCAAGCGAACCCGAAAGCGCTGGAATGAGGGTATTAACACCAAAACTGCCAAGCGCAATGCCTGGCAGCAGACGCATGCCTCCATGCAATACGGCCGCGAGGCCAAGACCAGCAGGCAGCCAAAGCGGGACAATCTGTTCATGCAGGCCGGTGTTCAGCAGCAACAGCCCGACCAGGATATAGCCAAGGGCCAACAACAGATTGAATGTCAGGATACGAAGCGTCACGCCGTTTACAGAAGACCGTCTCAGGTTGATGCTCAAATGCCATTAGCACTCGCGAGTTCACTCGATGCTACACAAATTAACTGCAACTAACCACAGACACTTTAGTCGCCCACTTATTAGGGCCCTGAGAGATAAAGCTTCGTTGTTATAGATCAAGGCTGACTACGACTTTTCAGCAACCAGCAGGGCTTCAGCTTCCTGAACAGGCAAGGGTTTACTGCGCAGATACCCCTGATATTGGTGACACCCAAGCGCTGCCAGTTGCTCCAGCTGCCCAGCGTTCTCGACCCCTTCAGCCAGCACTGTCAGACCAAGTTTATGTCCCAGTACGATAATGGTCTCGACCACGGCACTGGCCTGCTGACTGGTCAGCAGGTCATCGGTAAATGACTTGTCGATTTTGAGTACGTCTATCGGAAAACGCTTAAGGTAAGCCAGAGATGAGTAACCCGTACCGAAGTCATCGATGGCAATGCGTACACCCAACCCACGAAGCTCATGCAGCATCTTTTCAGGATTCACGCTAGCGGACATGAGTACACCTTCGGTCAGCTCAATCTCCAACATTTCCGGTGGAATCCCGGTTTGCTGCAATACCGTTGCCAGCACTTCCACGAGATCATGATAGAGCAGCTGCTGTGCTGAGACATTGACCGCGACTCGGGGGGTATGAACGCCAAGCTTCCGCCAATCGGCAATCTGGCGACAGGCCTTCTCGATCACCCAGCGGCCGATCGCGCCAATTAAATTGCTTTGCTCGGCCACGGGGATAAACAAGCCCGGGGGCACCAACCCTTCTTCAGGATCATGCCAGCGAATCAGCGCCTCCATCCCGGTCATCTGTCCCGTTTCTACATCCCACTGTGGCTGGTAATACAAACTGAACTCATCATGTTCAAGTGCGAACCTCATACGCCGCTCAAGCTCCAACCTGCGGCGCGCACTGTGTGTCAGGTCATCACTGAAGAAGCTGAGGCTGCCTCGCTGCTCCTTGGCCTTGAACAGGGCGGCATCCGCCTGCTGCAGCACCGCTTCAGAGCTATTGGAAGCCTTATCGATCAGGCAAATACCAAAACTGACGCTGGTCCTGACCTCAACACCATCAGACAGGACAAACTCCTGATCCAGCTTGCGCATCAGCTCATCTGCGACGGCGGCTGCTCTCTCACCGCTACCGATATCATCAAGCACAATGGCAAATTCATCACCACCCAAACGGAACAGGCTGTCTTCATCTCGAATACGCTGCCTGAACCGCTGCACCACCTGAACCAACAAGCTATCCCCTTCCGAGTGACCCAGGCTGTCATTGATATCCTTGAAATTATCAAGGTCAGCCATCAACAGCGCTGACAGCCGATCATGCCGGCGGTTGTACTGAATACAGCTGTTCAGCTTACTGAATAGCAGATGGCGGTTCGGCAGCTCGGTAAGGCGATCATAGTTGCTGAGAAATTCAATCTGAGACTCTCGATTCTTGAGCTGTGTCAGGTCTGTATACACCCCAACATAGTTTGTAACTTCACCACGCGCGTTTTTAACCTGGCTGATGCTCAACAAGGCAGGAAAGGTCTCACCATTGCACCGACGGGTTAAGATTTCGCCCTGCCAATGCCCAGTTTCATCAATAGTACTTTTAAGCTCAGCATAGAACTCAGGTGGATGCTGCCCCGATCTCAAGACTTTGGGTGTCTGCTCAACCAGATCCGCTTCACTCCAGCCGAACATGTCAGTAAACGCAGGGTTAACCTGAAGAATCCGTTGCTGTGTATCAGTTATCACAACCCCTTCACGGGTACTGTTGACGACAGCTGCCGCTTGCTGCAATCGACTCTCCTGCAACTGGCGCTGAGTAACATCGACCAGAACGCCTTCAAACCCCACCACATCGCCCAGTTCATTGCGGAGGATATGCGTATGATCATCCACCCAGCGCGCAGGCTTACCGGGCAAGCTGATACGATAAATCTGCTTGTACTCTTCAGCACCATTCGCCAGATATTGCTCCACTTCAGCAATGATCCGGGCCTGGTCACCCTGATGAATCATGTTTTCAAACGCATGACTCTGATGAAGCAGTTGGACAGGCTCTATGCCCCAACGGCGAATATTGTCGGATACAAATTTGATCGGCCAGCCCGGTGCATTTTCCCAGCGAATGAGCACAAAGGGGCTGGAGTTGATCACCTGATTGGCAACGGCTAACGCCTTATCTCGCTGAATGGAATCCAGTGCAAAACCGATATCAGATACCATCTCATCCAGCGTCTGCACCAAACGGTCAGTGAAAAAGCCTGGCTCTGCCGAATACAGCGTCATATTGGCATAAATCTTCCCATGCTTGCGAATGGGCAAAGCAATGGCCGAGTGGCACTGAAAGCGCTGCGTAAACCCTTGCCAAGGCGTGTATTCCGCATTATTGGGACTATCGTTATCTACCACGGTTCTCGCTTCGACCAAGGCCCTTTCGCTCAGCCCCTGCCCGGGATATTGTTTGAACAATGAAAACAGGTCATCAAACCCCTGCTCAACCTTGTTCCGACCCGAGTAAGCCAACACTTCTTGAATATGGCCATGTTTGTCACAGCGCCCCACCCAGGCGAAGGTCAATGAGTCCAGTATCACCGCAATTTCACAGGCAGACTGCAATACCTCCAACTCGGATCGACTGTAGAGAATCACTTGGTTGATCCGTGAAAGCATGGAGTAAAGGCTCGTCTCACGGCTCAGCATCTGTTTCTGGCGGTTTTCGTTGGTTAAATCCTGCACCATTCCCACGATATATTCGGGCACGTTTTCCGAGTTGCGTGTCAGGCGAACAGAGATACGTACAGGCAGCTCGCTACCATCGACCCGAATAAAGCGTTTCTCCATTTGATAACCGTCGATTTCACCCGACTTTAAACGCTCAAACTCTGATTCATCGCCGGTCAAATCTTCATGATGGGTTAGCTGTTGCCAGCTCATTCCATAGAGTTCATCCAGTGGGTAGCCCAACATTTTTTGCAGTTTTGTATTCACTCGGAGCCAGCGACCATCCACGGGATCGGCCAGTGCCATGCCAACAAACGGCAGGTTAAAAAAGTGGGTCAATAAATCATTGCGCAGCTCAGTTTCCCGAGTAATTCGAGCCCCCAGGCGAGCAGACATGTGATGCCGGTATAGTACCAGCAGCCCCAGCGCCACTGAGGCCGCAAGGCAGCCGGCAACCAGCAATCCAAGCCAGTGTGGAACCAGAAGCGTATCAGACAGGTAGTGACTCAATGGGCCACCCAACAAGGGCGTAGCCAGAATCAAAATCAACCCGATCAGGAGAATCAACAAACCGTAACGCTCAGAGTGAGCATCAACCTGGCGCTCTTTATTGGCTCTTATCAGGAAAACGTAGAAAAACAGGGCTGTTACAACGATGAAGAAGCTGCCCTTTATACGGCTCAGCAAGGCAAAGCTGTCTGCGTCACCGGCTGAAATATAGGCAACCAGATAATCCGAGCCATGAATCCAAAGCAGCCCGAACGCAATATACAACGCCACATATTCAAGAAACCTGTGGGGGCGCTGGCGCATTGTGTACTCCTTCACGTTGCACGCAGGAAGGCCACCATGGGGGCCCTATTGAAGCTACCATTCGATGAGTTTGCCCTGGTAATCCAAAAAGCTACCACTCTGCTCAGGCTGCAGATTTTCCAGTACCTCTCGCAGGCCACGCACACTCTCTTCAGCCGTAATCAACGCGTTAGGTCCTCCCATATCGGTCTGGACCCAACCCGGATGCAGGGCAACTGCCTTAACTCCGGCCCCCTCCAGGTCGATGGACAGACTTTTGACTACCTGGTTGAGCGCCGTTTTGGAGCTTCGATAATAATAGCCAGCACCTGAGGTGTTGTCCGAGATACTGCCTACTTTACTGCTGAGAAACGCCAGGGTTTTCATCCGGCTGCCCGCTACTCGCGGGTACAATGTCTGTGCCAACATCAGGGGACTGAGGGTGTTGATTTCAAACACCTGACGCCAAAGGTCCCGCTCGATATTGCCAAAGGCAACCCCCTTGGGGCCGTAATAGCCTGCATTATTTATCAGCAGGTCGAGAGTTTCGTCACCCAGGGCTCGATCCAGCGCCTTGAGTTGCCCATCCTTGGTCACATCCAGTGTGTGTAGATCGACCTGTTCGGGAAAACGCGCTTCCAGCGCCAGCAGATCTTCTGCATGAACCAGATCCCGGCAACAGGCATGTACCCGCCACCCGTCACGCGCGAACTGATAAGCAAACTCAAGACCCAGACCCCGGCCACAACCTGTAATTAGCACTGTTCCAGACATGCTAGGTGCTCCTTAAATGACTCCCTCTTAGTCAAGCAGCGGTTCCGCATTCTGACAAGTGAGGCCAGCTTCTGGCACAATTCCCGACCCACAGGATTTAGAGACCCCAGAATGCGCATTTTGCTGCTTTCAGCTTACGACGCTCTCAGCCACCGTTACTGGCGACAGGACCTGGTCAATGCCTTTCCAGAGCATGACTGGACCACTCTCGCGCTGCCACCGCGCTACTTCGCCTGGCGCATTCGGGGCAACAGCCTCAGCTGGGCCTATTCTGAGCGCGAAACTCTGGAACAACCTTATGACCTGATCGTTGCCACCTCGATGGTTGACCTGACGGGTCTAAAAGGGCTGGTGCCGACTCTGGCTCAAACGCCTGCGCTGGTGTACTTCCATGAAAACCAGTTCGCCTATCCCGAGTCAGGTCATGCCTTCAAGAGTGTAGAGCCTCAAATCCTGAATCTGTATAACGCTTTAGCCGCAGACCTTGTGGTGTTCAATTCAGCCTTCAACCGGGACTCGTTGCTGGCAGGTGCCGAGCGCCTGCTCAAAAAACTACCGGATCAGGTACCTGCGGGGCTCATACCTGCAATCGAACAGAAATCCGAGGTAATCCCCGTCCCCTTGCCCCCGGAGGTGTTTTGCAGCACCACACCCCAGCCAGGCCCCTTGCAGCTTGTATGGAATCACCGTTGGGAATACGACAAAGGCCCTGATCTCCTGAAAAACGCCATCGGCGCCATGCTGGAAACCAAACTGGACTTCAAACTGCATGTGGTTGGGCAACAATTTCGCCACACCCCTGAGGTTTTCACCGAGATTCATAAATTACTGAATCAACACCAGCGACTGGGGCACTGGGGGCATGTGGAGTCAGTTCAGGATTATCGCGCCCTGCTACAGACATCAGATGCAGTGCTCTCGACCGCTCTGCATGACTTTCAGGGGATCGCTGTACTGGAGGGTGTTGCAGCTGGCTGTGTTCCCGTGGTGCCAGACAGGCTGGCCTATAAGGAGCTGTTCAGCGAAGATTTTCGCTATGGGGAGCAGCAAGAGGTGGAGTCGATGGTCGAGCTGCTACAGCAGCTGGCCGGACTCAAAAACAGTCAACAGGTGCTACCCTGCCCAGATATCCACCACCTTAGCTGGGCGGCGATGAAAGCCCGATATGAACACGCTATTACAGGTGCCAGTCGAACCTGAAAAAGGTACAGAGAGAGGATCACTGACCCCGCTTAGTGTCCTCATCAGCCCGAGCTGATGCCAAGTCGTGCAATACCTTGAACTGAAGATTGCAGTTGCGACAGCTTTTGCACATCATCAGGTGCATTTTCAGACCCATCTTTTCGCTGGTCGACAGTTCTCGATCCAGCTGTTTAGACATCAGCTCAGTAGCACGCTTACAGGACTGCATTATTTTCCTCCTTACCGAACCAACCGTTTTCCAGGCAGGCCCTTAGTTTCAAACGTGCGCGGTGAAGAATCACCCAGCAGTTCTTCTCGCTGATTTGCAGCGTTTCGCAAATTTCGGCGGTTTCCAACCCCATTAACTCGCGCATGGAAAACACCCGCGCGGTACTTTCGGGCAGATGCAAAACACAAAAATCAAACACCTGCCAAAAGCCGTCTTGCATGCATGCCTGCTCTGGATCGTCCCAGGTTTTAGGTCGCGCTGCCGGCAGCCAGTGCGCACGAGGATTAAACAAGCCATCAACATCCGGCATATCATCGGGATCAAAACCAGTCGCCTGTTCACGGCTGCGCAGGCGAATTTCATCGATCAACTTATGCTTCAAAATACCAAACACCCAGGTATCCAGCTTGGATGAGCCACTGAAACGTTCCAGGCCCTCCCAGGCTGCTGTCAAAGCATCCTGCACCATATCCTCAGCCTGGGCTTGATCAGCCAACTGCAAACGGGCAAATGCCAGCAGTCTGGGCCGTAAATCGCTCAAGCGTTGTTGAAAATCCTCTGTATGAGATGCCCCTGCTTGCACCGGATCCATATCTGCCTGCTAGCCCCTAGCTGAAGTGATGATCACAACAGACACTCATCTGTGCCTGAGGTTCAGGCTTTGAGTCTACCAAGACTTTCTGGGCCTGCGCACACCTCATCGTTGGCCAGAGATATCAATCTCAGGAGCTAAGTCGTTGCCAGCCTGCTTTCCTTACACATTGCCTGTAACTATCTCAACTTTTAAGATGCTCGCCTGTTTCACAAATCAGGATTTACCTCGGCATGCCATCCCAAACGCCCCAAGCCTTTACTCTGAGGGATTACCAGCAGGACGCCGTGGATGCCACCCTGAGACACTTTCGTACCAGTTCGGACCCGGCCGTCATCGTACTGCCCACCGGTGCCGGGAAAAGCCTGGTGATTGCGGAGCTCGCACGACTGGCACGTCGACGCATTCTGGTGATCACTCATGTGCGCGAACTGGTTGAGCAGAACCATGCAAAATATGAAGCACTGGGATTGGAAGCGGGCATCTTCTCCGCCGGGCTGGGACGGCGTGATTTCACTCATCAGGTGACCTTTGCCAGCGTTCAGTCCATCGCACGCAACCTCGATCAGTTTGCAACCGACTTTTCGCTGCTGATCATCGACGAGTGCCACCGTGTCAGCGAAAGCGACGACAGCCAGTACCAACAAGTGATCAGCCACCTGCGCAGCCATAACCCTGAAATCAAGGTTCTGGGACTGACGGCCACACCCTATCGTTTGGGTTACGGATGGATATATCGAAATCACTACCGGGGCTTTGTGCGCAGTGAAGAAGCAAGAGTGTTCGACCGCTGCATATTTGAGCTGCCCCTGAGTCACATGATTCGCAATGGCTATCTGACACCCCCCCAAGTGGTGGATGCGGCGATTGCGCACTATGACTTCTCGTCTTTGCAGCCATCAAGCACGGGTCAGTATCCAGAGCGGGAATTGAACACTTTGCTGGCCAAACACCCCCGCGTTACCCGCGCCATCTGTGAACAGGTAGAAGAGCTGTCTCAAAACCGTCAGGGTGTAATGTTATTCGCCGCCAGCGTCCAGCATGCTCACGAGATCGGTGGCTACCTGCCCAGCGATCTAACCGCCGTGATTACCGGCGAAACACCGGGAGACGAACGCGAGCAGCTGATTAAACGGTTCAAGAACCGTGAGCTGAAATATCTGGTCAATGTTGCCGTGCTGACTACGGGCTTCGATGCCCCGCATGTGGACCTGATTGCCATCCTTCGCCCCACGGCATCAGTCAGCCTCTACCAGCAGATCGTCGGCCGTGGCCTGCGCTTGAGCGAGGGCAAGGAAGACTGTCTGGTGATCGACTATGCCGGCAACGGCTTCAACCTGCACCACCCTGAAGTAGGCACACCCAAGCCCTCCAGTGACTCCGAGCCGGTTCAGGTATTCTGCCCGGGTTGCGGCTTCGCGAATATTTTCTGGGGTAAAACGGATGACAGTGGGCAGGTCATTGAACACTACGGTCGCCGCTGCCAGGGGTTGTTAGAGATGGAGGGGGAAAAACCGCAGCAGTGCGATTATCGCTTCCGCTTCAAGGAGTGTCCCCATTGTGGCGCCGAAAACGATATTGCTGCCCGTAACTGTCATAGCTGTGATGAGGCGATCATCGATCCGGACGAGTTACTCAAACGCGCCCTGGAGCTCAAGGACGCCAAAGTGATCCGCTGTGCCGGTATAAGTTTGACTGCCAGCGGGGAATGCCTGACGGTCACCTATCATGAGGAACAGGGAGAAGAACTGCGTGAGCGCTTCCATATGGATCGAGCGGCCCAGCGCGGTTTGTTCAATAAGCTGTTTGGCCGTCGTTGCAATAACAGCCAGTCACCTCGCCAGTTCAAAACGGCGTCCGAAGCCCTGACCGCAGTAGCCCAGTTCCCGTCCCCTGACTTTGTGATTGCACGCCAGAGTGGCAAAAAAGGCCGCCAGGGCGGCTATTGGCTGGTGCGCGAGCGCCTGTTTGACTATCAGGGCGCCTATCGCAAGGCTAACGAAATGTAGTTTCCGCACACCTAAGGCGCCGTTTTTTGCTGTTTCAGTCGCTCACTGAAGCTCAACGAAGGTCCTAGCAGGATCGGCAGGTATCGCCAGGCGAACAGTGCAAATGCCAACAGCCAGAGCACACCGGACACCAGGATGAGTGTCATCATCACGGCTGGCCACAAGGATGCCAGCACACGCACCAGAGCTGCCAGATGCAGCGCCAGAAACGCCAATGACAGGATAGCGCCCGCTTCCAGCTCACGGCCGGTATGACCCAGGGCCGCACGCGATGCCACGCCCATAATCATGCCCCCCATGGCGCCGACCGTCAGCGCATGCAAACCGGCACTGACGCTCCACCAGCCAACAGCACTGCCCGCCAGCAGTAACAGACCTAAGCCCAGCCAGGCATAGGCCAGATGCAGAACCAACAACAAGGGCTCGGTGCGGGTCTGCCACCCATACCAACGCAGCAACCTCACCCACTGCATAGTGCCAGCCAGCAGTAAGGCAATGGCAGTAACAGCCGATTGTGGCCAAAACACCCAGGCAATGCCCGCCACGGGCGTAAGGATGGAAGCAGCCACGTCCACCGGACCAAAGGAAGCCGGCATACGCGCACCTTCAACACTCAAGCGGTTGAGCCAATTTCGGGTGAAGGCTGGAATGATGCGCCCGCCAATCAGCGTCAGCATCATTAGCACCAGCACCAGCGCAAGATGCAGCACATCCAGTGCAGGCAACCAATGCAGGTGGAAGGCCAGGCTCAGCAGCGCAAAGACTCCCAGAATCAGCAGAACCTTAAGGTTTCGCCGATTACCGGCCTGTATAAGCTCACGCCCGAACAAAAATGCCAGCACCAGCCAAAAACTCGCGGCAGCAATCGCATTAATCGCTGCGGGCCAATCCCCACCAAGGAACGCAACCAGCCGAGCGGCAAGCCAGCACATTGCCAATAACACCAAGGGACCGCCCGAAACAGGCTTGCGACCGGTCCAGTTCGCTACCGCAGCAAGCAAGAAGCCACCAATTGCGGCACCCACAAAACCGAACAGCATCTCATGACCATGCCAAAGCACCGGTTGTACCATGGTTAGAGGAGGTCTCACCCAGCCAATCCATAATCCAAGCCAAAAACCCAGCGCCAATAAAGCCTGTAATGCTGCCAAGGTAAACATGGGGCGAAAGCCATTACTCAAAATCCAGCCCGTGCGAGTGCTGGGAAGCCGTTCAAGATTCATTACCATGATGATCGCCCTATGACATACAGCCCGAAATGTAAAAATGATCCCAAAGCAAATGACTAAAATCTATAAAAGTACCAAAAATAGAACCAATAGAGAGTAGAATCTGGCATTCGGTCGTCTAATAGATACACTGCACCAAAAAATAACGAATCCCAGCCCTGAATGAAGTTCTGAATGAAACGCCTATCGTCTCGCTCATTGAAATTGATGCTGGTGCTCACGGGCAGCAACCTGGTGTTATTACTGGTTTCCTTCACCAACCTGCTCGGTGCTCCTGATGGCAATAACACCGCGACGATCGAGTCTCGGGCCGTGGGTATAACAATCGTCTTTATCCTTCTGCTGTTTGTCCTCCTGATGAGCGATCTGCTCAGACGCTTTATTCTCTTGCGACAACAGGCTGAGTCGGCCAGAGAGCGCATGCACGACGCCGTCGAAAGCCTCCCTGAAGCCTTTGCCCTGTTTTCTCCCAGTGGTCGCATGTTGCTATGTAACAGCCGCTGGCGTGAAGTGTATCCCTGGATGGACGGCCTTGAGGTGGAACGCTGGGATACATTTCAGCAGCAACTGGCGCCTCATATCATCAAGCGAGAGCCTGTCGCCAACGCTCAGCCCGGTGCCGATACTCATATTGAGCACCTGGACAGCGGTTATGCCATTTTGGCCAGCAATTGCCAGACCCGTGAAGGCGGCATGGCCTGTGTACGCACCGATATCACCCATACTCAGAAAATCGAGCACAAGATGCGCAGCCTTGGCCTGGCCATGGAACAGAGCCCTGCGTCGGTGATGATTACAGATACCGATGGCAAAATTGAATACGTAAACCCCAAATTCACCCAGGTTTCCGGTTACAGCCGTGAAGAGGCCATCGGCCAGCCGGCGGGTATGTTGAACTCTGGCCAGATGCCTCCTCAGGTGTATCGAGAACTTTGGGATGCCCTTGAGCGTGGCGAAGAATGGCACGGCCAGCTGCTCAATCGGCGCAAGGATGGCTCCCTGTTTTGGGAGTCAGCCTCCATTTCTTCGGTCCGTGACGACCAAGGCCATTGCCAGAGCTACATCGCCGTTAAAGAAGACATTACCCAGCAGAAGGAAACCGAAGAGCAGCTGAAAATGATCGAAGCGGTGTTCAACACCAGCAACGAAGCGATCATGGTGGCCAATGCGGATGGTTTGATTAAAACCATCAACCCGGCCTTCAGCCGCATCACCGGTTACTCACTGGAGGATGTAAAAGGGCAAAACCCCAGTATTCTCAGCTCCGGCCGTCATGACGCCCATTTCTATGACGACATGTGGCAGGAAATTCTGCGCCAGGGCTCCTGGAGTGGCGAGATCTGGAACCGCCGCAAGAACGGCAGCATCTATCCTGAATGGCTCTCGGTCTCTGTGGTGTACGACAGCGAGGGCGAGATCATTGAATATGTGGCCGTCTTCTCGGATATCACCAAGCGCAAAAATGACGAAGCCCAGATCGTTCGCCAGGCCTATTACGACGAACTGACTCAGCTCCCCAACCGCACACTGATGTCGGACCGACTCAATCTGGCCATTCTGACAGCAGACCGTGACGAGCAGAAAATCGCCCTGCTGTTTATCGACCTTGACCGTTTCAAATACGTCAACGACTCACTGGGTCATGAGTATGGCGATGATCTACTCAAGCAGGTCGCTGTACGACTTAACGAGTGCGTGCGCGATACCGATACCGTCGCCCGTTTTGGCGGAGACGAGTTCGTTGTATTGCTGCACAACATCAAGTCCGAGGCCGATGCCTCCCACGTAGCGCAGAAACTGATTGAGCAGCTCAGTTCACCGTTCAACCTGTCTGGCCGTGAAATTATCATCGGCGCCAGCATCGGTATTGCCATGCATCCCGGCGATGCAAATACCGCTGAGGTACTGATTCGCAATGCCGACCTGGCCATGTACAAGGCCAAACAGTCCGGTCGCAACCAGGCTCACTTCTTTACGGCCGCCATGCAGGAACACGCCAATCAGCGTATGACGCTGGAGCAGGACCTGCGCCACGCCCTGAGCCGTGACCAGCTGGAAGTACATTATCAGCCGATCATGGCCGGCCAGGATCGCAGCGTTCAAGGTGTGGAAGCGCTGCTGCGCTGGCGCCATCCGGAGCGCGGACTGATCCCGCCGGATCAATTTATTCCATTGGCAGAAGAAACCGGTTTGATTGGCGAGATTGGCCACTGGGTATTGAAGACCGCCTGCGCCCAACTGGCCCAATGGCGAGCGCAGGGCATGTCTCTGTACCTGTCAGTAAATATTTCCGAGCGCCAACGTGAACTCAGCCTGGATGCTGACCAGGTAGCCGAAGTACTGGCGCAACATCATCTGGAGCCACAGGCCCTGATGCTGGAGATTACCGAGGGCCTGTTGTTGCAGGACAGTGAAGAAACGCTGAGCTGGCTGCAAGGCTTCAAAGCCTTGGGCGTCAGCCTGGCGATTGATGATTTTGGTACAGGCTACTCTTCCCTGAGCTACCTCAAACGCTTCCCGGTGGACACGCTGAAGATCGATCGCGAGTTTATCAACGACCTGGAAACAGACCGCTATGCCCAATCGTTGGTAAAAGCGATTATCTCCATGGCCGCCAGCCTCGACCTTCGCATGGTGGCTGAAGGGGTAGAAACCGACGCCCAGTGTGACATGCTGCTGGGCCAACAGTGTGAGCTGATGCAGGGCTTCCTGTTCTGCCGCCCCTTGCCAGCAGAGCAGCTTACCGAGTGGTTGCAGCAGTCGCGTGCAGTGGTTCCAGTGCAGCCGCCAGTGTCGGACTGAAACTCAACACCCCATCAATCGGCTGAACCCCTGCACGACTCAGTACGCGCAGGGGTTGGAACTGAAGATCCGCAACAATGACTTCGCGGTTCTGCTCTCTACAATGCTCAACAAACTGTTCCAATGCATTAAGACCTCCGGCATCCAGCAAAGGCACCGCATCCATATACAGCACCACGCCCATCGAATCCTGACTGGCCTCCAACAATTCCTCCATCACCCGCTCGGCAGCGGCGAAAAACAGCGGGCCACTGAGCTTGAAGACCTGCCAACCTGGCGGCAACTCTTCGGGTACATGCTTACGCTGAGTACTGATATCGGTAAACCTTGTCATTCCTGCCAGGTCACGCATAAACAGCAATGATGCCAACAGAATACCGGCGAAAATGGCTATCACCATATCAAACAGCACTGTTAACAGCAGGCACGTCAGCAACACCATCAAATCACTTCGAGGAGCTCGTTTGAGCAACTGCACCACCTTGGGTGCTTCGCTCATATTCCAGGCCACCATCAACAACAAGGCAGCCATGCTGGGCATGGGCAACCAGGCCAGTGCCTCTGCCAAAACCAGCAGGCCTGCCAAAACAATCAACGCGTGAAAGGCACTGGCCAGCGGCGACACCGCACCGGCACGGTAATTGGCTGCCGAGCGTGCCAATGCCGCCGTCGCCGTAAACCCGCCAAAGAAAGGCGCCACCAGATTGCCAACGCCCTGCCCCAGCAGCTCACCATTGGCATGATGGCGCTTGCCGGTCATGCCATCCAACACCACCGCACATAACAACGACTCTATTGCGCCCAACATGGCAATCGAAAAGGCAGCCGGCAGCAACTCACGCACCAGTGCCCAGGACCAATCCAGGGGCACCCCTTCGGGCCCCGGCTGGAGCCAGGGCCAGGTAAATGAAGGCAAAAAGGGAGGAATGCCCTGACCTTCACTGCCATCAGGTAGCAGGTAGGAGAAACGGCTGCCGATCGTGTCAACGTCCATACCAAAACCCTGTAGGACCCACATCAACCCCACCCCGGCAAAGAGCGCAGGCACGTGACCAGGAACCCGCAGCCCCAAACGGGGCCAGAACACCAAAACAGCAAAGGTCATGACGGCAACGGCAAACGCAGCCCAATCCAGTTGCGGCACAGCTTGCAGCAACGCAGCAACTCTGGGTAACCATGCTTCTGGCAGCTCCAGCGACAACCCGAGCAGATCCGGCACCTGCAGGGTCGCAATCACGATAGCAATGCCAGAGGTAAAACCCAGCGTGACCGGCTCAGGTATGTATTCAATCAGTCGGCCAAGACGCGCAAAGGCCAGTATCAACAGCATCAGCGACGACATGAGTGTCGCAACCAGCAAGCCTGCCAAGCCGTATTGCTGAGCGACTGGATAGAGAATGACAACAAAGGCTGCAGTTGGCCCCGATACGCTGAAGCGGGAGCCGCCCGTAAGGGCAATCAGAAAGCCGGCAATGATGGCGGTATACAGACCGTATTCAGGGCGCACACCACTGGCAATCGCCAGTGCCATGGACAAGGGAATGGCGATGACACCCACGCTGAGTCCCGCCATGAGGTCGCGTCCGAGCTTGCCGGCGTCATAGCCCTCGCGCCAGACCTCCCTGAGCGCACTGGAAATTGACAGAGCATGCAGACGCGTATGGCGTGACATCTGGGTCACCTCGAACATGAAAGAGATTCACAAACATTACATTTTGATAAAATACTATTCAATGTTAATGTGATTAACATGTTTCGCTGTTGAGTTACCTGGATTGCTACATGGAAAAACGTACCGCCCGCTTGACCCTTCTGATCGACCCCCAGAAAAAAGCCACCTTTGAGCGCCTCTGCACCGAACAGGACGTCACCCCTTCCCAGATGGTGCGCAAGTTCATCCGCGACTACATCGAAACTGAACTAGGACCCGACTGGCAGGATCAGGTATTCGGCCCCGAAGAGCACTGAACCTCCTTTCGCCCATTCATCACTTCTCCCTGGTGCAACAATAGCCAACAAAGTTAGTGCTTATGCGCGCAGGGAGTTTGCTGTATAGTTTCTGCCCAAATTTTGGGGGATTTGCGTAATGCGTCTTGAAGAAATCGAAGCCATCATGCTCAATGTCGGACTGGTCGTGTTTGCCGGTGCTATTTTTTTCATCATTTATGACTTGGCCAAGAAGTCCAACGCAGGACGCTTTGGCACCATCATTCTGTTCTTCGCCCTGGGCCTGGGCCTGGCAGCATTCCTGATCAAGACCGTTGTCGTTGAGCTGATGGAAGGTGGCGGTATCTAACCACCTCTCCTCACCTTCCACCCTGCCTTTCACCCTGCCTTTCACCCTGGGGCTGCCTGGTTTATAGTGGTTTCGAGACCACCCAGGCAGGACCAAATATGGATATTTCTACGATCATCTTCCTCGCTGTTGTCGGCGTGACCGTTTTCTATTTCATTTCTCTCTACAACCATCTGGTTCAGCTTAAACATGCCGTCTCCAAGGCATGGGCCAATATCGACGTTCTGCTGAAACAGCGCCATGACGAACTGCCCAAGCTGGTAGAGACCTGCAAGCAACATATGGGCTACGAGCAGAAAACACTGACGGCCGTGATGGAAGCCCGTGCTGCTGTTGCCAGCGCGCGTGAGCAGGGCAATGTAGGTGCGCTGGGCCAGGCAGAAACCCAGCTTCGTTTAGGGCTGGGCAACCTCTTCGCCGTTGCCGAGGACTATCCTGAACTGCGTGCCAGCGACAGTTTTATGCACCTGCACAGCCGCATCACCGGGCTGGAGTCTGGTATTGCCGATCGCCGCGAGTTCTATAATGACTCGGTCAACCACCTGAACGTTCGTATTGAACAGTTCCCGGATGTCCTCATCGCACGTCGTTTTGGCTTCAAGGCAGCTGAACTGCTTGAGTTTGATGAGGCAGAAAAAGCCGACGTAGATATGAAGAACCTGTTTGACTGAGTTATGTTTCTCGATATAGGCCCATTCTCATCGCTGGAAAAAACCATCTTCCTGAGCATCCTGACAATTCTCTGCCTGGGTGCTCTCTGGTTCGTCTTCAGCCGCCTGCAGCGTTTTCGTATCATTGCGGACACGCCCACAGCACGCATTCGTTCAGCCCCCCAGGGGTATGTAGAGATCATTGGCCACGTCATTGCCGGTGAAGATGGCATGCTCAGTGCGCCTTTGTCTGGCCGTCCCTGTGTCTGGTATCAATACCGTGTTGAAGAGCTGGATGACTCCGATAACAAACAACGCTGGCGGACCATTCGTAGCGGCCAGTCAGAACACTGGTTTCAAATCAACGACGGTACCGGCACCTGCCTGATCGACCCCGAAGGGGCCGAAGTCAGTACCCAGCATAAGCATACCTGGCAGGCCAGTGGCTCCTTTCCCGGCTTGTCTTCCGGGCTTGACCCTGAAGGCATCGCCTCAGTGCTCACATCTGTATTGGGTGGTGAGCGGTATCGCTACACCGAACGCCTGATTTTCGAGCATGAACCCATTTATGCTCTGGGTCATTTCAATACAGTGGGAGGTGGCCGTGATCAGCTGGACCAAGCCAGCACGGCCCGTGATCTATTGCGCAGCTGGAAACAGGACCCCGAAGCCATGCAGCGCTTCGATACCGACGGTGATGGTCAAATCAGCATGAATGAGTGGAAGGAAGCCCAAAAAGCGGCCCGCCGTGAAGCCCGTGAACAGCAGAAAGAGCTGCATGCCCTGCCCGACATGAATGTCCTGACCAAACCAATTGGGGGTAAACGTCCGTATCTATTATCAACACTGGACGAAGAACAACTGATTCGACGTTACCGATGGATTTCGATTGCCTGTTTTACCGCCAGCCTTGCTACTTTCTGGCTATTTTTGGAGGTTTTGCTGGCAAATTGAATAAAAAATGCTCAAGCTGCATATCATGACGCCGACATCAGACACATACCATCTGTTCAAGGTCGCAACCATGATATGCCCAGAGCATTACCTGCAACACCCTGATCGGATCAAGCTGGAGCTTTTCCCGATCGTTCCCGCCCCTCACTGGAGCAATGCCTCTCTTCCACTAGGTCTTTCCCTGCTCAGCCTTCGTCTCTACACCCCAGGCAAATGGCTCAGAATTACGGCACCCGGTGTCGACCCAGAGCTGACGATCAACGCGCTGGTCGTGGAGTGTCAATCGCCGTCGTCAGGAAAGGGCCACTACCAGCTGAAGTTAGCCTTCCCGGATAAAGAGCAGCTATTCAGAGCGCGCATGCTGGAGCAACTATGCCAGATCAGCATCACGCAGCAGGACGCTCCCGAAGAGGATGCGGAAAAGCTGGCCCTGGAATGGATCGAATCGGAGGCGGCACATTTCCCATCGGATGGCTTATAATCCCTCTTTTACGCGCCAGTAACGAGAGGAAGCTATGCAGCAGAAGGTTGTCACCGCAGGAGCCATCGAGATCAGCAACGAAAAGCCCATGGTGCTTTTCGGCGGCATGAACGTGCTGGAATCTCGAGATCTGGCGCTCCGCATTGCAGAGCATTACGTAGAAGTCACCCAAAAGCTCGATATTCCCTATGTATTCAAGGCGTCATTCGACAAGGCCAACCGCTCATCCTTGACCTCTTTCCGTGGTCCCGGCCTGGATGAGGGCCTGAAGATCCTTGAAGAGATCAAAAAGACCTTCAACGTACCCCTGATTACTGATGTGCACGAGCCCTACCAGGCAGCGCCTGCCGCTGAAGTGTGTGACATCATCCAGCTGCCGGCCTTCCTGTCCCGCCAGACCGATCTGGTCAGCGCCATGGCGGCTACCGGTGCAGTAATCAATATCAAGAAAGCCCAGTTCCTGGCGCCTCAGGAAATGCGCCACATTCTGCATAAATGTGAAGAAGCCGGTAACGACCGTCTGATTTTGTGTGAGCGCGGCAGCAGCTTTGGTTACAACAACCTGGTTGTCGACATGCTGGGCTTCAGCGTCATGAAAGAGTTCGGATATCCGGTGATGTTCGACGCCACACACGCACTACAGATGCCAGGTGGACGCGCCGACTCAGCAGATGGACGCCGTGCGCTGGTCGCCCAGCTGTCACGGGCAGGTTTGTCACAGGGTATTGCGGGCTTGTTCCTTGAAGCGCATCCGAACCCGGAAGAAGCCAAATGTGATGGCCCCTGCGCCCTGCCGCTGGATAAGCTTGAGCCTTACCTGCAACAGATGAAAGCAGTGGATGAACTGGTCAAGGCCTTCCCTCCACTGGATACAAGCGCCTGATACGCTGATACCCAAGGGCCCTGACAGAGGGCCCTTTTTTGTTCGTCTATTCTTGTTATACCCTTGCTGTTCAGTTGGTGTACCCCTTAACGGGTTCATAATTGTGTTCTTATTCACACTCATTTTTGTGCTCACAGTTGTACTAAGGAAAGCTACAGCCGATGGCAAATACGCATGAAAAAGTGTTCAACGCACTTAAAGACGAACTGGTCATAGGACCGGACCATCACCGTTTTCAGCTGTTGCGTAAGCAGTGTGATCATTATGCAGGCCAGATCTGGGAGGCAGAGGACGTCTCCACGGCTGCTCGCACCCCCGTCAGCCTGTTGTTCCTCTGGCCAGCACAGGCATCCCAAAAGAGTGTCACCCGGCAGGCACAACAACTGGCGCAAAAAAATCGCGCCCTGACCCACCCCCATATTTTGCGCACCTATGGCTATTTCAGCTGGCGTGGGCTGGAGTTTTTGTCACTGGAACACCTCAGCGGCCAGACATTAGCTGACCTGTTCAAGCTCAAGCAAGGCAGCAAGCTCACTTCCAAGCAGAAACAAGGCCTGCTGACCCAGTTGGCCAATGCACTGGAGCGCTACCCTGCCCCGCATAATTTTTTGGCTCCCGACAGTGTGTTTCTGAATACCGGTGGCGGGGTCAAATTGTTTGGATTTGGCTGGCGCCCCCTCATTGCACCACTTGCCGACAGCCTTCCGACTACTGCGCAGTACAAACGCTATCAGCCTGCCGAGGCCTTTCGCACCCATCAGCCCACGCCTCAGGGCGACGTTTACAGCCTGGCTGTAATCGCCTGGGAACTTTACTCTGGCAAGCAGGCTTTTCAGGACAAAGATGGTGAAAGCACGCGCTTTCAACGCGAGTTCAAACCCGCGTCAGGACTTGAGAAAGATCAGACACAAGCACTTAATCATGCCCTGGCAGCCGACCCTGAGCAGCGTCATGAAAGCCCGGCAGCGTTGATCAGAGCATTATTTTTCGCCCCGGACGAACCCGATGGCGAGCCTGAAATCGATGCCAAGGCATTGGAACAGGCGGAGGCCTCAGCGCCTGCCAAAGAGCAAGTCGCAGAGACTGAAGCCCCCCTCGCAAATGAAGCTTCATCAACCGAAGTCCAATCCAATGCATCGTCTGACTCAACGTCGGAGATGACCGATGATACCGAGTCTGAAACAAAGGCCACGCGCGAGCCCGAGGCACCGGCCGATGATACGGACACCTCGGAGAGCCCTGACGCAGACCCGGAGCCCGACACAACCGCCAGGAAGCCCAAGTCCACGACTGAAGAAAAGGACGATGGCGATGGTGACGAGTCAGAGCAAACATCACGCCGTTTTAATTGGGCGGCATTGAAGCCAAGCCCGAAAGTACGACGCTGGTTGGGACTTACCGCGACCTATCTGCTGGGTATCGTCACCGGTGTCTGGTTAGCACTTCTGTTCTATGGCAAGCAGCTCGACACAGTCGGAGCCCAGGCTGTAGCCATGATGAAAGATAACCGCGAGCTCAGAGCCGCTTTTGAGGCCTCAGAGCAAGCACGCACAAGACTGGAGCAAGAACTTGAAGAAGCTCGGTCAGCGAAGGCGCTCCCAGGTGCAGCGCCTGTAACTGAAGAAATACTGGATGCTGACCAGGTACGTGAGTCCGGCAACCCTGCGGCCAATCTGAGCCTTTTTCAGGATGAACTACAAGATGGCAGCCGCGGTCCGCAAATGGTTGTGATCCCGCCAGGGCACTTCCGCATGGGCGACCTGCACGGCCAGGGCGATGACAACGAATATCCGGTTCATGACGTTAATATCCAGCACCGTTTCGCGCTTGCACGCTATGAAGTCACCTTCGCCGAATATGATCGCTTTGCCGAAGCGACCGGACGCCAGCAACCCGATGATGAGGGCTGGGGACGCGGCCAGCATCCTGTCATCAATGTCACCTGGGAAGATGCCGCCGCCTATGCACGCTGGCTGGCAGAGCAGTCAGGTCAGCCCTACCGTCTGCCAACAGAAGCTGAATGGGAATACAGCGCTCGCGCTGGCAGCCAAAGCGTCTACTGGTGGGGGGATGAAATGCTCAAGGGGTACGTCATTTGTGATGGCTGTGATACCGAATGGGGAGGCAAGAGCAGCGCGCCTGTCGGCAGCGCTCGTGCCAATCCCTGGGGACTACAGGACATGAATGGCAACGTCGACGAATGGGTGCTGGACTGCTACCAGCCCGATTACAGCAATGCACCCAATGACGGCAGCGCCGCTCAGGTATCCGGCTGTAGCCAGCGCGTAATGCGCGGTGGTTCCTGGTTCGATATACCCCGCCTGACACGACCTTCCAGCCGCTATCGCCACCCTGCCAACAGCTCAAGAGACAGCTGGGGCTTTCGTGTAGCGCTGGATCTTGAAGCACCCAACTCACCCTGAATCAGAGGCCCCCGATGAATCCAACTCGATTCGCACAAACCATTGCACTGACCCTGGCTCTACAACCGCTTGCTCTAGCTGTTGCCGATACACTGGAGCTGTCCGAGGACAAACGGCAAAGCCTTGGTCTTACGCTTTACCAAAGCAACCTGGCCCTGGTTGAAGACACGCGTTCCCTTCCCAGGCTACCCAATAACAGCAGCGTTGTACTGACCGGTGTCAGTTCCCAAATGCTGCCTGAAACACTCCAGGTAAGTGGTGCGGGCAAGATTCTTGAACAAAATCTGGAGCGCAACACGCTTAATTTGAGCCGACTGCTCCAGGCTTCGATTGGGCAGGAAATCAAACTGAAACGGTTCAACCCGGTCAGCGGCGGAGAGCAGATTCAAGCCGTCCGATTACTGGCTATTCAAGGCCAGGTCTTGATGGTTGAGAACAGTAACCAACGTATCGAAACACTTACCCTTCACGATGGCCAGTGGCGCCTGGTCATGGAGCGCCCTGATCAGATGTTGCTTCAGCCCAGCCTGTCCTTTACTACCGCAGGCACCCAGAATTCAGGCCAGGCCAGCCTGCATTATTTGACGCGCGGACTTAGCTGGAGCATGGACTACGTTTTGCAACTGGATGCCAAGGGTGAGCGGCTGGACCTGAAAGGCTTGGCTACCTTAAGCAACGAAACCGATATGGTCTGGCCTGATGCACGCGTCAAACTGCTGGCCGGTGAAGTTCAGGAGCCACAACCGGCCTTCCGCATGGAGAGCAAGGCATTGGGAATGGCCATGGCCGCACGAGCGGATATGCCCAGCAACACCAGCCCTTCAGGCGTTCAGGATTACCATCTGTATTCGCTGGAAACAAACTTGACATTGGAACCTCAGCAGCAGAAGCAGGTACCTCTGATTAATCAAACTCAGCTGCCTGCGAAGGTTCAGTACCAGGTACATATCCCTGTCACCATGCATCAACAGCAGCCGGTAGAGGGTATCAATCCCGATATTCAGCTGAGTTTTGAAGCGCCAACTGCAGGCAAAGATCGCACACCTTTACCGGCAGGTCTGGTACGTGTTTTCCGTCCGGATGTGGAGGGGCAACCCCAGTTTGTAGGGGGAAGTCAGCTCAGCGCTACTGCACCCGGTGATAATGCCGAGATCACTTTAGGCAAGGCATTTGATCTTGAAGCCGGATATACCCAGAGTGAATTCAAAAAGCTGTTCGATGGCTACGAGGCCAAGTATGCGGTTCAGCTGGAGAACCGGTCTGAAGAAAGTAAATCGTTCGTGATTACTGCAGCACTGCCGCGTCCATTCGAGCTTATTGCCGCTGACTGGAAGCCGGACAGCCAAACCGCGTCCACATTGAAATGGACCCAGGAACTGAAGGCCGGCGAAAGCCGTACCCTGAACTTCAATATCAAGCTGCTTAAGCCCTGAGCAGCTGATAGATCAGGCCAGAGAGTGCTGCCGCTTGCGCCAGCACTCTGCACGGCCCGGATCAATGGCCGCTCCAAGCACCCCTTCTTCATACACCTCAATCATGCGTTTCACAGCAAGTGGGTGACGCTGTTCTCCTGCCATGCGGTAATAGGCAAGTGCTTTTGCCGGATCAGCCCTGAAGTACTGTTCGAAGCCCTGTTCGTATATACGTCCCATCTGATATTGGGCTTTGGCATCTCCCTGCTCGGCAGCCCGCTCCAGATAGATGCCACCTTGCACACGACTGGCCTGATCTTCACCCCGAAAGTGCAACAGATGCCCGTAGGTTGATAAGGCTGCTCGACTGCCACTCTCGGCCGCCAAACGATAGAGTTTCATTGCCCACTGATGGCGCCGACGTGATTGTTTAAAGACCGGCAGATGAAACAGGCGAGCAGCAAGCCAATTAAACACAGGAGCCATCATCCGTTGTATCCAGCGCATCCTTATACCCTTAAGTGCTTAAAACAATTTTTTTTATAATGATATGATAAAAAAATCTGACATCTGATCTCATACATCGTTACACTGAACTATACCTGTTGTCAGCTGACAGACTGAAGTCAGTTTTGGCATCAGAGCGTTTCCTCAAGGTCACCAAGTCGTTTTCTACCTTTGTACTATATGAAACGACCGGATTTTTGCTCAAGCCCCAGGCTGGGTAGTCACCGGGTGCCCTACATTTAATCGAGCAGCAAGGGAGTTGATCCGCTAATGAATATCTACGAAGACAACGCATTGACGATCGGGAACACCCCACTGGTGCGTCTCAAACACCTGTGGCCCCAAGGCAACCTGCTGGCCAAGGTCGAGTCCAGAAACCCGGCTGGTTCCGTGAAATGCCGTATTGGTGCCAACATGATCTGGGCTGCCGAACAGGAAGGCCGCCTGAGGCCGGGTATGACCCTGATCGAACCGACCAGTGGCAATACCGGTATCGCGCTTGCCTTTGTTGCTGCTGCCAAAGGATACAAACTGGTCCTTACCATGCCCTCCTCCATGTCTCTGGAACGCCGTAAGCTGATGAAAGCGCTGGGTGCCGAGATCGAATTGACCGAGCCGGCAAAAGGCATGAAAGGCGCTATCGAAAAGGCTCAACAGCTGGTTGACGAGAACCCTGAGCAGTACCTGATGCTGCAACAGTTCGAAAACCCGGCTAACCCGGCGATTCATGAGCAGACCACAGGTCCTGAAATCTGGCGCGATACTGATGGCCAGATCGATGTATTCGTAGCAGGCGTAGGCACCGGCGGCACCCTGACAGGCGTATCGCGTTATATTAAGAACACTCAGGGTAAAGCGATTCGAAGCGTTGCTGTTGAGCCAGTAGACTCTCCGGTCATCAGCCAGACACTGGCGGGCTCCGAAGTAAAACCTGCACCTCACAAAATTCAGGGGATAGGCGCTGGTTTTGTTCCGAAGAACCTGGATCTGAGCCTGGTCGACCACGTTGAGCAAGTCAGCAATGATGACGCGATGGAAACGGCTCGCACACTGATGCAGAAAGAAGGGATCCTGTGCGGTATATCCTGTGGCGCTGCAGTCACTGCAGCACTACGTGAAGCAGCCAAACCGGAAAATGCCGACAAACAGATTGTCGTTATTCTGCCGGATTCTGGCGAACGTTACCTGAGCTCTGCTCTGTTCACCGGTATGTTCACCGACAACGAGAACGTGCAGTGATCTGGTAGTAACAATACAACCAAAAACAGCCGCATCTGCGGCTGTTTTCGTTTGGACCTGTCAGGCTCCAGGCCCGAAGATCGATTAGCTCATCAAGTCACGTACCTGCTGATGGCTCGGGAAGCTGCTCAGGTCACGCACGCTCACTGTACGATCACCTGTGCGGGTCAGGATGTAGGAGCTCGGCTTGCGTGCGCTGCCTTGATATACACCACTCACCTGGAAATTTTCACCGTCAACACCCAGAATCGCAATGGCACGTTCCTGAGTCTGAGTATTCAGTTCTGCAGTTTTCATATTTGCCCTTCACCCCGATGCTTATTATTTATGTAGTTTTATTACATAAAGGATAGCCTAAATCTCAAATTTAACAAGTCTGTTACAGCCAGATTGTTGCTTGATGACAAAGACTTAGCCGTTAAATTCGGGGCATAAAGCCAGCTGCAAACGTTACCTAACCAAGACATTCATCAGCTTTCTGGTAGCCCAAACTGATCATCTCAGCCGCCCGGTTGAATTCGAGCATCTGACAGGCATCACGCGAAATCTCGATAATTCTATCCGGTGGATAGGCCGCCAGCTTTTGCCGGGCAATACTGCTCTGCATACTATCAAATGCTTGAATCGCCACCTCATAAGCACCCCAATCCTGACGACGAGGCGCTTCCCTGTTTTGCTGTAATCGTTGGATGAAGCGCCCTATACGCTCATGTAACTGCGGAGATGCCTCTTCCAGCTCTTTCTGCACCACTTTTACAGGTTCCGCTTGAACCTCAGAGGGTCCGTTGAGATTCACCGCAATCGTCAAATCTGTACCGTCACGAAACGTTGGCGCTATGGGGACGGGGTTCAGAACACCTCCATCTACCAACGTCAAACCGCGATACTTGAACGGGGTAAAGAGCAAGGGAATTGCAATGGACGCGCGTATGGCATCGAACAGATTACCCGAGTTGATCCAGATCTCCTTCTGGCTCTGGAGGTCGGTTGCCACTGCGGTGAAGGGTATCGGCAGGTCTTCAATACTGACATTGCCCACCAGATTGGTGAGTGTGTCGATGAGCTTGTCCCCTCGCACCAAGCCGCCTCGGTCCCAGGTCAGATCCAACAGTGTCATAATATCCATTCGGGTGACCGAGCGAACCCAGTGCTCATATTCACTCAACTTGCCTGCGGCATAAATACCACCGATCAGCGCTCCCATGGAGCAGCCTGATATGGATTCAACGGTATAGCCGTTCTCTTCCAGCCAGCGAATAACACCTATGTGCGCCAGTCCTCGCGCACCCCCACTGCCTAATACCAGAGATACTGTTTTTCCAGTGCCTGTCCCTGACATAACCACCTCCGTACAGTCCGTATAGAAATCCTCCGCTGTCAGGCGCTAATCACCACAATCACGAAGACACTCTATATTGAAACATAGACGGAAATAACTGTAAGCGGTTGCTTGAACCGTGCAATGAAGGAATAGAAAAGAAAGGAGCGGATAGTGCAGCGATACACTATCCGCCGGTGGTTCAGCCCAGCTGTTCCAGCCAGTGAGTAGTAGGGACAAAGAAGGAGGAGCCGGTAACCGCACGGGTAAAGTCCAGAATACGGTCGGCATGTCCGGCCTCATCACCTTCCACCATGCTCTTGAGCATCAGCTCGAAGTGTTCCGGGGTGCGACAGGTGCTGACGAACATCAACCCCTTACGCTGGCTGTCACCATAGGGCATGCTGTGACGCAGGATCTCCATGGAGCTGCCATCTTCACGCTTCAGAGACGTGCGCTTGGTGTGTGCATGCGGTGACTTCTTGTCACCGGGATACTCGATGTTGTCATCCTTGGTGCGGCCATAGGCGTCTTCCTGCTGCTTCACCGGCAGACGTTCCCAGGCACCCAGCTCATGCTCGTACCGCTGCAAGTGCAGATAGCTGCCACCGGCAAACTCAGGGTCTTCATCCCCCACCAAAGCGACTTCCAGACGATCATCACCCTGAGGGTTTTCAGTTCCGTCGACAAAGCCGGTCAAATCACGCATATCGCGATAACGGAAGCCATGGATCTCTTCAACCAGTTCCACCGCATCCGCCAGGCCACGACGAATCTGAGCCGCCAGCTCATAGACGGCATCATGCTGATCAGCACGCACGATAAACAGCAGATCAACCGGAGTTGAGGGTGCGACGCGACCCGCTTGCTCCAGCGCCGGGAATGCACGCAGCAAAGCAGGACGTTCTTCTGGGCTGAGCTGATCCCAGTAACTGGAACCCACTGCAACCGTGAGATGCAATTCGGCCTCAGGAAAAGCGTTACGGCATGCGTTCAGCATAGCCGGCAACGATGCCAGTGCAGCACGTACCAGCTCACGGGCACCCTCTACATGGCGTTGGTTGAAAGTCAGAAACAAGGCGTCCTTGCTGGCTTCAGCAATAAGGCCCGACTGATAGGTATCACGCATCCTAACCTCTCCTTAACGCGTTGCTTACAGCAGCGCGGACAGCTCTTCGGTCAGAACATCCAGTTCGTTCTGGGCTTTCTGACGCGCTTTCTTTTTCAGTGATTCGACTTCTGCGGTTTTGTCACTAATCAGCGCTTTCGCTGCAGCAGCCTTGTCTTCCGCCTGCTCCACCTGGTCCAACAGCGGACGAATCTGCATCAGAATGGCACGACGGCGGCCTTCCTCAGCACGGGCAATGGCTTCAGCCGACTTTTCCTTCTCTTCCTTCACCTCAGCCTTCTGGCTGGTGCTGTTATCAGTCAAAGAACGGATACCGACCGCATGACGGACTTTCTCGAGGAAAGGTGCCGAGAACTCACGGGCACGCTCAGCCCCCTTGTGCAGGATAGACTCAACCTCACCCAAATCATTCATCAGCTCGTTGTAGCGAGCACGTGGTGCTGAAAGTTGAGCGTCCAGATACTCAAACAATTCCTTCTTGGCATCACCCCAGCCGATACCCTCAACAAACCGCTGACGCATGACTTCACTTTCAGCTTCAGTCGCAAAGCAACGGTACAGATGCATCAGGGTATTATCCGGATCTTTAGGCTCGCCCGGTTCGCGGGTATCCGTCACGATCTGGTTGATCAGCTTGCGCAGATCACCGGAAGAGCTGAACAACGGAATGGTATTGTTGTAGCTTTTGGACATCTTGCGACCGTCCAGACCCGGAATCAGCTGAGTTTCTTCATCTACCTGCGCTTCTGGCAGAGTAAACAGAGACTCGAAGTTGTGATTGAAACGACCGGCAATATCACGCGCCATTTCAATGTGCTGAATCTGGTCCTTGCCCACCGGAATGATATCCGCGTTGAACATCAGGATGTCCGCCGCCATCAAAATCGGGTAGTTGAACAGACCCATGGTGATGCCATCATCCAGGTCTTCCTTGCCCGCATCACGGTTGGCATCCACTGCTGCCTTGTAGGCATGAGCACGGTTCATCAGACCTTTGGAGGTCTGACAGGTCAGAATCCAGGTCAGCTCGGTGATTTCAGGAATGTCGGTTTGACGGTAAAAAGTCGCCTTGTCCGTATCCAGCCCCAACGCCAGCCAGGTAGCAGCAATCTCGCGGGTGGAACGGGCGACACGTTCCGGCTCCTGACATTTGATCAGAGCGTGAAAGTCGGCCAGAAAAAAGTAGCTGTTGAAGGCGGGATTTTCGCTCGCTTCAATGGCTGGTTTGATGGCGCCGAGATAGTTGCCGATGTGGGGGGTACCGGTTGTAGTGATGCCGGTAAGAACGGTTTTCTTAGTCATCATTTACTCGTCAGTCGATTCTTCCTGCCTGGGTCTGGGATGACCCTGCACTTCGCAAAAGGCTATGATACACAAGTTAATGGCCGTACGCCCCGTGTAATGGCCAACTGATACGGAGATTCTAACCAGACATGGACGACTTGCTTCCTTCATTCATCACACTGAGCGGATTTGTATTCCCGGCAGCCTTTTTGCTCTTGGTCACACGCCCACTGAGCCTGGGAGTTTTGGCTTACCTGATGGTGATGGCAGCACTGTGTCTTTTGGGCGGACTGATGTTTGCCGCAGTCACCATCACTCTGTTGAACCTCCAGGCTCCTCCCCTGGCTAACTCGCTATTAGTCCTGGCAGGCGCAATGATCAGCCTGGCGATTCGACAGCTTTGGCATCAGCGACTAAAAACCAACTAAATTAGTCAACTTTTGACAATCAACGCCACTTGACCATAATAGAAGCAGCCAAAACACCGACAAACTCTATCGGAGGCACTTATGGATACATCTGTTCACACGTTTTCAGCTCTGTTCGAACAACTGGGTCTGGCAAGCGACAAGGACTCGATCGAGCAGTTCATCCGTACTCACCAGCTGTTCAGCGACGATATACCACTGCATAAAGCGACCTTCTGGAATGAGGCGCAATCGGCATTTCTGAGCGAAGCAATCGGCAGTGACTCTGATTGGGCCGAGGTGGTGGACGAGTTAAACGCCAGCCTGCACGCCTGATTCCGTTTTGTGAATACGAGCGGGTAATCCCCGCTCTTCGTCTATTTTCGACCGAGGATACCCCTTGATGCTGACACTGGTTTCTCCAGCCAAAACCCTGGACTATGAATCACCACTAAGCACCGAAACTCATACCCTGCCACGCTTTACCGAGCACTCGAAGATGCTGATCGAGACACTGCGCAAGCTTTCAGTGCAGGATGTGGCTGACCTGATGAAGCTCAGTGACAAATTGGCCAGCCTGAATGTTGCCCGTTATGAAAGCTGGCAGCCGGAGCATAACCAGGAAAATGCTCGCCAGGCCGTGTTGGCATTTAAAGGTGATGTATATACAGGTTTGGATGCGACCAGTTTCAGTGAAGAAGACTTCAGTTTTGCGCAGAATCACCTGCGTATTCTGTCAGGTCTGTACGGCCTTCTGCGCCCGCTTGACCTGCTGGAACCCTACCGTCTGGAGATGGGAACCAAGCTGAGCAATGCGCGTGGCGATAACCTCTACCAGTTCTGGGGAGACATCATTACTGAAGCGCTGAATGACGAACTGGCCATCAGCGGCAGCGACGTAATCGTTAATCTGGCCTCCAACGAATACTTTAAGGCAGTGAAACCCAAAGCCCTGCGTGCCCGCCTGATTACACCGGTATTCAAGGACCTGAAAAATGGCCAGTACAAGATCATCAGCTTCTACGCCAAGAAAGCACGTGGTCTGATGACTCGATACATGATTCAGAACCGTATCGAAGAGCCTGAAGCTCTGAAGAATTTCGACTTGGAAGGCTATTATTTCAGCGCCGAAGAAAGCAAAGGCTATACTTGGGTTTTCCTGCGGGATGAGCCACCGGCGAAGTAAGATTTAGCCCCTGGATCACAGAGATACCATTAAGGGAGCCCAGGCTCCCCTAATGTTTACCACGGTTAGCTAAACCTTTGGTTGCGGCAAGGGATTATGCAACCTCTGGCCACTAACCAGCATCCAAAAGCCATCCATCACGAGTGTGATTTTTCCTTCGGAAAGCCTCAAAGACATCGGTTATAGTGTGACCCCGTCGGCTTTTGGATTAAGGCGACTTCACACTCACCTGTCTTTGAAACTGGTTTCCGTTGTGCGCATACATAAAAGCTTGTTCATCCCTACCCTTCCCCTCTTGCTAGCTTCATGTGCGACAACACCTCCCTCCAACGTGGAGAACGCGTGCAGAATATTCCGCGAGAAGCCCGACTGGTTTGACGCATCGCTGGACGTGGAGCGGAAATATGGATTACCGATTCAGGTGCAACTGGCGATCATGCGGCAGGAGTCCAGCTTCAAACATAATGCGGCTCCGCCAAGAGATACCTTCCTGGGCATCCCTATGTGGTGGCGAGTATCCAGTGCATATGGCTACGCTCAGGTGAAAGACGGAACCTGGGACTGGTATAAGGACAAGACCGGTAACTGGGGCGCAGACCGTGATGAATATGATGATGCGGTTGATTTCATGGGCTGGTATGCCGACATGTCGCAAAAGACACTGGGCATCTCGAAATGGGACGCATACAACCAGTATTTGGCGTACCACGAAGGCCATACAGGCTGGAAAAAGAAAACCTATAACAACAAAGGCTGGCTGGTGGGTGTTGCCAGAAAAGTCGATGCCAACGCGCGGATGTACGGAGAACAACTCAGAGGGTGCAGAAGTAGTCTGGAATCATCTCCATGGTGGTGGCCGTTTTAGTCACTGTATGGAGTTACATGAAACCTGAACTCTAAAAGCCAGTCACCAACCTGCTACTTTTTCGTGTTATGTCTGCTTCCCTGACTTTTGACGCAAGGGCGGTACACCAAAGACTCGTTTATATGCTCGTGAAAACGCGGCTTCGGACTGATAGCCCAGCTCTTCGGCGAGTTCGGTCAGTGTTGTTTGGGACTTCATGATTTTCACGCGGGCCAGGTTCATACGCCACTCGGTAAGGTAGTGTTTGGCCGATATACCGATCACCTCAGTGAAACGCGCTGAGAAACTGGAACGAGACATACCCGCCTGTACCGCCAGGCGATCAACAGTCCAGTTATATTCCGGGTGGGCATGTATCGCCGCCAATGCCTTTCCCAGCTTGGGGTCTTTCAATCCACTCAACCAGCCTTTACAGCCATCGGTTGTCTGGCCAATCCAGTACCGGATTGCTTGGATCACAATAATATCAGCCAGATGCGCCATCACCGTTTCACCACCTGGGGACAGTGTCGTCGCTTCCTGTTCCATCAGCCGGATCAGGGTCTGAAGCTGGCTTGGTAATTCACCCTGCTCGTTTTTAATATGAATAATGGATGGCAGTTCACTGATCAATTTGTGAGCCGCAAGGTGGTCAAAGCCAAGCACGCCACAGGTCAGCCGCGTTTCCTCATCACTTCCCGCCCTGCTATCACCCAGCAGGCCTCCATAGCGCATGAACTCGAAGCGTTCAGATATCTTGGTAACAGGAATATCAAAGAAAGGTTCACAGTTCTGGCTTTCGCTGTGGGAAATGCAGTGCCCTTCGCCTTTGGGAATCAGCGCCAGCTCTCCGGGTTGGAGATAGATGCTCTCACCATTTTTGAAACCTAACCAGCAACCACCCTGAGTCACGATGTGAAACATCATTTTTCCGGGCATGGACGGCATTTCAATGCCCCAGGGAGCGATGAGCTCGGAACGGGCGTAGATCAGACCGTTGAGTCGCAGAGAGTAAAGTGCTTGCCCCAAAGGGTCTGCGCTTACAGGGATATCACGTTGAGCTGCTGACGGCATCGCATTCGGCCTGACTGGACAAACTGCAAAGAACTATGGACCCATAATCATTAAACATCAAACAAACCCCTCGTACACTGATTTTCATCGGGCGCACGAATGTCCGAAACAACAATCAGGAAAATGCGAGGTGAATTATGAAATCCGAACCTATTGCTGTAGTGGGTGCAACTGGTAAGACAGGTGCACGGGTACTGGCTCAGCTTGATCAAAGAGGTGTGAACACGCGCGCTCTGGCACGTGGCACCGAGATCCCTTTCGACTGGGAAGACCGCAACACCTGGGGGCCGGCGTTAAAAGATGTAAGTGCCGCATTTGTGACCTATTTTCCGGACCTGGCTGTTCCCCAGGCTGAAGACGATATTCAAGCTTTCGTGGAGCTGGCCAAACAGCAGGGCCTGAAGCATCTCGTGCTGCTATCTGGCCGAGGCGAGGACGGAGCCTTAAGAGCAGAACACGTGCTGCAAAACAGCGGCCTGTCCTGGAACGTCGTTCGAGCCAGTTGGTTCATGCAGAACTTCAGTGAGAGTTTTATGTTACAAGGCATACAATCCGGTGAACTGGTACTGCCCGAACCTCGTGCCAGCGAGCCGTTTATTGACGTAGATGATATTGCGGATGTGGTTGTGGCAGCCCTTTTAAACCCCGAATTGCACAACCAGCTTCTGGAGATAACCGGACCACAGCTCATGACATTCTCGGAATGTATCAGCGCAATTGCCAACGCTACCGGTCGTGATATTAGATTTACCCCGGTTCCCTTGGGTGCTTATCTCGAGGGTGCCAAAACTCAGGGCCTGACAGATGAAATGGCCTGGTTAATCAACGAGCTGTTCCTGAACGTTCTGGATGGTCGCAACGCATGCACAACCCGAACAGTTGAGCAGGTTCTGGGACGTCCGGCCCGCAGTTTCCATAACTATGTTTTAGAGACTCTGCCCACGGATGTATGGGTATCGCCGGTATCCGCACAGCACTCTGGATGACACCGGTGACTCTTTAAGCCGAGTGTGGAGCTGAAATACGCGGTATTCAGACAGGGCGTATCGCAGTAAAATCGCATCCTTTAAGATCACTATCGGAGTATTCACCGCATGGGCAGAGCGTATCAGAACCGCAAAGAGTCGATGGCCAAAACCTCGGACATGAAGGCCAAGCTCTACAGCCGATACGGGCGCGAAATCTATGTCACAGCCAAATCGGGTGGTATCGACCCTGATGGCAACCTGGCGCTGCGCGGCCTGATCGATCGCGCGAAGAAGGAGCAGGTTCCAGGGCACGTTATCGACAAAGCGCTCGACAAGGCCAAAGGCGGCGGTGGCGAAGATTACTCTCCGGCTCGATACGAAGGCTACGGCCCTGGCGGCAGCATGGCAATCATCGAATGTCTGACTGATAACCCCAACCGCACCTTCGGCGACGTGCGCCAGGCGTTTACCAAGACCAAGTGCAAAATCGGTACTCAGGGCAGTGTCAGCCACATGTTCGATCACTGCGCGATCTTTGTATTTGCCGGTGACGATGAGGAAGCCGTGCTTGAAGCACTGATGGAAGGCGATGTTGACGTTACCGATATCGAAAATGAAGACGGCAAACTGACCGTTTTCGCCCCGAATACTGAATACTTCAAGGCAAAGACTGTCCTGACCGAGTGCTTTGGTGATATTGATTTCGATGTTGATGAAATCCAGTTCATCCCACAGAGCTACACCACTCTCAGCGGTGATGATGTGGCACTGTTCGAGAAGTTTATGGCGATCCTGAACGATCTGGACGACGTGCAGCAGGTGTACCACAACGTCGAGCTGTGAAAAGATTGAGACAGACTTCACAAGAGGAGATGCCTTGGCCTCTCCTCTTTAGTTCTTGAGCCACACGCAGATTAGCCGATGCACGATCAATTCCTTCTATATTCCACTCCCTGAAAAAGCATCTGTCGCAAATGCTATGAAGCTGCGTAAACGAGGCGTCATTTGTCTATCGCGATAGTAGAGCAGCGACATAGGTCGCTCGGGCAGATCCCATTCAGGAAACAACTGCACCAAGGTGCCAGCCTTGACATCCCCGGCCAGCAATAGTGCAGGCTGCATGATCACCCCCAAACCGGCACAGGCCGCTTTTCGCATCGCCTGGCCACTATTGATCGCCAGCACCACTGTAGGGAGCACGTCCAGCCGCTCACCATCTTTATGGAACTTCCAACTCCCACGCGATTGGGTAAATCTGATGGCATCATGGGCTGAAAGTTCTAACGGATGTAACGGAGTCCCCTTACGCTCGAGATACTCCGGCGATGCACATACCATCATTCGATAGGGCGCCAATGAGCGAGCAATCACCCGACTGTCACTTAACTCCCCTATCCTAAAGGCAATGTCTATTCCTTCCTCAACCAGATCGACATTTCTATCGGTCAAGCTGATATCCAGCTCTACGTCAGGCGCAATCTGCCGATAGGAGCTGAGCGCAGGAGCCAGCAACTCACTGCCAAACGTTACTGGCGCAGTGATTCTCAATCGACCACTCGGCCTGGTTTGCAGGGCCTGAGCATCCTCTTCAGTCATCGCAACACGCTCAAGAATATCGCGACATTGTTCAAAATAGCTCACCCCAAAGTCTGTGAGGCTTTGGCTTCGTGTAGTTCGATTGAGCAGTCGCACACCTAATCGCGTTTCCAGCGCGGCTATATGCTGCCCGACCATAGCAGATGAGATGCCCAGCACGTTTGCTGCAGACAAACTTGATTGGTACTTTCCAGACTTTGCGCTTTTGCCTGCCCCTTCTCGAAAGCGGGGCCATCTTGCTGAATGCATCCTGGACAGTGAACGGTGTAATGCCAGGTGCAGGAGCCTACGCAGCGACCAAGGGAGCACTACTCCCCATGATGCGCACGCTGGCTTTGGAATTAGGGCCTCGAAACATACGCGTCAACGCTATAAATCCCGGCATCATCCTGACACCGATGGCAGAGGAGGCTTTGCCTGACGATCTGACAAAGCGCCTGGCGGCTCATACGCCACTGCGCCGAAATGGCACACCTGAAGATATATCAGGCACCATTGCCTGGTTGCTCTCTGATGACGCCACCTTTGTCACAGGCCAGGAGATCAACGTGGATGGTGGCTACACTCTCGGAGGAGCCCTGCGATGAAGCAACATGACACGCTGGAGATCGGACGTACACTTTCAGAACAGTTTAATCCGGGTATGGAGGCTACCCTTGAGGCCCGCTACGGCCACCTGTTACCCGGAATGGCAACAAGCACCGTCGATTTCGTATATGGCCAACACTATGCACGATCAGGATTGCCTCTGCGGGATCGTTATCTTGCAACAATAGCTGCACTGACTGCTCAAGGAGCACACACGCATCCTCAGTTGAAGATCAATATCCAGGCAGGTCTTCAGGCCGGACTTAGCCGCAACGAAATTGCCGAAGTCATCTGGCAAATGGCACTGTATGGAGGCATGCCCGCTGCGATTAATGCTCTTAACACGGCCCTGAGTGTATTCGATTCCCTTGATGGAAAGGGTTGCGAAGCTGTCAGTCAGCCCCGAGGATCCTGATTCAGGATTCATCAGAAAATACGCTTGTAGCAAGCACTCACCTATACCCGCCAGGGGCCACGTCCGGCAACGCCTATCTCGGATAGTGGCTCTCAGCGCACCTGAAAAACTGTACAGTAGAAATCTCTACCCACCCTGAAACCAGTTAGCGAGCGTCCTCTGGATGAAATGACATTCCTCTACCAAGAATCACTCCCTGCGGGGAAAGAGGAAGTGACTCCCTGTGGTAGATGCAGTTTCTTAATGCTTGGCAGAAAGCTCTTGTCGAACAATCTCTGCGCCGGCATTCAGTGCATTAAGCTTGGCGAGTGCGGCCGAGCGTGGCAGAGGCGCCATTCCGCAGTTCGTACACGGGTATAGCTTGTCGGCATCGACATACTGAAGTGCTTCACGCAGGGTCGCCGCAACCTCTTCAGGTGTCTCAATAGTGTTGGTTGCAACATCAATCGCGCCGACCATCACTTTCTTGCCACGAATCAGCTCCATCAGATCCATGGGCACACGGGAGTTATGGCACTCAAGCGAGATGATGTCGATTTTGGACGCCTGGAGCCTGGGGAAAATTTCTTCGTACTGACGCCATTCTGACCCCAGTGTTTTCTTCCAGTCCGTGTTGGCCTTGATGCCATAGCCATAGCAAATATGAACAGCGGTTTCACACTTAAGTCCTTCAACCGCCCTTTCCAGAGCAGCGATACCCCAGTCGCTCACCTCATCAAAGAAAACGTTAAAGGCCGGCTCATCAAACTGGATAATATCCACGCCCGCCGCTTCAAGCTCCCTGGCCTCCTGATTAAGAATTTTGGCGAACTCCCAAGCAAGCTTTTCACGGCTCTTATAATGGTCATCATAAAGCGTATCAACCATGGTCATGGGACCCGGCAGGGCCCATTTGATAGGCTGACTGGTTTGTTGACGCAAGAACTTGGCATCTTCCACAAACACGGGCTTTTGGCGTGCCACTGCACCGACAACAACAGGCACACTGGCATCATAACGATCACGAATTTTAACGGTTTTACGATTTTCAAAATCAACACCGCTCAGATGCTCAATAAATGTCGTCACAAAATGCTGACGTGTTTGTTCACCGTCGCTGATAATGTCGACACCCGCTTGCAACTGCTCGTGCAGAGCCAAACGCAAAGCATCTTGCTGGCCTTCAATCAATTCCTCACCCTGCAATTTCCAGGGTGACCAAAGTGTCTCAGGCTGAGCCAGCCAGGAAGGTTTAGGCAAGCTGCCCGCCGTTGAAGTCGGTAATAACTTTTTCATAATAGTACTGTCGTCTGTCCGATAAATTAGAGCGCGTAACTGGCTGACCATTTTTCAAGAATCGACTGGTAGGGCTCGATAAAGTGCTCTTTGGCAAATGTCCCTTGCTTCACCGCCAACTGGCTTCGTTCTTCCCGGTCATAATCAATGCGCGTTAATGAATAATCTGAATGCTTCAAACTTGGCTTGTAGCACTCGCCAGCAACCGCATTGGCGTTATAGATTTCGGGACGATAGATTTTCTGGAATGTTTCCATCGTGCTAATCGTACTGATCAGCTCAAGACTGGTGTAATCACTCAGCAGGTCACCAAAGAAATAGAAAGCCAAGGGCGCTGTACTATTGGGCGGCATAAAATAGCGCACCTGCAGTCCCATCTTTTTGAAGTACTCTTCAGTCAGTGACGACTCATTGGGCTGATACTCAAAACCCAGCACAGGGTGCTGATTGCCCGTACGGGTGTAGATTTTGTTATCTGAAACACTGAGACAGATGACTGGTCGCTTGGCAAACGCCTTCTGGTACGCATCAGAGTCTACAAAATATTTAAATATTTTCCCGTGCAAGCCGCCAAAGTCCTCAGGAATACTAAAACCTGACTCACCTTTGTTATGGTCCTGCAATAGCACGCTGAAATCATAGTCGCGTACATAAGAGGAAAGGTTATTACCCACAACCCCTTCGATGCGTTGATTCGTTTTACGATCAAAGATATTGGTTTTCAGAATCTCTATCGTCGGAAACGTCTCACCCTTTCCTTCAATATCGATATCAACAGAGATAATATCCAACTCAACCGAATAACGATCAGCATTGGGGTTATCCCAATGCGCCAAGGCATTAAAGCGGTTATCAATCATTTTCAAGGTATCGCGCAGATTTTGCTGACGTCGATTGCCACGCGCCAAGTTGGCGAAATTGGTTGTGATGCGTGTGTTGTTCGATGGTTCATAATGCTCATCGAAACGAATGCTTTTAATAGTAAATGTAAAATCTGTATTCATCCTGTCCCTGCGCCCCCATTTTCAGGTTAAGCTGTAATGTATTCCTTGCTCTTTCTGAATTTACATTTATCTATTCTTATTGGGCCTTAAGTATTTTTGATCCACCACATGAATAATCGGATCCGGTCATGACTTAAAGGATTATTTCCATCAGTTAAGAGCAGGTTGGTATTTATACGTGAGCCTATAAATTAATAATATTGATTTAATTTTATTGATGTATGAGCGACAGTCATGAATGATAAAAACAGGATATAAGGTTTTATTTTTTGCGATGAGGTTCTAAGATGCTCAGCTCTCCAGTTCGGATAGGTCAAACATGTTAACTACTCTGCTTCTTTATATTGTATTGGGCGCCTGCGCAGGTGTCGTAGCGGGATTGTTCGGCATTGGCGGCGGGTTGCTGATTGTGCCGGTACTGATTTTTTCCTTTGAACTCCAGGGCGTACCGCACGAGGTGCTCACCCATATGGCGGTCGCCACCTCACTGGCCACCATAGTCGTGACTTCTCTAAGCTCAGTTCGCGCACACCACAAACACGGTGCCGTGCGCTGGGAGCTGTTCAGGCCACTGGCAGCAGGTATTCTGCTTGGCGCCGTACTCGGTGTGAATACTGCCGTTCAGCTTCCGGGCGGAGTCCTGCAGATTGCCTTGGGTATTTTTGCCCTGCTCGTTGCTATACAGATGGCACTCAACCTTAAACCGGGTGCTGGTGATCAGGTCGCATCCAAAGTAGAACTGGGCGTTGCGGGTGGTGTAATCGGCTGGGCGTCCTCTATTTTCGGCATCGGCGGCGGCACACTCAGTGTGCCATATCTCAGCTGGCGCCGAGTGGTCATGCAACAGGCCGTAGCGACTTCAGCCGCATGCGGCTTGCCCATCGCCGTTATGGGCGCTCTAACCAACATCTGGGTTGGTTGGGGTGAAGCAGACTTGCCTGAATGGAGCCTGGGCTATGTGTACTTGCCAGCCTTTGCCGGTATTGTGCTGGCCAGCTCGTTTACCGCTCCTATTGGTGCCCGGCTTGCGCATCGGCTGTCGCAGCCCATGCTGAAAAAGGTCTTCGCTGTATTTCTGGTCGTGGTTGCTGGACGTTTTATTTTCTCCAACCTTGGGTAAGCCGGCAGTCACTTACAAGCTCGTATTCTGTTGAACTGGCTATGCTGAGCTGGCGAGAGCGTTGCAGCCTGACCCTCGTCAGCAACCCATATCTCCCTAAACGTAAAAGGCCTCAAGCCGGAGAACCAGCCTGAGGCCTCAGACCCAACGACCTGGAACGATCATTTCTTGATCGAGCTAACCTCAAATGCCCCAACCAACTGCTGAAGTTTGGATGCGGTTCCTTTCACCTGGTCCGAACTCATTTGCAAAGCGCTGAAAGCTTCATTCATGCGCGAGGTGATTGCGGCCACTGAACGCGCATGTCCACCATGCTGCTGACTGTGCTCATCGATATGCTTGATGATGTCGAACATCTGCGCCACGCTGTCATGCAGTTCAGAGTTATCCGATGTGGACTGCTCCGCCAGTGTCAGGCTGCGGTCAACATCTTCAACACCGGACTCCATGAAGCGAACCGCCTCACTGCTTTCAGTCTGGATACGCTCCACTCGAATGCCGATCTCTCGGGCGGCCTCATCAGTTCGTGCTGCCAGCCCACGCACTTCATCCGCCACGACCGAGAATCCACGTCCATGTTCACCTGCACGCGCGGCTTCAATCGCCGCATTCAGCGCCAACAGGTTGGTCTGTGCGGTGATATCGGTAATCAGTGTCACGATCTCATCGATCTCGGTGGTACGGGTGTTCAGTGCCTGCACACGCTGGGCCGAGGTCTGCACGATGTCACGGATCGCCTGAGTGCCTGAACGAACGGACTCAAACTGCTCGCGAGCCTGGGAAACAACTTTCTCCATCGCTTCCTTCATCACCTCGGCAGTTGAGGACGCACGACTGATTTCAGACAACTGCGCCTCAACCAGTGACAGCATCTGTTCCGCTGCCTGATCCACTGATCCAGCGGCCTCCAGTGCAACCTGGTTTCGGGCCTGCATCTGCTGGCTGTTATCACCTACATCCCCTGAAGCGCGAATCACCTGACCCACAATGCTATCCAGGTTATCCACGAAACTGTTGACCCAGCGCGCCAGGTCACCGGTTTCATCCGCCACTATCCCCTCGCTGTCCAAACGCTGGCGCAGGTTACCCTGCCCCTCCGCCAGGTTACGAATTACGGCAGTCATATCATCCAGACGCCGTGATACAGGCTTGAGCCCCAGACGCCAGAAGGTCAGTACGGATAGCATGACAAAAGCGAAGTTACACAGAATTCCCGACAAGTGACCAAGGTCCAGCCAGTACTGAATACCGTAGCTTCCTGCCAGACCCAAAGCCAAAGTCGCGGTCAGATTGCCGAACATGCGGGTACTGATGGAACGGCGCCGATATACCTCTTCCAGATCCGACTCACACATCATGCCCCAGCGATCCAGCGAGCCGGGCATATTGAAGGTCACACCCTTACCGATTACCGGAATATGACGATAATCGGAGTAGCCCGGATAGGTCACAAAGAGGTTGCTGCCTTTACGAATGGTTTCGCGTACACCGGGGTGCAGCTTGCCTGTAGCGGGGTCGGTAAAACGGATTTCGAATTCGGTGTGATCATTAACCCTGACCGTACCCCACTTGGTGTGGATACCACCTTTGAGGTTTTCACCGTGAGAGAAGGTGTCATCTTCAAAACGGGAGCGAGACAGCGCAATCCCCTGCTCTATACCGGGATCAAAACGGGACTCCACCATGAACAGGTAGTTGTCACCGGATTCCGGGTAGATATGACCGGCCTCACGCTGGATGATATCGCCCAATACATCATTGGGGACACGCGCACACAGAAGACCAACCGTCCGGCCCTCACTGATAACCGGCTGATAGAACATCAACGTCACGGCGTCATGAAAGCGTGAGGAACGCGGGCCCAGCTGAAGCGTCACATTGTCTCGGTAAGGACCATGCAGAAACGGGGCTTTCAAGCCTTGCTGAATGGCATTGCGATTCAAATCACTGGCACCGATACGATTACTCGCAGTGGAGTACATGACTCGGCCTTCAGCGCTAACGTAAGAAAGCTCAGTCCAGTCCACAGCCTGGGACATTTTGAGTCGAAATAGCTGATCGTTTTGCTGTGGGTGCTCGGCATCGACCTGAGATGCCATGGACTCCAGCAGATCCCACTGCGCCTGCGCCCACTCAGTCAGCAGTCTAACCCTGATTTCAGCCACGCTCTCAAAGGTCTGTTCTACAACGGGCAACATGCGCCTGTTCAGCCAACAGGACCAACGCATTTTAATCTTGCCAGTGCCACCAAACATCGGGAGCCAATGACGTTCAGCGTTAGACAGTTGCATTTGTGCGCTTTTGAGTGGGGTCATACAGTTTTCTCCAACATCTAATGATCAGAAAACTGCAATAATTGCGCCAAAAAAGTGCAGGCTTAGAAAATGGTTACATTAAGCGACAGGTATACGTTTGTAATGCACATAGTTGGTGCATAAAAGCCGAAATGATTCGTTTTGAAGCACTAAAATAAAACAGGCAGCCCGTGGCTGCCTGTTTCTGAGACCAGAGCTAATAGATTAGGCCTGCTCGATACCTACAATCTTCCAGTCTGCATTCGGCTGCGACATATCACGATTGAGGTGCCAGATTTCGCTGAACTCGCTGGTCGGCTGACCAGACTCGGCGATCCAGCCGTAGAAATGGATGCTGGCAACCACATGGTCACCCTCATCAATGAAGTTGACCAGTTCAGCCATGACAGATTCTACATTCGTGTGCAGCTCGCCCGGCAACTTGGCGCGTTCCTGCTGCAGTCCTTCGAACATCTCGTCAGACATGTAGTCACGAATATCGGTCCAATCCTGCGTATCCCAGGCTTTCTGAAGATGGATAAAGTGCTTCTGAGCACCATCTACAAAGGCTTTTTCGTTGAACCACTCCGGCAGATTCAGACCCGCAGGCGCCAGGCCTGCATTGTTCAGACCACCAAAGCGCGAAGGTGCTGGAGCGGGCGCAGCCTGAGGCTCAGCCTGCTCACGCGCCATAGCACCATTGGGCGTGGCATAGGCTGGCTCCTGACGCTGTACCTTGCGACCAGCAAAGAGCTTGAACAGTACAAAACCGATCACGGCAATCAGCAGGATATCCATGATCTGGATACCATCAAATGCACCACCCATGAACAGCGCAGCCAGCAAGCCACCTGCCAACAAGCCACCCATCAAACCGCCAAAGCCCTTGGACTTGGTGGCAGCAGCACCCGTCGGGTTGGTGGCACTTTTGGCAGCAGTCTGGTCCTGGCTTGGCGCCGGGGATACTTTCTTGGGCGCGGTGTAGGACTTGCCAATACTGGAGCCACCGCCCAGACGCTTGGCCTCTGCCACGTCCGGTACCATCATCAGGCTCAAAACCAGCGCAAAGCAGGTCGTTATCAGGGTTCGCATTTTTTCTCCTCAGGTTGTTTCGCTATCCGGCGCAACGCTTGCGCCAGAACCGCAATATAAAGTCCGGTAAAGATCAAAATGATCCCGACCAGATGGTAAAGCCCCAGGCGTTCGCCCAGAAAAACAGTTGCCAGCAGTAGCCCGAACATTGGCATCAGGTGGATAAACAGCCCCGCCGTCGGTGCACCCAGCCTTTCGACCCCAAGATTCCAGAACAGGAATGCCAGGATCGACGCAAAAACTGCCATATAGAGCACGGTCAGCAGGAAAGGTTCCCCACCGGGAATGGAAAATTGTCCGCCCTGCTCCCAGAGCATAAGCGGCAGGAGCACGACTACACCCACCAGGACGGTGAAACCGAAGAAACTCATCCCGTCCATCTCGGCGGGGCGCCAGCGTAATGTAATGGTGTAGAAAGACCAGCTGAGCATGGCGAGGAAGATCCAGAGGTCGCCCTGATTAAATGCGAAACCGGTAATGGTCTCCACCTGGCCACGACTGACCAGCACCACGACCCCCGCCAGCGACAGCATCACTCCAAGCCACTGGCGCCCGGATGCACGCTCACCAAAGAACAGCGCGCCCAGCAGCAGAATCATCAAGGGTACGGCGGATTGCATCAACATGGCGTTGGTTGCCTGGGTGTACTGCACACCCATATATACCAGCGTGTTAAAGCAGGCCACTCCCAGAAAACCCTGCAAACACAACATCGGCAGGTTGGCACGCACGGTCGCGCGAAGCCGCCAGATACGGGGCAACCACCAGGGCAAAATCAATACCAGAGCAACACCCCAGCGCAGGAATGCCAGGGTAAACGGCTGCATATCCAGATGGATAGCACGGGCCAATACGAAGTTGCCGGCCCAGAAAAGGGTCGTCAGGATTAACAGCAAATAAGGCATCAGACTTTCTCTTGGTCTTGCTCGTGTCGGCGCAGCATGCGCGCCAGCAGGCTGGAGGGGGGATCTTCACCGGTCAACAGATAGAAGAGCACATTGTAATTATTGATGCTCAGTTCCATTTTACGGTGGGCTCTGGCAAGGCCACAGAACAGAATCTCATCACCAGGCTGAAGCTCCTGAAGCTCACCCGGCAGCAATTTCACATCGTCACCGCGTTTGAACAACAGCGGGAAGCAGGACAACTGTCGATCACGACGCCCCGGATCTTTGTTCAGATAACGCAGGCTGACACTCTGTTCGGTCAACATCGTCATGATTGCAGGCGCTTCAATCTCATTGACACGAATCGACCAGCTATCCAGCTCTCGGTCTCCCACGACACTGCTCATACGGTTGACCAGGGTGTGAGCCCAGACATCATCACACTCCTGCAAATGCTCCAGAAACAGCGGCAAGAGAGGCGTTTTCAGCTGTGCCAGCACACGGTTGGCAATAATCCGCCCCGGCTCCATGATGAAATCACAACGGCTGTTACGGAACACCAGCTTATTCTGATGCAGGTTCTGCCGCACCACCGTGGTCAGTTTGGGATTCAGCTCCCGTGCCGTCATGATGATCGACAGGTTGTCAGCATCATTGGCAGTACCTGCGATCACGCCTACAGCTGATCCCACACCTGCTTCCAACAGGGTATGTGCTTCGGTACCCACACCAACAACGCCATGACGCACCGCCGCAAGATTACCGGGGCTGGGATCAATGACGGTGATTTCCATATCATCCACTGAAAATGCATCGGCCAAGGCTCGACCGAAACGGCCAAAGCCACAGATGATCCAGCGTCCCGAAGCATGTTTGTAGGCACTGGACAGGGTGCGATGATGCGGATTCATCAGCCAGTCGTACACCAGCAATTTATGCGGTGAGCGTGCTGCCAGCGCCATGTAATCAGCATAGGCCCGGAAAGGGTCGACGATCATATCGGTACCAAAGGAGGCCATATTGGCCGTGGTCACTTCGGCATTGGTGCGGGTAATCACCTGGCGCTTGGGCGCCAAAAGCTTGCTGGCGATGGCGATCGAGAGGTTCACATTATCGTTGTTAGTCAGCGCCAATACGCCAATGCAATGCGGGTGCTGCAAACCAGCGTGGTCCAGCACATCCGGCAGGGATGCATCACCGCATAAGGACGGTACCGGAATGACCAGATTATCCAGTTCCAGTGCGTCGATACGGTCCTGCTCGATATCAACCACCACCGCACGTACCCCTCGGTCAATCAGGCGTCGTACGACAATACTGCCTGTGACGCCGTAGCCACAGACCAGGAAAAACGGCTCACGCAGGTGGCTTACATGATTGCGGAAACCACGCAGGCGCATCAGGCGTCCGAACATGGGTTCCTGCAAGACGGCAAGCGTCTGACCGATGCCATACAGCCAGCTGATCACCGTCGCATATATCGACAGCAACACCCACATGCGCTGCGCATCGGTAAATTCGTAGGGAACTTCGCCAAAGCCGATGGTCGTACCCATAAAGGACACGAAGTAAAAGGCATGGAAAAAATCCATGTACCAGATATTACCGTCCGCATCCCGCCCCGGAATCAGCGTCATGCCGAACACCGAAATGGCGTAAACGGTAATCAGGGTGATCAACGGCGCCCGCAGGCGCCGCATGAACAGGAACACCAGGTTATTCATGGTATCAGCGCCGTATCAGAGCGGTTTCTACCACCAGAAGAATCACGGATACCAGGTTAGCCACCAGTGCGCCTGCGGCAAAGGACACGACACTCGCCATCATTTTGGCAGTCATACCGGTAGCCGCGATCTGCTCGCCGTAGCCCCAGAAGATAGCGGCAAGCACCAGCTGCACATCCGCCACCAGACTCGTGGCCAGCATCAAAGCGCCCAGATGGGTGCGATCACCAAACTTCAACACGGTACAGATCAGGCTGACCACCAAGGCGGCAAACAGCTCGAATACATCGTGGTGTTCAGCGTTATCAATCTCGCCCAACACAAAACCGAAGTTCAGCGTCAGTGCCAATACGATGAAAAACGCAAAGATGACCTTTTCCCGGTTCATTGTCCCCTTCCCTATCCTGTAGACTTGGAACGATTGTATAGACTGTCCGGTAAGTCTGCACCCACCGTAACCGGGGAACTCAGACCTTTTCCATCTGTCATCTGTATTTCCGTGACAGTGCCTGACCAAGTGAGGAAAAATGTTCCAGCCACAACGCCTGACGTTCATCTTTAGCCTGCTGCTTCTGGCCCTGCTGTCCCTGCCGGCCCGAGCAGAGATTATTACCAGCCCCCTGGATCATCGTGAATTCAGGTCACTCACACTGGATAACGGCCTGCGTGCTGTTGTGGTGTCCGACCCGCGCAGTGACAAGGCAGCCGTTTCACTGAACGTTGGTGTAGGGTCAAATGCCAACCCGGACCAGCGCCCTGGTCTGGCTCACTTTCTGGAGCACATGCTGTTTCTGGGCACCAAGAAGTACCCCGAAGCCGACAGCTACCAGCAATTCATCAGCTCCCATGGCGGCAGCCACAACGCCTTTACGGCCTATGAGAACACCAATTATTTCTTCGATATAGATGCCGCTTCTCTGGCAGAAGGGCTGGACCGTTTCTCGCAGTTTTTCATTGCACCCTTGTTCACTGCCGAATATGTAGACCGTGAGCGCCATGCCGTGCACTCGGAATACCAGGCAAAACTCAGGGATGAAGGCCGACGTTTATACGCAGTTGCGCGTGAAGCCATGAACCCGGCGCATCATTACAGCCGCTTTATGGTCGGTAGCCTGGAAACATTGTCCAACAGCGATAACGGCCATATCCGTGACGAGCTGATCCAGTTTTATGATCGTTATTACTCTGCCAATCTAATGACGCTGGCCATTGTGGGCCCTCAGTCACTGGGTGAACTTGAGCAACTGGCACGCGATAACTTCAGCGGAATCGAAAATCGCAATGCAGAGCCTTTTATCGATACCGAAGCGCTCTACCCTGAAGGCACCTTGCCTGCTCAGCTCAATGTCCAGACGCTGCGCGAGACCCGCACGCTTAACCTGAGTTTCCCGGTTGATGCTTCGCGTGAATACTGGCAACAAAAGCCGCTGTACTACATTGCCAGCATGATCGGTTATGAAGGCGAAGGCAGCCTGCTGGCATTCCTGAAGCAGAAAGGGCTTGCTCGCGGACTGGGTGCCTACCCGACTCTGGACCTGCCGAATCAGGCCATGTTCAGTATCAGCATTGACCTCACAGAGACCGGCTGGCAGGACGTGGATGCCGTCACAGCCTGGGTGTTTGGTTTTATCAAAACACTGCGTGAGCAGGGCATCTCCCCTGAGCTCTATGAAGAAGAACGTCAGCTGGCTGAAATCCAGTTCCGCTTCGCTCAGCCTGGTCAAGCGACTCATCTGGCCATGCGCCTGTCTCAGGCACTCAGCGAGTACCCTGACGCTTACCTGATGAAAGCGGACTATCATCTGGGCGAGTTTGACGGTGATTTGATTCGTCACTATCTGGATCAGATGACCCCGGATAATCTCCTGATCACACTGGCAGGTCAGGATGTGCCTACCGACAGTGTCGAGCCGCGTTTTAATACCGCTTTCAGCCTGGCGCCAATCAGCCCCGAACGTCTGTATTTCTGGCAATATCCGCCGCTGGAAACTGCCCTGCACATCCGCAGCGCCAATCCGTTTATTCCCGAAGATCTGGAACTGGTCGAAGCCCAGCCCCAGGAAAACCCGATTGCCGCCTGGTCAAAACCTGGTGCTGTGCTCTGGTACCTGTCGGATTCTGAATTCCAGCGCCCCACTGCAGACTTTTACCTGACACTGCTGTCACCCAAAGCCAACCAGACACCAGAGTTGTCGCTGCTGGCCGATCTTTACACCCGTATGGTCAACGACCAGCTCAATGGCACACTCTATGATGCGGGACTGGCCAGCCTCTCGGCGAACCTCTACCCGCACCTGCGCGGTATCAGCCTGAAGCTATCCGGGTTCAGCGACAAACAGCCTGAACTGCTGGCAACCTTGCTTGAGGGGCTGCGTCATCCAGAGATGAACGAAGCGCGCTTCCAGCGTATCAAGAGCCAGCTGCGCGAACAGATCGAAAACAGCTTCCAGGAAAAGCCATCCAACCTGGCGTTTAGCCACCTGTATCACCACCTGCTGGGCACCTGGTCGCCGGAGCAAAAGCTGGTAGCACTGGAAACCCTGACACTGGACGATCTGGCACAGGCCTATGAAGAATTCTTGCAACCGGCAGAGTTGCGCCTGTTCGCACACGGTAACCTGAGCCTGGATACCGCGATCGCCATGGCAACAGAGGTTCGTGAAACGCTGCAACCCACAACACTGGGCTGGCAGGCAGAAACCCCTCAGGTTCTACGCCTGCCGACGGATCTGCCGATGATCGACAGTTTTGCCACTGAGCATAACGACGCCTCAGCCCTGCTTTACCTGCAAGGCCCGGACGACAGTCTGAAAACACGCGCAGCGGTTGCCCTGTTGAGCGAAATTGCCGCAACGCCGTTCTATTCACTACTGCGTACCGAAAAGCAGTATGGCTACATCGTCTTTGCCCAGTTCATGCCCATTCGTGAACGGCCGGGCATGGTGATGCTGGTGCAATCCCCCGCTACGGACCCTTTCACACTGGCAACTGAGTACAGCCTGTTCCTGGAACAGCTGCGTGATCAGATCGCGACCATGGATGAGACATCACTGGAGCGCTTCAAACAGAGCCTGCTGGCCCGGATCAACCAGCGCGATACCAATCTGAGTGATCGCACTGAGCGTTTCTGGCGAGAGTTGGATCGTGAGAATTTCGAGTTCGATACACGCGAAATTCTGAGTCAGCAGACCAGTGGCTTTGATCGTGAAGACCTGGTGCGCGCTCTGGATAAGCTGATGTCACGCCAGCTGCTGGTTCGCAACTTTGGCAACACTGTGGATCCCGAGGTTAAGCAGCAGGCGCTGAGTGATGATGATGGTCGCCTGGATCTGTTGAAGCAGGATCAACTGGGCATTCCAGCCCAGTAAACACTCTGTATTGAAGCACTCACTGCGCCGGGACTGGCTCTTCTACGAAGACACGTCCCGGCCGCTGAGGATTGGTGCTGGCCGCAGGCGGCTCTGTAAGGCCAGGCTCCTGCCGGGGCTGATTAGTCGTCGGGCCTTCGGTTAACACTTCGAGGCCATCATCAGCACCGCCTTGCCAGGTTTCATCCCCTTCCTGCTCGTCACCAAAGTAGATACCCGGAATTTTCTTCACTTCTTCACTGCAAACATTGCGTAACAGACACTCGGCAATCGCTATATCAATGCGAATCTGTTCGAAAATCTTGTATTCGCCACGCAATTCGGGGACAGGGTCAGGTCTAACCACGACCTCGTATACCGGCGGTGGAGTCGAATAGGCGACCACCTGCACCGGCGGCAAGGGGTCATTGTTGTCACGGGCAACCACTTCACGCATCGGCTCAGTGTCGATATCGCCCCGATCCATCCCTTCATAGGCATCACGCCCGTGCTTAAGCCCACCGGAGTACTGGTCAACCGGTGTCACGTCATAAGGCGTAAGTTCGGCTGCACTTGCCGGCAATGCCAGCAAGCAGCTTAATCCAACCCCACTAAGGACGTTAGAAATATTCGCCTGGGTAGATCGACTCGGCATAGAGTGCCAGTTCCTCCAAAATATGACGGTCGCGGTCCGACAGATCAGGCTTCTGTGCCAGTTCATTCAGGTCCTTTGACAGCTGAGGGAAGCTGTAACAGCCTGCCTCACCCTGCAGCAGCTTACGACTGCGATACTCTTCCCAACGCTGCACTTCATCCTCACTAAGGGTATGAGGGAAATTGCGCGCCTTGTACCTGAGCAACATCTCTTCGAGGCGCGGATCCTGAAACGCCAGCGACAACTCATACAACTCTTCGGTTGCAGTATTGCGCACCTGCTCCATCAGCGCACGATCGTGATCGGAGAAAAAGCCGCCGCTGTAAAGCATGTGATCAGGGTCACCATCGGACTCAAAGCCCTTATCAGCGAATATATCGGCCACTTTGGCTGCTAATCCAGTTTCATTTCGCAACATTTGCAGATGCTGACGGCAGACATCGCCGTCAATCTGCAGGCGATCAGCCTCAACCTTGGTCAGCATGCCTGCCGGGGCAATAATCGGGCACTTGTTCGCCAATACCTGCTTCAGCGGTACACGGGGTGCGCCCGCAGGCAGCTGGTCGTGGCGGGTGAAGATCAGTTCACGCAGCTGTTCAACGCTTAATTCGAACAACGGTGTCGGGTCTTCTCGCAGATCCCAAACCAGAGTGCTGTTTCGATTGGTTGGATGGTTGGCCAGGGGGGCAACGATGGCGGCATTGCCCCACTCCGCCGGATACTTGGATGACACATGCAGCACCGGCTTCATACGCGCCACATCGAGCTGAGCCAGCACCTCGCGCTTGCCACGGTTTTTAACCACATAGTCAAACAGCTTCGGCTGACGCTCACGCACCAGCTTGGCCATTTCGATGGTCGCGTACACATCCGACAAGGCATCATGCGCCTTGCCATGGTCAACCGAGTTAGCCTTGGTCAAGTCTTCAAGACGCATGCTGGGCGTGCCATCTTCATATTCCGGCCAGTTAATCCCCTCAGGCCGCAATGCACGGGTCAGGCGCATCATATCAATGATGTCCCAGCGCGAGCAGCCGTTCTGCCACTCACGGGCGTAGGCATCGTAGAAGTTGCGATACAGGGTGTAGCGTGTGACCTCATCATCAAAACGAATGCTGTTGTAGCCAACGCCACAGGTGCCTGGCTGAGCCAGCTCGGCATGAATACGGGCAATAAACTCCGCTTCACTCACACCTTCATTCATCGCGGTTTGCGGTGTAATCCCGGTGATCAAACAGGCCATGGGGTGCGGCAGCACATCTTCTGAGGGACGGCAGTAGAGCATTAGCGGCTCACCAATAATGTTCAGTTCAGCATCGGTGCGCACACCGGCAAACTGCAAGGGACGATCACGAGCCGGATCGGTGCCGGTGGTTTCATAATCGTGCCAGAAATAGGTGAGGTTACGCTCGTCAGCCATCTACTCGTGTCTCGACTTTTCAGTTGGGGAGTGCTTAGATCAGGTCAAACCGCCAGACTACCATTTCAGCCCTGAGGGATCATCCAATGCTGACCGATAACAAGGATATGGACACGCTTTGCCCCTGTGGCTCCGGCAAGCCTTTTGCCTTCTGCTGCGAACCGGCCCTGAACGGTCGCAAGCCTGCCAAAACCGCGGAAGCCTTGATGCGCTCCCGTTACACCGCCTTTGCACTGGGCGCCATCGACTATTTGATCAGTACCACTGCCAGTCGCATGCGCGGTCCTCAGGATGCCGAACTGCTGTCGGAACAGACCCAGGTTACCACTTGGGTGCGACTGGAAATCATCGATACTGACAAGGGTGGTCCTGAAGATCAGACCGGCATTGTCGAGTTCAACGCGACCTTTGATAGCCCCGAAGGCAGCGCCATTTTGCACGAACGATCAAATTTCGAACGTGAAAACGGCCGTTGGGTCTATACCGATGGTGAGGTAGAAGTGATCGAAGTCTGATTTTTGCCTAATCTCTGATCAAAATCGGCCGATATGCACTCCCTAAGACGGGAGTGCGTCATGCAGATTCAACATCACAACCTCAACACCAAATCTGAACATCAATACAGCCGCCAGGAGCAGCAGTTTGAACGTTTGCGTATAGCTGAGGTTAGCCAGGGCGCCGACGGCAGTCGCCGTGTGGATATGCTGGTTGAAATCGAAGGGCGCAAACTGGAACAAGGCGACACCTATAGTCGTTGGCAATCTCGGCTGGACACTCCTTCAGGCTCGCTCAACCAATCTGCAAAGACCGCCCACGATTCGGATATGAAACACCTGGATACTTCTGCCCTTCAGCCCCTCGACCGTTTGAGGCTGGAACTGATCAGCCGCCTGCACAAGATGATCACCGGTCAGGAGCTGCGCATCAAACTGCTTGACCCTTCTGTGCTTGAGTCAAGACAACAGGACTCCGCCGCCCTGAGCGTCAGCGCCTCAGCCCAACCGGCCAGCCTCCAGCAACCGGCTATTGGTATGGAGCTTGAACGTGTATCGCGCATCAGCGAGGAGGAAAGCAGCAGCTACCAGGTACAGGGGCAAGTCCACACCCAGGATGGTCGCACCATTGATATCAGTCTCTCCCTGCAGATGGCCCGCTCCATCACTCAGCAGGAAAACAGCATGATGCGCCTGGGTGCACGTCTGTCGGATCCGCTGGTGATTAATTTTGATGGCAAGGCAGCGGAGCTGAGTCAAACCCGATTCAGTTTTGACCTGGACCTGGATGGACAGCAGGATGAGATCCCGACCCTGTCTGGTGATCGCGCCTTTTTGGCCCTTGATCGCAACGGTGACGGCCAGATCAACGACGGTAGCGAGCTGTTTGGTGCCCGCACCGGCAACGGTTTTGCCGAGCTGGCCCAGTTTGATGATGATGGCAATGGCTTCATTGACGAAGGCGATGCCATTTTCTCCCGCTTGCGTCTTTGGTCGCCCGGCGCCGAGGGTGAAAGTTCTTTGGTGAGCCTGGCAAGTCGGGGTGTCGGGGCTATCTGGCTGGAGGCCGCCGACACAGAATTCTCCCTCACACCCAATCTCACGGAAAATCGACTGGGAGTGATCCGTTCAACCAGTATTTTCCTATCAGAGTCAGGGAGGTCTGGCACTGTTCAGCATGTTGATCTGAGTATTTGATTTGCTGACATGTTGCCTTTCAGCACCTTTTTCTCCCCGATTCAGCCGCTGTCAAGACTTCCCCTTACAATGGCCGGACCGTTAGAATAACGGCCCTGCCCGTTTGTCTGCTGGATATGGACTCGGGACTCTTCTGTGGTAGTGGTGACTGATGTTTGCAAACCTGTTTAAACCCAAGTGGCGTCATTCTGACCCGGACGTACGTGCAAGTGCTGTAGCGAAACTGAGCTCGGACCAACCGGAACAGCTGACGATTCTGCGCGAGCTTGCCTTGTCCGACAGCAGCGCCAGGGTTCGCATCACTGCCATCCAGCGTATCAGCGACACCGACTTCCTGCTTCAGCTTCTCAGTAGTGCTTCTGACCCTGAAGTACTTGAGCAGGCCGGCCAGCGCGTTGGAGAGTGCCTGGATGAAAATGCCAACGAAGACTCCATTTGCCAGCTGCTGAAACAGATTAACGACGACTCGGCCCGCACCCAGATTATCCTCAATACCAACGGCCTCAAGCCTGACGCCCTGAACCAGATCGATGATGACAGCCTGCTGATGCAACTGGCACTTCATGCCCGTGTTGCTGACACGCGCAAAGCGGCTGTTTCCCGCTTGCATGACACCGATCTGCTGGAACAGGTACAGCGTGCCAGCCGCGGTCGTGATAAAGCGGTACACCGCATCTGTCGCGACAAGCTGAACAGCCTGCGCGAACAGGCCCGTCAAGAAGCCGAGAGTGAACAGCGCCGCCAGCAGCTGATCCACCAGCTGCACCAGCTCCTGCTGACCGATGACACCCAATTCCTTCAGGCACGTGCCCAGGCAGCCTATCAGGAGTGGAAAACACTGACGCAGCGCGATGACGAGCTACACGCCCGCTTTCTGGAGCTGAGCCAGCAGCTGGATCTGCGCCTGCAACGTCAGGCCGAAAAAGAAGCTGCTGAAGCCGAAGCCCAGGCCCGTCGCGAACAACAGCTGGAAACCGCACACAGCCTGGTCCACAGACTGAGCAATCTGCAGCCGACACAGGATGATACCGAACAGGTATTGGAAGAGGTCGAGCAGGCATGGCAGGCACTGGTTGCGGATTTCCTGCCCCAAACACTGAAACAGCAGAAGAACAATCTCAGCCAGCAATTGCAGTCTGGCGCAGCTGCCAGCCAGCGCCTTGCATCACAGGCTGATGCTATCCAGAGTTTGCTCACTGATGCACAAGGCAGCCCCAAGCAGCAGCTGGACAAGGCCCAATCCCTTCTGAACCAGATCGACTGGCCAACACAGCTTCCCCTGCCCGAGTCTCTGCAACAGCTGAAGAGCCGCATGAGCGCTCTGCGCCAAACGCTTTCTCAGATTAAGCAGGATGCCCGCGAGCACACCGACCAATTCAGCTCTCAGCTGGATCAGCTGGAGCAGTTGATCGAGCAAGGCAATGTCGTGGATGCCGATAAGCTCAATGCCAAACTGCGCGATAGCCTTGGCAGTCTGGCATCCGCCCTGCCGGACAGCATTGAGAACCGCCACCGCCTTCTGAATGCCCGCCTGGCCGAATTGCGAGACTGGCAAGGTTTTGCAGCAGCCGGCAAAAAAGAAGCGCTCTGTGGGCAGATGGAAGCGCTGGTAGGTGTCGAAATGGAACCTCAGGCCCTGGCCGACAAGATTCGCTCCCTGCAACAGGAATGGAAGCAAGTCGACGCCACTGACCCGGTACATTCACAGAAACTGTGGAAGCGTTTCCACGAAGCCGGTGAGAAAGCCTATGAACCTTGCCAGGCCTGGTTTGGCGGCCAGCGCAAGAAGCGCGAATACAACCTTGAGCAGCGTCGTCAGATCTGTGAACAGCTGTCACTGTACATCGAGCAGATGAACTGGGAACAGGCTGACTGGCATGCCGTTGAGGCGGTCAGCCGCACTGCCCGTGACGAATGGCGCCAGTTCTCCCCGGTAGATCGCGCCCCAGGTAAACCGCTGCAGCAGACGTTCAATACCCTGCTGCGTGACCTGGACAACCGAATCAAAAACTTCCGTCAGCAGTGTGGTGAGGCGAAGGAAGCACTGATCGCCCGTGCCGCCGAATTGACTGAACTGGAAGACGTGCAGGCAGCCGCCGAAGGCGCCAAAGAACTGCAGCGGGAATGGAAAGCCAGTGGTCCCACGTTCCGCAGTCGTGAACGTGCCCTCTGGCAAGCCTTCCGTGGCCACTGCGATACCATCTTTGACCGCCTGAAAAACGAGCGCCAGGTACAGGCTAAAGCTGAAAAAGCGGCCGCCAAGACTCAGCGTGCTCAGGAAACCCTTGATAACCATTCTCTGGAAGCACTGGAGCAGCTGGACAAGCTTGCCAGCCAAACCGAAGAAGAGCTGGCCAATGAGGGTAACAGTGAAACCTTGTCTATTCTGTTGACGCAAGCCATTACCGGCCGCTCGCCCGGCTCTCAGTGGCGCGAACGCATGAGCAAGCGTTTGGAAGCGATCCGCCTGATCAGCTCAGGTGCACGCAGCATTGAAGAACAGCTTGCCCTGACTGATCGCCAGGCACGTGAATTATGCATCCGTCTTGAGATCCTGCTGGGCATTCCTTCACCCGAAAGTGATGAGGCGCTGCGCATGGAATATCAGATGGAGCGCCTGAGCCAGGCACTGGAGCAGCATGAATGCGAACCCACTCCAGCGGCCCTGCAGGCACTGAACCTTGAATGGCTGACTCTGCCTTACTACTGGCACTTCACCGAGTTGCGCCAGCGGTTCGAGAACCTGCTAGAACAGGCATAAAAAAAACCGGATGGCCAATACCATCCGGTTTTTTTAAACCTGCAGCCTGCTATCAAGCAGCATGATGATGCATAAACTTTGGCTCCGTAGCCGCCACGTTTTGCTGGCAAGACTCCACTTTAAACAGGTGATACGCCTCAGGGCCAAAAGGATCAAGGGCTGTATCCACATACTCGTAGCTCATTGCAACCGGCTTTCCAGTCATGGCCACCCTGAACGACGCTTCACACTGAGGCACATCTGCACGCAATGGCTCTTCCACCCACATAAAAAGCCCTTTCTCAGCAATAAGGTATTCAAATCGCACGACTCGATAACCTTCTTTCAGCTGTAAAGTATTAGCACTGTCGGAAACTTCAAGACGGTATTTATGAATCGCTTTCATGGCCAGACTCCTCGTCTCTTTTGATTACGATTCAATACTGGACACTTTGATAAAAAGAAAAAAGCAGATTTATTCATCCCTTTCATCAGGTTTAATCGATGAGTTGTGCATATGCTGCTCACAGATAGCCCGTACACCCGGATGATGGGATTGAACATTACGGGTTACCGCATACAGTCGATCCATAACGGGCTCAACCAGTCCAATGCTTTCCACCTGATACTGACGGCAGACCTCATCAGCAATCACATCTGGCGCAGCAAAAAAACCAACTCCGTGGTGACCAAGCACCTTAATCAACGCACTATCATCCACTTGTGCACGAATAGAGACACTGACCCCCTGCTCGCCGAACCATTGCATCAGCTCGCTTACGTAAGGCGCGTCCACTGCATTTGCGAGGAAGGGTTGATTATTGAGACTTTGTGGAAATCCATCTTTCAACTGATCGACTAGCTCGGCGGTAGCAAAAAGACGCATCGGCGAACTTCCAAGTTCGTGCAGATGAAAACGTGAATCAGGCTCAAGCACTGGGGGACGATCAGTGAGGACCAAATCCAGGTCGCGCCGCTTGAGATCATTGAGCAGGTTGGGTGTACGGCCGGTTTCACAGCGTAATTTAACGTCTCGATTCAACACCAGAGCAGGTTCAATCAAACGCCAGGCGATGAGCTTATGGATAGACGCTGAAATACCCACTGCAAGGTGCAGAGGACGCTCGCCGGAAGGCATTTGTAAAAATTGCTGCAAGGCTTCAGCAGCCTCGAAAATTTCATCAGCATGAGCTTGAACCGTCACTCCCAGATCGGTCAACTTCAAGCCTCTGCCTTCACGGCGAAAGAGCAAGCCGCCCACTTCACCCTCCAAAGCCGCCACTTGACTGCTAAGGGTCTGGGGCGCCAAGCCCAGTACCTGACTGGCCTTGGCCATACTCCCCTCACGGGCGACCACCCAGAAGTGGTACAGGTGACGAAAATTGAGTCTGTTCAGCATCCAGCACTCCTTTCTTGCGGATACTGAACAGCATACCCCAGCTGACTATCAGGCAGCGACCATTGCTACGCCGGTCAGCGCAATCGCACCACCGGTTACACGGCTGAACAGATTGGCCTTGGCCTCGGTGCCCAGTTTGCCGAACACAACACCCGCCAGATGCAGACCCAGAGTCGCTGCAACAAAACCCGCTGCGTACGCAAAACCACTGGCATTCAGCGGCATTTCAGCACCGTGCGCCAGACCATGGAAAAGCGCAAAGCCGCCAGCAACCGCCATGCAAACCGGAGTTGCGAAGCGAGCAGACAGAGCCAGCAGAAGACCCAGTGCCACCACGGACAGACCGATTCCCTGCTCGGTAAAGCCGATGGACACACCCGACAATGCCAGCGCATTACCCAGCACCATAGTAGCTACGAAAGCCAGGGGTACCAGCCAAAGGGCACGGCCGCCGAGGCGCGCGGCCCAAAGGCCGACCGCCAGCATCGCCAGCAGGTGATCAGCACCGCCAACCGGATGCGCCAGACCGCTGATAAAACCGGATACTTCATGGCCGCTGTGAGCCATTGCAGTCGTCGGCAGCAGTGCAGCCGCTGCTATCAGTGATTTTTTCATGATGTTCTCCTTAATTGGCAAAAATGAATCAAACCACTGCTTTTGCAGGCGGCAATTGTTTGGCTTCCAGCATCCCTTCGCTGATGATGAAGCCGATGATATCATCCAGACCCTGAGCAGCTTTCAGGTTGGCAAAGATAAAGGGACGCTCACCACGCATTTTGCGTGCATCACGGTCCATTACCTCCAGTGAAGCCCCAACCAGAGGCGCCAGGTCGGTTTTGTTGATGATCAACAGATCAGATTTGGTGATGCCCGGACCGCCTTTGCGCGGAATCTTGTCACCGGCGGAAACGTCGATCACGTAGATGGTCAGATCGGACAGCTCAGGGCTGAACGTCGCACTCAGGTTATCGCCGCCGCTTTCGACAAACACCACATCCAGATCACCATGGCGCTCGACCAACTGATCAATGGCTGCCAGGTTCATTGAAGCATCCTCACGGATAGCCGTATGCGGGCAGCCACCGGTTTCAACACCCAGAATACGATCGGCACTCAGCGCTTCATGTTCAGTGAGGAATTTGGCATCTTCCTGGGTATAGATGTCGTTGGTTACCACTGCGATATCGTAATGATCACGCATGGCGGCACACAGCGAACGCAGCAGTGCTGTCTTACCGGAACCGACGGGACCACCGACACCAACCCTCAGTGTCTGCTTGGGTTTACTCATTTTCTCTTCCTCATTTAACCGGATTGTCTCGCCTTAGGAGCGGAACAATCGTGAATACTGTGTTTCATGACGGCTGCTGGCGATTGCCAAAGCTGGCAGGCCAACACCAATAAAGTCTTCGTCCACGCCTTTGGCAATCTCAATCGCTTGGGGCAGCAGAGGCTGTAGATCATTAAGCAGTTGCTGTGCCTGGGTCTGACCCAGAGGCACCAGCTTGGTCGCTGCCGCCACCTGATTTTCCAGCCAGGACCAGCCCAACCCCAAGGCAGCCGCATCGGCTTCGATCTGCCAATGGCGCGCAGCAAAGGCGAACAGCACAATGAAGCTGACCTCGTGCTTCAAAGCCTCGGGCACGTCGATACCGAGATTTTTCAGCACCCGGTGCAAGGCCTCCCCCATGGCACTGTCGGTCAATCGCAGCTCACGGGTTTCGCGACAAGCCAGTGACAGGTCGTTCAGTTCCTGCCAGCGCGCCTCACTGTCAGCCTGCATCGCCAGACGCAACAAGGGCAAATCCGTATGGGCCTGGGCATGCAACAGCTGCAGCTCCAGCCAGTCATGGACCTGATCAGCCTTACTCACCCAACCGCAGTCAATGGCGTACTCCAGCCCCTGCGAGAAGGAGTAACCGCCCACCGGCAGGCTGACACTGCTCAGTTGCAGCAGCCTCAGCAGCGCCAGATCAGTGGTCGTGATGGTGGTGGCCATGGGCATAGGCTCCGGATTCCGGCATGAATACGGCTTCGCATTGACGCGTTTCCAGACCCAATAGCTGTAGCATCTCTTCCAGCACGTGATCGGGCTTGATGCGCAACCAGCGGTCACCAACCTCGATGCGAACATGGCGGTTACCCAGGTGGTAACAGGCACGCGCAAAGGTACGCCAGTCTTCACATCCTGCTTCCAGTACGGGCTCTTTCGCACCTTCCACCTGCAGATGACGGCCACAGACAGATTTCAGGTATTCACCCACCAGCAGCGGCTTGCCGCGCTCCAGGAAAACACGCACCTCTTCACCGGTATCACTGGTCAGCTTGAGTCGACCACGGTCACGCTGATCATGGGTCAACGTGACCTTGGCCGCGATCGGCTCATGGCAATGGGTGCCCAACCGTTCATGGACTTCGAACATCATTCGTTCTCCTTACAACGGGGCTCTGTAACTAGAGCCCTTCACGCTTTTCTATTTGACCCTGTCCTTAGAACAGGGTGTAACGCTGGGCCAAAGGCAGTACATCCGCCGACTCACAGGTGAGCAGCTCCCCATCAGCACGGACCTCATAGGTCTGGGGATCAACCTGAATATCCGGCTGCCAGTCGTTCAAAATCATGTCGGATTTGCTGATGGTGCGGGTGTTGCCACAGGCCACCAGCTGACGCTGAAGGCCCAACTGTTCACGCAAGCCTGACTCAAGCGCTTTTTGGCTAACGAAGGTGACCGAGGTTTCAGCCGCCGCGCGACCCAAAGCCCCAAACATGGGACGATAATGCACCGGCTGAGGGGTCGGAATAGACGCATTGGGATCACCCATGGGTGCCGCTGCAATCATGCCGCCCTTGATAATGGTGGCGGGCTTGATACCGAAGAACGCAGGCTTCCACAGCACCAGATCGGCCAGTTTGCCCGGTTCAATGGAACCGACTTCGTGAGCCACACCGTGAGTGATCGCCGGGTTGATGGTGTACTTGGCTATATAGCGACGGGCACGGAAATTATCGGCACCACGCTCTTCATCTTCCGGCAACAGACCGAACTGCACCTTCATCTTGTGCGCGGTCTGCCAGGTACGTGTCACCACCTCACCCACTCGGCCCATGGCCTGGGAATCGGAGGAGATCATGCTGAAAGCACCGCGATCGTGGAAAATATCCTCAGCCGCAATGGTTTCCTTACGGATACGCGAATCGGCAAAGGCCACGTCTTCCGGGATATTGCTGTCCAGGTGGTGACACACCATCAACATGTCCAGGTGCTCATCCACGGTGTTCACCGTGTACGGACGCGTGGGGTTGGTAGAGGAAGGCAACACATTGGGATAGCCCGCCGCACGAATGATATCCGGTGCGTGACCACCACCGGCACCTTCGGTGTGATAGGTATGAATGACACGGTTTTTAAACGCACCCAAGGTGTCATCAACAAAACCGGATTCGTTCAGGGTGTCGGTGTGGATTGCCACCTGAACATCGTACTCCTCCGCCACACTCAGGCAGCAGTCGATGGATGCAGGTGTAGTACCCCAGTCTTCATGCAACTTGAGACCACAGGCACCGGCATCCAGCTGTTCGCGCAACGCCTCAGGCAAACTGGCGTTACCCTTGCCCAGAAAGCCCAGATTCATCGGCAACTGATCGGTGGATTGCAGCATCTTGCCAAGATACCAGGGCCCCGGCGTACAGGTGGTCGCCTTGGTGCCGGTAGCAGGGCCGGTGCCGCCGCCAATCATGGTGGTCACACCCGACATCAACGCCTCTTCTACCTGCTGCGGGCAGATAAAGTGGATATGGGCATCGATGCCGCCTGCCGTCAGGATGGCGCCTTCACCGGCAATGATTTCGGTGCCGGGGCCAATAACGATATCCACGCCGCTCTGAGTGTCCGGGTTGCCGGCTTTTCCGATCGTGTGAATGCGCCCCTCTTTAACACCCACATCGGCTTTGACGATGCCCCAGTGGTCCAGAATCAAGGCATTGGTAATGACCAGGTCCATGGCGATGTCGTTGGTCATCTGGCTTTGGCCCATGCCGTCACGCACGACCTTACCACCGCCAAACTTCACCTCATCACCGTAAGTGGTGTAGTCCTTCTCGACTTCAATCCACAGTTCGGTATCGCCCAAGCGAACACGGTCCCCTACGGTCGGACCAAACATCTGTGCGTAGCTGCTACGATCCATCTTGGCCATCAGTTCTGCCCTCCATCGTTACTTCCACCTTTTGCCTTATCCAGCGGCCCCATCACATCACCACGGAAGCCATAGATGGTGCGAGTGCCAGCGAATTCGACCAGCTCGACTTCACGGCCCTGGCCGGGTTCGAAGCGGACGGCGGTGCCAGATGCGATATTGAGGCGGAAGCCACGGGCGCTGTCGCGATCAAACACCAGCGCCGGGTTCACTTCATAGAAATGATAGTGGGAACCGACCTGAACCGGGCGATCGCCGTGATTTTCGACGCGTACACGGATGGTATTGCGGCCGACATTGAGTTCGATTTCGCCAGCAGCACTCTGAATTTCTCCGGGAATCATGGGACTCTCCTCCTCAGACAATCGGCTGATGCACGGTGACCAGTTTGGTGCCATCGGGGAAAGTCGCTTCCACCTGCACCTCATCCACCATCTCGGGAACACCTTCCATAACCTGATCGGCGCTCAGCAGTGTTTTGCCATATCCCATCAGGTCCGCCACGGTGCGACCATCACGGGCACCTTCCATGATTTCCATGGTGATATAGGCCACCGCTTCAGGGTAATTCAGCTTGAGTCCACGCTTCAGACGGCGTTCGGCCAGCAACGCTGCGGTAAAAATCAACAGCTTGTCTTTCTCTCTTGGCAGCAGTTCCATCAATCTCTCCTCAGGATTACAGGTGCCCAAAGCACCTGCCCATTCAAATCAGGTAGCCCAAATTCGAGGCGCGCAAGCAGGTCGCCCCAGCAGCTCCGGGCGAATCAATCGCCAGCACTGTTCCAAAAGCAAACGTGTGCGCTCCGAACAATCACCCAGTGTTCTAACCAGCAGGAACTCACCACTCAGACTGACGCCTGCCAGAAAGGCTTGCTGTTCAGCGCATTCACGCAAGGGTTCCAGCAAGGCTTCGGCTTGTTCCGGTGTAAAAGGACCCGCAGCCATCAGCCCTGTAACCGGCTGGCCCTGCAGTCCTGCCTTGCCTTGGAGCACCCTGTGACTCTGCTCATCCAGCAACAGCTGCTCACGCAGCACCAGTCGCCCTTCGCGACGTATCTGCAGGCGCTGCTGCAATTCACCTTCCTCAAAACTGCGCCCCTGGGCGGGCAGGCCCAGACTGGTCACCTCCCAGCCGATAAAACGTGCATCCACCGCCAGCTCTACATCCAGATCAAGGCGAGTGCGTGCGTTGGGATAAAGAATGGTTTCCAGTGGCAGCCACTCCATGGTGCTGCCTTGCCCCACGTCCAGCCGAACACGCTGATGTTGCAGGGTGCGGTCAGGACGAGCACGGTACACACGCCCAGCCCCTGGAGTGGTAATCAGCGCTGACGTTTCCGGCTCCAGCCGGGCTTCAATCTCCAGCAGATCACCGGAGACCATGCCGCCGGGTGGGTGTAGCAAATACACGTGTGCCAGATCAGGACCTTCAGGATAGAAGGGCTTTTGCAGGTGCAAGGGACCAAAACGTTCTGCAGTGGCGATGCGACTCCCTCTGGGCGTGCGCTTAATGCCCAAAGAGAGGCGTGCATGCCATCGAGACGGCTCTCCCTGTGCGGTATCAGCCAGGCTGTCGGGAACTGACATATTCATGTGTTAACGAAACCCCTGTTGATCCATTTGAGAGCAGGCAAAGCGCACCAATATCGAGCACAAAACAAAAACACACCACTCCCGACGCACTACCAAAGTGCACAACCATGACGAGAACGATTAACATCCTCTCTTATGCACCAATGTGGCAAAAACCATGCCCACTTTGGTGCCGGCAAAAAGAAAAGCCGCGGTTTTAGCCGCGGCTTGCTGGGGTTTTACACCGCCAGATACTGGCGAATCAGTGCATCATTGAGGTTATCCATCCGGTCTGCCGCAACGATGCGACCCTTCTCCATCAAACGGAACTCCTTGCCGACACGGCGAGCAAAGCCAAGCTTCTGCTCCACCAGAATCACGGTCAGGCCCTCTTCTTCATTGAGCTTGAGGATGACATCGCCAATCTGCTTGACGATATTGGGCTGGATACCTTCGTTGGGCTCATCCAGAATCAGCACCTTGGGGTCCAGCACCAGTGCACGACCAATCGCAAGCTGCTGTTGCTGCCCGCCGGAGAGGTCACCGCCACGGCGGTGCATCATGTCGCCCAACACCGGGAACAGCTCGAAGATCTTCTCGGGAATCTCCTTCGCCTTGTCCTTGCGGATCGGCAGACCGATGCGAAGGTTTTCCTCGACCGTGAGCAGCGGAAAGATGTCACGCCCCTGAGGGACATAACCGATGCCGGCCTTGGCACGATACTCCGCCGGGCGGGTATGCAGCGGCTGCCCCTGCATCTGGATCTGGCCGCTCTCCACCGACAGCAGGCCCATCAGGCACTTCAGCAAAGTGGTTTTGCCGACACCGTTGCGCCCCATGATGCAGGTGCAGGAGCCCTCTTCGATCTCCAGATCCAGGTCCCAGAGAATGCGGGTGCCACCGTAGAGCTGGTTAACATTTTGAATGGAGATCATGCTTCTTCCCCCAGATACACTTCGATCACGTCACGGTTGTTCTGCACCTGTTCCATGGTGCCTTCCGCCAACACACTGCCCTGATGCAGCACCGTTACGGTGCGTGCAATGCTGCGGACAAACTCCATATCGTGCTCAACAACCACAACGGTGTGATCACCGGCCAGTGACGTCAGCAACTCGGCCGTTTTTTCAGTTTCTTCCGCTGTCATACCGGCTACCGGCTCATCGATCAGCAGCAGACGCGGTTCTGCCACCAGCAACATGCCGATCTCCAGCCACTGCTTCTGACCATGGGACAAAGCACCCGCCAGCATAAAGCGCTGCTCCTTAAGACCGATGGTGTCCAGCACCTGATCGATCAAATCGATCTCGCGCGGCGCCAGACGTGCCATCAATGTTTGCCAGATGCCTTTCGCGGTTTTCAGCGACATTTCAAGGTTGTCGAACACTGTATGGGCTTCAAAAACCGTGGGCTTCTGAAACTTGCGCCCTATGCCCAACTGGGCAATTTCCGGCTCGCTGCGCTCCAGCAGGTTGATGGTCTGGCCAAAATAGACACTGCCCTCGTCGCATTGGGTTTTCCCGGTAATTACATCCATCAGCGTGGTTTTACCCGCACCGTTGGCACCGATCAGACAGCGCAGTTCACCATCGTTGATGTAGAGGTTCAGATCGTTCAGGGCTTTGAATCCATCGAAGCTGACACTCAAACCTTCAACGTAGAGCAGGATGTTTTTCGATACATCCACCGGCGCGGCCGGGGGCACCAGGAAGGGCCATACGCGATCCGGACGCATGAGTTCGCGGGCATTATCGATTGCGGTCATGAGTGCGCCTCCTGCTGTGCGGCTTTTCCTGCTTTACGTTCACGGCGTGCGGCCAGCTGACCACTGAGCCCGACCAGGCCCTTGGGCAGATACAGGGTAACCAGTACAAAGAGTGCACCCAGCGCAAACAGCCAGCCTTCCGGCATGATTGCGGTAAAGCGGGTCTTGGCGTAGTTGACCAGCAGTGCACCGATGACGGCACCATAGAGGGTTCCACGGCCACCTACGGCGACCCAGACCACCACTTCGATGGAGTTCAGCGGCGAGAACTCGCCCGGGTTGATGATGCCGACCTGGGGCACATAGAGCGCACCAGCCATGGCCGCAATCAGCGCGGAAAACACGAACAGCCAGACCTTGTAGAGGTCGGTACGGTAACCAAGGAAACGCGCACGGGCTTCGCCGTCACGAATGGCCACAATCACCTTGCCCATGCGGGACTTGAGGATCAGATGGCTGAGGATATACACCACACCCAGCATCAGTGCCGTAGTGGCAAAGAGCGCCACACGAGTGGTGTCGGACTGTAGATCAAAGCCGAGGATATCCTTGAAGTCGGTCAAACCGTTGTTGCCGCCAAAGCCCATTTCGTTGCGGAAGAAGGCCAGCATCAGCGCGTAGGTCAGCGCCTGGGTCATGATCGACAGGTAAACACCGGTGACACGGGAGCGGAACGCCAGCCAGCCGAACACGAAGGCCAGCAGACCCGGTACCGCCAGTGCCATCAGCATGGCGAACCAGAACTGGTCCATACCCATCCAGTACCAGGGCAGGCTGTCCCAGTTGAGGAATACCATGAAGTCAGGCAGGTCCGGGTTACCGTAAACGCCGCGATCACCGATCTGGCGCATCAGGTACATGCCCATGCCATAGCCGCCCAGGGCGAAGAAGGCACCATGGCCCAGACTGAGGATACCGCAGTAGCCCCAGATCACGTCCACGGCCAGTGCCAGCATCGCGTAGGAGAGATACTTGCCCAGCAGGGTAATAGTGTAGGTGCTGACATGAAGCGGAGAGCTTTCAGGCAGCATCAGGTTGGCCATAGAGGCCAGTGTAGTGACCAGGAACAGCACGGTCACGAACGGCAGTACCCGGTTACCGGGGGTACGACCGGCGGCAAATAGCTGAGTCAGCCAGTTCATTCAGCCGCCCTCCCTTTCTGCGGGAAGAGTCCTTTGGGACGCTTCTGGATAAACAGGATGATGAAGACCAGAACCAGGATACTGGCGAGCACTGCACCGGTAACCGGCTCCAGGAATTTGTTGGCAATACCCAGTGAGAAGGCCGCAACCAAAGTACCCCAGAGGTTACCCACGCCACCGAACACCACCACCATGAAGGAGTCGATGATGTAGGACTGGCCCAGATTCGGACCCACGTTGGTCAGCTGGCTCAGGGCAACCCCGGCGATACCGGCAATGCCGGACCCCAGACCAAAGGTAAGCGCATCGACTCGACCGGTTGGAATACCCATGGACTTGGCCATATCACGGTTCTGCGACACGGCGCGAACATTCAGGCCCAGCGAGCTGCGCTTCAGCAGCAGCATCAAGGCAAAGAACACCAGCAAGGCAAACGCAAGAATGTAGAGGCGGTTCAGCGTCAGTGACAGTACCGGGTTGATCTCCCAGGCACCGGACATCCAGTCAGGCGTTGCTACCTGACGGTTCAGCGGTGAAAACACGGTGCGCACCAGCTGCTGCAGCACCAGGCTGACACCGAAGGTGGCCAGCAGGGTTTCCAGCGGACGGCCATGCAGATGGCGAATCACCAAACGCTCCAGCAACACACCCGCCATGCCGGATACAACAAAGGCTGCCGGAATGGCAACCCAAAGCGAATATTCAATATGGTTAGGCATCAGCAGTTGCACCACGTAGGTGGTGTAGGCACCCAGCATGATCATTTCGCCGTGGGCCATATTGATCACACCCATTACACCAAAGGTGATGGCCAGACCGATGGCCGCCAGCAGCAGTACTGAGCCAAGACTCAAGCCGAAGAACAGCTGATCGATAAACGCATAAAACTCCACTTTCTGCTCAATGCCGACCAGCGCTTTCTGCGCCGCTTGCTGCACCTGGGGTGAAGGATCGTTGTCCGCAATACGGTTCAGTGCATTGCGCACATCCCCTTCCAGGCTGCCTTCCAGCTGTGCGATCGCCTCGATACGATCAGACGCTTCAGCGGCTGATTCCAGGCGGTAAAGCGCCAGCGCCATGTCCATGACGTCTTTCACGTTGCCCGCACTTTCATTCAGACGCGCTTCGCGAATGGACGCCAGAGTGTTTTCATCCAGGTCAGACAACAACGAACGCACCGCACTTTCTCGCACGGCGGCGCTTTCCGAGCCCAGCTGCAAACGCGCAATGGCATCACGCAGGTGCCCGCGCAGGCGGTTGTTGACGCGGATTTTCTTGATTTCACGACTGGATAGCGGCTCGATTTCGGCACCGCTGAGCATGTCGATAAAGGTTTCGGTTCCCGCCTGTTCGGTAACAGCAATAACCTGGCCCGAGGCTTTAACGTAGTAGAGATCGCCTTCCAGCATGTGGCTGAACAGCGGTTGGACGGACTCACCGCCCTCGGCTTCCAGCGCATCCAGGACCGGGATTGCCTTGGTCAGGCTGGCTTCGGTCAATTCCTGCAACAGGGGTTCAAGCTGGGATGGGAGGGGTTTCTCGGCCGCTGTTGCGGACAATGACAACATCAGACCGAGGCAATAACAGAAGATTGCCAGTAATCGTTTCACGGTGTGACTCCAGAGAAGAGAGAGGGCGGCCCCGCCGTGACAGGGCCGCAAGGGAAACGCTCAATCAGTTGGCTTGGCCGCCGCAGGATTTGGTTTCCACGTTGTAGTTGCCGCACTTAACCGGAGGAGTCCAGTCAGCGATCAGGCTCTTGGAACCCGGCAGGAAGTCAGACCAGGCATCACCCGGTACCACGCCTTCAGTTTCCCAAACCACTTCAAACTGACCATCGTCCTGAATCTCGCCGATCAGAACCGGTTTGCTCAGGTGGTGGTTCTTATTCATGACAGCGATACCACCGGTCAGGTTAGGCACTTCCTGACCGATCATGGCCTGCTCAACCGCATCCACATCGGTGGTACCTGCTTCAGTGACCGCCTGAGCCCACATGTTGAAGCCAATGTAGGTCGCTTCCATCGGGTCATTGGTGACACGTTTCTCATCACCGGTGAACGCATGCCATTTCTGGATGAATTCGCTGTTCAGGTCGTTATCAACGCTCTGGAAGTAGTTCCAGGCGGCCATGTGACCCACCAGCGGTGAGGTATCAATACCGGAAAGTTCTTCCTCACCCACAGAGAAGGCAACAACCGGAATATCTTCAGAGGAAACACCCTGGTTACCCAGTTCCTTGTAGAAAGGTACGTTGGCATCACCGTTGATAGTGGAAACCACCGCAGTTTTCTTGCCTTCGCCACCGAATTTCTTGATATCCGATACGATGGACTGCCAATCAGAGTGACCGAAAGGCGTGTAGTTGATCATGATGTCTTCGGCAGCCACACCCTTGTCTTTCAGGTAGGCTTCCAGGATTTTGTTGGTGGTACGCGGATAGACGTAGTCGGTACCGGCCAGCACCCAGCGTTCAACACCCAGTTCGTTCATCAGGTAATCAACCGCCGGAATCGCCTGTTGGTTGGGGGCAGCACCCGTGTAGAAGACGTTTTTGGAGGATTCTTCACCTTCATACTGAACCGGGTAGAACATCAGACCATTCAGCTCTTCCAGTACTGGCAGCGCAGATTTGCGGGAAACGGAAGTCCAGCAGCCGAAGATGACATCAACATCTTCCTGGGTCAGCAGCTCACGGGTTTTCTCAGCGAACAGCGGCCAGTTGGAAGCCGGGTCTACGACAACAGGCTCCAGCTGTTTGCCCAGCAGGCCGCCCTTCTTGTTCTGTTCTTCGATCATCATCAGCACGGTGTCTTTCAGCGTGGTTTCGCTGATTGCCATGGTGCCGGACAGTGAATGCAGAACACCGACCTTGATGGTGTCAGCAGCCAGAACGCTGAAAGAAAGAGTGGATGCGCTTACAGCCATGGCGACGCCGGCGGCCAGTGATTTGATCTTCATTGCAGTACCCCCTTCGGTTCCGAATCCGTTCAGTGCGGGTGGAACCCTCGTTATCGATCGGGCCTCAGTCGTGCCCAGGAAAACAACTCAATGCCTGATCGATTATTCAGAAGAGGGGTAAAACGAGGTATGCGCGTAATGACGCAGAGGTATACGTCAAATGACGTAGTGAACGGGTTACAGGGGATGCGGAGGGTTGCAACACCGCAGGCAGGGGCCCTGTATACCCGGCTTATGGACCAGCGCTATAATCACGGCCTCACTCGATACCACTCACCGGCTGAAGCCTGAACTTCGGATATACTGCCGTGCGCCCACGTCGCCATACAGAAAAAAGCCCTGCCCAACCTGATCGCAAAGGCCTGCACCCAAGAAATCTGCACAGGTACGGCTATGATTTTCCAACGCTGCTCATGAGCTCCCCCCCGCTGGCCCAATATGTCAGCAAGAATGCGTACGGCAACCTGTCTATCGACTTCGCCGACCCGCTGGCGGTAAAAGCCCTGAATGCCGCGCTGTTAAAGCAGCATTACAACATTGTTGACTGGGATATTCCCGAAGGCGCGTTGTGTCCGCCCATTCCAGGACGAGCCGACTACATCCATTACATTGCAGACCTGCTTGGCCTTGGCGCGCCTGATGCCAATCAAGCTGATACCTCGCCCAGCGTCACCTTGCTGGACATCGGCACAGGCGCCAATGGCATCTACCCGCTACTCGCCTGCCAGCTATACGGCTGGCAATGCGTGGGCTCTGATATCAATCCACAATCACTGGACAACGTCGCCGCGATTATCGCCAAAAACCCCGGTCTGCAAGAGCGCTTCACCCTGCGCACGCAACACGACAAGCATCACATCTTTGAGGGGATTATTCAGGCCGGCGAGTTTTTTGATGTGAGCGTGTGCAACCCGCCCTTCCATGCCTCCCAGGAAGAAGCTCTCAAAGGCACCCGGCGTAAACTCAACAACCTGGCACGTAACCGCGGTGATAAAACGTCCACTTCGGCCAGGCTGAACTTCGGCGGCCAGGCAGCAGAACTCTGGTGCAAGGGCGGCGAACAGGCTTTCCTTAAAAAGATGATTAAAGAAAGCCTCGCCTTTTCAACACAATGCCGCTGGTTTACCAGCCTGGTATCGAAAGCCGAAAACCTGAAGCCTGCCACCAAGTTGATCCGCAAACTTGGCGCCATTGAAGTGCGAGAGATCGAGATGAAACAGGGTAATAAAATCACCCGCATACTGGCATGGACGTTTATATAACTGATCCTGTACGTGCCGCCACCCCGTTAAATTTCACCAGAGATCGCCAAAGCGATCGCGATGACACAGCTACAGTGTGGTTGGGCTCGGGCTTTATGTTAGCGCTCTGGGTATTAACCTGATTGGTGGTGCACTAACGGCTTCGCGAGCCACCCAGAATTCCACCCAGCAAGCCACGCAGAATCTGCCGTCCCAACTGGCTTCCGACTGTACGTGCGGCCTGCTTGGCCATGGTTTCTACCATGCCCTGTCGCCGTTTGGTGCCCCACAGCAGCTCACCCAGCATGCTCTGCTCCTCCTCCGGAGCCTCGGCCTTGGTGGGCTGCTTCTCAGGCACCTCAACCGGCTCTTCCGCTGCTTTTTCAGCAGCACGCTGATTCAGGATTTCGTAAGCCGACTCTCGATTGACCGGAGTATCGTACTTGGCGGCAATGGGGCTGCGGGAACGAACCTGAATCTGCTCTTCAGCCGTCAAAGGCCCCATACGACAACGTGGCGGACAAATCAGTGTGCGCTCAACCGGCATGGGCACGCCGTTTTCCTGCAGCGTCGAGACTAAAGCCTCCCCCACCGCCAGCTGGGTAATGACCTCGGCTACATCAAGGCCAGGGTTGGCCACAAAGGTCTGTGCCGCTGTTTTAACTGCTTTCTGATCTCTCGGTGTGTAGGCACGCAAGGCATGCTGAACACGGTTGCCCAGCTGCCCCAACACTTCATTGGGCACATCATCCGGCAGCTGCGAACAGAAATAGATCCCTACCCCCTTGGAGCGGATCAGCCGCACCACCTGCTCGACTTTCTGGCGCAACGCCGCCGGGGCATCATCAAACAGCAGATGAGACTCATCAAAGAAAAACACCATCCTGGGCCGATCCAGGTCACCCACTTCAGGCAGGTTTTCAAACAGCTCAGAGAGCATCCAAAGCAAGAAAGTGGAATAAAGCCGTGGCTGTAAAATCAGCTTGCGGGCAGCCAGAATACTGATCACGCCACGACCGTTCAGATCGGTGCGCATCAGGTCATTCAGGTCCAGCGCGGGCTCACCCAAAAAGGCATCGCCACCATCCCGTTCCAGCGTCAACAAAGCACGCTGAATGGCAGCGATGGACTGGGAACTGACCAGGCCGTATTCGGTTGAGATCTGTTTGCGATTTTCCGCGATAAACCCCAACAGTGCCCGCAAGTCGTCCAGATCCAGCAGCAGAAGTCCTCGGTCATCGGCCATTTTGAACGCGATATCCAGAATGCCGGACTGGGTATCATTGAGCTCCAGCATGCGAGCCAGCAAGGTAGGACCTATCTCGCTAATGGTGGTGCGCACCGGGTGGCCTTCCTCACCATAGAGATCCCAGAACAACACCGGATTTGCTTCGTTGGTATAGCCATTAATGCCGATCATCTCGGCACGCTGCTTTAATTTTTCGCTGGGCTTTCCAGCCATGGCCAGTCCAGATACATCCCCTTTCACATCGGCCATGAACACAGGTACACCCAGACGCGAGAAGCCCTCGGCCAACACCATCAATGACACGGTTTTGCCTGTACCTGTAGCACCGGCAATCAACCCATGGCGGTTACCATATTGGGCAAACAGCTGAACCGGTTTTTCACCCTTTCCTATTAGTATCTGGCTCACACGCGCCTCCTTCTATCGGCAGCGATATCCATTTAACCTTGATCACAACAGATACTGGCCTGACCCACCTCCAGCCAGCCTTACATGCAGTGTGCACCAGCACAGGCCTGATTTCGAGCCAATCAGTTCCTGCTCACGAGCGAGGCCACGTGATTTTAAACGCGTGTGAAAAGGCAACTTGGCGCTGGCGTTAACTATCCCGTACCAGAATACGCAACGCCACTCCTGCCGCCGAGGTTCTGTTCTCAACCCCCAAGGCCGGATAAACCTGCTCCAGGTGCTTGTTCACCGTACGCGGACTCATGCCCAGAATTTCACCAATCTCCTTATTGGTTTTGCCGTTGGCAATCCAGTACAGCACTTCAGCGGCGCGAGTGGTCAGGTCGAGCTGATTTTGCAGCAGTGCAGGGCCTGTCCCACGCTGTTCATCAACCAGCTTGAACAGAAAGTCGCCATTGCTCTGATGACTCAGCAGGCGCACCGACAGCGCATAGTCCAACCCCTTCAGTGCAAGCTGGTCATTCAGCGAGGGGCTGCGTCTTAGCCAGTCAGCCAACTGCGGGCGCAATGAAGTTTCGACCCATATTTCACTGGCATTGGCACGCGACAGCAAGGCATGAGTCTGAGGTGTCGCCCAATGCACCAGACCATCCGGTGACACCGTGAGCAGGTGCTGCCCTGTGGTATCGAGCGCCGACTGGGCACTCTGGGTCAGACGGGCATTACTGAGATGCACCCGCATACGCGCCAGCAATTCATCCGGATTGATCGGCTTGGTGAGGTAATCAACGCCGCCTACTTCCAGACCACGCACTACATTCTCTGTTTCGGTCAGTCCGGTCATGAAGATGACAGGAATAGCACAAAGCGTCGGATCCTGCTTCAGAGCTTCACAGGTGGCAAAACCATCCAGATGCGGCATGACCGCATCCAGCAGAATAATGTCCGGCTGCATGCGAGCGGCGATATTCAGTGCCTGACGGCCTTCCAACGCCACCAGCACATCCATACCGGCAGCCTCCAGCGCATCATTGATCAGGCTAAGTGCATCCGGCGAGTCATCCACCACCAGCACCAGATCCCGTTTCACTGCATCCTGTTTCATGCCTTCTGCTCCAGATAGTCAGCCAACTGCCCAAACTGCATGCCGTCGGTCAATTGCTGTATGTAACTCATCACATCGCCATCCAGTAGCTGTGCCTGCTCCAGTTGCTCGATCACATCCCGCACACCACTGCGATAGCCAATTTCGGCACAGCCTTTAAGCTCACGTAGAAGAGGATGGTCCGGCAACGCCTGCTTGGGCGGAGCATGCACTGGTGCTATAACAGACGCCGTGGTCAGCGGCTCTGGAAGGGCTGAAACCTCTTCAAGAACAGGCATCCGTGTCCATTCCAGTTTCAGATAGTGTCCCACCCTGTCCAGCAGCAGCTGGTTGCTGACCGGCTTCACCAGATAATCGTCATAGACGGCTTCGCCTGCAGGCTGGCGACGCTGCTCCTGCACATCTGCCGAGAGCATAAGGATAGGAACCTGATGACCTGTTTTGCGCAGTTCCGATGCCAGCATCAGTCCATTCATCCCCGGCATGGAGATATCGAGCAAGAACAAGTCAGGACGCGCACGCTCCACCAGTTCAAGACAGGACTCGCCATCATGGGCCTCAAGCACTCGGAACCCCAGTGGCATCAACAGATCCGACAGCAAGCCGCGCAGCACGGGGTCATCATCGACGATACAGATCTGACGCTGCTCTCCCAGATAGCCGTTTATGGGACGCTGCTGCTCAACGCGCTCCTGCACACCATCGACCCAGGGCAACATCAGGGCAACCTTGAATCGGCTGCCTTTGCCTGGCGTACTTTCCACCTGCAAGTCACCACCCATAATATCGGTGAGCAATTTAACGATGGTCAGTCCCAGGCCCGTGCCCGGCAGGTTGGGTGTATCCGCATTACGAACCCGCTCAAAGGGATCAAAAATGCGGTCCAGATGGGTCGCATCGATGCCAATACCCGTGTCCTCAATACAAAACTCGGCGACCTGATTACGGTAGCGAATCTTGAAATGCACCTCCCCTTCGGGGGTGTATTTGACCGCGTTGGATAAGAGATTGATCAGAATCTGGCGCAGGCGCTTTTCATCGGTCATTACCACCGCAGGCAGGCGTTCGGGCAATTCACATACAAATCGCACCCTTTTTTGCGCGGCCTGGAAACTGAACATCTGCTCCAGCTGAGCAATCAACTCCGGCAGCGCCACCGCACCCCGGTTCAGCTCAAGACGGCCGGCTTCTATGCGGGAAATATCCAGCAGGCCTTCAATCAGATCCGCCAGGTACTGGCCGCTGCGATGGATGATCTTCACCCCTTCTCGATCACCGCGCGACAGGCTGTCACGGCTCTGCATCAATTGGGCGTAGCCGATAATCGACTGCAGCGGTGTACGCAGCTCATGGCTGATACCGGTCATGTAGCGACTCTTGGCCTCGCTGGCACGTTCGGCCAGCTCCTTGGCTGCCTGAAGCTCTCGGTCGGTTTCTTCGTGAGCTTCAATTTCCTGCAATAGCTTGTGTGTTTGCCGGTTGGATTCCTGCTGCGCCACCACTCGACTTTCATGCGCCAGCAAGAACAGCCAGGCCACCACACCCGAGACAATCAGCAGGATAAAGAACAGCGCCCAGAGCGCCTCACCCAGTAGCTGACTGCCCTCCGCCGTTCCCGGGTCCATCTGCCTGTACACTACGGCCAATAATCCGGCCAGCAGTAGGTTGATTCCCAGCAGCAAACCGATAAAACGCCCCAGTCGCGAATTAAGCCGGGTTACCATTCGCTGCGGCATAAACAGATGCAGGAAGTTCACCATCTGCTGCGAGAAACGCGCATGGGTTTTGCAGCTATCAAGACAGCGGGCATCCAAAGAACAGCACAGCGAACAGATCGGCAAGTCATAGGCCGGGCAGAAGCTCAGGTCTTCATACTCGAAGTGGTTTTCACAGATCCCGCAACGCTGCTGCTCCTGGGGCGTCTGCACTTCCAGCAGCCTCAGCTCATAGCTTTCTCGCGCACGATAGAAGCGCCCCTTCGTCAGCAGGGCCAGCAATGGCATCATCACAAAGCAGCAGGCCAGACTGATGAAGTGGCTGAGCGTACGTGCCTCTTCGCCAAAAAAGCCCAGGTAGGCCAATAGCCCAGCCAGTACGGCCATCGCCATGGAACCTATGCCCACCGGATTGACGTCATACAGGTGGGCACGTTTGAACTCGATCCCCGGCGGGCTCAACCCCAGTGGCTTGCTGATCATCAGCTCCGCGGAGAGTGAGCCCAGCCAGCTGACTGCCACAATGGCGAACACGCCCAGAATCGCTTCCAGCGCTTCATATATGCCCAGCTCCATCAAAATCAGCGCGATGGTGACGTTGAACACCAGCCAGACCACACGTCCCGGATGACTGTGGGTCAAACGCGAAAAGAAATTGGACCAGGCGATGGAACCGGCATAGGCGTTGGTCACGTTGATCTTCATCTGCGAGATGATCACCATCACCCCGGCAAGCAGCAGTGACAACCCTTCCGAATGGGTCAGATATTGGAATACCCGCTGGTACATCAGGGTCGGATCAGTGGCAACCACAAAGGCAGCACCTTCAGTCACCGCAATGTAGGCCAGGAAAGACCCCAACAGCATTTTGATCAGGCCGATAAATACCCAACCGGGCCCGGCCAGAATCAACCAGAACCACCAGCGGTTTCGGTTTTGCTGCGTTTTTTCCGGCATGAAGCGCAGATAATCCACCTGCTCACCAATCTGCGCCACCATGGCAAAGAGTACCGAGGCCGCCGCACCAAACAGCATCAGGTCAAACTGCTCGGCACCCTCCAAACCAGCCGGAACAAACTCGGTCCAGCCCTCGTAGCGCTCAGACTCATGCACAATCACAACGCCCAGAGCGCTGATCTGCAGTATCAGCCAAAGCGGCTGGGTCCCAAGTTGAAAGCGACTGATCGCTGTGATGCCATGGGTCACAATGGGTATGACTGCCAATGCACTCAGCAGATATCCCAGCGCCAGCGGAATGTTGAACAGGGCACGCAAAGCCGCCGCCAATATGGCTGCTTCAATGGCGAAGAAAATAAAGGTGAAACTGGCATAGATAAGCGAGGTGATGGTGGAGCCCAGATAGCCGAAACCAGCCCCTCGGGTCAGCAGATCGATATCGAGACCGTTTCGCGCGGCATGGTAGACAATCGGCAAGCCGGTCACAAAAAACAGACCGCACACCACCAACATGGCAATCAGCGTATTGGTAAAGCCATACGTGAGCGTCACTGCAGCCGCGATGCTTTCCAGAGCGAGAAAAGCGGTAGCGCCGAGCGCCGTCATGGCAACACGCTCGATGCTCATCTTGCGTCCCTGACGAGCGGTAAACCTCAGTGCATAGTCTTCCAGTGTCTGGTCAGCGACCCATTTGTTATAGCGGCGCCGAACCCTGTAGATTCGTTGGGATGCACCCATAGCGACTGTCCTGCCAAGCGCAATGCACCATTTCCATGCACGCACAAAGAATTCCGAGCCAGCAGCACCAAACCAGTGCAAGCCCGTACCTGTTTATGACTCTTTTCAGGTCATTACAGGGTTAAAAGCAGATTATGTGCCAAAGACGCAGGTCCCACTTTAGTGCAGATTAGCACGTAATAGGACAGCTGGAGAAAACGATGGGACGGTGAGCAGTCACGTGCACGGCAACCTGCTCCCCTTCAGGATAACGACGCAGCCCCTGCTCCAGAACTTCAACCTCACGCGCATTGTCCAGACGCACTTTATACGCCGTCAGGTTGCCCTGGAATTCGGAACTCAAAATCTGTCCCGGCACGCCACCTTCGTGACTCAGATAGAGATCGCCCGGACGCAGGAATAGTTGCACATCGCAGCCAGCACCAACGCCCAGAGGCTCAGCAAACTCCAGCAAACCGAGTTCGGTGTCGACGGCCATCTCTTCAGTGACGCGTCCCAGAAACAGTTCACCCTTGCCAACGAAGGCTGCCACCTCAGGTGTGGCTGGACGATAATAGAGATCTTCCGGCGTGCCCCACTGCTGCACACGACCGGCCGACAAGATGCCAATGCTATCGCTGATGGTAAAGGCTTCCTGCTGGTCGTGGGTCACCATAATGGCCGCAATGCCACGGCGCTTGAGAATGTCACGCACCTCTTGTGACAACTGACGGCGCAGGTCGGTATCCAGATTGGAGAAGGGCTCGTCCATCAGCAACAGACGCGGATTCGGTGCCAGAGCACGGGCCAGGGCAACACGCTGCTGCTGACCACCGGAAAGTTCATGCGGGTAGCGATCGCTCAGATCCGGCAGTTCAACCAGCTCGAGTACTTCGCGAATACGCTGCTGTTTCTCGGCTTTACCAAGACCATTGAGGCCAAAAGCGATGTTATCGGCAATGCTCAAATGAGGAAAAAGCGCATAGTCCTGAAACACCATACCCATACCACGCTTTTCGGGCGGTACAACTTGCTCGGCACTGCTAATGACCTGGTCACCCAGGCGTACTTCACCCGCCTGCGGCGTGATGAAACCAGCAATGGCGCGCAGGACAGTAGTCTTGCCACAGCCACTTGGACCCAACAGACAGGCGATCTCACCCTCAGCAAGACTCAAACCAACACCGGACAGAACTGTCTGGGATTGGTAAGCACATTTGAGACCTTCAATGCTGAGCAAAGCTGTCATGCTGTCCTCGGGGCGAATGAGTTGCGGGCGCATATAATAGTTGAAAACGATTATCAGATCATCCCAGCGATGATCGATAACGCTCCCAGTCAAAGGCAGGGCCGGGATCTGTTTTCCGGCCCGGTGCTATATCACTGTGTCCGGTAATCCTCTGTGGGGTAAGGTCCGGATAAGCACTGAGTAATGCGCGGGTTACATGCTTAAGAGCACGATATTGCGCATCGGTAAACGCCTGATCATCGGTGCCTTCAAGCTCTATACCGATGGAAAAGTCATTGCAGGCTTCACGCCCGTCAAAACAGGATTGACCCGCATGCCAGGCACGGCGGTCGAAAGGTACAAACTGGGTTAGAGTCCCATCGCGTTCGATCAATAGATGCGCGGAGACCTCCAAACCTTCTATTTCACGAAAGAACGGATGCCCTTCAGGATCCAGCCGATTGGTGAACAGCTCCGACACATACCCACCACCAAACTGCCCCGGTGGCAGGCTGATGTTATGAATGACCAGCAGGGAAATTTCGTTATGCGGACGTTCATTGGCATTGGGTGATGGCACAAACCGGGCTTCTTGAATCCGGTTATCCACGATGTGCAAGGTCTGTTCTGACGGCATACTATCCAGGGGCAATTTCCGTTAAAATGCGCGCTCCATAGTACACCATAGAGATAGACCCGCCATCATGCTGACGCTGACCGAGCTCAAACCTGTCGTCGAAGAAAACGTGCGCACCGCTCTCCTGGAAGATGTGGGCAACGGTGATATCACCGCCGAACTCATTCCTGCCAGCGACCGTAAGCGCGCCCGCGTTATTTCGCGCCAGACTGCAGTTGTGTGCGGCAAAGCCTGGGTTGACGAAGTCTTTCGTCAGGTCGATCCGGACGTACAGATTGAATGGCTGGTAAACGATGGCGATCGGGTCGAGCGCGATCAGGTATTGTTTCGACTAGAAGGCTCTGCCCGTTCCCTGCTGACCGGCGAGCGTGCCGCGCTGAACTTCCTGCAGACTCTGTCCGGCACAGCGACGCTGAGCTATGAATACGCCCAGCGCGTGGCCGGTACGCCCGTGACCCTGCTGGATACCCGCAAGACCATTCCCGGTCTGCGCATGGGCCAGAAATACGCCGTCAGCTGCGGCGGCTGCTCCAACCACCGTATCGGCCTGTATGATGCCTTCCTGATCAAGGAAAACCACATCATGGCCTGCGGTGGTATCGAGCAGGCGATTGAGACTGCCCGCACTAATCACCCCGGCAAGCCAGTGGAAATCGAGGTGGAAACTGAAGAGCAGCTGGAACGCGCACTGGTTGCCGGTGCTGACATCGTCATGCTGGACAACTTCAGCCCCGAGCGCATGATTGCCGCTGTTGCGCAGACAGCTGGACGTGCAAAGCTGGAAGCCTCAGGCAACATCACCGATGAAACCCTGTTGGATTATGCCAGCACTGGTGTCGACTACATCTCCATCGGCGCGCTGACCAAGCACTGCCAGGCCGTCGACCTGTCCATGCGCATTGTTGAAGACTGACGTTAAAAGGCTGGATAGCAAAAGGCCGGTTTCTGGAAACAGGAACCGGCCTTTTGTTTTATGACGTCAGGGATTTACCACCATGCAGAGATCGCTGCCACACCTTGTGCGCCACTTTGACGCGCCTTAGCCAAGTCAGACTCACCAAGCCCACCCAACGCATATGCGGGCAATACGCACTCAGATACCAGCTCGGCGAAATGCTCCCACCCCATTGCAGGCTCACCCGGATGAGACTGGGTCGGCTGAACCGGCGACAGGGTAATGAAATCCAGCCCTTTGGCCTCAGCCATACGGATCTGTTGTTCGGTGTGACAGGACGCACTCAGCCAACGACCCTTGAACTCAGCTCGTTCGCTCAGGGCTTCAAGGCGCTCAGAGGTGAGATGCAGATGCTCGGCACCTAGCGCATTAGCCTGCTCAACCGAGGTATTTACGCCCAAGCGGGTTTGAGGCTGCTTGGTTTGAGACGGTTCAAACAGTGGCTCGAGCCGCTTATACAACAGCCTAAAATCGTCAGTATCTAACGCCTTTGCTCTGAGCATGACATGGGTAATGCCCTGGCCAAGTGCCGTCTCGACTCGTTCGACATAGGCATCAGATGACTCAGCCTCACCAGTGATCAACAGACGCTCTGGCAGCTGTGCAGCTGTAACAATAGGCGCATTAGCGGCGGGAAACTCAAACTTGTCCAGCGCATCAGGCATCACCCATTCGACGGGCTGACCTTCGGCACCATGAGCCTCGCCCTCGAAGTCATCTACATCCCAGACATCCAGCAGTACTGACTTGTCAGGATAATGATGCGGAATCAGGATCAGAGGTCGTGCAGAGGTGACACGAATACCCAGCTCTTCCTCAAGCTCACGCGACAGGGCGTCAGCCACCGGTTCTCCGGGCTCAACCTTGCCACCTGGAAACTCCCAGAGACCGCCTTGATGTTTGTCATGAGGACGACGGGCGATAAGAATACGACCGCGGCTGTCACGAATGACAGCCGCGGCAACGTGGATCAGTTTAGGCATAACAGTTTGGCTAGATCAGCTACGGTAGTCGGCGTTGATGCTGACATAATCGTGAGACAGGTCAGTGGTCCAGACACGCTCGATGACTTGACCGCGGTTTAACACAACACGGATCAGAATTTCTTCACCATTCATGACCGCCTGCCCTGCTTCTTCGGTGTAGCTGGCAGCTCGACCACCTTTCTCCACGATGCACACATCGTTCAGGTAGATCTGCAATGCATCCAGATCCAGGTTATCGATTCCGGCACGACCGACACAGGCCAGAATACGTCCCCAGTTGGGATCACTGGCAAAGAGAGCGGTCTTGACCAAAGGAGAATGAGCAATGGTGTAAGCCACATCCAGCGCTTCCTGGCTGGTACCCGCCGACTCGACACACACTTCGATGAACTTGGTAGCACCTTCGCCGTCACGCACGATCGCGTGGGCCAGCTCAAGCATTACACGTTCAAGCGCATCGGTGAACAGCGTTGCCAGCTCATAATCAGAGCCATCAATCAGCACACCGCTGGCACCGGTGGCAGCCAGCATGCAGGAGTCGTTGGTAGAGGTATCGCCATCAACCGTAATACGGTTGAAGGAGCGGTCCGCCACATTGCTCAGCCACTGCTGAAGCAGTTCCTGAGGTACCTGGGCATCTGTCGCCACGTAGCCAAGCATGGTCGCCATATTCGGCATGATCATACCGGAGCCTTTGGAGATACCAGTCAGAGTAATGGTTTTACCCTGATACTCGATCTGCTCGCTGGCAGCCTTGGGGCGCGTATCGGTCGTCATAATTCCGTGGGCGGCCTGCTCCCAGTTGTCCTCGGACAGATCAGCCTTGGCATCATTCAATACATTGACGATCTTGCTGACCGGCAACGGCTCACCGATGACACCGGTAGAGAACGGCAGGACCGCTTCAACCGGCACACCACAACGTTCTGCAACCGCTTCACAGCAGGTCATGGCATCGGTCATACCGCGCTCACCGGTGCCCGCGTTGGCGTTACCGGTGTTGACCAGCAGGTAACGCGAAGCCGCGGCTGCCTGATGCTGCTTGCAGATACGGACCGGAGCAGCACAGAAAGCATTGAGGGTGTAGACCCCTGCCAAAGTGCTGCCTTCCGCCAGCTCCATCAACACCACATCACGTCGGCCCGGTTTTTTGATCCCCGCCGATGCAATACCAAGCCGAAAACCTGAAACCGGATGTAACTGGGGCAAAGTACCCGGACCTACTGCCATGATGCGTTTTCCTTCGTGTTAGCGCTAATAACAATTAGCTGAGTTTACCGTGACACTGTTTGTATTTCTTACCTGAACCACAAGGGCAAGGATCATTACGGCCGACCTTCGGCGCCTGACGCGTGATCGGACCGGTATTTTCCTCTGGCGCAGGTGCTTCCTGCTCATCACCCATGCTGTTGCTCTGGGCATGCTCAAAGTTCATCTGCTGGCGTTCAGCCTGAGCGCGACGCTCTTCTTCCATACGCTCCACTTCTTCCGGCTGGCGGACCTGAACATGGCTCAGGATACGCACCACATCAGTTTTGATGTTTTCCAGCAGGTCCTGGAACAGGGCAAAGGCTTCACGCTTGTATTCCTGCTTGGGGTTCTTCTGCGCATAACCACGCAGATGGATACCCTGACGCAACAGATCCATGGTCTGCAGATGCTCTTTCCACAGAGTATCCAGAACCTGCAGCATTACCTGCTTCTCGAAGGTACGCAAGGTCTGAGCACCCGCAGCGTCTTCCTTGGCCTGGTAAGCGGCCAGAATCTCGCCACGAATCTTCTCGCGCAGCGTCTCTTCATGCAGACTATCGTCTTCATCCAGCCACTGCTGTATCGGCAGCTGCAGGGCAAATTCGCTTTCCAGCGCCTTCTCCAATGCAGGAACATCCCACATCTCTTCCAGGCTCTGCGGTGGGATATGCTCACTAATGCTGTTTTCGATCACTTCGTCACGTACAGAGGCGATGGTCTCAGAGATATCGTCAGACGCCATCACTTCGTTACGCTGATCATAGATCACGGTACGCTGATCGTTGGCAACATCATCATATTCCAGCAGCGTTTTACGAATATCGAAGTTGCGGCCTTCCACCTTGCGCTGCGCTTTTTCGATGGCGTTGGTAACCATCTTGTGTTCGATCGCTTCGCCCTTCTCCATGCCCAAAGCCTGCATGAACTGACGCACACGCTCAGATGCGAAGATACGCATCAGATCATCTTCCAGCGACAGGAAGAAACGGGAAGAACCTGGGTCACCCTGACGGCCGGCACGACCACGCAGCTGGTTATCGATACGGCGAGATTCGTGACGCTCGGTACCGATGATATGCAAGCCACCTGCTTCCAGTACGGTTTCATGACGCTGGCGCCACTCTTCACGGGCTGCTTCGATCTGTGCTTCAGTCGCACCTTCACCCAGATCGGCCAGCTCGGCTTCAAGCTTGCCCCCCAGCATGATGTCGGTACCACGACCTGCCATGTTGGTAGCGATAGTAACAGCACCCGGACGACCGGCTTCAGCAATGACACCCGCTTCGCCTTTGTGGTTTTTGGCGTTCAGTACGTTGTGCTTAATTTTCTCTTTCTTCAACAGCGCTGACAGCAGCTCGGAAGATTCAACCGACGCCGTACCAACCAGCACCGGGCGGTTGTGCTCTTGGCAATAACGGATCTCTTTAACAATCGCCTGATACTTCTCTTCCATGGTCAGGAAGACAATATCGTTGTAGTCCTTACGCTGTACCGGACGGTTGGTTGGGATTACCACTACATCCAGACCGTAGATCTGACGCAATTCGAACGCTTCAGTATCTGCAGTGCCGGTCATACCGGACAGCTTGTCGTACAGACGGAAATAGTTCTGGAAGGTGGTGGACGCCAGAGTCTGGCTTTCCATCTGAATCTGAACACCCTCTTTGGCTTCAACAGCCTGGTGCAGGCCTTCAGACCAGCGACGACCCGGCATGATACGGCCGGTGTGTTCGTCGACGATGACGACCTGACCATTTTGCAGGATATAGTCACGGTCACGTTGGAACAGGTAGTGTGCACGCAGGCCCGCCAGTACGTGGTGCAGCAGGTTCAGGTTTTGCGGCGCATACAGGCTTTCACCTTCCTGCAGCATTTCGTGTTCGATCAGCAGATCTTCCACCAGCTGGTGACCTGACTCGGTCAACTCAACACTTCGGTTCTTTTCATCAACCACAAAGTGCTCGTCGATGACCTGCTCGGCATCCTTGGGATCGATTTCACCATGGAACTGTTGCAGTTTGGGGATCAGCTGGTTGATCTTGTGATAGGTTGCGGAGCTGTCTTCGGCCGGACCGGAGATAATCAGCGGGGTACGGGCTTCGTCGATAAGGATGGAGTCCACCTCATCCACGACCGCGAAATTGAACTCACGCTGCACCTTTTCGGCAACACTGAACGCCATGTTGTCGCGCAGGTAGTCAAAGCCGAATTCGTTGTTGGTACCGTAAGTAATGTCAGCCGCGTAGGCCGCGCGCTTGGACTCAGGATCCTGGCCGGAGAAAACAACCCCTACACTCAGGCCCAGTGACTCATACAACGGACGCATCCATTCAGCGTCACGCTGAGCCAGGTAGTCGTTCACGGTCACAACATGAACCCCCTTGCCCGGCAATGCGTTGAGGTAAACCGCCAGTGTTGCCACCAGGGTTTTACCCTCACCGGTCTTCATTTCCGAAACTTTGCCGTCGTGCAGCACCATGCCGCCGATCAGCTGTACGTCAAAGTGACGCATGCCCATGACACGTTTGGACGCTTCACGGGTTATGGCAAATGCTTCTGGCAGCAGTTTATCGAGGGACTCACCCTGCTCAAGCCGATCACGGAAGGCAACCGTCTGTCCTTTGAGGTCGGCGTCGGATAATGCTTCCACGCCCGCTTCCAGCTCATTGATCTGCTTGACGACTTTATTCAGTCGCTTCAGCTCACGATCGTTTTTACTTCCGAGAATTTTCTTGAACAGTGACAGCATAATTCGACTTTTAACCGTTTGATTGCAAGGAAAGGTTACCGCAAATGGCGCATGTCCCTTGCCAGAAAAATGGATACGACATTCTACCTGTATTGGGGCGAATAATTGAATGTCAACGCGGCAGAAATTTGATCTGGCCCGACGAATGGAGAAGAGCACCCCATATAACGAAAAAAGCCAGCTTAATAGCTGGCTTTTTCAAGACGTTCGACTCAAACAGCGGCAAGAGGCTGATGGTAAGAAATCGGCGCGCTTTGTGCCTGATCCTCGAAAGTCACAACTTCCCAGGCATCAGTTTCCTGCATCAGCTGGCGTACCAGCATGTTGTTGAGATAGTGACCCGACTTGTAACCGTAGTATTCGCCGATCAGGCTGTTGCCCATCAGGTAGAGATCACCGACCGCATCCAGAATCTTGTGTTTCACAAATTCATCTTCGTAACGCAGGCCGTCGTCGTTGAGAATTTTGAAATCATCCACCACGATGGCGTTCTCGAAGCTGCCGCCCAGCGCCAGGTTCTGTGAGCGCAGGTATTCGATATCACGCATGAAACCGAAGGTACGCGCGCGGCTAACCTCTTTCACGAAAGACGTGCTGGAGAAGTCCAGTTCAGATTCCATATTACGGCCGTCAAATGCAGGATGATCGAACTCGATGCAGAAGCCTACCTTGAAACCGTCGAACGGCTTGAAGGATGCGGTTTTCCCTTCATGCGTTACGCTGACTTCACGTTTGATGCGGATGAATTTCTTCGGCGCATCCTGCTCGGTGATACCGGCAGACTGAATCAGGAACACGAAAGGTGCCGCACTGCCATCCATGATGGGGACTTCTTCGGCGCTCAGCTCGACGTAGGCATTATCAATACCCAGACCCGCCAGCGCGGACATCAGGTGCTCCACGGTAGCAACACGTACGCCATCAACCGTCAGGTTGGTAGACAGCGTTGTATCGGACACCAGATCAGCACGTGCCTGAATCTCGACGACCGGATCCTGATCCACACGTCGGAACACAATACCGGTATCCACCGGTGCAGGCTTGAGCGTCAGGTACACTTTCTGGCCAGTGTGCAAGCCGATGCCCGTTGCCTTGATGCTGTTCTTGAGTGTGCGCTGTTTGATCATCCGCTATGCCAACCTGAATCGTGCAAAATAATTTGATATTGTAACAATGTTTTGATAACCGGTTCAATCTGGCCCGGAGGCCCGACCTTAGTCCGCCTGACGGCGCAGGAAGGTCGGGATATCCAGAGAACCATAGTCATCGCCACGCTTGCCCTGCTCACCCAAGCTGTCCTGCTGGGGTTTATCGACCAGCGCTTCTTCACGCTGGCGGCGCAGGATGGTTGGCAGTTCAATATCATCCAGGTTCAAACGGCCTTTTTCAGCCTGAGCATCAGCTGCCGGTGCCTTGCCCTGAACCACGGTCATACCCTGATTGCGCGCACGATCCAGACCGGTTGCTACCACTGTAACTTTCAGTTCATCACCCAGTGACGGATCGATAACAGTACCGACCACAATAGTGGCATCTTCGTCCGCGTACTGTTCTACGATGTTACCCACTTCAGAGAACTCACCGAGACTCAGGTCTTCACCCGCAGCAATATTCACCAGAATACCGCTGGCACCGCGCAGGTCGATATCTTCCAGCAGCGGGCTGCGAATAGCCGCTTCTGCCGCATCAGCCGCGCGGTTATCACCCTTGGCCAGCGCAGTACCCATCATCGCCATGCCCATTTCAGACATCACTGTACGTACGTCGGCAAAGTCCACGTTGATCATGCCCGGACGGGTAATCAGGTCAGCAATACCCTGCACCGCACCTTTAAGCACATCATTTGCCGCACTGAAGGCATTAACCAGACTGCAGTTCTTGCCCAGAACCTGCATCAGTTTTTCGTTCGGGATAATGATCAAAGAGTCCACCGCATCACGCAGCTCGGTGATGCCCTCTTCGGCAATTTTCATGCGCTTGCGACCTTCGAACGGGAACGGACGTGTAACCACAGCCACTGTCAGAATGCCCAGTTCACGCGCCACTTCTGCCACAATAGGCGCGGCACCTGTACCTGTACCACCGCCCATGCCAGCTGTAATGAAAACCATGTCAGCGCCGGCCAGGCTTTCCGCGATACGCTCGCGATCTTCCAGGGCTGCCTGACGACCGATCGCCGGGTTGGCTCCCGCGCCCAGCCCTTTGGTCAGTTCACCACCGATATGCAGTGCTGTGCGCGCTGCATTGCGGCTCAGGGCCTGAGCGTCAGTGTTGGCGCAGATGAACTCGACACCTTCCACCTCACGATCAACCATGTATTGAACGGCGTTACCGCCGCCGCCACCGACACCGATCACTTTGATCAATGCACTCTGAGTAACGCTTTCCACCAGTTCGAAGTGGTTTACGGTTCTATTTTCCATTGTTGCCTCCTGTCGGGACGCCTGCCATTACCTTCCGGCGTACCCTGACTTGCGTGAATTAAAAGTGTGTCAAAAGTTGCCTTGCAACCAGTCTTTGAATTTCTTCAGGATCTCGCCTGGACGCACCCGCTCTCGCTTGGGCTCATCCACCAACATCAATTCGTTACTGCTACTGCTGCTGCCCCGACTTTCTCGTCCCTCGGTGGCTATAGGTGCCATAGGCACTTCATGATCCTGACGTGCGTAATGCAGCAGGCCGATGCTGGTGGCGTAGATCGGATTACTCAATTGAGCTTCCATTCCACGAATCCCCTGAGGTTTGGCCAGTCGGACCGGCATGTGGAAGATTTCCTCTGCCAGATCTACCGCCCCTTCCATCTTTGAAGTACCTCCGGTGAGCACGATGCCCGCGGCCACCAGATCCTCAAAACCGCTGCGACGCAGCTCGGATTGCACCAGCGTGAACAACTCTTCGTAACGCGGCTCAACCACCTCCGCCAATGCCTGGCGGGAAAGGTCACGGGCCGGACGATCACCCACGCTGGGCACCTTGATCATTTCATTGGCATGCGCCAGCTGCGCCAAGGCACAGGCATACTTGATCTTGATCTGCTCGGCATGCTGACTCGGCGTGCGCAACGCCATGGCGATATCATTGGTAACCTGATCGCCAGCAATCGGTATCACCGCGGTGTGACGAATAGATCCACCGGTGAAGACCGCGATATCCGTGGTACCACCACCGATATCGACAATGCAGACACCCAGATCTTTCTCATCATCAGTCAAAACCGAGTAGCTGGACGCCAATTGCTCCAGCACCACTGCATCCACTTCCAGGCCACAGCGGCGAATACATTTTTCGATGTTCTGGATCGCGTTGGTTGCGCCCGTTACCAGGTGCACTTTGGCTTCCAGACGAACGCCGGACATACCCAGCGGTTCCTTGATGCCTTCCTGGTTATCGATCAGGTATTCCTGCGGCAGGATATGCAGGATTTTCTGATCCGCAGGGATAGCAACAGCGCGCGCTGCGTCAATAACACGCTCCAGGTCATATTCAGACACTTCTCGATCACGCACGGCTACGATGCCGTGAGAGTTCAGGCTGCTGATATGGCTGCCAGCGATGCCCACGGTCACACCGTGTACCTTGCATCCGGCCATCAGTTCGGCTTCTTCCACTGCGCGCTGAATCGAACTCACCGTCGATTCAATATTAACCACCACGCCTCGTTTGAGGCCCCGTGACGGGTGTGATCCCACGCCTACGATCTCGATGGTGCCCTGCGGCGTCAGTTCGCCCACCAGGCACACGACCTTGGAGGTACCGATATCGAGCGCAACGATCATGTTGCCTGCCATATCGTCATTAACCTGCATTTTCTTGTCCTGTTTCTGCGCGCCAGCTCACGGACACGCCATTGGTATATCGAATATCCACCTGCTCAATCCGGGCTGCGTCTACAGCCAGACGGTCACGGTAAATCTGTAAAAATCGTTTCAGGCGCGGTACCAGCTCTTCACGCCCGGCAATCACTCGGATGCCGTTATCCAGTTCCAGCGTCCAGGCGCCTCGGGTCTCCAGCATCAAACCGGTCAAACGCAGTCCAGCAGCGGAGAACATGCGGTTCAAATCATGGTACTGCTGCATGATCCGGACGGTTTCATGAGCCGGACCGCTCAGGCGCGGCAGAGTCGCATACTCGGGCTTCAGGCTCGGCCAGAAGATATCGCCCTGATGATTAAGCAACCCCTTATCACCCCAGCGCGCCACAGGCACTTCCTCTTCCAGCTCGATTTCCAGTGCTGGCGGCCACTCACGTCTAACACGTGCGCTGTGAATCCAGGGATCGTCTACCAACTGACGCTGTAACACCTCGAGGTCCAGCTGCAGCAGGGGTCGATCCAGGCCCGCTGCCAAGCGCTCGGCTACCGCGACTTTGTCCAGATGACGCGTCGGCCCTGCCACACGCACTTCTTCAACCGGACGGTTCAACCAGTTCCAGAACTCGCCAGCCACAGAGCTGCCGATACCCAGGAACACAACCAGCAGCGTCAACACCACCACCGTGCTCCAGTATCGATCCAGCCCCTGACTTTCGACCGTCTGGCTCTGATTCATCTTCAGCCCTCTACCGTATCCAGAATGGTCAGCACCAGCGCTTCAAACGAGAGACCCGCTTCACACGCTGCCATCGGCACCAGACTGTGATCGGTCATGCCCGGCGCAGTATTCACTTCCAGCAACTGGAACTGGCCCTTGTCATCCATCATGGCATCCACACGCCCCCAGCCACGACAGCCCGCGGTTTCAAACGCCGTCAGTGCCAGTGCCTGCAATGCCTTGGCCTGCTGTTCATCCAGCCCGGTGTCAAAGTAGTAATGGGTATCGTTTGCCTGATACTTGGCATCAAAGTCATAAAATTCGTGCGGTGTTTCCAACCGAATCACCGGCAGCGCCTGTCCCGCCAGCAGCGCGATGGTGAACTCGGGACCATGCACCCATTGCTCAGCCAGAACCGAGCGATCATATTCGCGCGCAGACTGGTAAGCCGCCTTGAGTTCATCAAGGTTTCGTACCTTGTTCATACCGATACTGGAGCCTTCATGTGCAGGCTTCACCATCATCGGATAACCCAAACGCTGCTCCACTTCAGCCAGATCGACTTCATCATCCAGAATGGCGAAAACCGGTGTCGGCAGCCCCGCTCCCAGCCAGAGCTGCTTACTGCGCAGCTTGTCCATTCCCAAGGCCGATGCCGCTACACCACTGCCGGTATAGGGCTTATTCAGCATTTCCAGCACACCCTGGATAGTGCCATCTTCACCGCCACGGCCATGCAGGATCAAAAAGGCGCGATCAAACTTGGCCTCCAGCAGCTGGGCAATAGGCTCCTGTCCTTCTCCACCCAGGTCCATGCCAAAGGCATCGACCCCAGCTTTTAACAGCCCCTGCAATACTTGTGCACCACTGCGAAGCGATACTTCTCGCTCAGCAGAAGTCCCGCCCATGATGACGGCAACACGACCAAAACTGGCCGGGTCGATATGGCGATCAACGAGACTCATCACGGGCCTCCTTGGCAACAGGCAGCAACGACGTGTTCTTAAGGTTGTGTGCCAGGCTGGTAATATTGCCCGCGCCCTGAGTCAGCAGCAGATCACCCGGCTGCAGAACATTGCGAAGAATATCCGCGACCTGCTCTGGGCCTTCTACAAACACGGGCTCGACCCCGCGCTGACGAATACTGCGACACATGCTGCGCGCATCCGCCCCGGGAATCGGTTCCTCGCCTGCCGGATAGACTTCCATCAGCAACAGCAAATCCACATCCGACAGTACCTGCACGAAGTCTTCGTACAGATCGCGGGTGCGGGTGTAACGGTGCGGCTGGTGAATCATGACCAGACGTCGCTCCGGCCAACCTTCGCGGATTGCCTTGATAACAGCCTGAACTTCGGTGGGGTGGTGACCATAGTCATCAACCAGCGTGACGCTGCCACCTTCGACCGGAAGCTCACCCAATACCTGGAAACGGCGGCCTACGCCTTCGAACTTCTCCAGTGCCCGTTCGATTGCGGCTTCGTCGATACCTTCATCCGTCGCGACCGCAATGCAGGCCAGTGCATTGAGCACGTTGTGACGGCCCGGCATGTTCAGGCACACCTGCAGCGGCTTGTGGTTACCGGGGCGCAGCACACGGAAGCGTGTTTTCATGCCGGCCTGTTCCAGATCCACGGCACGATAGTCTGCACCTTCATGGAAACCGTAGGTCAACACTGGACGGCTGACATCCGGCAAAATTTCACGCACTACCGGGTCATCAGTACACAGCACCGCCAGTCCATAAAACGGCAGGTTATGCAGGAAGTTGACGAAGGTCTTTTTCAGCTTGCCAAAGTCACCATCATAGGTATCCATATGATCGGCATCGATGTTGGTGACGATGGCGACCATCGGCTGCAGATGCAGGAAGGAGGCATCACTCTCGTCGGCCTCAGCTACCAGATAACGACTGCCGCCCAGCTGCGCGTTGGTACCCGCGCTGTTCAGGCGTCCGCCAATGACAAAGGTCGGGTCCAGTTCGGCTTCAGCCATAATGGACGCCATCAGGCTGGTCGTGGTGGTCTTGCCATGGGTACCCGCCACGGCGATGCCATGTCGGTAGCGCATCAGTTCAGCAAGCATCTCGGCGCGACGTACAATCGGGATGCGCTGCTCACGAGCGGCAACAACCTCGGGATTGTCTTCTTTTACAGCAGTAGAGGTCACGACCACATCAGCGTCGGTGATATTGTCCTGCGCATGACCGATGAAGATTCCGGCGCCCATCGTTTCCAGACGCTCGGTGGTCGCTGAAGGTCGAATATCGGAGCCTGTGATGTTGTACCCCTGGTTCAGCAGTACCTCAGCGATACCACACATGCCAACACCACCTATACCCACAAAATGGATTTGGCGAATACGGCGCATCTCCGGCACTTCATATACGTTTACACTGCGGTTGACCGCTTTCACTTCATAACCTCCAGGCAGACCTGAGCTACCCTGTCACCAGCATCGGGGCGCGCCTGCTCTCGGGCGCGCTCAGCCATGCTTAATAATTCATGTCGATCGCTCAACTCCGCCAGCAACGCAGCCAGCGAAGGAGCATCCAAATCGTTCTGTTGTACCAGGCGTGCTGCACCAAGCTGTTCCAGGTGGCGCGCATTAGCCGTCTGGTGGTCATCCACCGCATGCGGGAAAGGCACGAAAATCGCAGCCAAACCGGCAATCTCAATTTCACTTACAGTCAATGCGCCGGCACGACAAAGCACCAAATCAGCCCACTCATAAGCGCGCCCCATCTGGTCGATAAAGGGCACCACATTGGCGTGCACACCGGCATCCGTATAGGCCTGCTGGGTGAGTTCAAGGTGCTGCTTACCAGTCTGATGCCACACCTCAGGGCGCGCATCCTTAGGCAGGCGAGCCAGTGCTTCAGGCAGTACCTTGTTAATCGCCAAGGCACCAAGGCTTCCACCCACCACCAATAACCGAACAGGTCCCTTACGCTCTTTGAAACGCTCAGACGGCGCCGGCAACTCCAGAATCGGACCTCGAACCGGGTTACCCGTGGTTTCAACATTTTTTCCGCTGAACGCTTGAGGAAACGCCTGTAATACTCGCTTGGCCAATTTGGCCAGGGTGCGGTTGGTCATGCCCGGGATCGCATTCTGTTCATGTACCACTACCGGCACTCGACACAACCAGGCAGCCAAACCACCAGGCCCCGAAGCAAAGCCACCCATACCCAACACAGCATCCGGCTTGGCGCGGTGAATAACCCCCAGCGCCTGCCCAACGGCACGAGCGATACGGAAGGGTGCCAGTAACAGGCTTAACCGCCCCTTGCCACGCAGGCCGGTAACGGAAATTCGATACAAAGGTATGCCTGCTTTGGGCACTATTTCGTTCTCGATGCCCTTAAGGCTACCCAGCCACTCAACCTCAACACCCTGCTGCTGCAGTTTTTCAGCCGTCGCCAGCGCCGGAAACACATGACCACCCGTGCCTCCCGCCATAATCAATACTTTGCGCTTGCGATCCGTCATGCGGCTTTCTCCTCCAATCTGAGCAGGCGTCTAATCCAGGGAATTTCCCGTGGGGGTTGTTTCAGCTGGAGACATTTGAGTTCGTAATCCACACGTAGCACGATGGCGATCATGCAGGCACAGACCAACAGACTGGAGCCACCGTAACTCAACAGCGGCAAGGTCAGTCCCTTGGTTGGCAGCGCACCTACATTCACACCGATATTGATCAGCGCCTGACCCGCGATAATGAAACCGAATCCATAAGTCAGGTAGCCCATGAAAAACTGCTGCGCTTTCTCGGCCTTGCGACCAATAATGAAAATACGTGCCACCATGAGCACATACAGACCGACAATTAACAGCGCCCCAATCAGTCCCAGCTCCTCGGCCAAAACCGAATACACAAAATCGGTATGCGCCTCGGGCAGATAGAAAAGCTTCTGTACACTGTTACCCAAACCCGTCCCCAGCCAGTCACCACGGCCGAAGGCGATCTGTGCCTGAGACAACTGATAACCGGCGCCATAAGGGTCGGCCCAGGGGTCGGTGAAGCTTTTCAAACGCTCCAGTCGGTAGGGCTGAGCAAAGGCCAGCAGACCGATCAGGCCGCCACCACCCAGTACTACCGCTATCAGCTGGACGAAACGCATGCCGCCCAGGAATACCATCCCCGCGACAGTACCCACCATCACCACAAGAGCACCATAGTCCGGCTCGAACAACAGCAGAACACCATAGATACCCATGGGCAGTGCGGGTTTGATCACGCCCCACCAGCTGTTGCGGACTTCATGCAGACGGCGCACCAGATAGCCGCTGATAAATATCACCATACAGGCCTTGGCGATCTCAGATGCCTGCAGGTTAACCGGTCCCAGACCGATCCATCGACGTGAACCATTCACTTCACGGCCGATGCCGGGCACCAACACCAATGCCAACAGGACTACACCGAAAATCAACAAGGGTACGCTGTACTTTTCCCAGGCACGAATGGGGATCATCACCGACAACGTGCCCGCAATCATGGCCAAAACAAAGAAGCTGCCGTGCCGAACGATGAAATGCAGTGGTGAACCGAAATCCCGTGCAGCCACATCCAATGACGCGGATGTAATCATTACCAAACCGGTCAACATCAGCGCAAAAGCACTGACCAGCAGCAACGGGTCAACCGGCGCTGTTCCCTGAGGTGCTTGCAGCACCGCAGGCAGTTTGGGCAGGGGAAGTTTCAGCGCCAATCTCATGACAGGGCCTCAACGGCGCTGACGAAGGCGCGTCCACGCTCCGGATAACCGGAGAACATGTCAAAGCTGGCACAGGCCGGCGACAACAACACCAGATCACCTGGTCGGGCAAGCTGTTTGGACAAAGAAACAGCGGACTCCAGGCTATCGGCAAAGTGGATGTCGACACCCTCAACTTCAGAGGCGATCTGTCTGGCATCACGCCCAAACAGCACCAAGGCGCGGCCATAGCGCTGCAATGGTTTGGAAAGCTCACCAAAGGCTTGATCCTTGCCTACGCCACCGGCCAGGAGAATCAATTTGCTTCCTTCGGAAAGGGTTGCACCCAGGCCTTCCAACGCCGCCAGTGTCGCGCCGACATTGGTGCCTTTGGAGTCATTGAAGAAGCTAACGCCGTGCTGCTCCGCAACCCACTCACAACGATGTTCGAGGCCCGCGAACGCCTGCAAGGCATCCAGTGCCGGCGCACGGGGAATACCTACCGCGTCCGCCAGCGCCAGCGCAGCCAGTGCATTGGCCTGATTGTGTCGACCACGAATTTTCAGAGCGGACACCGGCAACACAGGCTGAAGCCCCTGACACAACCAGTCTTCGCCTTCATGCTGGCAGAGGCCGTAGTCCTTCAAGTCAGGCACACCCAGACCAAACCGCATCAGCTCTACACCTTGCGCCAGCAACGGCTGGGTTAGCTGATCATCACGATTGGCCAACACCTTGGCTGCACCACGATAGATGCGCTGCTTGGTCAGCACGTAATCCTGCATGCCGTTGTAGCGATCCAGATGGTCCGGGCTGATATTCAGTACCGTAGCAACCGCGGCCTTGAGCTCGTTAGCGGTTTCCAGCTGGAAACTGGATAGTTCGAGCACATACAGCTCACACGACTGCTCAAGCAGATCGAGCATGGGTGTACCGATGTTTCCACCCACACCAACAGCCATACCGGCCTGTTCAGCCATCTGGCCTACCAGCGTCGTCACGGTGCTTTTGGCATTGGAACCGGTAATGGCAACAATTGGCGCTTTGGCCTCACGACAGAACAGATCCACGTCACCGATCAACGCAGTGCCGGCAGCAACAGCCTGTTGGATCACAGGATGGCGCTTATCGACCCCCGGACTGATGACCAGTTCATCCGCCTGAACCAGCCAATCAAAGTCCAGTTCGCCCAGGCGCAACTCAACGCCCGGAAACTCGGCTCGAAATGCGTCAGCGCCTGCTGGGGCCTCACGGGTATCACAGACAGCAAATGCCTGCCCGCGACGCTTGAGGTAACGAGCACAGGAAAGCCCGGTCTGCCCCAGACCGATGATGATGCGCTGTTTGTCAGTGACGATCAGGCTCACCGCTCTCTCCTATCGAATCTTCAACGAAGCCAGACCGATCAGCACCAGCACAACGGTGATGATCCAGAAACGCACGATCACGCGCGGCTCCGGCCAGCCTTTGAGTTCAAAGTGGTGATGGATGGGTGCCATGCGGAAAATACGTCGACCGGTCAGTTTGAAAGACGCCACCTGCAGAATCACGGAAACGGTCTCCATAACGAAGACGCCCCCCATGATGACCAACACCAGTTCCTGACGCACGATAACTGCGATCACACCCAAGGCAGCACCCAATGACAGCGCGCCCACATCACCCATAAACACCTGGGCCGGATAGGTGTTGAACCAGAGGAAGCCCAAACCGGCACCCACAATGGCACCACAGAAGATGATCAGCTCACCCGAGCCTGCCACATAGGGAATGTGCAGGTAGTTGGCAAACTGAACGTGACCGCTCAAATAGGCAAACACAGCCAGCGCCGCTGCTACCATCACGGTGGGCATGATCGCCAAGCCATCCAGACCATCGGTCAGGTTCACCGCGTTGGAGCTGCCTACAATGACGAAATAGGTAAAGACGATAAAGAAAATACCCATATCGATCGCCACATCCTTGAAGAACGGCAGGATCAACTGGGTTTCAATGGGTGACTGAGCCGTCATATAGAGCACTACGGCGGCACCGATACCGGCAATGGACTGCCAGAAATACTTCCAGCGTGCCGGCAGGCCACGCGGATTCTTCTCGACCACCTTGCGCCAGTCGTCCACCCAGCCAACAGCACCAAAGATCAGGGTTACGATCAGGGTTACCCAGACATAGCGGCTGCTAAGGTCACTCCACAACAATGTACTGATCGCGATCGACAGCAGGATCAGGGCGCCACCCATGGTAGGTGTTCCTGCCTTGCTCAAGTGAGACTGAGGACCATCATCACGGATCGCCTGGCCGATCTGTTTTTCCTTCAGGCGTCTAATCAACCAGGGCCCCAAAAACAGTGACAGGCCCAGTGCCGTCAGGATACCCATAATCCCGCGCAGGGTTATGTAGCGAAATACCCCGAAGCCACTGTTAAATTGAGCCAGATAGTCGGCCAGCAACAAAAGCATGGTGTCAGTCTTCCTCTTTCAACAGAGCGTTGACCACTCTGTCCATCGCTGCACTTCGCGATCCTTTCACCAGAACGCGGGTGTCTGGTGTCAGCATCGGACGCAAGCGTTCGATCAATTGTGTCTGCGCAGCAAAATGCTCCGCCCCCGTTTTCACGGCATTGAATGCCTTCACTGCTTCCTGCATTTGCGGCCCTGTCGCCAACAGGTGCTCCAGGCCTCGCTCGGCGGCATAACGCCCTACATCAGCGTGTAACTGAAGTGAAGCCTCACCCAGCTCGGCCATATCGCCCAGCACCAGAATTTTCTGGCCAGGCAGCTGCGCCAACAGATCCGTGGCGGCCATGATGGCCTCCGCGTTGGCGTTATAACTGTCATCAATCACCAGAGCACCGGATGCAAGCTGGTGCGGGCTCAAGCGCCCCGCTACCGGGGTAAACTGGTCCAGCACACCGGCAATCGCCGACAACGGCTGACCTGCTGCAACCCAGGCTGCAGCTGCTGCAGCCGCATTGGCCACGTTATGCCGACCCAGAATTTTCAATGACACCGGTAATTGGGCAGTGCCGTCATCCAGCAGAAAGCGCCAGCTGCCATCCGGATTCATTTCCAACTCATGGGCATGCAAGTCAGCGGCGCCATTTTCCACACCGAAGCTGAACACTCGGCGTTTAAGGCGCTTAAGCACATTCATCCATACAGGCGCATGTGGCGAGTCCAGATTGACCACCCCCACGCCGCCTTCTTTCAAGCCACCGAAAATTTCTGCCTTGGCCTTCACGACCCCCTGAATGCCACCAAAGCCTTCCAGATGAGCACCCATTGCGTTGTTCAGAATGGCTACATCCGGTCGGGTATAGGACACGGTGCGTGCAATCTCTCCGCGAGCATTCGCCCCCAGTTCGATTACGGCAGCGCGGTGTTCCGGTGACATGCGAAGTAACGTCAGAGGAGCGCCAATCTCGTTATTGAGATTGCCCTGAGTCGCCAATACTTCACCGCGTGTGGCCAACAGCCCCGCGAGCATTTCTTTTACCGTGGTCTTGCCGCCACTTCCGGTAACAGCAAACACAGGTGCCCGGAACAGTGAGCGGTTGTACGCGCCCAGCTGTCCCAGTGCTTTTAAGGTGTCGGTGACAACCAGCTGAGGCAGTTTGGTCTCGACCGGATGGTCGACCAAAACAGCCGCAGCCCCCTTCAATTCGGCAGCACCGACAAAATCATGCCCGTCAAAGTTCGGGCCTTTTAACGCAACAAAGAGGTCGCCCGAGGTCAATTGACGGCTATCCGTCATAACCCGGGTGATCTGACAATCAGCACCCAGCCGTTGCGCACCTAATGGCTGCTCCAGCTCACTCAACTCGAGGGCGCGCATCATACCTCAGCTCCTTCATTCAATACATGCCAGGCATAGTCAAAATCACTGAATGGATGGCGAACTCCGTTAACTTCCTGATATTGCTCATGCCCCTTACCGGCCAGCAGTATCAGGTCGCCTTCAACGGACTCTTCTATGGCCCAACGGATTGCCTGTTCGCGCTCCACGCACACTCGTACATCTGCAGGCGTTGCAAAACCGGCCATGACATCTTCAATAATCGCCTCGGGTGCTTCCGTGCGAGGGTTATCGCTGGTTACCACAACCTGATCTGCAAAGCGCTCAGCGATCGCCGCCATCTCGGCACGCTTGCCACGATCACGGTCACCACCACAGCCAAACACACAGGCCAACTGGCCAGCACTGCCACTGTGCAGCCGCAGCGCCTGCAAGGCCTGCGCCAACGCGTCTGGCGTATGGGCAAAATCCACTACAACGGAGGGCTTTCCAACACTGACCGGCAGGGGCTGCATACGACCCGGCACAGGCTCCAGTTGAGACAGTGCCGTGCCCACTGAAGCCAGGTTGAAGCCAAGCGCTTCCAGCATGGCGGCACAGAGCAACAAATTACTGGCGTTAAAGCTGCCCATCATAGGCGCTTCAACCACCGCTTCACCGGTTTCTCCCAGATAACGGAAGCGAACACCCGCAGGCGTAAATTCCAAATCAGCGACTTTCAAATCGGCCCCGGGATCAGAAAGCGCAAAGCCCAGCATGCGACCGGGAGCCGGCTGCAACCGTTCCCACAGGGTGCGACCGAACACATCATCCAGATTCAATAGCTGGATGGCTGGCGTATAGTCCGTAAACAAGCGTGCCTTGGCATCACCATAGGACTCCATATCACCGTGGTAATCCAGATGATCGCGAGTCAGATTGGTGAATGCAGCGGCTTCGAAGCGTACCCCGGCAACACGCTGCTGATCCAGGGCATGACTGGAGACTTCCATCACCAGATACTCGGCACCTTCCGCTACCAGTTTCGACATTAGTGCCTGCAAGGAAAGCGGATCAGGGGTGGTATGACTGGCGGTATCCAGCTGCCCCCAAAAACCATTCCCCAAAGTGCCGATCAAGGCAGCTTTATGCCCGAGCTGCCCTAACGCCTGAACAAGGAAGCAAGCGCAGGAGGTTTTGCCATTGGTACCGGTTACGCCGATCACTTTGCAATGCTGACTGGGCTCGCCATAAAAGCGACTGGCCACCTGACCAATCAAGCAGTCAAGATCGTCTACCTCAATCACAGGGAGACTCAAAGCCTGACACTCTTCGCTGGTCAGCTCGCCCTTCTCAACCAGAGCTGCACTGGCACCCTTTTCCTGCGCATCGAGCAAAAAGTCAGCGCCGCGCAACTTGGCGCCTTTGCGAGCGAAGAACAGATCGCCGGATTGCACACAACGACTATCTATAGCCAATCCACTGATTTGGATCTCCGCCAGATACGCCTGTGCCGCAGCTGTCTCAAACACCTGCGGCATCAGTTTTTGAAGTGTGTAGGCTTGCGCGCTCATTTCATCGCCACCTGTTCTTTTGCCGGCTCTGGCCACTTATCCGGCGGCACATTCAACAACCTCAGCGCCCCGGCCGCAACGCGGGAGAAAATGGGTGCCGCTACCAAACCACCACCATATTCCTGACCTTTGGGGTTATCGATCATGATGGCGATGACCAAACGAGGATTACTGATGGGCGCTACGCCCGAGAACACGGCAACATAGCGATCTTCTGCATAGCCACCACCACTGGCCTTGTGCACAGTACCGGTCTTGCCACCCACACGGTAACCATCAACGGCTGCACGGCGCCCGGTACCCTCAGGACCGATGACTGTTTCCATCATTTCCAGCACTTGAGGCCCGATACCCGGCGGCATGACCCGCTTACCAGTTGGCGGCTGATCCTGCTTGAGCAGGGTGGCCGGATGCATGATGCCATCCGAGGCCAGAGGCACGTATGCCTGAGCCAATTGCAACAGGGTTGTCGACAGGCCGTAGCCGTATGACATGGTCGCCCGCTCTACACGCTGACGCTCTTTGAGGAAGGGCAAAACACCGGTGCGCTCACCAGGAAAACCGGTTCCGGTATCACGACCCAAGCCCACGTTTTGCAGCAGGTTACGGACCGCATCAGGCTCCATCGACAAAGCCAACTTGGTCACGCCAACGTTACTGGATTTGGTAATGATGCGCGTAAGGCTTAGTTCGCCATAGTTGCGGAAATCCTTGATATTGGCACCGGAGACACGGATATAGCCGGGCGTAGTATCCACAACCGAATCACGGGTGTACTGACCGCTCATCAAGGCCGCCGCGATAGTGAAAGGTTTAATGGTAGAACCCGGCTCAAACAGATCCGTCAGCGCACGGTTACGCAAAGCTGAAGTATTGAGTTTGGATCGATCATTGGGGTTGTATGAAAGCTGGTTCACCAATGCCAATATCTCACCGGTACGCGTATCCAGGACCACAATTGATCCCGAGTCCGCCTGATGAACTTCGACAGCGGCCTTCAACTCTCTGTAGGCCATGTACTGCACGCGCAGGTCAATGCTGAGCTGAAGGTCTTCACCTGGATCAGCCTCCTGAATGGAACGCAGGTGCTTGATAGTTCGCCCCACACGATCCTTCAATACCAGCTTGCGTCCGGGCTCACCCCGAAGGCTCTGGTTATAGGCCAGTTCCAGACCTTCCTGCCCTTCACCATCCACGTTGGTAAAACCAACCAGGTGAGTCGTCACCTCACCTGCCGGATAATAGCGTTTGTATTCACGATCGACATGAATGCCGGGAATATCCAGATCATCTACGGCTTCAGCCAGCTCAGGCGTTACCTGACGCTTGAGGTACATGAAGCGACGTTCACGGTTATCACGCAGATCGGCCATCAGCGATTGACCGGGAATTTCAAGCAGGCGCGACAGACGTGTCAGCCCTTGATGTTGCAGGTCGGTTTGCAGCGGGTCAGCCCATATGGTAGCTACAGGTGCACTTACCGCCAGCGGTTCACCATTTCGGTCGGTGATTAAACCTCGGTGAGCCGGAATCAGCATGGTTCTGACAGTACGTGCATCACCTTGGCTACGCAGAAATGCCTGATCATCGCCATACAACGACAACAGCTTGGAGGTGATCGCAGCCACGATCAGCACCAGCAAAAACACCACCAGCCAGATGCGCCAACTGCGTGCTGCATGCGTCTGTTCAGATGCGTCTTTAGCGCTGCTCATGACGAACGATCTCGATGGTTTCGGTATTGGGCACAACCATTTCCAGCTGATCGGTTGCCAGGGTTTCTACCCGGTTATGCGATGACCAGACACTCTGCTCCAGCAGATACTGCCCCCACTCAACCTGTAGCTCATCCCACTGGCTAACCAGCACCTGATGTTGGTTGAACTGGCGGCGATACTCATAGGCAGAAAAAATAACCAGCATGGCACTGATCATGACCAGCAACGTCAACCCGCCGACAATGGAGACGGGGGCCAACAATTCCCCGCCCGACAACATGGGTTCAAGTGTCTGGACCTGCTTCTGAGCAGGCTTTGGCGCCCACTTTTCAGCCAGACCTGCGAAACGTTCACGCAGAGGCTGAAACATGGCCGCTGGCGTCAGCTTCGACTTGAGCCCGTCCAGCATTTTCATGCCAGCTTGATTGCCGCACGCATAACAGCACTGCGCGCTCTGGGGTTGCGGTTAAGCTCATCCTTACCGGCACGAACTGCCTTGCTGGACGCCTTGAGCCGGCGTTTGAGCATGTCGTCCGTAAAGGGAATTCCCGGCGGCAGGTGCTCATCACCCTTCACATGGCGGCGAATAAAACGCTTCACCAGACGGTCTTCCAGCGAGTGGAAGCTGATCACCACCAGGCGACCACCCGGCTGCAGAACTTCCAGCGCCTGATCCAGACAGTCTTCAACGTCTGCCAGTTCACGGTTGATATGGATACGAATACCCTGGAAGGCACGGGTAGCAGGATGCTTGCCCTTCTCCCAGCGAGGGTTGGCTTCGGAGATGATTTTGGCCAGACGAGCAGTCGTCGTGATCGGCTCTTCAGCACGCGCTTCGACAATGGCACGCGCCATACGACGAGAAAAACGCTCCTCGCCGTATTGATACATCACATCGGCAATTTCGGTTTCCGGCGCACGATTGATCCAGTCAGCAGCACTTTCACCACTGCTGGTATCCATGCGCATATCCAGAGGACCGTCATTCAGGAAGCTGAAGCCACGCTCAGGGTCATCCAGCTGCGGTGAGCTGACGCCAAGGTCCAGCAGAACACCGCTGACCTTGCCCATGAGACCACGCTTCTCGACAAAGGACTGAAGCTCGGCGAAGGAACCATGTTCAATGCTGAAGCGATCATCACCGGCAAAGCGCTGGTGTGCGTGCGCAATCGCCTCCGGATCCTTGTCAATCGCCATCAACTGCCCCTTATCGGACAGCTGCTCAAGCACCAACGCACTGTGACCGCCACGGCCAAAGGTGCCATCTATATAAAATCCGTCTGGATCATGCACGAGCTCGCGCACGGCCTCGTCCAACAGCACGGTAATGTGGCTGAATGTCTGACTCATCGTGTCCCCAATCCGTCAGTTAAAGCGACAGAGTCTGCAATTCAGCCGGAAGCTCTTCGTCATCATCCGTCTGCAGATACTCGTCCCGAGTGCTGTTCCAGAGCGGCTCGCTCCAGATTTCAAACTTGTTGCCTTGCCCCAACAGGATGATTTTTTTATCCAGTTTGGCATACTCGCGCAGCGGTGCCGGCAGCAGCATACGTCCGTTGGCATCCAACTCCAGATCGGTGGCATGACCGATCAACAACCGCTGGATACGACGTACTCCCTTGTTAAACCCGGACAGCGCGATGATCTTGGCCTGGATAGCATCCCATTCGGGCTGCGGATACAGCAGCAGGCATGAGTCCTCGGGATCAATCGTGACCACCATACGGCCCTCACAATGGCTAAGCACCGTCTCGCGATAACGAGCCGGAAGCGCCATGCGACCCTTGGCATCCAGATTGATCGGATTTACTCCGCGGAACATTATTTCCACCGCAAGCACCCAAAATTACCCACTTTGATCCACAATTTCCCACTAGGCGACACTATAGGTAGTAAGCACAGCGGATGCAAGGTGATAGGAATCGCCTGAACAGCTGGCCAAACCGCTCATGACGCTCAAATAAAATTAAAAAATCATATTATTTTCAAGTATTTGCTTATCTTCACCAGCAAATACAGAAGAATGAATTCAAAGTGGGGCACGTGGTGGGAGATACTTGATTTTCTTTAATGCAGCAGAGCATTTTCATGAATGAAACATCTATATAGACGCTTCACATAATGCCAAAGGTGGTATGAGCAGTTTTTTCTGCTCTTGAGCACATTTAAAGTCCCATTTATTTGATGCGGAATTTTCACAGCACACCCATGATCAAGATACGTATTCAGTGCAACACGCCAGGCGCTCGACTCATGACGTCACTAAATACCAACATTTTCTATGTGAAAGGATGAATTGGTCACAGAGGTTCGCTATAAATAAAGGAAAACCTGCGACCTGGCTTACCTGATGAAAGAAGAGACCTCCGCGTCACATGCAGCTACTGCCACAGGCTCTCTCGGTCTGGGTATGTTGCTAGGTAAGGCTTCACCACAATTGCGCTGGTGCATTCCCCTACTGTGGCTGGCCAGCACTGGGGTTTCTATCTTCCTGGGCATAGCAGCAGTAGAGCATAACTGGAGTGCGCTCCCCTTCGAGCTGGGCGAACACCACTTTTACGTTACCTTTTACCCTCCGCTGATTCTGGCCATGTTTTGGCTATTCTGGTTTGGCTTCTGGTGGGCCATGATTCCCACATGGGTGACGACTTTTCTTCTGGCCACTTACTACGGCATGCCAGCAGGCTGGGCATTTCTTTTTGCATTTGCAGATCCCCTGGGGCTGGCGCTGATCGCCATGCTCTATCGCTCATTGCCCAACAGTACTCAACTTCGACAGCCTCTAAATCTGCTCTTATATGCCCTTATAAGTTTTGCTGGCGCCGTATTGAGCTCAGTGGGTGCGTTTATTTGGAGTCATGCCACCCAGACGCCTATCACAGAACTCTACCCGGTATGGGAAGGCTGGTGGCTGGGCTTTTGGCTGCAAAACCTGCTAATCGTGCTGCCGCTACTCCTACTGTGTGATTCCTGGGTCAGGCGCTGGCAAGGCAAAACTCAACTCTGGCCCCAGCTCCAGCCGGGGCGACGCAGCTTACGCCAAACATTAATCGTTGCCTTGATGCTTGTATGCACCGCCCTGATGTACACCTGGCTTAGCGCCGGCCTGACCGAGCGTGCATTGAGCGTTGCTGCATACAGCCGTGATGCATATGTATGGCAACCCATCGCAATAATGGCTCGAGACTCTTTAAATGCATTGGTCACCGTGCTGGTAATCTTGATGGGAGCCATGACACTGTTCGGGATTTACCTGTTCCGAGACTGGTCAGCACGCCTGACCCACTCACATCAGCAGGTCATTCGTACCAACCGGCGCCTGAAAGCGGAAATCAGGGAGCGTAAGCATGCCCAGAACGGGCTTCAGGAAGGCTACCGCATGCTCAGTCTAATGGCTGAACTGGACTCCCATTTGCATGCTGCCGAGAATGCCAGTGATGTCATCAAGGCCCTGTCAGAATACCTGCCTCGACAACTTCCACAGATGGAAGGCGCACTGTGCCGCATCACACCAGACTACCATCTGGAGATACTCTTGCACTGGGGGCGCTACTCGCTGATCACCCGCACCAAGGCAGAGGCGCTTCAACTCGATGAAAGCACCACACACTGGGATAACGTCAGACTTTACGACCCGGATGGCACACTTGGTATTGCCCGTGCACTGCCCCTTCATTCGAACTCCAATCTTGTCGGCGTCATTCTGCTGGGCCCCGAACCTGAAGGCGACCTTGTCGTATCTCAGGTTCTATACACCCTGAGCGAGCACCTTTCCCTGGCACTCACCAATCTGCGCTTGCGTGAGCGGCTGATGGATGAAGCCACCCACGACCCTCTCACGGGACTCTACAACCGCCGTCATTTACACCGCTGGCTACAAACAGAGATGGAGCGGTGCCGCAGATACGATAGAAAGCTAAGCCTGCTGCTGATCGATATCGACCACTTCAAGACCCTGAACGACAACCTGGGTCACGATGCAGGGGATAAAGCCCTTCAAGGGCTTAGTGATCATCTGACCAGCCTGATCAGACACAATGACATTGCCTGCCGTTTCGGCGGCGAAGAGATCATTTTGGCCCTGCCGGAAACCGACCAGCGCTGCGCCGCATCCAAAGCCCAACGGCTGTGCGAAAATGTTCGCAGCCTCCAGCTCTATACCGATGACGGGCAGCCACTGCCCGGCTTGACCATTTCCATTGGCGTAGCGGTTTTCCCCGACCAGGCCAATTCACCCTCCGAGTTGATCCGTGCTGCCGACCGCGCCATGTATGAGGCCAAGGCTCGCGGCCGGGACCGTGTCTGTATTGCGGGTTAGGCTTGTCTTGTTTTCCTCGACAGGACTGCCTAACGTAGATAGAGAACAAGCTACGGACTTTGCTTATGCACTCTCCCCGGTCTGCCCAGTACCTTCCCCGTGATGCGCTGCACCAGCTGTTTGACCTGCTAACCCGGCAAGGCTACGACATTCTGGGGCCGCAGATTAAAGAGGGTGCCATTCTGTTTAGGCCGTTAACCAGCCCAGACCAGCTCCCCAAAGGCGTAGAGCAGACGCAGACACCGGGCCACTACCGACTGGAGTCCACCGGGGGACTGCGACAATTCAGCTGGGCCAACGGTCCTCAAGCTCTGAAGCCCTTGATCTTTAAACCTCGCGAAACCCTCTGGCGCTCAGAACTACAGCCAGATGGCAGCCTCAGGTTTGAACAAAGCCCAACGACAGCCCATCCCACGGCTGTTTTAGGTGTGCGCGCTTGCGACCTGGCAGCCCTTGCCCTGCAAGATCAACATTTCGATGACGATCCTTATTACCAACAGCACCGGAGTTCACTGCTGTTAATAGCAGTGGATTGCTCACACCCCGCCGAGACCTGCTTTTGCGCCAGCACTGATGACGGCCCGGACGCACGCCACAGCTTTGATCTGGCATTGACCGAACTTGAGGACGGCTTTCTGATTCGCTCCGGTACCGAACGGGGGCAGGCACTTCAAACTCAACTCAGCCTTCCAGTCGCCTCCCGTGAGCAACACCGGGAAGCCGAAGCCCAGTTGAAACAGGCACGCAAGCAACAGCGACAGCTGCCTGAATTTGAACCCGCAGAGCTGATCCAGCTTGGCCAACACCCGGCCTGGGATGAAGTGGCCGAGCGCTGCCTAAGCTGCGGCAACTGCACTTCAGTTTGCCCCAGCTGCTTCTGTTTCAGCGAAAACGAAGTACCTGAATTGAACGGCACCGAATCCAGTCACCAACGACAATGGGATTCCTGCTTCAGTGAAGGACACAGTTACATTCACGGCCATCATTTCCGACCGGACACCAAGGGCCGTTACCGCCAATGGCTCACGCACAAATTCGGCAGCTGGGTAGAACAATACGGCCGCAGTGGCTGCACCGGATGCGGCCGCTGCATCAGTTGGTGCCCGGTGGGCATAGATCCTCTTGAAGTCCTGAAGCAGTTGAACGAACAGGATAGCTAGAGGCTCAACACAGGCCACCTCAACACTGACCCTGATCATGTAACCACATGAATTTGCTTATCTTTCACCTTAGCCCTCTGTACCCATGAAACCATCAGCGTAGTCTGGAGTCGTACTTAGAACCGGACTGGCGCCCCCGCACCAGCCGCAACCAAGGAAGAGATCATGGCTATTGAAGCGTTTTTTGTCCCCACTGTATCCCTCATGGGTGAAGGCGCCCTTGCCGCACTGGCAGAACGGGTACAGATGCTCAACGGCAAGAAGCCCCTGCTGGTCGCCGATGGCGGTATGACGGAGCTAGGCTATACCGCACGCATCGTAAAAATGCTGGAAGAAGCGTCCATTCCCTGCGCCGTATATGACGGAACCGTGCCCAACCCTACCGATAACAATGTGGACGAGGGCACGGCAATGTACCGCGCCGAAGGCTGTGACATGCTGATTTCACTGGGCGGCGGCAGTGCTCACGACTGCTGTAAGGGCATCGGTATTCTCGCCACCAACGGCGGCAACATTCAGGACTATGAAGGACTGGATCAGCTGACCACAGCCCTGCCGCCCTATATCGCAATCAACACCACGGCGGGTACTGCCAGCGAGATGACCCGCTTCACCATCATCACCAACAGCTCCAACCATGTGAAGATGGCGCTGGTCGACTGGCGCCTGACTCCGGACGTAGCCATCAACGACCCGGCCCTGATGGTGGATATGCCGCCTTCACTGACTGCAGCGACCGGTATGGATGCCCTGACCCACGCGGTCGAAGCCTATGTATCCACTGCGGCAACCCCCATCACCGATGCCTGTGCATTGCAGGCGATTCGCCTGATCGGTCAGTACCTGCGCAAGGCCGTTGCCCGCGGTGAAGATATGGAAGCGCGCGACAAAATGGCCTACGCCGAATATCTGGCCGGAATGGCGTTCAACAATGCCAGCCTGGGTTATGTCCATGCCATGTCGCATCAGCTGGGTGGTTTCTACAACCTGCCGCACGGCGTGTGTAATGCCCTGCTGCTGCCGCATGTATGCCGCGTCAACCTGATGGCCTCTACCGACCGTTTTGCTGATATTGCCGATGCACTGGGCGAGATTACCGAAGGCCTGTCGGAGCGTGATGCCGCCTATCTGGCAATCGATGCCATCGAAGCGCTGTCACAGGACGTGGGTATTCCTCGCACCCTGAGCGAGCTGGGTGTTAAGGACGAAGACATCCCCACCATGGTGGGCAATGCTCAAAAAGACGTCTGCGGCCTCACCAACCCGCGTCGTTTGAATGATGACGAGGTAGCGGCGATCTACCGCGCAGCGCTCTAACCTCTCCAGAACTTTCAAGCGTTCCATCTGACCAGGCTCGGTCCCCTTCCTGAGCCTGGTCAGCTTCAATGCACTTCAAATGCAATTCCACTTGTTCCTCGGCCTGACCCGACCTAACGTATAAGGAGTCACTTGTCAGGGAGCCACCCATGCCTGAACAGCTTGCACGAGTACCATCAATCATCACGAGCGGCCGCTCATGAGTACAGGTGTTCACAGTCAAGCGCCCGTCGGTCTTAATCCCGCCCTGCCGACAGAAGCCCTGATCCTGAATCGGATTAAGGAAACCGACGATATCTTCACCCTGCAACTTCGCCTGACTGATCCTGAGCAGCAATGGCGCCTGGGTATTCAACCGGGGCAGTTCAATATGCTGTACCGTTTTGGTGTGGGTGAGATACCGATCTCCTTTAAAGCGATCAGTCGGGATGAGCACAACCAGCCCGTGCTGGAGCACACCATCCGAGCGGTAGGCCGTGTCAGCCGAGCACTGGGCGCACTCGAGCCTGGTACATCCCTTGGCCTGCGCGGTCCCTTCGGCCAAGGGTGGCCACTCACGCAGGCAGAAGGACAAGACCTCTGTGTTGTGACAGGCGGGCTAGGCTGTGCGCCGGCCGTATCCGTGATTGAACATGCCTTTTCCAACCGAAACCTCTATGGTCATATCCATATTATTCAGGGCGTAAAACATTCGGCCGACCTGCTCTGGCGATCACGCTATGAATTCTGGGCACAGCAACCCGACACCACAGTTCTGATGGCTGCCGATGTCGCCGCGCCCGGCTGGCCCTGGTACAGCGGCCGGGTTACAGAGCTGATCAAGCGCCTGCCACTCAAACCCGGTCAAACACTGGTGTGCTGTTGTGGCCCCGAGCCGATGATGCAGGCCAGCGCCGAGCAGCTAATTCGCCAGCAGGTGCCCGCCGAATCAATTTGGCTCAGCATGGAGCGCAACATGCAGTGTGCCAGCGGCCATTGTGGCCACTGCCAGTTCGGTGCCGACTTTATCTGCCGCGATGGTCCGGTCATGCCCTATCCAAGGCTGCGTGACCGCCTGGGGCTGGAGGGCGTTTAATGTACACCCAGACAACCAGGCCTCGTATCGCCGTGCATAAATTCAGCTCCTGCGATGGCTGCCAATTGGCATTTCTCAATTTGGGCGAAGCCCTGCTGGAGCTCAGTGAAGCGGTAGACATCTTGCACTTTCTGGAAGCAGGCATGAGTGATACCGAGGCTCGGGTCGATATCGCTTTTGTTGAAGGCAGCCTGTCAACAGCTGACGAGCTGGAACGTATTCAGCGTATCAGGGCCAACAGCCGCTACCTTGTCAGTATCGGCGCCTGCGCTACCAGTGGCGGTATCCAGGCACTGCGCAACCTTGATGACCAGCACGACCAGTGGCGTGATGCCATCTATGCTCGACCGGAGTTCATTCAAACACTGAAAAACGTTCAGCCAATCGCGTCAGCGGTTAAGGTTGATCTGGAACTCTGGGGCTGCCCGGTCAGCAGCAATCAAGTCCTGGCAGCTGTACGTGCCCTGCTGTTTGGTGTGGCACCGGTGGATGATCAGGACCGCGTCTGCCTGGAATGCAAACGCCAGCAGACAGTCTGTGTGCTCGTCACCCAAGGTGAGCCCTGTATGGGACCGGTCACCCGTACCGGCTGTGGAGCGCTTTGCCCCCGGTTTGGGCGCGCCTGCTATGGCTGTTATGGCCCCAGCGAAACCGCACAAAGCGACACCCTGGCGCAGCGCTTCGCCGGTTTCGGCTTGCTGCCGGATGCCATCGCGCGACGCTTTCTGCTGATCAACTCCCAAGCACCCGCATTTCTGCAAACGGGACAGACGTTCTATCGTTCAACGGCAGGAGATCAGGATGACTAGCCGTCGTATTCGTATTGATGTGCCGGCTCTGACCCGTGTTGAGGGCGAAGGCTCGCTTAGACTGGAAGTACAGGATGGCAAGCTGGTGGACTTGGGCCTGTCCATCTTTGAACCTCCGCGCTATTTCGAAAAATTTCTCGAAGGTCGAGAAACTTCGGAAGTGGTGGATATCGTCGCTCGCATCTGCGGCATCTGTCCGGTGGCCTATCAGATGAGTGCACTCAACGCACTGGAGTCACTTTCGCCGCAGCCGGTCTCGCCCTGGGTGCAACAGATGAGGCGGCTGTTTTACTGTGGTGAATGGCTGCAGAGTCATTCCCTGCATATTCACCTGCTAGCCCTGCCCGATTTTCTGGATTTTGAAAACGCCATTGCCATGGCAGAGCGGTATCCGAATGAGGTCAAACGGGGCTTGAAGCTTCAAGGACTGGGCAACGAGCTGATCCGGCTCTTTGGTGGCCGTTCGGTGCATCCTGTAGGTGCACGCCTGGGTGGTTTTCATCATGCACCCGAGCTTGATGAAACCTCCGCACTCTCGGATCGCCTGAAACAGGCGCAGGCAGATGCAGCCGAGCTGACCCGCTTTTGTACCAGTCTGTCACTGCCGGATGATACACAGGACTTTATCTATATTGCCCTGCATCATCCCGATCACTACGCCATTGAGGCTGGACAGTTGCAGACCAGCACAGGGCTTTGTCTGGATGCCCGTGCATTCGAGCAGCACTTTCATGAGCACCACAAACCCGATTCAACAGCACTCTGGTCAGATTTTGAGGGCCAGCCCTATCTGACCGGCCCTCTGGCACGTTTGAACCTGAATCACAGCCAGCTGCCTGACTTCCTGCAGCAACGCATCCAGGAGATCGAACTCGACCTGCCCAGCAACAACATGTTCAACAGCCTGCTGGCACGCGCCCTTGAGATTGAACTGGTGTTGTTCGAGGCAATCAGGTTATTGGACACCTATGTTCAGCCCGAATCTCCCTTTACTCCCCTCACACCAAGCGCAGGCATTGGCTTCGGCATGAGCGAAGCACCCAGAGGCCTTTTATGGCATCGCTATGAGGTGGATTCTCACGGACTTATCAAAGCGGCTCGCATCGTCCCCCCCACCAGCCAGAATCAGGCACGTATCGAGGCCGACTTGCACCAGTCACTTAGCCATTTAGGGCTGGACAAGGAAGCAGATGAACTCAGGCTTCGCGCTGAGCAGGTGATTCGCAACTATGACCCCTGCATTTCCTGCGCGACCCATTTTCTGACCGTCGAAAAAATCGAACACGTATGAACACCGAAGAACTTGTCATCGGTATCGGCTCCCCCTTTGGTGATGATCAAGCCGGATGGGAGGTCATTAAGCATCTTGAACTGATCAGTTGCCCTGCATCGCTTGTCACCCTCCGCCTGGACCGGCCAGGGCCTGAGCTGATCAACAACCTGCAAGGCTATGAACGGGTCATCCTGGTAGATGCGCTATTCGATCAGCAAATGGCAGCAGGGGAAGCGCGGGAGCTGACTTTCGAGCAGCTTGAGCAGACGCAATCTTCCTCAACTCACGGGATTGGACTGGCACAAACGCTGGCTTTGGCAAGGGCCCTTGGGCAGCTCCCTGCCAAACTGAAAATATTGGCCATTAGCGGTACACGTTTTCAACCCAATGACAGGCTGAGCCCGGAGGTCAAAGCCGCTGCCCACAAGCTGGCACAGCGGCTGGTAGCTGAACATCAGATGGCAATCGGCAAGGGCGGTGTTGGATCCTTGGGATCGTCGTCATCATCATCGCCATCGTAATCATTGGCCACTTGCAGATGATCCAGAATGGCCGCCGACACCTGCTGGCTCAAACCAGGCAGGCCCTGATTGCCAAACAGGCGGTTGAACTCAAGCAAGTAAGGATAGCCATCTACCATCGCCACATCGAAGCCGGCATGGTCGACCTCTAACGCTTGGGCAACACGTTCTGCCAATTCAACGGCGGCCTGAGGCAACGCCGTCGTGCTATCCACATAGCCCCCTTTAGACAGGTTATTGTGGAAACCATTCTCGCCCTGGCAACGCCAGAAGCCCGCAACCAGCTTGCCACCGACCACAACCAGACGCAGGTCGCGATCGATGGGCAACAACTCCTGCACATAGATAACAGGCGTAATAGCCAGATACTGCTGCCAATCGGCAAGTGTCTCGATCAGAAAAACACCCTGCCCCATACTGCTTTTGGGAATCTTGGCAACAAAGGGCGGATGCATCTGCTCCCACACCCGCTGGGCGCTTCGCTCATCATTAGACTCGATAAGCGTCCAGGGAACATGGCCGGGCACCAGCATTTGAAAAGCCCGTGTCATTTGTACTTTGTCATGGCCGATCAGATAGGAGGCCAGGCTCGGGAAGATTCGTTTTTTTAGCCCAAAGACCAGTGCATTGACCTGCCAATATTCGGGAAAAAGCACCCAGTCGGCTGCTTCAATATTGGCTCGTTCACGGAACATGTGTTCGGGTTTGATGTAGCTAACACCAGGAAGGTGGAGGGTTCGGAACGCATCGAAGGATACGCATTTCATACAGGCGCTACCTGAAAAATTAAAGCGCGGATTTTAATTCTCTTTTGCAAACTGACAAAGCAATTTCAGCTTCAGCACAACGCTTATGATCAGACACTGCTGCAATACTCCCACATAGAGTGTAACCTACGTTACCCTTCGCGCTGGACCGGTTTAGGAGCCCCCATGTCAAGCACTCGACAACACCTTGATTTCTTTGCTGTTAGTATTCTGCTGATCCTGTGCCTGGGCTGGGGATTCCAGCAAATTGCCATCAAGCTGGCCGCCGACGACATAGCACCTACGCTTCAGATAGGCCTTCGCTCTGCCTTTGCCAGTGTAGTGTTGCTGCTTTTATTACTAAAAAGTGAAGGAACCAAAGCATTTTCTGACGGAACCCTGAAAGCCGGCTTACTGGCGGGCTTCATGTTCGGCCTTGAGTTTCTGTTCGTAGGTGAAGGTTTGGCGCACACCAGTGCTTCGCACATGGTGGTGTTTCTCTACACGTCGCCCATTTTCACCGCGTTGGGCATGCATTTCGTGCACCAGGATGAACGCCTGAGTCGTTTACAATGGACGGGTATCGCACTTGCGTTTATCGGTGTTTGTGTCGCCTTCCTGGCCCCCGGATCCAGTGAGGGTACCAGCCTCTATGGAGACGCCCTCGCTCTGGCAGCTGGTGCTGTGTGGGGCTTTACCACAGTCGTCATTCGTGGCTCCCGCCTGTCTGAAGCCTCGGCCGTCAAAACGCTGTTCTATCAAATGGCCGCGGCTGCCATCATGCTGATCATTGCCGCCTTTTTGATGGGTAACGGCCAGATGAACTGGACGCCTGAAACCGCTCTGAATATGGCATTCCAGGCTATTGCCATTGCGCTGATCAGCTACCTGACCTGGTTTTGGCTCCTCAAGCGCTACCTGGCCTCGCGTATGGCGACCTTTGTGTTCGTAACGCCTTTGATGGGTGTCATTCTGGGAACGTGGATTCTGGATGAGGTACTGAGTCCCGGCTTTGTAACCGGCGGGCTGATGGTCCTTGCCGGCATATTTCTGGTCAGCGCCAAGGATCTGCTCAACCGTCGTAAGGGCAAGCGGGTGAAAGAAGCGTTGGACTCCTGAGTCCAACGCCTGAGGCGGCTGTCAGGAGCCGCCCATTTTACCTTTTAGCCACTCCTGCATATCCAGTACAACATGAGAACGCTGACTCTCCCCATCCTCTCCATTGAATCTGTGATCCAGCCCTGCATAGACTCGGTAGTCGATATTATCTTTTCCCTGCTTAAGTAAGGCCGAGACCATTTCGTCTACCTTTGCAACAGATACCACCGAGTCTCTTCCGCCTTGAACCAACAGTAGAGGCACCTCGACTTTCTGTAACTCCGCCAACTGGTCGATACCGAGCATCTGATACCACCAGCTATAGCCATGGCCACTCACAACCAGCTCAGAAGGCGCACTGTTCAAAACATGCTCCGCAAATCCCTTGAAGCCCTGGATTGCAGCCTCGGCTTCACCGGGGTTTCCAGCACCGGACGCAATGCTGTGAATCACATCATCTATAAACCAGCGTCCACCACCATTGAACGCGATTGCAGCCGTTACCCTATCCAGCCGGGAAGCCATTAAATTGGCTATAACCGCTCCTTCGCTGCCCCCGAGCAGGATCAGGTCGGGATAGGCTCCATTGGAACGCACCGCTTTTAATACACGCTCAATGTCGGCAACTCGTTGCTCGGGGTTATCATTCTGCAGATACTCGCGCGGGCAGTCGTGACGCTCTGTATCGGGGCTAAGTGGCAAAGACTGATCAATGCCATATTTTTCTATTAACAGAACATCCGCTTCCGGCCATGCATGTTTAAAGTCCGACAATACTGCCTTGTTTTTCAGAACAGAGTTGCAGTCAGAGCCCTGCATGATCAAAAGCAATACGTCGCTTGGTACTTGTTTATCTCCCTGAAGAAGGTAGTAATTGATATAAGAGCCATCGGGCCGTTCAGCCCTTTTTTCTGCATACGTTTCAGCCGCACTGACTGAAAGCGGGAGAAAAATAATAGCCAGGCACAATAATAAGATATTCATTTAAGGTGGGGGCCTTAGATTTATGCTCAAGACTGGGCATCAAATTGATGATCGATCACCTCGTAGTGCTGGACGGTCAACTCGGGCTCCAGCTCAAACACGGCATCTTCGGGATACAAGCGCGCTTGTTCAATATCCTCACCAGCAAAAGCCTTGATAGACTCCAGATCATTCCAGTAAGTGATGAGTGTGAGTTCAATTCTGTCATGAAGGGCACGGCGGAAAATTTGGGCTCCGATATAACCCGGTGTGGCGGATGAATCCTTAATGCCGGTTTCGTACAAATAAGCGGTAAAACCTTCGCTATGAACAAGGGGTACGCGGCACTTCCATTCCCTAGCGATCATAAAAGCTTGTCTCCTTTAATAAAAACGCAAGTCGTTAAGAGTGTGCTGATTTACTCTCCAATGAATCTATATCCAACCCCAGGCTCGGTCTCAATATAGGTCGGCCTGGCCGGATCATCGCCCAGCTTAGCGCGAATCTGGCGGATAAAGATTCTCAGATAGTGATTATCCTCAAGGTGCGAAGGCCCCCAGAATTTCTTCAGCAGATATTGCTGTGTAAGTATCTGCCCCGGGTGCTGAACAAGCTCAAGAAGAAGATCATATTCACGGGGTGAAAAATGCAATCGTTCACCCTGCAACATCACAATTCTCAGATGGTAATCGATCCGCAGTCGGCCATCGTCATAGGCAGTCGGCAGCACCTGTTTACCGGATAAAAGGCGCAGAATCGCCCGTATACGCGCCAGCAGTTCCTTAACGCCGAACGGCTTTTCAACGAAGTCATTGGCACCGGCATCCAGCGCCATCACTTTCTCTTTTTCGCTGTTGCGAACCGACAGGACGATAACCGGGACATCACTGAAACCGCGGATTTCCTGCAGCACCTGCTGTCCATCCATATCAGGCAGACCCAGGTCCAGAATCACCAGATCCGGTTGTTCAAGAGCCAACTGCTCCAGCCCTTTCTTGCCCTTGTCTGCCTCGATGATTTGATAGCCTTGAGACTCAAGGCTGATCGTCAAAAATCGTCGAATCTGGGGTTCGTCGTCAATGACTAGAATGCGTGTCATGCCACCGCCTCCCTTAGCGACAACTCCATTGGAAGGCGCAGGCGAATACAGCTGCCGACTTCAGCAGAGCTGGAGATGACGGAGGCCTCTCCGCCATGAGCGCCCAGTACACCCTGACAAATTGCCAATCCAAGACCCGTTCCTCCGGTTTGCTGATCACCATTGGCCAGGGTAAAAAACATATCGAAAATGTGAGGCCAGTGCTCCTCAGGAATACCTGGACCCGAGTCACGAATATCAATATTCAGGTCATGATCCTTAAGCGCCACGTCGATGCGCACCGACTTTCCGGCGGGCGTATAGCGCACAGCATTCTCCAGCACATTGAAAATAGCCTGTTCAACCAGGGCACCATGCAGATTGAACAGGGGCAAATCCGGAGCACAGCAGATTTGGATCTCCTGACCGCTCAACAAGGGCTGGAGACGACGCAAGGCCACGCTCAGGATTTCATCCACTCCAACCCAGTCTCGCTCAAGTTTCAGCTCGCCCTGCCCAATTTTGGTCATATCAAGCAACTTCTGGATGTAGCGATCAAGCCGGCGAGACTCTGTGAGCGTGTTGCGGAGCAACTCGTCCTGCTGTTCATCGGTCAAGCTGTCCGGCAAATCAATCAGTGTACTGACAGAGCCAATCATGGTGGCCAAGGGGGTACGCAGGTCGTGGGATATCGAGGAGAGCAGCGCCGAGCGTAGCTGTTCACGTTCCTTGTCCAGCGTTTCACTGCGCAGTTTTTGCGCCAGCTGAATGCGACTCCAAGCCAGCTTGAACAGCTCAAGGGATGAACTTAACTGAATGCTTTGTTCTGCTTTGAACGGCGCTGAGCACTCAAGGCTCAGGCCTTGCTGTTGGCCAAGATGATTTCGCAGGTGGAGACGAAACCCCTCAGGCTGCTGCAGAACAAGTGATGATTCATCCCGCCCATCAAAAGCCGCCTGTACCTGCTCCTCTGGCAAGGCTTCGATACGAAGGCCTCCTTCGCCAAACCAGCCGTGCAAATACGTGCTAAAGACGCTCAGCAGCTCTTCAGAATCCATGCAGTCAGACAGTCTCTGCGCCAGCGCCATCTGGTCTCGATTCCAGCTCAGACTGGCTTCCAGCGCGTTTACCTTTTCGCGCAGGCGTGCGGCCAGCTGCCCGGTCAAAAGTGCCACCAACACCAGAACCAAGGCCGTGATGAAGTCTTCTCGATGGACGATAAACAGCGTGAAGCGTGGGTCAGTGAAGAAAAAGTTGTACAGGAAGAAAGACAGCAGCGCCGACAGCAGTGCAGGCCGGGTAGATGTTTTAACGGCCACAAACAGCACAGCAGCCAGGTACAGCAACGACAGGCTGGCAATGGGCAACCGGGCCGCCAAAGGCCAGCAGGCCAGTGTTGTCAGTAAGGGTGCCGCTGCCGCCAGCAGCCAATGCCTAAGCTGGCTGCCGGAGGTCAGGTATGCAATCACGCTTTATCCTCTCCAGAACACGGGGGTCAACAACACCATGACGGTCAGCAGCTCCAGCCGCCCCAAAATCATGGCAAAGCCCAAAATCCATTTACCGCTGTCCGGCACATCGGCGAAGCTGCCGGCAGGGCCAATCATATCGCCAAGACCGGGGCCTACATTGGTCAAGGCGGTTGCTGCGCCACTCACAGCCGTTACCAGATCCAGCCCTGTAGCAGCCAATGCCAAGGTAGTGAACGTCAGTATCAAAAAGAACAGGAATGAAAACGCCACCGCAGACACTAGGATATCCTCCTGAATCGGCTTGCCATTATATCGGATCGCGAACACACCGCGAGGATGAACCAGCTTGTTCATCTGATCGCGCAGAAACAGCCATGAGAGCTGAAACCTGAACATTTTCATGCCACCGCTGGTTGAGCCGGAACATCCTCCCATGAAAGTCACGAAGAAAAACATGGCGATACTGAAAGTGCCCCAGAGGGTGTAATCAGTGGACGCATAGCCTGTGGTGGTAATAACCGACACGATATTGAACGCAGCATGGGTCAGCACATCAAAGGGCTCTCGATCGGTCGTCAGCAGCTGCTGCAGCGTCAGCAGACTAATCAAGCCGAACACGACAGTCAGAAATCCGCGCACCTGCTGATCCTGAAACAGATTCAGCTTACGCTGACTCAAGCAGCGGATATACATCATGAACGGCAGGCCACCCAACAGCATAAACAGCACACCGATCCACAGAATCGTATGACTGAAGCGCCCCATCGAACGGTCATCCGTTGCATAGCCACCGGTAGAGACCGTGGTCATGGCGTGATTGACGGCATCAAACAGGCTCATTCCCGCCGCTAGATAGGACAGCGTGCACGCCAGACTGATGCTCAGGTACACCAACAGTAATTTGCGTGCCACCTCATGGAAACGTGGCAATGACTTTTCCGACCAGTCAGAGGATTCCGTCTGAAACAGGCGCATGCCACCCACCTGCAGAAACGGCAGAATCGATACCGCCATCCCGATCACCCCCAGGCCACCAATCCATTGCAACATGGACCGCCAGAGCAGGATCGAGGGCGGCAGGCTGGCCAGCTCAGACATCACGGTGGACCCCGTCGTGGTAATACCCGATACAGCTTCAAACACGGCATCAGTCATCGACAGGGGGTGGTGACTGAGCATCAATGGCAATGCACCGTACAGGGACAGCGACAGCCAACTCAGACTGGTCAGCAGATACAGTTGACGTGCAGTCAGTGCGAACCGGTTGCCACGGCCCGCCAGAATCATCACCACACCGGCCAACGCAGCCAGTGCAGAGGATAAATAGAAGGTCCCATGCTCGCCATCAGCTGTTACCCAGGCAAGGGTGGCGGGAACCAGCAGCAAGCAAGCCATAATCAGCGCGAGCATGCCGCAGACATACAATACCGGGCGAAAAAGTTTCATCCCTGCGCCTCCTCAAAAGTAACCCAGTCCAACCTGAAGCATTTTTTCGACCTGCTTCAGGCTGCGACGACTGGTCATAAAGAAAATGAGGTGGTCTTCGCTTTCGATCCGGGTGTCCGCACGGCCCATCAAGACACGGCTGCCACGCACGATAGCGCCGATCTGCGTATCGCCCGGCAGTTTCAGCTCGCCAACCAGCCGTCCGATAACGCCGGAGCTGCTGGCATCACCATGCACCACGGTTTCCAGGGCTTCCGCCTGTCCCTGTCGCAAGACATGCACCCGCGCCACATCTCCCTTGCGAATATGGGTCAGCAGGCTACCGACGGTGATTTGTTCCGGGGAAATGGCATGGTCGATGATGTTGCCATCAACCAGACCCACATAGGCCGGGTTATTGATGATGGTCAGTACCCTTCGAGCACCGGCACGCTTGGCCAGCATGGACGACATGATATTGGCTTCATCATCATTGGTCAGAGCGCAAAAGAGATCGATATCTTCCACGCCCTCCCCGGTCATGATATCCAGCTCTGACACACTGCCATTGATGACGACCGCTGAGTCGAGCTGCCGTGCAATTTCCTGACAGCGCACCTTACGGGTTTCGATAACCTTGACGTGAAAGCAGGACTCCAACCGAGCCGCCAGCGCCGCACCTATATTGCCACCACCGGCAATCATGATCTGGCGATAGCGCTGCCGCTTACCGACAAACACTTGTGTGACACGCTCCAGGTTTTCAGGTGTCGCGATCAGATAGACTTCATCGCCCGCCCTTAACTCGGCCAGGCCCTGCAGACGTACAGGGACTTCATTGCGATACACCGCGAGCAAGCATACATCCGGCTCCGGCAGTATGCTGTTGAGTTCTGCCAGCCGATGCCCACACAATAGTGACTCTTGCCCAACCATGAACACTGCAAGCTTGACCCGCCCTCCGACAAAATCATGCACCTGAAGCGTGCCGGGCCAACGTGTCAGCTGCTCGACATGATCAGTGATCAACTGCTCAGGACTGATCAGGACATCGACCGGGATAGCATCCGGCCGGAACAGCTGATCGGCATGCCCCAGATAACTGCCCCCACGAACTCGTGCGACCTTGCGCGGAATACTAAAAAGGGTTTGGGCCATCTGACAGGCCAGCATGTTAACTTCGTCTATGTTGGTGACGGCCACCAGCATATCGGCATCCGCACATCCCGCCTGAGCCAGCACATCCGGGAAGGAAGCACAGCCCTCTACCGTGCGGATATCCAGCCGGTCCTGTAACAGGCGTAAGCGAGTAACATCGGCATCCACCACGGTAATATCATTGGCCTCACCGGACAGCTGTTCCGCCAGAGTGGCGCCGACCTGACCTGCGCCCAAAATAATGATTCGCATCCTTTATGCCCTGGGCCTTCTTGGCCCTCTCCTCTATCGAGATAACAGGCAAATTGTCGGCGGACCGGGCGTAAGGGTTCGAGGCAGCAAAACGGCCTGGGGCGTAAAAAAAGCGTAAAGATTTCGTTAGGAATGGCTTACAAAGACTTGGGAGGCGTATTGAATGACGGGTACAAAACCGGGATTAATCCAGCTGCATTCTTCGTCGAGCGCGCCGGGACACCCCATTGCGTAACGCCCACCGCAACGTTGGGGCAAGTGCGCCCATCCCACCTTGAATCAGATATTTCTGAGTGCGGTTCAAGCCGATGCCAGCAAGTGCTTGTCCCCACTCGGGCAGGAGATCGATACCGGCTCGAGCCATCAAATAGCTCACGGGTCTTGTCATGCAGCTGGGGGCCGGTGCTTTAAGCAACAGTTGCAGTACCTCAGCGGCTCGCTCATCAAAAGATAGCTGTGGCCGCATCGACTCAAGATAGCCCTCAATTTGCTGACGTGTTCGAGGCACGTCAATTGCCCCTAGAGACTCGGCTATCAGTGCCACCTCATCGAAGTAGCGATCCTGCTCTTCAAGGCTTAAATTCGGATTGCGATAACGCAGATAGCCAGCCATAAAACTTCTGACTTCGGCCACATGGACCCAGGTCAGCAACTCTGGATCTGTGGCCGAATAGGCGCGCCCATCGGGCGCTCGTCCATTAACCTTGCTGTGAATGCCATTGACCAGGTCGATCAGCCACAAAGCATCCGCTTTGGCTGCAAAGGTCGTACCCGCCACAAACTGACTGGTCCGACGTAAACGCCCGATCATGTCATGACGAAAGGTTGAATGATCCCAAACCCCAGCCAGCGCCAACGGGTGTAACATCTGCAGCATCAGTGCCCCTATGCCACCACAGAGCATGGAGGGGAAGTCGGCGTGCACCTTCCAGCAAACACTGTCGGGCCCGAACAGGCCGGGGTCGCCTTTGGGGTTCTCGTAATCGATCTGATTCAAAGACAAGCCAGTCAGGTTAAAGACCTGCTGCTCAATACGCCGCCTGATGAATTCCATAACTAAGAAAGGCCTCCTGGCCAGCGCGGGACACTCAAGTGCCGCTATCCAGCTCCAGCCGAGCCTTATCGACCAGATCAGACGGAAGCTCTTTCTGCACCGAAACACCCAACTCCTTAAACTCGGCGGCCTGTTTGATCAGGTTTCCACGGCCGGAGTACAGCTGGGCAAAGGCCTTGTCGTAGCTGACGCGGGCACCGTCCAGCTTGCGCCCTACATCCTGCATGCTGGTGAGGAAGCTGTTAAGCTTGATGTAGAAACGCTCGGCACGGTCCGCCAATTCTGCGGTATGACGGCTTTGGTCCTCAAAGCGCCACAGCTGACGGACAATGTTGAGACTGGTGAGCAGCGTGGTCGGTGTAGCGACCAGAACGTTCTGCTCGAGTGCGCGTTGATAGAGGGTTTCATCCGCCTTCAACGCCTCCACATAGGCAGACTCGATCGGGATGAACATGATCACGATCTCTGGTGAGTTAAGGCCCGGCAGCTTGTCATAGCGCCGTTCGGCCAGCTCCTTGATACGATCGGAAACAGCCCGAGCGTGCTCTCGCAGCGCCTGCTGACGCTCCCCATCCTTCTCGGCATTCACATACCGTGTATACGCCGCCAGAGAGGTCTTTGCATCAATAATCAGGTGTTTTTCACCCGGAAGATAGACAATAGCATCCGGGCGCTGACGCCCTTCTTCCGTGTTGATGCTGACCTCTCGCTTATAATCCTGCCCCAGGCGAAGGCCCGCATTATCCAGCACGTTTTCCAGCATCAATTCACCCCAGTTGCCCTGAACCTTCTTCTGACCCTGAAGCGCGGTGGTAAGTTTTTCCGCCTGATCGGTGATCGCCTTATTCAGCTGCTGCAGATTTTGCAGCTCGGTACGCAGCTGAACGCGCTGCTCGGTCTCGCGCAAGTGGATGTTTTCGACCTTCTCACGAAAGCCTTTCATTTCGTTCTGGATAGGGTTAAGCAGCTGATTAAGGCTTTGCTCGCTCATTTCGCTGAACGCCTTGCCCTTGCGCTCAAGAATTTCAGAGGCAAGTTGCTCGAATTCTTTCTTCAGCAGTTCACGGCTTTGCTCCAGCTGCTGGAGCTGCTCACGGAAATGCACTTCCTGCTGTTCACGGCGGGACACCAACGCACTGTAATCCGACTGCAGCTGCTGGTGTTCTGCCTGAAGTGCCTGGAAACGCTGCTGCTCCTGCTGCCACCAGCTCTTGTATTGCTCCAGTGCCTGGTCACGCTCGTCTGAGCGTGTTTGCAAACGCCCCAGCTCTACTTTCAGCTGGTTGTTATCATCCTGCAGTGAAAGGCTCTGGTCCCGCAGCATATCAGCCTCATCCTGCAGCTGTTCGGCCTGCTGGCTGAGCTGATCGATGCGGGCCTGAGCCTGCTGTAGAGGAATGGAGGAGCGCCAGCGTGTGAGTGCCCAAACAGTCAAGGCAATCAGCAGTGAAGCAAGTACAGCAGGCAGAAAAATTTCCGGTGTCATCAAAATCCAGTTCATGGCCGAGTCAAGAGATGTTACCGGCATGTTAGCAGACCCTGATCCCTTGTCTCACCTGCAATCGTTTGATTTTGGTAGAGAATCCCTTCATTTCAAGACGGCGGCAGCTGGTCATAAAAACTGACACGATTCCGCCCTTCTTCCTTGGCGTGATAGAGCGCCTGATCAGACTGGTGCAACACCTGAGCCAGAACACCGTCAGGACCTAAGCGGGCAGCACCTATGGATATGGTAATGGGCCCATGTAGACGGGTCCAATCAGGCACCTCAAGCGTTTCGATATTGGCACGCGCCGCTTCAGCGACTCGTTCACACCCTTCTCGGCTTGAATCAACCAGAACAATGGCAAACTCCTCGCCGCCCATACGCGCAATCAGATCAACACCTCGTATCAGCAAAGTCAGCGATTGGCTTACTTGCTTAAGTACCTGATCCCCCATGGCATGTCCTTGGGTGTCATTAATGTGCTTGAAATGATCGATATCCAACATGAGCACCCAAAGATCGGCGCCTGTACGTTTACTCCGCTCCAGTTCGTGTTCACAGTCATAGAAAAATTTACGCCTGTTCGGCAGGCCCGTCAGCTCATCATGCAAGGCGGCAGCCGCCAGCTTGGCCTCCCCCAGACGACGGGAAAAATCAGCGCGTTCAACCACAATGGCAGACACGCTTATCATCAGAATAATGAACCAGCAGACACCCACGACAAAAAGCCCGAACACGCCATAAGTGCCCGTGGAGTTTGCGGCAAAGGATTTGATCACCAGATAACCCAACGCACTCGGCACCACACAGCCCGCCAATACTTGCACGCGGGCAACACGCCCACCGATATAAGGGCTCAACAGCGCCCTCAATCCACCATGGTCTGCCGTCAAAAACAACACAGAGAGCGATAGCCCAAAGCCAAGCGTTGCCGTGATTAAGGACATCTGCCCATAAAAACCTTCCAAACCATAGGCATAGCCAACGAAAGAAACACAGGGAACGGCAACCGCAACTGATGCTGCAGCCTGAGAGGCTTTGGGCATGCCAATATTATTCATCACCAGTGCAATTGCCGTGCACAGAAACATTACGGCGGTATTCGCCCCCATGCTGTTTTCTTTGCCCTCTGCCAACTCCTGTTCAACAATCGAGAGAAAAGGGGTAAAGGGACGTGTCAGGTTAAGGCCAAAATGATGCTCGAGCAGAAGCAACAGAGACAAGACAGCGGAAGCTGCAAGAAATAGATATTCATAAAGGCCGGATTTGTGTGCCGGGCGCAGTGCTAGTCCCAGCAACAGAGCACACAGGGCGGTTAAGGGGTGAGTCGCCGGACCCTCAGGAATAGGACGGTGTAAAAACTCCAGCCCCAGGTAGTAACCCAGTAATGCAGCCAATCCAAACAGGCCGCACGTCAAACCCACAGGACGCGACAGCGATTGCACCGCTTCAACCAACGTCCAGCGCATCTTTACAGGGGCTACTGGATAATCTCCTGTCATGATCAGCCCTCTTTGCGAGACCCGCTTTGAAATCAGGCCCCTTATGTTTCAATTCAGTTTAGCCCCGAAGGACCTGACTGCCAGAGAAACAGCTCAGCAGCCAACCTGTTAGAAATGTATATTAGAGGAACCGGTCACAAGAAATGGTCATTAGAATCAATCAAGCGAGCTTGACCACTTCACCCTTCTCATTGACGGCCAATCCCACCCCTTCCAAACAGGCCTGATCAAGCAGAGGACTGTCGGGACCCTCGGTTTCCAACACCCAGGCCACATGCAATGCAATTAGGGCCATGCTTGGGAACCCTGCGCTGCTCGGATGGCACATGTTCAGCACCAACTCCACTTGCTCGGCATTAAAGCCCCAAAGCGCCAGCAGATAGCCACCCACCATGCACTGATCCGCATTACTGCAATCGTCGGACTGGAGTTCCAAATCAACCAAGGTGCCAAGGTTGTGCAACAGGCCCGCAATAAACACTCGGTCCCGTTCGCGCTTGTCGACACCAAGCTGCTTGGCATACCCAATCGCTCGCTCCGCCACGTTCTTGGCCAAGCGGTAGCAGTCGCCATCTCCCTTGGCGTCATTGCTCGCTCGCCCTGGATGAAACAATTCCAGCGCAAGCACGATCGCTCGGATCAAGTCACTGCCCAGGCGAATAACGGCATCACGTACCGAAAGTGTCTCACAGGTAAAACCGAAAAATGCAGAGTTGGCCAGTTGAAGCAGCCGAGCCGTAAGCGCCTGATCCTGCTGAACAAGCTCCACCACATTATCCAGCGACACCTCGTCCCTGGCCAACTCCAGCGACAGGCGCGTAAAGGTTTCAGATACCACCGGAAGCTGTTTGAGACCGCCCAGCGCGAGTTTGACCTCTTTTGTGAGCGGCAACTGGTGAATACAGGCGGCACGATCCAGAACTGAACTAATGGCAACCGGGTCGTAGGGTTTGGCAAACACCAGATGTGCCAGAGCGGTGCCTTCAAGCCAGGCATCAGGCGAGTGATCACCCGTCAGCATCACTCTCAACGCCAGCGGATGCTGTTGGGCGACAAGCCTGAGCAACTCAGCCCCACCACCATCTGGCATCTGACGGTCAGCAATCACAGCCCAGGGCGTTTGTTCCTCAAGTAACTGTTGAGCCGCTTCCATTGTCTGCGCCTGGAGCACATCCCATTCAGGATGATGACGCCGAATGATCCTGCGCTCTGACAGCAGCACAGCCTTTTCATCATCAACCACCAGCACTGAAGGTTGGTCAGGGAGTTTTACTCGGGCAACGGTAATCTGTTTAGGCAAACGTCAGGTTCTCAAAAGGTTGTTCGACCAGCATTTCACGCAAGATGTTCGGTGCAACGGGCGCACTGTAAATATATCCCTGAACCACGTCACAACCAAACTCACGCAGAACCTCCAATTGTGAAGGCTTTTCCACACCCTCGGCAATGACCTGGAACCCCATATCATGCGCCATATTAATAATGTGCTTCACAAGCCGGCCTCGCCCGGTATCCGGGCTGATGTCATCGATAAAACACTTGTCGATCTTGAGCACATCAATGGGCAAGCGGTGCAGATAACTTAGCGAAGAATAGCCGGTTCCGAAGTCATCCAACGCAATACCTACCCCCAGAGATCTTAGCTGCTGAATACGCTCGGCACTGCTCTCGATATCCTGAATCAGGGAAGTTTCGGTGAGTTCGATTTTGAGGTCTTGGGGCGATGAGCCTGACTCGTTGATGATTCCGGTAACCTTGCTGACCAGCGCATCATTACGCAACTGGGGCGCGGCCAGATTGACTGAAATGGGCACCGTAGGGACGTCTTGCAAACGCCAGACACGCGCCTGTGCACAGGCAGCAGCCAATACCCAGTCACCAATGATATTCACCAGGCCGTTTTCTTCCGCCATGGGAATAAAGATGGCAGGACTGATCGTACCCAGTTTGGAGTTGGTCCAACGCAGCAGGGCCTCAGCCCCTACAATTGTCCCCGTCGCCAGCTCCACCTTGGGTTGGTACACCAGCGAAAACTCATTACGTTCCAGCGCACCGAAGAGGGCATTTTCAATACGATCTCGGTTGGCGACATCCTCATCCTGGCCGGGGGAATAACGATGCAGAATACCAACGGCAGACTCTTTGACCTGAGTATGAACGGCTGACGCTGCCTGCTGCAGCAAGGTTTCCGCATCGGCAGGTGTATGCTCAGAGCTGCCCATCGAGTAACCGATATACAACGGCACCATCACCGAACGCCCCATCATCGGAAGCGGCTCTGCAAACTGTTGCAAAAGGCGCTGCAGGTGGGCCTCACCTTCCGCTTCCTGCATCGGCATCAGCAGTGCAAACTGCTCAGCCCCGAGAGTACCGAAGGCGACACCTGCAGGCAGGTGTTTGCGGATTCGTTCGCCCAGCAGGTTCAACAGCTGGGAAGATGCCATAAAGCCCAACTGGCGATTGAGTTCCTTGAAGCGGGAGACCTCAACACATACCACCATACACGGCTTATCCGGTTCGCTCAGATGCTGACGAATGCACTCCAGCACCTTGGACTGGCAAAGCACTTGGCTTGATTGATCGAAAGATTCGCTGAGGCTATTGCCATCAAGACTGGTCAGCAAAACTTCGTAGACACCTGGCTCCTTGATTCTGGAACACAGGCTGTAGCGGCCGGCACCATATTCCTGACCCAGCATAATACTGTTGCCGGGGTGGTGAAGCAGGTAGTCCAGCTTTTCCTCGGTCATACCTGGAACAAGTGTGTTCAGGCGCACACCTTTCATGAAGCGTGCCTGCACCTTCAGCAGGTGATCAGCTTCCGGGATATCTACAAGCAGCTTGCCCTCTGAGTCCAGTTGCAGCACACATTGACCGGTACCAGCCTCAAAAGGTGGCAACACCTGAGCTTCAAACAGCTCAAACGCACGCTCCACCTGCGACAGCAGTTCAGCATCGTTCCAGGGTTTGGTAATGAACTTGAACACCTGCCCACTATTCAGGGCATCGAGCACCAGGTTGAGTTCCGCCTGACCACTCAATAAAAGGCCAACCGGTGATGGCACCAGTTCGGCGGTTTTTTGCAGCAGCTCACTGCCATTCATGCCAGGCAACATGAAGTCGGACAACACAACCTGAGGCGATTCCTGCTGGCAAATGCGAAGGCCCTGTTCGGCATTCTCCGCTGTAAAAAGCTCGTAGCCCGTGCGCCGAAAAAGGCGTTTCAGGGTTCGCAATATTGCGGCTTCGTCATCAACCAGTAAAAGCTTTCTAGCCATCGCGGAGCTGCCTCCTTGTGCTGTCGAAAAAAGCTATGCGGCCTCGCCAACACCTTTCAGCAGGCGATTAACAATTTCGGTCAGTTCCTGATTCTGAAACGGCTTTTGCAGCACAGCATCAGCACCTGCTTCCAATGCCCGGTTCAGTTCAGTATTGCTCAATGCCGATACCACGACCACCTTGGTATGCTTAATTTCGCTGGTTGAACGGATGAAGTCCAGCACCTGAAAGCCATCCAGCCCAGGCATACTCAAATCCAGTGTAATCAGTGCAGGTCGATCCTGCAGCAATTTGGCACCGCCCTGAAAACCGTCAGCAGCAACATCCACTTCATACCCGCCAGAGCGCAGGATACGACTGATCAGACGCGTAATTGCGGGTTCATCATCCAACACCAGAATACGATTGTTGTTCTGCGGCACCAACTCTGCGGGTACCGGCATACCGTGCTCTTCAAGGAAACTGATGAAGTCCTCGATCAAAACGCGGTTATTACCTCGCCCCGGCAGTTTAAAACCTTTCAGTTCCCCCCGCTCGATCCAGCGAATCACCGTACGCAGATTCACATCACAATAGGTGGCAATTTCACCGGTAGTCAGTGTTTTCATTTATTAGCCTTCAGCTTAAATTTCCGTACTGCTTTTATAGCACAAACGCAAAGAATGGCAAATGCGACATTTAAGACTTCGTCTATTTTTTATACACCCAGGCGATTCATCCCACTTCCTGTTTGAGAGTTGCTTCGGGAGCAGCTAGCCTGAGATCTGGGCTCACGTTAAAAAGGAATCTAGCATGCAAGACAAATGGCACAGGATCATTCAGCAGGCGATCCAGTTCCGACACCAGCTACATCGGCAGCCCGAGCTAACCTGGGAAGAGGAAAACACCAGTCGCAGCATTCGTGCGCAGCTGGACAGCCTGGACATTCCCTGGCACAGCTGCGCCAAATACGGCACCTTGGCCACACTGGCCGCCGATGCCGAAGGCCCGCATATCGCCTTGCGCGGAGACATCGATGCGTTGCCGATTCATGAAACCACCGATCTGCCCTATCAATCGGAGGTAGCAGGCAAGATGCACGCCTGTGGCCACGATGGCCACACTGCAGCACTCTGGGCCACCGCAGCCTGGCTGAAGCTGCATGAGGCAGACCTGCCGGGTCCGGTGACGCTGGTTTTCCAGCCTGCAGAAGAAGGCGGCCATGGCGCTCGCAGCATGATTGAAGAAGGCGCCATGAACGGCGTTGATCGCATTTATGGCTGGCACAACTGGCCCGCAATCCCCTATGGCCGAGCCGTCTGTCCCAATGGTCCAGTGATGTCCGGAAACGGTACCTTTGAGATTGAACTCAAGGGACGTGGCGGCCATGCCAGCCAGCCAGAACTCTGTCGCGACCCTGTATTAGCGGCAGCGGCCATCACGCTTAATTTGCAACAGATCATCAGTCGACGCCTGCCGCCTCAATCAGCCAGTGTAATCAGCGTAACCTCGATTGAGGCCATCAGTGCCGTCAACGTCATTCCTGATCGCGTCAAAATGGCAGGCAGCATCCGTCTGGCACAACCTGAACTGCGCGAGATCATCGATAGCCTGATAACCGAGATAAGCCAGGATACTGCCCGCAGCTACGGTGTCAGCGCGCAGGTCAGCACCAGCAAACGCTATGAGGCTACGGTGAATAACGACCAGGCCGCTGAAGACTATCGCAATGCTCTGGCAGACGTTCTGGGCACTGACTGGCAGGATACCAATATCCAGACGCCCATCATGGCCTCGGAAGATTTCAGTTATTTCCTGAATCAGGTGCCCGGCGCCTTTGCCTTGATCGGCATGTCGAAAAGTGACTCATACCACGCGCCCTGTCATAGCCCCGAGTACGTTTTCAATGATGACCTCATCGGCGCTGTAGTACGGGTATTTTCACAACTGGTTGGAGCCCCGGCACCCGATAAAAAGCACCCCCAGTAAATTTTTTTTCCTATCAAGCTTGATAGGGTCGATTTTCTCTCCTAGCTTGAAGTGGCTACTGCGCGTAGTGGCCATCAGGCCTCGTTCTTTTTACACATCACCTTCCGGCATTACGGCCGGCTAAACATCACACTCGCCACAGGCAGAGCACATGCGTGATCTGCCTTAGGGCGCTTTCACACAAGGAGTTCAGCATGGAACTGTTCGAAAAGTGGGAATCCGATATTCGCGGTTACTCCCGAGCCTACCCGACAGTTTTTGCATCGGCATCCAACGCGCGTCAAACCGATGAACAGGGAAAGAGTTATATCGACTTTTTCGCCGGCGCCGGCGTGCTCAACTTTGGGCACAATAATCCACGTATGAAAGAAGCCTTGATTCGTTTTATCGAGGCAGACGGTGTTGCCCATAGTTTGGATATGGCCACCACGGTCAAGCGTGATTTCATGCAGGCCTTTATCGATACGGTACTCAGTCCACGCAATATGGACTACAAGATGCAGTTTATGGGTCCTACCGGCACCAATGCCGTGGAGGCTGCACTGAAGCTGGCTCGCCGGGTAACCGGACGTACTGAGGTGATCGCCTTCAGCCAAGGCTTCCACGGCATGACGCTGGGGGCTCTGGCCTGCACCGCAAACCAGTACTTCCGTAATGCCTCCGGGGTTCCGCTGAACCACGTTAGCCATGCACCTTTTGAAACGACCTCAGGTTGCGGCATGGGTTGCCTGAACACACTGCGCGAGACGCTGGAAAACAGCTCCAGTGGTGCCGAGCCACCGGCCGCTTTCATCATTGAAGTGATTCAGGCTGAAGGTGGGGTCAACCTGGCCAGTCGCGAATGGCTGCAAGCGCTGCAACAGCTGGCACGTGATGTCGGTGCGCTTTTCATCATCGATGAAATTCAAGTGGGCTGTGGACGCACCGGCAGCTACTTCAGCTTCGATGGCATGGGGCTCGACCCCGACATCATTTGCCTGGCGAAGGGCATTGGCGGCTTTGGCACTCCCCTGGCCATGAATCTGGTCAAACCGGATCACGACAAACACTGGCAACCGGGTGAGCATACCGGCACCTTCCGCGGCCAAGGCTTCTCCTTTGTGGCCGGACGTGAAGCCCTGCGCTATTTCGAAGATGACAACCTGATGCGGCTGACCCGCGAGCGCGGCGAAATGATCCACGCCCGCCTGGCTTCCATTGCTCAGCGTTATCAAAGCCAGGGCGTCGAGACCCGTGGCAAGGGCATGATTCAGGCCCTGGATGTGATGGATGGCAGCAAAGCGAAAGAGATCGCCAAAACCTGCTTTGAGACGGGCCTGCTAGTCGGCCCCTGTGGCGTGTCCGGTCGCGTCATCAAACTGATCCCACCACTGACAATTCCGGATGACGATCTTGAGCAGGGCCTGAACATTCTGGAAAACGCAGTTGATGCCGTAATGGGAGGTGCCTGATGCGCGAACGCGATGATATGACTTTTCCCTTTGAGGAATACCAGCGTCGTATTGAAGAACTGCGCCAGAGAATGGCCAAACGCCTGATGGATGTGGCGATCATTACCGACCCGGAAAACCTCATGTATCTCACCGATTATCAGACTACCGGGTATTCTTTTTTTCAGGCACTGGTCGTTCCGATTGATGACGAGCCCTTCATGATTACGCGCATGATGGAAGAGTCGAATGTTCACGCCCGTACCTGGGTCGAAAAAACCCGTCCCTACTCCGACACGGGCGATGCCATTCAGATGCTGATTGAGTCCCTGCGTGAGTTCGGCCTTTCCGACAAGGTGTTGGGCTATGAACGCAACAGTTACTTTTTTCCCGCGTACCATCAGGATTACCTGAAAACAGCCTTTAAAGGCAGTCGCCTGATGGACTGCTTCGGCATCGTCGAAGAGGGACGCAAGTGCAAATCCAGCTATGAGCTGGATGCTATGCGCAAGTCAGCGGATGCTGCGCGTGCAGGTCTGTTCGCAGGGGTCGAAGCCTGTCAGGCAGGTGTCACGGAAAATGAAATTGGCGGCGCCATCAGTCAGGCCATGTTTGCCGCGGGTGGCGATTTCCCGGCCGTCATGCCCTACGTTACCTCAGGCCCACGCAGCATGATCGGCCACGCCACCTGGGAGGGCCGCAAGGTGCAACCGGGCGAGCATGTGTTTATCGAAATCGGCGGCTGCTACCGGCGTTATCACACGGCTCTGATGCGGACTGTGATTTGCGGCGAGCTGTCTGACTCCATGTACCGTGCACAGGAAACCATGAAACTGGCCCTGCGCCAGATTCGCGAAGAGATGCGTCCGGGGCTCACCGTTTCGGATGCCGACCATATTGTTCGCTCCATCATTACCGAAAACGATGTGGGTGCCCGCCTGATCACACGCTCTGGCTACTCCATCGGTATTGCCTTCCCGCCCAGCTGGGACGAAGGCTACATCATGAGCCTTAAAGGAGGTGACAGCTCCGTACTTGAGCCTGGCATGACCTTTCATGTAATCCCCTGGATGTGGGGTGTGGATGGCGATAAAACCTGTGGGATCTCCGATACCTTCTATGTCACCGAGACCGGTTGCGGTTCCTTCTTTGAGGATGTGCCTCAGGACTTCTTTATCCGTCCAGGTAATGCCTCAGGCAGTACAACTGACAACGCCTCAGGCAGCGCCTCAGGCAACCCCGTCACTCCACTTGCTGCAAAAGCGCCCAGGGAGGAAAAGGCCCGTAAAAAGGACAAGCATGCAACCGAACACACCTTGAAAGCGGCTTCCAAAAGCTAAGGAGGGATCTATGCTGACCGTTATCAACCCCACCAACGGGCAAAACTTACATAGCTATCAGGCACTGGACCCGTCCGGCATGAGTGCGCGCATCGACTCTGCCCAGAATGCATTCAAGCACTGGCGAAAAACCACGTTTAACGAACGTGCCCGCCTGCTCCAGCGGGTCGCCAATCTGATGCGAAATCAGGAAGAGCGGCTGGCAAGGCTGATGACCGACGAGATGGGCAAACCGATCAAGGAAGCCCGCGCTGAAGTACAAAAAGCAGCCTGGTGTGCCGATCACTATGCCGAACATGGCGAAGCCTATCTGAAAACCTACGATCTGGCCTCCGATGCCAGTCACAGCTACATTCAGCACTTGCCGCTGGGGCCGGTTTTGGGGATTTTGCCCTGGAATGCCCCCTTCTGGCTGGCCTTTCGTTTCTGTTCGCCGGCGCTGATGGCAGGCAATACCTGCCTGATCAAGCATGATCCTCATGTCCCCGCCTGTGCCGAAGCCATTGCGGACCTGTTTGTTCAGGCAGATGCACCCGAGGGCGTACTGCAGAATTTGCCGTTGCAAACTGAGGACGTACAAGCCGCAATTCAGCACCCGTCGGTGCGAGCCATTTCGTTTACCGGCTCCAGTACAGGAGGCAGTAAGGTCGCATCCATGGCTGCAGCGGAGCTCAAACCGGCCGTACTGGAATTGGGCGGCTCTGACCCGGCCATCGTGCTGGCCGATGCCGATCTGGAACAGGCAGCCGACCTGATCGGCTTCTCACGCATTATCAACGCGGGCCAATCCTGCATCGCGGCCAAGCGTATCATCGTCGAAGCCCCGGTGTATGACCGCTTTCTGGAGTTGCTGGAAGCACGCTTGGCACCCCTGAAGGTGGGCGACCCCGCCGATGAAGCTACGGATATCGGCCCCATCGCACGTCCTGATTTGCGTTCGGAACTGGCGCGTCAGGTGGAGCAAACCCGAGCGGCAGGGGCACGCTGCCTGCTGGGTGGCGAATTGATGGAAGGGCCCGGTTTCTTTTATCCGGTGACCCTGTTGGCCGATGTCACCAACGATATGCCTGCCTGTCGCGAAGAGACCTTCGGCCCCGTGGCCGTGGTATTGAAAGCGGACTCGGCCGAGCATGCACTGACGATCGCCAATGACAGTGAATACGGTCTGGCGGGCTCTATCTGGACGGAACGAGCGCGTGGCGAAGCCATGGCCGCCGACTTGGAAACCGGTCAGGTGGTGGTGAACGGACTGGTTAAAACTGACCCCCGCCTGCCCAGTGGTGGTATCAAACGGTCCGGCTACGGGCGCGAGCTTGGGCCTCATGGCATCCTTGAGTTCGTTAACATTCAGCAAGTCTGGGTTGGTCCCAAGCAAGGCTGATCCTGACGGCAGGGCCAAAGCGCCCTGCCGCTCCTTTTAGTACTCTCTTTTTAACACTCTCTTTTTAGTAACGATCCCTTCCTCACTCTCGCCTTTCAGCGCTAGCCCTTCGCAGCTCCACTCCTGCCAATCAGCAACTAGAGTTGAATTGGACAGGTATGAACATCGAGCGGTTTATAACCAATTAGTATTTCGCCCATCCTCAAATGAATATTAGAATAAAACAAATGGTTATATTCTTATAACAATATTGAATTTACGACCGGAGGCCTTATGCATCCCAAAGTGACGGTATTTTTTGATGAGCCGACATTCACCTACAGCTATGTGATTCAGGATCCTGCATCCAACCACTGCGCCATCGTCGACTCCGTACTGGACTTCGATTATGCCGCCGGTAAAACGGATACTCGCTCTGCAGATGAGATCCTGAACTTTGTTGCTGCTGAAGGCCTGACCGTCGACTGGATTCTGGAAACCCATGTCCATGCCGACCATCTCTCTGCAGCGCCTTACCTGCAGGACAAAACCGGCGCCAAGCTGGCCATTGGCTCACATATCACCACTGTTCAGGATACCTTTGGCAAAGCCTTCAATGCCGGTACCGAGTTTGCCCGTGATGGCAGCCAGTTCGATGCCCTGCTCAGCGACGGCGACGAAATTCGCATCGGTGAACTCAAGGGTTTTGCCATGCATACCCCGGGTCATACACCCGCATGCATGACCTACGTGTTCGATAACGCCGCTTTTGTTGGCGACACCCTGTTCATGCCGGATTACGGCACCGCACGCTGTGATTTTCCCGGTGGCGATGCCCGCACCCTGTATCAATCCATTCAGCGTGTCTTCTCGCTTCCTTCAGAGACTCGACTGTTCATGTGCCACGACTACAAGGCACCGGGACGTGATGAATATGCTAACGAAACCACCGTAGCCGACGAGCGTAAGCACAACATTCATGTGAAAGAAGGCATTAGCGAAGAAGATTTCGTGCGCATGCGCACCGAGCGTGACGCCACCCTGGATATGCCGCGTCTGATTCTGCCATCGGTGCAGGTCAATATGCGCGCCGGCAAGATGCCCCCGGCTGAAGATAACGATCAGATCTACCTGAAAATCCCGATCAATCTGTTCTGAACCGATCTGCAACCAGAATAACTATAAATGCCCCGGAGACAGTCATGGATATACATCAGCTCACCCCCTTTCTGAGCGTCAGCCCCCAGATCACCGCAGCGGACGTGGGACTGGCAGCCGCCAAGGGTTTTAAATCGATCATCTGCAACCGCCCTGAGCATGAAAGCGAAGATCAGCCGGATATGGCCGAAATTCGTGCGGCAGCTGAACGCCACGGCCTGGCCTGGCACTATCAGCCCGTGATCTCTGGCCAGATTACCGATGCCGATATCACTGATTTCCGTGAGTTGATGAATAGCGTCCAAGGCCCGGTACTGGCGTTCTGCCGCACGGGTACACGCTGTTGCACACTTTGGGCACTCTCTGAAGCACATCACCTGGATGCCGATGCCATTCTGGCCGCAGCCCAGAGTGCCGGCTATGACCTCAGTGCCCAACGTGATCGCCTGCAATCACAACAGCGTCAGGGTGACAGCCCAGTAAAAGTCAGCGGCCGTCGCCATGAGGTTCTGATTGTGGGGGGCGGTGCTGCCGGTCAATCCGTTGCCAGCAGCTTGTTGCAGCGTAACCCGGATCTGGATATCGCCATCATCGAGCCGCGCCAGGAGCATTACTATCAACCCGGCTGGACGCTGGTGGGCGGTGGCGTCTTTGAGCGTCGCGAGACCGTTCGCGCCATGTCCGATGTGATGCCGCATCAGGTGAAATGGTATCAGAGTGCCGCTCATGCCTTCGAACCCGAACAGCGCCAGGTAGTACTGGAAGATGGCGAACGCCTGGGCTATAGCATTCTGGTGGTTGCACCCGGCCTGGCACTGGACTGGGATGCCATTCCCGGTCTGAAAGACACCCTTGGCCAGAATGGGGTGACCTCGAACTACCTGTTCGACCTCGCCCCCTACACCTGGGAGCTGGTACAAAGTACGCGCAAAGGCAAAGCCCTGTTCACCCAGCCGCCCATGCCGATCAAATGTGCTGGAGCACCGCAGAAAGCCATGTACCTGGCCTGTGATCACTGGCTGCGTCAGTCCCGCCTGCAGGATATGGAGGTGGAATTTTGTACCGCCGGTGCGGCTCTGTTCGGCGTAGCCGACTATGTTCCTGCGCTGATGAAGTACGTGGAGAAGTACGGCATCCAGCTGAACTTTCAGCACAATCTGATCGCCGTCGACGGTCCAGGACACAGCGCCCAGTTCAAGGTCACGGACGCCGAAGGCAATACCAGCATTATCGAGAAAGCCTTCGACATGATGCATGTGTGCCCACCACAAAAAGCGCCCAGGTTTATCAGCGAGAGCCCTCTGGCCGATGAAGCCGGCTGGATTGCACTGAATCCCGAAACACTGCAACACAGCCGTTACGGTGACATCTTTGGCCTTGGCGATGCCGGTAATACCCCCAACGCCAAAACCGCTGCAGCCGTGCGCAAGCAGGCACCAGTGGTCGCAGAGAATATTCTGCTCGCTCTCAAGGGCGAAGCACCGCGTGCCATCTATGACGGTTACGGCTCCTGCCCGCTCACGGTGGAGCGCGGCAAAATCGTCCTGGCCGAGTTTGGCTACGGCGGCAAGCTGCTACCAAGTTTCCCCGAATGGCTGGTTGACGGAAAACAGCCCAGCAGCTTCTCCTGGCTGCTGAAAGAAAAAATGCTGCCCTGGATTTACTGGAACGCCATGCTCAAAGGGCATGAGTGGCTCGCCAAGCCCGAAGTCCTGCGCCACCGTCCGGCGGAGCAGGAAGCCCAACAGGCTTGCAACTTTGCCGACAAGAAGTAAGTACCTAAGGCGCATAGCACGCCCGGTGATAAGGATACTGTCATGCTAGAACGATACCTCCCGATTTTGCAGTGGCTGAAGGTATATAACCGCAGCACATTCACCAGCGACCTGGTGGCAGCACTGATCGTCACGATCATGCTGATTCCCCAGTCGCTGGCCTATGCACTGCTGGCAGGCCTGCCTGCCGAAGTCGGGCTCTATGCCAGTATCCTGCCACTGGTCGCCTACGCCATTTTCGGTACCAGCCGTACACTAGCGGTCGGCCCTGTCGCGGTGGTCTCACTGATGACAGCCGCTGCCGTTGGCAATCTGGCCCTTCAGGGTACTGCCGAGTATCTGGCCGCAGCGACTGCATTGGCGTTTCTCTCTGGCGGGATTCTGATCCTGATGGGGTTGATGCGCCTGGGCATTCTGGCCAACTTTCTCAGCCACCCGGTAATCTCGGGCTTTATCACCGCTTCCGGCATCATTATCGCAGCCAGTCAGCTCAAGCACATTCTGGGTGTCAGTGCTTCAGGGCATAACCTGCTCGATATACTGATGGCACTGGCCGCCAAGCTGGATCAGATCAACCTGCCCACAGTGATTATTGGTGTCAGCGCCACGGCCTTTCTGTTTTGGGTGCGCAAGCAGCTGAAACCCTTGCTGATCAAATTCGGTATGGGCCCAAGACTGGCCGACATTGTGGCCAAGGCAGGCCCTGTTCTCGCCGTCGTTGTGACAACGCTGGTGACCTGGGCGCTGGGGCTGGAGCAACAAGGTGTACGCGTTGTGGGTGAAGTACCTACCGGACTGCCGGGTCTGCAGCTGCCCAGCTTTGATATGGACCTGTGGGAGCAACTCTTTGTCTCCGCACTGCTGATCAGCGTGGTCGGCTTTGTCGAGTCCGTCTCCGTGGCACAAACTCTGGCCGCCAAACGCCGCCAACGCATTGCACCGGATCAGGAACTGATTGGCCTGGGCGCTTCCAACGTAGCCTCTGCTGTCTCCGGTGGTTTTCCGGTAACAGGCGGTTTTTCTCGCTCCGTGGTCAACTTTGATGCCGGCGCCGAGACCCCCGCTGCCGGTGCCTTCACAGCTGTCGGCATTGCCATAGCAACACTGGTGCTGACACCACTGATATTCTTCCTGCCCAAGGCAACATTGGCTGCAACCATTATTGTTGCAGTGCTTTCACTGGTAGACCTGGGTGCCCTGAAACGCACCTGGAACTATTCTCGCAGTGATTTCACAGCCATGCTGGCGACGATCATTCTGACATTGGTGGAAGGTGTAGAGCTGGGCATCATTGCCGGCGTAGGCCTGTCGGTTCTGCTGTACCTGTATCGCACCAGCAAGCCTCACAGCGCCATTGTGGGTCGCGTGCCCGGTACTCAGCACTTTCGTAATGTGGACCGATTTGAGGTCGAAACCTGCAAACGCATCCTGACCCTTCGCATCGACGAGAGCCTCTACTTTGCCAATGCCCGCTATCTCGAAGATCGTATCTATGATCTGGTGGCAGAACTGCCGGAGCTGGAGCACTTGGTCCTTATGTGCCCGGCGGTCAACCTTATTGATGCCTCTGCACTGGAAAGCCTGGAAGCGATCAATCAGCGCTTGATGGACAGCGGTGTGCGCTTTCACCTGTCCGAAGTTAAGGGGCCGGTCATGGATAAGCTCAAGCTGACCCACTTCCTTGACGACCTCAGCGGCGAGGTATTCCTGAGCCAATATGAAGCATGGGAAAAGCTGAACCAGCTGCCTGTTCACAAGACAGCTGCTCACGCCAGCTAAGCCTCACAACGACAGGGGCACGCCCCTGTCGCGTCCTTTTCATCGCACCAGAAGGGAGCAGCCACCGCCCCTTGAGCACTCAAGTCGCTCAGTTCCTGCGAACAAATGTCCCAAAACAGCGCCATTTACTGGTACGAAATTTGCTTCACCCACAGTAAATATATTCTGGGACTCAAACCATGCTATTTCGTCGCCATCGCACCAGTGGCCCCTCCAACGAGGCACTGGTGGAATTATTGTCTCACCTGGAAACCGCCAATCTGGATGATGCCAATTTGCAGGACACTGCCCTGCGTCAGTGCCTGCGACAACTGCAAGCTCAACTGCATCGACAGAGCGACCAGCACAGCACCAGTGCACTGCATAGCCTGACCCAACCCATCGCCAACCTGATGCAGCGCAACCAGCTGTTTACCGGGCATGCCAATCGGGCATTGGCCCAGCAGGAGGGTTTGATTCAACAGATGGATCAACGTTCTCAACAGCTGGGAGACGAGCTGAATGCCGCCGCCGATAAAGTGGGCCAATCCTGGGACGAAGTACGTCAGTTGCAACAGACTCTCAGAGAAACCGTTGGCGACACCAACACTGCGGTGATCGCCGCCATGGAGGGCATCGCCGCCAAGCTGGCGATGAAAGCCGAAAGCTCACACGCGGTCCTGGAAAACATCACCCGAATCGGGGCTCAGATCAACCTGCTGGCCCTCAATGCCGCCATCGAAGCAGCCCGCGCGGGTGAACATGGTCGCGGCTTTGCTGTGGTTGCCAACGAGGTACGCAACCTGGCAGAAGTCACGGTCAAACACGTTGACGCAGCACGCGAGCAGCTTGACTTCAGCGCCATCGAACAAGAGCTGATCAATCTGCGACAACATAGTCTCGACAAGCTGGAGGCTTCCGACGAAGCGGTCAATTTCTCCAGTGAACGCCTGGGCAAGCTGTTCAGTCATATCAACGATGATATTGGCCAGGTCCGCGAGAACACCGATATTCTGTTTGAAACCCTGCATCTGTTGCAGGATGTGATGGGGCGCGTGAAATCCAAGCAGGACTGGATCTCTGAACTCTCGATTCAAGTGGGCCAAGGTCTGGAGCGGCTACCAATAGACATGAGTAACCTCTCCTCGGCGCAGATGCCGGTGGAGCGCATGAATCGACAGCTCGGCCTGAGCCGCGGTCAGGACCGACTGGGCCTGATTCGACAGCGTGGCAGCCTGCGTGTTGCCGTCGAACCTCAGTTTGTGGGTCTGTCATTCCGTCAGAAACAAAGCGACCCTCTGCGTGGGCTGGATATCAGTTACGCCGAAGCGCTGGCGAAACATCTGGGCGTGCGCTGCGAGTTTGTCGAAACCCCCTGGGACTTGTGCACCGAGCGCCTGTTCAGCAGCGACAAGCCCGGTGGCATGCCCGCCGATATTGTCATCAGTGCCCTGCCACCTGACGAAGGTTATGACCACGTCGCCTACTCCGAACCCTACACCTATCTGCACTGTGTACTGGCCCGCCGTAAGGGTGATAGCCGGATCAATCAGATCAGTGATCTCCAAGGCAAAACCCTGGGCATCATCAACGACCCGGCCGCTTTTGCTGTTCTGGAAAGCCTGGGTGTCGGTACTGAAGCCGGCAATAAAACCCAGCTTTCCAACCTGCTCGCCTACTCTGATCAAAGCCGCATCCATGACTGTCTGGCCAAGGGTATCGTCGATGCCTTCATGGTCGACCTGCCCATCTACTATTGGGCCTGTAACAACCCTGACAGCCCCTGGCATGACAAGATCGAAATTCTGCCAGGTAACCTGGCAGAGCAGCCCTACTTCTATTCCATGGCCGTAGCTGCAGATGCGGAGAATGCAGGGCTGTTAAGCGAAGTGAATCGTTTTATCGCCAGTTTTAAGGCGACATCAGAGCGCAACCGTCTGGAGCAGGAGTGGCAAGGCCAGGTCATTACCGACACGCTTAGCCACCGTGACCTGCCGGGGAACCTCAAAGGAATGGAAGAGCTGCAATCCATGCACAACGCGGCTTGAACAGCCTTATAACCAGCGCCTGACACGCTGACAGTATGAGCTGTACTCCTGCCCGAAAAGACGCTTGAGCATGCGCTCTTCGGGCAGAATCTGGAACCGGGTAATCCAGAACACAAACAGCCCCCAGCCCAGCGGAGCCAACAGCCAGCCCAGGTACAGCGACCAGGCGATAAGCATCAAGAGAAGCGCCAGATACATGGGGTTGCGGCTGTAGCGATAGATACCGTGCGCGACCAGGCAGCTGCTTTTCTCGGGACAATGCGGATGCACGGTGGTGCCGGCCCGAAAGAAATGCGCGACGGCCATGACCGCGAGCAGCAAAGAAACACCCAAGGGCAGCAGCGCCCAGCCAGGTGCAATCGAAACGCTCAGGCTTGAGGGCGTACTTCGCTGCCCGCCATAGATCAGCAAGGCAACCAGTACAGTCACCAGCGGTGGCGGCAGCTTTAACTCAAGGGCTGACATCTGCATCGGCTCCATCGGTAGAAACACAGTGCAGCTACCAGAGCACTTTCATCATCTCTGGCAGCTACCTATGGTTATACCTCAGGCATCAGCGATGTCCAAACCTTGTGCTTTGCCTACACTCAGCAGCTTTCGATAAGTACCGCTATGCCTTGACCACCCCCAATGCAGGCGGCGGCCACACCCATTTTTTTGCCTTCACGCTTGAGGCTATGCGCCAGCGTACCCGCCAAACGAATACCGGTTGCGCCAAGCGGGTGGCCCAGGGCCAAAGCCCCACCATGAATATTGACCTTTTCAGGGTCCAGGTTCAGGGCCTGAATGGCATAGAGCGGCACTACGCTGAAGGCTTCATTGATCTCCCAAAGATCAATTTGCTCAGGCTTGAGATCAAACTGAGCCAGGAGCCGCTGTACAGCCGGCACAACCCCGGCGCCCATCAACTCGGGCTTCACGCCCCGATCAACACACCCCAGCACCCGAGCCAAAGGCTCCTGGCTATGGGTTTTCAGCGCTTCTTCTGACATCAGGGTCGCAAGCGCGGCACCGCTGGTCAGGGGGGAACTGTTACCGGCTGTTACCTGCCCCTGTTCGGCAAATACAGGGTTCAGGGTTGCCAAAACGTCCAGTCGGGTATCCGCACGGATATTGGCGTCCTGCTGAAATACCTCTTCGTTCGCAAGCTGGACCGGCATGATCTCGTCAGCCCAGATACCTGCCTGCTGTGCCCGTGCAGCCAACGAATGAGAGCGAACAGCGAATGTATCCATCTGCTCACGGGAGATACCCGCCTGAGTCGCCAGTCGCTCCGCAGTTAGACCCATATTCATCACCACTGACATTTCATAGGATTTGCCAGTGTCAGTCGGCAACTCGGGTATGGTAAGCACAGCGTCCTGAAACAGGGCCGGACCCATCGGAACACGCGTCATGTGCTCATAGCCACCGGCCAGAACGATATCCGCCGAGCCTGAAGCAATACTCAATGCCGAGAAGCGAAGTGCTGCCAGGCCCGAGCCACACTGCTGATCGATCTGACGGCTGGCACACTGGTCTCCCAAGCGGCTCTCAAACAGGGGGTAGCGCCCGCCAAAACTCCACTGCTCTTTTACCGCCAGGGCACAGCCCAGATTAAAGTCATCGACCAGCATCGGGTCTACTCGGCGACGTTCCAGCGAGTAATCAATCAATTCAGCCAAAAGCCTGTCAGCGGGCTGCTCTGCCAAAGCATCGATTTCGGTTTTTTTCGGGTGCGCGCGGCTGAATGCAGTGCGCGCATAATCGGTAATAAAAACAGGTTTCATGCGGGCTCCAGTGTGCACCAGCGGCTGATAAACAGGGCATAGGTTTTCAGAACATGGCGGATGGACTCGATATCAACGCTCTCGTCGATGCCATGAATATTGCGCGCGACCGGCCCGTAGCAGGTACCGGCCGTACGGCTATAAAAATGAAAGGCACGCAGGTCAGTGGTACAGGTCGACAGGTATTCTTTGGGCCGCTCCTGAGTCAGCGACTCATGGCAGCCACTTAACAGATTGATGCCCGGGTCAGCCATATCCACCAGATGCCCTTCGGAACGAAAGCCGTGAAAGCGCAGAACCGGCTTTTCCGTGACAAAGGCCTTCTCCGTCCGCGCGGCCTGCTCAATGCAGTCATTTACCCGTTGCATGATCTCGTTGGCAGACATGCCGGGAGGAAAGCCGATTCGACCTTCCATCTGCGCATGCGAAGGCACACTGGATGCCCAGTTACCGCCCTGAATGGTGCCGATGTTCAAGTTGAAGGGCCGCTCAATCGCATCATAGGGAGGCGCACGGAAGTTGGAGTTCAACTCGTCTTCCAGTGACTTGAGCCAGGGAATCAGGAGCTGCAGTTTTTCGATGGCGTTTTGCCCTGCCGAGGTATCCAGCACGTGCGCGGGCTTGCCTCTCACAACCACCTTGAACCAGAGCACGCCCACCTGACCGGTGTAAATTTGCGGGCCGAAAGGCTCAGGGATCAAGACGAAATCGCCGCCAAAACCCTGCTGCAGGCAGGCCAGTGCACCATTACCGGAGCACTCCTCTTCTACAACGGCCTGAATTGTCAGTGGCGATTTGATCTCAAAACCGGCATGTCGTACGGCGTGGACCGCGTAAACCATGGCAGCCACACCGGACTGCATATCACCGGCACCACGGCCATAGAGCCAGCCATCTTTCTCCCAGGGCTCATTCGGCAGGTGCGTCCACATATCCGGCGGATCGGCACTGACCACATCCAGATGGCCATTCAGCACCAGAGTCTTGCCTTCAGCGCCCCGATTCAACTGGGAGACCAGGTTGTATTTGTTCTCGTGATCCCATTCCACTGGCGCATACAGCGAATGACCGCACAGGGCGTCATGTTTCATTTCCACGCGCTGAACCGGCAGGCCAAGGTCGTTCAACTGGCCTTCAACCACATTGAGTACGCCCTGCTCCTGATTCAACACGGCATACTCACGCACCATATCCTTGGTAAACGCGATGGCATCATCAAAGACCTGGTCGCAGCTGTTCAGTATCTGCTGTTCATGCTCGGCAAGACTCATGATGCCTCCAGTTCAGGGGGGAAAATCAGCTCGGCTTCCGTGATTGCCTGTAGCTCGTCGTTGCTGAGGGGTTCCAGTTTTTCCCGCACCACCAATCCTTCAGGCGTTACATCAATCACGGCTTTCTCGGTAATGATGCGCGAGACACAAGACTCGGCAGTGAGCGGCAAGCGACACTTTTTGAGAACCTTAGGCGCCCCCTTCTTATCGCAGTGAGTCGTCAGCACCACAATGCGCGGCGTTTTTTGCGCCAGCTCCATGGCGCCACCGATACCGGGGGAGAACTTGCCTGGAATCTTCCAGTTGGCCAGATTGCCCTGCTGATCGACTTCAAAAGCGCCGATCATGGTCAGATCCAGTTTGCCGCGACGTATCATGGCAAAGGACACGGCACTGTCGAAAAAGGCGCTGCCGGGGCGCGTCGCGATATATGCGCCAGCAGAGTCGATCAGAAACGGATCCATCTGCTCTGGCTGTGCCTGCTTCCAGGCCCCTAACACACCGTTTTCGGTATGAATAAGAACATCCATATCCTCCGGCAGGTGATGAATCACCTGGGTCGGCAGTCCGATCCCCAGGTTCACGATGTTGCCCGGCTGAATTTCGCGGGCAGCACGACTGATAATGCGATTAATGTCGGACATGATGTTCCATAATCCCGTAGTCATTCGTCAGGGCGGGTAACACCACCAGACTGCTTACAAAAGCACTGGGGGTATGGATGCAGGCAGGCTCCAGCTCACCCGGCGCGAGGCAGTGGGCTGTTTCCACTATCACCTGATTCGCCGCCATGGCCATCAGCGGGCTGAAATTAATGGCGCTGCCCTGATAGACCAGGTTGCCAAAGGTGTCGGCCTGGGCCGCATGAATCAGGGCAAAGTCGGCCCCCAATGCCATTTCAACCTTGTATCGCGAACCTTTCCAGTCAAGCAGATCCTCAGGCTTGGTAATCTCGGACTCCAGGCCGATATCGGAGAGAAAACCAAAGCTGCCAGCACCGGCCGTGCGAATCTTTTCCGCGAAGATGCCCTGGGGGTGAAACTCCACTTCCAGCACACCTTCATTCATCAACTCAATGACACGGCGGTTCAGCCCGATATGGGTCGAGACCAGTTTGTCGACCTGACCGTTTTCGATCAGCTTACTGATACCGATGCCCATTTCATTGGCATCGTTCTTGATCAAGGTAAGGTGCTTCTGTCCTTGCTTCAGCAGTTCATCGATCAGCGCAAAGGGCGTGCCCGGGCTGCCGAAGCCTCCGACCATGATGCTTGCCCCATCCGGGATCTGGGCAATGGCCTGCTCAATTGTTTGCTGCTTGTTCATGAGTGAATACTGGCCAAAAATTGTTGGGTACGTTGATGCTGAGGATTGCCGAAGACCTGATCAGGTGTCCCCTGCTCCACAATGAAACCGCCATCCATAAAAATGACGCGGTCGGCCACCTTGCGGGCAAACTCCATCTCATGAGTCACGATCAGCATGGTCATGCCCTCTTTGGCCAGGCCTTCCATCACCGACAGCACTTCCCCGACCAACTCCGGGTCCAGTGCGGAGGTCGGCTCGTCGAACAGCATGACGCTCGGGTTCATGGCCAGGGCACGCACAATCGCCACTCGCTGCTTCTGGCCGCCGGACAGCATGTCGGGATAGGCATCACGCTTGTCTGCCAAACCCACACTGGTTAGCAGCTGCATCGCCTTCTCTACAGCTTCGGCCTTGTTCTGTTTGAGCACCTGCACGGGGCCTTCAATGACGTTTTGCAGGATGCTCATATGGGGGAACAGGTGAAAGTGCTGGAACACCATGCCCAGGTTGGTACGCACTTCGCACAGGTGCTTATCAAACGCCTTGCCCTTCAGGGAGGTATCGTTAATAAACATGCCATTGACATGGATCTCCCCGGCAGTGGGGACTTCCAGATGGTTAATGGTGCGCAACAGCGTACTTTTGCCAGATCCGCTGGGCCCGATGATGCAAATGACTTCCCCGGCTTCAACCTGCAGATCCACCGACCGCAGCACTTCCAGGTCGCCGTAACACTTTCTCAGCGCCTCAACTCTGACGATAGCGTCACTCATGGTTAACTCCTTTGGGTCTTCAGGTGCATCCGTTTTTCCACGGCTCGCAGTGCCAGGGCGGTTGCGGACGTCAGGATGGCGTAGAGAATGGTGGCCGCCAGATACAACTCAAACGGTTTATAGGTCGTACCCACCAGCTGCTGGGTTTTCATGGTGAGCTCCACCAGGGTGATGGTCGATACCAGAGAGGTATCCTTGATCAGGATGATGAAATTATTCCCCAAGGGCGGAATTATGTTTCGTACCGCCTGCGGGAGAATGATCCTGCGCATGGCTTGTGCATGGGTCATGCCGATTGAAAGCGCCGCCTCGGTCTGACCATGGCTGATGGATTGAATGCCGGCACGAATGGTTTCGGCGTTGTAGGCCCCCACATTGAGTGCCAGCCCCAATACCCCTGATACAAATGGAGACAACTCCAATCCGAACTGAGGCAACCCGTAGTAGATCAGGAACAGCTGTACCAGCAGCGGAGTGGAACGGATCAGCCAGATGTAGAAACTGGCGATACCAAAAAGCACGCGATTACTGGATAGCCGTGCCAGCGCAGCCGCCAAACCGAATATAAGCCCCAGTACCAGAGAGATAACCGAGATATACAGTGTCAGCAGTGCTGCTTCCGAAAGAATCGGAAAATACTTAACGATGATTGCCCAGTCGAACATTGCCGCGCCCCTTATCGGATATCAGTACCGAACCACTTTTCACTGATCTGCTGATAGGTCCCGTCAGCCTGCATATCAGCAAGTGCCTTGTTGATGGCGCTGAGCAGCTCAGGGTTATCTTTCTGCATGGCAATGCCAATCAGCTCCGGATACAGCAGGTCACCCGCCATCTGAATCGGCATATCCCGTTCCTGAATGGCCATCAGCCCGGTGAGACGGTCAGTGACAAAGCCAGACAAACGCCCGGACTGGGTTTCCATCATCATCTGGGGAACACCCTTGTAGGTACGTACTTCTACATCCGGTGCATTTTCACGCAGCCAGCCTTCAAAGGTGGTCCCCAGGGTTACGCCGATTTTGGCGCCTTTCAGCTCTGCCAGGCTGGTCGATTCGGCGTCTTTCTTAACAAAAAGCTGAGCGCCTGAGCGGTAGTAAGGGTTGGAGAAATCGATGGTTTTGAGACGCTCATCGGTAATGGCCATGGAGCCAATAATCGTGTCGTAACGGTTAGCCAGAAGGCCAGCGATGATGCCATCCCATGCCGTTGCGATAGGCTCTCCTTCAACGCCGATGCGTTTGGCAATTTCACGGCCGATCTCAACATCGAACCCCGCCAGATCACCCTGCTCATCTACAAAGTTGAACGGAGGGTAGGCACCGGACATGGCAAAGGTCAGTTCATTTTCGCTTTTAACCGTCTCCAGGCCACCGGCAGCCTGAACGCTTGATGCAAGTGCCAGCCCGAAACAGGCTGTCATTATCATTTTTTTCAACATTGCATTTCCCCTTTCGTTTTTGGAGTATTACCGGCCACTCAGATCAGCCAGTGACTGATCGAACAGGCGCAGAATTTCGTCGATTTCCTCTCGTGTTACCGTCAGCGGTGGAGTGATCAGCACATGATCACCTCGTACACCGTCCAGGGTTCGTCTTGGATACACCAGCAAGCCACGTGCTTTGGCCAGGCGAGTGATCTCATTGAATATGTTGTCTTCAGCGGGATATGGGGTTTTGCTGTCACGATCAGCGACAAACTCGACGCCCTGGAGCAAGCCAATGCCACGCACCTGCCCAATACAGGCATGCTTTTCTGCCAGCTTGTCCAAACCTTTTCGCAGGTAAGCACCTTGCTGGGCAGCGTTGGTTACCAGCGCTTCATCTTTCGTGGCTTTGACTACCGCCAAGGCCGTTGCACAGGCCAAAGGGTTACCGGCGTAGGTATGGCCGTGCATGAAGCCGCCACTTTCCATCACCCGGTCCACAAGCTCTTGTCTGGCCATCATGGCGGCCACCGGGTAATACCCAGCGCCCATCCCTTTAGCCAGGGAAATGATGTCGGGTTTTACGCCCCAATGTTGGTAGGCGAACCACTCCCCTGTGCGCCCCATGCCGGAGAGCACCTCATCCAGAATCAGCAGACAGCCATGTCGATCGCAGATCTCTCGAATGCCTTCCATGTACTGACGATTGAGCATACGCGCACCAGTGCTGGCACCACCCACGGGTTCAATGGCAATCGCGATGATATGTTCACCGCCCACCTCAGCGATGGCCGCTTCGGTTTTAGCCAGCACAGCAATGACATGCTCCTCCAGACTGTTTTCTGGGTAGCGATAGAAGTCGGGTGAAGGAACCTTGATGGACCCCAGGGTGATCTCGGTAAAGGGGGCTTCAAGCGGCTGGTAACCGGTCAGGCTCAGGGCGCCAAGGGTACTGCCGTGGTAAGAAGGTCGAAGGGAGACAAAATGCGTGCGTTGCGGCTGATCAATACTGACAAAGTATTGTCGCGCCAGCTTCATGGCGCTTTCTACCGCCTCAGACCCACTGCCAACAAAGTAAACCTTGTCCAGGTCGCCTTCGGTCAGGGAAACCAGTTCTTCTGCCAAATCAATAGCGACCTGGCTCTCGAACTGGGTTCGATAACTGAAAGCAATTCGATCCAACTGTTCAGCCATTGCCGCTTTCACAGCAGGATGGTTATGGCCGAGATTACAGGTAATCGCCCCAGAGCAGGCGTCTATATAGCGGTTACCATCCACATCCCAGATATAGATACCGTCGGCATGGGATACCAGAGGCAACTCACCGCTGGCTTGATAAAAGAGAGCGTTACCCGTCATGGAAGCGAATACTCCGTTGTCATAATTCTGTTGTTTTTAGTATGGAAACGATTATAGGAAGATATTTTTTATTATTTCAACGCATAATGTTTTTTCATTAAAATATGATTTTAAGTCATCAACTATAATGACAAATCTGACGCGCCGCATCGGAATAAAACCATATAAAAAACAATCAGATGAGTGCTGATAATGACCGACATAAACCTCAATTCGCTGAAGTCCCTGATCATTTTCAAAACACTCTATGAACAGGGGACTGCCACGCGCACAGCTAAAGAGCTCGGCATTACCCAGTCCGGAGTCAGCCGCTCGCTGGCTCAGCTGGAAGAAAACATCAACATGGCGCTGTTCATTCGCCACAAGAAGCGTTTGATCCCCATGCCGGAAGCCGATGAACTCTATGGTGAGATTCTCAGGCTGATGGACAACCTTGATGAGATGAAGCACAGCATTGTTGCGCTGAGAGAATTTGGCGCGTCCAGAATGCGACTGGCTTCAGCACCGGCACTTGGGTTTGCGTTTGTTCCCAAGCTCATTGCCAATATCCTCAGGATCAATCCGAAATACAGTATCTACTTCGATATCATGCCCAGCCCTGAGGTTGTTCGTTCTATCGAGGCAGGAAATTTTGATGCCGGATTTTTGACCTTGCCGGTGAATTCACAAGCACTGGTCGTAGAAGAGTTATTCAGCGTTAAGGCCGTCTGTCTGGTACCCAAAGATCACCCATTGGCGGATCAAGAGCGCATCCATGTGAAAGATTTACGTGGGCAGCACCTGGTCATTCCCAATCAGCCAAACCTGGCGGCAGACCAGTTACTGGCCTTGATCAACGAAAACAAGGTCCGAATTGCCGGTAAGACAGAGGCCAACATTGCAGCGATTTGCTCCCTGGTGGCCAATGGGGTCGGCATCAGCCTGATCAACCCCATTACAGCCTATGACAACCTGGCAGCGAGCCGAGATTTTGTAGTCAAACCCTTTGAGCCCAGCTTCCATTACAGCTTTGGACTGGCCTACAGACAAAGCTGGTCGGGTAATCAATTGATACAACACCTTCGAGATAGCTTACCCGACCTGCCAACGTTTTGATGAAGTGGATCAGCTGGTTGCTAAATCCCCAACTTATCCCTCAGGTTATAGTAAACGGCCCCCATGGCGGTGTAAGGCACTCTCAGCATGCGCCCGCCGGGGAAGGGATATTGTGGCAGTGAGGCGAAGATGTCGTAGCGCTCGGCCTGGCCCTGAATGGCATCACAGAGCACCTTGCCCGCCAGGTGCGAGCAGGTCACACCATGCCCGCTGTAGCCCTGGGCGTAGTAAATATTGGCGTGTGAACCAACACGGCCAAACTGCGGCAAGCGCATCAACGTCAGCAGGAAGTTACCGGTCCAGGCAAAGTCCACTTTTACATCTGTAAGCTGCGGGAAGGTTTTCAGCATTTTCGGCACGATCAGGGACTCGATCCGGCTGGGCTCACGCGCACCATAGGTTACACCGCCGCCGTAAATCAGACGCCCATCACCAGAAAGGCGGTAATAATCGAGCAGATAGTTACAGTCCTCCACACATTGATCCTGCGGCAGCAGTTCACGCTGCAGAGCTTCGCTCAAGGGTTCAGTCGTAATTACCTGAGTGCCACAGGGCATGGCTTGCGCCTGAAGCTTGGGAATCAGATCCCCAAGATAGGCATTACCGGCGACCACAACAAAACTGGCACTGACCGCCCCCTTGGGCGAATGGACCCGGACCTTCTCGCCCTCTTCCACCCTGACCGCAGGTGAGCCTTCGTAAATCACGCCGCCCAAAGATTCGATGGCCTGGGCCTCACCCAGCACCAGATTCAGCGGATGGATATGGCCACCGGACTTGTCCAGCAGGGCTCCTGAATAACGATCTGTCCCTATGTATGCACGCACCTCATCAGCACTCAGCAACTCCAGTTCGGCGTGCCCGTGCTTTTCCCACAGGGCCTTTTTAGACTGCAATTCCTTGAACTGCTTGTCGTTACAGGCGGCAAAAATCCCGCCGTCCTTGAGGTCACATTGGATGGCGTAATCCTTCACCACACGGCGAATGATCTGGCCGCCCTCAAACGCCATAGCGCCCATCGCCTTGCCGGTTTCATGGCCGTAGTTACGTTCGATGAAATCGATATCGCGGCTGTAGCTGTGAACAATCTGGCCACCGTTACGGCCCGAAGCACCAAAACCGATACGGCTGGCTTCAAGTACTACCACCTTGAAACCCTGTTCCGACAGGTGCAGCGCGGTGGACAGGCCGGTATAGCCGGAGCCGATAACACACACATCGGCTTCCATCGAGCCTTCCAGAGCCGGACGAATACGCGTGTCATTTGCCGAAGCGGCATAATAGGAACTGGTATGCGAAAGTTCAGACATGGTTAACACCTTTAAGAAAACCCAACCCGAGCAGCTATCGCCTGAGCGTTTATGCGGCGGCCGTCAGTAACAACCGGGCCAACCACTGGCCCACCCGATCAGAATCAGTCGCTTCTGGTTTCATATCCAGACTGGCCAGCGCCTGATCAGCTTCTTCATGTGTCAGCACGCCCCCTTTTCGCAGTTCAATGAGCGCCTGCTCAAACTCACTGGCAAATTCGGGGTGTGGCTGCAGCGTGAGGACTCGATCGCCATACGCCAGGCCTGCGTAACGACAGAAATCAGACGTGGCAAACACCTCAGCTGACTCAGGTTTTTCGACGACCTGATATTGGTGAATAGCATTGATCCGCACGCTGGGGGCTGTACCGAAATCGAACTGATCGGTATTCATCAGGGCATATTCCTGGCGCCCCAATCCCCAGCCACCACTGAACCGTTCGACCTTTCCACCCAGCGCCTGAGCAATGATCTGGTGGCCAAAGCAGATACCGACCAAGGGCTGACGAGCCGCCACAATTTCAAGCACCAGGCTTTCCAGCCGGATGATCCAGGGCAAGCCTTCATCGACATTGTGCTTTGAACCCGTAATCACCCAGGCATCGCACTCCTGAGCACTGGATGGAAACTGATCCAGCCGTACTTCGTAGTGACAAAACTCGGCCTCAACGCCCGCGCGTTTCAGCAAGGCGCTGAGCATTTCGGCATAACTGCCATGTGCAGACAGCAGCTCGTCCGGGGCCGTCCCGGCTGCAAGCAGTCCAATTTTCATATTGATCATCTCCTTGATCCGCTTGCCTGATTTACAGGAAGCCCAAGTAGGATTCGTATTCGATATCGGAGATACGCGCGTGCAGCTTGCGCAGCTCCTGACGTTTAGCCGAGGTAAAGACGTGAATGAACTCCGCTCCCATGTAGTACTTCAGCACACGGCTGCGGCGGAACAGCTTGATCGCATCGTCCCATTTGGTGGGTAGCGCCAGCTCGGGGTCCACCTCTTCGGAATAGGCATCACCTTCAACCGATTCCGGCGGCACCATTTTGTTCTCAATGCCATAGAGCGCCCCCGCGAGAATGGTCGCCAACACCAGATAGGGGTTGGCATCGGCACCCGCAACGCGGTGCTCGATACGGCGTGCAACCGGTGCACTCTCCGGAATACGGATGGCGACAGTACGGTTTTCATAACCCCAGCTGGCACAGGTCGGCGCATGGGCGCCCACCATAAAGCGGCGATAGGAGTTCATATGCGGGGCAAAGGCCAGCATGCTTTCCGGCATAGAGCGCATCAAGCCAGCCACTGCATTCAGCAGCAGGTCCGTACCCTCCTCGCCTCCATTGTCGAACACGTTCTCGCCTTTTTCATTGAGCAGGCTGAAGTGAACATGGAAGCCATTGCCGCTTTTATCAGCGTAAGGCTTGGCCATAAAGGTGGCGGAATAGTTGTGCTTACGCGCGATGCCCCGCACCAGTCGCTTGAACATGACCGCCTGATCGCCAGCCAACATAGGGTCAGCTACGTGGTTAAGGTTAATTTCGAACTGCCCAGGTCCCAGTTCGGACACAATGGTATCCGCCGGAACTCCCTGAAGATCACAGGTGGCACGCACCTCGGCAAAAAAGGAGGCCAAGCCATCCATCTCGTCGATTGAGTAACAGTCGGTTTCCGCCAGACGGCGACCGTGGCCTTCAACAAGGATCGGTGGCTTGGGACGCTGAGTTTCTTCGGACTCGGCATCCATCAGATAGAACTCCAGCTCGGTGGCAACTACCGGCGTTAATCCCAGCGCCTTGTAGCGCTCAACGACAGAAGCGAGCACCTGACGCGGGTCCGCCAGGAAAGGCGTTCCATCGGGGTTAAACATGGTGGCCATCAACTGGCTACGCGGAGACTCAGCCCAGGGAACCGGAACCGGTTCGTCTTGAACCGGCATACAGACACCATCGCTATCGCCGGTCTCAAACACCAGACCATTATCCAGAACATCATCGCCCCAGAAATCCACTCCCACCACAGAACGCGGCAGCTTAACGCCCTCTTCCATGATTTTACTCAGCGCCGAAGACGGCATGCGTTTGCCCCTGAGATTACCGTTCAGATCGGTAATGAAGAGGTCCAGCTCTCTAGCATCATCAACTGCCATACACGTTTCTCCGGAAAGAATCCTGCGCCCTGCGCTTATCGCTATATTACGCCCGAGCCTCTCATAAAGCGCAGCAATTTCTGTGCCCCGATGCGGTTATTTTCGACATACAAGGTGCCGATATGACCGCAATGGACAGGCTTCACCTTTAAGGTTAGACGCTGCGCACCAAAAAGGTGCTCAGCACTCATTAAGGCAGGGATTCAGACAGCAAAAAGGGCCCTGAAGGCCCTTTTCAAAACAACAAGAAAGGAGGAACGCTTACTTCTGGATGCCGCCCATGCAGATGTACTTGAGCTCCAGGTAGTCGTTGATACCGTGACGTGACCCTTCACGACCGATACCGGACTCTTTCACGCCACCGAAAGGTGCCACCTCGTTGGAGATAATGCCTTCGTTGACGCCGACCATGCCGTACTCCAGGCCTTCGGCCACACGCCAGCAACGACCGATGTCGCGGGAGTAGAAGTAAGCCGCCAGACCGAAAGGTGTCGCGTTGGCGCGCTCGATCACATCGTCTTCATCATCAAAGACGAACAAGGTAGAAACCGGACCAAACAGCTCCTGATGCGCAATATCCATCGCTTCGCTCACATTCCCCAGCAGGGTCGGCTGGTAGAACAGATCACCGGCTTCGTGACGGGCACCGCCGTGCAGCAGCTCGGCGCCCTCAGACACCGCCTGCTGTACCACTGCTTCAACACGCTCAACCGCTTTGAGGTTGATCAGCGGGCCCACTTCGGAACCGTCCACGTCCCCTTTGCCAACCTTGAGCTTGGCCACGGCTTCACGGAAGCGCTCTACGAACGCATCCTTAATACCACGCTGCACATAGATACGGTTGGTGCAGACGCAGGTCTGACCGGCGTTGCGGTACTTGGAGATCATCACACCTTTGATCGCCTCATCCAGATCAGCATCGTCAAAGATGATGAAAGGTGCGTTGCCGCCCAGCTCCATGGACGCCTTTTTCACGGTACCCGCAGCCTGACGCAGGATGTGCTTGCCGACAGGTGTAGAACCGGTAAAGGACACCTTGTGCACCAGCGGATGGGAAGTCAGGCAATCACCCACAGATGCAGGATCTGCAGTAGTGACAATATTGAGCACGCCAGCCGGGAAGCCAGCCTGTTCCGCCAGCGCTGCCAGTGCCAAGGCACACAGGGGTGTATCTTCCGCCGGTTTGAGCACCACGGTGCAGCCTGCGGCCAACGCCGGCGCAACCTTGCGAGTGATCATCGCCACCGGGAAGTTCCAGGGTGTGATCGCGGCAACGACACCTACCGGCTGCAAAATAGTCAGCATGCGACTGGTGGGTGACGGTGTGGGAATGTGTTCACCATAGGTACGCTTGGCTTCTTCAGCGAACCACTCGGCGAAGGAAGCGCCATAGGCCACTTCGCCACGGGCTTCCGCCAGCGGTTTGCCCTGCTCAGCGGTCAGGATCTGCGCCAGCGCTTCCTGATTCTGCATGATCAGCTCGAACCAGCGACGCAGCAAAGCGGCACGCTCTTTGGCGGTGGTTTTCTTCCAACTGGCAAAGGCACGGTTAGCCGCTTCAACCGCCTGGCTGGCTTCAGCCGCGCTCAGGTCAGGAACAGCACCGATGGTTTCGCCTGTTGCCGGATTCAAGACCTTCAGCGTATTGCCGGACGCTGCAGCAACCCATTGCCCATCAACAAATGCCTGGTTTTTTACAAGTTCGTTGTTCTGCATATCGACTCTCTGCAACAGAGACAGGAAGCACCCGCAGGTACAGCCTGTCAATTATTGAATAGTCCGATACTACCACCACTTTGAGTGACAAAATCGAACCCTGATTAAACGTAAAGTTTTAGCCGCACCAAACTGTCGCTGGCAGGGCTAAGCCTAAATGCAAAAAACCGGGCGCCCTGAGGGAGGGAGCCCGGAAAAGGTCGACCTTCACGGTCAAAACCAAAGCAAGTTAACCTTGCCAGGGTGGAGAGACATTACTTCGCCTGGAACATTTCACGCGAGATCTGGGTGAAGATGTCCACGATCTGATCAATGTGTTCTTTCTCAATGATCACAGGCGGTGACAGCGCAATGGTGTTGCCCACGGCACGGATGGACATGCCCAGCTCGTAGCAGCGCTGCATGATCTTGGGCCCGACAATGGAACCATCAGCCGTTTCAAACTGCACCGCACCGATCAGGCCGCAGTTACGCACGTCGATGATGCCCGGTACGCCTTTGAGTGAGTGCAGCGCTTCTTCCCAGTAGGCACCGATTTCGCCAGAGCCGCGCTCCAGCAAACCTTCCGCTTCATAGATATCCAGCGTAGCCAAACCAGCTGCGCAGGCCACCGGGTGCGCGGAATAGGTGTAACCGTGGAAGAACTCAACCTGCCCTTCTGGTGCAGAATTCACAACCGTGTCGTAGATCTCGTCTTTCACGAACACAGCGCCCAGCGGCAGCACGCCATTGGTAATGCCCTTGGCGGAGGTGATCATATCCGGCTGCACATCAAACTTGACCGCACCGAAGGAGGCGCCAAGACGGCCCCAGCCACATATCACTTCATCAAAAATCAGCAGTACGTCATGACGGGTACAGATTTCACGCAGTTTCTTCAGGTAGCCCACCGGCGGCAGAACAACGCCGCCCGCACCACTGATCGGCTCGACAATCACTGCCGCAATGGTTTCAGCGCCGTGGAACTCCAGCAGGCTTTCCAGTGCTTCGGCACGTTCGATACCAAACTCAGGCAGGCCCTTGGAGAACGCATTACGCTCAACATCCAGAGTGTGCGGCAGATGATCAACCGGCAGCAGAGGACCAAATCCTTTACGGTTTGGTGTCAGGCCACCGACGGAAATACCGCCGAAGTTAACCCCGTGATAGGCTTTTTCGCGACCGATGAAGCGGTACTTGCCACCCTTGCCACGGGCATTCTGATACGCCAGCGCGATTTTCAGCGCGCTTTCTACCGCTTCAGAGCCAGAACAGGTGAAGAACACACGGTCGAGACCGGCCGGGCTGTGCTTGACCAGACGCTCGGCAAATTCGAAGCCGATATCGTGGCCCAGGTTAAACGGGGAGCTGTAGTCCAGTGTATTGATCTGGTTGGCAACCGCTTCGGCGATCTGCTTGCGACCATGGCCCGCATTCACACACCAGAGGCCTGCCGTCGCATCCAGAATCTTGCGACCCTGATCGTTGTACAGCCACATGCCTTCAGCGCGTTCGATAATACGCGGTGATTCTTTGAAGGCGCGATTTGCCGTAAACGGCATCCAGAAGTGATCCATGCTTTGATAATTTTTCATCGTGCAAACCTACCAAGCGGGTGCGTTAAGAAGTGAGCTCAGTGTAGGGGGCGACCGCCGGTAGAAAAAGTTTGATGATTAAACGCTAGGTTTTATGGCCATCAAACTTACGCTGGTATCGCGGTTTTATTAAACTGACCGCTTGTGTAACTCAGGTATCCTCAATGGCAGCGAGCAAATTCTGGCTAGGCCAGGTCGGTGATTTCGAAATCAAGCAGCTCAAGGTATTCACCACCGTGGTCGAGTGTGGCGGCTTTTCGGCGGCAGAAACCGATCTGAACATCACCCGCTCCACCATCAGCATCCACATTGCCAACCTGGAATCACGGCTTAATCTGGTACTCTGTCACCGGGGACGCGGCGGGTTTTCGCTCACGGAAGAAGGTCAGATCATCTACGATCAGGCCAAGAAACTGTTCGCCTCGCTGGAAGAATTTCGCGCCACGGTGAACAACCTGAACTCCAGTCTCTCCGGAGACTTGCGTTTGCTGTTCTCGGATACAGTGAGTGGCGATGAGCGCCTGCAACTTCCCAAACTGATCAACCAGCTGCATGAACAGGCGCCCGATGTGTACATCAGCGTTGATGTGGCCACCATGAGCACCATTGAGCAGAAGGTGATTAACGAAGAAGCCGAGATCGGTTTTGTTCCCCTGCACAGGGAACTGGAGGGCCTGAACTATATCCGCCTGTTCTCCGACGCTTGCCAGCTCTACTGCCACCGCCTGCATCCATTGTTTTCGGTGCCTGAATCAGACATCACCGATGAAATCATTGATGCTCAGGCACTGATCCAGGCGGGACTCAAACCGCATAAGGATGCCAGCCATATGATCGAGCAGATGGACCCACGCGCCACGGCCTACTATTACGAAACCCGCCTGGCGATGATTCGCTCGGGTAAGTACGTGGGTTTCCTGCCGGAGCATTATGTACAGCAGTATGCCGAGCCCGATGAGCTGCGTGCCCTGCAACCGGGGAAACGTGCCTACCCACTGGACCTGGTTGCCATCACCAAAAAGTCGGCGCGAACCAATAAGGCCCGCAATCTTTTTCTCAATTTGATACAAAAAAACCTGCAAACATAGAAAAATCCGTAACGCTTAAAGGATAGCTTTCCTCTACGATCATGGCATTATTGACGTGATATCCTCTTTTATGTCTTCAACAGACATGAAAGTGCCCCCAAAATTGGCTGTACCCCAACAAGTAGCCTGCTTGAACGTTCCTGCCTATGAGGGACTGCTGCTGTAAGTCAGCCCGAGCCGTTCAGGAGTCGTAACGGACGTGTTCCTCAAGAATTTTTTCCACTTCAACCTGAAGCAGCTGATTTTGCTGCTGGCTTTTTCTTCCGCTGTTATCACCCTGTTGAACAGCCTCAGTGCCAGCCACAAGGTTCAACGCCAACTTTTGATTGATCAAAGCCTGGAAAGCAACCAGGTCTACGCACGCAAACTGGCGACCTCCACCGATAACTTCCTGCGCTCGGCACAGCAGCAGCTGGACGTAAGCGCCCAGGAACTCATGGGCTACCTGGATAACCCTGAGCAGGTTCAGGCAATGGCCAATCGCTTACGCAGTTTGACGGAGAGCTTTAACTCTGTGGTGATTGTGGATGCCCATGGAGAAGTTTTAGCCACGTCTCCGGAAGCCTTACGCATCGTTGGTGGTCAGTTACAGTCACCCGGCGCCATTCAGGCACTTAGGGAGCGTAAACCCCTGATTAGTGATGCCTATGTATCTGCCGCCGGTAACCTGCTGGTTTTCATTTCGCATCCCATGTTCACACCCAGTGGCAAGTATCTAGGATATATCGGCGGCTCAATTTACCTTCGCCAGCGCAGTATTCTCAATGACCTGTTGGGAACGCATTATTACAAGGATGGCTCCTATCTATATGTGGTTGACCAAAACCGTCGGCTGCTTTACCACCCCAACCCCGAGCGTGTCGGTACTCTGGTCAACCATAACGAGGTGATCGAGCATGTGATCAACGGTGAAGACGGCTCAGGTCAAGTGACAAACAGTCAGGGTATCCAGATGCTCTCTGGCTACGCGGCACTTAAAACCGCCAACTGGGGTATTGTCGCGCAACGCCCTCTTGAAGCCACTCTAGAGCCCTTGAACAGCCAAATGCGAGAAGTAATTCAGCACATTCTCCCTCTCGCTTTGGTGACCCTGCTGTTAATTTGGTGGCTTGGACGTCTGGTTTCCCGGCCACTATCTCAGCTTGCGGAAAGCGCCCAGTCACTGGATAGCCCATACACGCCGGATCGAATCAAAAAGGTTCGTTCCTGGTATTTCGAAAGCTCTGAACTCAAGCGCGCCATGCTGATGGGGGTGAACCTGCTACATACCCGCATTGGTAAACTTCAGACGGATGCTCAAACCGACCCGCTTACCGGCCTGAACAACCGACGAGGAACAGAGCTTCGACTGCAAACGCTGAAAGAGCATCATACCCCCTTCAGCGTTTTGGCCATTGATATTGACCACTTCAAGCAGGTCAATGATACCTATGGCCACGACTGCGGCGATCAGGTGCTATGCATGCTGTCTGAACTACTACGTGCCAGTACCCGACAGGATGATCAGCCCTGCAGAACCGGTGGCGAGGAGTTCATTTTGCTTCTGCCTCAGGTTGGCCTACAGACAGCGTTTGAGCTGGCGGAGCGCCTACGGCTGCAGGTTGCATCTGCCCAGTTTCCTGAGGTTGCTCGCATCACCATTTCTATCGGTATTGCCGAGTGGCCCGAACAGGACCTGGATGCTGCCAAGGTGCTGAATTACGCTGATCAGGCCTTGTACAAGGCCAAGCAAAATGGACGCAATCGTTGTGAGATTTACGCCGCCTGACAGTCACCAGACCGCTCAAAAATAGCATCACTGGCCATTTTTCAAAATGACTGGGTGGATTTAGAGGCGGGGGTCAGACAAATGCCGGGGCAGAACGCCCCGGCGGAGACTACTGGCTAAGAATGCTTAGTAGTTGTATTTCTGAGCGGTATACAGAGTCTGGGCTTTTTCCCAAACCGGGCCTACCTGACCATCACCAACCGGCTTACCGTCCAACTCTGTAACCGGTGCAATTTCCTTGCTGGAGCTGGTCAGCCAGATTTCGTCCGCATTGCGTACTTCATCCATGGTTACGACACGCTCTTCAATCTTGATGCTGCCATCCTTGCGCAGGATGTCGAGCAGCATCAGGCGGGTGATACCCGGCAGGATCTGGTTATCCAGCGGCGGGGTGATCACAACACCGTCTTTGACGATGTAGGCGTTGCAGGCGCTACCTTCGGTCATTTCGTTATTGGCGTTGAACAGGATAATCTCGTTGTGGCCCGCCGCATGCCCCTGCTGGAAGTGCATCACGTTACCCAGCAGCGCGGTGGATTTGATGTTACAACGCTGCCAGCGCATGTCTTCAGTAGATGAAACCTTGTACGGCTTAACTTTTTCACGATCCGCAATCGGCGCTGCCGGGATTTCGAAGGCGAACGCGTAAACGGTCGGTTCAACGTTTTCCGGGTAAGCGTGGTGACGACGGCTGTCAGTACCGCGGCTCACGTGCAGGTAGATACCCAGGTTGCCTGCACCGTTCTTTTCGATCAGTGCTTCACAGACTTCACGCCAGTCGGCTTCGGAGTAGCCGAATTTGATGCCGATCAGGTCCATGCCCTGATTCATGCGCTCGATATGCGGACCGAAGCCCACCAGCTTGCCGTCGTAGGATGGGATGACTTCATAGATTCCATCGCCAAACAGAAAGCCGCGGTCCATCGGAGAGATGCGGGCTTCAGCCATCGGCATGAATTCGCCATTCAGGTAAACAGTGCTCATTGTGTGTTCTCCACTAATCTTTTAAATCGCTTGCTCAGTTAGCGCTGTCGCTAGCTCAGGCAAATTCAGTTAAGCGGCGCAGGGCCAGAAGCAGCTCTTGACCGTCATTCGCGGGCAGGCTGTCTTCAGTCAATTCATTCAGGCGGGTGACTCCATCTACGCTGCCGCGCTCGGACAGGTAGGTCAGCACGGCCGTGTTATCAAATTCGGCCAACAGGTCCTGACCGGTAAGCCAGCCCAGCAGGGCTACCAGTGCATGACCACCCCAATTGGATACGTCCGCCACCACCAGCTCATTGCAGCGCGTAACCGCCGCCTTGATATCCAGGCTTTTCAGAGCCGGGCGCACGTTACCCATGCCGATTTCGTTACCACCGTCGCCGATGGCAATGGTGGGGCAACCGGCCTGGTGCATGATTTCATCGAAGCTGGCCGTATGCTGACCGATCGACTCACCACGCATGTTGTAGTAGTCGGCGTCATCGGACTGACCCGGACGCTCGATAGAAATCACCAAAGACGGCAGGTGTTTAGCCAGAATATCGTCCGCCTGCTGCAGACGTGCCTTGGGGTCACGCTCATTCAGCGGCAAGCGCTCAACGCGGTAATCTTTTTCCAGTACCCCCGCCAGAGGGTCGCCACACACCAGTACGGGGGTGCAACCGGTCGCCTCCAGCGCCTGATAAAGGGAGATAGCGCCCACAGGGCCATCGGTTTCAAAGGTGCCGGCAACCGGAAAGCCGGTGCCGATGAGTACCGTGCCTTTGGCCTGTTGCATCATCAGTGCTGCGCGCAGGCAATAGCCCGGCAGCATGCAGTCACGCACGTGCGCCATGCCGCGAAGGTTACGCTGTACCAACAGAGCTTCAATCTGGTGGCTCAGTGCCACGGCATCGCGAACACTGTTCTGTGTCAGTGGTTGGGTCATGTATTCAAAACTCCGTATGCGCTCAGCAAGACACCAGTTCGGTGCGTTCACGGCGCACCCGCGCCAGCCACAGCTGGTTATGGGCATCGTCAATAGTAATCGGCTCGAAATGAACCCTGGCCCCCTGGGTCAACTGCGCCAGACGGGCCAGGTCCGGGGTAAATACCGAACCCAGTTTTGGATAACCGCCGATGGTTTGGCGGTCATTAAGCAAAATAATTGGCTGACCATCAGCCGGCACCTGAATTGCACCCAGGCATATGCCTTCGGACAGGATGCCGTCGATATCGGCACGGATTTCCTGCCCTTCCAGGCGGTAGCCCATGCGGTCACTCCGTTCCGTGGTGCTGTATTCGCTGCTGAAGAACAATGCCTGCTGGACTGAGTCAAAGTGATCCTGCTGATAGCCCAGAATCACACGCAAGGGTTTGTCGGTGCCGTATGACGGACGGTCAGACTCTTTCAGACACAGAGTGGGTGCCTGGATACCAGAAGCACATGGCAGGAAGTCGCCCGGTGCCAGCTTGGCACCGCTCAAACCACCGATACCTTCACGGACAACCGTAGCGGCACTGCCAAACTGGGGCGCGATGCCCAAGCCACCACTCACCGCCAGATAGGCACGACAACCCGAAGTGGCATAGCCCAGCTCGATCAGGTCGCCCTTGCGAACAGCATGACTGCGCCAGCACTCATGCTCTTCGCCATTAATTTTCAGCGTGATCTCAGCACCGGTCAGTGCGATCAGGGTGTCGGCTTCGGCTTCCAGTACCAGACCACCAAAGCTGACTTCCAGCGCGGTCGCACCCGGTTCATTGCTGCACAGACGGTTAGCCCAGTAAAAAGCATCCGCATCCAGAGGGCCGCCAGTGGTCAGACCCAAGTGGTGCTGACCGAAACGGCCAGCATCCTGAATCAACGTCATCAGGCCCGGCTGGCGAACGCGCAGGCCGGAAACGCCCTGTTCATTCATCATCCAGTGTGCCTCCCAGTGCAAAGAACTCATCACGCGAAATCGATTCGAAACGCACGCGATCACCCACTTGAACCGGCATGGAGGGTTCACTGTTCGGGTCAAACATGCGCTGTGGACAGCGTCCGATCAGGTTCCAGCCACCGGGCGAAACGGCGGGATAGATCGCCGTCTGACGGTCGGCAATGCCTACGGCACCACGGGGTACGCGTTGGCGCGGTGTCGCCAGACGCGGGCAGGCAATGCGTTCATCTACATCGCCCAGATAGGCAAAACCCGGTGCAAACCCTATGGCATAGACGCGGTATTCACCGGCCTGATGCAGGGCGACCACCTCTTCCACGCTCAGCCCAACACGTTCGGCCAAAGAGTTCAGATCAAGTCCGGCGTCCGCACCGTAGTAGACCGGCAAGGTCACCAGACGACCAGCGGCCTCTTCGCCGCCATCAATACGCAGCAGGACGCGATCAATCAGTTGACGCACTTCCAGATGATCGGTACGGAAAGGATCGTAGATCACCAATAGGGATGCATAGGACGGCACCAGATCGATCAAGCGGTAGCCCAACTCGTCCCGAAGTTGCTGCGCGGCACTGGCAACGGCAGCGGCCACACCCGGCTGGCCATGCTCGCCAAAGTAGATGATCAGGGCGCTTTCACCCGCGACTTCCACCCTCATCCCTGCAAAACCTCACGGATTTCGCGAATGGCATTTACGCCTTCTTCGTTATCGCCATGAACACAGAGGGTGTCCACTTCCAGCTCCAGCGTCTGGCCGTTGAACGTCGAAATGGTGCCCTGGTTACGCAGCTGTTCGACCTGCTTGAGCATCTGCTCACGCGTCAAAACAGCACCCGGTTTAGTGCGTGAACGCAGACGACCATCGTCTTCGTAGCAACGGTCGGCAAAGGCTTCAAAAATCAGGTCCAGGCCCCACTCTTTGGCCTCTTCGCGATGCTGCTGATAATCCGGTGTCGCCTGCAGCATCAGCGCCATGGGACGGTGGAATTCGGCCAAAGACTGCATGACAGCGCGGCGCACGTCCGCATTGGCCATCATGTCGTTATAAAGTGCACCATGGGGTTTCACATAACTGACATCCATACCCTGAACACGTGCCATGCCGTCCAGCGCCGAGATTTGATAGTGCATCAACGCGACCACCTCTTCCGGGTGGCAGTTCAGTGAACGACGACCAAAGCCAACCAGATCCGGATAAGCCGGATGGGCACCCACAGTCACCTGATGCTCACGGGCCAGATTCAATGTCTTGCGCATGACCTGAGGGTCACCGGCATGAAAGCCACAGGCCACGTTAGCCTGATCAATGTGCGGCATCACTGCAGTATCCAGCCCCATGCGCCAGGCACCAAAGCTTTCTCCGAGATCGCAGTTTAGTTTTATTGTCATGGTCACTCCTGAATACGGGGCCAGGCCCCAAGTGTCTGAGCCCGCAGCTCAAACACTTTTAAAACACGTGAGAACTTTCCAGAGCGCTGAGTCGTTAGAGCACTGAAAGCTTGCTGTTAGGCAGATCGGTCACCAGCATATGGCCAGGGCTATGGGTAATGCAGAATGGCGGACGCGCCTGCTCCAGTGCCACCTGCGGTGTCACTCCACAGGCCCAGAAAACCGGTACTTCACCTTCTCGAATGCTCACAGCATCGCCAAAATCAGGACTGTTAATGTCCGTAATACCGATTGCAGCGGGGTCGCCAAAGTGAACCGGGGCACCGTGTACCGACGGGAAGCGGCTGCAGATCTGGATGGCACGGATGGCATCGGCCGGTTTCATCGGACGCATGGACACCACCATGTCACCACTGAAACGACCTGCCGGTTTGCACGCCAGATTAGTGCGATACATGGGAACGTTGACGCCTTCGGTCACGTTGCGCACTTCCAGGCCATCGGCCAACAATGCTTCTTCGAAGGAGAAAGAACAGCCCAGTGCAAAAATGACCAGGTCATCACGCCAGTAGTCGCGGATATCTTCCACTTCGTTAACCAGCTTGCCGTCTTCAAAAATGCGGTACTTGGGCACGTCGGTACGGATATCCATGTCGGCCGCCAGGCCTTCGATGGCAACATCGCCGGGGTTGGCAGACACACCGACCAGTGGGCAGGGCTTAGGGTTCAGCTGGCAGAACAGCAGAAATTCGGCTGCCCAATCTGCCGGCAAGATGGCCAGGTTGGCTTGCACGAAGCCACCCGCCAGACCCGAGGTGTTGGTGTTATGCTCACCGTTGCGAATAGCCAGACGAATGTCCTTGGGTGACTGCATCTTAGTTATCTCCTTCAACATCAGGGCGGAAGCGTTCATTTCGCTCGCCGACAACGGCACCGCCCTGCTTGTAAACTCTGGGAACGCGGTCCGAAATGGAACACACGATTTCATACCCTATGGTGTTCAGATCGCGCGCAGCATCTTCCACCGTCAGGTTATCGTTAATCAGGTCTACCTGGTCGCCAAGCTGCACACGGTCATCAATCTGGACCATGCACTGATCCATACAGACGCGACCCACAATCGGGTATTGCACGCCATTGATTTCAACCTTGCGACCCTGGTGGTAACGCAACCAGCCATCAGCATAGCCAATAGGCATGGTGCCAAGGCGGACTTTTTTGTCGGTAACGAAGGTCGCGCCGTAGCTCACCGCTGTACCGGGATCCACTTCCTTAATCTGGATAATGCGGCTATGCAGTGAAAATGCCTGCTGTAGTTCTACGGGAATCTCAAAGTCATGGCTCGGCGGCAGTCCATACATGGAAACGCCCAGGCGACCCGCATTGGCCAGGGTTTGGCGACCAAAACGCAGCAGCGCTGCACTGTTGGACAGGTGTACATAGCGGAATTCATCGAGATCGATGTTGGCAGTCAGCGCGTCCAGCTGCTTCATCTGGGCTTCGTAGCCGTCAGGCGTTTCAGCATCAGCAGTCGCAAAGTGAGTAAACAGGCCCACACGCTGGAGATTGGAGTTGGAGTCGATCAGGTCACAGGCCTTGCGAACAGCATTAGCATCCTTCAGACCGATACGGTTCATACCGGTATCGATTTTGAGATGAAGGTTGGCAGGCGCACCCGTGTAGCCCATTACAGCTTCAATCCAATGGATGTCATGCGCGGTCACATCAATATTCTGCTCGGCCGCTACCGCCAAGTCGGTTGGACGGATCGCGCCCATCACCAGAATCGGCACATCCTTAATGGCACGACGCAGGTGCAGTGCCTCATCTAGGAAGGCCACACTGAGCATATCCGCACCTGCATCCAGCGCCGCTTGTGCGACTTTAATATCGCCATGACCATAAGCATTGGCCTTTACCACCGCATAGAGGTGATCAAAGCCGGAATGCTGTTTGATTCTGCTGACGTTATGCTGAATTCGATCGAGGTCAACCTCGACCCAAGTATCACGGTAATACATCGTGCCGCACTCAAATTAGGTTTATTAAGATTTTACCTTCAGCGGGCTGGTTATACAGATCAAAAATAATGAATATAGAAACAGAATCAGCCATTTTTTCTGTTTTCAAAACCAGAACAGAGAAAAATTTCAAAAAACATAAAACTACAAAAATCGTTTATTCATTCTCGACCGTTTCCTGCTTTGATCCATATCAACTCTGGTAGCTGCCAACTGTCAGCCTGACCTTTCTTTATTGAAGGCATCATTTCGCCATAAAAGCTTAACCGGTCCGTCATCTAACTGTTGCTCCGCTGTAACCAGAGACAACCAGAATCTTCGCTCGAACATGAATCGCAACCTTGCGAAACAACAAATACGCGCGAACGAAAGCAGATGACACTATCCGAGCGACAAAACCACATTCTTGCCTTACTGGATAAGGCCGGAGGCAACCTGACCAGCACCGAGCTGACACAGGCCTTCGATGTTTCTGTCCAGACCATACGCAAGGATCTGAACGAGCTGAGCAATCTGGGCCTGGTGCAGCGGGTACACGGCGGCATTACCCGCCCCCGACAGAACCGCAACCTGTCCTTCAGCAACCGCCAGGTAATCAACCTTGAAGCCAAACAGGCGATTGCCAAGGCTGTTGCTGCACGACTCCCGGAAGGTGCCTCAATATTTCTGGGTAACGGCACCACTCCACAGCAGGTTGCGCAGGCACTGCTGGATCACCCGGGCCTTCAGGTCATTACCAACAATCTGGATGCAGCTCTCACCCTGTGCCAGAACCCCAATATTGAAACCCTGCTGGCGGGTGGACGTATTCGTCCTTCCGATCAGGATTTGATGGGCGAAGACACCACCCGCTTCATGCGCAGGTTTCAGGTCAACTTCGGCATCTTTGGTATTGGTGGCCTGAGCGCCAAAGGCGAGCTGATCGACTTCTCGCCGGAAGAATCTCACCTGACCCGCGCCATCATCGACTGCAGTGACCAGCGCATTCTGGTCACCGACAGCAGCAAATACCTGCGCAGCGCCCCGGTACGCACCGGACACCTCAGTGAAATAGACCTGTTTATCACCGAAATGTTGCCCGAACCGGTTCAGGCACTGCTGAGTAACACCGATGCAGAAGTGGTCTGCGCCGCCCCCCAGCTACAGGAGTCCAGATAATGAGTCAGCTCGACGTGCGCGGTTTGTGCAAGCACTGGGGTGATACCCAAGCGGTCAACGACGTGAATTTCAGTATAGAGCCCGGTGAATTTGTCGCACTGCTGGGGCCTTCGGGCTGCGGTAAATCCACCACACTGAAAATGATCGCGGGACTGGAAGACCCGACTACCGGTTCTATCCACTTGAATGGACGCGATCTGACCCACCTGCCACCTGGGCAACGCGGCCTGGCCATGGTGTTCCAGTCCTACGCGCTCTTCCCTCATCTGAGCGTTGCCGAAAATATTGTATTTGGACTCAAGGCACGCCGCGTAAACCTCGAAGAGCAGAACCGACGCCTGCGCCAGGTCACCGAACTGGTCGATCTGGGCGCTCAGCTTCACAAGAAGCCGGGCCAGCTGTCCGGCGGTCAGTGCCAGCGCGTGGCCCTGGCGCGCGCCATCGTTGCAGAAGCGCCCCTTTGCCTGATGGATGAACCCCTGTCCAACCTGGATGCAAAGCTGCGCAATGAAATGCGCTCCGAGCTTCGATCCCTGCAGCAGCGACTGGGCATGACCGTGCTCTATGTGACTCACGACCAGGTTGAGGCCATGAGCATGGCGGATCGCATTCTGCTGTTGAATCAGGGCGAGGTGGTCCAGAACGGCACGCCTGAATCATTGTACGGCACACCAGAAAGCACCTTTGTAGCCCGCTTCATTGGTAATCCGCCGATGAACCTGCTGCAACAGGACGGTTTCCAGCTTGGCATACGGCCAGAACATGTGCGTCGGGACCCCAACGGCATTGAAGCCCGAGTCAGCCACTGCGACTACCACGGCGCCGACACCATCATCGATGCAGTGCTGCCGCACATGCATGAACAAAGCATCAAGTTACGCCTGCCTGGTCATCAGCAACTGCCCACGGGCAGCAAACTTGGCTTGAGCTGGGATCAGCAACACGAGCACCACTTTTGCCTGCAAAGCGGGCAGCGTTTACATCCTGTTTTTGCGTCATCCACCCTAACCCCCGAGACGGAAACACACCATGTTGCATAAAGGAAAGCACCTGCTGGCAATCAGCCTGACGACTCTGGCCGCTTCTGCAGCCAATGCCAAAACCGAACTGACCATGTACTACCCGGTCTCCGTTGGTGGCCCCCTGACTCAGGTGGTCGATGGCATGATTGAGCAGTTCGAGCAGCAGAACCCGGATATCGATGTCAGCGCCATTTACGCTGGCAACTATAACGACGCACGCGTTAAAGCGTTGGCGGCACTGAAGGGCGGTCAATCTACCCAGCTGTCCGTTATGTCCGCGATCGATGTACATGAACTCAAGGATCTGGACGCCATCGTACCCTTCGACGAAATCGTTGAAACCGACGAAGAGCGCAAGTGGCTGAACAGCTTCTACCCGGCTCTGATGGAAAACAGCCAGGTTGAAGGGACCACCTACGGTATTCCGTTCCAGCGCTCCACCATCGTCATGTACTACAACAAGGACGCGTTCCGTGATGCGGGACTGGACCCTGAACAGCCACCACGCAGCTGGGATGAGCTGGTCAGCATGGGCCAGAAACTGGTGAAGAAGGACAGCAACGGACAGGTTGAGCGCTGGGGCGCCATGATTCCGTCTACCGGTTACCCCTACTGGATGTTTGGTGCGCTGGCGAAACAGAATGGCGAAGTGCTGATGAACAGTGCCGGCAACGAAACCTACTTCAACAAGCCCGGTACCGTTGCGGCCCTGCAATACTGGAGCGACCTGGGCAGCAATTACAAGATCATGCCGCAAGGCACCATCGAATGGGGCACCCTGCGTCAGAACTTCCTGGAACAGAAAACCGCCATTATGTGGCACTCCACCGGTAACCTGACCGCCGTGAAGAAAAATGCGGACTTCGACTTTGGCGTCGCCATGATGCCGGCTCAACAGCAGCTGGGCTCTCCGACAGGCGGTGGCAACTTCTACATCTTCAAGGAATCCACTCAGGAAGAACGTCGCGCCGCCTTGAAACTGGTGCGCTTCATGACCTCTCCGGAGCAGGCAGCCAACTGGAGCATCGCAACCGGCTACATGGGCGTTAGCCCGGCTGCCTACGAAACACCTGAGCTGAAGGCATACGTCAAATCCTTCCCGCCCGCAGCCGTTGCCCGTGATCAGCTGGAATACGCAACTGCAGAGCTGGCCACCCACCAGGCAGGCCGTGTGCGTAAATTGCTGGACGACGCCATTCAGTCCGTGCTGAACGGTGAAGCCGAACCTCAGGCTGCACTGGATGCCGCTCAGAAACAGGCCAAGCGCGTTCTGGCCCGCTACTGATCCATCTGTCCGAGACAAATCCGCCCGAAGTGAAACCTGACTCCGGGCGGCCTTTTCCGGTCTATTTCAAGGCTACACAATGAACCGACAAACCTGGCTGCACGCCTGGCTGATGCTGTTACCGGCGCTGGCCATGCTGCTGGCATTCACTCATATTCCAACCCTGACCACCGTTTGGCACTCGCTGTTTTTCCCGGCCCGAGCAGGTGAAGCGGCCGCGTTTGCAGGACTGGATAACTACCGCATGATGCTGGATGACGATGTCTTCTGGCAGGCACTGAGCAATAACTTCTGGTATGCGCTGGGCACGGTACCCACCTCCATCGCGCTGGCCCTTGCCATGGCCCTTTGGGTCAACAGCAAAATCAGCGGCCGTACTGCCCTGCGTCTGGCGTATTTCACGCCCACCATGTTGCCGATGATTGCCGTCGCCAATATCTGGCTGTTTTTTTACAGCCCTGAAATCGGGTTGTTCAATAAGGTACTGGCACTGTTCGGCCACTCAGGCATCAACTGGCTGGGCGACAGCGACTGGGCACTGCCCAGCCTGATGCTGATGACGGTGTGGAAAGAAGCCGGCTTCTTCATGATTTTCTACCTGGCGGCCCTGCAAAGCCTCAGCCGTGATATTTACGATGCGGCCGCACTGGAAGGCGCCGGACGCTGGTACATCTTCCGCCGCCTGACCTGGCCGCTGTTGATGCCGACCACCCTGTTTGTGCTGGTCAATGCCATCCTCAACGCCTTCAAGCTGGTGGACCATCTGTTCATCTTGACCAAGGGCGGCCCCAATAACGCCAGCAACCTGCTGCTCTATTACATCTACGAAAACGCTTTCAGCTTCTTCGACAGCAACTACGCCGCCACGCTGACTGTCGTCATGCTGGCCATGTTGATTCTGTTGGCACTGCTGCAGTTTGGCGTGCTTGAACGCCGCATTCATTACCGCTGAGACCGCACCATGATGACTCGATTCAATACCTGGCTTTCGACCTCAGCCGCCTGGCTACTGGGCCTGCTGTGGATACTGCCACTGCTCTATGCCTTTTGGGCCGCCACGCACCCGGCAGAATACGCAACCCGGTTTGACCTGTTTGCACCGCTGACCACAGAACATTTTGTGACCGCCTGGCAGCAGGCGCCGTTTATGCGTTACATGCTCAACACGGTGATCATCACCGGTTTGATCCTCGCCTTTCAGCTGATCCTCTGCACCCTGGCCGGCTATGCCCTGGCGCGCATGCAGTTTCGTGGTCGTGGACTGGTATTCGCGCTGGTTCTGCTTCAGTTGATGGTGATGCCTGAGATTTTGATCGTCGAAAACTACCGCACCCTGGCCGGCCTTGATTTGATCGACACCCACCTAGGTGTAGGCCTGCCCTACATGGCCAGCGCCTTCGGTATTTTCCTGCTGCGCCAAACCTTCAAGGGCGTTCCTCAGGAACTTGAAGATGCGGCCCGTCTGGAAGGCTGTTCTCGTCTGGGCGTGCTTTGGAAGGTCTATGTCCCTCTGGCCAAACCCACCTATCTGGCCTACGGACTGGTTTCGATCAGCCATCACTGGAACAACTTCCTCTGGCCTCTGGTGGTCACGAACACCGAAAGCAGCCGCCCACTCACCGTTGGCATGGCCATCTTTGGCGCCCCGGAATCAGGCGTTGACTGGCCGGTCATCTGTGCCGGCACACTGATCGCCATTGGCCCGCTGCTGGCTGTATTTCTTCTGTTCCAACGCCGTTTCGTTCAATCCTTCATGCATGCAGGACTCAAATAATGGCAAACCGACTTCGCATCCTCAGCTGGAATATCCAGAACGCCAAGGGCTGTGATGGTCGGGTCGACCTGAACCGAATCATTGTGTACCTGAAGGCACAGGAACCACTGGATCTGATCTGTCTGCAGGAAGTCGCGCGATTTTTTCCGGAATATACAACGCCTGAGCATCCCGACCAGCTAACAGCGCTGGCCAAGGCCTTCCCTGAATATTTGCCGGTGTGGGGTGCGGCTCTCAGCTGGCCCGGTGAACGTCAAATGCAGCGACGTGAATACGGCAATCTGACGCTGGTGCGCCAGCAGTTACTGGATTCACGGCTGCATGTGTTACCCGGTATCACCGCGCATTCCGCCAGTGGCGTATGGCGCACTCCAAGATGTGCCGTTGAAACCCTGATTGCCGGCCCTCAAGGCCCCTTGCGTGTTCTGAATACGCATCTGGCCTATCACGATATCTACGAACGTCAGCAACAGCTGGAATACCTGAGCAGCCTGCAGGCCGCCGCGAACAGGCAGCAACAGGAACACAATGGTTTCGGCCATGGCATTTTTGCCCAACCCTATCAGACCGATCGCACACTGGTGTGCGGTGACTTGAATCTGGACAGCACCTCAGAACAATACTTCTGGCTGCGCGATCAAGGCTGGAAAGATGCCTGGAGCCTGACCCATGTGGACCAGCCTCACCACCCTACTTGCGGAATTTTCGACGCTGAACAATGGCCCCAAGGGCCACACTGCCGCGACTTTTTCATGCTGCAATATATCAAGCCGCTCAACCTTCACGTGGATACCACCACTCAGCTTTCAGACCACCAACCGCTGGTTCTGACTTTGGAACACTAGTATGACCATGACGCCCCCATTTCCGCTGCCCGACCAACTGGATGCTCCCATCCGTTACCTGTTTACCGATGTGGACGACACCCTGACCTGGGAAGGCCGCCTGCCTTCGCAAACGTTCATCGCTCTGGAGCGCCTGCAACAATCCGGCATCAGCGTAATTCCGGTGACCGGTGCCTGCGCTGGCTGGTGTGATTGTATTGTCAGAACCTGGCCGGTTGCCGCAGTGATTGGCGAGAACGGTGCCTTCTGGATGCAACGGGATACAAGTGGCCATATTGTGCAGAGCTACCGCCAGCCTGCGTCCGAACGTGCCAGTAATCGCACCCGGTTACAGCTGTTGCAACAAGAGCTGACACGCGCACACGAGTTTGCACGCGTGACCGCTGACCAGCCCTATCGTGAAACTGATATCGCCTTCGATATAGGCCAGCAGTTTCACGCCTCTCCGCAACAGCAGCAGGCGCTTCTGGAACTTCTTTTAGGCGCAGGCATGCAGGCACGTATCAGCTCAATCCATATCAATGCCTGGCTTGGAGAATATGACAAGGCAAGCACGGCACGCGCCTGGCTGACTCAAGAGATGGAGCGACAGGGACAAGAGATAGAGGACCAGTCCGTTGCCTTCATTGGTGACTCAGGCAACGATGCGACCATGTTCGAGCAGTTCAGCACGACCGTCGGTGTCGCCAACATTGAGCGATTCCTGGATAGTCTGCCGCGCCCGCCCCGCTTTATTACCCAGGCACAGGGTGGTTTCGGCTTTGTCGAGTTTGCCGAACGCCTCTTGAAGCAGGCTTGAACCAATCGGTGTCACAGTAAGGACGTTTTCGGGGCGAGGATTGTTTATAATCCCCGTCCCGTTCACATCCTGCTGGGAGACAGATCATGCCCGCCACTGCCGCCATCGCCCACCGCTTGACCCGCCGCACGGGTGACCAGTCCTTCAGCCTGCGTGAAACACCCTTTGATCGCGAAAGCCTGAACAATCGAATGCTGGCCGAGATCAAGCCCCTGTTTACCCGTCGCGCCAGCAAGCGATACGGCTGCTTTGCCGATCAGGCCACCGTTTTCAAAGGCCTGCTGGTGAACTGGCGTGACCAGACACTGAGCTTTACCCAGTTCACCGCTAAAGTGATCGAAAACCTGGCCATGCTGATGGAGCAGGAAGATCTGGAAACCGATGGTCACTGGCTGTTTATTGAAGAAGAACTGGAGGCATCACACCGCCTGTGGATTGCGCTGCTAAAGCAGAAAGACGGCCTCCTGCTCAATACAGACAACGATCTCCAGGACACAGGCTATATCGACTTTGCCAAAACAGGACTCTGCGCTTGCATCGACCTGCATGATATCGACAACCCGGATGGCAAGCGCTACCTGACCCTCAGCTTTGGCTTTGGTGATCGCCCGCTGCAGCAGCACCTGATGGATTTCTTCGGCTTTACCGACACTGTCGATACTCAAGCCGATACCGAGCGATTTATGGAAATCGTGAATGATTACTCTGAATCCATGCCGGAAGAGAACGCCAAGCGGTATCAAAAAGAGGTTGCCGAGTTCTGCATGGAACAGTCAAAGGAAGGCGCTGCCGTAAACTATCACGAGTTGGCGGGTAGTGTGGACTCGGTTGCCGACGTATCGCTGGATGATTTTATTGCCGAGCGGGCTCCCGAGATGAAGGAAGAGTTCATCCCGGATCGCAGCAGCTTGAAGAAGTACATTCGTTATACTGGCCGCACCAAGGAAGTCTCGATCAGCTTCAGTAACGAGTCGCTGGGCAAGTCGATCACCTTTGACCCGAGCAGCGAAACCCTGACCCTCAAAGACCTCCCCTCAGCCTTGGTCAAACAGCTGAAGGGAGAATAAATCCACAAAGGTGAGCTTTAAGGGTTTGCCAGCGGCAGCTTTATTAGGAACCGGGTGCCCTTGCCCGGTTCACTCTCGACCTGAATATCGCCACTGTGATCCTGGATAATGCTCCAGGTTATGGATAGTCCCAGCCCCGTGCCCTCACCTACAGGCTTGGTGGTGTAAAACGGCGTGAAGATCTCTTTCATCACATCTTGCGTCATGCCGCACCCCGAGTCTTCCACACTGATCAGAGCAAACCCTTCTTTGGCTTCACTGCGAATCTTCAGTTCGGCTCTGGGCTGATCCTTCATCGCATGCACCGCATTGATGATCAGGTTGGTGAACACCTGATTGATCTCATTCAGGTTACAGCGCACGGGCGGTAGCTCATTCAACTCCAGCGTCAGCATCACACGGCTCTTGAGCTCATTGTGCAATAGACGCAATGTTGACTTCATTGCCTCAACCAGATCGGCCGGTTCACGCTCGCCTTCCTGAACGCGGGAGAAACTGCGCAGACTGTGAACAATGTCGCGCACCCGGTCCAACCCCTCCTGGGTGTCACTCAGAACACTTGGGTAGTCTTCTTGCATGAACTCCAGATCAAGCTTGTCCTGCAGGTCTTCCCATTCTCTCAACAACTCCTCCGGCATCAGTTTGGCCAGTTCGTGCTGCTGAATAAAGCCGACCAATTGATCGTAGGCCTCGATGTACTCCTTCGCAGCCGCGACATTGCTGATGACGTAGGCTAGCGGGTTGTTGATTTCATGCGCTACACCTGCCGTCAATGTGCCCAAAGTCGCCAGCTTCTCACTTTGAACCAGCGCATTCTGCTGTTGCTGCAGCTGCTCATAGCTTTCTTCCAGACGGCGATTCTGGTGATACAACTCGCGTGATTTGTCTTCCAGCATCTGCTCAGCCTTGAGCCGTGCTTCACGCTCCCGCTCATACGCCTGCTTGTAGGTGTTTTCAGAATTTTCAAACATGAGCGAGTTGAACCTCAAGCACACAATGGTCCGCGCCATCGTGCATACACTGACGGTGATTGATATGCACAAGCGTGCCATAGTACTTGGCAGCACCAAAGGTGAGACCTTCGGCCAGCATGCACAATTTTCGTTCAGAGCGATAATTCATAATCAGCCCTTCGCCCACCCGCTCGCATTCGATAGTAGGCAGGCTGGGGTTCTCATACAGCTTGTTAACTTCGACATGGATGACCCCGTCTATACTCTCCAGAAAACTGAAAAGGTCGGGGCAGCTGTCCAGGAACATGGGGTAACGGCGCGAGAGCTTACCGAACATGTATTCGCCAAACCCTCTGATAACCTCCTGAACAGGCAGATCCAGATACTTGGCAACATTTCCCACCAACGCAAAGAGTTCGGTATCAGGGTATGAGACTGCCGAGGTATACACCCCCCCAGCCCCTGATGTCTGTGCCAGGAGTTCATTCCAAAGCTCCATCCCCCCCTTTTCCAACACCATCTCTTCCAGAATGTTGAAAACAACGCCTTTCATATGGCCCTATTCCTCTGTTGGCAGGATCTGTTTCAGTGTAGCGCCAACCTCCGACACGGCAAGATTGAGCCGGATTGTCTCAGCGATTATCTGCCGTCGAGGCTTCTTCAAGCACATTGCGAATGGCACTGACAAAGGCCTCAATCGGCTGTCCACCGGACAACGCATAGCGCTGATTAAACACGATCGTTGGCACCGAACTAACGCCCATCTTTAACCACTCCTGCTCTTCCGCCCTCACCGGTTCAGCATAACGCTGATCATCCAGTATCTGGCGCGCGTCCTGTGAATTCAGACCCACTTTATCTGCAAGCTCGACCAGTACGTCTGGATCAGACGGATTTCGGTTATGGCTGAAATACGCCTCCAGCAGTGCCTGCTTGAGTGCCAACTGGTAGTGCTCACCCTGCTCACCTGCCCAATGCAACAGCTGGTGGGCAGCAAAGGTGTTCCATTTCATACTGTCGCTTCGAAAATCAAATACGAAGCCAAGCTCGGCACCGCGTGAGCGGATCTGTTCCTGGTTCTGCTTCACCTGAGCTTCACTGATGCCATATTTCCGCGACAGGTGCGGCAGAATACGCTCACCTTCTGCCGGCATATCCGGCGCCAGCTCAAAGGGTCGAAAATGAATACTGGCCTCTACTTCCCCCTGCAACTGTTCCAACGCCTGTAGCAGGCTATTGAGACCGACTGCACACCAGGGACAAGCCACATCGGAAACAAAATCTATCGTCAACGCTTGCGACATCAACCTCTCCTAAAATACAGGTTAACCCTAACTTTAACAGTTATACAAAAGAAGCCTTCCCTTTGCCCCCTGATACCAGCCCTGTACACTTTGAGCATACTCCCTAAGGACTCCTCAAGGTGCGTCTGGACCGCTTTATCTGCAAGAATACACCTCATAGCCATCAAACGGCTCGACGTTTGATCGCTTCAGGGCATGTCCGCGTCGATGACCGCCTGCAAACAGACCCTCGCTTTGCCATTGATGCTTTCAGCAAAGTGGAGCTTGATAGTCAGGTTCTGCAGCAACAAACGGCCTGCTTTTTGATGTTGAATAAACCGGCGGGCTACCTGAGTGCAACAACTGACCCTGTTCACCCGACAGTTCTGGAACTTTTGCCTGAGTCCATGCGAGGCGAGCTTCACATTGCCGGACGACTGGACCGCGCCACAACCGGTTTGATGCTGCTAACCAATGATGGTCACTGGTCACGCCGCATCACAGCCCCCGAGCACAAAACCCCCAAGGTGTATCTTGTCACCACCAAAGAGCCGATCAACAGAGAAGCCGAGGCTCGCTTTGAAGAGGGCATCTGGCTTGCGCGTGAAGCGGCCTGGACCTCTGCTGCACAAGTAGAGCGCTTGTCGGACACTCGGTGCCGGCTCACTATCTATGAAGGGCGTCATCATCAGATCAAGCGGATGTTTGCGGCTATCGGTAATGAAGTGTGCGCCTTGCACCGTGAATCGATGGGAAGCATTGAGCTGGACCCCGCTTTGGCGCCCGGTGAATATCGTGAACTCACGCTTTCGGAACGCAGTGCCTGCTGAAACATAGCGCCTGTATGGACGCAGCAGCTGCTCTGCCATACTCTGAACTCAATGGAACCAGCACAGGGCGTCAGCATGGCTAAACGCGCACTTAAGGCACAGCACCACAGAGTCAATCAGGCAGCTCTCGGTTCTGAGCGTTCATCAGCCCTGCCCAGAGAGAGCTTGAAACTGCTGAGCTTCAATATTCAGGTCGGGATCAAAACGCAGGCCTACCACCACTACCTGACCCGAAGCTGGCAACACCTGCTGCCCCACCGTCAACGTTCCGAAACGCTGGAGCAGATCGGCCGCCTCATGCGTGAATACGATCTGGTTGCATTACAGGAGTGTGATGGTGGCAGCATGCGCAGCGGCTATATCAATCAGGTAGAGTACCTGGCCGATGCAGGCCAATTTCCTTACTGGTATCAACAGCTCAATCGAAACCTGGGGCAACTGGCCCAGCATAGCAACGGCGTACTCAGCCGGATTGAACCTGAGCGGGTGGAGGATCATTCACTGCCGGGGCTTATCCCCGGGCGCGGTGCCATTTTGGTCAAGCTGGGCAAAGGCGATCAATCGATCCTGTTTGTGGTGTTGCACCTGTCGCTGAGCGCCAAGGCGCAGGATCGACAACTGCGCTATGTGCGTGAGTTGATTGAGCATCACCCGCATGTGGTACTGATGGGCGATATGAACAACCCACTGGAGCAGCTCATGTCACGACCTGCCATGCGGGGACTGGACCTGGTTTACGCAGAACAGGCACTTCACACCTACCCCAGCTGGAAGCCGCAACGGGCGTTGGATCATATCCTGATCACACCGAGTCTGGAGTTACGCAAGGTAGAAGTACTGGATTGGACCATATCCGACCACCGCCCCATTGCCATGGAAATTGGACTGCCGAAAAGCCTGCATCAGTTATAGCAACCCGCTCTCACTCCAGCTGGGACTCAGCTGCTCAGCTGTTCGAGTTTGCGTGTAAAAACGCGAGGAATTCACCAATATCCTCAGGCATTCCCGGATAGCTGCGCTCAGCGGTCTGAGGTATAGCCCAATCAGGCTTATCATCTACACAGATATGCGCCACCACTCGGGCCTTGGCATCCGTGATCAAGCCCACGGGCACCCACATGTAATCCTTGAACAGGTTAGGGACCGGAGAGCCGCACTCACAGCAGAAGTGGGAGCTGAACCCCGTAGCCTTCTGCCATTTTTTGATGTGCTCAACACCTGCATCCCAGACAAATGTTTCACTTTTGACCAAGGTGCCTGCGTTAGAGGCCGTACCACTCTGCTTCTGACAAAGAGAACAGTGACATTGATACAGACCCGGCAGCGCCCCGTTGATGGAAAACCTTACAGCACCGCAATTGCAACTTCCCTGCATGACTTACTCCTTTCGGACAGGACGCTTAAATGCCTTTCTGGCCTGATCCACTTTGGCTCTATAGACACAGTCATCAAGATGATCGTTGATCAGCCCCATCGCCTGCATGAAGGCATAGACGGTGGTCGGGCCTACAAACTTCCAGCCCTGTTTTTTAAGTGCCTTGGACAAATCCGTTGAGGCTTCGGACGTTGATTGTGTCTGAGGCGCAGACTGATGTTTTTCATCCGGCTCAAAGCTCCAGAAATAGGCAGCCAATGAACCTTCACGCTCGACCAGTTCCTGTGCCCTTTGTGCATTATTGATCACCGCTTCGATTTTGCCGCGATGGCGAACTATCCCTGCATCCGCAAGAAGGCGTTCTATATCCTTCTCATCAAATTCTGCCACTTTATTAAAATCAAACTGGGCAAAAGCAGCTCGAAAGTTCTCTCGCTTGGCCAGAATGGTACGCCAGCTCAAACCCGACTGAAAACTTTCCAGACAGAGCTTTTCAAACAGCCGAATATCATCCTTAACCGGATACCCCCACTCATTATCGTGGTAGGGAAAAAACTCAGTTATCTCGCCACACCAACCACAACGTGGCTGACCATCAGGCCCATCTACCGTTGAAACCATTGATCAACCTCCCTTGTCTGAATACAACCTGAAACCAATACAACGCCTGCCCACCATGATACGAGTCACCGATCCACACCAGAATCAAGTTGTTAGAGCAGTTTCGGGCTTTGATCTTCGCATCTAACCGAACGGAAAGGGAAGTTTTTAGAATGAATGCTGACCTCAAAGGGGCCAGCACTCATGCTTTTCGGTCAGCTGAAGAAATCCACTGATTCGTAACGAACGTTGAGGTTATCAATTGAAAGGTTCGTGCCCAGCAGATGAACCATATCGCGATCCCCTTCAAGGAAGATGACCATGGCGCGCCCACTGCCATGAACAGACTCAATTTCGGTTCCTTCAAGCAGGATCAAAGAATCCACTCCGCCCTCGAAATCCATAATCATGTCGGTTTCACGGACACCGTTGTAAAGCTCATTGCCCAGGGCAAAGTAATCTTCCCCTTCCATGCCCCAGAGGCGATCTACACGTCCGCCCAAACTCATGATCAAGTCCGAGCCATCCGTTCCCTTGATACGGTCATTGCGGCCATCTTCACCACGGAGCAGATTCCATTCGGGCGTGAGGTCCAGCCCCACAATAACCGGATCATGATCGGATGAACGGTAAGGGTCATCGGCATACAGCTCGTTCGTATCAGGCTTGGCCTCATAGGAAGCCTCGCTGGCGTCTCTCTCAGAATCGTTATAGTCGAGCAGATTCACTTCATCAGCATTGATATGCCATTGAGTAATCCCCGTGACCTGTGACTTGAGAGACTGGTTGGCCAAGGCATAATCCAAAGTGCCCAATTGACCATCAAAGACATAAGAATAGGCACCATCTCCGATCAACTCAGCAGCAAGATCCGTGAAGTCATCATTGGTGCCCACTATATCGTCAGCACCTTCTCGAAGCTCATCCAGCGGCTCTTCTTTGGCGTAGGCGTTCAAATCACCCAGGATCAGAACATCCTCATCCGGCGCCCCCGTCGGGTTTGTCGCCAACCAGTCTGCAAGTACATCAGCAGCCATCTTGCGGGTTTCAGAACCATTCCCCTGCCCATCTTCGACACCAGGATCTTCCCCTGTAACCGCGGAGCCTTTGGATTTCAGGTGATTGTTGACCGCGGTGAAATGAGCGCCTGTTGCCAGCTCTTCGAAAGTCACAGCCAATGCCGGGCGATTCTTGTCACCGGTTCCCAGAGGCGCCACAAATTCAGGTGTATCCAGTACTGCTACGGCAGCGCCATCATTGGCGATACGAACGCTGGTCGTGTCGTAGATAAAGGCAACCTTGATCGCATCTTCTCCGATCACTCCCGTCGGAACAAAGTCATAGACGTCAGAACCCAACTCTGTATTCAGCTCATCGACCAGAAGCGCCAGCGTTTCATCGTTGTCGTTTTCGATCTCAATGAGACCAATAACATCCGCATCCATCTGGCTCAGGGCGGCCACAATTTTATCCAGCTGTCTCTGCAGCTCGACTTCACTATCAGCGCCCCGAGGCTCCATGCCGGTAACGGTAGTTGCCTCGCCATCATCAATAGTGGCAAAAAGGTTCAGCACGTTGAAACTGGCCACCTTTAGACGACCACCTACATCTTCAGGCGCCTCTGTACGAAGATTGGCTTCGGTAAACTCGACCGGAGCTGCTTCGGTAGGGCGAATAACCCAGACATCCGAGCCCGAATATCCGGCCCAACTCCAGTGCAGAACACCCGTCAGGTCTTCAACCTGATCACCACCGCGAATGTAGTTCTCAATCGAAAAACCTTCACCACCCGGATAGTAGATTTCATCACTGTTCTGGGCGTTATTCAGGTCGTCAATCACAATACGGCTTGAAGCAACTTCATCCATGTAAGCCGCATAGCCTTCCGCATCGGGCTCATTGAGCTGGGTATATTGATAGGCCCGCTCTTCGTCCTGCAACACAATTTGGCCTGTGCGTGCCAGTTCGTAGTACTCACTAACAACCAATGTATCGGTGAAGTGAACCAGCATACCTTCGACATTCTCAAAGGTTTCTGCCGCATCTGTGCGACCTGATGCCGGCAGCTCTATTGAGGTTGAAGTAACCAGCGAGAGGTTGTTTCCAGCATCATCGATAGTGACCAGGCCGCCCTTGGACACATCAATCTGCGACATGCCGAAGTACTCCCCTGCCACACCGGATACCGTAACAACCTGCCCTTCTGACAAACCTTCAACGATACCAGACCCCAGATACACGAAAATGCCTTCAGAGGTCGTGCTATCAGCATCGACGTCAGCATCTTCTTCCTGGATGAAAAATCCTTTCAGTTCGTCAGCGTCATCGTAAACGGCGGTCACCACACCCTGGACACTTACTTCACCGGTGATCGCGACACTGCTGCCAGAACCCTGAATTTGGTGAATAAAGTGAGTCTCGGGTGTCTCGGGTTCTTCAGGCTCGGTTGTGGAACGCGTCGGGTTGGAAAAGCCCAAGGAACCTTCACCAGACGTAGGGTCGAAATTGAAAGTGCCTGGATCAACGGCATCACCATTGATGTTGAAGGCCTGACCATTATCCGGGTCATTAATCGCGTACCATTCACCGCTGAGGGCATCGCGAAACACTAGCCGGGGCTCATCACCGGTATAGTTGAAGTCGGCACCGCCCAGCGCAACACCATAAAGATAACCTTCATCAGACGACGCATCAGGTATACCCAGTGCATCATGGATAGTGCCCAGCTGAGCACCTGCATCCGAGAGATCCAGACTGGAACCAACAGAAGCGTTAAACTCGGTGCTCAGGAGCAGTGTAAAGCTTGGGTTTTCAAGATCAGCAACGGTGACAGACAGCAAACCGTTAGCATCGAAGGTGCCGCTCACGGCAGATGCTCGATCAAAAGAACCGCTAGCATCATCACCTTCAATTGAAATAATCCAACCGGAGAAGAATGTGCCCGGCTCTCCTTTCAGCTCAATGACGGTGGTACCGGGGTCAGTCCCCGTTGGGTTGGGCTGAAATTCATTTATTCTAATCATCTAACCACTCCTGAAAGCAGGTTCTAAAGCGAAATGGGGGTCGCGCGTGGCCATCCATGCGAAGATGATGGTTAAACAGATGTTAGAAACGAAGTGTGAAGTGCCTATGTCGAAGAGCTGACACAATTATGTCGGCACTGTGACGCTATGGGCTGGAAGGAATGTGTACGAAGAAGACGTACGAGAAATTGTACTGAAGACTGATACCAAGTATCAGTTGGAAAGAAGTGAGAGTCTGCCGATAAGCCGGGTTTTGTCGTGGGCAATCATTCATCTAGGACCAGCGTCGCCACTGGCCTCAAGCGACCTACCCGGACCCGGCGCGGGCCACGCCTTAATGGGTCCCTATTTGGTCTTGCTCCGGGTGGGGTTTACCATCGCCGTGGAGTGTTGCCACCCACGCGGTGCGCTCTTACCGCACCATTTCAACCTTACCGGCATCCGAAGATGCTTAGGCGGTATACTTTCTGTTGCACTTTCCGTCGGCTTTCGCCGCCCAGACGTTATCTGGCACCTTGCCCAGCGGAGCCCGGACTTTCCTCCCCTGCGTAAACGCAGCAGCGATTGCCTGGCAGACTCTCGGCGCGGAGTATATAGGGATCACAGGGTTAAGCAAGAGCTTCAATCGATCAACAGCTGATATAGGCGATTTTTCTTGTATCCGGTGATCTCGGCAGCAACACCTGCTGCTTTTTTAGGCGGCAACTCTTTGGCCAGAATTTTCAGAATGCGCTCAGCCTCTGGATTGATACATTCATCATCCAGGACCTTTTCAGCGCCTTGCACCAAGACAACAAACTCGCCACGCTGCTGATTGGGATCGGCCTGTATCCACTCCAATAAGCCGGCAAGGCTATCGCCATGGATGGTCTCGAATGTTTTGGTCAACTCACGTGCCACCACGACATAGCGCTCGGGACCAAAAGCTTCAGCCATCGCAGCCAGGCTGTCGACGATACGATGGGTAGACTCATAGAACACCAGGGTTTCAGTATTGTCTGCCAACGCTTCCAATGCTTGTAGACGTGCACCGCTTTTAGCTGGCAAGAACCCAACAAACTGGAAACGATCCGAGGGCATACCGGAGGCTGAGAGTGCAGCCACAAAGGCACAACTACCTGGCACAGGTGAAACCTTGAAGCCAGCCTCGCGCACTGCACGCACCAGATGAAAGCCAGGGTCAGAAATCAACGGCGTCCCCGCATCACTGACCAATGCAATACTTTCGCCATTTCGCAACAGGTTAATCACATGCTCCGCCCGTTGGCGTTCGTTGTGATCATGCACTGAAATCATGGGGACTTTAATGTTAAAGTGAGCCAGCAAACGTCCGCTGTGACGGGTGTCTTCGGCAGCCACATGATCAACACTGCCCAACACCTGTCGCGCGCGTTCGGACAGGTCTGCGAGGTTACCGATCGGCGTTGCCACGATATAGAGAACCGGTTCAGACATTAAGGATACCCACTGGTTGCTAGGACCCTGATTATATGACGATTTTGCCCCGGCTGTCTTTCAGCCTTCTGCTGACAGCTGCCCTGATCAGCGGCTGTACAAGCCCGCAAAAGCCCCCACAGGTCGTCGACAGAGCGGCTACCACTCAGCAAAGCGTTGATGATCTGCTTAAACAGGCAGAGCTCGCGTCATTGGAAGAGGCCACCTATCTCCGTCTGCAGGCAGCGAGTCTGCAATTGCAGGAAGAGCAGCCTGAAGCGGCACTGACCACTCTGCAAATGATCGACCTTGAAGCACTTTCGCCTGAGCTTGCCTATGAGGTTGCACGGATGCGTGCCCCCCTTGAGTCAGAGCAAGGCGCACAAGATCTTCTGCAGTACCTGGATAGAGCACGCTTTGACAGCCTGCCCGCCGACCAACAGGCTGAACTGGCACAGCTGCGTGCTGACGCCTGGTTACAGCAGGACAACCCGCTGCCAGCTGCACGAGAGCTGATGCTCAGCAGCCAGCTAAGTATCGATCCGGTTGAGCAGCAGCTCTACCACAACCAGATCTGGCAGTTGCTGCAGCGTGTTCCTGTGGCGCAGCTCAATGCCAATATCAACGCCAGCAATGACTATTTCGAGCAAGGCTGGTTCGAGCTCGCGTCAATGCTGCGCCAGAGCTCTGATTTGCCCAGCCGTGAAAAGGCCCTGAACGACTGGCGCATCCTTTGGGAATCACACCCGGCCATGGCGCTGCCCCCCGAAGACCTGATGGTGATTCAAGCCGGAGGCGAGCTTCTGGTTGCCAATCGTATCGGTGTCATCCTCCCGCTCAGCGGTAACCTGGCTGAGCCAGCTGCCGCTATTCGAGACGGTATGGAAGCAGCACTGGAAGTGGCCCGCCAGCAGGGTAAACCGACCCCCACGCTGGTAACCATTGATTCCTCGCAGCTGATCGATGCCAATCAAATAATGCTTCAGGCACAGCAACAAGGTCTGGACTTGCTGTTGGGCCCTCTGGATTCAAACCTGATCCAGCAGTTAGCAAACCTGCCGTCATTGGAGATTCCGGTACTGGCCCTCAACTCTGCGCCGCAGGGGCCTTCTACCCCCTGGCAGCTGGAGCTTTCCTCCGAACATGATGCTCGCACTCTGGTTCAAAAGGCGATGTCAGAAGGCCACAACCGCTTTCTGGTCATTACTCCCGGCGCCCCTTGGGGTGACCGCGTACGTGACAGCCTGATCAGTCATGTTGAGCAACTGGGTGGACAGGTGGTCGGCACTCTGGGGTATGACACTAATGCGAACTATGATTCGCAGATCGCCCAGTTGATGAAGACCGATGCCAGTAAGGGACGCGAGCAGGCGCTACGTGAGCTGCTGCGACATCGCCTGGAGTTTCAGGAACGTCGTCGCCAGGATGCGGATGCCATTCTGATGACCGCCCTGCCGGATGCTGCTCGCCTGATCAAGCCCATGCTCGACTATCATTTTGCAACCGACATGCCGATTTATGCTACTTCACACATCTACCCTGGGGATGCCAATGCAACCCGTGACGTAGATTTGAATGGCGTGCGCTTCTGTGACCTGCCCTGGACTCTGGAGCCGCCCAGCGACGCTCACCGACTTCTGAGCAGCAGCGGCAAAAACACCCTGTCACGCTTTGGCCGCCTATATGCGCTCGGTGTCGACGCCATTGAACTCTACCCCTGGCTGGAACAACTGCAGTATTCACCGGATACCTACATTGATGGTGAAACCGGCCGCCTTCAGCTTATGGGCAGCAAACAGGTTCAACGAGAATTGACCTGCACGCAATTCGAGCAAGGCATTCCGCTCAGCATCAGCGCCCAAACCAGCGCACCGGCTGAAGAAAGCCAGGCCCCGGACGCTGAAAGCGCTGCCAGTACTGACGGAGTACGTATTCAGTAACTACCTCATGGAGGACGCGATGGATCGCAATCAAATCGGCAAGGACGCCGAACAGCATGCGGAGCAATGGCTTTGCCAACAGGGACTCAGCCTCATTCAACGCAATGCACAATGCCGACTGGGCGAAATCGACCTGATCATGCGTGACGGTGAACACCTGGTGTTTATCGAAGTACGCTCACGTTCAGGGCGATTGCATGGCGGCGCTGCCGCCTCCGTTGATTGGCGCAAACAGCAAAAACTGGTTCGCGCTGCGCGCTATATGCTCAGTCGCAACCCACACTGGAGCAATCTGCCCTGCCGCTTCGATGTTATTGCATATGAAGGAGTTGCAGAGTCTGACACTCCAATATGGTATAAAGACGCTTTTAGACCCTGAACACCGGAAAAGGCTTTAAATGGAACTCGAAGACCGTATTGTCAGCCAGTTTCACAACACCATGGAGACCAATGCGCTCACCATTGAGCAGCACACTCCCCTGATAGCTGAGGCCGGTGAACTCCTGCTCCAATGTCTGGTCAGTGAACAGAAGATCCTGTGTGTCGGCAACGGCGGCTCCGCCGCACTGGCACAGCATTTCAGCTCACTGTTGCTGAACCGCTTTCGACACGAGCGCCCTGGCCTGCCGGCTTTGGCGCTTAACGATGCGGCAGCTATCACGGGTATCAGCGAAGAAACCGGTTTTGCCGATGTCTACGCCAAGCAGATTCGCGCACTAGGGCAACCCGGTGACATTCTATTGCTGATATCCACCCACGGACGTGCCAACAGCCTGGTGCAAGCCATTCAGGCAGCTCACGACCGTGAAATGATGGTAATCGCCTTGAGCGGTGGTGATGGTGGCAACATGGCAGCCCTGCTGCTGCCGGATGAAATTGAGATCTGCATACCCGGTGGTGAAGATGCCCTGATTCATGGCGCCCACTTGCTGGTACTGCACTGCTTGTGTGATCTGATCGAATATCAATTGTTTGGAGGCTGATTAATGTTCAAACGTCCACTGGTCGCTCTCATGCTCGCGTCCACACTGCTTACATCCGGCTGTGCATCCATCATTGGCACCGCCCATGAAGAGCCTATCCAGGAAGACCCCAGCAGCCGCACCATGGGGCGCTACCTCGAAGATGAAGTGATTGAGACCAAGATCCTGGTCAACATCGGTAAAAGCTCTCAGCCCCTGGCTCAATCGCATGTAAACGTGGTGAGCTACAACGGCCAGGTATTGCTGATCGGTCAGGTACCGGATCAGAGCGTGAAGCAGGAAGCCGAGAGAATTGCCCAGCAAACTCAACACGTTCGCAAGGTACATAACGAGCTGGATATTGCCGGCCCCACTTCCACGATTGTACGAAGTAACGATGTCTATCTGACCAGCCGTATCAAGGTTCAGATGCTGGCAGACAATCGCGTATCAGGCGGCCGCATTAAAGTAGTCACTGAAAATGGCGTGGTGTATTTGATGGGACTGGTTAACCGTCAGGAAGCCGATCTTGCCGTAGATATCACCCGCTCAGTTGCAGGCGTACGCAAAATCGTCAAGGTTTTTGAGTACATCAACTGATCAAACATAAGCCGCTGCGACAGCAGCGGCTTAGTATCCACTTACTTCACGACACGCAGTGTCGGCTTGGCAGAAGCCTTGTCCTTGGGTTTATCTTCTGACACAGCTTCGGTCTGAGACTCATCAGCAGATTCAACAACCTCAGGCACAGACGCCAGGGTTACTTTCTCTTCTTCCGCTTCCGCCTGCTCCAACAGGATGTCAGCACCCGGCTCCATGCCAAAGCCCATGCCCATGCCGTTTTCACGGGTGAAAATCGCCAGTACAGCCACAATCGGAGCGTAGACATTCATGGGCACACCACCGAAACGCGCACTGAAGCTGATCCCCTGATCATCAATCAACAACCCCTGCACAGCACCCGGTGCGATATTCAGAGTAATCTGCCCATCATGGATAAATTGCTCGGGTACCTGCACACCCATAACGGTTGCATCCACAGCAATATGGGGCGTCATATCATTATCCAGAACCCACTCATAGAGAGCGCGCAGCAGGTAGGGACGACTGGGTTTGATGGCACTCATGGTTCACTCTCCCGGTTCTTTCATATCAATATCAATATCAAGACTGGCCAAAACGTCAGCCACTGAGGCAGCGCAAGCCTATAAAAAAGGGATGAAGTTCCCTTCATCCCTCTTCGTCAGCTCGGGCTCACCCTCAGGCAAGTATCCCGCGCTTAGTCACGCAGTTCACGCTCGTAGTCAGACAGACTTGCCTGGAAAGCTTCACGCTCAAACAGACGGTCCATATAACCCTGCAGCGCTTTGGTCTGAGCTTCCGGCAGCTCAATACCAAGCTGCGGCAGACGCCAAAGGATCGGAGCCAGGCAGCAATCCACCAGAGTGAACTCTTCACTCATGAAGAACGGCTTCTCGTCAAAGATCGGAGATACCGTCACCAGGCTATCGGTCAGTTCCTTACGCGCTTCTTCCAGCTCGTCTTCAGTGCCTTCGTCAGCCAGAATACGGTCAACAAGGATGCACCAGTCACGCTGGATACGATGCATGTACAGACGGCTTTCAGCACGTGCAACCGGGTATACCGGCAACAGCGGCGGATGCGGGAAACGCTCGTCGAGGTACTCCATCATCACGTTTGGTTCATACAAAACCAGATCGCGATCAAGCAAAGTCGGCAGGCTGTTGTAAGGGTTCTGTGCCGCAACATCCTCCGGCAGCTCGCTAGCTTTACAATCAACTACATCAACTGCCACGCCTTTCTCACAGAGTACGATACGTACACGGTGACTGTAATGGTCGTAACCATCAGAGTAAAAGGTCATGGAAGAACGCTTGGCCACTACGCCCATCGAACTATCCCCATCAAGTAGGTTGCTTCTAAAAACAAAAAATCTACGCGGCCTTTCGACCGCGTAGTTTCAGATCCCTAGTGTATCAGGAATCAGTGTACGTCTTTCCAGTACTCTTTCTTCAGAGCAAAGGCGAAGACGAACAGGATCGCCAGGAAAATCAGGACCTTGGTACCCAGGGTTTCAGACTCCAGACGAGACGGCTCGCCCATGTAAGTCATGAAGTTAACCAGGTCGTAGACGGTCTTGTCGAACTCTTCAGGAGACTGGGAACCAGCCTCGGCAACAGTCAGACAGCCACCCATGGTTTTACCGGTCAGCGGGTCGATTTCCTCATGACCACCGTGCAGCATCTCTTCATGCGTACAGTGGATAGACACCTTACCCTGCAGATCTTCCAGTACGTTAGGCATACCAACGTCAGGGAAAACCGCATTGTTTACGCCCCATGGACGGTTTTCGTCCATGTAGAAGCTGCGCAGGTAGGTGTAGACCCAGTCGCCACCACGCAGACGCGCTTCAAGAGACAGGTCCGGCGGCGGAGCACCAAACCAGGCAGCAGCGGAGTCTTTCGGCATCGCACTCTTCATGTGCTCACCAATTTTCACTTCCGGATCAAAGATCAGGTACTGTTCAACCAGCTCGTTCGGCACACCCAAATCCTGAGCAGCACGCTCAAAACGCTGGTAACCGGCTTCGTGACAACCCATACAACGGTTGACGAAGGTTTGCATACCACGCTGCAGAGAAGCCTTATCGGTCAGATCTGCGTCGAAGGAGTCCAGCGGCACACCTGCGCCACCGGCAGCACTGGCAGTCATCGGCGCCAGCGCCATCAACATAGTGATAAAAAACTTTTTCATTAGCCTGTCACCCTTTCCGGAACCGGTTTAGTGCGCTCCATGCGTGTGTAGAACGGCATCAGCAGGAAGAATGCGAAGTACAGTGCTGTACACAGCTGAGACAGCATAGTACGACCTTCAGTCGCCGGCAGTACGCCCAGCACACCCAGAATCACGAAGCTGACGATGAAGATCAGCAACCAGATTTTGCTCATCCATCCCTTGTAGCGAATGGACTTAACCGGGCTGCGATCCAGCCAGGGCAGTACGAACAGGATAGCAATCGCAGCACCCATCACCACTACACCCCAGAATTTGGCGTCCAGACCAAACATCGGGAAGGTGATCGCACGCAACATTGCGTAGAAAGGCGTGAAATACCAAACCGGAGCAATGTGGTTAGGCGTTTTCAGCGGGTTTGCAGGTTCAAAGTTCGGCTTCTCAAGGAAGTAACCGCCACCCTCAGGGAAGAAGAAGACCACGGTGCAGAATACGAACAGGAAGACGACAACACCTACGATGTCTTTAACGGTGTAGTACGGGTGGAACGGGATGCCGTCCAACGGTACGCCGTTTTCGTCTTTCTTCTCTTTGATTTCAACGCCATCAGGGTTGTTAGAGCCTACTTCGTGCAGTGCGATGATGTGCAGCACAACCAGCGCCAGAATCACGATCGGCAAGGCAATGACGTGCAGGGCAAAGAATCGGTTCAGGGTGATACCGGAGATCAGGAAGTCACCACGGATCCACTGCTGCAAGTCCGGACCGATTACAGGAATCGCACCAAACAGGGAGATGATTACCTGAGCACCCCAGTAAGACATCTGACCCCAAGGCAGCAGGTAACCCATGAAGGCTTCAGCCATCAGCGCCAGGTAGATGGTCATACCGAAGATCCACACCAGCTCACGCGGCTTGCGGTAAGAGCCATACATGATGCCACGCAACATGTGCAGGTAAACCACTACGAAGAAGGCAGAGGCACCGGTAGAGTGCAGGTAACGTAGTAACCAGCCATATTCCACATCACGCATGATGTATTCAACGGATGCAAACGCACCTTCCGCGCTTGGGTTGTAGCTCATGGTCAGCCAGATACCGGTCAGGATCTGGTTAACCAGCACCAGCAGTGCCAAAGAACCGAAGAAGTACCAGAAGTTGAAGTTCTTCGGCGCGTAGTATTTGGACAGGTGATCTTCCCACATGGCAGTTGCCGGGAAGCGGTCGTCAATCCAGCCCATCAGGCCCGGATTACCTTTATTTCGTGTGCCAGCCATGGTTATGCAGCCTCCGGATCAACACCGATGATCAGTGTATTGTCATCTTCGTACTTGTGCGGCGGAATGACCAAGTTGGTCGGTGCCGGTACGGATTTGAATACACGGCCTGAGAGGTCAAAACGCGAGCCGTGACAGGGGCAGAAGAAGCCACCCAGCCACTCAGGACCGAGGTCGTCCGGAGCCACTTCCGGGCGGTAGGTCGGAGAGCACCCGAGGTGGGTACAGATACCAACCATGACGGCGTATTCTTCACGAATCGCACGCGCAGCGGTTTTTGGAATGTAATCCGGCTGCTGAGGCTTCTCGGACATCGGGTCCGCGACTCGATCATTCAGCTTCTCAAGGTTCGCCAGCGCTTCTTCGCCACGACGGACGATCCACACAGGCTTACCACGCCATTCAACAGTCATCTGCTGACCAGGCTCAAGCTTGCTGATATCCGCCTTGGCAGGCGCGCCAGCGGCTTTCGCCTTGGCACTCGGATTCCAGGAAGCCACGAACGGGACGGCCGCTCCTACAGCACCTACTGCACCCACTGCAGATGTGGCACCGATCAGGAGACGACGTCGACCCTTATTCACGCCGTCATTGCTCATTAACTTCATCTCCCCTCAATCGACCTGCCGCTTCTGCTGGACACAGAAGACAAACGGGCCGCTCAGTAATGAAAAACACAAAATCGGTTTCTTCAAATGCGCCGAATGTTAAAGAAAATACCCTTTTTTTACAAGGTATAAAGCCTGCTCCATTCGGTGAACAACGTTTTTATTGACCTGACCCCATAAACGAAAAAAGCCTGTAACCACGCAGGCCACAGGCTTTTTTTTGCAATGCAATAGCGACCAGGTCGCAAGCGATTAACGCTTGGAGAACTGAGGACGCTTACGTGCTTTACGCAGACCGACTTTCTTACGTTCAACCATACGTGCGTCACGAGTAACGTAACCCGCTTCACGCAGAGCACCACGCAGAGTTTCGTCGTATTCCATCAGGGCACGAGTGATGCCGTGACGGATAGCGCCAGCCTGGCCGAAGCCACCACCACCTTTAACGGTGATGTAAGCATCGAACTTCTCGACATTGTCGGTCAGTTCCAGCGGCTGCTTAACGATCATGCGCGCAGTTACGCGGCCGAAGTATTCTTCGAGAGTACGATCGTTGATAGTAATCTTGCCGGTACCCGGACGCAGGAATACACGAGCAGTAGAGGTTTTACGACGGCCGGTACCGTAATACTGAGTAGTAGACATGTTCACCTTCCCCTTAGATGTTCAGTTCTTTCGGCTGCTGAGCCTGGTGCGGATGTTCAGCACCGGCGTACACTTTCAGCTTGGTGTACATGGAACGACCCAGAGGACCTTTCGGCAGCATGCCTTTAACGGCCAGCTCGATAATACGCTCAGGGAAGGTTTCAACCATCTTGGTGAAGTTGGCTTCCTTCAGGCCACCCGGGAAACCGGAATGACGGTAGTACATCTTGTCGCTGCGCTTGTTGCCGGTCACGTTTACTTTCTCGGCATTAACAACAACGATGTAGTCGCCGGTATCAACGTGAGGAGTGTATACAGGCTTATGCTTGCCACGCAGACGACGAGCAATTTCAGTAGCCAGACGACCCAGAGTTTTACCCTCTGCATCGACAACATACCAGTCGCGTTTTACTTCGGCCGGTTTGGCAGTAAAAGTTTTCATGAATGGTTCACCTTACAATTTAAGTCTCGAACCCGGCTGTTACCGGTGATTCCGACTTACCTTATAGTTATTGGTTAGCCGCTTTTGTTAAGAAGCTAACGTACACTTTTTCGGCACCCTGTAATCAGGGAGCGCGCATTATACCCGCGCGCACCCATCATGGGAAGAGAGTTTTTACATCAAGCGCGATGTTCACGTGCCAAATATTCGTGCGACTGCATTTCCAACAGGCGGCTCTGGGTACGTTCGATCTCGAAGTTCAAACGCCCTTCAGTGTAGATATCAGGGATACCCACCTCGGCTGAAATGATTAATTTTACACCAGAGTCGTAAAACTCATCCACCAGGTTGATAAAACGGCGCGCCGCATCGTCATTCTTGCGCCCCATCTGAGGCACATTACTCAGCAGCACCGCATGGTAGATCTTACCCAGCTCAATATAGTCGTTCTGGGATCGCGCACCCTCACACAGAGCACTAAAGTCAAACCAGGCAACATCCTCACAGACACGGCGTGCCTTGATCATGCGCCCGTTCACTTCAACCTGAGCGTCTTTTTGCTCTTCAACCAGATCAGGCGCCAGACTTTCAAAGCTGGCATTCAGGCTTTTATCCGCACCTTCATCCAACGGCCAGTGATAAAGCTCAGCCTGCTCAAGTGTACGAAGACGGTAATCAATACCACCATCCACATTTACCACTTCAGTGTATTTCTTAAGCATATCGATGGCCGGCAGGAAGCGCTGACGCTGCAGGCCATCTTTATAGAGCCCATCAGGCACAATATTGGATGTCGCAACCAGAGCAACTCCATTATTGAAGAGCTCCTGCATCAATCCACCCAGGATCATTGCATCCGTGATATCGGTAACAAAGAACTCATCGAAACAGATGATACGCGCTTCATCAGCATACTTTCGACCGATCGCAACCAGCGGGTTCTTGGTGCCGTCCAACTCTTTGAGCTCTTTGTGCACACGCTGCATAAAGCGGTGAAAATGCGTACGCATTTTGCGCTCAAAGGGAAGGCTGTCATAGAAGGTGTCCATCAGATAGGTCTTGCCACGGCCGACACCACCCCAAAAGTACAACCCCGTGACCGGCTCTTCCTTCTGCGCTTTAAACTTGCCGCCAAGGCGTTGCATAAAGCTTGGCTTGGGCGCTCGCTCAGCCGCTACCAGGTCATCGTACAGGCGCTGCAGATGCCCTACAGCCATTTCCTGAGTCGGATCATATGAAAAGTCATCACGTTTCAGATCCTGCTGGTATCGTTCGAGCGGAGTCATCTTAACTTTGTACCTCTGGTTGGTTTGTGCACACCATAACGGGGGCGAACTTTACTGCTGGCGACATTTTTTGGCAAATCCGACGAACGTCCAACGCATCGCTCCGCCCTAACCCAGCCCCAAGAGACTCACCAGCATCGGCACCAAAAACGCCGTAAGCAAACCCGTTAGCCCCATCGCAAGCCCGGCAAAAGCCCCCGCCAGCGTACTGAACTCAAAGGCAAACGCCGTGCCAAACCCATGAGATGACAACCCGAGTGTGAACCCCTTCACAGCATCATCTTCAATTTTCAGCAGGCGGAAGATGGGCGGAGCAGCCAAACAACCGATAGCACCGGTGATCAAAACCAGCCCCGCAGCGAGTGATGGGTACCCCCCGATCTTCTCCGCAATACCGATTGCAATGGGCGATGTGACCGATTTTGGTGCCAATGACAGAAGCGTAACCTCAGACGCACCCAACACCCAGGCAACCAGAATCACTGATAGCGAGGCCGTCAAGGCACCGCAGAAACAGGCAACCAAGAGCGGCACCAGCATCTTTTTGACTCGCTCAAAGTGATCATAGAGAGGAATAGCCAGGGCAACGGTGGCAGGCCCCAATAGAAAATGAATAAATTGAGCCCCTTCAAAATAGGTGTCGTAGTCGGTATCCGTCACACGCAGCAGGATAATGATCAGCGTTAAAGCAACCAGAACCGGATGCAACAAAGGGGTTCCACCGACACGGCGGTTGAGCCATGAGGTAAAAAGAAAGGTGGCAATGGTGACGATGATCCACCAGAGCGGCTTGGCTGCAAAGTAGACCCAGAAACTAGTCATGGCCGCCCTCCTCCACATCCAGCTTCAGGTTGCGCGTTAGCCGCTTCAACACCAGCGCTGTCACCAGAATGGTTATTACTGTACTGACAACCAACGCAGCCATAATGACAAGCCACTCTTTGGCAATCAGTTCTGCATGCACTGTCAAACCGACACCAGCAGGAACGAACAGCAGGGCCAGATGACGCAATAACCCCTCTGATGGCAAGCGAATCACCTCAGGTACTCGACGCATTGCAATGAGGCCAGCCAACATCAGCACCATCCCCATAACGGGCCCGGGAACTGGTAGCGCCAGCGCCAGTACCAGCCACTCGCCCAGTAGCTGACATAGCAGCAGGATCAACAGTCCGATAAGCATTGCTCACCTCTTCCATGTGAAGTATGAAATGGCGAGTTTACTTATTTTCTTAACATTTTTCCCCTCGACTATTGGCAAGTGCCATTCAGCTCTCTATAATGCGCCCCGTTCCTGATTGAGGCGTTCCCACGCTTCATTTCCAATCAGAACAAACACTTAGCTTTCAGCTTTGTCGGGGTGTAGCTCAGCCTGGTAGAGCACTGTCTTCGGGAGGCAGGGGTCGTAGGTTCAAATCCTGTCATCCCGACCATTCGCTGAAACTAAGTATTGCGTCGGGGTGTAGCTCAGCCTGGTAGAGCACTGTCTTCGGGAGGCAGGGGTCGTAGGTTCAAATCCTGTCATCCCGACCAATTTTCTCGCATTATAAAAGCCTTTGGCTTTTCCTCTGTAAAAAGCCTCTCATAACTGCTCAGCTTCTGGGCGGTCTATCGGTTCTTAACCTGCTTACTTCCGATTGCCTACAGACAGCACTTTCACACCCAACCGTTTTTCAAGCCACAAAACCTTTAACCGCCAGCACAAGACTCAGGAAAAATATTTCCGCCCCTCAGAAAACAAGGGACGGAAAATTTAGCACTTTATGCTACGTCGAAGAACCAGTCATTGCTCGGAGATGATGTATTCCAACCTTCGAGGTCGAACGTTTCATCAAACAGCGTTGCAACAGGCAGGTCATCAGCCAATGTATGAGTTTGACCATACAAGAAGCCATCATCATTACCATCTACAGACGGTATCAGCCCATCAAACAGACTAACCTCGGGACCGGTAAACAAGTCTGATGTAATACCCGCTTCAAATCTTAGCAATCCAGTGAAGAGCTCGAGATCCAGCCCAAGCGAAGTCATGCTGCTAAAAATCGCATCCATATCCACGCTAAGATCAAAATCGATCAAGCCATCCGCATCACCATCAATGTCCGCATCAAAAACACTACCCTCAGGAACATCAACAAGGATCTCATCCCCCATCGAGAAGCCCGTAACCGTGGAGCCATCTTCAAGCGTCATCAGCAACGGCAAGTCCATCACTTCCAGCGAGAACTCCTGTAGCGCCTGCAGAGTACTGATAAAGTTTACGGCTACCAGATCCCAGGCATATTCAAAGCTCAGCAAATTAACACCGAATACACTAAACCCCACCGTATCCGCATCACCGAACTTAACAGGAGCGCCTGTTGCAGCCTGAATCAATTTCGCAACCAAGGCATCTACATCAATATCAAGAGTGGCAACATCATCTTCACCATCACTTGTCAAAACTTCAGAGCCCGGAAATGCCGGCACACCCTCTGTATTAATGACAGGGAAATTCAAATCAAGTGACCCGAAGTCACCCAGTGCGATACTCGCCTCGAGGTTCTCTTCTGCGGAGAAATTGAAAAGATTAAATCCTGGCTCACCAAGCTCTCCTGAAAATCCATCAATGGTACTGGTATCTATGTCCCAGATATTACTGGTACTACCTCCGCCAAAGCTTGAACCGGTTACTGACAGATTCAAGTCCGTATCCAGATCAAAAACAAAATCCATCCCGAAATTCACATTCGGCGAGAAGGTGTTAAAGGTTGCCCCTCCATCTACCGTATAACCACTCTTAATGATGAAGGACGAGCCATTCTCGACCTGACGAGGAATATCAAAGTAGATATCCACTGGAATTTCACTATCGACATCACCTGACGTTAGGTAGAAATATGGCTGGAGGCCTACTTTTGCCTCAAACGCCCCCGTAGTAGACAGCCCGGGAGTGGTCAGGGACGATGGCACATTGTCATCTTCACCCGTAAACCAGCTGGCCACTGTATTAGCCACATCAGCCAACCCTCCCAAATCGATTTCATACGAATCAATAATGGTGGCATTCAAACTTTGCACACCCGTTTCCAGCCCAAGAAATGGCAAAGCAGGCTGAAGAATCAATGCCTCACCGGTTCCAAACATGGACTGGTTCTGGGTTTTAAAGAGCAATTCATCCGAGAAATTGACCGGTGCATCGTAAGCACCTTCGACTGTGATCGTTATAGTCGCCGTTTCAGACGTATCCGTTTCTTCAGTTGGGGCCGTGCCAATCCCCACACCCGAGTCATCAATCGCACGATAGGTAAAGGTTACATCGCGCGTTTCGCCTTCATCGAGAAATTGAAACTCATCACCAGGATTAAAGGTAAACGTACCATCACCATGATTGACCACCGAGCCATATTGATTCCCAAATGCATCCATCGGCGCAGTTAGAATCTCAAACGTAAGCAAATCACCCTGATCAATATCCGTTCCCACGAAATTACCAGTGACACCAACACCAGCCAAAGAGCCGTACTTCTCATCCACCTCAGCGAAACCGGCATCTTCACCAACAGTCAGTGACACATCAAAAACATCGGGCTGATCATTCTGTCCATCAATCGTCAAAACAACATCCGCCGCTGCCAAACTGCCCGCATTTGAAATGGTTTCATACGTGAAACCCCAAGTGCGAACATCATCGTGGGCAAGCTCATCAACACCAGAGCCATTCGCCGTAAAGGCTGCATAGCCATCACTAGTCACAAAAATAGTGCCAAGCTCCAACCCATCGATGCTTACAGCACGTGAAAATCCACCCTCAACAGCATCAAATGAACCCAATTCATCAACAACACTTATGACTGTCTTACGACTGCCATCTGCCTGGGTGCCGTTGGTATCATTGAACAGCAAGTCTGTGGTTTCCTGGCCATTTTCATCGACCTCCCATTCATCATTGCGCGCGATACCACTTGTTTGCCCGGCAATTTTTTCACTGCCGTCTCGATCACCCACATCACCTACCGAGGTATATCTCAGCGCCAGATCGGCAAGATCCAAGTAATCCAATGAGAGAGATGTACCTTCTGCAGACAAGACAAAACTTACCTCAGAAATATCATCTTTACCGATACCTGAGGTACCAAACTCAACACCAGCATCAAATCGTCCAAGCTTATTGGCAACGGCACCTTTGACACCAACATCACGGGTTACCTTGTCAATTTTGGCCTCGCCAAATGTTTGAGAACCCACAACACTCTCGCTCCCATCAACTCCTGTAATTTCAAGAGACGCAGATGAGGCATTAAAATCGACCAAGTCAAAAAAAAGCCCTCTCAGATCACCTAACAAACCCGATCCCAGCACCTCAAGATGAAACTTGAGCGTACCGTCATCTTGCTCATCGATGGTGATTAGAGTGTCGACAGGGCCGGATACGGTAAAAGAAATTGAACGCGCCATAGCTTACTCCTTGCTTACATAGCCTTAACTAAATTCCTCAGGAAACCAGCAACAGACTACGCACTCACCCCAAAGGCTCAACTTTCAATCGAATACGATCGGTTGTACATGGCGGGGGCAAATGATCGCACTAACACATTAAAACACTTGTTTGATTGCTGCCAGTATTTTGTATCAGCACTCTCTCTTATATCAATGAGGCGAACACAAAACTGACGCTTATGTATAACAGCTCGAAAGCACTTGCATTAACCCACTTACCCATCGATAGGTATTTTTATTACTGGCTGAAAGTCAATACTAAGGTAGAATATTATCTTTGTGTCGCAATCAGTGGGATATTCCTATGCTGGAAAAGCTCTTCAAGCTCTCCGAGCACGAAACCTCAGTCAAAACCGAAGTCATTGCAGGCCTGACCACCTTCCTGACAATGGCGTATATCATCTTTGTTAACCCCTCAATGCTGGCCGCTGCAGGCATGGACGCGGGCGCCGTTTTTGTCGCCACCTGTCTTGCTGCCGCTGTTGGCTGCTTTGTCATGGGTTTCTGGGCCAACTACCCGATCGCGCTTGCACCGGGCATGGGCCTGAATGCCTTTTTCAGTTTTACGGTTGTTGGCCAGATGGGCTACAGCTGGGAAACTGCACTGGGTGCCGTATTCATTTCCGGCGTATGCTTCTTCCTGCTTTCCATTTTCCGCATCCGCGAATGGATCATTAACAGTATTCCCCTCTCTCTGAAAGGCGGCATCGGTGCAGGTATCGGCCTGTTCCTGGGCTTTATCGGCCTCAAGAACGCCGGCATTGTTGAGGACAACCCTGCCACTCTGGTTACCATCGGCGATATGAGCCAGTGGGGCGCCATCATGGCATGTCTGGGATTTGTGATTATCGCAACGCTCTATTACCGTCGCGTCACCGGCTCAGTTATGATCGGCATCCTTGCGATTACCCTGATCAGCCTTGCCGCGGGCCATATTGAATTTAACGGCTTTGCCTCTGCTCCACCTTCACTGGCTCCCACACTGGGCCAACTGGATATTGCTGGCGCACTTAGCATTGGCCTGGTCAGCGTCATCTTCTCGTTCCTGTTTGTTGACCTGTTTGACACCTCTGGCACCCTGATTGCTGTAGCCCAGAAAGGCAAGATGCTGACGCCCGACGGCAAGCTGCCGCGCTTGGGTCGCGCGCTGATGGCCGACTCCACCGCCACCATGGCTGGTGCGGCTATGGGTACTTCCACAACCACCAGTTACATTGAATCAGGTGCAGGCATCGCTGCAGGCGGACGCACCGGCTTGACTGCAGTTGTTGTGGGCCTGCTCTTTATTGCCTGCCTGTTTCTGTCTCCGCTGGCAGGTACCATCCCGGCCTACGCCACCGCACCGGCCCTGCTATTCGTAGCCGTCCTGATGACACACAGCCTGGTTAATATCGATTGGGATGACATCACAGAAGCCGCACCGGTTGTAATCGCCACAGTGAGCATGCCTCTGACATTCTCCATCACGACTGGCATCGCTTTCGGCATCATTTCCTATACTGCCATCAAGGCTCTGAGCGGCCGTTTCGACCAGCTCAATCCGGCACTATGGATTCTGTCGGTCCTGTTTGTGATCAAAATGGCGTTCTACGGCTGAGCCAGTGAGTTAATACGATCCACAGTAACAGCCTCCTCGCCGCTACTGTGGATCATCCCAACTGATCCATCCGTATTTCATGCATAAAAAAAAGGGGTGTGACCTGAGTCACACCCCTTTTCTTTTCTCGAGATGCTTAGAGCACCAGTCGACGAATATCGCTCAGCAGACCGTTAAGATCTGTCAGGAAACGACCTGCATCACCACCATTGATCGCACGGTGGTCGTAGGACAGGCAGAGCGGCAACATCATGCGCGGTTCGAACTCCTTGCCATTCCAGCGCGGCTTGATGTCCGCCTTGGAGATACCAAGGATTGCCACTTCCGGCGCGTTGACGATCGGCGTAAAGCCAGTACCACCGATGCCACCCAGGCTGGAAATGGTAAAGCAGGCACCCTGCATCTCGTTCGGCTTCAGCTTGCGATCCTTGGCCTTGCCAGCCAATTCGGTCGCTTCACGAGACAGGTCGTAAATGCTTTTCTGATCGGCATCCTTGATAACCGGAACCATCAGACCATTCGGAGTGTCCACCGCGATACCGATGTTCACATACTTCTTGTACACGATGTGCTCGCCATCGTGATGCAGAGATGCATTGAACTTCTGGTGACGCTTGAGCGCAATGGCAGCAGCCTTGATCATGAACGGCAGCGGCGTAAGCTTGACGCCTTCTTTCGCAGCCGCATCTTTCATTTCCTTGCGGAAAGATTCCAGCTCAGTGATATCCGCTTCGTCGAACTGGGTTACATGCGGGATGTTCAACCAGCAACGAGACATGTTGTCACGGGTGATCTTGTCAACCTTGCTCAGCTTAACCATTTCGGTTTCACCGAACTTGCTGAAATCAACCGCCGGAATTGCCGGGATGCCGCTGCCACCAGAAACGGTAGCTGGACCTTTCTCAGCCAATTGCTTGAGCGCAGACTTCACGTACGCCTGAACATCTTCTTTCAGGATACGACCGTTACGACCAGTGCCCGAAACATTTGCCAATTCGACACCAAACTCACGTGCCAGCGCACGCACAGCCGGTCCCGCATGGACATTGCGGTTTTTCTTCTCCAGCGCATTCAAGTCAACAGACTTGTCTGCAGCAGGAGCAGCCGACTTGGCAGGAGCCGGAGCCGCTGCCTTGGGCGCCTCGGCAGCAGGCGCAGCAGGCGCAGGTGCACCCGCCACTTCCAACTCAAGAACCAAATCGCCTTCGTTAACCTGGTCACCCTCTTTGATTTTCATGGAAACAACCTTGCCACCCTTAGGTGCAGGAACTTCCATAGAAGCCTTGTCGGTTTCCAGCGTAATCAGGCCATCGCCTTCGGCGATTTCATCGCCGACAGCAACCAGCACTTCAATAACATCCACATTACTGGCCCCGGACAGATCCGGAACCGTTACCGCTTCAATGCCACCTGACTGCGCAGGCGCAGGAGCAGCAGCAACCAGCGCAGGCGCAGCTTCAACGGCAGGTGCCGAAGCTGGCTCAGCTGCGGCTGGGGCCGCAGACGCACCACCACTGATCTCAAGTTCAAGCAACAGGTCGCCTTCGCTGACCTGGTCGCCTTCCTTGATCTTCATGGAGATGATCTTACCCGCCTTTGGAGCAGGCACTTCCATGGATGCCTTATCGGTTTCCAGTGTGATCAGACTGTCACCTTCGGCGATAACATCACCGTCTTTGACCAGCACTTCGATCACATCTACGTTATCCGCACCCGATAGATCAGGCACCAACACCTGCTCGATGCTGGTTGCTGCCGCAGCTACAGGCGCAGCCGCTGCAGGTTCAGCTACAGGCGCTTCTGCTACGGGAGCCGGAGCAGGCTCGGCAACTGCGGGCGCTTCAGCAGCACCCTCAACTTCCAGCTCAAGAATGGCATCGCCTTCGCTGCAGGTACCACCTTCGGACACGATGATATTTTTCACCACACCGGAATGCGTAGACGGCACTTCCATGGAAGCCTTGTCCGTTTCCAGCACGATCAGAGAATCACCTTCGGCAATGCTGTCACCCACGCTGACACATACTTCAACAATGTCGACGTTTTCGCTACCGCCGATATCAGGCACTTTAATGGTAGTCATAGTCACAATAATTCCTCTCGCTATAAACCAGTCAGATGTTCACTCGCCTGCCACTTAAAGTGTCCAGGGCGCCGGTTTTTCCGGGTTGATGTTGAACGTCTGAATAGCCTTGGCGACAACCGAAGCTTCCAGCTTGCCCTCTTCCTGCAGTGCACGCAGAGCTGCAATTACGACGTAGTAGCGGTTTACCTCGAAGAACTCTCGCAGCTTGGTGCGACTGTCGGAGCGACCGAAACCATCAGTACCCAGCACCTTGAAACGGCGCGGAATGTATTCACGCAACTGGTCTGCGAACAGACGCATGTAGTCGGTAGAAGCAATCACCGGACCCTCATGACCTTCCAGGCACTGCTCTACGTAGGACTTGCGCAATTCCTGTTCGGGATGCAGCAGGTTCCAGCGGCTGGCTTCCTGAGCTTCGCGACGCAGTTCGTTGATGGAGGTAGTGCTCCACACATCGGACTCGATACCGAACTCATCACGCAGAATGATAGCGGCTTCGCGCACTTCACGCAGGATAGAACCACACCCCATCAGCTGTACTTTAAGGTCGGACTTTTTGCCCTCTTCCAGCAGGTACATACCCTTGATGATGCCTTCTTCGGCACCCTGCGGCATCTCCGGATGCTGGTAGTTCTCGTTCAGCGTGGTGATGTAGTAGAACTTGTTCTCCTGATCCTGGTACATGCGCTTCAGACCGTCCTGAACAATCACGGCCAGTTCGTAGCCGTAAGTCGGATCGTAAGAAACACAGTTCGGGATCATCTGCGCCATCAGATGGCTGTGACCATCCTGGTGCTGCAGACCTTCACCATTCAGCGTGGTACGACCGGATGTTGCACCGATCAGGAAGCCGCGCGCCTGGGAGTCACCAGCAGCCCACGCCAGATCCATGATGCGCTGGAAGCCGAACATGGAGTAAAAGATGTAGAACGGCACCATGGTGCAGTTGCTGTTAGCGTAAGAGGTTGCAGCTGCAATCCACGCCGACATCGCACCCGCTTCGTTGATACCTTCCTGCAGAATCTGACCGTTCTTGGACTCTTTGTAGTACATGATCTGGTCAGAGTCGTGCGGTACGTAGCGCTGGCCTTCAGAAGTATAAATACCCAACTGACGGAACATGCCTTCCATACCAAAGGTACGTGCTTCGTCCGGTACGATCGGCACTACACGCTCACCCATCTGCTTGTCTTTCACCAGCGTGCTCAGCACACGGTTCAGCGCCATCTGGGTCGACAGGGTACGCTCACCACTGGACTTCAGCTGGCCCGAGAAGGCTTCCAGCTCAGGTACCTGCAGCTGTTCGAACTCGGTACGGCGCGCAGGGTAGAAACCACCCAACTGCTTGCGACGCTCGAACATGTATTTCATTTCCGGAGAATCCGGAGACGGACGGTAGTAAGGCACTTCCTTCAACTGATCATCTGACAACGGAATGTTGAAGTTGTCACGGAACGCCTTCAGGTCATCAATCGCCACCTTTTTCATCGAGTGGGTATCGTTTTTAGCCTGACCAGACTGACCGGTACCGTACCCTTTAACGGTCTGAGCCAGGATAACAGTCGGCTGACCTTTGCTGTTCATCGCCTGATGGTAAGCTGCATACACCTTGTACGGGTCATGGCCACCACGGTTCAGATTCATGATCTCATCATCAGACATATCCTTGACCAGCTCAAGAAGCTCTGGATATTTGCCGAAGAAATGCTCGCGTGTGTAAGCGCCGCCGTTGGCTTTGTAGTTCTGCAGTTCACCGTCACACACTTCGTTCATGCGCTTGGTCAGCAGACCAGTAGTATCACGCTCGAACAGCGGATCCCAGTGACGCCCCCACAGCACCTTGATTACGTTCCAGCCGGCGCCTTTGAATACGCCTTCCAACTCCTGCACGATCTTGCCGTTACCACGAACCGGACCATCCAGACGCTGCAGGTTACAGTTGATCACGAAAACCAGGTTTTCCAGCTGCTCACGGCCTGCCAGAGAGATAGCACCCAGAGTTTCAGGCTCGTCACACTCACCATCACCCAGGAACGCCCATACTTTACGGTCGCCACGCTTAACCAGGTCACGCGCAGACAGGTAGCGCATCACGTGCGCCTGATAAATTGCCTGAATCGGGCCCAAGCCCATGGAAACAGTCGGGAACTGCCAGAAATCCGGCATCAGCCAGGGGTGCGGATAGGAAGACAGACCATTGCCATCTACTTCACGACGAAAGTTGTCCAGTTGCTCTTCCGTCAGACGGCCTTCCAGGTAGGCACGTGCATAGATGCCCGGGGAGATGTGACCCTGGAAAAACACCATGTCAGATTCACGATCGCCTTCGGGACCGTGGAAGAAATAGTTAAAACCAATATCGTAAAGCGTAGCCGATGACGAGAAGCTAGAGATATGACCGCCAAGGGCATCATCGTTGTCATTGCCACGCATAACCATGGCCATGGCATTCCAGCGGATGAAGGAGCGGATACGACGCTCCATGAACAGATCCCCCGGCATGCGCACTTCATCACGCGGCGAGATGGTGTTGATGTAGGAGGTATTCAGGGTCGTCCCTGCATCGACTCCCAGTTCAGTAGCTTTATTGCCGAGTTCGCGCAGCAGATAGCTGGCACGCTCGTCACCTTCATTTTTGGCGACGGATTCGAGAGCATCCATCCATTCCTGAGTTTCGATTGGATCGATATCTTCAATCATATCTCGCACTTTGCCTTCTCCGATCACTTGTAAGCGTGGATGACCAGGTACGACCTATGCGGGCATGGATTGCACACCCGACAACTTGCTGCCGTCCCGGTTTCTTTTGGTTTTTGGTGTGTAGCGATACTACATAGAGACTATACTTATGTCTATATTCAGCTGAATGTGTTGACACTAAACCCCTGTTCTTTTCAGTGTTTTGTAGTTTTTTTTACAAAATGTTTGCGAACAGGCATTTTGCCTCATGTACTCAGCGTAGACCGCCTTAAAGCCCTTTCCAAACGTGTGTTTTCCTGACCCTGTTGCAACAAGGCATCTTCAACAAATGCCAAATGCGCATGAGCGGCCTGCCGTGCGGCATCCGGGTCCCCTTCCAGAATAGCCTGCAATAAACGATGGTGCTGTTCATGAATCCGTGAACGTATTTCCGGCTTGGGATACACCTGCTCCAGATTGTCCCAAATATGCTGACGCAGAAGCGTAAACAGCGCCCTCATCATGTGCAGCAGCACCACATTATGGGTCGCAGCCGCGATAGCAAGGTGAAACTCCACATCGGCCTCCACCTCCTTGTCGAAGCGCTTCTCATCATGGTGCTGCTGAAGCTGATCATACAGAGCCCTGATTGCCTCCTTATCCGCTGGCGTCGAACGCAACGCAGCATAGTAGGCACTCACCCCCTCTAGTGCATGACGAAACTCCAACAGGTCATACTGGGATTCAGGGTGAGATTTGAATAACTCAAGCAAAGGGTCTGACAGACTGCTACCAAGCTCCTTGGCCACATAGGTACCACCGCCCTGACGACTCTCCAGCAGCCCTCGAGCAGCCAGTTTTTGCACCGCTTCTCTCAGAGAGGGCCGAGACACCTCAAACTGAACCGCCAACTCACGCTCGGGTGGCAGCTTCTGCCCCGGCTTAAGCGCCCCCTCCAGAATCATGGTTTCCAGTTGCTGCATGATGACATCCGAGATTTTCGGCTGTTTTACACGTTTGTAGACCATACTGGACCCATACTCCCGAAAGATAGCAAGCGAACACAAAACGAATTGGTATAACCAATTTTTTAATACATTCCCAAGTATTGATCATATACAAACCGATTGACAACCAATATGGCTCAAGAATAGAGTTCCAAAAATAAATATGGATAATTGGTATGACCAATTCTATTGATAGCCTGAAACCTGAGTACCAGGCCCTGCTTGAACGCCTGCAAACATTTATCAGCGCCGATCGACTGATCACCGACCCTCTGCGCACGCTTGCATACGGTACTGACGCCAGTTTTTACCGCCTTATTCCACAACTGGTTGTTAGAGTTGAGAGCGAAGAGGAAGTCGTCAGACTGATCTCTCTGGCCCATGAGCACGGAACACCCCTGACCTTCCGTGCCGCAGGCACCAGTCTTTCCGGACAAGCGATCACCGATGCGGTATTGGTCCAATTGGGTGATGGCTGGAAAGGCTACGAAATCAATAACGATGCCAGTGAAATTCGACTTCAGCCCGGTGTCATCGGCGCCCATGCCAACCGTTATCTGGCACCGTTTAACCGCAAAATTGGTCCTGACCCCGCTTCGATCAATGCCGCCAAAATTGGTGGCATCGCCGCAAACAATTCCAGCGGCATGTGTTGCGGCACTGCTCAGAACAGCTATCGCACCCTAAGTGCCATGCGAATGGTGTTGTCTGACGGCGCTGTACTCGACACCTCGAACCCGGAATCTGTTGACAATTTTCGCCGCCAACACCGCGGCCTGATGGAAACACTTCGCTCTTTAGGCGAGCTGACACGTGCCAACGAACCTCTGCGTCAGAAAATCGAACACAAGTACCGCCTTAAGAACACCACCGGATATGCATTGAATGCGCTGGTGGATTACGAGGACCCGATCGATATTCTCCAGCATTTGATGATCGGCTCAGAAGGTACCCTGGGGTTCATATCCAATATCACCTACAAAACCGTTCCCGAGCACCCGAACAAGGCAACTGCACTGGTGTTTTTCGACACCGTGCGAACAACCTGTGAAGCCGTCACTCTGCTAAAGCACACTCCGGTTGCCGCTGTTGAATTGATGGATAGAGCTGGACTTCGTTCCATCGAGGACAAACCCGGTATGCCGCCTTTCATCAAAGAGCTTCCCGGTGACGCCGCAGCACTCCTGATTGAAACTCGAGCGGAGTCTGCCCAGCAGCTTGATCAACAAATCACGGCTATTTCTGCCAGCATTGCCCACCTGGAAACCAGCCAGCCCATTGAATTCAGCAAGGATCCCGATGTGTGCGCTCGCTACTGGGGCATTCGCAAGGGCCTTTTTCCAGCCGTTGGTGCCGTGCGTGAAACCGGTACTACGGTCATCATCGAGGACGTAGCCTTTCCGGTTGAGCAACTTGCCCAGGCCGTTGCCGACCTGCACGAGCTGTTTGTACGCTGGGATTACCCGGAAGCCCTGATCTTTGGCCACGCTCTCGAAGGCAACCTTCATTTCGTATTCACACAATCTTTTGATACCGACGATGCGCTGCGACGCTATGAAGGGCTTATGGATGACGTGGCCCAACTGGTCGTTCACCGTTATGGCGGATCCTTGAAGGCCGAACATGGCACCGGCCGGAACATGGCGCCCTATGTCGAACTGGAATGGGGTCAGGATGCCTATCAATTAATGCAGCAGCTGAAGGCCCTGCTGGACCCCGCAGGGATCTTCAACCCCGGTGTCATTTTGAATGAGGACCCTCAAGTCCACCTCAAGAACCTCAAGCCCCTGCCTGCCGCCAACCCGCTGATCGACAAATGCATTGAGTGCGGATTCTGCGAACCGGTATGCCCTTCGCGAGATCTGACACTGACACCACGTCAGCGCATAGCGCTTTGGCGCGAAATTCAGCGTCTGGAAACAACAGGTGAAAACCCGGAACGCTTGCAACAGCTGTCCAAGGACTATGCCTACCAGGGCGAAGAAACCTGCGCCGCCTGCGGGCTTTGCTCAACCAGCTGTCCGGTTGGCATCAACACCGGCGACCTGACACGCGAGATTCGACATCATCACAACGAAACTCGCGAGAATATTGCCAACTGGGCAGCGGAGCACTATGGCGGCATCATGAAAGCCAGCCGCGGCCTATTCACCCTGGCCAATGCGACCCATGGCCTGCTGGGCAGCAAAAACATGCAGTCCCTTACTTCCGGGGTGCGACGCATCAGTGGCAATCGCGTTCAGCAATGGACGCCTGCCATGCCCACTGCCGCCAAGCGAATTACCTTAACGCCGGCTTCAGCATCGACCACTGACCGCCAGTCACCCCAGGTTGTGTACTTGCCAAGCTGTGCCAGTCGCACTATGGGGCCTATGCGTGACGCCCAGGACTCTACCTCGCTGGCAGACAAAACCATCCAGCTGCTACAGAAGGCCGGTTTTGAGGTCATTCTGCCTGATGCGCTTGAAGGCCTCTGTTGCGGCATGCCCTTCCAGTCCAAAGGCATGTTTGCAGCTGCAAACTCAAAACGAAAGGAGCTGGGTAGCCGTTTGCTGGACGTTTCTCAGCAAGGGAAAATTCCGATTTATTCGGACACCAGTCCCTGCAGTCTGCGCTTGCAAGAAGGCCTGGACAGCCGACTAAAACTCTATGACAGCATCGAGTTCCTGGATCAATTTGTACTGCCGCGGCTGGACGTTACCCCTATCGATCAACCGGTTGCTCTGCACATCACCTGCAGTACACAGCGACAGGGCCTTGCCGAGCCGTTAAAGCGCATACTTACTGCATGCAGCCATGAAGTGGTAATTCCCGATCAAATTACCTGCTGTGGCTTTGCCGGCGATAAAGGGTTTGTTACACCGGAGCTCAATGCATCCGCATTGCGCACGCTTAAAGACAGTGTTCAACATTGTGATAGTGGCTATTCCACCAGCAGAACCTGTGAAATCGGCCTGAGCCATCACAGCGGGCTGGAATACCGCTCTGTGGTGTACCTGCTCGACCAATGCTCTCAATCGCGCACAAGCTAGGAGGCCCCAATGGCACTTCCCCAAATTAAGACGATTTTGTATACCACCTCTCTGAATGAGTATTCACGTCCGGTGTTCAGGCACGCCGTGCAAATGGCACTCCAGAATGGAGCGCGTATTGAAATGCTGCACATCGTCGAACCCATTGGTGAAATGGGCCATGCTCTGATCAGCAGCTACCTCCCGGACGACATGGTCAAGCGCGTACATGACGAAGGCATCCAGCACGTACTGGATACGATGAAAGAGCGTGTTGCCGAATTCATCCTGGATGAACTCTCCGCTCTACCCAATTCCGCATCCATTGTTATCGAGCCGCACGTTGTTGAAGGACAGCAGAGCGATACCATCCTCGACCAGGCTGACAAGCTTGGAGCAGATGTTATCATCATGGGCGCCGAAAGCAGGTTCGGGCATCACGGTCATATAGCCAGCCAGGTTATTCGCCACGCCCCTATTCCTGTTTATGTCGTCCCGACCGGTAAACAATTCATCTGATCGCAGCGCAGGCCGAACCTTTGCGCTCCGGTCGGCCTGCAAGGATATTCCATGGAAAGCACAGCCATGGCGCTGATGGAGCGCATTTTCCTCACGGTTTTCCCACTTGTCGCCATCGTGAGCGTGGGTTTTATATATGCACGTGCACGCCATACCGATATGGCGGTTGCAAACCGCATCAACATTGATGTTTTTTGTCCGGCCCTGATTTTCTCGGTTATGTCGGCAAAATCATTTGACCTGCCAACCTATTCAACACTGGCAATCGGCGGCCTGCTTGTGGTCCTTGGCTCTGGGTTGTTGTTATGGCCACTGTGCCGCTATTTGCGCGTGCACCCGAAAACCTTTCTCCCACCCATGATGTTCAACAACAGTGGCAACCTGGGCATTCCCTTGTTGGTACTGGCCTTTGGCGAGCAGGCGCTGCCTGCGGCTGTGGTGTTATTCCTGGTGGAAAACCTGCTGCATTTCACGGTAGGCGTCTACATCATGGATCATCGCACCAACCCATTTAATGTGCTGCGCATGCCGATGATCATTGCGACCATAGCAGGGTTGTTGTTCAGTACCTTTGAATGGAGCCTGCCAGAAGCCGTACAGGTGCCTGTTGATATGCTGGGGCAGATTGCTATTCCGCTGCTGCTCTTTGCACTGGGTGTGCGCATGACCAGCGTAGATTTCTCAAATTGGCGATTGGGTCTATGGTCCAGCCTGCTAGCGCCTGCCAGCGGTCTGGTTATGGTATTTTTGCTACAGCCGATTCTTCAGCTTGATCCGGTTCAATTTGGCTACCTGATCATTTTCGGCGCCTTACCACCTGCTGTACTCAACTACATGGTTGCAGAACGTTATAATCAGGAGCCTCAACAGGTCGCATCGATCGTATTGCTGGGCAATATGAGTAGTCTGATCATCATCCCTGTCGTCCTTGCCTTTGCCCTGCAACTGGGATAGTTCGATACTGCAAACCGATGAAGATGGGCCTGAAAACAGGCCCATCCGATAAACCGCTTACTCGCCTGACTCCACCAGAATATAGGCACGGTTCTTCTCGACCGTTGACGGGCCTATCCCCTTAACATCAGCCAACTGGTCCGCCGATACGAAAGGCCCATTTTCAGTACGGTACTTCACAATAGCTTCAGCCTTTGCAGGACCAATACCATTCAATGAGGCCGCTATCTGCTCAACAGATGCCTGATTGATATTCACTGGCTCAGCAGCGATTGAAAAAGGGGAAAAGATAACGCCGGCCGCTAGAACAGCAGCTCGAAAGAGAGGTTTCAGCATGACTAAGTCCTTTTGCTGTAATTATGGAACTGGCTATTCCTTAGCCAGTTCCATCAGCTTAGCCTTAGCCTATAAGGAACTCAAGCCTTGAGTGCCTGCAACGCCTGAGCCACTTCCTGCTGGATACGAATAGCCGCCTCGGCCGGTGCCTCCGCCTGTGTAATCGGGCGTCCGATTACCAGATAGTCACTGCCCGTCAGGATTGCCTGCTCAGGCGTCATGATACGCTTCTGGTCGCCACTCTCACTGTCGGCCGGGCGAATACCCGGTGTTACCAATGCAAACTCGCCGGCCACAGCCTCACGGATTGCCGCCACTTCCTGCGCTGAGCACACTACCCCATCCAGACCGGCAGATTGAGTCAGTTTAGCGAGACGTACCACATGCTCCATGGGGTCTACATCCAGGCCGATCTCAGCCAGGTCTTCGCGCTGCATACTGGTCAACACTGTCACCGCGATCAGCAAGGTGCGATTATCACGCACCTGCTCCAATTGCTCACGTGCCGCGGCCATCATGCGCGTACCACCGGAAGCATGCACATTCACCATCCACACCCCCATCTCGGCTGCAGCACGCACCGCACGCGCCGTAGTGTTGGGGATGTCATGAAACTTCAAATCAAGAAACACGTCAAAGCCCAGCGTATGCAAGGACTCTACGATAGTGGGTCCACACCGGGTAAACAGTTCCTTACCCACTTTGGCCCTGCAGAGTTTCGGATCCAACTGACGCGCCATGGCCAACGCCTGCTCAGCATCAGGGTAGTCCAGGGCTACGATTATACGTTTGTCATCAATAGTCATTGTCTTACTCACTCACCTTCCAGCCCTTGGATTGGCCCGGTTGAACCCCAGTGCCTGCAGGACGGGCACTGCCAGTGCAGCACCCTCCCGGCAAAGCCGCACTGGTTGCATTGATATTTGGGTTTGTTTTGCTCCAGCTGGCCAGTCAAGCCGCGCAATACGGTCAGGCTTTGCTGTGCGCTACTGGAGCCATACGCAAGATGCAGGTCGATAAGGCGATTGAAGCCTTTCACAGTCGGATGCTTACGCAACTCTTCGGTCAAGAAAAGCCCAGCCGCCTGCTCCCCCTCCCTCCGTCGGATCTGTTCCGAAAGCTCAATGATCACACTGGCAGAAGGGGCCTCAGCCAGGCACTGCCGCAAATAGTCTTCGTACTCACCCAGCTTGCCTAACTGCGTGAAGCACTTTCTCAAGGGTTCCAGGGTTTCAGACACCAGACGCCTATCTTGAAGAAAAATCCGCTGCAGTGATTTGATTGCCTGCACCCACTGACCATCACGCTGCTGCTGCTCTGCTCTAAGTAAATTTACTCGACTACAACTCGTATCGTAGCGGAGTGCTTCACGCAGGTACTTTTCAGCAGCCGGGGTGTCGCCTGAAGCGAAGGATCCGACGGCAAGCTCACAATTGTAATGTGCCAACTCTGGGCGAATGGCTTCATAGCAACCAGACGGCATCTGCCGGGCTACGTCCAACGCTTGCTGCCATTCACGCTCCTGCGCAAAGAGCTTGATCAGGCTTAGTTGAGCCTGGGTTTTCTGACCTGCATCTTCGGATCGGCGAATAATATCATGCAGAAGGTTTTCAGCACGATCCAGAAGCCCCAATGCCTGGTAATCTTTTGCCAGTGCCATTTGGATCTGGATGAAATCATTCGGATTGAGATCCGGGCGCGCCAACAGACGCTGGTGAATGCCCACCGCTCGGTCGATATCACCCTTGCGGCGAAACAGCTTGGCCAGTGCCAAATGAGCTGGCACGGTGTCAGAGTTGATTTCAAGCGCACGGATAAAGCTTTCTATCGCCTCATCCGTTTGCTCGTTCATCAAGTAATCGAGGCCGGTCAGATATTCCAATGACAGCTGGCCATCGCGAGGCTTAACGATTGATGCTCGTGACTTGGAACTATTGCGTCCTAGCCACCATCCTATCGCAACAGCCAGAAACAGCGGGATGATCAGCAGAGGATCTGCGAGCATCTTAATGGCTGTCTTTCAGACCTGCTGTTCGCAATTGATCCAGCTCCTTGCGGTACGCATTTTCCTTGCGACGCGAAGAGCGCAGACGGGTTTTCAGTCCGAAAAGAGCAAAACCACTCAAAACCATGCCACACACACTGCCGAGCACGAATACTGCAATAAGCCACAATGACAAACTGGCCTCAGGCAGGGTGAAGAATACCAGGTCAATACTCACCGGCGTTGTGTTATGAATGGTGAACAGCACACCAATACCCAGCAACACCAGGCCAAGTAAAATCACGATAAGGTTTTTCAACCAGTTCAAAGCTAATTCCTCTAGAGTAAAATGGGTTCCTTGGCCCTAAAAGCCATCCTTTAACCCATCGTTCACCTGATCACGCAGTTCCTTGCCCGGCTTAAAATGTGGCACAAACTTGGCGGTCAGCGGCACGGCCTCACCAGTTTTGGGGTTACGGCCCATGCGCGGAGCACGATAGTGGAGGGAAAAACTGCCAAATCCCCTGATCTCTATGCGCTCACCAGTTGAGAGAGCATCGGTCATGTGATCAAGCATGGTTTTAACGGCCAGCTCAACATCTTTTACCGAGAGTTCGGGGTGGCTGTCGATTAAACGTTCGATCAATTCCGACTTGGTCATAACACCTCCGGTTCCGACCAGCGGCCATCAGTCAGACTGACTGACAGCCGGTAGACAAGTGGATAATCAGGAATCCTGCTTGTTCATCTGCTGCTTGATCAGGTCCCCGATAGTCGTCGGGGCAACATTATCCTGCTCACGCACAGACTGCATTGCCTGCTTGGTCTGCTCGCGCTCCATCTGGCGCACGGACAGATTGATCGTACGGTTACGGCGGTCGATGCTCAGGATAGCGGTTTCAATGCTATCACCTGCCTTCAGTTCCGTGGTCAAGTCGTCAGTATGATCCCTGGACAGCTCGGCCACTTTCAACACACCTTCTACACCCTCTGCCAGTTCTACAATCGCCTGCTTGGCGCTGACATCCAAGAGAGTACCATTGACGATGGCACCCTTCGGATGCTCAGAGGCAAACTGGGCAAACGGATCAGAATTCAACTGTTTGACACCCAACGCAATGCGTTCACGTTCGGGGTCTACTGACAGTACCAGTGCTTCTACCTCATCGCCTTTGCTGTAGGACTTCATGGCTTCTTCGCCCGGCAGATCCCAGGAGAGATCCGACAGGTGAACCAGTCCGTCAATACCACCATCAAGGCCGATGAAGACACCAAAGTCGGTGATTGAACGCACGCGTCCACTAACGGTATCGCCCTTAGTGTGGGTCGTTGCGAAGGCTTCCCAAGGATTGGTCTGACACTGTTTCATACCCAGAGAAATGCGGCGACGCTGCTGGTCGATGTCAAGAATCATGACTTCAACCTCATCACCAACCTGAACAACCTTGGAGGGGTGGATATTCTTGTTGGTCCAGTCCATTTCGGACACATGAACCAGGCCTTCTACACCGGTGCTGATTTCGGCAAAGCAGCCGTAATCAGTCAGATTGGTAACCTTGGCACTGACTTTGGAGCCAATGGTGTATTCGCCAATAAGCTTGGTCCAGGGATCTTCCTGCAACTGTTTCAAGCCCAGAGAAACACGTTTGCGATCCGCGTCGTACTTGAGCACCTTCACGTCAATTTCATCACCAACGTTCAGTACTTCGCTCGGATGCTTCACACGCTTCCAGGCGATATCGGTGATGTGCAGCAGACCGTCGATACCGCCAAGGTCGATAAAAGCACCGTAGTCGGTGAGGTTTTTAACCACACCTTTGACCACCAGTCCTTCTTCCATTTTCTCAAGCAGTTTCTCTCGCTCTTTGCTGTAAGCATCTTCAAGCACTGCACGACGGGAAACGACCAGGTTATTGCTGCGGGCATCGAGCTTCACGATTCGAAATTCGAGTTCCTGACCTTCAAGATGTGAGGTGTCTCGCAGAGGGCGAATATCAACCAAGGAGCCGGGAAGGAAGGCATTGAGCCCCTGTACATTTATGGTTAAACCACCGCGTACACGGCCAATAATATGCCCGGTAACGATTTCACCTTCTTCGAAGGCCTTTTCCAAGACCTCCCAGGCTTCGATGCGCTTGGCACGCTCGCGGGAAAGGACTGTAGAACCGAAGCCATCTTCAAGAGACTCAAGAGCCACTCGAACCTCGTCGCCAACCTGCAACGAGCATCCGCCCTCGTCGTCACGGAACTGCTCCAGAGGGATAACGCCTTCAGATTTGAGGCCGGCATTGACGGTGACATAATCGTTATCGATCGCCACCACGGTGCCCGTGACAATGGATCCGGGCGCCATATCCAGCTCTTTTAGACTTTCTTCAAACAGGTCCGCAAAACTTTCGCTCATTACCGTTCCTTCCCCACATGTGGCTGGCTACATTAGCGCAGCCCTCTGTGCCTGGCTTCATTCAGTACAGACTGCAACACCTCATCAATGGTCATTGATGTAGTATCGAGCCTGACAGCATCCGGCGCAGGCTTAAGAGGCGCAACGGCGCGGTTCATGTCGCGGTCGTCACGCGCTTTAATATCGTTCAATATATCATCAAGGCTAGCACCGGGTTCCTTGCTAATCAACTGCTTATAACGGCGCTGAGCACGTTCTTCTGCACTGGCATCGAGATAGATTTTTAATTTGGCCTCGGGGAACACAACAGTCCCCATATCACGACCGTCGGCCACCAGACCAGGAGCATGTGCAAAGTCACGTTGACGCGTCAACAATGCTTCGCGCACGGGCCCCAGAGCGGCAACAATTGAGGCATCCTTACCCACGCGCTCATTTCGGATAGCGTGGGTTACTTCCTCGCCTTCCAGAACGATCTGGGTTTCACCATTTTCCTGAGGCTTAAAGCTTACATCCAGATGCGCAGCCAGTACTTCCAGTGCTTCAACATCATCCAGAGCAACACCATGGTGCCGCGCAGCAAGGGCGGTTAAGCGATACAGAGCACCACTATCCAGCAGGTGCCAACCCAGCTCACGCGCCAGCAAACGGCAAATGGTTCCCTTGCCGGAGCCACTCGGGCCATCGACAGCAATTACTGCAACTTCGTTGTTACGGATGGACATCAGCCCTCCTCCTTATGCACTATCAATCCTGCTCGCTGTGCCTGCTCCACAAAATCGGGACAAGCCGCCAGCAAGCTGCCGCAACGGTCAATCAAAAACGGTTCCGATGAACAGAACCCAAGCGCAAGCGCTGCCATACCCGCACGCAAGGAGCCGCCAGTCTCGACCTGCCCTCCCACAATACGTGTACCGGTAACCACTACTTCGTCAGCACTTTCTTCGACCTCGATACCCAACGCTCGCAAAAATGCGACCGTGCGACCTACAGGGTCTTCTTCTTTATGTCTCAATCGGCTCAGACCACTGAACCGACTTGTACCTTCAGCCTGAGTTGCTGCTATCAGCAACAAAGGCAATTCATCCATGGCGCGGGCGAGAACGTCCCCACCCACTTCAACCGGCTGAAACCCGCTACCCGCCCTGATACTCAGGCGAGCCACTGGCTCTCCAGCCTGCTCACCCTGGGGCTCAAGCGTCAGCTCCAGTCCCATGTGCTGCAACACTTCAATCGCACCGGTTCGGGTTGCGTTAACCCCAACAGCATCCAACTCCAATACACCGGAGGCGGTCCTGGCAGCGGCAATACCACAGAGCGCAGCCCAGGAAATATCCCTTGGAACTTCAAGGCGTGTAGCCTTTAACGCATCTGGCGCCTTGATCGACACGCTGTGTTTATTCGTTGTCACATCCGCACCGAAAGCCGCCAACATGCGCTCAGTATGATCACGCGTCTGAACCGGCTCATGGATGCGCGTCTCACCCTCAGCCCACAGGCCTGCCAGTAACAAAGCAGACTTTACCTGTGCACTTGGCATCGGCAGGGTGTAATCAATCCCCTTAAGCGACTGCCCACCCTTGATTCGCAAGGGAGCGCCGCCCGATTCACTGGTTTCAATCTGTGCACCCATTGCACACAGAGGATCAGTGACACGGGTCATGTTACGCTTGCTCAGCGCCTCATCACCGAACAGCTCAGTATCAAACGGCTGAGCCGCCAACACACCCGCCAACAGACGCATAGCCGTTGCTGAATGCCCCAGATACAAGGGCCCTGGCGGCGGTTGAAGGCCATTTAAACCAACACCAAAGACCCTTACCTGGCCCTGATGCGGTCCTTCGATCACGACTCCCATATCGCGAAGTGCCTGCAAAGTGGCAAGGCTGTCTTCATTTTCCAGGAAGCCGGTAATATCCGTCACCCCTTGCGCCAGCGATGCCAGAATGATCGCTCGCTGGGAAATGGATTTATCGCCCGGCAAGCTGATCTGACCGTTAATTTGCTCAGTGCTCTGGGCGCGCAAGCTTACACTGGCCATATGATCATTCGATGAATAGCCAGACTTGTTTATCAGGCGAGTGAAGTGATCACGGGCAGCTTTGGCGCGAGTAAAAATACCAAGCAGCGTTTCGCTATCACCGCTATCCACAGCCGACCTCAAACGCGCCACACCCTCGGTGTAACGATCAATCTGCGCCAGAATCGCACCACGGTTGGCAATACAGATGTCATGCCACATGGTGGGATCACTGGCTGCGATACGGGTGAAGTCACGAAAGCCACCCGCTGCGTAGCGGAAGATATCCAGGTTTTCCTCTTCCCGGGCCAGCGTATCGACCAGAGAAAAAGCCAGCAGGTGTGGCAGATGACTGGTCGCCGCGAGCACTTCATCGTGCCGCTCCACTTCCATCTGCAGGACTTCAGCTCCCACCGCCTGCCAAAGACGCGCCAGCTCCAGCGTGGCATCGGGATCCGTTTCCGGCAGAGGCGTAAGAATCAGCTTGTGGCGCTCGAACAGGTCAGCATCCGACGCTCGCACACCACTTTTCTCAGCACCCGCGATGGGGTGACCCGGAATAAAAGTAGGCGGCAGTCGACCAAAGATGGTACGTGCAGCAGTCACAAGATTGGTTTTGGTACTGCCCACGTCGGTCACCAGGGTTTGCAAACGAAGGTGAGGCTTAATCTCGGCCAGCACAGTTTCCATCGCCTTGACGGGCACCGCGAGCACCACCAGATCGGCCAGACCGACTTCCACCGCAAGATCCTCGGCAACACGATCAATCACACCCAAATCCAGCCCCAAACGGCACTCATCCAGATTACGATCAGCACCTACAACCTCTTCGACACAGGAGCGGGTCTTAAGCGCTTTGGCAAAGGAGCCACCGATAAGACCCAGGCCGATCACCAGAACACGTTTTATCGGGTACTTCGATTGGGACGAGTAACTCAGCACGCCAGCACCTGCTTCAGGGCCCGCAGAAAACGCTCATTCTCCTCTGGCAGACCCACCGTCACCCTCAGGTGATTTGGCATCTTGTAGCCTCCCAGCGGGCGAACAATCACCCCTTCACGTAGCAACGCATCAAACACAGGCATTGCCGGTCGCGCCACATCTACCGTAATGAAGTTGCCAAACGACGGAATAAAGCCAAGACCCAACGCAATAAGCCCCTGCTCCAACTGCTTCAAGCCAGCCTCATTCACGGCCAGACTCTGCTGCAAGTACGCTTCATCAGTCAGCACTGCCTCAGCAGCAACCAGAGCAAGCTCCGACACATTAAACGGCTGACGAACACGATTGAGCAGATCGGTAATGTCGGCGCAGGCGGCAGCAAAGCCGACCCGCAAACCTGCCAGACCCCAAGCTTTGGAGAAGGTGCGCGTCACAACCAGGTTGGCGTACTTGGGCAGTAGCTCCAGGCCGTTGGGGAAGTCAGCATCAGTGACATATTCGGTATATGCTTCGTCCAACACCACAACCACATTCTCTGGAACAGAATCCAGAAACGCGACCAACTCAGGCTTCTGCAAAGCCGTACCAGTAGGGTTGTTGGGGTTGGCGATAAAAATCAAACGGGTTTTGTCGTTGATCGCTTCCGCCATCGCCTGAAGGTTATGGCCATACTCATGAGCCGGTGCAACCACGGCCTTGGCACTGCATGCCTGTGTAACGATGGGATAAACAGCAAAGGCATACTCGGAGAAGACAACTTCATCCCCCGGATTAAGGAACGCACGCGCAATCAGCTCCAGCACATCATTGGAACCATTACCCAGCGTCAGCTGCTCCGGCGAAACACCATAGTGATGGTGCAACGCCTGCTTGAGGCGAAAACCGTTACTGTCAGGATAGCGAGCAGCCTCTGACATTGCCGCCTGGACTGCCGCAACAGCCTTGGGACTCGGCCCCAAAGGATTTTCATTGCTTGCCAGCTTGATGATGTTTCTGATTCCCAGCTCGCGTTCCAGTTCATCAACCGGTTTGCCAGCTTCGTAAGGGTGCAAGCCTTGCACCCCGTGTGTTGCCAGTGCCTTCAGATCACACGACATGTGCAGGCATCCTTCTTCTGAGTAAGGCTATTTTGAAGCTGTTAGAGAACAGCCTTGGGGTAAGACCCCAGGAATTTGACGCTCACATCGAGCTGCTGCAGTTCATTCATGAGTTCACCGATATGTGGCTCTGACACATGACCTTCGAAGTCGATATAAAACAGGGTCTGCCAATCATGGTCGCCACTGCTACGCGTCTCGAGACGCGTCAGGCTGATCTGGCGACGATGGAAGGGCGCCAGTAACTCATGCAGTGCACCTGCTTCATCACGGCACTCCAGCAACAAAGACGTTTTGTCCTCGCCACTTGGCCCGATGGCATCACGCCCTACCACGAGAAAACGCGGACAACGGGATGTCGCTTCCGAGGACACAGCAGGCGCCAGCTCGACTTCACCGCAAATATACAGATCAAAGCGACGGAACAGATCCAGGGTGTGGCGGATCAAACCGGCATCTTCAACCTCGATAGGTACGACAGCGTAATGCGCCTCACCACCCTGCACCGCAGTAAACACGGCTTCCAGACTGGCTAAAACACGACAGCGAGCCGACTGGCCGAAATGCTTCTGAGCAGCCTGCTGAGTAAACGTTCCCTCGGGCCCCAGAAACACCACTTCAAGCGGTTCTTCCAACGCCAGACAAACGGACATGACTTCTCGGAATAAACGCGCCACCGTTTGATCGGCCAGCGGGCCTTCGTTGCGTGCCATAACGGCACGCAACACCTGTGCTTCTCGCTCAGGGCGATAAAACACCGGCAACTCATCACCTTCACGATAGCGTTCTTTCACCTCAGCCACTGACTGAGCCAGGCGAGCCCGGTCATTCAGCAGCTGGTGAATTTGACGATCAACACTATCGATCCGATCACGCAGAACTCTCAGCTCCGCTTCCTGTGCATCCGCGGCGGGAGACTGATCACTCATATCAAGCCTGCTCTTTTTCGAAACGCTGCATAAAGTCGATCAGGGCATCTACCGCTGCTTCAGGCACAGCGTTGTAGATGCTGGCACGCATGCCACCAACAGAACGGTGACCTTTCAGGTTTAGCAAGCCTTCAGCTTCTGCCAGCTCCAGGAAACGCGCTTCCAGTGCAGTATCAGCCAGTGTAAAAGGCACGTTCATGATGGAGCGGTTGTTAACAGCAACCGGGTTTCCATAAAAGTCGCTGCCATCGATTGCTGCATACAGCTTGGATGCCTTGCGACGGTTAATTTCAGCAATCGCTTCAACGCCACCCTGACGCTTGATCCACTGGAACACCAGACCCGCAAGGTACCAGCCAAAGGTGGGTGGGGTGTTATTCATGGAGTCAGCATCGGCATGCAATTTGTAGTCATACATGCTGGGTGTACCGGGCAGCGTCTGACCAATCAGGTCTTCACGCACGATAACCACTGTCAGACCTGCAGGACCAATATTTTTCTGCGCACCCGCATAGATCAGTCCAAAGCGACTGACATCTACCGGTGCCGACAGAATATCGGAGGACATGTCTGCCACCAGCGGGACATTACCGGCATCAGGAATGTAATCAAACTCGACACCACCAATGGTTTCGTTAGTGGTGTAGTGCAGGTAAGCCGCATTAGGATCCAGCTGAAGTTCAGACTGAGCCGGTGCAGAGGTGAAATTATTCGCCTCAACGGTGGCCGCCACATTCACATTACAGTAACGCTTGGCTTCGCTGATCGCTTTCTTGGACCAGATACCGGTGTTGATGTAGTCAGCCGACTCGGCGCCACGCAGCAGGTTCATCGGCACCATGGCGAACTGCGCCGTAGCACCGCCCTGCAGGAAGAGAACCTTATAGTTCTCAGGCACTTGCATCAGCTCACGCAGGTCTTTTTCTGCCTGGGTTGCAACACTGACATACTCGGAGCTGCGGTGGCTCATTTCCATAATGGAAAGACCAGCACCTTGCCAGTCCAACAGTTCCGCCTGCGCCTGCAGCAACACTTCTTCCGGCAGTGCGGCAGGGCCAGCACTGAAGTTAAATTTGCGTGTCATTTCAGCTTAAACTTCCAAACTCAATAATCAGTCTTCAGTGGTGCCAGCGTCGCCAGCATCATCGCCCGTTGTTTCAGCTTCGGCATTTAGTGTGCCTGCGGCTTCACTACCAGCACCTTCAACAATGGCACCTTCACTCACAGCATCTTCGCCCTCTTCTTCATCGGGCTCTTCAATGCGCGCGATACCTACCAGCGCTTCGCCTTCAACCAGGCGAATCAGCATAACGCCCTGCGTGTTACGACCCAGACTGGAAATCTCACCACTGCGGGTACGTACCAAGGTGCCACGGTTACTGATCAGCATGACGTCATCGCCGTCAAACACCTGAACCGCGCCGGCCAGCTGACCATTTCGCTCGGTGCACTGCATCGCAATAACGCCCTGACCACCACGGCCACGTAACGGGAATTCATCAACAGACGTTTTCTTGCCGTAACCGTGCTCGGATGCGGTCAGGACCTGACCACCCTCCTGAGGCACCATCAATGCGATAACTTCGGCACTTTCGTCCAGTTTAACGCCACGCACACCACGCGCAGTACGCCCCATGGCACGCACATCGTTCTCATTGAAACGAATCGCTTTACCTGCGCTGGTCACCAACATGACATCATCCTGACCATTGGTCAGAGTGGCACCAATCAGGCGGTCGCCTTCAAGGATATCCAGAGCAATCAAACCGGTGCTACGCGGTCGAGAGAAGGCATCCAGCGGAGTTTTCTTCACGGTACCTTTAGCGGTCGCCATGAAGATGAAGCGTTCAGGATCGAACTCTTTAACCGGCAGGATAGTACTGATCGACTCGCCTTCTGCCAGCGGCAGAATGTTAATCACCGGACGGCCACGGGAGGCACGGGAGGCTGGCGGAATTTCATACACTTTCAGCCAGTACACTTTGCCCAGGTTGGTGAAGCAAAGTACCGTATCGTGAGTATTGGCGATCAGCAGATGCTCGATGAAGTCTTCATCCTTCATCGCGGTTGCAGACTTGCCTTTACCACCACGGCGCTGGGCCTGATAGTCAGTCAGCGGCTGGGTTTTGGCATAACCCGCATGAGATATGGTCACCACCATATCTTCTTCGGTGATCAGATCCGCAACGGTCAGGTCCTGCATGGAAGCCTGGATTTCGGTACGACGCTCGTCCGCATACTCGGCAACCAGCGCATCCAACTCTTCACGAATAACTTCCATCAGGCGCTCGTAGGAGCCCAGGATGTGCAGCAGTTCAGCGATTTTTTCCAGCAGTTCACGGTATTCCGCGATCAGCTTTTCATGTTCCAGACCGGTCAGACGGTGCAGACGCAGATCCAGAATAGCCTGAGCCTGTACCGGTGACAGATAGTAGTGACCGTCACGCATGCCATATTGGGGCTCAAGATCTTCCGGACGACAGGCATTTTCACCTGCACGCTCCAGCATCTCGGTGACATCACCCGGAACCCAAGCCGTTTCAATCAAACGTTCTTTGGCTTCGGCCGGTGTCGGGGATTTCTTGATCAGTTCGATGACCGGGTCGATATTCGCCAGCGCAATTGCCAGGCCTTCCAAAACATGACCACGCTCACGCGCCTTACGCAGTTCGTACACGGTACGTCGGGTAACGACTTCGCGACGATGGCGTACAAAGCATTCCAGAATCGATTTCAGATCCAGAATCTTCGGCTGACCATCAACCAGCGCCACCATGTTAATACCGAACACGCTTTGCAGCTGAGTCTGGCTAAACAGGTTGTTGATCACCACCTCGGGCACTTCACCGCGACGCAGTTCGATCACGATGCGCATACCATCCTTATCGGACTCGTCACGCAACTCGCTGATGCCTTCGATTTTCTTCTCTTTAACCAGCTCGGCGATCTTTTCAATCAAACGCGCCTTGTTAAGCTGGTAAGGAATCTCGGTGATAACCAGTACCGGACGACCGGTTTTGGGATGTTCTTCTACATGATGACGCGCACGCACGTAGATACGGCCACGACCGGTGCGGTAGGCCTGCAAGATGCCGGCACGGCCATTAATGATACCGCCGGTAGGGAAATCAGGACCCGGAATTGACTCCATCAGCTCATCTATGCTGATATCCGGATTGTCGATCAGTGCAATACAGCCACTGACGATCTCACCCAGATTGTGCGGCGGAATATTGGTCGCCATACCTACGGCAATACCAGCCGAGCCGTTCACCAGCAGATTGGGAACTCGCGTCGGCAATACTGCCGGGATTTTCTCGGTGCCGTCATAGTTATCGACGAAGTCCACCGTTTCCTTATCCAGGTCAGCCAGCAACTGATGCGAAATCTTGGCCATACGGATTTCGGTGTAACGCATGGCGGCCGCAGAGTCACCATCAACGGAACCGAAGTTACCCTGACCATCTACCAGCATGTAGCGCATGGAGAAGCTCTGCGCCATACGCACGATGGTGTCATACACAGCGCTGTCGCCGTGCGGGTGGTACTTACCGATTACATCACCAACCACACGGGCCGATTTCTTGTATGGTTTGTTCCAGTCGTTGCTGAGTTCGTTCATGGCGAATAGAACACGCCTATGAACGGGCTTGAGGCCGTCACGCACATCCGGCAGAGCTCGGCCAACGATTACACTCATTGCGTAATCGAGGTAGGACTGTTTCAGCTCGTCTTCAATATTGACTGGCAGAACTTCTTTGGCTAAATCACCCATTCGCGCAGCTTTCCTTGATCCGGTACTCCAGCACGCCCTGATGACGCGCCTGTAAACTGCGGGAGTATACCACAGCGCGCATCAATTCACGCCTACCATGCGTTGATCCGTATGCTTAACCCGATTAATCCAGCCAACTTTTCAGAGCTGCAGGCAAGGCATTACGCCTCTGCTTCAAACGCGGCTTGATCATCTGCCCCCAGCAGACCTCCACCTCCATCGCTTTCATGCCGAGCACACGCTGATACTCACGCACAAAGAGCGGGGAAACATCACGTTTCTGAATACCATCCAGTAGCCAACCGGAGAGGTACAACAGAGCCGCGGGAATCCGTTGCGATTCAGGCAGTCGCGCAGGCATGGCAAACTCGGGATAATGCTGCACTTCAATCGCACGCCACACCGTTTCCGGCAACTGCCAATCCTTAAGCAAACGCGCACCAACCACTCCAGGATGAACCTGACGGATAACACCTTTGAAAGACGGATTCTGGCGTACCAAAAGTGCTATCACGACACGACCAAGATCATGCAGGAGTGCGATAGTACTCATTTCAGCAGGACGCCCCCTGCCTGTTGCCTGCGCCAGTGCAAAGGCAATATGCGACAACATCAATGCACGCTGATAACTGTTCCTGAATTGCTCATTGTCAGGCAGAGATTTGCGCAGGCTTTCAGCCATGATGATCTGATAGACACCCTCAAAGCCAAGCAGACTTACAGCCTGAGAGGCGTCGGTAACACTTTGCCCCAAACTGTAGGCGGGTGAGTTTATGGCTTTAAGAAGCTGGGCCGTGAGCGCCGGATCCTGATGAACAAGCTCGGCAACCTGGGCATGTGTACTCTTCTCATCCATCAAGCGATGCAGCAGCTCCACACTCGCCAAAGGCAGACGCGGAATACGACGCACGACCTGCGTGACAGCTTCAGACTCTGCGAACTGCACCTCCCCCGTTTCCATTGACTTGAACAACACGTCTGCCAACTGCTGATAACGGGCTTCAGCAGTATCCACTGCAGAATAGAGGGCTGCATTAAGCTCAGCCGCTAATAGACGACTTTGTCGCAGCAAACTTAACTGCGTACTTTCATGTAACTGACCCAAAGCCGGGGCCGTTAGACACAACAAAGAGACCGGGCGCTCGACTTGGAGGCGCGACAAAAACGGACAACCACCTTTATCACAGGCAAGCACCTGCCCAGCCTTGATCTCAATTGGTGCCGCATTCTCACTGACATCCAACCTTAACGCTCCAGTTTGTACCAGAAGCATCAACTCAGTACCCACAAGCTGCTTTTTCGCCAGCTCGTCAGCCAAGACCTGACCCGAGGATACCGGCAAGAGCTGCGCTTGATTGATCAGTTCTACTCTGGCCGACTCAGACAACCCAAAAGACTCGCCTTTAACAGCCTCACTCTCCGTGTGACCTGCTTCAACATCCGTATTCTTGCTTTTCCAAAAACCGATCATGCCAACTCCTGCATACAACTACGGAACCTGTTGATTTCCGCGCTTCTAACCATAGTGATAGAATGCGCCAATTCGAATTCTGGAGCAAAGGCAAAGATCATGAAACAGGATGCCGGGCTGAATCTGGACCCCAGCGAGATCGCCAAATTTGAGGAACTGGCAAGCCGCTGGTGGGACCGCGACAGCGAGTTCAAACCTCTGCATGACATCAACCCGCTGCGGGTCGACTTTATAGACCGCCTGGGCCAACTGGCTGGAAAAAAGGTTCTGGACGTAGGCTGCGGTGGCGGCATCCTTTCTGAAGCCATGGCGCAACGTGGCGCAGACGTCAGCGGCATCGACATGGGCGAAGCCCCACTTAAAGTTGCCAAGCTGCACGGACTGGAGAGCGGCGTCAAAATCAACTACCGCCAAATCACGGTAGAAGCCCTGGCTGAAGAGATGCCCGAGAGCTTTGATCTGGTGACTTGCATGGAAATGATGGAGCACGTTCCAGACCCCTCATCCGTTGTTAACGCTTGCGCACGACTGCTCAAACCCGGCGGCCGCCTGTTTCTGTCCACTCTGAACCGCAACCCGAAGAGCTACCTGTTCGCCATTCTGGGCGCTGAGCGAATCCTGAAGCTCGTTCCAAATGGCACACACGACTTCAACAAGTTCATCCGCCCCTCCGAGCTGGGCAGCTGGGTACGTGCTGCCGAGCTGGAGCCACTGGAAATGACAGGACTGGTCTACAACCCGCTTACCAAGGTCTACCGCCTGGATCCTGAAGATGTGGATGTAAACTATATGCTGGCCTGCCAAAAGGGCATTTAAATGACGCCCCACAAGCGCACCGCGGTACTTTTCGATCTGGACGGCACCCTGCTGGATACTGCCCGTGATTTTCACTGCATCATCAATCGCATGCTGGAACAGCAGGGTGCGCAACCGATCAGCTACGAGAGCCTGAGAACTCAGGTCTCAAACGGTGCCCGCGCCATGGTTCGCCACGCCTTTCAGATTGAGCAGAAACACCCCGAGTTTGCCAAGCTGCACCAACAGTTCCTGGATGACTATGCTGAAACCCAGTATGCACAAAGCCAGACATTCAATGGCATAAGCGAACTGATTGCATGGTTGGAGTCACAAAACACTCCCTGGGGCATCGTGACCAACAAGCCGGAGCGCTTCACCCTCCCCCTGCTCCAGCAGTTGAATATGGCTCAATGCCAGAGTGTTATCTGCCCTGACCAGGTCAGCCAAACAAAGCCCGATCCGGAAGGATTGCTACTGGCCTGTCATCAGCTTGACTGCCGACCTGAAGACAGCATTTATATTGGCGACCATATTCGCGATATTGAAGCGGGACGCGCTGCAGGCATGCTCACCATCTCTGCAGCCTGGGGCTACCTGAATGAAGGCGAGTCCTGCTCGGACTGGGGCAGCGACCACATCTGCGAAACCCCCGAAGAACTTCGCCCCCTGCTACACTCTATTTTACAAGCACGCTGAGCTGCTTCACCGACTGTTGTTAAGGAGTCAAGGATGTTTAATTACAGCGCCCGCAACGATCTGCTGCAGGACCGTATCATTCTAGTGACGGGTGCCGGTGACGGTATTGGCCGCGCCGCAGCCAAATCATTTGCCGCTCATGGTGCAACCGTCGTCCTGCTGGGACGCACACTTGAAAAGCTGGAAGCGGTTTATGATGAGATCGAAGCCGCTGGCTACCCGCAGCCCGCGATCGTCCCCATGAACCTGGATACTGCCACCGAGCATGACTACATCGAAGTCAGCAACAAGCTCTATGATGAGTTTGGTCGCCTGGATGGAGTACTTCACAATGCCGGGCTTCTGGGCATGCGTACACCTCTGGAAAACTACGACCCAATCACCTGGGAACAGGTAATGCGCGTTAACGTGCATGCTCCATTTCTAATGACCCAGAGCCTGCTTCCTCTGATGCAACACTCAGCTGACGCCTCAGTCGTATTCACGTCATCCGGCGTGGGTCGCAAAGGACGCGCATACTGGGGCGCCTATGCAGTTTCCAAGTTCGCCACCGAGGGTATGATGGAAGTACTGGCGGATGAACTGGAAAATCAAGCCAACATCCGCGTAAACGCGATCAATCCCGGCGCGACCCGTACCAACATGCGTGCCTACGCTTACCCTGCCGAAGACCCATCAAACAACCCTACCCCGGAAGAGATCATGCCCGTCTATCTCTACCTGATGGGCCCGGATAGCCAAAACACGAACGGCCAGTCTATTGACGCCCAAGGCGACGGCTCGGCCTGAGTAAGCGGTTATTAGCACAGCACAGACGCAAAAAAGGGGACATCAGTCCCCTTTTTCAATTATTACGCCAAGAAGGATCGCGACTTAACCGCGACGACCACGCCCAGCGCCAGCATCACGACGTCCAACCGAACGCGCTTTACTGCGCGAGCGACCCGGAGTACGTGGCTTACTGTCTTCAGCCTGGCCTTTAATAACCTCCTGACGCACACGCTGACGCTTATACAAGCGCTGTTCGCGCTCAGACTCCAGAGGCGTTGGACGATGAGTGCGAGCAGGATCCAGCTCAACTTCACGTGACAGCAGATCAACTTCCTTGGAGCCCAGCTCACGCCAGGTACCGACCTTCACATCACTCGGCAGGAACACCGGCCCAAAGCGTACACGCTTCAAGCGGTTGACCTGCATGCCCTGAGATTCCCACAAACGGCGCACCTCGCGGTTACGTCCTTCCATAACCACACAGTGATACCATTTATTGGCGCCCTCGCCATCGAAGAAGCGCACATCCGTAAAGCGCGCCATTCCATCTTCAAGCAGTACACCTTGGGTCAAGCGAGCCAGCATGGCATCGTCAACCTCACCCAGAACTCGCACGGCGTATTCACGGTCAACCTGCATCGACGGATGCATCATGCGGTTGGCCAATTCGCCATCCGTGGTAAAGATCAACAGACCGGTGGTGTTAATATCCAGACGACCTATCGCAACCCAGCGCCCCTGCTTTAGCGGCGGCAGGTTATCAAATACCGTCGGACGCCCCTCAGGGTCATGGCGAGTACACACCTCGCCCAACGGCTTGTTATAAATAAGAACGCGGCGTTCGGCGGTTTGAGAAAAAGTCAGTTCGACTGGTTTTCCATCCACCTTAACCTCATCCTGAGGACCTATACGATCACCCAGTGTCGCAACTTCATCATTAACAACGATGCGACCACTTTCGATCCAACGCTCCATCTCACGACGTGAGCCTATACCGGAGCGCGCCAAAACCTTCTGTAACTTTTCATTTTCCATTTTGACGTCTCATAACTGACCAAAGAGCCAACTCTGGCCTGATTCAAACAAAAAAGCCCCTTCAGGTTTCCCCAAAGAGGCTTACATTGACGCTATGATGCCCGATCAGTCAGCTGTCGGCAACTGGTCTTTAGTGATGTTATTGGCATCCATATACTCACGGAAAGCAACCGGGGTACGGCCACGGCCAGACCAGGAATGCTCTTCACCATCAGCATCAGTAATTACATATTTAGCTTTAACCGTTTTGCGTGCGGCGGCAGGCTCAATACCTTTTTTCAGCTCTTCCAGATCTACACCTGCTTCTTTCATCAGGCGTTGAATCTGTTCAACCTTTTCCTTTTTAGCCAGCTCAATTTCTTCTTCACGACGCTTGGTTTCTTCGATTTCGACTCGAATATCGGTCAAATCAGCAATAACCTTGTCAATTTCAGCCAAGGAAAGCTCACCGCAATGCTTACGAAGTGAGTTTTTACGTGTAAGGGTTTTAATAAAGTCAGTCATTTCAGCGCCCGTTTCAAATACATTTTCATCAATTATCGACATAAAAATGTTTTTTTCAACAATCTGAATCATGTTATTTGAAATATTGTACGTCACCGGCACCTTCACGGATAATTTCCGGCACTTCTTCCGTCATATTAATGACACTCGTTGCCTCCATACCGCAATATCCACCATCGATAATCAGATCGACCTGATGCTGTAAAAGGTCGCGCATCTCATAAGGATCCGTCATGGGCAGATCCTCGCCCGGTAATATGAGCGAAGTGCTCATAATGGGCTCCCCAAGATGAGACAACAATTCGGAAACGATCGCGTTATCCGGAACCCGGATACCAATGGTACGACGCTTAGGATGCAACAAACGGCGCGGCACCTCCGTTGTTGCCGGTAAAATAAACGTATAGGCACCCGGAGTGTGGGCTTTTAGCAAGCGAAATACCTGATTATCCACCTTGGCGTAGGTTCCTATGGATGACAGATCATCACACACAAGGGTGAAATTATGCTTATCGTCCAGGTTGCGGATTTGTTTAATACGGTCCACCGCTCTTTTATCGCCGAGATGGCAGCCAACAGCATAAGCACAGTCAGTGGGATAAATTACCACTCCACCATTTCGAATGATTTCGACCGCCTGCTGAATCAGACGTTTTTGCGGATTTTCCGGGTGTATCTGAAAAAACTGGCTCATAGGGCCTCCTGTATGCTCATAGTCCGTCATCGCCCTTACCTGCCTGCCAGCAGTGCATGCATCAAATGACGCGGCGTTTCAACCTTCGGGAAACGGCCAAGATGAGTCCATTTATGTTGTGGGGTATGAAAATCACTGCCAGAGGACACCAGCAGATCGTGCTGCTCCGCAATCCTCATCAATAGACCTATTTGTTCCTGACTCACTCCGGGGTAGGCAATTTCAAAACCATCCACACCCACAGCCACCATATCGGCCAATAACATGCGCAAACGGGAGAAGGTCAAATTGTACTTGGTTGGATGCGCCAGCATGGCATAACCACCACTACCCTGTACCTGATTAATGGCCTCAGACATATCAGGCCACTCTGCTTTAACATCACCCGGTTTACCCTGCCCAAGAAAACGGTCAAACGCTTCACTTTCACTGCTGACCACACCTGCTTCAAGCAGTGCACGCGCAAAGTGAGGCCGACCAATTTGCCCTTCTCCTGCCAGGTCCTGAGCCTTTTGCAGCAAGTCCTGAGGCAATCCCTTGGCTACCAGACGTGCAGCTATTTTCTCCGCTCGCTGAGCGCGCAGACAAGATAGTCTTTCTATATATTCACACCAGCCGGGGTGAGCAGGGTCTATGTTCAGCCCTAATAAATGAATGACGCGCTTATTCCAAAGACAGGTCAACTCGACCCCGGGAATAAAGGCCACTTCAAGATCGGCAGCCACTTTTGCCGCCTCGCCAAGCCCCTCAAGTGTGTCATGATCGGTTAATGCCAATACCCGCACACCATTTTGACTCGCAAGCTCAACCAGCGCTTGCGGCGACAGCGCACCATCGGATGCGGTACTATGCATGTGCAGATCAAAACAGGGCAGATCCGAACCCGTGGTGTCAGCATTCATGTTTTGAAGCACGCCTTTGTCACAACCTTATCAACCAGATTAGCAGGCCGATGAAACTACTACTCGACTTTCTTCCTGTCATTATATTCTTTGCTGTTTATAAATTCAGCGGCGACATCATTTTGGCAACCGCTGTGCTAATACCAGCCACCCTGGCCCAAATGGCCTACACCTGGTTCACCACGCATAAGATTGAAAAAATGCAGCTGGTCACCCTGGGTCTGGTTGTCGTTCTTGGCGGAGCCACCGTTCTATTGGACAACAAGGCTTTCATTCAATGGAAACCCACCGTTGTGAACCTGCTTTTTGCTGCTGCATTTTTAGGCAGTCAATTTATTGGTAAAAAAACCATTGTCGAACGCCTGATGGGACAGGCAGTAGAGCTCCCCTCTCTGGTTTGGCGCCGCCTCAACCTTGCCTGGGTCGCTTTTTTTGCCTTGATGGCCGCACTTAACCTTCTAGTGGTTTATACCCTCAGTGAAGAAGCCTGGGTCAACTTCAAACTATTCGGCATGCTGGGCTGCACTCTCGTATTTATTCTCGCCCAAGGCGTTTATATTGCTCGACACGCACCCGAGCAGCCCAGTAATAAGGAGGAATGATATGTACTATGCAATCATGGCCGAAGACGCTCCCGGCACACATGACAAACGAATGGCCGCACGCCCCGATCACCTGGTCCGCCTGGAAGACCTGAAACAACAGGGACGCCTGCTGGTTGCAGGCCCCCACCCCGCCATTGACAGTGAAGATCCGGGCCCAGCCGGCTTCACCGGCAGCCTGGTAATTGCCGAGTTTGCTTCTCTTACCGATGCACAAGCCTGGGCTGATCTGGACCCTTATGTTTCCGCGGGTGTTTATCAGAAAGTAACAGTAAAACCGTATAAAAAAGTAATGCCTTGAGCTAATATTGAACCTAGTTAGCTCTTCATTCCACGTAAGCTTTACAACCGTGATGGATACGTGTGATGTTTAGCTGGCATTAAGGCACTATCAGATTTAATGTACTAATATTGTTCGTAGATCTGAACATCCACCTGGCACAAGGATATGACGATGAAAAAGATTGTAATGGCTGCTGGACTGGCGATGGCTCTGGGTGCTTCGGCTGCTCAGGCAGGGGTACCGGGTTACGCCGTAAACTCCAGCGACACTATCTGGCGCACCAGCTTCGGTGAATGCTGGCACACCAGCTCCTGGAGCAAAGAAAAAGCTACTGTAGTCGGTTGCGACGGCGTAGTTGCCATGACGGAAGAAGCTGCTCCGGCTCCGACCCCAGTTCCGGCTCCGGTTAGCATGTCTGACGTAGAGAAGAAATTCGCTCTCTATTTCGACTTTGACAGCACCCAGGTTGGTGATGTGAGCAACGTTGTTAACTACATCGGCTCTCTGGCTAGCTTGAGCAGCGTTAAACTGGTTGGTTACGCTGACTTTATCGGTTCAGCTGCATACAACGAGAAACTGTCTGAGCGTCGCGCCCAGGCTGTAGCTGCCAAACTGGAACAGGCCGGCGTTGATGCCAGCAAAATGTCTATCGGTTTCATGGGTGAATCTGCACCTGTTGCAAACTGCACAGGCCGCGGTGCCGAGCTGATCGCTTGCCTGCGTCCGGACCGTCGTGTAGACGTTGAAATCATGGGCCAGAAGCGCATGCAGTAATTCGCGCCTTCTGCTCAATAGAAGCCGGCCTAGTGCCGGCTTTTTTTATGCTCACTACATAACAGGAAAAAGAGCCTTATGCGCATAGCCATATTAGCCTTTTTGGCACTGCTGACTTTTGGCCTAAATGCCCAGGCCGAGAGCCAATATCCCGCACAAAAAGTTGTGTACCATATTAATTATGCTGACGCTTCTCGCCTATCAGCCACCTTTACCAATATCAGCAATCATATTCAGGCGGTTGGCGAAGCCAATATTGAACTCAAGGCCGTCATACATGGCAGCGCCATTGAGTATTTCATGGCTGCCAAAGACGATGCTGAAAAACAGATCACTCTGGATACTCTAAGACTCAGCGGTGTGCACTTCATCATTTGCGGCAATACGCTGGATGGATACCATATTGGCCGCGAAGACCTGTATGAAGTAGAAGCCGATGATGTGGTTCAAGCCGGCTTGCCAGAAATCGTCCGCTTGCAGCAGCAGGGCTTTAGTTACGTCAGACCCTGACTCTCCACACCCCTACTCACAGTAGGTACAGACAAAAAAAACGGCAGCCGAGGCTGCCGTTTCTCATGGAGTCAGGAGTGACTGATTAGCCAACCCAGACACGCGCGTTACGGAACATACGCATCCACGCACCATCCTCGGACCACTCATCCGGCGCCCAGGAATTTTGTACAGCACGGAAGACACGCTCCGGGTGTGGCATCATGATAGTGACACGACCATCCGGGGTAGTCAGACCAGTAATACCCAGCGGCGAACCGTTCGGGTTAGCCGGGTACAGAGTGGTTGCATCACCGCGGTTATCTACATAACGCAGAGAAACCGTACCTGACTCGTTCAGCATGCGCAGCTGTGCATCGTCTTCGAACTCAGCACGGCCTTCGCCATGAGCGACCGCGATCGGCATGCGAGAACCTGCCATACCCTGCAGGAAGATGGACGGACTCTCTTCGATCTCCACCATCGCCACACGCGCTTCGAACTGCTCGGACTGGTTGCGCACAAAATGCGGCCAGAGATCGGCACCCGGAATCAGCTCATGCAGGTTAGACAGCATCTGACAGCCGTTACAAACACCCAATGCGAAGGTATCTTCACGCTCAAAGAATGCAGAGAACTGCTCACGCGCAACCGTATTGAACAGGATTGATTTAGCCCAGCCTTCACCGGCACCCAAAACGTCACCGTAGGAGAAGCCGCCACAGGCAACCAGGCCTCGGAACTGATCCAGAGTGATACGACCAGAGAGAATGTCGCTCATGTGCACATCAATCGCTTCGAAGCCGGCACGATCAAACGCAGCCGCCATCTCAACCTGACCGTTAACCCCCTGCTCACGCAGGATAGCCACTTTCGGGCGCACGCCGGACGCGATCAGCTCAGCAGCCACATCGTCGTTCTGGTCGAAGCTCAGGCTGGCATTCAGACCCGGATCTTCGCGATCCAGCAGACGGTCGAATTCCTGCTGCGCACATTCAGAGTTGTCACGCAGTGCCTGAATACGGAAAGAGGTCTCGGCCCACCAGCGCTGCAGCTGGATCAGGTCAGCACTGTAGACTTCTTCGTCGTCGAAGAAGCAGTTCAGCTGCAGATCCGGATTCAGCGTACCGACCACCTTGGTAATATCAGCCAAACCTGCCGCGTTCAATTCGTTAAGAACAGTTTCCATGTCCTCACGACGAATCTGGATTACCGCACCCAACTCTTCATTGAACAGCGCTGCCGCCAGCTCGGATGTATCTTCCGCCAACAGGTCCAGATTCAGATCAACACCGGTGCGACCGGCAAAGCCCATCTCGGCGATGGTTGCCAGCAGGCCGCCGTCAGCACGATCGTGATACGCCAGGATCAGACCCTGCTCATTCAGCTCCTGAACAGCTGCGAAAAAGTTGGCCAGCAACTCAGCATCGTCTACGTCCGGAACGTTTTGACCCACTTCGTTGTACACCTGAGCCAACGCAGACAGACCCATACGGTTCTGCCCATTACCCAGATCCAGCAGGATCAGGTCAGTCTCGCCCTTATCGGTACGCAGCTGCGGCGTCAGTGTCTTGCGTGCATCCAGCACCGGCGCGAAGCCGGAGATGATCAGCGACATGGGAGCGGTTACGCTCTTCTGTTCGCCATTGTCATCCCAGACGGTACGCATGGACATGGAGTCCTTACCCACTGGAATAGTGATACCCAGTTCCGGACAAAGCTCCATACCCACCGCCTTGACGGTGTCGTACAGTTTTTCATCTTCACCCGCGTGGCCAGCGGCACACATCCAGTTGGCAGACAGTTTGATATCGGACAGCTGACCGATACGCGCCGCCGCCAGGTTGGTGATGGTTTCACCAACTGCCATGCGACCGGAAGCCGGGGAGTCGATCAGCGCCAGTGGAGTACGCTCACCCATCGCCATGGCTTCACCAGTATTGGTATCGAAAGATGCTGTCGTTACTGCACAGTCAGCAACCGGCACCTGCCAAGGACCAACCATCTGGTCACGCGCAACCGTACCAGTGATGGAACGGTCACCGATGGTGATCAGGAATGACTTGGACGCAACCGCCGGCAACTTGAGCACACGCTCAGCCGCGTCGGCCAGTTCGATATTGGCAGTATCAAATTCTGGTACTTCGTAAGCCTTGCGCTCAACAGAGCGGTGCATCTTCGGCGGCTTGCCGAACAGCACGCTCATCGGCAGATCGACCGGCTTATTCTCGAAGTGGGTATCACCCAGTGTCAGGTGATGCTCTTCAGTTGCCTCACCTACAACCGCAAACGGGCAGCGCTCACGCTCACAGATCGCTTCGAAGCGAGCCAGATCTTCCGGCTTCACCGCCATTACGTAGCGTTCCTGAGCTTCGTTACACCAGATCTCCAGCGGAGACATGCCCGGCTCATCGTTATTGACGTTGCGCAGCTCGAAGTTACCGCCACGACCGCCGTCTTTCACCAGCTCAGGGAAGGCGTTGGACAGACCACCGGCACCCACGTCGTGGATGAAGGCGATCGGGTTGTCATCACCCAGCTGCCAGCAACGGTCGATCACTTCCTGACAACGACGCTCGATTTCCGGGTTGCCACGCTGAACGGAGGCAAAATCCAGATCAGCCGAAGAACTGCCGGAAGACATGGAAGATGCAGCACCGCCACCCAGGCCGATCAGCATCGCTGGGCCACCCAGGCAGATCAGTTTGGCACCGACGGTGATTTCGCCCTTCTCAACATGATCTTCACGAATGTTACCCAGACCACCGGCGATCATGATCGGCTTATGGTAACCGCGTACTTCGTCACCGTTGGCACCCGGTACTTTCTGCTCGAACGTACGGAAGTAACCGGTCAGGTTGGGGCGACCGAATTCGTTGTTAAACGCCGCACCACCGATGGGGCCTTCAATCATGATATCCAGTGCAGACACGATGCGTTCAGGTTTGCCGTAACCGGACTCCCAAGGCTGTTCGAAGCTGGGGATGTTCAGGTCGGACACGGTAAAACCGGTCAGGCCCGCTTTCGGCTTGGAACCACGACCGGTAGCACCTTCATCACGAATCTCACCACCGGAACCAGTCGCCGCACCAGAGAATGGCGCAATGGCGGTCGGGTGGTTATGGGTTTCCACCTTCATCAAAATGTGGATCGCTTCCTGATTGTAGCCATACTGGCCCGTAGCCGCATTCGGGAAGAAACGACCGGCCTTACTGCCAACGATTACGGAAGCGTTGTCCTTGTATGCGGACAGTACGTTCTCGCCACCCTGGTTGTAGGTGTTACGAATCATGGCGAACAGGGAATGCTCCTGACGCACGCCATCGATGTCCCAGCTGGCATTAAAAATCTTGTGACGGCAATGCTCGGAGTTCGCCTGAGCAAACATCATCAGTTCAACGTCGTTGGGGTTACGACCCAGGCCATTGAAACTTTCGACCAGATAATCGATTTCATCTTCAGCCAGAGCAAGACCGAGCTCAGCGTTCGCCTTGACCAGCGCCTCGCGGCCACCATCAAGAATGTCGACCTGAGTCATGGGGCGCGGCTGCTCGTGACGGAACAGAGCCTGAGCCTGATCCAGATCAGCCATGATCACTTCAACCATGCGATCATGCAGTACGGCCGCAACCTGTTCAGCTTCAGCATCGGTCAAAGCCTGCGGAGCTGTGACATAGTACGCCAGACCACGCTCAAGACGTTCAATTGCGTCCAGACCACAATTGTGTGCAATATCAGTTGCCTTACTGGACCAGGGAGAAATAGTGCCCGGGCGCGGAACAACCAGGAACATCTGGCCAACCGGCTCTCCGCCACTGGCCTTGGGGCCGTATCGCAGGATACGATCAAGAACCTCGGACTCTTGGGCTTCCAGATCTCGTTTCAGATCTGCAAAATGAACGAACTCTGCGTATAGTCCACTAACAGCCGGTACATCGGTCTGAATCTGGGACAGCAGTTTGGCATGACGAAAAGACGAAAGAGCGGGAGCTCCACGCAGTACGAGCATGTTGATATCGAGCCTCTTGGTTCTACCTGCGAATCAGGCGTTGGAGAGCAGTACGTAAATGACAATTTTACCTGATCAGGCCACCGAGATACAGAATAGACCTGCCGATGTTTAAGCTTCGCAGTGCACCTCACCTCAGAGAACTCATTTATCTTGCCGCTCTGGTCGGCTTGATGTTCGCCCTCGCCATGATTGGACTGGGTACTCCGACCCAGCTAGAGTCCATCAAAGAGAAGGGCGTCATCCGTATTGTGACCACCAACTCGCCCCTTACCTATTACATTCGCAAGGGTGAGCCGGCCGGTTTTGAGTACGAAATGACCAAAGCCTTTGCCGAACACCTGGGCGTTAAACTGGACCTTATCGTTGCCGATCACTTCTCGGATATTTTTGGCGTACTCCAGCAACGAAATGCGCACCTTGCAGCAGCAGGGTTAACCGTAACGCCACAAAGACAGAAGCGATTCGATTTCACCCCTGCGTATCGAAGCAGCGCCCCCGTTTTGGTCTACCGCGTACGTCAAGGCAACCCTGCCCCTGTGGGCATGGAGGATCTGTACGAGCGATCAATCAAAGTACTTAAAAGCTCCAGCTATATTGAAGTCCTGCGCCGGTTAAGAGAGCAGTACCCCGACCTGAAATGGGAAACCAGTGCCGATGACACGGTGGTAGATCTGCTCGACCAGGTGCATGAGGGCAGCCTGGACTACACGGTATTGGATTCCAGCGTATTCGACAGCCACAAAACCTTTTATCCGGGTTTGAGAGCGGCCTTTGAAATTCAGCCACCTCAACCCATCGCCTGGATGCTGAACAAGCACCATGACGGATCACTCAAGGCAGCCTTGAATCAGTGGTTCAAAATGGAAAGTACTCAGAGGCGAATCAAACTGCTGGAAGAGCGTTACTTCTCACGCAGCAACCCTCTGAACTTTTTCGACACCGTATCTTTCCGCTCCGATTTGCGAGAGCGCTTCCTGCCCCTTTATCCCTGGTTCAGACAGGCTGAAGAAGAAACCGGAATTAGCTGGCTCCTTCTGGCCGCCATTGCCTATCAGGAATCTCACTGGGATGCGGATGCCGTTTCACCCACCGGCGTCCGTGGCATCATGATGCTGACCAATGCGGCTGCTCAAGAAGTCGGCGTGGTAGATCGTACCGATGCCAAGCAAAGCATCCTGGGCGGTGCCCGCTACCTGGTCAATGTAAAGAAAAAGATTCCGGACCGCATCCTCGAGCCCGACCATACCTGGTTTGCGCTGGCCGGCTACAACATTGGCTTCGGCCACCTGGAAGACGCCCGTATCCTGACTCAAAAAGGCGGTAAGGACCCGGACAACTGGAAACATGTCCGTGAGTTTCTGCCCAAATTAAGCGACCCCAAATACTACCCGCAAACGCGCTACGGATCGGCCCGCGGTCATGAGCCTGTGACTTACGTCAGCAACATTCGTAAATACATGGAGCTGATGCGATGGGAAGTTGAGTCGGCCAGTAATGGCGAATTTGATTTGGATAAGGACTCTGAAGATACGAACACTGAACCGGAAGGCAACCCTGCACACCAGCCACCCAAGCTCCCGCTGTCCAACTTGCCTTCTCAGCTTTGATCAACAGCGGCAGCCGCTTTGGCGCGCCGCTTTTGTTCACGACGCGCTTTAAAAAAAGCACTGATCCGTTCACTGCATTGATCTGCCAGAACGCCGCCGACATATTCAGGCCAATGGTTGAGCCATGACTGATCAAAGATGTGAGCGTTGCTGACTACTGCACCGGCTTTAGGCTCGGTTGCACCAAACACTACGCGCGCAATGCGTGCATGAACAATTGCACCCGCGCACATGGTACAAGGCTCAATGGTGACATAAAGCTCTGCATCGGCAAGGCGGTAATTTTGCACCCGCTGGGCAGCATCTCTAAGCGCCATTATTTCTGCATGCGCACAGGGGTCATGGCCACTGATCGGATGATTCCACCCCTTACCAATCACTTCACCGTCAAGCACAACCAAGGCGCCAACGGGGACTTCACCCGCTTCAGCTGCCCGCTCGGCCAACACCAAAGCACGCTGCATAAACTCAATGTCGACCTGCTCTTTATCCATTATCACTATTTACACACAATCAACGAAGCCCAAAAGAGCTTTAATGGGCCAAGCCCTTCTTTAGAAACAAGCTAGATGATAAGTGCTATCCGGATAACAGGAAAGAATTGACCGCAGCCTGTCACGCATTCAATCGAGCCTTAAATCAATTCTGATCGCATATGTACAGCAGTAGAGGCGGCTGCAGCACCGCCTCTTGTAGCAACATCACATGATCAAACGATGTCGTCAGGCCCTACTCGTACAATAAGCTTGCCGAAGTTCTCACCTTCCAACAGCCCTCGCAAGCCTTCAGGCGCCTGCTCCAACCCCTCTACAACCTGTTCCAGATAGCTGATTTTGCCAGCGGCGACCCAACCTGCCACTTGCTCAGCAAATTCATCATAGCGATGGCCGTAATCATCAAAAATGATAAAACCTTTCACGGTCAGGCGCTTCACAAGAATGGTGCTCATCAGCAGACTCAACCGGTCGGGCCCTTCAGGCAACTCATTGTCATTGTAATGAGCCACGACCCCACAAAGAGGAATACGCGCATTCGTATTCAGCAACGGCAGCACCGCATCAAAAACATGGCCACCCACGTTTTCGTAGTAGATATCGATCCCTTGCGGGCAAGCCTCTGCCAGTTGCTCGGCGAAGTCTGCAGCCCGATGATCCAGCGCCACATCGACACCCATTGATTCCAGATGCTTTCGCTTCTCTTCGCCACCGGCAATTGCGACCACCCGACACCCTTTAATCTTGCCGATCTGTGCCACTGTTGCACCCACCGGCCCTGTCGCAGCAGCCACAACCAGTGTTTCACCTGCCTTGGGCTGACCAATGTCCATCAATCCCATGTAGGCCGTAAAGCCTGGCATGCCCAGCACTCCCAATGCATAGGAAACCGGCCCCAGGCTTGGATCCAGCTTAAACAGCATGGAACCATCAGACACTCCGTAATCCTGCCAGCCAACGGTATAACTCAGCACCCAGTCGCCCACCTGATAATCGGGGTGACGGGACTCCACTACCCGGTTAACCGTACCGCCAACCATCACATCGCCAATAGCAACAGGCTCTGCATAGGATTCAGCATCACTCATTCGCCCGCGCATATAAGGGTCAAGGCTCAGGTAAACCGTCCGCAAGAGCAACTGACCATCTTCAACTTCAGGAATCGCACCGGTCTGAAGATTAAAGTTATCTTTTCCGGGAGCACCCGCCGGGCGCGAAGCCAGTGTTAACTGGCGATTTTCAACAGCGTTTTGTGACATGGAAATAACCTTCATATTGAATCAATACCAAGCAGGACTTGCCTGCACACCGCTTACAACCGACAATGAATAGACCGGTCGTCTAGTAAAATGATAAATAAAAAGCTGAACTACCCCTGACTATGGATCAGGGGTAATCCAGCAACCGCCGGGTCAGACTCAGCGTGCCTTCCATATGCACCTGCTCCCGGTTCAACTTGCTCAGCAAACCCGCTCCCAGCCATAACTGGTACAGATTTGCGGCCAAAGAAAAACTGTCTTGATCCGGCAAGGAGCCATCAGCAATGGCACCATCTATCGCAAGCGCCAGGCGCTTGACGACACGGTCCGTACCCAGCTTAAGGGTAAGCCTCATGGCGTCAGATAGATCTGCCACTTCAGCCCCCAGCTTAATCACAAGACAGTCACCATAGTTTGACTGCCAGCGCTCGAAATAATCCAGCAGCAGATCTCGACCCGACTTGCCTGCAACCCCAAAAATCGCATCCATTTCAGCAAGGTACTGGCTGAAGTACGAAGCCAAAAGCTCTTCGCCAAATTGCTCTTTGGATTGAAAGTAATGGTAGAAAGAGCCCTTGGGCACTCCCGCAGCCTTTAACAGCGTACTCAACCCAACCGAACCAAACCCCTGGCATGACAGGATCTGCCGTCCTGTATCCAAGAGATGCTCTTTTGTATTTTCGTGTCTGGATTTCATGCTGAGCATTTTATATACAATTAGACCGGTCGTCTAGTGACTTATCAGGAATTAGTCCGACTGCTCCACTGCCCCTTCCATCTCTTTTACAGCAAGGTTTCTAGCGGCCAGCCAGTCCAACTTCAACTGGCGAATAATTCCGGTAATCATGGCTAACTCCTGCTCCAGCAAAGGCATCTTTTCCAAGTCGAACGCCGACACATTAATATCAGCCACTTCCATCAGATCTCCAAAATAAGACAGCATGAAAAGTGCCTTGTCTTCGCGGAATTCACAGGTGAGCCCAGACCCTTTCGCCCTGGCCCTAAAGAGTTCATCCAGTGCAATGATCCGCTCCATCATGGCTGGGGATAATATATACCGCGCATATTGCTGATCAGACCCAAACACCTGATACCGACCTTCGAACTCCGGACTTTCGACAGCCACCCTGTCTTTTGTCAGCGGCGCAGCAAAGAAATTACCAATCTTGCCATAGTCAGTTCTGACAAGCGTGTAGCCGCTAAATGTGAACGGCATCGTTATCAACAACGCGCCACCTGTATGCACGTTGGTACTGGACTTACCACTACCGCGCTCAAGCTTGAGCTCACAGAACTCAAACTGCACGCCTTCAACTTCGCCACGGATATAATCTTCGTTCGTTTTACGGGAAAACGATGGCAAAACATCAAATGACTCCAGCGCTTTCAGATCAATGCAGCCATCTTTCTGATATTCAAAGTCACCAAATACACGAAGCAGAATTGGGATAAGTTTTTCCTTGTAGTGCTGCATATACTGGACTTGGGGCCAAAAAATCCAGACAGCACATCCACCCAACACAATCAGGGTGTAGTAAGTAAGCTCACCCGAAAGCAATATGGACAGATCAAGAAACAGCGTAGGAAGCCAGAGCAACCAACCCAGACGAATAAACCAGGTTTTACGCCAGGTTTTGCTCGCCAACTTTTCGAGTCGATACTGCTCCAAAGGCTCCAGCAGAGGCTGTACCTTGCTCTGGATTATCTCTTTGAACTCTGCAGACAGCTCTTCACTCACTTCAGGCTTTTTGTAAGCAGTTCCATCTGTAAGCTGCTTGATGGCCTCTTTAGCCTGGTAGAGCGTTTCGAAAAAACTCATGACTTGAAGAAGTCATCAGCATTAACAGGCGCACGATCTGCTTCCGAAGCTTCAAAGAAAGGCAGGGGCTTCAGTCCCATGATTGACGCAATAAGGTTCCCCGGAAAGATCTGAATTGAATCCTTGAAACGACGCCCCGCAGCGTTATAGCTGCGACGAGCGGCTGAAATATGCTCTTCCACATCGGCATAAACCCGCTGCGCTTCAACCATATTTTCCTGGGACTTCAGCTCGGGATAGTTTTCGACAGCAACCATCAGGCCAGACATTTTACTTTCCAGCAGTGCCTCAAGCTCAAAGCGCTCTTCGGCGTTAGCACGGCCACTGGACTCTGCCGCTTTCAAAACATCTGTCCGCAGTTTTGTAATTTCCGTTAACAAGGACTGCTCATGCTCCATGAAGCGAGCAGCTATTTTCAAGATATTGGGAATAAGATCGGTGCGTTTTTTTAACTGTACATCAATCCCTGAAAAGGCTTCCTCAGCCGCGTTGCGACGCGAAATGATAGTGGCGTACCAGAAGTAAAACAGCAGCAATACAGCGACGACAGCCGCAATCATCCAGCTCATCAGGACATCCTTGTAAAGGTAAATTGGGGGAGCACCAGACTAGTGCGCGCACCAAAAGAGGTCAACACCTTACCCAGCTAACCTACATCGTTCTAGCCATATACCAATATTACATTAGTCTTTAAAGCCAGCATGAACTCACGGACAAACATCAAGCACAAAAAAGCCCATGTAAACATGGGCTTTTTCTACTGCACAGTGATAATCATCCGGAAGCTCTCAGCTCCAGATCATTCCCACTCAATGGTAGCAGGCGGCTTGCTGGAAACGTCGTATGTCACACGCGAAACCTGAGCGATTTCGTTGATGATACGGCCAGAAACCTTTTCCAGCAGATCGTACGGCAGATGCGCCCAGCGAGCAGTCATGAAGTCGATGGTTTCTACGGCACGCAGTGCAATCACGTACTCGTAACGGCGACCGTCACCCACAACACCTACAGACTTAACCGGCAGGAATACCGCGAACGCCTGGCTGGTCTTGTGGTACCAGTCTGCGTTGTGCAGCTCTTCAATGAAGATAGCATCAGCTTCACGCAGGATGTCAGCGTACTCTTTCTTCACTTCACCCAGGATACGCACACCCAGACCCGGACCCGGGAACGGATGACGGTATACCATGTCGTACGGCAGACCCAGTTCCAGACCGATCTTGCGGACTTCATCCTTGAACAGTTCGCGCAGCGGCTCAACCAGTTCAAACTTCATATCTTCCGGCAGACCGCCCACGTTGTGGTGCGATTTGATCACATGCGCCTTGCCAGTTTTGGAGGCAGCAGACTCGATCACGTCCGGGTAGATGGTGCCCTGCGCCAGGAAGCGGCAGTCCTTCAGCTTTTCAGCTTCATCATCGAACACTTCGATGAAGGTGTTACCGATAACCTTACGCTTGGCTTCAGGATCTGCTTCGCCCTTCAGGCGACCCAGGAATTTGTCTTCAGCGTTGGCACGAATCACGTTAACACCCATATTACGGGCAAACATGTCCATTACCTGATCGCCTTCACCTTTGCGCAGCAGACCGTTGTCTACGAACACGCAGGTCAGCTTGTCACCGATTGCCTTGTGCAGCAACGCAGCCACGACGGAAGAGTCCACACCGCCAGACAGACCCAGCAGTACCTTGGAGTCACCCACCTGCTGCTGAACCTTTTCAATCAGATCCTGAATGATGTTGGCAGCGGTCCACAGCGCCTCGGTATCGCAGATTTCACGGATGAAACGCTCCAGGATACGCAGGCCCTGCTTGGTATGAGTCACTTCCGGGTGGAACTGAACACCGTACAAGTTACGCTTGGGATCACACATTGCAGCGATAGGCGCTGAATCGGTAGACGCGATCGCATGAAAGCCTTCCGGCATTTCGGTAACCTTGTCGCCATGGCTCATCCATACGTCCAGAGACAGGGAACCGTTATTGGCGATATGGTCTTCGATACCTTCCAGCAAGCGACTCGGGCTATCAGCCAGACGTACGCGGGCATAACCGAACTCACGCTTGTCAGAACCGGCAACCTTGCCACCCAACTGCTCCGCCATGGTTTGCATGCCATAGCAGATACCCAAAACCGGCAACCCCAGATTGAAGACACACTCGGGCGCACGCGGCGAATCCAGTTCAGTAACGGACTCAGGGCCGCCCGCCAGAATGATGCCCTTGGGGGCAAATTCACGAATCGCTGCTTCATCCATGTCAAAGGCGTGAATCTCACAGTAAACCCCGATTTCACGCACACGACGTGCGATCAATTGGGTGTACTGGGACCCGAAGTCCAGAATCAGGATGCGTTGCGCGTGAATGTCTTTGCTCATACTCAGTGACTCCACCGAAAGCTGGCCGCTTAGCGGCTAAAACAAAAAGTGGGGCAGCCGATGCGCCCCACTTTCAGGTTAGTGTTTTGAAAAATCAGCCCACACGATAGTTGGGCGCTTCCTTGGTAATGCTGACGTCGTGAACGTGGCTCTCATTCATACCAGCATTGGTGATGCGTACAAATTTAGGCTTGTTGCGCATCTCTTCAGTCGTTGAGCAGCCGGTGTAACCCATGGAGGCACGCAGACCGCCCATCAGCTGGTGCACGACACCACCCATAGGACCTTTGCAGGGTACGCGACCTTCGATACCTTCCGGTACCAGCTTCTCGGCGCCATCTTTGGCATCCTGGAAGTAACGGTCAGAAGAACCTGTAGTACCGGACATGGCCCCCAGAGAACCCATACCACGGTAAGACTTGAAGGCACGACCCTGGAACAGCTCAACTTCACCAGGTGCTTCATCAGTACCCGCCAGCATGGAGCCAACCATTACGGCAGAAGCACCGGCAGCAATCGCTTTGGCAAGGTCGCCGGAGAAACGAATACCGCCGTCCGCGATCAACGGAACACCGTGCTCACGAAGAGCAGCTGCAACATTTGCAACAGCAGATACCTGAGGTACGCCGACACCCGCAACAATACGAGTCGTACAGATGGAACCAGGACCGATACCGACTTTAACACCGTCCGCACCTGCTTCAGCCAGCGCAACCGCCGCTTCAGCAGTCGCTATGTTACCGCCTACAACCTGCACCTGCGGGAAGTTTTCTTTAACCCAGCGAACACGGTCGATAACACCTTTGGAGTGACCGTGCGCAGTATCAACCACGATCAGGTCTACACCCGCCGCTGCCAGAGCGGCTACACGATCAGGCGTTTCCGGACCAGTACCCACAGCCGCACCGACAATCAGCCGACCCTGGCTGTCTTTGGCAGCGTTCGGGAAAGCCTGAGCCTTGCTCATGTCTTTTACGGTCATCATGCCACGCAGTGAGAAGGCATCATCAACCAGCAGAATTTTCTCAATACGGTGTTTACGCAGCAGATCACGGATCACTTCAGGGTCTTCACCCTCTTTAGCGGTCACGAGTTTGCTCTTCGGCGTCATGATGGTAGAAGCCGTCGCATCCAAGTCGTTTTCGAAGCGGATGTCACGACTGGTTACGATACCGACCAGTTCGCCGTTATCAACAACCGGGAAACCCGAGAAGCTCAGCTTGCGAGACAGCTCAATGATCTCACGTACAGTGGTATCAGAGCTGCAAGTGACAGGGTCAGTTACCACACCGGATTCGAACTTCTTAACACGGCGAACTTCTTCGGCCTGCTGTTCGATGGTGAGGTTTTTATGGATGATACCCATGCCACCTTCCTGCGCCATGGCGATTGCCAGACGAGATTCGGTGACAGTATCCATCGCCGCCGAGACCAGCGGAATATTCAGTTCAATACCCTTGGTCAGGCGGGTCTTCAGTGATACGTCCTTCGGGAGTACTTCTGAGTATCCCGGAACCAGCAAAACATCATCAAAGGTTAGCGCTTCTTCAACGATTCGCAACATACTGAACCAGCCCGTAATTCTGTGAAAAATTAAACAGGAAATTATGCATGAAAAACCGCTTTCATGCAATCCAAATCATGTTCCCCGTGCGGCTTCTGCCTGGCTGGTTTATCATGCTGCCATGAACTCATCCATGCCAAATCGAAACCGCACCGCGCTCAGCGTGAGCCAGCTTAACCGAGAGGTCAAGGCGCTGCTGGAAAACTCTTTTATGACCGTGCAGGTCGAAGGAGAAATCAGCAATCTGGCACGCCCTTCTTCGGGACATTGGTATTTCACGCTAAAGGACGAGCGTGCTCAAGTGCGCTGCGCCATGTTCAAAGGCCGCAACCTCAGAGTCAACTTTCGCCCCAAAGAAGGTGATCAGGTCACCGTGCTGGCAAAGGTCAGCCTGTATGAAGGACGCGGCGACTTCCAGCTGATCTGCGACCAGATGAATGAAAGCGGTACCGGTCGCCTGCAAGCTGCCTTTGAGCAACTTAAACAGCGCCTCGCCACTGAAGGCCTGTTTGAACAAGCCCGCAAGCGCAGCATTCCCTCCCAGATCAGGCACCTTGGCGTTATCACATCACCTTCCGGCGCCGCTATTCACGATATCCTGCAGGTACTGCAGCGCCGCTGCCCTTCATTACCGGTTTCACTTTATCCGACTGCCGTTCAAGGCACGGAAGCCGCGGGCCAAATCGTGCGCGCTATAGAGCTGGCCAATCGTGATCAGCGCTGTGATGTCCTGATCGTTGGCCGTGGTGGTGGTTCACTGGAAGACCTTTGGCCATTTAACGAAGAAATAGTGGCACGCGCCATTGCCGCTTCACGCATACCGGTAGTATCGGCGGTCGGCCATGAAGTTGATATCTCAATCAGTGATTTGGTTGCTGACCTTCGTGCGCCCACCCCCTCCGCAGCAGCCGAACTGGTGAGCACAGATAAAGCGATTCAAGTACGCCAGCTGGAAGTGCTCTCGCAGCGCATGCACCGCCAAATTCTGCGCCAGCTGAACCAGCAGCGCGTCCTTCTGCAGCACCTGCGCCAGCGTCTGCGCCATCCAGGCGAACGTCTTCGCGAGCAGTCACAGCGACTGGACCAACTGGAACTTCGCCTGCAACGTGCCCTTCAGCAAAAACTCCGCATTCAAGGGCAACAGCTGGAGCGATTGGAATATCGCCTTGAACGAAGCAGCCCTGACCGCCTGCTCAAGCGTAAGCGAGAACTGCTGACGCCCTTGCAACAGCGGTTGGCAACCGGCATTCAACGTTTGCTCAAGCATAAGCAGGAACAACTGGCCTCACAGATGCGACAACTTCACGGTGTCAGCCCTCTGGCTACACTGGAGCGCGGCTATGCCATCGTTCAGGATACGCAGGGCCAGGCGATCACCAATACCAACCAGCTTCAGCCCGGCGACCAACTGGTGACCCAGCTGCATCAAGGGCGTGTGTACAGCACCGTAGAACGTACAGACGACTGAACCCCTCGGTCGTCTGTGTTAGCATTGCCCACTTTTCAACCCTCAACACAGGTCAAATACATGTCTGAAGTGACATTGGAAACCGTTGAGCAGCGTGCCAGCTATGGCATCGGTCGCCAGATGGGCGATCAGCTGGCTCAGGGCACCTTCGACGGCGTCGATATCAATGCTGTAACCCAGGGTCTGCAGGACGCCTTTACAGGCGAAGCTCTGCGCGTCCCGGCAGAACAGATCCAGGCTGCGTTCAATGAAATCACCGAGCGTCTGCGTGCCGAGCAAGAAGCCAAAGCCAAAGAAGCTGCAGCTGAAGGCGAAAAATTCCTGGCTGACAACGCCAAGCGTGATGGTGTTATTACGCTGGAATCCGGCCTGCAGTACGAAATCGTCACGGCTGGCGAAGAAGATGGCGACAAGCCCACCGTACAGAGCAAGGTGCGTACTCACTACCACGGCACTTTCATTGACGGCAATGTGTTCGACAGCTCCTACGAGCGCGGCCAGCCGGCTGAGTTCCCGGTCGGTGGCGTTATCGCAGGCTGGACTGAAGCTCTGCAGCTGATGACCAAAGGTGCCAAATGGCGCCTGTATGTGCCTTATGAACTGGCATACGGTGCTCAGGGCTCACCGGGTGGCATCCCGCCCTACTCAACACTGGTCTTTGATGTCGAACTGCTCGACATTCTTTGATCATTTCGGGGTGCTCAGGCACCCCGTTTGCTTTCAACCGTACACTTTCGGAAGCCTCAATGAAACTGCACTATCAACGCCTGGGACAAGGCGCACCTCTGGTCATTCTGCACGGACTTTTTGGCAGCCTGGAAAACTGGGGACTACAGGCAAAGGCGCTCAGCGAGCAGTTCGATATAGTGGCGGTAGACTTGCGCAACCACGGCCGCTCACCCCATTCAGATGCAACTGACTACACGCTGATGAGTGCGGACCTGCTTGAGCTGCTGGACGCACTGTCACTGGAAAAAGTTCTGTTGATGGGACACTCCATGGGCGGCAAAGTCGCCATGCAGTTTGCGCTGGACCATCCCGAACGTGTGGAAAAACTTGTCGTGGTCGACATCGCTCCGGTGGAATATGAGCCCGGGCATGACGATGTGATTGCAGGACTCAAGGCGATTCCGCTGGCAACATTGAAAAGCCGCCGCGAAGCCGATGAAATCCTGGCTGAATATATAGACTCTGAACCGACCCGTGCTTTTCTGCTGAAGAACCTCTACCGGACAGAGGCGAAACAGTTTGACTGGCGAATGAATCTGGACGCACTGGCCTCAAGCTATTCTGATATCGGTGCCGCACCTGAACGCTCGGGCGAACCTTTTTCAAGCCCGGTGCTGTTTATCAAAGGCGGTGATTCCGATTACCTGCTTGCTGAGCACCAGCAGCCGATACAGAACAACTTCCCCAACGCAGCATTTAAGATTATTGCAGGTGCAGGGCATTTGCCCCATGTTGAGAAACCCGCCATTTTCACGCGACTGGTACAGCAGTTTTTTACGCCTGCTGACTAAAAATAGTGCCTGGTGGATACAAACGGCTGTACGCACCGGACTGAACCAGGCGCTGCTCGACACTACCCAGGCCGTTATCGACAGCGGACGAACGCGAGCCTGACTGCTCATCAGATCGAACCTGAGCGGAGGTAGCTGCGGAGGTATCACTCACTTGATCCCCACCTTCAGCTTCTCCCGCCTCAGCACCTGCTTCATCGGATTCAGCCTTCTCGCTCTCCAGCTTCTGTATCTCTGAACGCGCATCTGCCGCCATGGCACGAGCGCTGGCTGCAACACGATAATCTTGAGACGAGGGTTCTGCAGGCGCCATGGCCGCACGAATAATGGCTTCAGCTTTTTCGAGCGTAGCTCTAGGGTCGCCACTGACAGCAGAGGTATCGATGCCGACTTCACCACCTATGGCGTAAAGCCGACCATCAGGGCCTTTCTGGAACGTGTAGGAAACAGGTCCGGTATGACCAGCACCAGCCGCTTGATGTGCACGTTCATGCTGGCGGACTTCCAGATCTCGCGCCTGCAAAGCATCAACGACGCGCTGCTCTTCAAGCACCTGAGCCTTGGTTTTGCCATCCTGGCCGTAAGCGGCCTGCTCTGAGGAATTGAATACATCTGCACGTGAAGAAGACGAAGCCTTACCTTCATCCTCTTCAGCACCCACTGCACGGTTCCCCCCCAGATCAACACTGGCAGAGTAGCCCGTATAGTGAACGGGTGATACGGTAGAGGAAACCAGAGGCGTGCTCATAATCGAACCCCCTGATTAAATGATCGACACTCGCTCCTTAAGCGCGGGTATCGATCAAATTACCCAAGACTTCATCAGTCTGATTAACAACCTTGGTTGCTGCAGCTTCGGTGCTGGCGTCTACAGTCGACTGAGCGACAGCGGGGTTCACCTCACGACCAGAGGAAAGACTTGTATCCTGAGGGTTACCACTGCCCTGCACATCACCGGATGCCTTGGGGGCGTTATCCAGAGTTCGCGTAATGTTAAACAAACCACTGTTTTGAGCAGCTGTGACGTTCATGTTTCACCTGACCTTGCGGGGCTTACACCCGAAACTTGAAACCAGTGGCCACGAGAGCCACTTCTATGCAGGGACAGTATAGAACATAGCCAGCAGCTGGTCACATTTTACTCAGACAATAATTTACTCAGATCAAGGCAGTCCGCTACTGCATCCGCTGAAGGCTGCTCCAGCCAGGGCACCCGCCCCAGAAGCGGCGCCCTGAACAAGCGCTCTAATGTCGCCAGGTTCTCATCGGGGCAACTCATGTGAGGATCAATATGATTGGCTACCCAGCCTGCCAATCGCAGACCATCACGGGCGATCGCCTCAGCGGTCAGAATAGCGTGATTGATGCAACCCAATTTCATACCCACAACCAGAATCACGTCCAATTCCAGCAGCTGCGGCAGACGCGCCAGGCTTTCACGCGTGCTCAAGGGAACGCGCCAGCCGCCCGCACCTTCCACCAGTATCAGGTCCGCCGGCTGCATCATGGCACCACGACAGTATGCAGCCAGACGATCGGCACTGAGATTACGTCCTTCCTGCTCGGCGGCGATATGCGGGGCAATTGGGGGCTCAAAAGCGATCGGGTTGACCTGCTCATAGCTCAGTTTGATGCTGGCAGCCTCCTGCAGCTGTAAAGCATCAGCGTTCCGCAATCCCTCCGGCGCTTGCTCACATCCAGCCGCGACTGGCTTCAATCCAATCGTACGCATCCCCTGACGATTAGCCGCCGTCAGCAGGCCGGTGGTCACAAGCGTTTTACCGGCATCAGTATCGGTGCCGGCAATAAAGAAACGTTTTTTCACTGGGGCTCCTTGAGCAGTTCCAGATAGTAGACTTCGTAAGTAGCAGGTAATGACCCATCGGACAGACGCTGCTGCTCATAGGCATCCAGGAGCTGTATCAAGCGCCGCCGACTACTCAGCCCCTGCTCTCGACGATTGTTTACATTGTGGGCACCCAACGCCTTGAGCTCATGCATCAACTCCTGCAGACGATTGTAGCGAAGGACTTTATATTCAGTCTCGCAACGGGCCAGCTTGAGACCGATATTATGCTGCAGCAGTTGCTCCAAAGGGATGAAGCTATTCACATGCACATCATCGTCAACTATCGCCCAGGCACGCTTGAGTTCATGTAAGGTTTCCGGTCCCAGCGTAGCCAGCAGGCAGCGCCCACCGGGCTTGAGCACCCGCGCCAGCTCGGCCAGCAGACGATCAGGCTGCTCACACCACTGCACCGCCAGGCTCGACCAGATCAACTCCACACTGGCATCCGCCAGCGGCAGCTGCTCGGCATCACCACACATGTAAAAAGCATCTGTTACCGGGCGCTGCTCACGGGCAAAGGAGAGCATGCCCTGAGCCAGATCCAAATGCAGCAATGGCGCCTGTGGATACTGCTCTCGCAAGAAAGGCGCAGCGTAACCAGTGCCACAACCCAAATCGAGCACATTTCCTGCAACCTGCTCAGGCAACCACGTCATCAGGCTATCAGCAATATCGCGCTGTAGCTGGGCAACCGAGTCATAGCTTTCGGCGGCACGACTGAACGCCTGTGCGACCTTGCGCTTATCCCGCTGCATCAATCACGTCCAGCTGTCGTTGAATGGATGCCAACACCGCATCGGCATGACTGACAAATGGCAGATGTGCGCTCTGTTCCAGCACTTCAACACTCAGGTTGTTGTTCAAGTGTTGGGCTTCTGCTGCCAGCGCCTGGGGCACCAACTGATCCTCGCTCCCCAGTATCAGCTGGACCGGGCAGTTCACACCGGCCAGCGCCGGGCGCAGGTCAGACTCCAGCAGCATCAGGGCCGGGGCCAGAGCCTGGGGCTCGGCATTCGCAATCACGGCTTTCAGTTGCTTGAGCTCGTCACGGGCACTGGCTGAACCGCGTGTCTGCAGCGCCGCAAAGCGCTGCAGCGTCTTGGTCTCGTTGTCGGCCAGCGACTCGACGAAGGCACCGAACACCTCAGGTGCCATGGCACAGGACCAGTCGTCACGCGCCACAAAACAGGGGTTGGCGGCGATCAGGCTCAGGCTTTTCACTCGTTCCGGCGCTTTTTCGACCACCGCCAGTGCCAGCTGACCACCCAGAGACCAGCCTACCCAGTGGGCGCTATCAGGGGCTGCTTCCAGCAAGGCATCCACTGCCGCAGCCAGCGACATATCGCCAGCGGGAGCAGAACGCCCCAACCCCGGCAGATCGATCAGCGTCACCCGGTAACGTTCGGCGAGACGGTCGGCAAATTCGCCCCAGATATCGGAACTCAGCCCCCAGCCGTGCAGCAACACCAGATCCGAGCCGCTGCCGCGCGTTTCACACCACAGACTCATGCCTTATCTCCTGTACGCACGGCATCGAGCGCATCCAGCAGACGGTCCACCTGCTCTTCGCTGTGGGCGGCACTGAGCGTCACACGCAGGCGGGAGCTGCCCGCCGGCACTGTGGGCGGCCGGATGGCGCTGATGAAAATACCGCGCGCCTCCAGCGCTGCACTGATGCGCATCGCCTCACCGGCATCGCCGATCATGATCGGCTGGATCGGTGTCGGCGAGTCCATCAGTTCATAGCCCAGTTGCTCACAGCCGCTACGGAACTGCTTGATCAGCTGTGCCAGCTTGTCGCGGCGCCAGCTTTCGGTCTGTACCAGTTTCAGGCTGGCACGTGTGGCCTGCGCCACGGCCGGCGACATGCTGGTGGTATAAATGTAGGTACGGGCGAACTGGATCAGGGTTTCGATCAACACCTCGGAACCGGCAACGAAGGCACCGGAAGTACCGAAGCCCTTGCCGAGAGTACCGATCAGCACCGGCACCTCACCGTTACTCAGGCCAAAGTGTTCAACACAGCCGGCACCGGACGCCCCCAGACAGCCGAAACCATGAGCGTCATCGACCATCAGCCAGCCGTCATGTTCGCGGGTGACGCGACTCAATTCCGGCAGGTCGGCGATATCGCCATCCATGCTGAACACGCCATCGGTGACCACCAGCTTGCGGCGAGCCTCGGAACGGCTCAGGCGCTGAGCCAGGCTGTCAGGGTCGTTATGCAGATAGCGCTGGAAACGGGCACCGCTGAGCAGACCGGCATCGAGCAGGGAGGCATGATTGAGACGGTCCTGAAACACCGCGTCCTGCTTGTCGATCAGGGCATTGATGGCGCCGATATTGGCCATGTAGCCGGTGGAGAACAGCAGCACCCGCTCACGGCCTGTGAACTCGGCCAGCTCTTCTTCCAGCGCATGGTGCGCCTGTGAATGACCGTTGACCAGATGGGAGGCGCCGCCACCGACGCCGTAGGTATCGGCGCCCTGCTTGAGCGCCACGATCACATCGGGATGGTTCGCCAGTCCCAGATAGTCGTTGGAGCAGAACGCCAGATAGCGCTTACCGTCGACACTGACTTCCGGCCCCTGGGCCGACTCCAGCACCCGACGCTGGCGGTACAGGTTCTCCTGCCGCCGCGCGTCGAGCGCGGCAGCCAGATCATTGAAGGACATGGGCGCGCCTCAGTGCGTGGCGGAGGCGTCGACGAACAGGTCGGCGTCCTGCTGGGCTTGGATCTTGGCGGCCAGCTGCTGCTCCTGATCGGCATCGGAATCTTCGATACGCTGCTCCGGGCGGATGCCCAGACGCTTGAACAATTGCAGGTCGCGGTTGGTTTCCGGGTTGGGCGTGGTCAGCAGGCACTCGCCGTAGAAGATGGAGTTGGCACCAGCGAAGAAGGCCATGGACTGCAGCTCGTCGGACATCTGCTCACGGCCGGCGGACAGACGCACATGAGATTTCGGCATCATGATACGCGCCACAGCGATGGTGCGAATAAACTCAAGGGGGTCCAGATCGTCGACGTTTTCCAGCGGCGTACCCTGCACCTTCACCAGCATGTTGATCGGCACGGATTCAGGCTGCTGCGGCAGGTTGGCCAGCTGCATCAGAAGGCCGTAACGGTCTTTGGCGGTTTCGCCCATGCCCAGGATACCGCCGCTGCAGATCTTCATCCCGGAGTCGCGTACGTGCTGCAAAGTATTGAGGCGATCTTCGTAGGTACGGGTGGTGATGATCTTGTCGTAGAACTCCGGCGAGGTGTCCAGATTATGGTTGTAGTAGTCCAGTCCGGCCTCTGACAGCTGCTCGGCCTGGGACTCCTTCAACATGCCAAGGGTCATACAGGTTTCCAGACCCATCGCCTTCACGCCCTTGATCATCTCGATCACGTAAGGCATGTCACGGTCGGTCGGGTGCTTCCAGGCAGCGCCCATGCAGAAACGGGTGGAGCCGGATTCTTTCGCCTGTTTCGCTTTGTTCAGCACCGCTTCCACTTCCATCAGGCGCTGCTTTTCCAGGCCAGTGTTGTAGTGGGCGCTCTGCGGGCAGTACTTGCAGTCCTCCGGGCAGGAGCCGGTCTTGATCGACAGCAGAGTGCTGACCTGTACCTCGTTGGGATTGAAGTGCTGGCGGTGCACTGTCTGCGCCTGGAACAGCAGATCGTTCATCGGCAGTTCGAACAGTGCCCGGACTTCCTGCTCGGTCCAGTCGTGACGTACTTCAGCCTGGCTTTCAGCAACAGTCAGCATAACTCCAATCCCCTTGTGACATAATTCGGTCTATGTGCACCCATGGATGGGTGTCATCAATTGGGGATCATCATAAGACGACAGACGGAGCTGTCAACCTATGTTTAACATCAAAATAAACAACTGGTTAAAATACATACAAACCTGTTCGCTTTGCCAGACCCGCAAAGACGTTCATCAAGCATTATGCGAGGGCTGTCGTTCCGACCTTCCCTGGCTCATACACGCATGCCCTCGGTGCGCCCTGCCCCTGGACACCTCCGTGTCTCACAGCCTTTGCCCGGACTGCCTGCTCCAGCCTCCTCACTTTGACCGCAGCCTGGCAGCCTTTCGGTATGACTTTCCCGTGAGCCAGCTTTTACCCGCCATAAAATATCATCGCCAACCTCAGGCATTGGGCTGGATGGGCGCCGCATTGGCTGATTTTCTGCAGCTTCATTACATTGATCATCCCTGGCCACAGGCACTGGTACCCGTGCCCATGCATCTCATCAGCGAGTCGATCCGCGGCTTCAATCAAGCCCAGCTACTTGCAGAAGTCGTATCCAAACAGCTGGGCATCCCGCTCTGGAATGGACTAAAAAAAACCGAACGCACACCTCACCAGGCAGACCTGAACCTGATGGAGCGAAAACAAAACCTTCAGCACGCATTTGAAGCACTGCAAAATCCACCGGCACACCTGGCCCTGATCGACGATGTTATGACCACGGGCACTACGGTGCATACCCTGGCAGGTCTGCTTAAATCAGCTGGGGCCGAGCGGGTCGATGTTTGGGTGCTGGCCAGAACTCCCGAGGTCCGATAAATTGTCAGCCAAAATGGACTTTAGCTTTGGAGATCAGCATGCAACGGATTCTTTTCACCCTTATCAGCCTTGCGACCCTGGCACTGCCAGCACAGGCTGATACCTTGCGCCTGGCCGTAGCCGCTAACTTTACCGCCGTACTGGAGCAACTGGTGGGAGAATTTGATCCTGATAAACAGCATGACATCAGTATCAGCAGTGCCTCTACCGGTGTGCTCTACACCCAGATAACCCGCGGCGCTCCTTTTGATATTTTCTTTGCTGCTGACCGCGCCCGACCAGAGCGCCTGGAACGCGATGGACTGGTTATCGCTGGCAGCCGTTACACCTATGCCATAGGCCAGCTGGCCCTGTGGCAACCCGAACACACACCCACATCGGTAACAGACCTTCTACCCGGCAAACTGGCCATCGCCAACCCGGATACAGCCCCCTACGGGCTGGCCGCTCAACAGGTACTCCAGGCCACAGGCCAATGGGAACCGGCACGCCTGGTACAGGGCACGAACATTGCCCAAACCTTTCAGTTCATCTATTCAGGCAACGTAGCCCAAGGATTTGTCGCCCAGTCACTACTGATCCAACAACAGGTGCCTGCACAACATTGGGTCGCGGTGCCAAACCATATGCATACGCCCATTGAGCAACAATTGGTGCAGCTCACCCGCAGTGAAGAAAACCCCTTGGCTGAACGTTTTCTCGATTACTTGAAGACCCCCGCAGCGCTTGAATTGATCAAGCAGCGGGGCTATGGAATTGTGGATGCTACTGACTGATCAGGACCTGGCCGCCGTCTGGCTGACATTGAAACTGGCGGGTGCTACAACAGCACTGCTGTTGCTGGTTGGCACCCCTTTGGCCTGGTGGCTGGCCAATACGCGTAACCGCTTCAAAGTAGCAATCGAAGCAATGGTTGCCCTGCCGCTAGTGCTGCCTCCAACCGTACTGGGCTTTTACCTGCTGCTGGCATTCGCACCCGATGGCGTGTTGGGTGCGCCCTGGCAGTGGCTGACCGGGTCGGGACTGGCGTTTACCTTTACAGGGCTATTGATCGGCTCGATGCTCTACTCCCTGCCATTTGTCGTTCAACCGCTGCAAAGCGGGTTTGAACAACTGGACAAGGGACTGCTGCAGGCTGCCGCCACGCTGGGCGCCGGTCGCCTGGCCTGCCTGCGCCGCCTGGTTATGCCTTTATGCAAACGCAGTGTTTTGACCGCGATAACGCTGGGCTTTACCCACACACTGGGGGAGTTCGGGGTAGTGCTCATGATTGGCGGCAACATCCCCGGTAGCACTCAAGTGCTGTCAATCGTGCTCTATGACCAGGTCGAAACGCTCGACTATGCCCGTGCGCACTGGCTGGCCGGCGGTCTGCTGCTGTTTTCTATGCTTACACTCCTTCTGCTCTATACAAGCTTGCGACGACGACCGCTGGAGGTGATCCATTGAGCCTTGAACTGGCACTCCAGCATACCTATCCAGGTTTTACACTCAGCATCAACCTGGACTGGCAGGCTGAAGGTATCTGCGCCTTGTTCGGCCCTTCTGGCTGTGGCAAAAGCACCCTGCTGCGTTTGATCGCAGGGATAGAACAGCCTGATCAGGGCTGTATTCGTTTCCATGAGCAGCGTTGGCACGATACCCGCCAGCGCATCCATATCCCGCCACAACAACGCGATATTGGTGTGGTGTTCCAGGACGGGCGCCTGTTTCCGAACCTGAGCGTGGCCGACAACCTCAATTTTGCCGATGCCTATGCGCGCCGGGGACCCGAGGTTGACCGTGACTGGATCATGGAAACCTTGCAGTTACCGCCACTCTTGCAGCGCTCGACCCAAACACTATCAGGCGGTCAGCGCCAGCGTGTTGCCTTGGCACGCGCGCTGTTCAGTCGCCCAAGGTTACTGCTGCTGGATGAGCCTTTGAGTGCCCTGGATCTGAGTTCACGCCGTTTGATTCTGGGCTTGATTCGCCAACTGCACGAGCACCATCAGCTCCCCATGCTGTATGTAACCCACTCTGCAGACGAAGTACTGCGACTGGCAGATCGACTCATCTGCCTGCAACAAGGCAAAATCATCGCCGATGGCGACCCGGTGCAGTTGCTCAACCAGAGCGAAACCGGCCTCCCCGATGATCAAACGCTGCTGCGTGGACAGGTCAGTCATATAGATTCCCACTATGCCCTCGCTGCCGTAACCTGTGATGACCAGCTGCCACCGATTTGGGTTCCTGCTGATGAGCTTAAGCCAGGCGAGCAGGTAACCCTGGCCATTCAGGCGCGTGATGTATCCCTGGCACTTCAGCCACTTGAAGGCACCAGTGTGCAGAACCAGCTACCGGTAGAGGTTGTTGAAGTATTGCCACTGGATGAGGGACGCATGCGGGTACGCGTCCGTTTCGGCCCCTGTTCCTTGCCCGTCACCCTGACCAGGCGTGCCTGTGACAGCCTGCAGCTAATGCCCGGTATGCAGGTAATCGCGCTGGTTAAATCCATCGCGCTCGACTATTAAATTGCAGCTAAAGACCATCTCGACCCGGCTCTGACTCTTTGCTAATTTATGTATATACATTCAAGGAGGAGCCAGCCCCATGTCGGTAGAGATGTTTGGGCAGTTATTTGGTGGTATCGGCCTGTTTCTACTCGGCATGCAATTGCTGACCAATGGCCTCAAACAAGCCGCAGGGCGGTCGTTAAAGGCAACCCTGGAACGTGCTACTGGCTCACGCCTTAAAGGGGTTGTTTCCGGCACTCTGATCACGGCCCTGGTGCAATCTTCCAGCGCCGTTACCGTCGCCACTCTGGGTTTCGTTAACGCAGGCCTGCTCTCTTTGGCCCAGTCGATTTCAATCATCTATGGCAGCAATATCGGCACCACCATGGTGGGCTGGCTGGTGGCTCTGATCGGCTTCAAAATCAAGATCAGCGCCTTCGCCCTGCCATTGATTGGCCTGGGAATGGTGCTGCGCATCACGGGCAACAACTCACGCCCGGCGCACCTGGGCACAGCTCTGGCCGGATTTGGCCTCTTCTTTATTGGCCTGGACTTCTTGCGCGCCAGCTTTGATGGCCTTAGCGATAGCGTCCCCCTCGCCGAGTTTGGCGCCAGCCCACTGGCACTGGCACTTTTTGTACTGGCCGGCATTGTGATGACCTTCCTGATGCAGGCCTCGGCAGCGGTCATTGCCATCGCCCTGTCACTGGTCCACTCGGGCAGCATTACACTCGCCGCAGCCGCCGCACTGGTGATCGGTGCAAACGTGGGCACCACCACGACGGCTTTGCTTGCGTCTATCGGTGCGACTCCCAACGCCAAACGCATCTCGGCTGCCCATGTTATTTTCAATTTATTGACCGGCGCCGTCGGCCTGGTGTTCTTAATCCTGTTGGCCAGCATGCTGAACCGAATCGATGCCAGCGATTTTGACCTGGTGACGCTGCTGGCACTTTTCCACACCCTGTTTAACGTGGTGGGTGTCATGCTGATGTGGCCCCTCACTGACCGTATGGTCACATTTCTGCAAAAGCGCTTCCGCACCGAAGAGGAAAGCGAAGCCAAGCCACGTTATCTGGATAACAACATCCTGACGACCCCCTCGCTGGCGGTTGAAGCAATCAACATGGAGTTGGCTCGCGTCAGCCGAATCTGCAGCCGCATGGCGCGCGAGGCAATCAGCGCCGAACGTGGGGCCTCTGCTCGCCTTGAACAGCAATATGAAAGCCTGAGCCAACTGGTAGGTCGCATTGGCACCTTCAACCAGGAGCTGGCGCGCCAGAACCTGAACCTGGAGATCAGTGAAACACTCCCCATCTCTCTGCGAGTGTCACGCTACCTGAGCGAAATGGCTCGACTCGCTGCCCTCCTGCCCGAGTACTACCCGGTGTTTGAGCAGATACAGGACTCAGGTGTACGCTCTGGCGTGCAAGAATTCCAGCAAGCCGTCATTCATCTCATCGACGCCTGTGAGGTGCGTGATGATCAGGCGACCCAAGGCTATGAAACCCACAAAATGAAACGTGAGATGGAGCGCGAATACCAGCACCTGAAAACAAAGCTCCTGGATCAGACGCTCACCAGCCAGCTTTCGTCTGCTGACTCGGTTGCCCTGCTGGATGCAGTCAGTCATATCCATCGTCTGGCAGAACAGGCCGAGAAAGCCTCGCGTCACTGGAGCAGCACAACACCGGTGCAGCACCGAGCCCCCCTGCTGGAACAGGACTGATTGGGCTATACTCCCGCGACCTGTTTCGCTGCGGAGTCACCAATGAGCCACCCCGAATACACGCCGGTGCAACCCATCGGCTTTATCCAGAGTCCGTTTGACGAAAAGTTCGGTATTCCACGCCAGCCGGGGTTGGCTTCCATCCGCGCCGAAATAGAACTGGCCCCGCCTTTCGCCAGTGCGGATGCCGTACGTGGACTTGAGCACTGCTCACATATCTGGCTGGTATTTCTATTCAGCGCTACTGCTGACAAGGGCTGGAGTCCCACGGTGAGGCCTCCGCGACTGGGGGGTAATCAGAGGCTCGGGGTGTTTGCCACCCGCTCCCCTTTCAGACCCAACCCCATAGGACTGTCCTGTGTCCGCCTGGTCTCCGTGCTCATCGAAGGAGAAAGGGTGCGGCTTGAAGTCGAGGGAGCGGATCTGCTCAATGGCACTCCGATTCTCGATATCAAACCCTATCTGCCTTACGCAGATAGCCTGCCGGAAGCAGAATACACGCTGGCTTCACGAATCGAGCGTCTGGAACTCCCGTTGATATTCAGTGCAGAAGCCGAGCAAGCCTGTACAGAGCACGCACAACGCCTTCAGCAGCCACTGGCACGTCAGATTGATGAGATACTGCAATGTGACCCTCGCCCGGCATACAAGAAAGGCGATGCCGAGCGTATCTATGGTATTAGCCTGTACGGGCTCAATATCCGCTTCCGTATCAGCGAAACGCAGATTGACGTGATCAGCATTGCTGCAGACTCGTCCGAATAAATTTCAGCCAGCAGCAACGCATGCAGCTTATGTAAGTGCTTAGGTATATTATTAAGCACTACCTAATACAGGAACAATTCATGTCCCAGCCGTCTCGCTCGTTAACACCCGGCCTACACTGGCTGCAATTTTTCCCGGTGACCCTGTTCTCTACCGTGATGGGGCTTACTGGCTGGACACTGAGCTGGCAGAAGGGAGCCTACTCCCTGGGCGTGAATCCACTGGTAGGGCAGGTGCTATTGATTGTTTCCGCCTGTGTCCTATTGGCAATCACCACCATCTACATGTTCAAGTGCATTCAGCACCGTGAACAGGTGATGAGCGAGCTGGCACATCCAATCCAAATCAGTTTTTTTCCGGCCTTTTCGATCAGCTTGCTACTTCTGTCCGTGGCGACCTATGAAGTTTCGGTCTCCCTGTCACACTACCTCTGGCTGTGCGGCGCCAGCCTGCACCTGATTCTGACACTGTTCGTCATGAACCAGTGGATCCATTACACCCGCTATCAGATTCAGCACATCACCCCTGCCTGGTTTATTCCGGTTGTTGGTAACATCATTGCGCCCATCGCAGGTGTCGAACACGGCCATACCGAAGCAAGCTGGTTCTTTTTCTCAATAGGCTTACTGTACTGGCTGGTACTGAAAGCACTGGTCTTCAACCGCATTCTGTTCCATGACCCCTTGCCGGAAAAACTGCTGCCCACCCTGTTTATCATGATTGCCCCTCCGGCCATCGGTTTTGTGTCCTATGTACAGCTCAATGAGGGGGCACTGGATAATTTTGCACGTATTCTTTATTTCAGCGCGCTGTTTGTCACTCTGCTATTGTTTACTCAGTGGCCGCGATTTGCTCGCCTGCCTTTCAGCCTGGCCTGGTGGGCGTACAGCTTCCCCCTGGCGGCTTTCTGCATCGCTACTCAAAGCATGTGGCTCCACACGCGGGAGCTCTTTTTTCTGGTACTGGGCTGGATTTCACTGATTCTGGTGACGTTCGTAGTGGTTTTTCTACTCATCAAAACGTTCAAGGCAATCTCCAGCGGGCAACTGTTTCGCCCGGAGCAGTGAGCAAGACGGAAAACCGGCACCCCTCCCATCGCTGGCGGCCCGCCATGGGAAGTGTGTTAAGCTGAATCGAGGGTATCCATACGGCGGTTAGGGATTTATGCGCCCATTAAACTACATGCTGTTACTGCTGCTGCTGTACACAGGTGGCGTTTTTTTCCTGTATCAGCTTCATGCCGACAGGGAGCAGCAATACCTGTCACACACCTCGACCCTGCTGGATACTACCTATCAAGCCAGCCTGGAGCGCTACGCTCTGGCAATGGATACCTTTTACACCAGTGTCACTCATCACCCAGAAGCGATTCCCCTGTTTTTCCGAGGCATCCGAAGCACAGGAGCGCAACAGGAAGAACTCAGATCTCAACTGTACACTCTGTTACAGCCTCAATTTCGAGACCTGATTGTACGAGGCATTCAGCAATGGCAATTTCACCGTGCCGATGGCAGTAGTTACCTGAGGATGCACGCGCCGGCGATCCACGATGACAACCTGCTTGCCCTGCGTCCCTCCCTGCAACAGACCAGAATTCAGCCAATTCCGCGCTATGGCTTTGAAGCCGGGAGGCTTTTTATCGGATTTCGGTTTATTCATCCGATGTTCGAGCAGGGCTCACTGATGGGGAGCATGGAAACTGGCATTTCCCTCCATGAGATCAGCCTGGACTTGGCAGCACTGGCTCCTGATCAGGCCTTCCTTTTTTTGCTCAAACGCGAAACAGTCGAAGCACTCAACCTGTTCGACAGCACCCAGTTTTATGAGCCCTCTCTCATCAGCTCACAATATCTGCTGGACCACCGAAGCCTCGCTTATCAACAAGCCACAACACTTCCATTGCATGACTTGCGCATGAAGCTGGCTTCAGAATCGTTAGACGCAACACTGGCACAGGGAAAGCCCTTCTCTCTGGCACTATTCCATCAGGGACAAGGTTACAGCGCGACCTTCATCCCGGTGCGGAATTTCCGCAATGAAACCGATGGCTATATTCTTGCCCTGCACTCCGCCCCCATCCTCAGCAGCATCCAATGGGACTTCTATTCCAGTACAGCTATCGGCCTCGTCATCATCTGCCTGCTGGGCTGGCTGGTATTGAATCTTCATCGCCAGCGCCAACTGACCCTGTCACAGGTACAGCGCCTGGACTCGATTGGCCAGGCTGTCGGCGAAGGCATTTATGTGCTGGATCGACAGGGCCGCACCCTCTATGTGAATGAGGCAGCAACACGATTGACCGGCTTCAATGCCGAGAAACTGCACCAGAGCGACCTGCACAATCTGCTTCACTCGCACGAAGACAATAATCAGATGAAACTGGCTGAATGTCCGATTTTTGTGAACGCCCTCAACGGCGGAACCTACGATGCTGATGAAGAATTTCGCACCCGAACAGGCCAGCTGATTCCTGTTGTCGTCACCAGTAGGCCTCTGATGGAAGACGGCCAGGTGAACGGGGTCGTTACCGTGTTTCGCGATATTTCTGAACGCAAGGAACAGGAGCAAAGACTGCAGGAGCTTGCAACAACCGACCCGCTCACAGGCCTCAACAATCGGCGTGCCTTTATGGAGCGCCTGAGCGAAGAGCTACAACTGCACCATCGCTTGCAATACTCCAGCAGTCTTCTGATGGTCGACTTTGACCACTTCAAGGAAATTAATGACCAGTATGGCCATCAGGCGGGTGACCAGGTATTGAAGCATTTTGCCCAGGTCGCACGCGATTGCCTGCGCCAAACTGACTTGCTGGGCCGACTCGGCGGCGAGGAGTTTGCCATCCTCCTCCCGGGCACAGAACTCAAAGGCGCCATCCATTTGGCCGAGCTGCTTCGCGAGCGTATGGAAAGCAGCCCGACCACCGTTGAAAACGGCGAGATTCCGATGACCCTGTCCATCGGTGTCACGACGCTGTGCGTGGAGGACAAGGACCCATCCGATGTACTTAATCGCGCAGATAGAGCCCTCTATCAAGCAAAGGATCAAGGTCGCAACCAGTACGTTGCCGCCTGAACCGGGGTTGCAAGGCCTGACAAAGACCGCTCTAATGAATGCCCTCACACGAACCCCTGGAGCAGTATGAAAGGTCCTAACAGTGAGCAGCTGGCGTTCGACAGTCAGCACATCTGGCACCCCTATTCTTCCATGATCAACCCGCCCACCATGTTTCCGGTAGAGTCCGCTTCGGGCGTGCGCTTACGCCTGAGTGATGGCCGCGAGCTTATAGACGGTATGGCATCTTGGTGGTCAGTCGTGCACGGATACAACCACCCCCGCCTGAATGCAGCCGCCAAGGATCAAATCGACAAGGTTTCTCACGTCATGTTTGGCGGCCTGACCCACAGCCCCGCCATCGAACTGGCCCGTAAACTGGTCGAGATGACGCCGCCCACGCTGGAGCGCGTCTTCATTGCCGATTCCGGCTCAGTGGCCGTGGAAGTCGCACTGAAAATGGCAATTCAGTACTGGCATGCCAAAGACAAATCCGCCAAACACCGCATGCTGAGCATTCGTAATGGCTACCATGGTGACACCTTTGGCGCCATGTCGGTCTGCGACCCGGTGAACGGCATGCACGAGCTATTCAGCGGCGTGCTGGCACAACAGCTGTTCGCGCCCCGCCCTGAAACCCCATTTGACGGTGACTTTGACCCCAGCGATATCCGCGAACTGGAACAGATGCTGGCTCTGCACCAGGACGAACTGGCGGCGCTTATTCTTGAGCCCGTGGTTCAAGGGGCCGGCGGTATGCGCTTCTATTCACCTGAGTGGCTTAAACAGGCGCGCGCGCTCTGTGATCGTTATGAGGTCCTGCTGATCGCGGATGAAATCGCGACCGGCTTTGGTCGCAGTGGTGAACTATTCGCCTGTAACCATGCTGACATCAGCCCGGATATCCTGTGCCTGGGTAAAGCACTAACCGGTGGATACATGACCCTTGCGGCCACACTGGCCACGGCGGAAATTGCCGAAACCATCTCATCCGGTGGTGCAGGCTGCTTTATGCATGGCCCCACGTTCATGGGCAACCCCCTTGCCTGTGCCGTAGCCCTTGAAAGCCTGACCCTGCTTGAAGAGATGGACTGGCGTACCGAGGTCAAACGCGTTGAAGCCGGACTCAAAGCAGGTCTGGAGCCTGCACGAGAACTGGACTCCGTTGCCGATGTTCGAGTACTGGGCGCCATCGGAGTGATTGAGCGCAAGGAACCGGTTAACCTCGCCGAGGTTCAGCCCATGTTTGTTGAGCGCGGCGTCTGGGTGCGTCCCTTCGGTAAGCTGATCTATGTGATGCCAGCCTATAGTATGAGTAACGATGATCTGGCCACACTCACCCATGCCATGGTGGATGTGGTTCGCACACTGGATTGATATTGGTGTTTTAAGGAGAAGAAAATGGCACGTATCAAACTGGATATGCCGGATAACTATCTATTCAGTACAGAACTTGATGTACGCATAAGCGATATCAACTACGGCGGCCATCTGGGCAATGACGCCGTCCTGTCGATGGTCCATGAAGCGCGTCTGCGCTTTTTGAAGCACTATCACTACACCGAAATGGATGTGGAAGGTTCAAGCATTATCATGACCGACTCCGCCATTGTGTATAAAGCGGAAGGTTTTTATGGTGACCGGGTACAGGTTGACGTCACCGTGGCTGACTTCAACAAATATGGCTGCGATATCTACTACCTGCTAAGCAACAAGGACACAGCGGTCGAAATAGCGCACGCCAAAACAGGCATCGTATTTTTTGACTATGGCGAGCGCAAGGTACAAACCGTACCTGAAGGCTTTCGCAACAAGGTGCTCAGGGAATCCTGAGCACCCGATCGCCCCTTATTCGTCCGGTCCGAAATCATACTGGCCATGGGCCAGGTTTTCGAACCGGGTGAATTTACCCACAAATGCCAGCCTCACAGTACCGATAGGACCGTTACGCTGCTTACCGATAATGATTTCGGCTACACCCTTCTCAGGGCTATCCTCGTTATATACCTCATCACGATAGATAAACATGATGATATCGGCGTCCTGCTCGATGGCGCCTGATTCACGCAAATCCGAGTTTACAGGTCGTTTATTGGGACGCTGCTCCAGGCTTCGGTTCAACTGCGACAGAGCGATAACCGGACAGTTCATTTCCTTGGCCAGGGCCTTGAGAGAACGTGAAATCTCGGAGATCTCCTGCGTACGGCTCTCAACCTTACCGGTCTTCATGGTCATCAACTGCAGATAGTCGACCATGATCAACGCCAGGTCACCATGCTCACGGTGGATACGACGGGCACGGGCACGCATTTCGTTGGGGCTGATACCGGGCTGGTCATCGATAAACAGCGGCTTGTTCTTCAGCATATTGACGGCGGTGGTCAACTTAGGCCAATCATCTTCTTCCAGTTGACCGTTTCGCACCTTGGTCTGGTTGATACGGCCCAGCGAAGACAGCATACGCGTAACCAGCTGATCAGCAGGCATCTCCAGCGAGAACACCAGTACCGGGCGCTCAGTGGCCATCAGGGCGTTCTCGACCAGGTTCATGGCAAAGGTGGTTTTACCCATGGACGGACGTGCCGCCACGATCACCAGATCCGATTTCTGCATACCCCCCGTGCGGTCATCCAGATCATCAAAGCCGGTGGTAACACCTGTCAGGGCGTCGGAGTTGTTAAACAACTCATCGATTCGGTCAACGGCACGCTTCAACAATGGATTGACCGGCTCGGGGCCGCCCTGGTTGGGACGGTTCTCGGCGATCTGGAAAATTTTCTGCTCAGCTTCGTTCAGAACCTCATCCGGCGCACGCCCTCCTGGACTGAAGGCACTGTCGGAGATTTCACTGGCGACACTGATCATCTGGCGCAGGAGTGAACGGTCACGCACGATTTCGGCATAGGCGCGAATATTGGACGCACTGGGGGTGTTACGCGCCAGTGTTACCAGATATTCCAGGCCACCGGCCTGTTCCAGCTCACCGGTTCGGTCCAGCTCTTCCTGCAAAGTAATGACGTCCAGCGGACTGCCGGCATCAACCAGCTTCTGCATGGTGCGAAACATCATACGGTGAGAGGGTCGGTAGAAATGATCTTCCAGCAGGATTTCGGACACAACATCCCAGGTATTGTTATCCAGCATCAGACCACCCAATACCGACTGCTCAGCTTCCACCGAGTGCGGTGGCTGCTTGATGGTCTCGAGCACTTCATCCGTCAGATCAGACATATCCATTCTGTTGCGTAACCTCTTCAACAACGCCCAAACCACCCTCGCCTGCCAGCCTTCACTGACAACCCAGGGCCTTCATGATGATCAATATGGGTATATTCTACGCATAAAAAAAGCACCGCGCAGGCGGTGCTTTTTTTGATCCGGTCGGATGCTTGGCTTATTCGCCAGCGATGACCAGCTTGATGGTCGCAGTAACTTCAGGGTGAACCTGAATGTCAACGTCGAACTCACCGATGTGACGGATCGCGCCTTCCGGCAGACGAACTTCGCTCTTGTCGACTTCAACACCAGCGGAGCTCAGTGCTTCAGCGATATCACGAGTACCGATAGAACCGAACAGTTTGCCTTCATCACCTGCTTTGGTGACCAGGGACAGTTCCAGTTCGTTCAGCTGCTCAGCACGAACTTCGGCGTTAGCCAGCTTGTCAGCAGCGGCTTTTTCCAGTTCAGCACGACGCTCTTCGAACTTGGCTACGTTAGCAGGGGTAGCCGATACGGCTTTGCCCTGAGGAACCAGGTAGTTACGACCGAAGCCAGCCTTAACGGTGACTTTGTCACCCAGCTGACCCAGCTTACCGATATTTTCGAGCAGAATAACTTCCATCTCGTAAAACCTCTTGTTCTGCAAAGGCTGCAGTTTTGAATCCTGACCGTGAATGCGATTAAGCACCCACGGCATCTAACTTATCGACTGCGGTCAGTCAGACTCACCACAGTTTCGGCTGTATCAGCGACGATTAAACGTCGTGGCTGTCGGTGTACGGCAGCAGAGCCAGGTAACGAGCGCGCTTGATAGCGGTCGCCAGCTGACGCTGGTAGCGTGCCTTGGTGCCAGTGATACGGCTCGGTACGATTTTGCCAGTTTCAGTAACGTAGCCTTTCAGGACATCCAGATCCTTGTAATCGATCTGTTTTACGCCTTCAGCGGTGAAACGGCAGAACTTGCGACGACGGAAAAAACGTGCCATCTGAACTTCTCCAATAAAAGTTGGTTAAAAATTACTCTGCAGCTGCTTCAGCGCCAGCTTCTTCAGCAGGTTTTTCCTGCTTCTGTTCGCTGCGCTCTTCACGACGGGGCTTGCGCTCTTCGCGTGCTTCCGCTGCTTTGATCGGAGAATCTTCAGTGACCGCTTCGTTGCAACGGATCACCATGTTACGCAGAACAGCATCGTTGTAGCGGAACATGTTGGACAGTTCGTCCATCACTTCCTGAGTTGCTTCAACGTTCATCAGCACGTAGTGTGCTTTGTGTGCGTTGTTGATCGGGTAAGCCAGCTGACGGCGACCCCAGTCTTCCAGGCGGTGGATTGTGCCTTCAGCACCTTCGATCAGAGCCTTGTAACGCTCGACCATAGCCGGAACCTGTTCGCTCTGGTTCGGGTGAACCAGGAATACGATTTCGTAATGACGCATTTTTGCTCCTTACGGTTTCACAGCCTTCAAAATCATTCACCGAATGTGAACAATCGAAAGCAAGGAGTTGAACAAATAAAAGGACGCGGAATTCTACTTCAGCGCCCTAAGGATAGCAACTAATCTTGCACTTTATTCGACTTCGATGATCTCGAAGCTGTGGCTGATCTTCACGCCACCACGCTCCAGCATCAAAGAGGCTGAGCAATACTGCTCTGCGGACAGCCGAACTGCGCGTTCTACAGCGGCTTCTTTCAGTTTGCGACCGGTAACCACAAACTTGACGTGAATCTCGGTAAATACAGACGGCACATCGTCGGAACGCTCCGCCTGGATCTCGGCGACGCAGCTTTCAACATCCTGACGTGCCTTGCGCAGAATACCCACCACATCAACACTGGTGCAGCCACCCAGGCCTGCCAACATCAATTCCATGGGGCGGGGACCCTGCTGCAGATCCCTGTCTATCATTACGTCAAAACCGGACCCGGTGGTCGCCTTGAAGCGATCGTCACCATCCCAGTCGACACGCACACTCATACTCATCGGGTGTATCTCTACTCGGGTTAGTTTGCCGTCTGGGCTGCTGCAAAAAACTCGGCCAGGGTCTGACCAGGATCCTCGGCACGCATGAACGCTTCACCAATCAGGAAGGCATTCACATCACGTGCCTGCATGGCAGCCACATCATCGGGAGAGAGGATACCACTTTCCGTGACAACGATGCGGTCCTGCGGGATCTGATCGAGCAATTTGAACGTATTTTCCAGACTCACTTCAAAGGAGTGAAGGTCACGGTTGTTAATACCAATCAGGCGGGTATTGAGCGGCAGGATACGCTGCAGCTCGGCTTCATTATGCACCTCGATCAGCACATCCATGCCCAGATCATGGGTCAGAGCCGTCAAGTCAGAAAGCTGCTCATCATTGAGTGCCGCGACGATCAGCAGGATACAATCCGCACCCAGGGCACGGGCTTCATAGACCTGATAAGGATCGACAATAAAGTCCTTGCGGATCACTGGCAGCGCACAGGCAGCACGTGCCTGCTGCAGGTAGGCATCACTGCCCTGGAAGAAGTCCACATCTGTCAGAACAGACAGGCAGCTGGCACCACCCGCTTCATAGGATGGCGCAATGTCAGCCGGTACGAAGGGATCGCGAATAACGCCCTTGGAAGGGCTAGCCTTTTTAATTTCGGCAATCACACCGGCACGACCGGCCTGCAGAGAGCGTTCCAGGCTGGCAACAAAACCACGAGGGTCGGTATCACCGCCCTGCTGACTCGCAATCTGTGCTTTAAGGTCATCAATGGACACCTTGGCACTGCGCTCGGCCACTTCTTCGTGTTTACGTGCGATGATTTTCTTCAGAATAGTCGGTGTATCGTTCATTACTGGACCTGCTCCAACTGCTGACTGAGCGCAGCCAGCTGCTCCATTTTCTGCAAGGCTGCACCGGACCGAATCGCCTCAAGTGCACGCTCTACCCCTGCCTTATGACTGTCGACCTGACCGCTCAAGTAAATCGCGGCCCCGGCATTCAGGGCCACCATGGCGGCTGCCTTGCGTGCGGGCAAGGTATCGCTGTTACCCAGTGCGGCTTTGATCAGCGCCAGAGACTCGTCGGAGTCGTCGACCGACAAACCGATCAAGCTCTGGCTTTCCACGCCCAGATCTTCCGGTGAAATTTTGTATTCGCGGATCTGACCATCTTTCAATTCAGCCACATGGGTATTGGTCGCAAGGCTGATTTCATCTAGGCCGTCATCAGCATGGACCACCATGATGTGCTCAGCGCCCAGCTGCTGCATGACTTCCGCCATTGGGCGACACAGTTTCTTGGTAAAGACGCCGATTACTTCTCGCTTGGCACCTGCCGGGTTGGTCATCGGCCCAAGGATGTTAAACATTGTACGCATACCCAGAGCACGACGCGCACCGATGGCATGCTTCATCGCGCCATGATAACCCGGGGCAAAAATAAAGCCGACGCCAACCTCATCAATGCAGCGCGCGACGGCAGCAGCATCCAGGTCCAGGTTGATACCTGCTTTTTCCAGCAGATCCGCGCTGCCACTTTTCGATGACACGCCACGGTTACCATGCTTGGCAATGTAAACGCCACAGGCCGCCGCCACAAAGGAGCTGGCTGAGGAGACATTGAACAGGTTCGCGCCATCACCGCCGGTACCCACGATGTCGACCAGAGGTCCTTTAGTGGGGTTCACCGGAGTAGCCAGCTCACGCATCACTTGCGCAGCACCGGTAATTTCTTCGATCGACTCGCTTTTCATCCGCAGCGCCACCAGAAAGGCGGTGATCTGAGACTCGGTGCACTGCCCGGTCATCACCTGACGCATGACATCAGTCATCTCTTCGCGGCTCAGGTCGATATGCTCAACCACACGGGCCAAAGCTTCCTGAATATTCATTCTCCATGCCTCCTAAGACGGTTAGCGCTGCTGTAAAAAGTTGTCCAGCAGCTCATGACCCTGTCGGGTCAGTACGGATTCGGGGTGGAACTGAACGCCCTGTACAGACAGTTGACGGTGACGTACCGCCATCACTTCATCAGGCTGCCCATCTGCTCCCAATGTCCAGGCGATCTCTTCCAGGCAGTCCGGCAAGCTCTCACGCCGCAGCACCAGGGAATGGTAGCGGGTCACTTCAAGTGGCTGCTCGAGCCCTTTGAAAACACCCGTGCCCCGATGACTGACCAGCGATGTTTTACCGTGCATCACCTGACGCGCGCGAACCACTTCGGCACCAAATGCCTGGCCAATACTCTGGTGCCCCAGACAAACGCCCAGGATGGGAATTTGACCGGCAAAATGCTGGATGGCAGAGATGGAAATACCTGCCTGATCCGGAGTACAGGGACCAGGCGAAATCACCAGATGGCTGGGAGACAGGGTTTCAATCTGTTCCAGTGTAATTTCGTTATTGCGATAGACCTGTACCTCGGCGCCCAACTCTTCAAAGTAGCGCACGACATTCCAGGTAAAGCTATCAAAATTGTCGATCATCAGCAGCATATACGGCGTAACCAACTGATTATAAAAGCAAGCATCACATGCTGCGTGATTTTTTACCCACTTACATACCCACTTTGATCATAGATAGCCGTGGACGAAGATGGACTACCAGGGAGGATAATACAGCATGTCCATGTAATAGCGAACTGATACATCACTCACACCTCAAACCGATCAGACCGCTCAGTTCTGATAGACTGGGCGCTTTGACCAGCCTCGCGAACAAGAATGCCTTCGACCATGTCCTTCGATAACAGCCTGCCCATCGACTCCCTGCTGGATGCCATTCGCGCTCATCTGTGTCAGCACGATGAGCTCATACTCGAAGCACCACCGGGCGCAGGTAAAACCACTCGCGTACCACTGGCACTGATGGACCAACCCTGGCTGGGCGGGCAGAAAATTCTGCTGCTTGAACCTCGCCGCCTGGCAGCCAAAGCCGCCGCGCAACGACTGGCTCAACAACTGGGAGAAGCGGTCGGTGAGCAAGTGGGCTACCGTATTCGTCTGGAAAGCAAAGTGAGCGCCAGCACACGCGTAGAAGTGGTCACCGAAGGCATACTTACCCGTATGCTGCAGGATGATCCCGGACTGGAAGGCATTGGCCTTATCATTTTTGATGAATTTCATGAGCGCAGCCTGGATGCAGACACAGGCCTGGCCCTGGCACTGCAGGGGCGTGAACTCCTGCGAGAAGGGCCACCGCTCAAGTTATTGCTGATGTCCGCCACACTGGATGGGGAAGCATTGTCTGCCCTGCTGGACAACGCCCCGGTCCTGCGCAGCGAAGGGCGCTCCTATCCGGTTGAGATACTGTACTCAGCCCCCAGCCGTACCGATACCCCCATTGAAGACCGTGTCGTCACCCGCGTACTGCAGGCCCTTGATCGCCACACCGGCAGCCAGCTGGTATTTTTACCGGGGCAAAGTGAAATTCGCCGTGTGCAGGAACAACTGCAGACACGACTTGGACAAAACCCGGATATATTGCTGACACCGCTGTACGGCAATCTGCCTCTCAACGAACAGCAACGCGCAATCGCCCCTTCCGACCCTGGGCAGCGCAAAGTGGTTCTGGCCACCGCCATCGCTGAAACCAGCCTGACCATTGAAGGCATTGAAGTGGTTATCGATGCGGGCCTGAGCCGCCAGGCACGGTTTGATCCGGCCACCGGTATGACGCGCCTGCTCACCACTCGCGTTTCCGCTGCGGCGGCTACCCAGCGAGCAGGACGTGCCGGCCGACTCGGTCCTGGCACCTGCTACCGCCTCTGGTCCGAAGACCAACAGCACCAATTACCCCCCCACACACCACCTGAAATTTTGCATGCCGACTTGGCTCCGCTCGCCCTGCAACTGCTGCAATGGGGCGTCGACGATCCGGCAGAGCTAAACTGGTTGAATCCGCCTCCAGCATCCAGCTACCAACAGGCACTGGATCTGCTTCGCCAGCTGGATGCTATCGAGACAACCAAACCGGGACACTGGCGACTAACGCCTCGCGGACAACAGATGACCGCTCTGCCCGCTCATCCACGATTGGCGCATATGCTGGTATGCGGTGCGGAACACGGGTTTGTGAAGCTGGCATCCGAGGTCGCCGCCCTGTTGACCGAGCGCGACCCGCTCAACACAACCCAGGCCGATCTGCAGCAACGCCTCGACTGGTTGCAAACAAACACTCAAGGACCATCCAGACGCCTACAGCAACTGGCTCAGCAATTTCGCCGTCTTCCACCCGGCATAACCACCGATCTTAAGCCTGAACAGCAGATTCACCCGCACCAGGCGCTCGGCTATCTGGTTGCCTGTGCATACCCGGACCGAATCGCACAGCAAAGGGAGCAACAGCCCGAGCACTTCCGCTTGAGCCAGGGACGTGGTGCACGCTTGACAAGTGAGGACCGACTGACCCGCCATCGCTGGCTTGCCGTGGCTGCACTGAGCAGTCATCAGGACAGTGCCACTGACCGCATCCGCCTGGCGGCGGCACTGGACCCTGAACTGTTTGCAGGCCCGCTGGGTTGGCTCACCCATGACGAAACGCAGGTCGACTGGGATCGCAAACAGGACCGACTGATTGCCGAAGAACGCAGCTGTGTGGGCCAATTGTGTATTGCGCGCCAGCCCATTGAACACCCAGACCCCCAGCTTAAATCCCAGGCACTACTAGCCCTGATCCACCGTGAAGGGCTTGAGCTGTTGAACTGGACTGACGAAGCGCTGCTACTCCAGTCCAGACTTCAGTTCGTGCACACTCACTCGCCTGAGCCTGAACAATGGCCGGACCTTAGCCAGCAGGCACTGGAACAGAGCATCGAGACCTGGCTTCTGCCCTGGCTGGATACGGTTAAGAAACGGGATGACCTGAAGCGCCTGAACGTGCATTCGATTTTGCTTGGCATGCTGGATTGGGAACACCAACAGGCTTTGGACCGTCTGGCTCCCGAGCGGATACAGGTTCCATCAGGGTCAAAACATCGAATTGATTACAGCCAATCACCGCCTGTTCTTGCAGTAAAACTACAGGAGATGTTTGGCTACGGTGATACACCGACCCTCGGGTTTGGCGTGGCCGTCAGCCTGCACCTGTTATCGCCCGCCAGGCGCCCGCTTCAGGTCACCCAAGACCTGGCGGGCTTTTGGCAAGGCAGTTACAAGGAAGTGCGCAAGGAGATGAAGGGGCGCTATCCCAAGCACCCCTGGCCGGAAGACCCGACCACCGCAGTTGCAACCGCGCGTACTAAGCGCGCGCTTGGCAATCACTCGGACTGAGGTCCACGCGGCAGATCCAGCCAGAAGGTACTGCCGCTTCCTTCTTCGCTTTCACAGCCGATCTCACCCCGCATCAGCTCGACCAAACGCTTGCTGATCGTCAGGCCTATACCGGTTCCCTGAATATTGCTGGTTTCAAAGCCCAGTCGGTTGAAGGGCTGGAACAGCTCAGATTGCTTGTCAGTACCTATACCCAAGCCGGTGTCCTGCACCTCGATGCGCACTGTCCGCTCATCCCTGGCATACCAGCGCACACGCACCTCACCCTCAGCGTTATTGTATTTAATGGCGTTGGACAGAAGGTTGATCAACACTTGGCAGAGTCGACTACCGTCAGCAAACACCTCAAGGGACGCTTGGTCCTGCTCAGGGCACACCTCTATCGAGATATGCTTGCTGCGGGCCTGAGGCTCACTGATCCTGAGTGCGGAGGAAACCACATTGCGGACCTCAACCAGCTCGCCTGGAATCTGGCTGGACTCAGCCTGAACCTGCGCCAGCTCGAGCACATCATTAATCAGACGCAACAGGTGCTGACCCGAATGCAGAATTTCATCCAGACACTCCTGATCCTCCTCGGTTAGCTGCTCCGAGGACTTCAATAGCTGAGCAAAGCCGATAATTGAAGTCATAGGCGTACGCAGCTCATGACTGATACTGGATAGGAACTGGTTCTTGGCACGGTTGGCACCGCCCAGAGCCTCACCCATCTGCACCACTTCCTGCGCACTCTGCTGCAGCTCCATCAGCGTAAACCGGGGCAAAGGCTGCTCATAGTTCTCACGACCAATCTCGGCCATCAGCTGATTAAGACGCTGCAAAGGAGAAGAGATTGAACGGCTCATTTCGACTGAACGGCGCCACATATAGGCAAAGAAGCAAAGATAGAACACCACCAGGCCCGCGATCAGCAGATAACCCACCTGCGTAAACCGCTCGGCCAACGTCGTGGCCTCTCGGTATACTTCGGCCTCGTCCACAATCGTCAGCAGGGTCCAACCCGTTGCATCAATCTGTTGCCAGGCTACGCGCTTGCTGCTGCCTTGAAGCATGACCGAGCTGCGTCCGGTGTCACTGGTTTTAATCGCTTCAGCCAGGGCCTGTGTATCTTCACGCGAATTGATATTGAATTTTTCGGGCTTGAAGCTTTCTTCAGTAATCGCCTGCTGATAACTGTGCTGCGTCAATTCCTTGAGACCAAAATCAAGCTCGCCCTGCGCAGGCAGTGCCATAATGGTGCCACTGCGGTTCAGCAGCACTGCGTAGCCCTTCCAGGGAATATCCAGCTGCAGGATCTGCTGGACGATGGTCTCCACGGTGATATCGATACCGACCACACCTTCAAGGAAGTCGCCTTTATAGACAGGTGCGACCGATGACGTCATCCACCCCTGGCCAGCAGGATCCACATAGACCTCGGTCCACACGACACCCCGCTCAGGATTGTTCTGAGCATCTGCATCGTAATAGAAATTGTACTGAGGAATATCCATTTCCGGAGGATATTGCTCCTGGGTTTGAAACCAGGGGTAGATACGGTTATAGGAATCCCAGCTGTTAAAATAGATGGCATTGACCAGCGAATTGGCATTCATGATGCTGAGCATGAGCGGGTCAGATGCCTCAAGCTGCACCACCTTACCCAGATCCTGGCGCTCCGGTGGCGTAATGCCCGAATAGAAGGAAGCAGCCGAGCCATTGTCCTCTGCGCTGTAAAGAACCCCGTCATCAGTTCGGCCGTACCCGGGAGGAAGACTCTCTAGTTTTGGATAAGGCTGGTTTAACAACCGCTCGATATCATCCTTGTAGACCTGGGTCAGACCTTCTATTTCCTGCAATTGACGATCAATGACGTCCACTTCAAGACGTGCAGTATTGGTCAGCTGTTTATCCGCCTGATCACGCAGAACACTGATATTGGAATCGCGAATGTAAGCATTTGAAAACAGGTAGATCGCAATCAGCCCGGTTTCAACAAGCAGCATAGGAATCAAAGCACTGCGTAGCAGGTTAAGCCACATCCAGCGCTGAGTACTGAGTTTTTTGGTTGAGGATTTAGACGTGGGGGCTGAAGGGGTAGAGGCATTCATGGGCGTAGCTCTCCTGCCAACAGTTCAGTTATGCCGTCCGGCCCTGATTTCGATTTCGTGCATTTCCAGACCACCACCTGAGCCAAATGCCTCCTTGGGCAAAGACTGCTCTCGGTGTGCCAGCTTGAAGTCCTCAGACTCAACCCAGACCTCGAACGATGCCTTGTCTTGCCAATGGGTCATGACGACCCAGGGAGCACCCTCACGGGCTGGTTTTAATACCTGTAAACTGACAAATCCCGGCTGCTTTTCTACCTGGCCGGCACGCTGACGAAAACGCTCGGCAAACGCATCCTCATAGCCTGGATTCACCATAATACGGTTGGACACAACAAACATTCAGCACCCCTTGCTTCAATAAGCACACTGAAGTTTAAGATTAGACTGCTGCCAAAGGGAATAAAAGGGCAACCCGGCAACAGGGCTGCCCTTGAGGCTCAGCTGTTTACGACAGAAACGTCTTCTGCCTGTAAGCCTTTATCGCTCTCACGAACGTTAAAACGTACCTTCTGTCCTTCATTCAAGGAACGATGGCCACGACCGCGAATATTGCGGAAGTGAACAAAGACATCATCACCATTATCACGGGTGATAAAGCCAAAGCCCTTGGAAACATTAAACCACTTCACAACGCCCAGCTCACGACTGTCATTGGCATCGTTTTCAACCTCGGGGGCAGCAGCATAGGAGGTTGTGGAAGAAGCTGTACCTGATTGCCAGGACGCAGCCAGGGTCACCACAAAAACGAAGATGGCGATGGTTGCCAAAACCGCGGGTGAGTAATTGATGTCAACGGAAGCAACACTTTGCAGCAGGAAGGGAAGGATAAACGCAGCCAGCACACCGGCCAGGATACTTTTGATTAACTGATTACCGCTCATTGAATTTCTCTATTGTTGGACTTCATTATGGAGATGTTTGTGCGTCCCTAACGATGAATAACGCACTTTCCAGCCGATCAGATATACTGTATCTGTCATTTTTTTTCAACGGCTTAGCGACACTTGTATAACAAGCAGCTTGCTACAGATGGCACCACGGAAAAAACGGCGTACCAACATCCGACCAAATTGAGGAGAGCACGATGTCCAACCCTGAAAATCTGGCAGAGCTGGAATCCAGAGTCGCGTTTCAGGAAGACGCGATCGACAAGCTCAGTGAAGCCGTTGCCCGGCAGGAAATGGACATTGAGCGTCTGGTCCGAATGGTCAAGTTTCTGAATAACCAGCTGAAAGAAATTGGCGGTGGCGATATGGCAACTCCTGATGCAGACGTACCACCACCGCACTATTAATAGTCGTTGATATCAGTCGCTGGGCAGCGCCCTGAAGGTGTAGATGTCATAGCGACTGGATTTGCCGATTACCTGATGGTTTGGCTCGGGCCCTTCAATGGCCGGAGCTTTTCGGGGGCGCTTTACCACCACGCGACAGGGCTCCATAGCAAGGGCAGCTTTCAGTAACTGGCTGTCGTCAGCATCCTCTCCAACCAGAGTCCTGAATGCCAGCATCTCTTTTTTGACCTGGGCCTTCTTGTCTGTGTGCGGGTACATGGGATCCAGATAAATCACATCAGGAACAGGCGTCAGCGTTGACATCAGCTGCGATGCATCACCCTTCAGCAACTCCATCCTGCCGATAATTTCAGCCAGATCTTCAACGTTTGCGGCCTCTTCCAGCCCATTTTCCAACAGCGCATGTACCACCGGCGATCGCTCGATCATGCGAACAGAGCAACCCAAGGTTGCGACCACAAAGGCATCACGCCCCAGACCTGCCGTTGCATCCAGAACGCTTGGGCGCACACCTTTTTTAATGCCGCAGGCCTTGGCAATCAGCTGCCCGGTGCCACCACCAAATTGACGACGGTGCGCCACCGCTCCCGAAACAAAATCAGCTCGCACCGGACCCGGTCGCTTTCGCCCCGTAACACACAATCCCAATTGCCCCTCGTTAAGCAAAAGGATATGAAGCCAGGGCTCCACCTGATCGAGATCGGGCTGAGCAACCAGCGGTAACGCCAAGCGCTGAGCGAGCGCTTCAGCCTGCGCCTGATCTTCGGGCTGAGCCCAGCCAACAGCCAGACTCACGCGACACCTCCCGGAACCAGGAAGTAAACCGCTAACAACACTAACCCAAGCAGCAAGCGATAAATGACAAAGGGTCTCATACCGATACGGTCAAGCCATTTGAGAAACAGGTGAATACAGGCCAGCGCACTGGCACCGGCAACCAACACACCTACGACAATCGGCAACCAGTCGGCACCGCTGCCCGATTCAAGCAGCTCCTTACCCTTCAGCGTCCCCGCTCCCAGAATCACCGGTATCGAAAGCAGGAAAGAAAAGCGCGCAGCGCTTTGGCGGTCATACCCCAACATCAGCGCTGCGGTAATGGTAATACCTGAACGCGAAGTACCCGGAATCAAGGCGATCGCTTGAGCAAGGCCCACCAGCATCGCATCCTTGAACCCCCAATGTCCCATGTTCAGCCGCTCACTTCGGTGTGCATCCGCCCAGCCCAGTAAAACGCCAAAAATCAGCGTCGTGCCGGCAATCACCAGAATTGAGCGACCGTAGTCACCGATAATGTCATTGAGAAGAAATCCAGCCACAACGGCCGGGATGGTCGCCAGGCCCACCATCCAGGCCAGTTTGCTGTCCTGGGAGTGGCGCCCCCTCAGGGACGCCAGCCAAGCCCGAATAAGGTTGAACACATCCTTGCGGAAATAGAACATGACAGCTGCCAGGGTGCCAACATGGACCCCGACATCAAATGCCAGCCCCTGATCCTGCCAGCCCAGCAATTGCGAGGGTAAAATCAGATGGGCGGAGCTGGATATGGGTAAGAACTCGGTTAACCCCTGCAGCAAGGCCAGCAGGATCGTATGTAACCACTCACTTGGGCTCACTGCTGATCCTTCTTCTTCCAGGCAACCTGATCACGCAGATAGACCGGCTGCACATCGTCAGGCGCCATACTTTCTCCCCGCGCCAGCGCCTGCTCAGCCAACAAAGCCATCGTGGCCGCATTCGGGTAGCGATCCAAGACCGGCGCCTGAGCCAAAGCGACCAGACCTGAAGGCATCTGCTCGGCGTAACACCAGCCGCTACCCAGAGCAACAAACCCGGACTCCAGCTCATCGACCTGCACATCAGCAGGGGCCGCGACCCGCTCAGGCGTGATCCGTACCAGCACACCTTCTTTGACTTCCCAGGCACACCAATAGACTTCATCCATGCGCGCATCCAGCGCGGTCAGTAACTGTCCCTGCTTCAGGTTATGCTCAAGTACATATTCGTATGCCATGCATTCCAGCGTTGATACGGGTACCACCGGTAACTCCGCAGCCAGCGCCAGACCCTGAGCAGCGCCGGTTGCAATGCGGATTCCGGCAAAGGAGCCCGGGCCTCGCCCGAACGCAATCGCATCCAGAGTAGCCAGCGCGACACCGCTCTCTTTTAACAACTCATCCACCATCGGCAACAGTAGATGGGTGTGGCGGCGGGGCTCGATTGTGAAACGCTTCAGCATCTGGCCATCCAGCAGCAAAGCCGCCGAGCAGGCATCAGTAGAGGTATCCAGGGCAAGGATTTTGGACATGGTGTTCTCGGGTCAGCAGATTAACGCAAATATTGTACTGTCAGGGCCGGGACAATGCATCCGACCCGCTTTTCTTAACAGGAAGTACGACCGAAGCCTAAAGCATCGACTCACCCCAGCGTGGCAGCAGAGTTTGCTCATACCCCAGCTGCGACAACAGACGAGCCACTATAAAGTCGACCAGCTCTTCAACCGACTGGGGCTTCTGGTAGAAACCGGGACTGGCCGGTACAACAACCGCTCCCATGCGTGTCAGCTTCAGCATATGCTCAAGGTGAATTTCAGAGTACGGCGCTTCACGAGGCACGAGCAATAACTGACGACGCTCTTTCAACGCCACATCGGCAGCACGCTCAATCAGGTTATTACTGGCGCCACAGGCGATGGCAGAAAGAGTGCCAGTACTGCAGGGGCAAACCACCATCGAGCTGGGAGCACCCGAACCCGATGCTACAGGCGCCATCCATTGCTCACGCCCATAAACCTTGATCTGGCCTGCACGTGCAGAGAAATGTTCGGTCAGGAAAGCTTCCATCGCATCCGGTGCACCCGGCAGCTTAAGGTCGGTCTCGGTTGCAATCACAACCTGCGCAGCCTTGGATACCATCAGCAGCACCTGTGTATCCAGCTGCACCAGACACTGAAGCAACCTCAACCCATACTGAACGCCGGAAGCCCCGGTAACAGCCAAGGTGATACGACGAGAAAAAGCCACATCCTGAGTGACAGCATCAGAGGACATGAATCGCCTCCCGCTGCTCCAATGCCTTCAACAACTTCTGGTGGATGCCACCAAAACCACCATTGCTCATGACCACAACCTGGGCACCGGCGGGCAACTCACCGACAAGGCGCGCAACCAGCGACGAGATACTGGTTTCCAACTTGGCCGGAACCGGGCTTTGATCCACTACATCCTGAAGCGACCAGTCCATATCCTCCGGCTGGAACCAGTACACCTGATCCGCAGCAGCAGTAGACTTGGCCAGTGCTTCCTTATGCGCCCCCAGCCTCATGGTATTGGAACGCGGCTCAATCACGGCGATAACAGGCTGATGGCCCACAACCCGAGCCTTGATCCCTTCAAGGGTGGTTTGAATCGCGGTGGGGTGATGAGCAAAATCGTCATACACCGTAATTCCAGCGACTTCTCCCAAACGCTCCATTCGACGCTTAACACCACCGAATGTACTAAGCGCTTCAATGGCATGCTCAGGCGTCACGCCTACATGACGGGCTGCCACCAACGCATTGATCGCATTGCTGACATTGTGCAAACCGGTTAGTTGCCAGCAGACTTCACCCAAGGTTTCGCCACCGTGCTGGACAGCAAAGTGACTACCATCTTCGCTTAACAGCTGGGCAGACCAGTCGGCACGACGCTCAAACCCGGTCAGGACCTGCTCACTCCAGCAACCCTGCTCGAGGACCTCATCGAGGGCGGGCTCATCCGAAGAGCGGATCACCAGGCCATTATTGGGCACCAGGCGCAGCAGATGGTGGAACTGACGCTGAATGGCAGCCAGATCCGGGAAAATATCGGCGTGATCAAACTCCAGATTATTCAAAATCAGCGTTCGCGGATTGTAATGAACGAACTTGGAGCGCTTATCAAAGAAGGCCGTATCGTACTCATCAGCCTCGATAACGAAGAAAGGCGTTTCACCCACACGGGCAGAGCAGTCAAACCCCTTGGGAATGCCTCCAATCAGAAAGCCGGGCGACATGCCTGCTCGCTCCAGAATCCAGGCCAGCATGGTCGCGGTCGTAGTTTTTCCATGGGTACCGGCTACAGCCAGTACCCATCGGTCCGCCAACAGGTTGTCATGCAGCCACTGAGGACCCGAGGTATAGCGCATATTGCTGGCCAACATGTACTCGACACAGGGGTTGCCACGACTCATGGCATTGCCGACCACAACCAGGTCGGGCTGAGGCTCAAGCTGCGCCGGATCATAGCCTTCGATGAGTTCAATCCCCTGCTGCTCCAGCTGGGTACTCATTGGTGGATATACATTGGCATCCGAGCCGGTTACACGATGGCCAAGCTGCTTTGCCAGCACCGCCAACGAGCCCATGAACGTCCCACAGATGCCGAGAATATGAATATGCACCCCTGTACTCCTTGTTATTGGTTACCGCTGCCATAATAACAGCTCAGAAGAATGAAAACTGCACCCGCTCAACCATGCAAACTCGCGACCTTTAGCGTACAATGCAGGGGTCTTTTTAATCGGATAAACCAAAGGCCGAACCCACCCATGCAGCTGCTCAGCAACTACCTGAAACACCATGACACTGATCTTGAACTCGTTGAGTTGATCGACACCCTGATGATCGCCTGTAAGGAAATTGCCCTGCAGCTGCGTGAAGGCGCTCTTGCCGGCGTTCTGGGCACCACTGAAGACACCAATGTTCAGGGCGAAACCCAGAAAAAACTGGATGTCATTGCCAACGACGTGCTGAAGAAAGTGCTGCTGGACAACCCTCTGGTACGCGGCCTGGCTTCTGAGGAAGAAGACGATCCCGTCTTCGGCAATCCAGACGGTCGCTACCTGGTCACCTTCGACCCGCTGGACGGCTCCTCCAACATCGACATCAACGTATCTGTCGGTACTATCTTCTCCATTCTGGAAGTGCCTGAAGGCGCCACTGAAGACAACGTCGACATGTTCCTGCAGTCCGGCCGCAAGCAGGTCGCATCAGGCTACGTACTGTATGGCCCGTCCGCTGTACTGACACTGACTACCGGCCAGGGCGTGCAGATGTTCACTCTGGCACATACCGGTGACTTCCTGCTGACCCGTGAAAACGTGCAGATCCCGACCCAGACCAAAGAGTTCGCCATCAACATGTCGAACCACCGTTTCTGGGAACCGCAGATGCGCAACTACGTGGACGACCTGCTCAAGGGCGCTGAAGGACCGCGCGGCAAAAACTACAACATGCGCTGGATCGCCTCCATGGTGGCAGAAGTGCATCGCGTTCTGACCCGCGGCGGCATCTTCACCTACCCTTGGGACTCTCGCGATCCGTCCAAGCCAGGCAAACTGCGCCTGATGTACGAAGGCAACCCGATGAGCCTGCTGATCGAACAGGCCGGCGGACTGTCCACGACCTGCTACGACCACATCCTGGATGTACAGCCGGATCACATTCATCAGCGCGTTGCCGTAGCCCTGGGCTCCAAGGAAGAAGTGGACACTCTGCACGAGTACCACGGCAAGTAAGATTTTTTACCGAGAACTTTCACCGGTAAGTCGTATTCCAGCGGACTGCAGTCCTGTTTATACTGCGGTCCGCTATCCGTTCTGACCTCGTAACCGATAACAGGAAAACAGCTCATGAGCTTTGAGAAAGTCCCTGCCGGCAAAGATTTGCCGAATGACATCTATGTGATCATCGAAATCCCGGCGGAGAGCTCCCCGGTCAAATACGAAATCGACAAAGACGCTGACGCGATCTTCGTTGACCGCTTCATGGCTGCGCCGATGTTCTACCCGGCCAACTATGGCTACATCAACAACACCCTGGCTGATGACGGCGACCCTCTGGACGTTCTGGTTCTGACTCCGCATCCGGTCATGACCGGCTCCGTGATTCGCTGCCGTCCGGTTGGCATCCTGAACATGACCGACGAAGCAGGCGGCGACGCCAAGCTGGTTGCGGTACCGCACGAGAAGCTGAGCCAGGCGTACAACGACATCCAGGACGTCAACGACATTCCTCAGCTGACCAAAGACCAGATCTCTCACTTCTTCGAGAACTACAAAAAGCTCGAAAAAGGTAAGTGGGTTAAGGTTGAAGGCTGGGCGGACGCCGCTGCTGCTCGCGCCGAGATCGAAAAGTCTGCTGCTGCATACGAAGCTGCCAAGTAAGGCCCGCTTCCTGGGGGATGTACCTAGGTACATCTCCTTATTTTCCCCGCCATACCTCTCTTTTTTGCCCTCCCCTATCTGATACACTGGCCGCTGTCTTATAAGAACTGACAGAGAAGCCGATGAAGTTTTCAGGTACTGATCGTTACGTAGCCACCGACGACCTGCAGATGGCCGTCAACGCCGCAATCACCCTTCAACGTCCACTGCTGGTAAAAGGCGAACCTGGCACTGGTAAAACCATGCTGGCCGAAGAACTGGCCGAAGCACTGGGCAAACCCCTGCTGCGCTGGCACGTCAAATCCACCACCAAGGCTCAACAGGGCCTGTACGAGTATGACGCCGTCTCCCGTCTGCGCGATTCTCAGCTGGGTGATGACCGGGTGCACGACATCGCCAACTACATCCGTAAAGGCATGCTCTGGCAGGCATTTGAAGCCGATGAACAGGTTGTGCTGCTGATCGACGAAATCGATAAGGCCGATATCGAATTCCCCAACGACCTGCTGACCGAACTCGACAAAATGGAATTCGATGTATACGAAACCGGCGAACGCATCTCTGCGCGCAAACGCCCAATCGTCATCATCACCAGCAACAACGAAAAAGAACTGCCTGACGCCTTCCTGCGCCGCTGCTTTTTCCACTACATCGCCTTCCCGGATAAAGGCACCCTGGAATCGATTGTGGACGTTCACTTCCCTGACATTGAACAGAAACTGGTCCGCGAGGCTCTGGAGATTTTCTTCCGCCTGCGCGAAGTGCCGGGCTTGAAAAAGAAACCTTCCACCTCCGAACTGATCGACTGGCTTAAGCTTTTACTGGCTGACCGCATCCCTTCAGACGTGCTGGCCGAAAAAGACCCCTCAAGCGCTATGCCTCCGCTGTACGGCGCCTTGCTGAAGAATGAGCAGGATGTACACATGCTTCAGCGCCTGGCCTTCATGACCCGCCGCGGAGACCGCTGATGCTGATCGACCTGTTTACCCAGCTGCGCCAGGGACAGGTCCCCGTGTCCATGCGTGAGCTACTCGACCTGATCGGCGCGCTGGAGCAGCGCGTCGCAAGCCTGGATGTAAATGACTTTTACATGCTGGCCCGCGCCTGCATGGTCAAAGACGAAAAATATTACGACCGCTTCGACCGCGCCTTTGGTCAGTACTTCGCTGGCCTCCAGGCACAAGGCGACATCACCGATGCACTCATTCCCTCGCACTGGCTGGAGAAGGACTTTCTGAAGCAGCTAAGCGATGAAGAAAAAGCGCAAATCGAAGCATTGGGTGGATTGGACAAGCTGCTCGACACGTTGAAAAAACGCCTGGAAGAACAGCATGATCGCCACGCTGGGGGTAACAAGTGGGTCGGCACAGGTGGCACCTCACCATTTGGCAACAGCGGCTACAATCCCGAGGGGATTCGCATCGGCGGGGAAAGCCGCCACAAGCGGGCAGTGAAAGTCTGGGAGAAACGCCAGTTCCGCAACCTGGACGACAGCGTTGAGTTAGGCACCCGTAACATCAAGGTCGCCCTGCGCAAGTTACGCAAGTTCGCGCGCACCGGTGCTGCTGACCAGCTGGACCTGGACGATACGATCCGCTCCACGGCCCGCAACGCTGGTTTGCTCGATCTAAAAATGGTGCCTGAGCGCCATAACGCCGCCAAGGTACTGCTGTTTTTGGATGTAGGTGGCTCCATGGACCCGTTTATCCGCACCTGCGAAGAGCTTTTCTCCGCCGCACGCACCGAGTTCAAACACCTGGAATACTTCTACTTCCACAACTGCGTGTACGAGAAAGTCTGGCGTGATAACCGCCGTCGCTTTGATGAGTCCACACCCACACTGGATGTACTGCACACCTACGGTCGTGACTACCGCGTGATTTTCGTGGGAGATGCCGCCATGTCACCGTACGAACTGATCGACCGTTACGGCAGTGTGGAGCACATGAATGAGGAACCGGGACAACTCTGGCTGCAGCGCATTCTGGATACCTGGGACAAGGTCATTTGGCTCAACCCATCATCCGAACGCTACTGGGGCTATACACAGAGCACACAAATGGTGAAACAGCAGCTGGATAACCATATGTATCCACTGACTCTGGAAGGACTGGAAGCCGGGATCCGCTATCTCTCCCGCTAGACCTTCCAGCTTAAGATCCACGCCTGAACTGGACTTAAAAAAACGGGCATCAGGCCAACGAAATGACCTGATGCCCGCTCATAAACCCTTAGCGTCCGTGATCAACCAGATCTTCGACCACTTCCTGCTCTTCGTGCAGGTCATCTTCAGCCACAGACTTGGATTCAGGCAGTATCAGATTCAAGATAATGGCAACCGCACCACAAAGACTGACACCCTGCAGGCTCAAATCACCGGCTCCGATCGCCATGCCACCGATACCGAAGACCAGAGTGGTGGCCACGATCACCAGGTTACGCTGTTCAGCCAGATCCACATTCGCCTTGATCAACGTATTCAGACCCACCGCCGCAATTGAGCCGAACAGCAGAATCAGAATACCGCCCATGACCGGCACCGGAATGGTCTGCAGCGCCATGCCAAACTTGGCCACAAATGCCAGCGTGATCGCCACGACAGCCGCCCACACCATCACAACGGGGTTAAACTGCCTGGTCAGCATGACCGCACCTGTCACCTCTGAATAGGTCGTGTTAGGCGGACCACCAAACAGAGCAGCAGCCGTGGTCGCCAGACCATCACCAAACAGCGTACGGTGCAGACCCGGCTTTTCTACATACTTTTTACCGGTGACGTTAGAGATCGCCAGAATATCGCCCACATGCTCAATTGCAGGTGCTATGGCGACTGGAATCATGAACAGAATTGCCTGCCAATTCAGCTCCGGCATGACGAACGCCGGCATAGCGATCCAGCTCGCCTCCTGAATCGGGGTATAGTCCACCAACCCGGTTAGATGCGCGACCACATAACCAACCAGAACGCCCGACAGAATCGGCAACAGACGGAAAATACCGTGCGCAAAAACAGCCACGATCAAGGTCGTAACCAGCGCACTCATGGAGACAATCATGGCCTGATCATAGGGAAAAAGCTCAATGGAGCCATCACCGGTTTTACCCATCGCCATGTTGACCGCAATCGGCGCCAGACCCAGACCAATGATCATGATCACGGGCCCGGTTACCACTGGCGGCATCAAACGGTGCAGAAAACCCACACCCTTGACCTTAACCGCCAGCGCCAGAAGCATGTAGACCACACCAGCCGCCATCAAGCCGCCCATGGTGGCCGCCACACCCCAGTTCTGGACCGAGTAGGTGATCGGCGCAATAAACACGAACGAGGACGCCAGGAAGATTGGCACACTCATTCCGGTAACCAGATGGAACAGCAAAGTACCGATACCCGCTGTAAAGAGCGCTACCGAGGGATCCAGTCCGGTCAGCAGCGGCATCAATACCAATGCACCAAAGGCTACAAACAGCATCTGTGAACCGGCGAGAATGGTGCGCCAATGGAAAGCGCCTGTCTGCGTGGTCTGCATGGCTAAGGCCTCTTATTTAGTGCCAAAAATCTTGTCACCCGCATCGCCCAGACCCGGCATGATATAGCCATGCTCATTAAGGCCATCATCGATGGAAGCAGTAAAGATATCGACATCAGGGTGTGCCGCCTGAACCTTTTCAATCCCCTCGGGCGCCGCCACCAGCACCAGCGCACGAATACTGGTGCAGCCAGCCTCTTTCAGCAGATCGATGGTTGCAATCATGGAACCACCTGTCGCCAGCATGGGATCAATCACCAGCGCCATACGCGCGTCGATATCACTGGCCAGCTTCTCAAAATAGGTAACAGGTTCAAGCGTTTCTTCATTACGGTAGAGACCAACCACCGAAATTTTGGCACTGGGCACCAGCTCCAACACACCATCAAGCATACCGATACCGGCACGTAGAATCGGGACCACAGTGATTTTCTTACCCTTAATACGCTCAGCCTGAATATCTCCACACCAGCCTTTAATGGTGTACTCTTCAAGCTCAAGATCCTTGGTCGCTTCGTAGGTCAGCAAACAACCGACTTCTGCCGCCAGCTGGCGAAAGCTGCGAGTACTTTTATTACTGGAACGCATCAGACCCAGCTTATGCTGGACCAGCGGGTGTTTGATTTCATGAACGCTCATCGCGGGGCAACCTCATGGTACTTGGGTATCTGTGACTTTCGTCAGGCTTGACAAAATTGACTGCAAGACTAACGAAAGTGTGGCGATCTGTCATCAATGTGATGACTGGATATTGCCTCAAGAGCAAAACCTCAGTACCCTTGCTCACTTTTTTTACAATGACCGCATAGCTCTCCCTGCGGTCAAAAGCGTTATGCGGAGCCGGAGCCATGAGCACCATCGATTCAGATGAGATCAAACGAGTCTATATAGAAGCAGATCTACTGCACAGCCAGGCTGAGGTGGATGCAGCCATCAGCAAGTTGGCGGCCGAGATCACCGAAGAACTGGCAGAGCGCGACCCGGTCATCTTCGCTATCATGAATGGCGGCCTGGTGATTGCCGGCCAATTGCTGACTCGACTCAACTTCCCCCTGACAGCCAGCTACCTGCACGCAACCCGCTACCGCAACTCCACTTCCGGCCACGAACTGGAATGGAAAGTACCGCCGATGGTCGATTTCAAGGATCGCCCGGTACTGGTCGTTGACGACATTCTGGACGAAGGCCACACCCTGGCAGAAGTCATGGATTACCTGAAAGCAGAAGGCGCGGCATCCGTACAGTGCGCCGTACTGGTCGACAAGATGCATGATCGCAAGGCTCGCCCCGACCTGAAAGCCGACTTTGTAGGCATCGAGATCATCGACCGCTACATTTTCGGCTACGGCATGGACTACAAAGGCTACTGGCGAAACGCTCCTGGCATCTTCGCCGTAAAAGGGATGTAACAAACCTGTTGTCATTACACTCGGTATGGTTACAATGCGAGTGATCAAACAACAAACAGGGTTTGCATGACAGAACTGGTCATTCTCGCGCTTTCAGCCTCCGCCCTCGGGTTTTGGCTGCTGAGCCTGAGACGCAAATCGCTCGCCGCACGGGTTAGTGCCGCTCACCGCGATTGTGTATTCATGAGTGATGGTCGCGTAATTGCTCCAGACAACAAGTAGGCTTGTTGTTGGCACTGTTACCGACGGCGAATAGAAAACGGAGCCATAGCGCTCCGTTTTTTGTGTCCGATCGCCATCAACCCTAGCCCTCAATCCCGTCACCCGCTCGCACTCACCCCCCTTCCGGCCTTAACAGGCAGACCTGAAACACAGCCGAACGTATAACTGATAAAGACACAGCAAGTGAATCACAGACGACAGAAAGCCGGCCTAAATAACCCAGGATGGAAGCAGAAGACTTAAAACGACGCGCCCAGAAAAGAGCAACTGGACAAAAGAAAACGATGTGCCCGAACAGGCAAGGATACATATGAAGAAAATTTCGAGCGGGAAACGAGACTGAACCGGTCGGCGTTCCGATCGCGACCATTGCATTCCTGGAAAGGTAGGCTAACAGATTTGAAATAGACCAATACCTGATAAGTATTGGAGCGGGAAACGAGACTCGAACTCGCGACCCCGACCTTGGCAAGGTCGTGCTCTACCAACTGAGCTATT
>JBLXDP010000006.1:0-284188 GCA_048264005.1 Marinobacterium sp.
CAGGATCCAGTCACGTCCGTTGAGGCTGGCCGCGATGGAGGATTGGGTACGGGCCTTGGCGTTGAGGGTGCCGTTGCGCAGGCCTTTGCAGTTGTCGCAGTTGCAGTTCCACTGCGGAAAGCCGCCGCCTGCAGCGGAGCCGAGAATTTGTATCTTCATTGTGTTACTCAAGAGTCTAAGCAGAGGAAGTTTGAGCAGAAAAAATCTTATTGTTGTAACGCAAAAGCGGCCCCGAAGGGCCGCTGGAAGCTTTGTTAGCGGTTGGCGAAGTACATGGTGACTTCGAAGCCGATGCGCAGATCGGTGTAGGCCGGTTTGGTCCACTTCATGGTCATTCTCCTTTGCTGTTGTTCTTCTGCTCTTCAAGCGACTGATGAGCGCGGTGGATGACATAGGCTTTGATTGCCTGAGCATCCCTGGATTCGATGACATCACCGAAAGGCACCATGCCCTTATTGCGGTAGAGGCCTTCAAGCACGATGGATTCCCAGTTCTGGAAGGTCCAGTCCGATGCATAACGCAGATCTGGCAGAACCCCGCCGCTGACAGCAGAGTCACCATGACAGGTTGTGCAGTAGGTCTGGTACTGCTTCTGACCGAACTGCACGGTTTCCGCATCAGCGGTTGCAGGCGGCGGTGTCAGCGGCTTGGTAACCTGTTTGAACTCAGGCAGCTGTGCCTTGCCATCCAGACCAAACACCAGCAGACGGTTGGTTTTGGATGCCAGTGATTCAGACAGCAGCTCACCGCCTACAACATTGGGTACGGCACCACCCCAGCCCGCCATAACGGCAACATACTGCTTGCCGTTGACGCTGTAGCTCACAGGGGCTGCCACGATGCCGGTCTGGGCGAACCAGGACCATTTTTCCTCACCGTTCTGAGCGTCGAATGCCTTGAAGTTGCCCTTGCCGTCGCCCTGGAACACCAGGTCTCCGGAGGTGCTCAGCGTACCGCCGTTCCACGGAACAGGCTGATCCACACCCCAGGCTTCTTTCTGCGCAATCGGGTCCCAGGCAACCAGGCGGCCCTTGGTAGCCGCCTTGATGGCAGACTTGATCGCCGGGTCCTGCGGCATGGCGGCCGCATTCAGGTCGGCACCCAGGTTGACCTTTTTCGCACCCGGATCAAAGTTGGTGTCCGGCACGTACGGGAAGCCCATTTCACGTGTCGGGAAGTACACCAGCCCGGTGTCCGGGTTGAAGCTCATCGGCTGCCAGTTGTGGCCACCGAAAGGTGAGGGCGCTGCGATCCAGGGCTTACCGGTGGTGCCGTAGCGTGCTTCAGGTACGATCTGGGGGCGACCGTTTTCATCGAAGCCGGTCATCCAGTTCACATTGACGTAGTTCTTGGCAGAGATGAACTTGCCCGTCACACGGTCCAGAACGTAGAAGTTACCGTTCTTCGGCGCCTGCATCAGAACCTTGCGAACACTGCCGTCAATTTCCAGATCTGCCAGAATCATGTGCTGAGTGGCGGTGTAATCCCACTCTTCACCCGGTGTGGTCTGGTAGTGCCAGACATACTCACCGGTATCCGGGCGTACCGCGACGATGGAAGACAGGAACAGGTTGTCGCCTTCACCGTTGCTGCGAATCTGACGGTTCCAGGGCGAGCCGTTACCCACACCTACGTACAGCAGATCCAGTTCAGGGTCATAGGCCATGGAGTCCCAGGCCGTACCACCACCGCCCAGTTTCCACCATTCACCACTCCAGGTAGATGAAATCTCTTTCATCAACGGATCGGTTTCGTTGGCAGGGTTGTCAGGAACGGTGTAGAAACGCCACAGCTGCTTGCCGGTTTCAGCGTCGTAGGCCGAGAAGTAGCCACGCACGCCAAACTCGCCACCACCGTTACCGATCATGACCTTACCCTTCACCACACGCGGCGCGCCGGTAATGGAGTAATACTTGTCAGGATCAGTGGTCTGGACGGTCCAGGCCGGTTTGCCGGTTTTCTGATCCAATGCGATCAGACGACCGTCCAGTGTGCCCATGTAGAGGTTGTCGCCCCATGCAGCGAGACCACGGTTGACGGCGTCACAGCACAGCTTGATGCCGATGCCGCGATCGACTTCCGGGTCAAAGCTCCACAGCAGTTCACCGGTTTCGGCGTTAAAGGCGTAGACCAGGTTCCAGTTGCCGGTGGTGTACAGCACGCCATCAATCACCAGCGGTGTCGCTTCCAGACCACGTGTTGATTCAAACTCGTGATACCAGCTCAGTCCCAACTGATCGATGTTGTTACGGTTGATCTGATCCAACGGGCTGAAGCGCTGTTCGCTGTAGTCACGGCCATGGCTCAGCCAGTTGTTCTGATCAGCGGCGGCCTGTACCAGCCGATCGGCGGTGACCGGTGCTGCAACCGCTGCATGAAAAGGTGCTGCTGCCAAGGCTGCCAACAGGGGCAGCGTCGGCAATACAGGATTAAAACGGCGCATTACTTTTCTCCTCAGAACGGAACAACCAGACGCAGGGTTACACCGTCGGTTTCGAAGCCGTTCTCAACTTCGATATCACGGGTGTATTCAGCCTGCAGCTGAAAATCCTGGCCAACCCAGTGGCTGTAACCCAGGGTCATGGTGTCGGTATCCAGTTCGTTGTCCTGAGAGGCACCGCTGACAGATTCTTCACCACCGATCTGCTTGGTGTAACGGCCCCAGACATAGCGGCCCGGGCCAACGTCGTAGGACAGCATGGTGTTGAAGCGGTACATTTCGTCCTTGGACAGGGTGGTGCCGCCAACGTAATCATCGTTGTCGCCGTACCATTCAACTTCACCCACCATTTCAAAGAACAGGCCGTCAGTCAGACCCTTGGTGTAGCCCGCCTGCAGCACGTAGCTCCAGCGGTTGGCGCCGAGGTTTACGCCCTTGTCCGAGTTGTATTCACCGGTCGGCATGTAGATGAAGGGGGAAATACCGAACCACTGTTTGTTCTCAGCGTCAGCCAGAGGCCAGAAGGTCGAACCGAAGAATATATCACCCACGCCCTGGCTTTCCTGGCCTGCAATACCGACATCCAGATCAACGAGGGGAACGATGATCTGAGGGTCTGCGGGCATACCCATGAATTCGGTGAAGTGGATGAAACGCTGGATGACTGCATTGGCTTCAAAACCGGCGTCCTTGGATACGGTTTTACCGTTGACGTTCATGTTGTCCGCACTGCGGTGGTCCAGGTAGGTCACAGACAGTGTTGTTCCGGAAGGAGCCGGAATGTAGTCACGCGGATGAACAGTTTCCGCGACAGCCATGGCCTGCTGTGCGAAGGAGAGGCTACTTAACAGGATTGCACTTGAGAGGATTGTCTTCTTATAGTTGATCATGCTGTTGCTCCAGTATGTTGACCGGAGCAGCATAAAAGCTGCAATAATCTGGTTAAATAAACGTATGGTCAGCGTTTTGTAACAGAATGCTAACGTTTGTAACAAGTTGTTACATTTGTTTTTCAGAGTGAGATGGATAGACTGATTAAAAAAACAACAACGCCGCCATGTCGAAGAAAATAATATCCCCTAAAGAAAAGCTGGCTTTGTTGCCGTTCACGCCGACCCGGTCCAACCATGGTGGGCAAAGTGGAAAGCTGATCATCGAAGAATATGAGCCTTTGCCCGAGGTAGATCTCAGTCTGCCGGGTATGGATCATCATGTGCTTATTTTGAACAGCAAGCCTCCAGCCTGCGAAGTGATGTTTAATTGTGCGGGTGAAGTGAATACAGGGGTGTGGAAGCCGTTTGATTTTGCTTTCGTTCCGGCGTTGAGCGACAACACCTGGCTGATTGAGGAACCTGACTCAACCTGCGTGCATTTTATAATGCCGGCTTCCGAGTTATCGCTATATTTGGAGCAGGAGGAAGACAGGTCTGCCAGCGGTATAGAAATGGAGTTGTTTTTTAATCGACAGGATGAGGTATTGAGAGGCTTAACGACTCTGTTGCATGCCGAATTGAAACAGAATTTTTATCATGGTACGACCTATACGGAGAGCCTGGAAAAGGCACTTTTTGCACACCTTTTGCAGCATTACAGCAATAAACCCGATAGCAAGGAACCTGAATCCGGGTTTTCGTCCAAGCGTTATAAAATGGTGGCCGAGTATATAGATGCGCACCTGAATCAACCGATTTCACTGGATGTTCTTGCCCAGATCTGCCATTGCAGTCCGCATCACTTCGCGCGTGTGTTTAAGCGTGATATGGGGCTCCCACCGCATCAGTACATCATTCAGCGTCGTGTCGAAGTGGCGATTGGCCTGATTCGAAACGCTTCCAAAACAGGTATGACACTGTCACTGATTGCCAGTCAATGTGGTTTTACCGATCAAAGCCATATGACGCGTCATATTAAGCGTGAGACCGGTATGACACCCACGGAAATAAAACGCCTCAATCAGTCCTGAGCATATAACCGATACCACGTACGGTTTCGATTGCAGGAACGTGCTCGATCGAACTCTCTTTGAAACGTCCTCTTACTTTATAGACCAGCATATCAATTGACCTGTCAGTCGGGTCCCACTCGCGACGAAACACATGCCTGGATATTTCGTTACGTGAAATAACCTCACCCTGTTTTTCTATGAGCAAGTCGATCAATTTTAATTCGTTATTACTCAGGCGCCGAGCCGAATGGCCGGGAGACACTATTTCCATCGATTTCCTGTTCAGCGTCCAGTCACTGAAATCGTTATTCGGAGCGCTATTTAAACGCTCAATCCAGCGCCTGGCGGTGCGTATTTTTATGCACAACATGTTGTCGTATTCGACACTGTTGTGAAAATCATCGATTCCTGCATTACGCAATATATACTCATCGGCGCTGCCTACATTATCAGCGGCCAGCAGAATCGGGATGTCAGAGGTTGAGCGGATTTTAAGCACCCAGTCCATGATGCAGGCGTAGCCCTTGCGGGTGATGATGAGCAGCAGAGCCTGTTTGTTGCCGCGAAGGGCAGGGCTGAGGCGCTGGCGGGCAAGGTCAGCCTCTGTCAGTCGTTCGACAGGAGTGCGAAAGTCAGATGCTACTTGCTCGTACACGCCAGAGTCCGGGGCGTCGGAATAGATCATGATCTTCATACAGCGGCCTGAATCTTATAGTTATGGATTAGGTGTAATCTAGATTCAGGCTGACAAGGCGTCTTGAATGATCTTGATCCTTCTTAGTACAAAATTGAGCCCTCCTACCAAAGAACTAGAACGGCAGTCTTCCCTCCACAACAAGCGCAAATAATTGATTTTGCGTACCTATTCCGACTTTTTCGTAGAGGTTTTTGCGGTGTGTCAGAACCGTATTCATCTTGATGCCCAGGTCCAGCGCGATCGCTTCAGAGTTGTAGCCCAGTACAATTCTGGCACCTACCGCCAGTTCACGAGCCGTTAGCAGTTCGCCGCAGGCACCTTGCAGGCGTGCCAGCACCCAGGGCAGATCAAAGCGAATCTGCTGCTGACCGGCGAAGGTGATATGACGCTCCAACACTGAGGCCAGCACATTGCCCCCTTGCTCCAGTTGGCGGGCATCCAGTGTGCGAGAGGAGCCATCGCGCAGCTTGTACAAATTCAAACAAAAAGGCTGACCGTTGCTTTGGCCCATAAAGGCGATTTTTTCACGGATACCGCAGCGATCCATCAACTGGTGGCGATATTCCGGGTCGCTTAGTTCTTCAACCTGCAGAGCCTGAATATGGGGTGCTGCGGCAGGTTTGCCACTCTGCAACCTGGGCAGGTTGGGGTCCCGCTGGTAGTACACATCGTCATACAGTTGGCGACATTCCTGCGCCAGCCCCGCCTGAATGGCGCCGGTGGTGAACAGGGTATAGGGGTGCTGGGTGTAGGCCGGGTAGGACACCAGTATGCAATGATCTGCACCAGTGAGCTGGTGCATGCTTTGGCTCAACACCTGATCAAAACGGCGCTGTCCGATGCTCGCAATCAGGTGGTCGAGCGGCAACTGGTCGAGTGTTGGGTTCATCTGACGGCCTCATCTGAATCTTTATTGTTATCTTGCTGCCGCTGTCAGCGCGGCTTGGACCGGTCCGGTCAGTATTGCATGGCAACTGTCTTTTATCGAGCCTCACAAGATCTTGTGAGTGCCGCCCGAGAGCCTCTCCATTAGCGTGTACATACAGGCTAATTAACAACAAGAATTCGGAGAGCCCCATGTCACTGACACGAGTGCAGCGTGCCGCCCAGGTTGCCGGCCGCACCATGGCCAATCGCCAAACCCCGTTTATCTACAACGAATGGTATGTCGTGGCATTGAGTCGCGAAATCGACCGCGAGCTGATGGCACGTACCGTACTGGACCGTCAGCTGGTGCTGTTCCGCAAGGAAGATGGCACACCGGTGGCGCTGGATAATCGCTGTGGTCACCGTTCTTTCCCGCTGTCGCGCAGTTCGCTGGAAGGCGATACCGTCGTGTGCGGTTATCACGGTCTGCGTTATGACGAAAACGGCCAGTGCGTTGAAGTGCCTTCACAGTGTAACTGTGCTGGCATTTCCATCCGCAGTTATCCACTGCATCAACAGGGTCCAGTGGTCTGGATCTGGATGGGTGAGCCGGACGAGGCGGATATCAGCAAAATCCCGGCCATGCCGATGCTGGAAGAAGGCTGGGTGACCTCCTCGGATTACATGCCGCTCAAGGCCAGCTACGTGTATCTGCATGAAAACCTGCTCGACCTGACCCATCTGAGTTTCCTGCATGCCAAGACCTTTGGCACACCGGATTATGCCAAGGCGGATTTTGATACCGACATCAGTGAAGGCCGCTTCTGGCTGAAGCGTTATGTGGTGCCGACCCGCCTGCCGCCGGTTTGGGCCAAGCCAACCGGACTGGAAGGCAAGGATGCAGCGCGTATTACTACCTCTGATTTTGTGTCCCCGGCGCTGCATATCGTCCATGCCGAGTTTTATGACATCTCGCTGGATGAGTCCGAACGTCCCGATCAACGCATTAAAACTGCCCATATCCCGACTCCGGCCACGGCAACCTCGACACACTATTTCGTGGTGCATGGCCGTAACTTTGCGCTGGAAGAAAACGAAGTCACCGACTTCATGCACGAGCAGCTGATGGCGGCCTTTGATGAGGATGTGGTGGGGCTGGAGGCAATGGAAGAATTGCTGTCCGAGCGCAGCGAAGAGGATGACTTCTTCGAAATATCGCTCACCGCCGATGCCGCCAGTGTGGCCATGCGCCGCTACCTGAAACGACGTGCCGAAGCGGAAGCCGAGCAGCGTGCGGACAAGCAGAAGCCCGTCAGTGTAAAACCTGCAGCCGTATCCGCCTGAGCCATTTTGGAGATAAGCCCATGAGCATCGAAATCCATGTTACTGACGATCTGGGCCAGACCCAGACCCTGATTGGCGAAGCTGGCGGTACTTTGATGGAACTGCTGCGTGATGAAAGCTCAGGTGTGGAAGGCATTTGCGGTGGCTGCGCCGCCTGCGGCACCTGCCATATCGTCGTCGATGAAAACTGGCATTCAAGCCTGGCTGCACCGGGGCCGGATGAGGAAATCCTGCTGGATGCCCTGCATGAGAAGACCATCGGCTCTCGCCTGAGCTGCCAGCTGCGCCTGGCGCCTGAAATGAGCGGTATGTCCCTCACAATCGTTCCCGCTGAATGCTGATCGCAGGAGGGCCAAGACCATGCAGAAACTGGTAATTGTAGGGGGCGGCCATGCCGCCGCCCAGTTGATCCGAACCCTGCACAAAAAGGGATTTGAAGGCGCGTTGACGCTGATTAGCGAGGAGCCGGAACTGCCCTATAACCGCCCGCTGTTGTCCAAGGATTTCCTCAACGGGGATATCGGCGAAGCCCAGCTGCCGCTGCTGCCGAGCGCCATCTATGACAAGCTGGGAGTGCAGCTGTACCTGAATAACCGCGTCGAAGAGATCGACCCTTCGGCACACTGTATCAGGCTGGCTGATGGGCAGCGGGTCCACTATGACACGCTGGTGCTGGCCACGGGGGCTAATCCTCGACGATTGGATATTCCGGGCAGCAGTCTTCGAGGCGTCCACTATCTCAAAACCCTGAGTGATGCGCGCACGCTGCAGGAAGGCTTCCAGTTGGGACAGCATCTCTGTGTGATCGGCGGTGGCTATATCGGCCTGGAGATCGCCAGTGCTGCCCGAAAGCTGGGGCTTGAAGTCGATCTGCTGGAGCGGGGTGAGCGGCTCTTGGGGCGTGTCGTCGCGCCGGAAGTGGCCCATTACTTTCATAACCTGCATGAAGAACAGGGTGTGCTGATTCGCACCCAGACCGAGGTAGCCGAGTTTCTGGGCGAGGAGCAGGTAACCGGTGTGCGTTTGGCGAATGGCGAATGCCTGGCGACCGATCATGTGGTGATCGGCATCGGTGTCGAACCGGCCGAGCAGCTGGCGCAGGACGCCGGGCTCAAGTGCGATAACGGCATTCTGATTGATGCCAATTGCCAGACCAGCGACTCGGCTATTTATGCGCTGGGTGACTGCGCACGCCAATACCACCCTCACTATCAGCGCTGGCTACGCATTGAATCCGTACAGAACTGCAACAGTCAGGCGGCCAATCTGGCCAGCGTGATACTGAATGCGGAATCTCCCGCTGCGGAAGTGCCCTGGTTCTGGTCTACCCAATTTGACCGACGTTTGCAGATTGCCGGTCTGAATGCCGGTTATACACAGGTCATTCAGCGTGGCAGCGACAGTGAATGCAGCTGGCTCTATCTGCAGGATGGCGAGCTGATTGCCTGCGATGCCATCAACCGTCCTGCCGACTTCCTGCAAGCGAAGAAACTCATTGCCAGCCGAGCACGGCTGAATCCTGAACAGGCGCGGGACCTGTCCCGTCCTCTAACCGAGTGCGTCTGATACCGACACGACAACAATAAAAAGGTAATCCTATGCTGAACCGAAATGCGATCAAAGCCACGGTTGTGGCCCTTTCACTGGCAACCAGCCTGAATGCCAAGGCTGAAGAGCCGATCATTATGCATGTGGCGACGGCGGGTCCGCCGGGGCATGTGCAAAATGCGGTGGTGTTCCCGACCTGGGGCAAGTGGATCGAGGAAGCCACCGAAGGGCGAGTCAAAATCAAACTGGAGTATGCGCTGGGTGAGCAAAGCTCGTATTTCAGTATGGTGGAAGATGGCGTGGCCGATGCTGCCTGGAGTTTCCATGGCTATGTGCCGGGGCGCTTCCGTCTGACCAAAATGGTTGAGCTGCCCAATCTGGGCGTTAATGCCGAAGCGGCTTCGACAGCCTACTGGGATGTGTATCAGCAGTACTTTGCCCAGGCGGGTGAGCATTCGGGTGTCGAATTGATGGGGCTCTTTACCCACGGTCCGGGCCAGATTTTTTCCAAGCAACCCATCGAATCGCTGGCTGATCTGGAAGGCAAAAAGATCCGCTTGGGCGGCGGTATTCAGCAGGATTTGGGTAACCGTTTGAAGGTATCGCCAGTGTCGGCACCGGGGCCCAAGGTATACGAGCTGATGCAGCAGGGCATTGTGGACGGCGTCTTTATGCCCACGGCCAGCGAGAAGGATTTCCGTCTGGCGGAAGTGGCACCGCATCTGACGTTGATGCCGGGTGGCCTGTATATGGGCAGCTTTGCCATCTTCGCCAATGAAGAGTTCCTGGACGGCCTCAGTGCGAAAGATCGTCAGGCGATTATGGATATTTCCGGTGCTCGTCTGTCTGCACTGGCCGGACAAGCCTGGGATCAGTCCGACAAGAATGGTATTGCCGAAGCGATCAAATATGAGGTCAATATCAAGGAAGTGAATGAAGATGCGCCCATGGCACAGGAGTTCAAACAGCTGACCTCCGGATTTGATCAGCAGTGGATCGACAGTGTCAGTGATATGAAGATGAATGCGGCTGATGCCTTGCAGGCGTTCCGTAAGGCTGCGCATCAGTATCAGGCAGAGCAGAGCGCAACAGCTGCGCGTTAATCTGCCGCAAAGCAAATCCCACCCGGTGCAGCAAAGGTGCTTACCGGGCGGGATTGTATGACTGCGAGAAGCTTAACCTCGACCGCGCGTACGGGTACGCTGTGGCTTGGCGCTTTTCTCGATATGTTGAATGATCATACCCGCAATATCCTTGCCGGTAGCCGTCTCAATCCCTTCAAGGCCGGGAGATGAGTTTACTTCCATCACCAGCGGTCCGCGTGACGAGCGCAACAGGTCCACACCCGCTACACCCAGGCCCATCGCCTTGGCTGCATCAATAGCGGTTTTGCGTTCTTCCGGCGTAATGCGCACCAGAGATGCCTGACCACCACGGTGCAGGTTGGAGCGGAACTCACCTTCAGCACCCTGACGTTTCATGGCCGCGATGACACGGTCACCGATCACGAAGCAGCGAATATCGGCGCCGCCGGCTTCCTTGATGTACTCCTGCACCATGATGTTGGCCTTGAGTCCCATGAAGGCTTCGATAACACTCTCCGCCGCCTTGCGGGTTTCCGCCAGCACTACACCGATGCCCTGAGTACCTTCCAGCAGTTTGATTACAACCGGTGCGCCGCCCACCATGTCCAACAGGTCTTTAACGTCGTCAGGCTTGCTGGCGAAGCCGGTGACCGGCATGCCGATGCCTTTGCGTGACAGCAGCTGCAATGAGCGCAGCTTGTCACGGGAGCGGGTAATCGCTACGGATTCGTTAACAGGGTAGACACCCATCATTTCAAACTGACGCAGGACCGCACAACCGTAGAAGGTGACGGACGCGCCAATACGGGGAATGATGGCGTTAAACCCAACCAGATCCTCGCCCTTGAAGTGAATGGAGGGCTGGTCTGAGTTGATGTTCATATAACAGCGCAGAACGTCGATCACCTTGACCTCATGGCCACGCTCTTTACCGGCTTCAATGAGTCGGCGAGTAGAGTAAAGCGACGAATTGCGCGACAGAATACCGATCTTCATAGTGCCTCTGGTACGGTCGAAAGCTGATAAGAAAGTGATGGATCTATGACCAGGCGTCCGTTCATGGTGGTTCTTCCCACCAGCATACGGAACTTCATGGTGTCGCGGTTGGTCAGCGTAAATTCGGCTGTCCAGCTGTTTTGACCAAACTGAATCAGTGTTTTGATCACGTAGCGCATTTCGCGATGGCCACCGGAGTCCGTGACAGCACGGAAGTCGACAACTTCAGCTTCGCAGCTGATGACCAGGTCATTGTTGTCCTGCTCCGGGTGGACCAGAAAACGCACCCACTGAACACCATCCCGTTCAAAGGGCTCCACCTCGAATGCGTGAATACAGGAGGTGCGAGCGCCTGTATCCATCTTTGCCTTGATGCGGAAAATGCCAAGCTCAGGAAGGGATACCCATTCCCGCCAGCCTGCAATCTGTAGTTTGTGCTCCTCGGCTGTAACCGGTGAGCTGTCCTTTACACATTCCATACAGTTCTCACTGTCATCGTTGAAGCATCAAAAGCGCCGGATATTGGCACAAGTCGTCAGTAAATACACTGGATTTTCATCAACCTATATGACGAAAAATAGTGCCTGACTGTCAAAGTGCCTGCGGGATGTGAATCCCATCTTTTTAAGGGTAGCTGAAAGGGGAGGTTTCTGTGGAGAGGTGATCGGGAATGGCGTCTTATACACTTGGATGTGCCGTTTAAAGGCAACGGCACACCGGACAGGTTGAGGTTAGCGACCCAGCCTCATTGAAGCATCATCCGGCAGCACTGTGCCTGAGGATGCGCGGATTGAATCGGAGGAGAAAAGTCTGTCGCCACGGTAAACAATCTCTCCGTTGTTGCCCAACCACACCTGATAAGGTGTGGCATATACCTGGTAGTGCTGAAACAGGTTGTTATCCTGATCAAACACCAATGGCAACTTAAGCTCCATACGCTTGGCGAAGCTGTTCACATGGTTCTGATCAATGTAGAACCCTTTTACGACCCCTATCCATTGTTCCTGGCCTTTATTGGCATAGAGCGCATTCAATCGTTGAATCTTGGCTTCACAGTCTGGAAATTGGGGCATGGGGCAAAGGCTGTCGATAAAGACCAGACTGGTTTGCTGGTTACCCGCTTTACCCACTTCAAGCTGCTGGCCGTTCAAGGTTGTCACCTGCTGAGGGGCCACTCTGTCGCCGGTCAAGGGTTTGTTCTGAGCCAGAGCCGGTGTTGCGCACAGCATGGCCAGGAGGCCAAATGTCAGTTTATTCATGATGTACTCCTCAGAAATTATTGCGAACAAACTGCTTCAGCTGTTCATGGTTGCCGGAAAACTTGAGCTGGTTATCTTTAAGCAGAACGTGGCTGGGCGTAGACCAGACGCCGTAGCGCTGCATCAGCTGATAACCCGAGTCGATCGCGAGTGGCGTGCTTTCGGGGAAGTAGCCCTGATAGTCTTTCAAATAAGCGGGCGTGATATTCATATCCGGTGACACCCAAAGCCGCTGAACTTTCTGGCTGAATTTGGAGGGCAAAGCCTTTACATGATCTTCGGGGCCGGCACCGGTATAGGAGTCCCATATGTTGACGAAAACCAGGTGGGTCCAGCCGGGCTTGGCCAGGTCGAAGGACTGGTTGTTCAATGTTGTAATTTCTTCTGCTGCAACCGGTGCAGCGGCAAGGCTGGCTGCAATAAGCAGGGCAAATGCTTGATTTTTCATCTTACTGATCCTCTGCCTGGAATTTGAAAGGTTCTTCAACCAGGTGTTTCAGTTGAACATCCAGTTCGTCTGAAACCAGATGGGTGCGATAGCGAACCTCACCCTCCTTATCGATCAGGATGTGAGAGGGGGTGCCGATGACCTCATACAGGGCTGTTACGCGCCCTTGCTGATCCATGGCGACCGGCAGGCTGTAACCGTTCTCGCGGAACAGCTGTTGCACGTTTTGCAGGTTGTCATTCAGGCCCACATTGATGGCAAGCACAGCCAGCTGATCGCCGTACCGCTTTTTGGCTGCTTCCAGGTGAGGCATTTCTTCGAGGCAGTAACTGCACCAGGTGGCCCAGAACTTCAAATACACCGGTCGTTTGCCAAGGTTGGATTTCAGATCCAGGGTTTGCCCCTGCAACGTGACCAATTGGAAGTCAGGCGCTTTTTCTCCGACCTGTGCCTGCGCCATGGCAAGAGGTGAGCTTAAGAGGGCCGTTGCCAACAGGGCCCGTTTTAGCCAGTGCTTTCCTTTGAGTTTCATGGTGTTCTCCTTGGTTTGTGATTAAAGCGTTTTGCCTGCCATGAGCAGAAGGTATTGGGCAGCTGCCAGCAGCATCAGAGCCAGCAGCGACTTGATCAGGGTCAGCCAGCGGCTGGAGCGGGGCAGGCGTTGAAGAAGTCCGCCGAAGGTGCCTGCCAGAATCAGCAGGGTGCTCATGCCGTATGCAAAAATGATGAGCAGGACGGCGCCGGTGACAGGGGAACCCTTCGCTGCCACATACATCAGCAACATGCCAAGCACGGGCGATGTACAGGGGGCGGCTACCAGGCCGGATAAGGCGCCGAGGGCAAACAGGTAGCAGCGGCGATAGGGCTTCAGTGCAGTCAGGTCACCTTGGGGATACCAGCCGGACAGGTTGACCCAGCCCATCATCCAGGCGCTGAAGAACAGCAGCACGTTGGCCACCAGTATCTGTGTCACAGGGTGGCTGGCTACCGCGCCAAACAGTTGCCCGGTCATGGCTGCCAACAGTCCCAACAGGCCATAGACCATCGCCAGGCCGCTGACGTAGATCATCGCGTTGAAAAATGCCTGCAGTGTTTTGCCGTTGTTAAAGGCACCCAGAGTGCCAACCGTAATGGGTAACAGCGGGTACACGCAGGGCGAGAGGCTGGTCAGAATACCTGTCGCCAAAACGGCCAGTGGCAGGAGCCAATGGAGCTCGCCTGACATCAGACTCTGTTGAATAAAGGTTTCCATAAAGGGCTTCCTCGCTGTGGATGGGAGCAGTCTGCGAGGAGGCGAGATGAGATGAAATTAAAGGCGACTGAAAGGTTGTGAAATTGTCATAAAATCCAGGTGAAATTAAATAAAACCATTAATTTTCAGTAGTTTATGATTTTAAGTCTGGATGCTTTGACTTGCCTGAACAGGTCAATAAGCGCGACAATAGCGCCAGAAAATGAGGTGAGCCCCCGAGGAATGAAATGACGGTATATGTGATCAATGAGCTGAAGTTTGACGCCAGCCGCGGGGAGATTGTGCGTGATGATGAAACCCTGGCCGTACGACATAAAGTCAGCGAACTGATCCACTTTCTAATCCGCAATCGGGACCGGGTCGTCAGCAAGGAAGAGCTGCTTTCGTCATTGTGGGAGCAGGGCGATTTTCGTGAGTCGTCTCTCACTCAGAGCATTCGGGAGGCTCGTCGTTTACTGCAGGACTCCGCACAGCAGCCCTCGTTTATCAGAACCTATCCCCAAAAAGGCTATCAATGGATCGCTGAAACCGACGAGGTGACAGCTTTAGAGCCTCTTGAGGAGGAAGCCCCTGAAGCTGAACCGGAAGCAGCCAGACGCGGAAGTCGCTTCAGACAGATCCAAATCGCCGCCAGTGTCTTGTTGATCTGTCTATTGGCCTGGGGCGGATTCAACTATTTCTCGGCCGGCAATTCGGTTGTGAAGTCCGGGCAATTCTCTTCCGAAGCTCCGCTGTCCCTTCTCATCCTGCCCTTTATTGATGAATCCGGCTTGTCGCAGATGGACTGGATGGAGATGGGACTCAGTGACATGGTCGCCAGTCGTCTGCAACGTGATAGACAGTTGCGTATAACGCCCCCTGCTGCGGTACACCAGCTGTTGGCGGTGAATGAAATGCCCTGGCCGATGGATGTGGATAACGTTCAGCAGTTACTGCAGAACCAGCGAGCGGATGCGGCACTCATGGGCACCATTCGTCAGTACAACGGGCAGCAGGTGTTGGATATTCAACTGCGCTATGTGAACGGAGATGTGAAAGAAGGCAGCTTGAGCTTTCCTCAGCTGGCTGATGCATTGCCACTGATAACCGAGCAGCTGCAGCGGTTGCTGGCGCTGCCCACGGATAGCTCACTCTCTGGGCCAGATGTGGACCCGGTTTCGCGTCGGGATCACTTGAGAGCCCTGCAAGCCCTGCAACAGCATGGCGCCTCCTTGGCTTACCACCTGTTCCGTGCAGCCTGGCTACAAGACCCCAATAACACCTGGGCAGGTGCTTATGCGGGGTATACCGCCATGTTGCTGGGCGATTGGACGGAAGCCGAAGCGATGCTGGCGTCTATTGACGAGAAACATGACAAGGCGCTTTGGGCGCAGGCTCAACTCTGGCTGGGAGAGCTCAGTTACAGGCGGGGTGAGTGGGACCTGGCCGAGCATCGCATTGAGCAAGCCAGCCGGTTGGGGGAGGAGTTGAACCAGCCTGAGCTGGCAGGACGTGCCTATCGCCTGCAGGCACAGATAAGCTTTCAGCGTATGGACTGGGAGAGCGCGCGGTTATGGCAGCAACGCGCCAATGACACACCTGCGTTTGGGAATGCATTGGAAGTACAAGCTGAGCGCCTTTTTTATCTGGGCAGCCCCGTACATTGGGGGTTGGAAAAAGACCGGTACAACGATTTGATGCTCAATGGGCAGCGTCTCAAAAAGGCGTTGGCGTACTATCAGCAACTGGATCATAAGCCGCAGATCGCCGCGGCTAACTTTGCGCTTGGGCAGAACTATCTGTTGCCGCTGGATGAACGTGAACAGGCGATGTCAGCGTCTGAACAGAGCTTTCGAGAGTTGAACTTGCCATTCGAGTTGACCCGGTTGTTGCTCTATCGCGGGTTTTATCTATTGCAGTTGCGCCGAGGTGAAGAGGCTGCCCAGGTATTGGACGAAGCTTCAGAACTGGCGAGCTCAATGGGGTCCCGCTGGCTGGAGCAGGAAGCGCAGTTTTACCGTGCTTTTGCCGATCTGGATCAGGGCATTGATCGGGGAGAGGGGCCTGACGTGGAGCATCTGCGTCTGTCAGTAGAGCAGTTTGCAGGGGTGCTGGCGCAGCAAGACCTGTCAGCCAAACTCCGCGCCGATGCTTTGTTACTGCAGGGATGGGCTCAGGATGAGCTGGGCAACTACGACGGGGCGCTCGCTAATTACCAGCAGGCACTTGAGCACTATCGTGACCGGAACCTCAACACGTCCTATGCCTATGGCGTGTACTCGATGATGTGGAATCATTTACAGTCGGGTCGCCCGGAACAGGTGCTGGCGCTCGCCTCTGAGCCAGTAGAATCGCGCCTGCAATTGGATTATCTCGCTCATGCCTACGCCCTGACCGGTGATCACCAGGCCGTTCTTTCTACATTGCACCGACTGAAACAGCATTTTCCTGATAGCTGGCGACAAGAAGACGAAACACGTCTGGTCCGCTTCAGTGAATTGCCTGAGCAAGGCTTGGGTGCGATTCCGAGTGCTCATCTGGTATATTGCGAAACCGACTGGGTATTGGGTGATTGGCTGGAATAAAATAACGTTATTTTAAATAAAACAGGGACGCTTTATGCACTATTGAACTACAGGGGCTGAATGGATGTCCCAATATATTAATGGAAAATCATTGGCCAGTGTTTAGTAAATAAAATGCAGGGTGATAAATAATAAAGTACCGCTCAATCATTTTTCCTGCATCTCCATACCCTAATCAACTCTGAATTCAGTCCCAACCCTCTGGGCCGCTCTTGCATGTCTGCATTGGCCCTGCACCAAAATGTTGCAGTAAGCCAACAAAGCTTTACTCCCTCTTATTGACTAAGATGAGTATAACGGTACACATTTACAGGCAATTCACTGACGCAGACTGGGAAGTCAGCGAGCATTTGTGCCGCTGGGAGGAGGTTGTGCTCAGACAATGAACAAGAGTGCCAATGCACTCAAGGGAATCCGTAAGGGCTGCATGGATCAATGGCCAGGTGACAGCATAGGCTGAAAGGGTTGAGTTCATGAAGCGTGTTTCCATGGCGTACAAAGAGGCATTCATCTCTCTGGTTCCCTACCTGTTTACATCGTCATGCTGTCTGCTCCTGGCTCAAGCCTGGGACTTGCTGGGTTTCTCTCTCCTGTTTTTCGGGGCCCAATCTGTTCAGCTGGTAGCCTCGGTACTGATCGACTTTTTCCCGGTTGCCCTGATGTTTGCTATCGCGCTGCGGCTAGCCCGACGTTTTGAGGTGAATTACATCCTGACCGTCTTATGCTCGGTGACTGTATTGCTCACAGTCAGCATTATCAACACGCAGGAGCTTCATCATCTATTTGGCATGCCGGGTAACACTTTTCTGATTTTGATTATCCCGCCAATGGTGGTGTTTCTTTTTAATATATGGGGGCGACGCAGTGAAGCCGTCCGCTCATCCAGCGGAGATATTAAAGTAACCCTGCAAAGCCTGATCCCCTTTGTACTGATCAGTATTTTACTGGTCCTTACCTGTATGATAATACTCTGGTTGACAGGTTGGGTACTGGAAATAACAAGAGACAATTTACCTGATCTGGATAAACAGGCCATTTTTTATATTCGCTTAATTATTGAGCACGTACTTTGGTTTTTTGGTATCCATGGTTCAAATGTACTCTATGTAACTGAAAGCGGAGAAATTCTGGATCTTTACTCAAGCTATGGCTTGTCCCATAAAGAGATCCTCGATGTGTTCGTTATCTTTGGCGGTTCTGGTGCAACATTGGGGCTTGTCCTTGTCTTGCTTTGGTTCTCCAGAGACCGCCATATGCGCCGAACCGCGCAGCTGGCGCTTCCGTTCTCACTATTCAACATCAATGAACTGGTGATTTACGGCTTGCCCATTATTTTCAACCGCTATCTGCTGCTGCCGTTTATTGGCGTGCCCTTCATCAATGCCTTCATTGCATTTAATGCACTGCCCTTGATGCAGCTGGAACCGAATAGTATTCAAATTCCATGGACAACCCCTGTCTTTCTGAATAGCTATATTCTCTATGGCGGTGACTGGAAACCCTTGTTGTTTCAGCTTGTTCTTTTGATTCTTGATGCCCTGATCTATCTGCCTTTCGCCAGGCATTACTCCCAGATTCAATCAGTGAGCTATCAAACCACCCGCTTGGGCAGCAACCTTGGTATATCCGAGCCCCTGGCCACCCGCGAGAATCTGGCGTCCTTCCAGGCTGAGCAGTCGATCATCCATGCCAATGAAGAAGTGTCTCGGACAGTGCGCATGCTGGAAAACTCCGAGATGCTGGTTTACTACCAGCCGGTTGTGGATATCGAACTAGGAGCGTGCCGCCGCTACGAGGCGTTGCTGCGTTTGAAGAAAGAAGATGGCTCCATTGTAGGTCCCTACTTTCTTGAGCAGCTTGAGCAGGCCGGTATGGCGCCATTGATTGATCTGTGGGTCAGTCGTCAGGTGAAAGAAGATCTGATGCGCTGGCGTGAGCAGGACTTCACCCCCTGCATCAATGTAAACCTGAACCCTGACACCCTGGGGCTGCCCAATGTGGTTGAAGAGATCATTCAAATCTTTCAGGGCGAGACCGTGGCCTTCGAGGTCATCGAGCGCGGCTTGAACCGCACAGGCTATGCCCGTGATGCCATTAATCGTTTCAAGGAGAATAACTTCAAAATTTCTATCGATGACTTTGGCTCAGGGTACTCCTCCTTTGAAGAGCTGTGTCATGTCCCTTTCAGCTCCCTGAAGCTGGATAAAAGCCTGATAGACCTGTTGGGCGAAGAGAAAGGTCGCGCGATTATTCACCAAATTGCTGCTCTGTGCCGAGAGCTCAAAATCGATTGTGTGGCTGAGGGGGTAGAGCAGGCATGGCAGGTGGATGCCTTGCGAGCAAGCGGACTCAGGCTGATTCAGGGGTTCTACTTTTCGCAGGCTCTGCCGTTTGATGAAGTGATGGGATACGAGCCGTACAGGGTTTCGCGGGACATACACTAGAATGCTCTTTGGCTAGAAAGCACTTAGGGGTTTAATACAGGCGATGTTCTGTGTGACCAGTGACCAGTGACCAGTGACCAGTGACCAGTGACCAGTGACTTGTTTGAGTGTCGGGTTCTCAAGTGATAACTGTCGATTTGGAGTGCTCACCCTGAGTGTGAAAATTTAGCCTGTCAGGGAGACCTAAGAGATTCACTCAATGTTTTCCGCATGAGCTCTTGTCGCTCCACCCTGCTATGAATCATGCCTTCAATCATTAAGCTTGCCAGCCCATGAACCAGAGCCTGGGATAATATTTTAGTGCTTTCAGCCTCTAGGGAGTCTGGCGCAATGTCGGGATCGCGCAGTCGTCGCATGGCCGCCGAATTAAGGGCAGAGTATTTGAATGCCTGTCGGCGGGCATCAGCGAGAGCAGGGTATCGTTGGTTATCAGCAATTGCGGAATCGAACATTAACCGATAGAGGTTGGGGTTTTCTGCAGCAAAGTCCAGATATGCCATGCCAACTTCAATGGTACGTTCTGTAAGGTCGTTATGACTATCGAATGCCTGCCGGCTCTTTTCGCTCAAGCGAAGAAAACTCTGCTCTGCAACCGCCGCAAAAAGCTCCTCTTTGTTGGCAAAGTGTCGGTATAGAGCAGTTTGTGAAACGCCCACCTGCTGTGCAACTTTACGCAGGCTAAAGCCAGCTTGCCCCTGTGTTGTGATCATCTCCGCTGCTGCAGAAATCAGGGCTCCTTTCAGGTCACCGTGGTGATAGGTCAATTTTGCTCGGCCCATACTGTTTCGTCATTTATGTTGATTGAATCAAGTGCCTTATCGCAGGCACTGATACTGGTGCAAGCTTACATGATGCTTATCAATGTTGACAGTGTTAACTTTCGAATGTAGCTTTATGTTATCGCTATTAACATGTATTGCCTCGGCGTCACCTGCGGTAATTGTGGAGACATCAATCCCCGTTGATATAACCAGTTGAGAAGAGCACTCATGGCATTACCTTCTTCATTTCAGAACCGCTTGTCGTTACCACTCATAGGTTCACCGCTGTTTATTATTTCAAACCCGCGGTTAGTCGTTGAGCAGTGTAAAGCGGGAGTTATCGGTTCATTTCCCGCACTCAATGCACGGCCAGCAGAGGTGCTGGATGAATGGCTAACGGAGATCAATGCAGAGCTTGAGCGCTATCAAAATGACAACCCGGATAAACCGGTAGCACCTTTCGCGGTCAATCAGATTGTTCATCGCTCCAATGATCGTTTACAGCACGACATTGCCATGTGCGTGAAGCACAAAGTGCCTGTGGTTATCACCAGCTTAATGGCACCGACCGAAGTCGTTGGACCTATACACTCCTATGGAGGGCTGGTCTTTCATGATGTCACCAATGTTTATCATGCAAAGAAGGCTATCGAGGCTGGTGTCGATGGGTTGATTCTGGTGTGTGCCGGTGCAGGTGGTCATGCAGGAAACCTGAGCCCATTTGCTTTGGTCTCCGAAATTCGCGAGTTTTATGATGGCACCATCATTTTGTCGGGATCTATGTCATCTGGTCGGGATGTTCTGGCGGCTCAAGCCATGGGAGCCGATATGGGCTACATGGGTACCCGCTTCATAGCGACTCAGGAAGCACGAGCGGATGACGCCTATAAGCAGATGCTGATCGATAGTTCTGCTGACGATATTGTGTATTCATCTCTGTTTACGGGTGTGAACGGTAACTACCTGAAACCAAGTATTAAAGCGGCAGGCATGGACCCGGATAACTTGCCGGAAGCGGACAAGTCGACCATGAATTTTGGTAGCGGCGGCAACACCTCTGCCAAGGCATGGAAAGATATTTGGGGTGCCGGCCAGGGTATCGGGCGTATTAAGGATGTTCCAACAACGGCAGAACTAATTGCACGTTTTGTTGATGAGTATGAATCGGCCAGGCAGGAGTTGGTGGCTTCACCTTTCCCTGTTCGGTAAATAGTACTGGCTGGCCCTTATCCGAAGGTCAGCCTGATAACCTACTCCCCCAAAAAACGATATCTGTAAATCGCAGCGCTTGCCGTACTTAGGTGGCGGTCATCTTCCTTCAAATGTTGGAGGTTGCTGTTCTCGATGGGGGGAAATGAAGCGCTAAAATTGCAGATGTGAATGTAGAATATGAATTTGACTGGAAAACTCAGGCACAAAAAAAGCGGCTACCTTTCGGTTCCGCTTACTTGTTAAGCTCTGGCTTTACAGGCTTTCAATGTGCTCTTTCACTTGCTTGAAAAGGTGGTACCAGCGGCCGGACTCGAACCGGCACACCTGTTAGGGCGGGGGATTTTGAATCCCCTGTGTCTACCAATTTCACCACGCTGGCACTTTGCGACGGGCCTGTTGATCTGTGGCTCCGTGCGAGTGAAGGCGCATATTATATTTGTCTTTACGGGTTCGTCAATCAGGACTGAAAAAAAACTTACATTCAGGTAGAATCTGCGCTTTCCAACAGGTTTCCAGTTTGAATTCATGCAGGTAAAAGATTTCTACTTCGAGCTGCCGGAGGAGCTGATTGCGCGCTACCCTCTGGAGCAGCGCAGTGCCAGCCGGCTACTGTGCGTTGATGGTAACAGCGGCGAGCGCGCTCACCGTCATTTTTCTGATCTGCCTTCCTTGCTGCAGCCCGGTGATCTGCTGGTGTTCAATGACACCCGTGTTATCCCGGCACGCCTGTTTGGCCAGAAGGCCAGTGGTGGCAAGATCGAGATGCTGATTGAACGTGTAACGTCTGACAGCGAAGCACTGGCGCATATCCGTTCCAGCCGAGCGCCCAAACCCGGAACCGCACTGGTTTTGGAAGGTGGCCTGGAAGCTGAAGTCACCGGCCGTCAGCAAAACCTGTTCGAGGTCCGGTTTACTAACCTCGAAGGCCATCTGGTCAGCGCACTCGAAGAGCACGGCCATATGCCGCTGCCGCCGTATATGAACCGTGAAGATCAGCTGTCCGATCGCGAGCGTTATCAGACGGTGTATAACCGCAAGCCGGGTGCTGTCGCAGCACCGACGGCGGGGCTGCATTTCGATGAACCTTTGCTCGAAAAGCTGAAAGCGATGGGCGTTGAGCAGGCGTTCGTGACACTCCATGTGGGTGCAGGCACCTTCCAGCCGGTGAAAGTGGATAACATCCAGGATCACCACATGCATGCCGAGTACATCGAAGTATCCGAAGAAACCTGCACGGCGGTGAAAGCGGCCCAGGCGCGTGGCAATCGCGTGATTGCGGTGGGCACGACCAGTGTTCGTTGCCTGGAAACGGCCAGCCAATCCGGTGAGATCGCGCCTTTCTATGGTGATACCGATATCTTTATCTACCCGGGCTATCGTTACCGTACGGTGGAAGCCCTGATCACCAATTTCCATCTGCCTGAATCGACCTTGCTGATGCTGGTGAGTGCATTTTCCGGCTACAAGGCGATGATGGATGCCTATGCCGAGGCTGTGGCCGAGCGTTACCGTTTCTTCAGTTATGGCGATGCCATGTTTTTGACCCGTCGCGAGTCGACGGACGAGGAGTCAGCGTGAGAAAAGAATGTTTCATGAAGTTCGAGACCACGACCACTGAAGGCAAGGCTCGTCGTGGTCGCCTGACCTTCCCCCGTGGCGTGGTCGAAACCCCGGCATTTATGCCGGTGGGTACCTATGGCACCGTAAAGGGAATGACGCCGCGTGATATCGAGGCGACAGGCGCGCAGATCATTCTTGGTAACACTTTCCACCTGATGCTGCGCCCCGGTACCGAGATTGTGCAGCAGCATGGTGATCTACATGACTTCATGCAGTGGAAAGGCCCGATCCTGACCGATTCCGGCGGTTTCCAGGTATTCAGTCTGGGCAAAATGCGCAAGATCAGCGAGCAGGGCGTGACCTTCCAGTCGCCGGTGAACGGTGACAAGGTGCTGATGACGCCGGAAAGCTCCATGCAGGTTCAGCGTGAGCTGGGTTCCGATATCGTCATGATCTTTGACGAGTGTACGCCTTACCCGGCGACGCATAAGGAAGCGGCAGACTCCATGCGCCTGTCCATGCGTTGGGCGCAACGTTCCAAGGATGCTCATGGCGACAGCCCCTCGGCGCTGTTCGGCATTATCCAGGGCGGCATGTACGAAGACCTGCGTGACGAGTCTCTGGAAGGCCTGACCGAGATCGGCTTCGATGGCTACGCGATCGGTGGCCTGTCCGTAGGCGAGCCCAAGGTCGACATGGTACGTATTCTTGATCACCTGGCGTGGAAAATGCCGGAAGACAAGCCGCGTTACCTGATGGGTGTGGGCAAGCCGGAAGACCTGGTTGAAGGCGTGCGTCGCGGTGTGGATATGTTCGACTGCGTGATGCCGACGCGTAATGCGCGTAACGGCTTCCTGTTTACCCGTAACGGTATCGTCAAGATCCGAAATTCGTCCAATAAAACCAATACGGCACCGGTGGATGAAACCTGTAGCTGTTATACCTGTCAGAACTTCAGTCGTGCCTATTTGCACCACCTGGACAAATGCAGGGAAATCCTGGGCGCTCACCTCAATACCATCCACAACCTGCACTATTATCAGGAGCTGATGGCTGGTTTGCGCAACGCTATTGAACAGGGTAAATTGAGCGACTTTGTAGACGAATTCTATCGTCAGCGGGGACAAGAAACCCCACCGCTGACGGCCTGAAGCGAATACTTTTCACTGTAATCGGGAGTAAAACCTGAATGAGCTTTTTCATCTCTCCGGCGCTGGCCGCTGATGCCCCTGCTGCGGGCGCTATGGATCCGGGTATGTTCAACATCCTGTTCCTGGTCGGCTTCGGTCTGATTTTCTACTTCTTCATGTGGCGTCCTCAGGCCAAACGCGCCAAAGACCACAAAAACCTGCTGGCTAGCCTGGCCAAGGGTGATGAAGTCATCACCGCTGGCGGCATCATCGGCAAGGTTGTGCGTCTGAATGACGACTACGTGGTGCTGGAAGTGTCTGAAGGTACTGAGCTGAAGTTCCAGAAAGCCCACGTTGCAGCCGAACTGCCGAAGGGAACGATCAAAAGTATCTGATCCCCCGTCTGAGTGATCCAGCGCCACTGATTCAGGTGGCGCTTTTGTTTTTGGTGAGGACCGAGCACGATGCTCAACCGCTACCCCCTGTGGAAAAATCTGATGATCTTGCTGGTACTGGTGATCGCCGGTATCTATGCAGCCCCCAACCTCTATCCCGATGATTTCGCCGTTCAGATATCCAGCACCCGTACCACCGAGGTGAATGCGGATACTCTGACCAGCATTGAATCAGCCCTGAAAGCGTCTGGCGTTGATGCCAAGGACGTTGCCTTGCAGGAAGACGGAGGTGCCCTGGTGCGCCTGGGCAGTTCTGATGCCCAGTTGGCTGCCAAGGAGGCGATTGCCGATCAGCTGGGTAGCGATTATGTGGTAGCGCTTAACCTGGCGCCGACGACACCTGACTGGTTGAACGATATTGGTGCTGGCCCCATGAAACTGGGTCTGGACCTGCGTGGTGGTGTGCATTTCCTGCTGGAAGTGGATATGGCGCAGGCCGTTGGTCAGCGTCTGGATGTCTACGTCAGCGAGATCAAAACCAAGCTGCGTGAAGAGAAGCTGCGCTACCGTGTGGTTGATCACCTCGAGGATGGCCGACTGGCGATCCGTTTTGTTGATGCAGAAGCGCGCGATGCTGCGTCCAGCCTGTTGCTGCGCAACTATCAGGAGTTTCTGGTCGACAGTCAGGATGTGGATGGCGACGCCTGGTTGTACGTCAACCTTACCGAGCAGACGATCCGCGAGATCGAAGATTATGCGATCAAGCAGAACTTGACCACGCTGCGTAACCGTGTGAACGAACTGGGTGTGGCCGAGCCGCTGGTACAGCGTCAGGGTCGTAACCGTATCGTTGTCCAGTTGCCGGGTGTACAGGATGCTGCGGCGGCCAAGCGTATCATCGGTAAGACAGCGAACCTCGAGTTCCGCCTTGAAGCCGGTCCGGATGCCAGCCGTGCCAACATCGAAGTTTACGGCTTCCGTGATACGCCTGAGCGTACCGCGAACCTTGAAAAAGACGTGATCATCACCGGCTCCAGCGTATCCAACGCTCAGGCAGCCTTTGACGAAAACGGCATGCCGCAGGTTTCCATTACCCTGGATGCCAAGGGCGGCCAGATGATGAGCCGTGTGACTCGTAACGCTATCCAGCGGCGCATGGCTGTGCTGTTTGTTGAACACAAGCAGCGCATGCTGGTGCAGACCATTGATGGTGAGCGTGTCGAGAAGCGTATTCCGTACACCGAGAAAGGCATCATCTCGCTGGCAACCATTCAGAGTACTCTGGGCAACTCCTTCCGTATTACCGGTCTGGACAGCGCTCAGGAATCCTCTGAGCTGGCACTGTTGCTGCGTGCCGGTGCGCTGGCTGCGCCGATCTACTTCGTAGAAGAGCGTACGGTTGGTCCTAGCCTGGGTGCTGAAAACATCGAACTGGGTACCCTGTCGGTTAAGATCGGCTTTGCCCTGGTTCTGGTCTTCATGCTGGTGTACTACAAGGTGTTCGGTCTGCTGGCGAACGTGGCACTGACCTTGAACCTGGTGTTGCTGGTTGCGGTGATGTCCCTGATGTCCGCAACACTAACGCTACCGGGTATTGCGGGTATCGTGTTGACCGTCGGTATGGCGGTGGATGCCAACGTATTGATATTTGAGCGTATCAAGGAAGAGTTGAAAAACGGCCAGCCGGTGCAGTCTGCTATCCATAGTGGTTTTGCCCGCGCCTTTACAACCATTCTTGATGCCAACGTCACCACGCTGATTGCGGCGGTGATTCTGTTTGCCATGGGTACAGGCCCGGTGAAGGGCTTTGCCATAACCCTGTCGGTCGGCATCCTGACCTCCATGTTCACCGCGCTGGTGGTAACGCGTTCACTGGTTAACCTGGTGTATGGCGGTCGCAAGCTGAACAAAGTGATGATCTGAGGAGACCCCCATGGCTACAGGTAAGATTTACAACTTCATGGGTGTACGCAAGCTGGCGCTGGCGTTCTCCCTGATTCTGATGGTGATTTCAATTGGCTCTCTGGCGGTCAACGGTCTTAAGTTTGGCCTCGACTTTACTGGTGGCAGTCTGGTTGAAATCGGTTATGAGCAGCCTGCCGATCTGGAGCAGGTGCGCTCAAGTCTGCAAACAGCTGGCTTCAATGACGTCACCGTACAGACCTTTGGCTCACCGCGTGATGTGCTGATTCGCCTGCAGGCGGATCATGATCCCAAGCTGGGTGACAAGGTGCTGGAGGCGCTGGAGGCTGAGTCTGGCCAGAATCTGGAGCTGCGTCGTAACGAGTTCGTAGGTTCTCAGGTCGGTGAAGAGCTGCGTGAGCAGGGTGGTCTGGGCATGCTGCTGGCACTGTTCATGATCATGATCTACCTCGCGTTCCGCTTTCAGTTCAAGTTCTCCATCGGCGCTGTAGTGGCACTGGTACACGACGTGATCGTGGTACTGGGCTTCTTCTCGCTGTTGCAGGTGGAGTTTGATCTGACGGTGCTGGCGGCGGTACTGGCGGTTATCGGTTACTCACTGAACGATACCATCGTGGTGTATGACCGAATTCGTGAGAACTTCCGTATTATTCGTAAGGGTGATGAAGAAGAGGTGATGAACACCTCGCTGAGCCAGACCCTGAGCCGTACCCTGATGACCTCTGTCACCACATTGCTGGTGCTGGTGGCCTTGTTCTACTTTGGCGGTGAAATGATTCATGGTTTTGCCATGGCACTGCTGGTGGGTGTTCTTATCGGTACCTACTCGTCCATTTATGTTGCGGCCAACGCGTTGTTGATGATGAACGTCAAACGCGAAGATCTGCTGCCGCCGCAGAAGGAAGAAGGCGAGGAAGGCGAAGAACTGCCCTAATCTTTCAAAGCCGGCGTTTGCCGGCTTTATTTTTTACATCTGTAGCAGCTATTCTGATATGTATATGCCGAAAAGGCGCGCAGTTACAGACAAAAATGGAAACTGAATGACTAATAATTGGCAAGAGAAAGATCCCAATGCTCAGCAGGAAGCTGAAAAATATGAACAGCCGGTCCCGAGCCGGGATTTCCTGCTCAACTTTCTCGAAAAATGGGGTGCGCCGATCAGCCATCCCGCACTCTGCCGCGAACTCGGCATTGAAGATGAAGATGGTATCGAGGGCGTGCGTCGCCGCTTGATTGCGATGTGCCGCGACGGCCAGCTGATCTCCAACCGTCGTCACGAATATGGATTGATCCGTAAAATGGATCTGATTCCCGGCCGTGTCATTGGCCATCGTGACGGATTTGGCTTCCTCAAGCCGGATGACGGCACGGATGATCTCTTTCTCAGCCCGCGTAACATGCGTGAGGTGTTTGATGGCGACCGCGTGCTGGTGCAGTCGATTGGCCTGGATAGCCGTGGCCGTCGCGAAGCCAAAATTGTTGAGGTTTTGGAGCGCAATACTACAAAACTGGTGGGGCGCTTTGATGGCCATGGTGGCTTCGGTAGCCTGATCTGTGAAAACCAGCGCATCACCAATCAGGTGATGGTGATTCCTGATCCGACCACAGAACTGGAATATGAAGACGGTCAGCTGGTGGTTGTGGAGCTTATCCAGCAACCGAACCGCAAGCAGCCTGCGCGTGCACGCGTGGTGGAAGTATTGGGCGACCGCATGGCGCCGGGTATGGAAATTCAGGTTGCCATCCACAACTACGAAATCCCGGATGAATTCCCGGAAGACGTTCATCAGCAGATTGGTGAGCTGACGCCTGAGGTTCGTGAAGAGGACAAGCAGAACCGCTTTGACCTGCGTGATCTGCCGTTTGTGACGATCGACGGCGAAGATGCCAAGGACTTCGATGATGCGGTTTACTGCGAGAAGAAAACCTTTGGTGGCTGGCGTCTGTGGGTCGCGATTGCGGATGTGTCCTACTACGTTCGTCCGGACACTGCACTGGATAAGGAAGCGATCAAGCGTGGTAACTCGGTGTACTTCCCCGAGTTTGTTGTCCCCATGCTGCCTGAGCTGCTGTCCAACGGTCTCTGCTCACTGAATCCCAAGGTCGACCGTCTGGCGATGGTGTGCGAGATGACCGTGAGCCGTGCCGGCAAGCTGTCCGGTTACAAGTTCTATGAAGCGGTGATCAACTCCAAGGCGCGTCTGACCTACACCAAGGTTGGTGCCATGCTGGATTCGGACAACGAGAACTGTGCCGCTCTGCGAAAAGAGTACGCGCCGGTTGTTAAGCACATCGACCAGCTGCACGGTCTTTATACCGCGTTGCGCAAGGCACGCGATGAGCGTGGCGCCATCGATTTCGACACTGTGGAAACCCGTATTCTGTTCGATCAGGCGCGTAAGATCGAAGAGATCGTGCCGGTTCATCGTAACGATGCCCACAAGATCATCGAAGAGTGCATGCTGATTGCCAACGTGGCCACGGCTCGTTTCCTGGCCAAGTACGGCAAGCCCGCACTCTACCGTATCCATGAGGGTCCCAAGGCCGCCAAGTTGGAAAATCTGCGGGCTTTCCTGGGTGAGCTGGGTCTGAATCTGCCGGGCGGTGAAACGCCAGAGCCGAAAGACTACCTCAAGCTGGCAGATGCCATTGAGGGGCGTCCGGATCGCCACATCATCCAGACCATGATGCTCAGATCCATGCAGCAGGCTGTGTACAGCCCGGAGAACTTGGGTCACTTTGGTTTGGCGTACAACGCTTATACCCACTTCACTTCGCCGATTAGACGCTATCCTGACCTGCTGGTGCACCGTGCCATTCGTGGTGCGATTCACGCCGAAGGCAAGGTGAAAGGCGTTGAACGTCCGAAGAAATTCGCAGCGGACGGGGCATTTAAATATCCCTACAGCAACGAACAGATGCTGGTACTGGGTGAACACTGCTCCATGACCGAGCGTCGTGCCGATGATGCCACCCGTGATGTGGTGTCCTGGCTCAAGTGTGAGTACATGCAGGACCAGATTGGCGAAAGCTACCCAGGCGTGGTGTCTGCGGTGACCGGCTTCGGTGTTTTCGTTGAACTGGATGATCTCTATGTGGAAGGACTTATCCACATTACAGCTCTGCCCAGCGATTACTACCACTTCGAGGCAGCCAAGCAGCGTCTGGTTGGTGATCGTACCCGCCGAGTGTTCAAGTTGGGTGATCGCGTCAATGTTCAGGTTGTGCGTGTTGACTTGGACGAGCGCAAGATCGACTTCGAGTTGGTCGGCGAACCTGAGGGCGGTCAACCGAAAAAAAAACTGACTCAGCGCGAAAAGCTGGCTAAAGGTCAGCTCGATGGGCGCTCAAAGCCGAAGTCTAAATCGACTGGAGGCCGTCGCGGAAAAAAGCCTGAAGGGCATTCAGGTGATGCCCGACCCGGTCAGGGTGGCCACAAAAGTGCGGCTCCCAAGGACAAGCCTAAAAAGGCACGTAAGCCCAAGCACCCGCCCAGGGCTCGACGTAAAAAGTCTTGATTCCTGACCGCGAGTGCCTGCTGAGCCTGCCGGATCAACTGATTCGGTAGGCTGCGGCCATAGGCCCCAGTTGCCAAATCATAAAGGCAACGACCAGTGCAGCTAACACTCCCAGCCAGCCAATCGGCACAGGCGCTTCGGCCGGATGACGGCACAGCCAGATTCGATACACCACCGCGATACACAAGCCTTCCGCAACCCCGGCAATCACATCCAGTGGCCAATGAACACCCAGAAGACAGCGTGACAGTGCCACCAGCAGGATCAGGGGCGCCGCTGCCAGATAGGCCCTGTGACGCACCGCATGTGGCCGTGTATGGGCCCAGTACACACAGACCAGTCCTATCCAGGCGGCAGCTGTTGAGGCATGGCCACTGGGGAAACTGTAGGTGGTTAGCGTGAACTGTTCAGGGCGATCAATCACAAACAGATGCTTCAGTAGCACATTCAGCCCGGTTGCAAATGCTGTCCCTAAGACTACGCCCCAGGCTTGAGGCTGGCGCAACCAAACAACGCCAAACAGGCTGGTTAACAGTGCCAAACCCAAAGCCAGTTTAAATTCGCCCAGCACAGTAACAGCAAGGACGGGAAGGGGCTGCAGCGCTCCCAGCGCCTTCAGGGTTGGCAAGATCATCTGGTTCAGTGAGGTGCCGAAAGGGGTCAGCACTAGAGCCGTACTCACCACAAACAGTGTCAGCATGCTGATCAGCATCACCAAGGGGGCTGGCGGGCAGGTGCTGGGCATTAGCTGCATCAAGCGTCGGGAAAGCAGGGTGTCAGGGTTCAGACGGTGATGTAGCTGCTGCCAGATGAGCATGATGAACAGAAATACGGCCAGTACCCACAGCAGGGGCGTCAAATGGGAAGGCATCACCTGCAGGCCGCGGCCGGCGTAGTAGCCAGGAAGCAGATAAAGCGGAGCCCAGCCCAGTCCCGAGAGCAGGTTGTAGGCAAAAAAACGGGAGGAGGGCATTTGGCAGCTGCCCGCGATAAAGGGAATGACCGGGCGTAATGGGCCGATAAAGCGCCCCAGCAGGATGCTGATAACGCCCCAGCGCTCGAAGAAGCGTTCGCCGCGGTTTAGCCAGCCGGGGTGGCGCTGTACCAGACCCAAGCTGCGAATGCGTGGTGCACTGTGTTTCCCCAGCCAAAAGCTTAAGCCGTCACCCAGCAGGGCGCCGATCAATGCGACCGCCAGGCAGGCGCCCAGATCAAGACCGCTTGAGCCGGCCGCAAAGGCCAGGGCAAACAAAATCGCAACGCCGGGCAACACCAGACCAACAAAGGCCAGCGACTCGGCGAATGCGGCCAGCAGGAGAAGTGTCAGCAGTCCCCAGGCGGGCAGGCTGGGTAATGTAATCAGGCTTTCGTGTGGCACAGTTAAAATCCATTTCCGGTTGAGCACAGGCATACGGGCTTTGGGCCTGTCTGATATAATTGCAGTCTAGTGCTGGTGATGCCAGCGATGCATTTTCAAACGGAAGGGTGCGATGAACGAAATCATCCTGCTGACTGTCTCCGGCGATGACCGTCCCGGTGTTACCTCGGCAATCACCGGTATTCTTGCTCGTTACAAGATCAATGTTCTCGATATCGGCCAGGCCGTTATCCACAATACACTGTCGCTGGGGGTTTTGATCCAGGTGCCGACAGAGTTGGAGTCCTCGCCGTTGCTGCGAGATCTGTTGTTTAAAGCGCATGAGATGAAAATGCAGGTGCGTTTTGAGCCGGTTGAAAGTGAGGCCTACGAGCAGTGGGTGGCCGCGCAGGGCAAGTCACGCCATATCATCACTTTGCTGGCGCGCCGTATCAGCGCCGAGCACATTGCGCGTGTCACCAGTATTGCAGCCGATCACGGCTTGAATATCGATAACATCAGCCGTCTGTCAGGCCGTATTTCTCTGCAGCAGGAAACCTGCAACAAGACCCGTGCCTGTGTGGAATTCTCTGTGCGTGGCTTGCCGGCAGATGCGGCGGCATTGCGTGAAGAATTTCTCAAGGCTGCCAGTGATCTGGGTGTCGATATCGCTTTCCAGAAAGATGATATCTACCGTCGCAATCGCCGTCTGGTGGTGTTCGATATGGACTCCACGCTGATTGAAGCCGAAGTGATTGATGAGCTGGCCAAGGAAGCTGGTGTGGGCGAGCAGGTGATCGAGATTACCGAAGCGGCCATGCGTGGCGAGATCGACTTCGATGAAAGCTTCCGTCGCCGTGTGGCACTGCTGAAAGGTCTGGACGCCTCGGTGCTGGCGCAAATTGCTGAGCGTCTGCCGTTGACTGAAGGTGTGGCTGAGCTGGTGTCACATCTTAAGGCGATGGGCTACAAGACAGCGATTCTGTCAGGTGGCTTCACCTATTTTGGCCGTTTCCTGCAGGATAAGCTGGGCTTTGACTATGTTCACGCCAATGAGCTGGATATCAAGGATGGCAAGGTAACCGGTGAAGTCACAGGTCAGATCGTTAACGGCGAGCGTAAGGCACAGCTGCTGCGTGAAATTGCCGAGCGTGAAGGTGTGCGTCTTGAGCAAACGATTGCGGTGGGTGATGGCGCCAATGACCTGCCCATGCTGTCCATCGCTGGTCTGGGGATCGCTTTCCGTGCCAAGCCGCTGGTGCGCCAGAGTGCCAAGCAGGCAATCAGCACATTGGGTCTTGACGGTATCCTCTACCTGATCGGTTTCCGTGACCGTGACAGCGAAACGCTGATCTGAGTCCTTTCAGGGCCCTTGTCTGGGCCCTGCTTTCCTTATAGTAAAAGCTCATTTTGCTGACAGCGTATTACTGGTCCCGATCGGTAAAGAAGTCGTAATCCATGCTCTCTCGTGGCGGCTGCAGGTAATGCCCCTGTATCAGGTGTATACCGGCGCTGTAGAGCTCGGGAATAACGCGGGTGTTTTCGACCTGGGGCGCAATCAGGGTACGTTTCTGGTGCCTTAGTGGTTCCAGCAGAGTGTCCAGTGTCTCCAGATCCAGGCTGTCGTTCTGAAGGTCGCGCATATAGGAGCCGTCCAGTTTGACGAAGTTGGTTCTCAGCTCCTGGCGTACATGGTTGGAGTTGGGTGAGCTGCCGAAATGCTTAAGGCAGGTGCGGCAATTCAACTGCAACATGGCGCCTACGAAGCGCCGGGCTGACATCAGATCAACGGCAGCATCGCTTTCACTGATTTGAAAAATCAGCTGAGAAGGGCTGATCGACGTCTTGGCCAGCTCCAGCGCCAACCATTCGGGCAGTTGGCTGCAGCGAATAGACGGCCCCGACAGGTTGATAAACAGGGAAACGTTGTGCTCTCTGCATTCAGGTGTTTGCAGTGATTGCAATGCATGCTGAATGACCCAGCGGTCCAGCTCGCGCAAGATTTCAGGCTCTATGGTCTGAATGATAAATGCGTTGGGTGAAATTGGTTTGTTGCTGTCGCTGACGAGTCTGAGCAGCACTTCGTAATAGGCCGAGGGTACTTCAGTGCGCAAGGGCACGACAGGCTGGTAAAGCAGACGGAAGCGATTGCGCTTGAGCGCGTTGGACAGGCGTTTGTTCATGCGTCCGTCCAGCTGAGTCATTTGCCCGTGTTCCGGGTTGTACATCTGGACGCCATTACCGGGTCGGTTGCCCTGATGCAGGCTGGCAGCGGCCTTGCGGGCATGGTCAAGCACCCGCGCGGGATCAGGGGCGCTGTCGTTGATCATGGCGATGCCTACCGAAACGGTGGTGTGAATCGACACGTGGTCCACATCGCAGATGTGGCTGCGAATCGCATGGCACAATCCCTGGCCAAGACTCTGGGCTTTCTCGGGATCAGCGCTGTGCATCAGGACCATGAAGGTGTCGTCATCCAGGTGGCCGATCAAATGCGCTGGACTTACTTTCTGGGTCAAAATACGGGCGATAGCGCGCAGAATGAGCGCCTTGCCGTTGGTACCGACTTCGGCGCGAATAATATCCAGATGGTCCAGTTTTAGCAGCAACAGACAGCGGTCATGACCGCCACGCAGTGCACGGCTGCAGGCGACTTCCAGTGCTTGCATGCAGGCGCGCTGGTTCTGCAGGCCGGTCATTGGATCAAGGCTTCTGAACGCCTCTTCCTCACACTCAGGCTCGGATATTTCGACGGCCTGGCAAAGCTTACCTTCATATTCCACCAGGGATACACTGAGCATGCCTTCAAACTGGGTCTGGTCGGGTCGAACAAAGGTCAGGCTGGCGGGCTTGTTACCATCGCTGCCATCGACAGCCTGCTGCAAACAACGGTTCAGACGCTCCTGCTGACTGCTGGCAACCAGTGAATGAAGATGGCGGCCTTTCAGGTGGCTGTGATCCGAATGTCCCAGCACTCTGACAAAGCAGTCATTGGTGAAGGTGATGCGCCCTTCATGCAGATAGCAGATAGCAGTGGCGGAGTGTTTGACCAGATACTGGTTGCGTTCGCGCAGTTGCTTGAGGGTAGCGCGTGCGGCGCGCAACTCGCGACGTTCGTTCAGCTGCAGGTATTGGCGCTCGATTTCGTGCAGCAGCCAGTGTGGATCTGTATCGGGAATGGCAGCAGCAGCACCCAGGTTGAAGAGCGCAGAAGGCGCCAAAACCTGCTCCTGTGGGGCCAAAACGATGACCGGCAGGTCGCGTTCCTGCTGCTTGATCCAGTGGAGTGCTTCCTCAAGGCTCAAAAATGGCCTGTAATCGCTTTTCCAACTAAATATAAGTAAATCCCAGGCTCGACGCTCAAACGCCTGTTGAAGGGCTTGCAGGTCCTCTATGGCCAAACCGCGGGGGGCAAAATCGGTATTGCGCAGATTCGTGAGCAGTAACTCCATTGAGGAGGTGTCACTGTGGGAGAACAGCAAGTTCAGATTGCGTCCGCTTCGCTCGTCATCGGAATGAGTCGGCTGCTTGGACAAGGCCGCAAGAATTTGGTCGGTTGAGCTGGTCATGCACGCTCCGGGGGATAGCTGGATGCCTGTTAAGTCATATTAGCTTAAACGAAGTGCGATGGAGAATAGTTGGAACGGAAGTGAAGAGAGAGATGGCAGGGGTAGAAGGATTCGAACCTACGCATGCTGGAATCAGAATCCAGTGCCTTACCGCTTGGCGATACCCCTGCAATGTAATGGTGGCAATGGCGGGACTCGAACCTGCGACCCACGCATTATGAATGCGTTGCTCTAACCAACTGAGCTACATTGCCACAAATGGCAGGGGTAGGAGGATTCGAACCTCCGCATGACGGGATCAAAACCCGTTGCCTTACCGCTTGGCTATACCCCTGGATCTGAAAGCATGGTGGCAATGGCGGGACTCGAACCTGCGACCCACGCATTATGAATGCGTTGCTCTAACCAACTGAGCTACATTGCCGTGTGCTTTCAAGGCCGCGAATTATTCCCTGTTTTTAAAATCCTGTCAACACCCTGATAGCAAAGAAGTTTAAAAAAATAGAGCGAGAGCAGCAGAGGTTCTGACATCAGGGAAAAAGCGGGAGTACGGGCTATTTCCGGGTGTCAATCGGTCACTCGGTAGCCTTGTCAGCTTCTTTCAAGCGGAGGGTATGGCCCGGTGTTTCGCCAAAATATTCACGATAGGCTTTGGAAAAATTACTGACATGGCTGTAACCCACCGCATGCGCCACCATTTTCACCGGAGCTGCGTCTTCTTCAATCAACTTGCGAGCATGTTCCAGGCGCTCCCGTCGCCAAAACTCGCGTGGGGAGCATTGTGCCGATACCTGAAACAACTGGTTCAGCTGGCGTCGGGTAATGCCAAAACGCTGGCATATATCATCAGCCTTGAGGGTGGCGTCCAGGTTGCTGCGGATGTAGGCCGTCAGGCTTTCGAATATATGCTCGCCCCATAGAGAGGCTCTGCCTTCAACGTCCGCACCGCTTGCCAGTATTGTCCGCGCCATCTCCGCCAGAATAGACATGGACACCCCCTCCAACGCGATTTCCTGCAGTGGATCGGACGAGCAGGTACTGGGTGAGAAAACATTGGTTAACAGGCCCCGTAAACGGGTGTTGACCGTCACTTCACGGCTGACAACACCGGATTCGGGAAACGACGAAAAGCATGCTAATGCGCCGGGCAGTCTCTCGCCCAGCTGTTTGTGGAGACCGGATATTTTACCCGCGACGCCTATGTGTCTAAGTGTCTGGCCGCCTTTTAGGTGAAAACGGGTACCGTTCTCTCTGACGCGATACATGATGCCGGATTGTGGCGTGATCTGGTGCTGTTTGCCATCAGGAGTTTCCAGCAGCATTTCGCCGCTTAACAGAAGTACGCTGCAGAGCAGGTTGGGCAGCTCGGTATCGGCCGCATTGGTATCGATTACACAATCCCGTTGTACCCTGAATTCTGAGCGATACAGTCTCAATACATCATTGAAATCAAAACGTTGGAGTCTTCCCATACCGCTGCCATCCGGCAGTGGAAAGTCCTGGGCTTCAAAATCCCAGAGGGTTCGGTTATCGCTGTTCAGGTGTTCAAAATTATCGTTGTTTTTATTCATGGGGGGGGGCCAAAGGCTGAGTCAGTTGAGGGCTAAGCCACACAGTCTTTTTTTACGCTACCAGAAGTTATCGAGTGTTCAAAACGCATAAAAATGCGCAAAAATAATAAAACGCGCTGCTTGAAGTGCATATCATTCGAATGCATCGTTAACCGATGCACATGGATTGGAAGCAAACACATTTCTCATTGAGTGATGCCTCACTGCAGGCGGCTGTTCAGCCCTGGCTTGATCTGGAAATGCACCAGTTAAGCGGAGGGCCCTACCAGGGTGAGTGCTCAACGCTGACACTGGATGGCATGCACCTTGTGCATGAGCATCAGAATCAGACCGTCCATAAAAGCGGCGTCACCCAGGGCAATCTCTGTGCGATCTCGATTGCGAAAACAGTCACTCCGGGAATGCGCTTTTCCCAGTTTTTAAACCCGATGGATTCCTGGCTCTATTTTTTGCCCAAAGAGACAGAGCTTGATATCCGGGTGATGCCGGAGAGCGAAACCTTCTACCTCTGCCTGGATCAGGACTGGTTGCTGGAAAGCACACGGACACTTAACCAGTATGAAGGGGCACAGCAGCCGGCTGGCCCCCAGGCGTTCCATAGTCAACACACCGCCAGGCTTATGGCCGATTTCAACGCACTCATTCACCGCAGCAACCCGGTAAGGCTGATGCCGTCAGCCAACTGCGCCCGGCTGCTGAGAGATAGTGTCGTCATTGCACTCAGCCAGGCTACCGCGATTGATACCGGTATCTGCCGCAGCGTCCGCGCCGGCTGGCGAGCCCAGCGACTGGTTTCGACCGCCCGAGACTACATGGATGCCTGCCTGCAAACAGGGTCGGTGCCCACCATCACCGATATCTGTGTGACGACTGGCGTATCGGAACGCACGCTGCAGTATGCCTTTCGCAGTGCCATGCAGCTCACGCCCGTCGCCTACCTGCGTACCCTGAGACTCAACCGGGTACGTACCGATCTTTTGCTCGCTCTGCCGACTCACACAACCGTGACCCAGATCGCCATGCGCTGGGGCTTTGTCCACCTGGGTGAGTTTTCCCAAGAGTACAAACGGCTGTTCGGGGAACGGCCGTCAGAAACCCTCGCGCAACGCCCGGATTGACAACCTCACTTTGCGGAATTCCGATAGTTGGCCAACACCTGTTTGACGATAATCCTGTATTAAGACTCGATTCAGCCATCGGGCCATCAAGCGTTTACAGGGAGGTTGTCATGAATCACGCCTATCGCGTCGTCTGGAACGAAGCACTCAACGTCTGGATGGCGGTTGCCGAGATCAGTCGCCGCAAGGGTAAAACCAAAGCCTCTGTCCTGCTCAGCTGCCTGCTGCTGGGTGCGGCACCTGCCGGCGCGGTGGAGGAAACCTTTACTGCGGCTTCCGGGAACTGGTTTGATGGTGGTAACTGGTTGGACGGCACGGCACCGGTTTCTGGTGAGGACCTGCAGCTGAATTTCGAATATGTCGATTATGACAACGGATATGAGTCGACCCACGATCTTGGTGATCTGAAAGTAAACAAGCTGAATTTCTCCACCTCGAACCCGGTTTTCCCGGTTATCATCGTGAATGCCGATAGTAGCGAAGACAAGCTCACTTTTGCCGGGGCGGACGCGACGCTTGATGTGTCATCACCTGCGGATGTCTGGTTTGATGTAGACATTAACCCCGAGGTAGTGCTCGACAGCACCCTTACGGTAGCTGCCAGTGGTCCAACATCGAACAAAAATGTCTTTTTTAAGAGCGGCATATCGGGAGCGGGGGGGCTCGCGGTTTCAGAGGGTGTGGCCGTTCATCTGGCCGCCAATGATGGCGGGCTTTATACCGGCGATACCACCATAGCAGCAGGCGGGGTTTTGGCGAATGTTTGGCGCACGTCGAATACTCTTAGCGCCGCATCCCGACATATCGTTCATGGCGAGCTAAGGCTGTTCGAGTCTGGAGCCATCGGTAGTCTTGAAGGCAGTGGTCAGATAACGATTGATGACGGGAAAAGCCTGGAAGTCGGTGCCCTGGATACCAACACGCTTTTCTCCGGGGTAATAAGAGAAGATCAATCATCCGCTCCTGGTAGTCTCACCAAAACCGGCACCGGCACCCTGACCCTGACCGGCGCCAACACCTATACCGGCGGCACCACCATCAATGGCGGTGCGCTGCAGATCGGAGACGGCGGCACCTCCGGATCTGTTGCCGGTAATGTGGTCAATAACAGCTCGCTGGTGTTCAACCGCGCCGATGACTCGACCTTCGCCGGCGCTATCAGCGGCAGCGGCATAGTATCCAAGCAGGGCACCGGCACCCTGACCCTGACCGGCGCCAACACTTACACCGGCGAGACCCGCATTTCCAACGGCGCCCTGTCAGTACAGGATGGCGGTAGCCTCAGCCATGGCGGGGCGTCGCTGTACGTGGGCGATACCGCCAGCCAGACCGGCACCCTGGAGATCGGGGCGGGCAGTTCGGTAACCAGTCACCGGTCTCGTATTGGCAGCGGCGGTACCGGGGTGGTTCGTGTCGGTGGCAGTGGCGCACGATGGCAAGTGACAGAGCACCTTTATGTGGGATATTCAAGCGAGGGCACCCTGGAACTCCACGATGGGGGTGAGGTGGAGGTTGACGAATGGCTGATCGTGGGCAATAACTCGGGTGTAACTGGTCGGGTCATCGTGGAGGGCGCCGGGGCGGAGCTCAGGTCGTCTGTCCTGTCCCTGGGGGAGAGTGGAAACGGCACCCTGACCCTGGCGAACGGAGGTACGGTTACCGTTGATGGGGGCGATGGAACGGTTGGTCTCGGGGAACAAACTGGTAGTCATGGCACCCTGAACTTTGGCGCCTACGACCTTGCTGCTCCGACCACTGCGGGCGTGCTCGACGCTGACCGTCTCCACATCGGCCCCGTTAGTTTTGGAAGCACGGGCACCATCAACTTCAACCAGACCGACGCCTTGACCCTGGCGGCCGATATCGAAGAAGGCTTTGGAACGGGCAGCGTCAACCAGCGTGGCACCGGCACCACCATTCTCACAGGTAACAATGCCTATTCCGGTGACACCACCATCTCCGATGGCACCCTGCTGGTCAATGGCTCTATCGCTGGTTCACAGTTTCTAGTGAGTAGCGGTGTGTTGGGTGGCACCGGCTCCTTGGCGGGTGTCACGCTCAATGGCGGTACTCTGGCGCCGGGCAACTCCATCGGTACGCTCAGCACCGGTGATGTGACCGCCAATACCGGTTCCACACTGCAATTCGAGGTGGACAGTGCCGGGGCTTCGGACACTTTGGCGGTGGTCGGAGGTGTGACCCTGAACGATGGTGTGACTATCGACGTCATCGCCCTGGATGCGCTAGACAGCCTGCCAATCCATAGTCTGCATACCCTGATTGACAATGATGAGTCAGATGCCATTGGTGGCACCTTTACTCCGAGTGCAGGCAGCCTCGGCAGTGACGGTGAACTGTTTTCTGTTATTTCCAAGACAGGCGGGGATGGCAACGACCTGACGGCTAACAGCTACCGCACTGGCCTGACCCTTGCCGATGGCGCTACCTTCAGTGATCACCTGGCTTTCCCGGATCACTTCCCCGGTTTTACGTTTACCGTAGAGGGCACAGACAGTGCTACCTTTAGCGGCCTTCTGGGAGAAAGCTCCACGCCCGTATCTCTGAGCAAAGAGGGTTCCGGTACCCTGGTTGTCACTGGCACCAATACCTACACCGGTGGCACCACTATCTCCAACGGCACCCTGGCCGTGCGCGATGGCGGCAGCATCAGCCATGGAACTGCAGTGATGACCGTGGGTGATACTGCAGGACAGACTGGCATTCTGGAAATTGGGCCGGGAAGTCATGTCGCTAGTGCACAAGCCACCATTGGGCAGGCAGGCGCGGGTGAGGTCGATATTGGCGGTACCGGTGCCCATTGGCAGGTTGACGGTAGTATCGATCTGAATAGCGCTGGTTCGGGCATCCTGAGAATTCATGACGAAGGTGTTGTGGATGTCGCCCACGGGGTACGTGTTGGCTCTGACTCTGCGGTCAGGGTCAGTGGTTCTGGGTCTTCGCTGAATGCCAATAGTATGCGGGTTGGGCTACATGGCACTGGTTCGTTGACACTGGAAAATGGTGGTAGTGCATCGATTGATGAGGGAGTTCTTTACCTGGCGGGGTATGAAGGTACAGGGGTGCTCAATTTTGGCGGACAGGACCTGTCCGTGGGAAGCACCGCTGGGGCACTTGGAGCCGATACTATTGAAATCGGTTTGGATGATGGGAATGAAAGTACGGGTATTATCAATTTCAACCAGACCAACACTCTGACTCTGGCGGCTGATACGAGAGAGAGTCGCGGTTCGGGTAGCGTTCATCAGCGTGGTAGCGGCACAACCATCCTGACCGGCACACACCATTACAGCGGCGACACCACTATTTCAGATGGCACTCTGCTGGTTAATGGCTCTATCGTACGTTCATCCATCAACGTCAACGGCGGTGCCCTCGGTGGTAGCGGGTCGGTGGGTAACGTCACCGTCAACAGCGGTACCATCACTCCAGGCAACTCCATCGGTACGCTCGCGGTGGGCGGCGACTGGACCCTGGGTGCTGGGGCTACCTACGAGGTGGAACTGATCGGTGGCGGCACCACCGCCGGCACCCATAACGATCTGGTGGATGTGGCCGGCACCGCCACCATCGAGGACGGCGCGCTGGTTCATATAACACCGGAGAACGGCACCGACAATGGCTCGACCAACTATGCCGACGGCGCCCGCTACACCGTGCTTCAGGCTGCTGGCGGCTTGACCGTTAACGGCAACCAGGCCGTGACCGATGACTACGCCTACCTGGATTTCCGTACCGACGATGACGGCAATGCGTATTACCTGATTAGTGATCTGCGGGTCATCACGCCGCCACCAGAACCCGAGCCGGAACCTGAGCCGGAACCTGAGCCGGAACCTGAGCCGGAACCTGAGCCGGAACCTGAGCCGGAACCTGAGCCGGAACCCGAGCCCGAGCCCGAGCCCGAGCCTGAGCCTGAGCCTGAGCCTGAGCCTGAGCCTGAGCCTGAGCCGGAACCCATTCAGAGCTTCTGTCTCGATGGCATGTCCGGCAACCAGTGTCGTACTGGTGATAGCGCCTTCAGACTGGCAGCGGGGCATCCGATATATGATCAGGTTCTGAATATGAGTGAAGCCCAGGCAAGGGCGGCGTTGAATGCGCTGTCGGGTGAGCTGCATGCCAGTGCCCGCGCCCAGCTGGCGACCCAGAGCGACGGCATTCGTCTGGCGGCACTGGAACGGCTGCAGTATGCCCCCAAGGATGAGAGCCGTGGTCTATGGTTCGACATGTTGTACAGCGACGCTGAGCTGAATGGCAAGAGAGGCATCGCGACACTGGATAGCCAAAGCCGGGGCCTGTTGCTGGGCGCAGATGGCTACCTGCAAAACGGCTGGCGCCTTGGGGTACTGGGTGGCTATCAGGACAGTGATATGGACCTTGCTGCGCGGTCATCCTCTGCGGAAGTGGATAGTCTGTATCTGGGTGTTTATGCCTCCCGCCACTGGGAGAGCAACTGGCATCTGGGTTTAGGGGCTACGTTCGGGCAGCACCAGTTGCAAACGCAACGCCATGCGCTGGGCCAGACACTGAGGGCCGATTACGACGCCAGTAGCTGGCAAGCCTTTGCCGAAACCGGCTATCGCTTCGAGTCCGATAATGGCTGGGTACAGCCGTTTGTGGGCCTGTCCTGGCTGAACCAGCGCAATGATAGCTTCACGGAATCTGGAGGCTCGACGGCTCTGGCGGTGGAACGCACGGAGTCGAGTACCGGTTTTGCCAGTGTCGGTGTGCGCGGTGGTGCTGAGCTGGGCGCGGACCCTTTACCGGTGCGTGTGCAGGGCTCTATCAGCTGGCGCCATGCTGTTGAGGATATTGATACGGTCAGTGAGCACCGCTTCCTGGGTGGTGACAGCCGCTTTACGATCAAGGGCGCGCCGATTGCCGAAAATACGGTTGTGCTGGATGCGGGGCTGGTTGTGCCGGTATCGGAAAATACTGATATCAGCTTCGGCTACCGGGGCGAGCACTCAGACGAGAGTGATGTGCAGGAAGGGTATATTCAGATGAGTGTGCGCTTCTAGTTCAGAAGCATGGTCATGGCAGGCGCAAAGCGATATCGCCTGCCATGACAGAGCCTGACACCAAGGCCGGTATCAGGCGCAGGGTTTATACGTTGAAGCGGAAGTGGACCACATCACCATCTTTGACGATGTATTCCTTGCCTTCCAGACGCCAGCGACCGGCATCCTTGGCACCCTGCTCACCCTTGTGGGTGATGAAGTCGTCATAACCGATCACTTCAGCACGGATGAAGCCTTTCTCGAAATCGGTGTGGATAACTCCCGCCGCCTGAGGCGCGGTAGCACCGATACGTACAGTCCAGGCGCGGACTTCCTTCACGCCAGCGGTGAAGTAGGTCTGCAGGCCCAGCAGGCTGTAACCGGCGCGGATCACGCGGTCCAGACCCGGTTCTTCCATACCCATATCCTGCAGGAATTCGATTCTTTCATCGTCTTCCAGTTCAGAAATCTCGGATTCCAGTTTGTTGCAGATCGCCACAACTTCAGCGTTCTCGGACGCAGCCAGTTCCTTCACCTGATCCAGATACGGGTTATCTTCGAAACCGTCTTCTGAAACGTTGGCGATGTACATGGTCGGCTTGGTGGTCAGCAGGTGGAGGGTCGGCACCAGTTTCCACTCGGCTTCATTCAGCTCCAAAGAACGTACTGGCTGGCCTTCTTCCAGATGCGGAATCAGCTTCTCCAACAGGGCTTTGGTCGCGACTGCGTCTTTGTCACCGCCTTTGGCAGTACGCTGAACGCGCTGCAACTGCTTCTCGCAGGACTCAAGGTCTGCCAGTGCCAGCTCGAGGTTGATGGTTTCGATGTCTTCCAGCGGGTGGATGCGGTTGGCAACGTGGATAACGTTGTCATCTTCGAAGCAGCGAACCACGTGGGCAATGGCATCAGTCTCGCGGATGTTGGCCAGGAACTTGTTGCCCAGGCCTTCCCCCTTGGATGCACCTGCTACCAGGCCTGCGATATCAACGAACTCCATGGTGGTCGGGATCACCTTTTCAGGTTTAACGATCTCGGCCAGCGCGTTCAGGCGCGGGTCCGGCATGGGAACTACGCCGGCATTCGGCTCGATGGTGCAGAATGGAAAGTTTTCAGCGTCGATGCCCGCTTTGGTCAGGGCATTGAAGAGCGTAGATTTGCCGACGTTGGGTAGGCCGACAATACCGCATTTGAAACCCATGCTTAGATCCTGTAGTTGAAGTTAGCCGTTGAAGCTGTGCAGCTGATTCATCGCCTTGGCCCAGTCACCGCCAACGGCGAGGGGCAGGTATCTCAGTGCTTCATCAATTGCTGCCTGCGTCTTGTCACGTTCGGACACTGGGGCCTTGCTCAGTACAAAACCTGAGACCTGAGCGGCACTGCCAGGATGGCCGATACCAACACGCAAGCGATAGAAATTCTTGTCATTCCCCAGCTTGCTGATGATGTCGCGCAGACCGTTGTGACCGCCATGGCCACCGCCCAATTTGAGGCGTGCTGTTCCCGGTGGGATATCCAGCTCATCATGCACGACCAGTATGTCACTGGTGGGAATTTTATAGAAATTGGCAAGTGCTGCCACAGCCTGACCACTGCGATTCATAAACGTGGTTGGAATCAGCAAATGGACGGGGCGGTGGTCGATCAAGACCTTGCCGTAGAGGCCGAAGAATTTTTTCTCCGGTTGCAGGGGGGAGTGCTGGTGGGCAGCAAGCTGCTCCACCAGCTCGGCGCCGGCATTGTGACGGGTTTTGCTGTATTCGGCCCCGGGGTTTCCGAGACCGACGATCAGTTGAATCCGGTCGTTCATGCCTGCGCCTGTAGCCTAAGCTTACTTGCTGGCGCGCGCGCCACGCGGAGCGTAGCAGTAGCCAACGCTCTGGTCGTGGTCTTCGCCGCGACGCAGGGCAACAACTTCAACACCTTCCGGCAGAACGATGTCAGACAAGTGAGCGATCTGGCCCAGTTCGATGTTGGACAGATCAACATTCAGAACTTCCGGCAGATCTTTCGGCAGACACAGGATTTCAACAGTAGAAGCTTCCTGAGCAAACTTCGCAGCGGCTTTAGAAGCAGCAGATTTTTCGAAGTTTACGAATGCCAGCGGCACCTGCAGTTTGATTTTCTGGTCTTCAGCGATGCGCTGGAAGTCAGCGTGCAGAACAACCGGCTTGGACGGGTGACGCTGCAGGTCCTTGATGATCACTTTCTCTTCCTGACCGGCCAGTTCCAGAGTCAGGATAGAAGAGTAGAAACCGTCTTCCAGCAGCATGCGGTTCAGGTCCTTGGCGATAACAGCGATCGCTTTAGGCTCAGAAGAACCGTAGATGATGCCCGGAACCAGGCCTTCACGACGCAGGCGGCGGCTCGCACCTTTCCCCTGATCGTTACGGTCAACAGCGTTTACAGTAAAAGTAGCCATGTGATGTACACCTTATAAATTTAAACCGCATGCCTCCGCGACCAGATGCATGCGGTATGTTGTGGCTCCAGAGGAGCCGGACAGTTACACGGGATAAAGCCCGTGGGTCAGCACCAGCTCCTTATCGGAACATGGCACTAATGGATTCTTCGTTGCAGACGCGGCGTACCGCTTCTGCCAGCAGAGGCGACAAGGACAGCTGACGGATCTTGTCGCACTTCTGAGCCTGCTCGGACAGCGGGATAGTGTCGGAAACAACCATCTCGTCCAGTTCGGAGGCAATAATGTTGTTGATAGCCGGGCCGGACAGAACCGGGTGAGTCACGTAGGACACGACGCGCGCAGCGCCCTTGTCTTTCAGTGCCTTGGCGGCTTTGCACAGGGTGCCTGCAGTGTCACACATGTCGTCGACCAGGATGCAGGTACGGCCAGTTACGTCACCGATCAGGTTCATCACCTGAGCTTCGTTGGCACGCTCACGACGCTTGTCGATGATGGCCAGGTCGCAATCCAGCTGCTTGGCAACTGCACGTGCACGGACTACGCCGCCAACGTCAGGAGAAACAACGATGATGTCTTCGTACTGCTGATCAACGATGTCGTCCAGCAGGATCGGAGAGCCGTATACGTTATCAACCGGGATATCGAAGAAGCCCTGGATCTGGTCAGCGTGTAGGTCGACAGTCAGAACACGGTCGATACCGACGTTGGCAAGCATGCTTGCAACAACTTTAGCGCTGATCGGTACACGCGCAGAACGCGGACGACGATCCTGGCGGGCGTAACCAAAGTAAGGGATAACGGCCGTAACACGGGTAGCTGATGCGCGACGCATGGCGTCAGCGAAAACGATCAGCTCCATCAGGTTGTCGTTGGTCGGTGCGCAAGTAGACTGGATAATGAAAACGTCCTTACCGCGGACATTTTCCTGAATCTCAACACTGACTTCGCCGTCACTGAAGCGGCCAACGTGTGCTTTGCCCATTGGGATATCGAGGCGTTCGACAACTTTTTGGGCGAGCTCCGGATTGGAATTTCCGGTGAAGACCATCATTTTAGACACGGCGATTACCTTCTCGATTGCGTCGGAGTTTGATGAAGTAGAGAGGAAGTCAGTCATGGTAATTGGCTGGGGTAGCAGGATTCGAACCTGCGCATGCTGGAATCAGAATCCAGTGCCTTACCGCTTGGCGATACCCCAGTCGTCTCCTGTGGTGTGGACCACGCTCCAAGAAGGCGCATATTCTCTACAAACATCCGGTAGAAATCAACCCCTTTTTGAAGCGAAATTGTGTCAGTTGTTCATCAGACCGCTTCAGGTCCCCCAGTCGCTGAGGATAAGCGTAAGACGCAGGTCCTCGTGAAGCAAGCGTAGCTTCTCGGGCAGCGTCTGTCCTGCCTGCTGGGTGAAACGCAGGTATTCTACTTGCCATCCGGACTGAGTGAAACCGATAGCAGGGGCGGCCAGTGGAGAGGAGGGGGTCTGAGGGTCTGGCAGTCCGCGAATCCAGTATCGGGCCTGGGACAGAGGCAGGTGCCAGCCGAGAAGTTGATGCATCAGCGCTTCAGGTGTCTCGGCCGTGTATACGTGCTCGTCGCCTGACTGGCGCAGGCTGACACCTGATTTGTTACCTTCTATACGTAATCCGCCCTGGCCAAGAGGGCCGGTAAGCGCAATCAGGTATTGGTCCTGTTGCTGCTGCCAGGCCAGATTTGCACTGTGGCTCTCATCGGCCATTCGAATGCCAATGCGGCCTTCGACGTCCCAGTTCTCGAGCGCGGCTGCAGCGGCGGGGTCGAAACCGGTCGTTTGAGCCGGCTGTCTGGCCAATTGACTGCAGCCCGCCAGTGACGCGAGCAGAAATAACAGAATCAGATATTTCATGCTTATTGGTTCAGTGCTTCAGCGGCTTGCTGCAGGTAGAGGTTTTCAGGCGTTTGCTGCAACCCTTCCTGTAACAGCTCTTTTGCCAGGCTCTGTTCGCCCAGTTGCCAGAGGACCTGCACCAGATGACTGCGCACTTCCGGATCAGGATAGGTATCAAAGGCACGCTGCAGGAAGTTCAGGGCTTCTTTATTGCGTCCCAGTTTATGCAAAACCCAGCCCATGGAGTCGAGGATGGCAGCGTCATCGGGCTGCTGTTCCAGTGCCAGACTGATGAGCTGATGGGCTTCCTGAATCTGGTCGGGTGCATAAAGTGTCAGAGTGTAGCCCAACGCGTTTTGAATCATGGGGCTGTCCGGCTCAAGGTAATGTGCCTTACGCAGGTCGGCCAGCATGGAGTCACTTTGCTCAGGCGTGGCGATCATGGCTCGTGTATAGAGCAGGTTGGCACTGGGGGGCAGGTTATCGATGGCGTCGGTGAGCACCTCACGGGCCGTTTCGATCAGATCCTGACGTTGCAGCCACTCGGCATACAGAATAGTCAGTGTTTCCTGGCGGTCAGGGTGCATCTCCAGATGTTCATCGACCAGCATTTCGACCTCTGCTGCCTGCTGAGGCTGATCGTACAGGGACAGAACGCGGCTGAACGCCTGAATGGCATTGGGACCTTCCTGTATCAACAGGTAGTGTTCCTGAGCCTGCTGAATGTGTCCCTGTTGTTGAGCGATGATACCGAGATAAAAGTGAGGCTGTGGATTGTCCGGATTTTTCTCCAGCAGCTCTTCCAGAAGGGTTTGACTGTATTCGACCTGGCCGTGCTCAAGCAGCAACAGGGCAAAGTAGTACTCCAGCTGCGGATCTACACCCGGTTCAGCCACTACATTCTGAATGGCACGCCAGGCTTCGGACGTTTGTCCGGACAGCAGCAGTAGCTGGGCTTGTACCGCGGCCAGTCGTGAATGGTTGGGATTGTCTTTCATTGCCTTGCGGACCAGCGCCAGGCCTTCGGCGGGGGCTCCGTCACGGCGATAGAGCTCTGCCCGCTGCAACACCAGCTCTGCCTGGGTCGGTTCGACTTTTAAGCCCTGGTCCAGCAGCGTTGCGGCAGCGCCCGGTTGCTCCATGCGCTGCAGCAGCAACACGCGGGTAAGCAAATAATCGAGACGCTCAGGGTTTGCACCGCTCACTCGGGTCAGTAATTGGTAGTAACGGCCTGCTACTTCAGGCGTCATCTGGTCGGCCTGGGTACTGATCAGGCTCAGGGCTTCATCACCACCCTGTTCCAGTACCTGCTCCAACAGAGGAGCGGCTGCTTCGAACTGGCCCTCATGTAACAGAATGTTCGCCTGGATGTGCAGGGGCTCCAGAGCATCGGGGTCATTTTGACTCCACAATTGACTGGCCTGAAGTACCTGATCCGGGTCGCGAAGGAACTGTGCAATACGTGTCGCGCGCTCGGCTACGGCGACATCCCTGGTTGCTTCCGCCTGACGCAAGTAAGACTCAAGTGCCAGGTCGAACTGGCCGCGCTTGCCCGCCAGCTCGGCACTCAGCAGGTCATAGAGACTATCGGCGTTCAATTCGCCAGGGACCTGAGGCGAGACCTCGAACGGCTGTGCAGCGTAGGGCTCAGACGATGAATGAATGTTCTGCTGGGCACATCCGGATGCCAGCACGAGGGCCGTAATGCTGATCAGCTTTGGGATAGTCCTCAGTTTATACACGGTTCCATTCCTGCCGAGGGGGTAAACCCCACTATAGAGTAGAGGGCCGGAGCTTGTCATGGGGCTGACGAGCACAGGCTGAACAAAGATCTATTGATCAGTGTACGGTAAGCAGACGCAGATGGGTTAATCCGGAGGCAGCAAAGGTGTATGATGTCGCGCTTGTCTGTAACGGGGTGACGCGAACCATATATGGCTCTGCTGGCGTTAGGTATTAATCACAAGACGGCCTCAGTCGAGGTACGGGAACGGGTGGCGTTTGCGCCGGAGTCGTTGGGTGAAGCACTGCAAGAAGCGAAGTGCCGAGCCAAACTGTCCGAAGTCGCGATTCTGTCGACCTGTAACCGTACTGAACTCTATTGTGCTACCGAACTGGAAGGCACGCGCGCGTTGCTGGAGTGGCTGGGTCAGTATCATGGCCTCGATGTAGACGAGTTGCAGACCTGTTCCTATGCCTACTGGGACGAAGAAGCCGTGCGCCACATGATGCGTGTGGCCAGTGGTTTGGACTCTCTGGTACTGGGCGAACCGCAGATTCTGGGACAGCTTAAGTCCGCCTACTCGGTTGCGCAGGAAGAAGGGCTGGCCAGTGTTGAGCTGGGACGTCTGTTCCGCACCACTTTCAATGTGGCCAAACAGGTTCGCAGTCAGACCGCTATTGGCCAAAACCCCGTTTCCGTGGCTTATGCAGCCGTTAGTCTGGCGCAACATATCTTTGCTGATGTGAGCAGTAGCCGAGCGCTGTTGATCGGTGCCGGTGAGACCATCGAGCTGGTGGCTCGTCATCTCAAGCGCGCCGGCGTTAATCAGATCACTGTGGCAAACCGTACCCTCGCCCGTGCTCTGGCAGTTGCGGAAGAGTTTGATGGTCGTGCCATTGAGCTGAGCCAAATTCCGGACGAGCTGCCCAATACCGATATTTTGATCGCCTCTACCGCCAGCCAGTTGCCGATACTGGGCAAGGGTGCGGTGGAAGCGGCGCTGAAGAAGCGCAAGCACCGCCCCATCTTTATGGTGGATATCGCCGTTCCGCGTGATATCGAGCCTCAGGTGGGTGACCTGGATGATGTCTACCTCTACACCGTCGATGACCTGCGTGAGGTGATCGAAGAGAACCAGCGTGAGCGTCAAACCGCCGCTGTTGAGGCCGAAGGCATTATCGAAACCGGTGCCCACGAATACATGCGTCAGTTGCGTGAGCTGGATGCCGTTGGAACCCTGCGGCTGCTGCGAGAGCAGGCAGTGGCTACGGCACAACAGGAACTGGAAAAGTCCCTCAAACAGCTTAAAAACGGCAAAGATGCAGAAGAGGTGCTGCAGCGTCTGGCCCACGGCCTGACCAACAAGTTGCTGCACCAACCTACCGTACAATTGCGCAAGGCGTCGTCTGATGGTCGCTCAGACCTGCTTCAACTGGTACAGGAACTGTATCAGCTGGACGTACCCGAGAACCAAGACTGACCGCCCTGTCACAGGAGTGAGCCTGTAATGAAAGCTTCCATCATCACCAAGCTGGAGACGCTGTGTGACCGCCACGAGGAGTTGGCGGCGCTGTTGAGCGAACCTGAGGTGATTGCCGATCAAACCCGTTTCCGCGACTACTCGCGTGAATACTCCGAATTAGAGGATGTCACCAAGGCGTTTTCCGCCTGGCGTCAGGCGGGGGAAGATCTGGAGTCGGCCAGGCTGATGCTGGACGATGATGATGCCGATATGAAAGCGATGGCGCAGGACGAAATTGATTCTGCCCGTGAGCAGATTGCCGCGCTGGAAGCTGAACTGCAGATCCTGTTGCTGCCGCGTGACCCCAACGATCATCGCAGTGTCTTTCTTGAGGTGCGTGCCGGTACCGGTGGTGACGAGGCCGCTATCTTCTCCGGTGATCTGTTCCGCATGTACTCCCGCTATGCCGAGCAAAAGGGCTGGCGTGTGGAAATCATTAGCGCCAACGAAGGCGAACATGGCGGTTACAAGGAGATCATCAGTCGCGTAGCGGGTGAAGATGTCTATGCACACCTCAAGTTCGAGTCAGGTGCCCACCGTGTACAGCGTGTGCCCGAAACCGAATCTCAGGGCCGTATCCACACCTCGGCCTGTACCGTGGCGGTGATGCCGGAAATGGATGAGTCGGCCGAGATCGAGATCAACAAGGCTGATCTGCGTGTGGATACCTATCGCGCCTCGGGGGCCGGTGGTCAGCACGTCAACAAGACCGACTCCGCGATCCGTATTACGCACTTGCCGACCGGGCTGGTGGTGGAGTGCCAGGAAGAGCGTTCTCAGCACAAGAACCGTGCCAAGGCGATGTCCTTGCTGGCCTCTCGCTTGCAGCAGGCCAAGCTGGACAAGCTGCAGGCGGAGCAAGCCAGTACGCGTAAAAGCCTGGTGGGTTCGGGGGATCGCTCCGAGCGTATCCGTACCTACAACTTCCCGCAGGGGCGTCTAACCGATCACCGCATCAATCTGACGATCTATCGCTTGAATGAAGTGATCGCAGGCGATCTGGATCAGGTTATTCAGCCGCTACGCAACGAATACCAGGCCGAGCAGCTCAGCAGTCTGTCCAATGACTGATTTTTGCGTTGCCGATGCCCTGGCACAGGCCGAGCGCCTGGCCGATCTGAGTGAAAGTCCGCGTGTCGATGTGGAACTGTTGCTCTGTGAGGTGTTGGATAAACCGCGCTGCTGGCTCTTTACCTGGCCGGACAAGGCGCTGACCCACGACCAGCAGGCGGCTTTCGAGCAACTGCTGGCGCGTCGTATTCAGGGTGAACCTGTGGCGCACTTGCTGGGCTACCGTGATTTCTGGACCCTGAGACTCAAGGTCAGCACCGATACCCTGATCCCGCGTCCGGATACCGAACGCCTGGTCGAGCAGGCACTGTCTCTGCTGCCGGAGCAACCCGCACGGGTGGCTGATTTGGGTACAGGTACAGGCGCCATTGCCTTGGCATTGGCCTCTGAGCGTCCCCAATGGCAACTGGTCGCGACCGACTTCCATGCCGGGGCTGTGGCCCTGGCGCGTGAAAATACAGAGCTGAACCAGTTACACAACGTAGAAGTGCTGCAGGGTAGCTGGTGCAGGCCGCTCAATGGCCGCTTTGACATGCTGGTCAGTAACCCGCCCTATATCGATCCCGAAGATCCGCACCTGCAGCAGGGTGATGTCCGTTTTGAACCTCTCAGTGCACTGATTGCCGAAGAAAAGGGGATGGCGGATATTCGCCAGATTGCCGAACAGGCGCCGCAATATCTTGTTGATGGCGGCTGGTTGCTGTTTGAGCATGGCTACGATCAAGGTGACGCTGTGCGCCAGTGTCTGGCAAATCTTGGCTATGGCGATATCGAAACGGTACAGGACCTGGGTGGTAATGACCGTGTGACTCAGGGACGTTGGCAGGAGCCTTCATGATGATGAACGATCAGGAACTGATGCGTTACAGTCGCAGCATTATGCTGCCCGAAGTGGATATTGCCGGTCAGGAAGCCTGGCGCAATGCCAAGGTGCTGATTCTGGGCCTTGGTGGCCTGGGTGGGCCTGTTGCGGCCTATCTCGCGGCAGCAGGCGTCGGCGAGCTGGTGCTGGTCGACGATGATCTGGTCGAAGCCAGTAACCTGCAGCGCCAAATTATCCACAGGGATGAAGCCTGCGGTCAGTCCAAGGTTGAATCAGCTGCCGCCAGCCTGAAAGCGCTTAACCCGGGTGTACGTGTCATTGCCCGTGCAGAACGTCTGCAGGAAGACGCTCTGCAGCAGCAGGTGGCTGAAGTCGATCTGGTACTGGACTGCAGTGACAACTTTGGCACCCGTTTCGCGCTTAATCGCGCCTGTTTTACCACCGGCACCCCGTTGGTGTCCGGTGCCGCTATCCGCTTTGATGGCCAGATCAGTGTCTATGACCCGCGCAATGCCGAGTCCCCCTGTTACCAGTGTTTATATCGCACCGGTGATGATGAGGCGCTTACCTGCAGTGAATCGGGTGTATTCCCGCCGCTGGTGGGCATTATCGGCAGTATGCAGGCAATGGAAGCACTGAAGTTGCTGGCCAACGTGGGCGAGCCCTTAACGGGGCGCCTGTTGTTGCTGGATGGCAAACGTATGCAATGGCGTAGCCTCAAGCTGCGTCCCGACCCCGAATGTCCGATCTGCAGAGGAGAACACCGGCATGCAGGATAATAAAATCAAATCACTGCTGGAGCGTACCCGTCGTATTGCTCTGGTTGGTGCCAGTGCCAAGTCTCACCGTGCCAGCTATCAGGTAATGTCTTACCTGCTCGAGTTCGGCTACGATGTTATACCGGTGAACCCGGCCCTGGCCGGGCAGGAACTGCTGGGGCAGAAAGTCGTGGCTTCACTGGCCGATATTGAAGGTCCGGTGGATATCGTGGATATCTTCCGCAACTCGGTTGATGCCGGCTATGTCGTGGACGAGGCGATTGAAGCAGGTGCCAGCGCGGTCTGGTTGCAGCTGGGCGTAATCAACGAAGTCGCGGCCGAGCGCGCCGAGGCAGCTGGACTGGAAGTGGTTATGGACCGTTGTCCTGCGATCGAATTGCCGCGTTTGGGTGTTGTTTTGGCGGCTTGATCAGCCGCCCATCATCATCTTCCGGATGCGAATATCTTCTCGCACCCGTCTCAGCTGGAGCGCCAGGGACTCATCTTCTAGCTGCTCCAGCCAGCCATCTTCACAGTCCGCCCCGGACTGAAGCATGAACTGCAGCAGGGCCTGATCGCCCTGCGGCAAAAGCTTCTCCAGCAATGCACACCCTGTCTCATCACGCGCGTTGAGATCCGCGCCGTACTCCAGCAGGCGGCTGATATGCAGCATCAGCACGGTGCTGGAGCAGTGTTCAACACAGTGATGCAGCAGAGGCTGCCCCTGATGCTGGAGGTTGGCATCTTCGCCCGCCTTAAGCAGCGCATTGAGGCGAGGCAGGCTGTCATCGTGCCGCAAAGCTAGAATGATCAATGGTGTGCCACAGCGTCCTGTGGGCAGCGGCTTTTGGGCTTTTTGCAGTAGCAAGTGCAACAGTTTGGGCTCGTCCGCGTGCAGCGCATGCTCCAACGCATGCAGGCCTTCGGCATCCGTTTCGGCGATGACTTCCGGGTCCAGTTTGGCCAGCAGGCGCACCAGCTTATCCACATCTCCGGAATTGATCGCCTTGATCAGGCGCTGTTGTGGTGAGTTGAACAAAGACTTCAGCATCAGACCCCCTTACTCAGATCATGCCCAACAGGCGCAACACGTAAATGCCGCCACTGAGGGTCAGCACTGAGCCCAGCGTAGTGGTGAGCACGATATTGGCTGCCAGCTGGGCGTTGCCGCCCATGGCCTGTGCCATGACAAAGCTCGCCGCTGCGGTTGGACAGCCGAACAGCACCATCAGAATAGCCAGATCCTGACCGCCAAAACCGTAGGCCCAGGCAGCCAGCACCATTACCAGCGGAATGATCACCAGCTTAAGGGCGGTCGCCCAGAAGGCCTGAGCGGAGGTGTCGTTGAGGCTCTTCAGGTTAAGAGTGGCGCCGATGGTCAACAGTGCCAATGGCAGAGTCAGGTTGGCGAAGTAGGTGCCTGTTGTGGCAACAACCTGTGGCAGCTGAATATTGAACCAGGAAACCGGCAGGGCAAAGATAACAGCCAGAATCAACGGGTTCTTCAACACTTCCAGCAGAGTGCTGCTGAGCTTCATGCTTTCGCCGCGCTGCATGGGCACACTAAGACAGATGATCGACAGCACGTTGAACATGGGAATCACCAGAGCCAGCAGCAGCGAAGCCTGGGCGAGACCCTGCTCACCGAACAGGTTGAAGCTGACGGCCAGGCCGATAATGCCGTAGTTGCTGCGGAAGGAGCCCTGAATAAACACGCCCAGGTCTTCCGGAGCCTTGATCCAGCGTGCGGCGGCCCACCAGATCAGACCGAAGGACAGCATAATACCGACCAGCACAAAGCCCATCTGCTCGGGGTTGAAGACGGCATGGAAGTCCATGCGGGCGATGGACATGAATACCAGCGCCGGCAGCGTGATCACAAATACCAGTTTGGAACCGGTGCGGACGAAAGCGTCGTCAATGAGGCGTAGGCGACGGAGCAGGTAGCCCAGAAACAGAATGAAGAAGATCGGGGCAACAATATTGGCGGTATAGCCGAGGGTTTGCAGGTAGAGGTTCAATCCAGGTCTCCGGCTGCGTTGAAAAGAGTCAGCATTTTACTGCAAAAAAGTCTCATTTACTGGAGTGACGATGCAACTTGGGATAGTCGTGCCAGATTAGCCTCCCGCATCCCGTGTCGAGGTTGCTCCAGTGACTAATGGAAAGTGTGTGCTGCTGGATGGCCGAGGTAGGGAAGTGTTCTGGCGCGTCAGCACAGAGCCAGAGCCCCAGCAGTGCCATACCGGGGTTATGACCGACCAGAATCAGGTGTTGAGCCCTGTCATGCTGTCGCTTGATCAGCTCAATCAGGGCTTCGGGCGCCGCTTCATAAATGTCCCCAGTGGATTCGACCTGCTCCTGATTCAGGCCAAAGGCCTCAATCAAGGGATCAGCGGTGAGGCAGGTACGCAGAGCACTGCTGTGGATTAAACGATCCGGCGTGGGCCCATGTTCAACCATGCGTTGGCACATCAGCGGCAGGTCATGCTGCCCGCGGTGATTCAGCGGGCGATCAACGTCATCCAGAAAAGGGTCGTCCCAGCTGGACTTGGCATGGCGGATCAGCGTCAGGGTTTTCATTTGCTCAGGCTCCGGCTCAGTGCCGGTTGCAGTCGATGTCCCCAGAAGAATAGTCCAAGCCCGGTGACGACCAGCAAACAGCCTTGCCAAAGCCCGGCCGTCAGCGGCTCGTCATTCAACAGATGGCCCAGCATCAGGGCAAACACCGGTGTTATCAGGGTCACCAGTGCCACGGTACTTGGCGGCAGATGACGCAACACATGGAAGTAGCAGACAAAACCCAGCAGGGAGCCGAAGGTCGCCAGGTAGATGATTGACCAGAAGGAGCGGCTGCCCACTTCAAGGCTCAGGTTCTCGGTACCCATCAACAGGCCTACCAGAACAAAGCCCGGCAAGGACCACAGCAGGGCGCCAACTGTATGGGCCAGCGGATGCAGCTGGCCATTGCAGCGTTTGACCAGCACGGCACTCAGGCTGAACAGTGTTACGGCCATCAACAGCAGTAACAGGCCGGGCAGACTTTCAGGTCCAAGTGCCACATCATCGGTAAAGATCACGCCAAGGCCTGCCAGTGCCAATGCACAGGCAAGCCAACGATAGGCCTGAAAGCGCGGCTCATCCAGCAACCACTGCCCGAGTACGGCCGACAGAATAGGGGCCAGGCCGAACATAATGGAGATCAGCCCTGAGGGCACATAGCGTGAAGACAGATAGGCGCAGCACATGGCACCAAACACACCGATAGCCGCACAGGCGTAGGTTTGCTGAGCGCGACGGTTCAGTGGCAGCGGCTGGCGCAGCACCGCCATAAGCGCCAGGCCAAGCAGGGCTGCAATGGCCATACGCAGGCCCGCGGCCAGAATTGGATCAACGGATTCGCTGCTCCAGGCAATGGTTAAAGGTGTGGTGGACCAGATCAACACCACTGCGAGATAGGAAACAGGTACCGACATAACGACTCCGTGTCAGTCGGCCGCAGCAGCAGCGACGAAAGCCGCAGCGACTGCTGCGGCCAGGGATCAAATTAAATCAAAACAGATCAGGGCTGGGCAGCTTAACGCAGGCACGCATCTTCGGCGGGACGCCGACGACTGAGTTTCGTCGCGGAAGATGACATGGAAAGTGGTTAAGCGGCATGGTGTGAGTCCTTTTTGATCAGTCCACATCTTGCGCCATCGTCCCCTTCGGGGTCAACCATGAAAAAAATACACCTAAAGGCTGAGAATTTATCGTTTTAGACAAGCGGGCAAAAAATGCACAATGTCGCCACTTAATTAATATATTAACTAAATTACCACTCTGCCCAAGGAGGTGCGATGTTCCAACTTTTTCTCCTGACACTGCCTATCTTCATGCTGATCGCCATTGGCTTCTTTGCCGTGCGTGCCGGTTGGGTGAGTGAATCGGCTTTGCCATCGCTTGGCAGCTATGTCATCAAGCTGGCGCTGCCGGCGTTACTGTTTCAGTCGATGGCATCCCGCCCGTTGGAGGAATCGTTGAACCTGGATTATATCCGTGCCTATGCCCTGGGCTCAGTGGTGCTGTTGCTGGTGGCGTTCACCCTCAGCTCCAAACTGCGTAAGGCCGGTTGCTGGGAGTCCGCTTTTCAGGGGCTGGGAGCGACCTTGGCCAACAGTGCCTTTATCGGTTTGGCCGTGGCAGGTGAACTCTTTGGCGCGGCCGCAACAGTCGCCGTTGCTTTGACCATGCTGGTTGACCTGCTCATTTTGATTCCGTTGGGTCTGGTGCTGGCCGAGCTGTGCAGCGGTGAGGGAGGTGCTGGAAAGCGTGCGCTGGAGTTGTTCAGACGTACGCTGACGAACCCGCTGGTACTGGCGATTTTTGCCGGTTTGCTGGTTGCCGGTTTGGAAGTGTCCTTGCCGGAAGCGCTGGATCAGGCGGTAGGCATGCTGGGACGTTCAGCGGCTGCTGTATCACTATTCGTGATAGGGGGCAGCCTGGTGAGCAGTTCTGTGAAGGGACAGATGGCGGACATCGGTCAGATGACCGCATTCAAATTGTTGCTGCACCCGGCTGCTGTGGCCTTATCTGTCTGGCTGCTGCCCGGTTTTGATCCGACCATGCAAACCATTGCCATCATCATGGCGGCCATGCCCATGGCCAGCGTGATTTCCCTGCTGGGTGAGCGCTACGGTCAGGCAGCGCTCTGTGCTCCAGCATTGATCGTGGCAACGGGTTTGTCCTTCATCAGCGTTAACCTGGTGCTTTGGCTACTGGGACTGGCGGGACGCCTGCCCGTGTCGCTTTGAAGCAGGTCGCTCTGAGCCAAGTCATTTAGCGTCTGAAGCAACTCCCAGACCGGAGCAGCGGGCCAGCCAGTAATCCACGCTGGTAAAGCGTCCGCCACCGGTAAAGAACAGGCTCAGCAGCATGACAAAGTAGGTGGCAGCGAACTCGATTCCGTTATTCAGAATCACCACGCTGCCACGCCCTGTGAGCCAATCATAGTTTCCGTGCTCCTGCAGTATCGAACGGGCACGCTCCAGACGTTCGGCCGATTCCATAACGCGGTCATTGGCCAGCCAGCTTGACGTATCGGCAATGGCGAGCCAGCCGTTATCCCAGTGAACGGTCAGCGCGGCCACCAGCATGGTGATCATCAAGGGAATGCTGATCCAGCGAACCGCCAGTCCGATGAGCAACAGCAGACCGCCAAAAAACTCGGTGCCGGCAGCCAGTGCCGCCATCAGCTCGGGAAGGGGCAGTCCCAGTCCCCAGTCCGGGTTGCCAAACCAGGCAGCCGTGCTCTCAAAATTACTTAATTTGTTCCAACCTGCCTGAAGCATGATCGGTGCCAGATAGAGCCGAAGCAGCAGCGGCGCCAAACCATCACCCCATTGCAGGTGTTGAAGGCCCTTCTGGAAGGGACGATAGGCAGTGGTTATACGATTCATGAGCCGGGTACCTCAGTGGTGCGAATGCCCAGCAGGATGTCGTCCTGCAGAAACTGACGCAGCAGGGAAAGACCACCCTGCATGACCTGTTCGGCAGGAAGCTGCGGCAGCTCTTCGGACATCTGTTGCAGCAGTTGCATGGAATTCATCTGTGGCTGTTCGTTAATGAGCCACAGCAGGTGAGCGCTCACCGCGTTGAGCTCCATAAAGGCGACCTTGTCGGCGCGGTTACGGTAAACCAGAAGCCAACTGGGTTGCTCTGGACAGGTATCGGGATGGTAATCCTGGCTGATGCGATGCACCGGCCATCGGTAGCTGAGCGACCAGGCCAGCGGCGATAACACTGGTGGGTGTTCCAATAGCGCCTGGTCACTCAGATCCTGAGCCGGAAACGTCTCGAAAGGATCGTCCTCGGCAATATCCAGTGCCAACTCCACCCATTCATAGTGCAGCAGCTCCTGCAGAAAAGGCGGGTCCTCGGGCTGGGGCTCTCGAGCCTGCTCAACATAGTCACGGTAGGCCTGAGCCAGGTCGCGAAACAGCGGGCTGTGCGAGCTGTACCCCTGCATAAAGCGTCGTACTTCTGCCGCCCAGAAATCATCACTGCACAGGCTGCGGTAGATTGGGAAAGCGCCTTCCAGAAAAGCTGAAATATTGTTGAAGAACAGATCCACATAAACCTGCATGCGGCGATATTCGATACCGTCCGGAACGGGCTGCTCCGGGTTACGGATCTGGTCAGCAAAACGCCGCTGGCGCTGTACAAAATCGGGTTCAGGCACTGAGGCGGTCATGCTGCTTTGCTCCCTGTTGCTGGTAATGACGAATTTGGCGAACTTCTTCCATCAATTCGGCCAGCGGTGGCAGGTTGAAATCACGCTCCAGCAAAGTGGCTACGGGTCCTGTCTGCGCATAGGTTTTCTGCAGCAAGGACCAGACCGGATCGACTATGGGCGCACCATGAGTATCGATCAACAGGTCTTCAGCTTCCTGAAAATGGCCTGCGACATGCAGGCAGACAACACGCTCAAACGGCATGCTGCGCATAAACGCTTCGGCATCGTAGCGATGATTTATGCTGTTCACGTAGATGTTGTTCACGTCGAGCAGAAGGTCACAATCGGCTTCCTCCAGCACGGCGCGGGTAAATTCGGCCTCGCTCAATTCGGTTGTGAGCGGGGTGTAGTAGCTGACATTTTCAATCGCGATGCGGCGTTCCAACCTGTCCTGCACCTGGCGAATGCGTGCAGCGACATGATGTACGGCTTCTTCGGTGAAGGGAATCGGCATCAAGTCATAGAGATGGGCATGGTCACTGCAGCTGCTGAGATGTTCGCTGTACAGCACTATGCCGTGTTGATCGAGGAACTGTCCCACACGATCAACGAAGTCCATATCCAGTGGCTCAGGACCGCCCAATGAAAGGGAGAGGCCATGGGCACTAAAGGTATGCTGTTCGGTCAATGCGCGAAATTGACGACCCAGACGCCCCCCCATCTGCATCCAGTTTTCCGGGGCTACCTCGAAGAAACTTACGTCACTGAGGTCAGCGTCGGGTAATTCCTTCAGCATGGGCCGTCGCAGTCCAATGCCTGTGCCCTGTAATGGTTGGGAGTTAAGTGTTCGCATGGGGCTTCCTGTTCAAGCGTCACCGGTCCCGAAAGGAACCGGTGGCTAGACTGACTTAAGAGTTACCGCCGCATTTGGCTTCACCACATTTGCCTTCGCCATCGGCTTTAGGCTTTTTATCTTCGCCGCATTTGGCTTCACCACATTTGCCTTCGCCATCGGCTTTAGGCTTTTTATCTTCGCCGCATTTGGCTTCACCACATTTGCCTTCGCCATCGGCTTTAGGCTTTTTATCTTCGCCGCATTTGGCTTCACCACATTTGCCTTCGCCATCGGCTTTAGGCTTTTTATCTTCGCCGCATTTGGCTTCACCACATTTGCCTTCGCCATCGGCTTTAGGCTTTTTATCTTCGCCGCATTTGGCTTCACCACATTTGCCTTCGCCATCGGCTTTAGGCTTTTTATCTTCGCCGCATTTGGCTTCACCACATTTGCCTTCGCCATCGGCTTTAGGCTTTTTATCTTCGCCGCATTTGGCTTCACCACATTTGCCTTCGCCATCGGCTTTAGGCTTTTTATCTTCGCCGCATTTGGCTTCACCACATTTGCCTTCGCCATCGGCTTTAGGCTTTTTATCTTCGCCGCATTTGGCTTCACCACATTTGCCTTCGCGATCAGCCTTGGCTTTATCTTCGCCACATTTGGCTTCACCGCACTTGCCTTCGCCTTCAGCTTTGACCGGTTTCTTGTCGGCACCGCACTTGGCTTCACCACAGCTGCTTTCAGCCAGTTCAGCATAGCCGCTGCCAAGAGGCTGTGCGGAAAACGGATTTTCCATGGCGTTAGCACTGGAGCTAACACCCAGGCCCAGCAGAAAAGCAGTACCTACGGCAGCAATGGTCGGTTTGGTATGGTTAGACATATTGTTCACCTTATCGTTGGTTATATGTATCCGTGTCGGCCAGGACGCTGTCCTGTACCGCTTTGTTGTGCTTCCTGATACTCAGTCGGGGAGGAGCAGGATTCCTTACAGCTGATTTGAAATTTTTTTGGTTTTTTATGGTGCAGGTTGGGTGTTGTACGAAAGTGGGGAGGCTTCAGTTTGCAAACAAAGGGGAGGGAAGGAATCTGCAGGTCGTGTTGAGCACGTACTAAATGCTGTTGGAGGTAACAGACTATCAGAGGTGCAATATGGCAAGCGGTCGCAGGTTTACTCTTTGGCTACTTCTCTCTTTATCTCTCTTTCATAACCTTGCGGTGGCTGATTCAGCGCTTACGGAAAAGGCGCTTTGGGATGCCTTGAGGTCGGGCAACCATTTCGCACTGCTGCGGCATGCGCTCGCACCGGGAACCGGAGACCCGTCCAATTTCACTCTGGGGCGTCGAGAGACGCAGCGCAATCTTTCCGATCAGGGCAGGAGGCAGGCGGAGCGCATTGGCGAGCGTTTTCGGGCCAACGGAATTGAGTCCGCGGAGGTATATTCGAGCGAATGGTTCAGATGCACAGATACCGCCGAGTTGCTTGCGCTTGGACCTGTAATGCCTCTGGATGCTCTGAATTCGTTTTTTCAGGATTATGGACAAAAGGACCCCAGAACCGATGCCTTGAAGCTATGGCTCTCGCAGCAGGATTTAGATGCCTCCGTTGTGCTGGTGACGCATCAGGTCAACATCACTGCGCTAACTGGTGTTTATCCCGCGTCTGGAGAAATTGTTGTTGTCGAAAGAGGTTCAGCAACGGAATTGAAAGTGTTGGGACGGATTAAAACGGCTCAGTAGAGCCGGAGTCTTTGGTGACAAGAGGCGCAGCCTCCGGGTTCAAGATTGGTAACCTCTGGTTGCTCGATTCAAAGCGGCTCTTCCTTGACCGCTTATCCAACTTTCGCAGAGCCCTGGTTAGAAGGCGGTGCGCCTGTTTTGATTCAGGCGTTGGGCTGTATAACAGGTCCAGACCATCAAGCAGTTTGTGCCGAGTGCACTGCATCAAATCAGAATGGCGCACGCTGACTTCATCGCTTTCCCTGCGTACAAGTTGATAGACCGCGGTGAGCTCAGGCGGGTGTTGGCGTAATTGCTGACGGGCAAGGAGCCTTGCTCGGGATCGGGATGCCTGCCAGCGGCTCTGCCAAGCTTCCAGGCTTGAACGAAACATTCGGATGAGCCGGCGGTGGTAATAAAGAGCGGACCCGATCCCGAAGCCAAACAGCAGTATCAGCCCCAGAGTATATTTGCCAAGCTCCTGCCCCCAGTCGCTGACTATCTGATACAGCCTTGTCAGTAACGAGGTTGTGATAGCGGCAGGCACAACCTCGATTGTCATTGCCGGTAAACGTGCGTGCTTCACTTTGCTTTCATCGATATCCCACCAGCTCAGTTCAACCGGTGGCAGTTGGTGGCTACCCGTCTGTTCAAGCAAGTATCGAACGCTTTCAACGCGCACTCCGCCTGTTGTATTCCCCCCTGAATCTTTCAGCGCACTGATTTCGGGAGGAAGATGAGTTCCTTTTATTGGACCGTTTGAAGGGGACGAAACTGACGGAATGGATAGCGGCAAGGCATCGAGCGCTTCCACGCGAATTTCACGTATCACTGTCTGCCCCTGTTCGATGGCAGCGGACGCCGGAATCGATGTCTGACTCAGCTGTACATCGCCCGCCAACAGGCTGAGTTGTCCGCTTTCCAGCGCAGGCAGCGCTTGCACCGCAAGGCTGAGGCCGGGGGTATTGGCGGTGACTGGCTCCTTGACCTGTCCGATGGGCACCCGAATCAATTGGGCGGGAATACTGATAACCCCGGCTTGCAGAGGCACCAGACGATAGCGATAGCTGATGCCGAAGTATCGCTTGCCGTCGAGTGTGCGCTGGATCGGGCGGCCATGACTGCCTTCAAAGCTGACCAGCGTGCGGGGTATTTCAAGAGATGAAAACTCCGGTGTGCCGGTGAGCCAGGTGTCGGTCATGACATCGATCTGGTAGTGCAGTGTTTGTCCTGCTCGTATTCCGGTATCTGGCAGCAGTTGAGTGTTGATGCGCACCTCCTGTGCCTGAACCAGGGATGAGAGCAACAATAGACCTGGCAGTAAAAGGTTAAGGCGCATCGGCAGACCTCCGTTTGGCTTGCTGTTCGGCAGCAAAGCGGCGGCGCAGGAAGTCGGTAGCAGAGGTATTCAGGTTTTCCAGCCAGACCGCATCGGTCATGCGGGTGCTCATCTGTATTTCGGCTTGAGTTCCCTGTTCGGCCTCATTATCGAAGCGCAGCTCATCGGACTCCATCTCTGGAGCCTGCTGACGTTCCTGATCCAGGCTTGTGGCCATAGCCATCACCAGCGCCAGATTGGCTTTGGCTTGTGGGAACTCGGGCTGTTTGTCTAATGCGATTTGATAGGCTGTGATCGCCTTGTGCAGCTCCAGCTGTTTGGCGTAGCTGTTGCCAAGGTAAAACCAGGCCTGAGCCGATTCCAGTTGGCTGAAATAGCCGATGGCGCCGGCATAGTCTGCGGCTTTATAGGCGGACAGACCTTTCAGGTAGGGTGTCTCAAAGTGCCTTGAAGCCCGGTGGTAGCGGCCCGATTCAAACGCGAGCCGTCCCTGTTGATCAGGCGTCAGAAACGCATCGGCCAGCGGACCTGCCAGTGCAGGCTGTGGCGCCGAGAAACACAACAAAATCGGCAACCAAAGCCCATGCACACGCCAGCCCCTTCGCGTGCCCAGCAGTGCCAGTAAAAGCGCAGGCCAGATCAACCAATAACCACGGTCGTTCCATTGCAGCGTATCGTCCTGATTTTGTTGATGTGTAAAGTGAGACCTTATCTGTTGCTCCAGCCAACGTATGTCTCCCTCTCGCGTCGAGAATACCTGGGCTGTGGCTGAGAGCTGATCTAGGGCTTGTTGCGCTTCAGGTACTGCCAGAGCGTTGGCTGTGGTTAGCACCAAAATGTCAGGCTGGGGCGATGAGTCTCTGGACGTATTCAAACGCACTGCATTATTCAGGTGATCAGTCAGCACAATCAGGCTAGTGGGAACGGACTTATCCACAGTTATCCGCTCAGCAAGCGCAAGGGCTGCATCCAGGTTTCTGCCGGTGCCCGGAATCATGCCCGCCTCCAGTGAGTTCAAATACAGACTCAATAAGTCGCTATCACGGCTGAACGGCAGGATCAGATGGGCGCTCTCACCGTAGCCGATCAGGCTGAGGTGCCAGCCGGGATTCCGCTCTGCCAGATGCTGGATTCGGTCTTGTGCCAAGGGGAGGGTGTTATTGCGTTCTGAGCCCATGGATGAAGACAGATCAATCAACACGCTGACCCGCGTCTGCTCTTCGGCAAAGTCCGGCAGCGCCTTATCCCAGCTGGGTCCGGCCACCGTCAGTCCGCCGACGATCAACAGCACACTGGTGAACTGTACCGGCTTCAGGCGCTGAGAATGGCCTTGCTTGACTGTCAGGTGTGGCAGCAGGTGAGGTGCAATCATCTGATGCAGTGCATCCTGATGCTGGCGCATTCGTCGCCAGAGGTAAGGCAGTACCAGGCCGATCAGAACAAATACCAGTCCCCAGGGGCGCAACAGGTGTAGTTGTGACAGGGACTCCATCATGGTGTGAGCGCCGTTGGTTTTTTACGGGTTCGCAAGACAGGTACAGCAATAACAGTCAGCCACTGCAGAGCCATCAGACTCAGTGCCAGAGCTGTGGGTAACCAGAACAGCTCCCGTCGCGGTTGGGCCTTGAATTCAAGGGCGGTATGGGGTGTCAGGGCATCGATACTGGCATACACCTGAGCCAATGCCTGCTGGTCGGCGGCCATAAAGGCCCTACCCCCGGTGCGCTCAGCAATGGCCTGGAGTGTTTGGGTATCGGCAGCGTTTTCACTGTCTGTACCGGACTCTGTAACGGGCTGGCCAAAGGCAATGGTATGGATCTTGAGCTGCCGCTCTGCGGCTATGCGTGCTGCCTGCAGCGGGTCCAGTCGGCTGCGATTATCCTGACCGTCACTGAGCAGAATCAGCACTTTCTCCGGCAGTTCGCTGTTCTCAAGCAGCTTGAGCGTTACGCCGATCGCATCCCCCAGCGCAGTATTGGCACCGGCGATTCCGCTTTGTGTGATCGCCAGAATCTGTTTGAGACTTTCATGCTCGGCACTGGGCGGGGCAAGCGGAAAGGCCTGATCTCCAAAACCAACCAGTCCGATGCGGTCATCGGGGCGTTGCTCAATAAAATCGAGAGCCGCCTGTTTGACGGCACTGAGTCGTTCGATTGTCGCACCGTCGGGCCCCGAAACATCCTGCTCGCTCATGGATTGCGACAGGTCGATGGCCAATACGATATCCCGTTTGGGCTGCGTTTGAGTCAGCGGCGGCTGCAGCAAAACCGGGCGAGCGGCCGCGCAAATGAGCAGTAGCCAGATCAGACTTTGCCCGAACAGGGCAGTCAAGCGGGGACGCTGGCTGCTGCCTGATCCCGCAGCCTGACTTTGGCTGTGGGACGCGGCAGAGAAGGGCACCCTAAGCTTGTCCTGTTGATCCTGAAAGGCAGGAAGCCAGTGCCAGGTCAGCAGTGGAAGAGGCAACAGCAACCAGACCCAGGGAAAATCAAACACCAGACGCGCCCAAAGGCCGGATTCAAACAGGGTCATGGTGCGTCTCCAGCCAGCGGCGGCAATGAGCGGTCAGCTGGGCCAGGTCCTGTTGCCGAAGGCTTAGATCATCCGCGTAAGCAAGTGCAGCCAGATCTGCGGCAAAGGTTACAGGCAAAGTAGCAGGGGACATCTGCTGCAGCAGATGCTGCCAGGCCTTGCCACTCATCCGGGTGAGCCCTGGAGCATCAGGACCCAGTCGAGCCAGTGCGGCACGCTTCAACAAGCCGGGCAGGTCCCGTAGCGGAGCAAGGTTCTGCGGTGACTGCTGCCATTGGTTGAGCAGCTGCTCCAGCTCGATCAATGCCTGACGGCGATAGGCGTTTGCGTGCCACCTGCGGTAAGAGACGAACAGCCGCCAGGCTATAAGCACAATCAGTAAGGCGAACAACACACCCCAGCCCCAGGTCTGTGGCCAGTAGGCGGGCAGGGCGGGATCAGGCAGTTCCTGCAGTTGTTCAAGTTGTGCAATCAGGCTCATCGGCGCTGTTCTCCCAACAGGCCCAGTGCGCGGCGCACTTGTGGCAGTGTGGGCTCGCCGGTACTGATTTTCAGATGTGGCAGGTGGCTGCGTCTAAGGTGATCATCCACGTCTTGGAAGCGTTGCTGCAGATAGTCGCCCAGTTGTTTTCGAGATGCCTGGTTCCCCAGATCCAATCGGGTTTCAGAATGATCATCACAGAGGGTGATCACACCCTGTTCCGGCAGTTGAGAGCCTATGGGATCAACGATCTGCACTGCCAACACATCATTGTGAAACGAGAGCTGCTGCAACAGGCCTAATGAGCGCTCGGTCAGCCCCGCAAAGTCGCTGACGATGCAGATGGTTTGATCATGGCGGGCATTGGCCAGGGCTGAAGATAGCACCCGGTCCAGTTGGCCATGCTGGCGCGGTTGGCGGTTATCCACATGCAGCGACTGATTGTGGCGGGCGATATGACTGAGCAGCTCGGTCAGGCGTCTTCGGCTGCGATGCGGCGTCAGGATATCCAGGCCCTGATCGTTGAATACGATGCCGCCTACACGGTCACCGGCATGGAAGGCGATCCAGGCCGCCAGGGCGGCCACTTCCGCAGCTGCCGTTGCCTTCAGCAAGAGGCGGGAGCCAAACAGCATATCCATGCGCTGGTCGCAGATGATCAGGGTGGGGCGGTCGCGCTCTTCGGTGAAGCTTCGGACCAGCGGTGTTCCGGATCGTTGGGTGGCGCGCCAGTCGAGATGACGGATGTCGTCCCCCGAGTGGTATCGGCGCAGTTCATCGAAATCCAGTCCACGCCCACGCATGCGTGAGCCCTGACGTCCGGCCAGCAGGCTACGGGTGCGCTGACGACCATGAAAGTCGGGCAGGCGACCGGCTTCCTCCAGACGCAAGAGGCGTTCGGTGCTGGTGAATACCTGATAGCGACTCGCTTTATCCTGGCTGCTCATAAGGCCGGCCTCAGGCGGGGATCGCCACTCGGTCGAGCAGGTGGGTGATAACCTGATCTTCACTGAGGCCTTCGGCAATGGCGTCGTAGCTCAATCTCAGGCGATGGCGCAGTACCGGCGTCGCAACTGCGCGCACATTGTCGGGCGTGACATGCGTTTGCTGATACAGCCAGGCGTGGGCGCGGGCGGCACGGTCCAGTGCGATACAACCACGGGGGCTGGCGCCGGTCAGCAGCCAATTACGCAGTCTGTCATCTGCACTCGCCTCAGGACGTGACGCCTGGATCAGGCTGACCATGTATTCATCGACCTTGGGTGAAACGAAGAGCTGGTTTATCTCCGCACGGGCATTGAGCAGAACCTCCGGGGTTAAACCGGTCTCTGTGGTTTCAACCTTGTCGGTGCTTTGCTCAGAGCGTACCAGTCGCAGCATTTCGCACTCGTCAGCGTGGCTGGGGTAGTCGAGTTTGATCTTCATTAGAAAGCGATCCATCTGCGCTTCCGGCAGCGGATAGGTACCTTCCTGTTCGATGGGGTTCTGGGTGGCCAGCACCATAAAGGGCTCGGGCATGGCATGTGTATGGCCCGACACGGTGATTTGCCGTTCCTCCATCACCTCCAGCAGGGCCGATTGCACCTTGGCAGGCGCGCGGTTGATTTCATCTGCCAGAATCAGGTTGCCAAACAGGGGGCCGGGCTCGAATTGCAGTGACTGCACGCCTTCGGCATAGTGCAGAATTTCCGAGCCGGTCAGGTCAGATGGCAGCAGGTCGGGTGTGAACTGGATGCGCTGCATATCCGCGTTGAGGTGGCAGGCCAGACGTTTGACCGTGCGGGTTTTGGCCAGGCCGGGAAGGCTTTCGATCAGCACATGGCCATCGGCCAGGAGGGCCAGAATCAGCTGTTCAATCAACTGTTGTTGCCCAAGGATCTCGGACTCCAGCTGTTTGATCAAAGAAACGATAGGGGCGTGGGTCGTCATAGGCGTCCTCGCAAGGGAGACCGGTAACAGGAATTTTCGGCACCTGCCCTTCGCTGAGAAGAGCAGGGCCGAAATTACCTGACGCTTACTGACCTGCTTTGATGAACTGTTCCATCATCTGGTCAATGGTAAACGTAGCCGGTCGCTGACGCGGCGGGTAGTCTTTGAAGGTGCTCAGGAAGCCCTTCATCTTGATCAGGGTGGCCATGCCACGGGCCTGGATCTTGCGATCCCACCATACCTGATAAGAGTTGGAGTCGGTATCAGCACGCTCGAACGGGTCCTGGCGCAGGTTGAACACCTTGGGCACGCGCAGTTTCACGAAGGGTTCCGCCCAGACATCAAAACGATGTGCACGCTGCTCGGCGAATACCATTTTCCAGTCGCCATCACGCAGGGCCAAAATCTCGCCACCATCGCTGGCGTAAACGAATGACGTACGCGGACCTTTCTCGGCTTCACCGGTCAGGTAGGGTGCGAAGTTAAAACCATCCAGGTGGACGTTATAGGTTTTGCCGTTAGCTTCATGTCCATCGAGCAACTTCTGCTTGATGTTCGGCTCTCCGGCAGCAGCCATTAGCGTCGGAACCCAGTCCTGGTGTGACATGATCTCATTGGAGATGCTGTTGGCTTCAACCTTGCCCGGCCAGCGCACCACGGCAGGCACGCGGAAACTGCCTTCCCAGTTGGTGTTTTTCTCACCGCGGAAGGGCGTGATACCGGCATCGGGCCAGTGGTTGTAGTGGACACCGTTATCGGTGGTGTAGATGACGATGGTATTGTCGGCCACACCCAGATCATCCAGCTTGCTCAGCAACTGGCCCACCTGACCGTCATGCTCGACCATGCCGTCATTGTAGAAGCCCTGACCGGACAGGCCACGGGTTTCGTCCTTGATATGGGTGTAGTAATGCATGCGGGTGGAGTTGAACCAGACAAAGAACGGCTGTTCCTTGTTGTGGGCTTTCTCCATGAAGTTCAGCGATGCCTGCAGGAACTCCTCGTCGATGGTTTCCATGCGCTTGGTGTTCAGCGGACCCAGGTCTTCGATCTTGCCGTCAGCGGTGGAGCGAATAACGCCGCGGGGCGTGATAAATTGCTGCAGCTGCGGATCCTGCGGCCAGGCTGGATCTTCCGGTGCTTCCTCGGCATTCAAGTGGTAGAGGTTGCCGAAGAACTCGTCAAAGCCGTGGTTGGTAGGCAGGAATTCGTCACGATCGCCCAGGTGATTTTTGCCAAACTGGCCGGTGGCGTAGCCCAGCGGCTTGAGCAGTTCTGCCAGTGTCGGGTCTTCCGGCTGGATACCCAGTGCCGCGCCGGGGATGCCTACTTTGGTGAGACCGGTGCGGATCGGGTGCTGACCCGTAATAAAGGCAGAACGACCAGCAGTACAGCTCTGTTCACCGTAGTAGTCGGTGAACATCATGCCTTCGTTGGCAATGCGGTCGATATTGGGGGTTTTATATCCCATCATGCCGTGGCTGTATTTGCTGATATTGGTAATACCGATATCATCGCCCATGATGACGAGGATGTTGGGGCGCTCTGCAGCGGAGACGCCAAGGGGAAGGCAGACCAGGGTGAACCCCAGGAGCATGCGCTTGGCACGCCCGAACAGGCTTCCGGAAATCATCGTATTCTCCTGTCGAGAAGCGTCGCTGTTATTGGGATTTATGTACAACGCTTTGCATACCAGTCTACGTCAGGAGCGAAGCGCAACACTGTAACCGGAGTAACAATTCAGGATGAACGATATCGTTGAAATTCTGGCGGGATGCCGGGTGCTGTCGGGCTTGCCACAGGAAGGTTTGGAGCAGGCTGCGCGCATGGCCCGAGTGCTGACGTTTGCCGAAGGCCAAACCATCTACAGCAAGGGCAGTACCGCGAAGACGCTGGCGGTGATCGAGTCTGGTGCAGTCAGAATAAATGCCCTCAATGCAGCGGGCAAAGAACTGACGCTGACCATTTGTGGTGCAGGTAACTGGTTTGGTGATGCCGTATTTGCCGCAGACGCTACCCGTGCCTATGGTGCCGTTGCACATGAATCCACACGGCTGTTGGAGTTTTCCTCGGAAGAGATCAATGCGCTGCTGGAAGTCTATCCACAGGCCTATGCCGTTATCGTCAGGGAACTGGGGCAGCGATTGCGTGCGGCCTTCACGGTCATCGAAGATGATGCGCTGAGAAGTATTCCGGCACGCCTGGCGCGGCGGCTGCTGTTTATTGCAGCCTTTCAATACGGACGATCTGATCAGCCTGTTTCTCTGCGCCTGACGCAGGAGCAGCTGGGCAATATGTTGGGTATTACGCGCCAGGCGGCGAATCGTGCCATGCAGCCGATGGTGGAACAGGGACTGCTGGAATACCGCTACGGCCAGGTCTACCTGAAAGACCCGGCCGGTCTGGAAGCCTTTATCAGCATTGAAGACTGATCAGGCCGATTCCACATATTCACAGTGAACGCTGTAACAACCCAGGCGCTGCTCGACCTGAGCGCGCAGGCTGACGGCCTCCCTGTCCAACAGAAAAACGGTTGCCGCCTGTCCATGGTGGCTTGAGGCTTCCACCGCGACCTTGAACTGCTCTGGCTGGAGTAGCTCCATCAATTCATGCTCCAGCACAAAACGTGTGGATAACAGCCTCAGGCTGGGTTTGAAAATCTTGCCTACAGCGGTGAGGGGAATTTCATCCACAATATGAATCTCCTTGGGCACGGCTGCACGCTCGCTGATGGCGCGCTGGCAGACGCTCAGCAGTTCCTCCTCCGTGGTGTCGCTGCCCGGTTTCAGGGTGACATAGGCTATGGGTAACTCGCCCACTCTGGGACAGGGTTTGCCCACGGCAGCAGCCATCACCACATCAGGGTGTTGATTGAGGGCTTCTTCGATCAGGCCAGGGTCGATATTGTGGCCGCCACGGATGATCAGATCCTTGCTGCGCCCGGTCAGCCAGAAATAGCCCTCTTCATCCTCTCGCGCCAGGTCTCCGGTATTGAACCAGTCACCCTGTACCCAAATATCTTCGTTTTTGCTGGGGTCCGTATAGCCCTTGAACACATGAGGTCCGCGAATAATCAGTGTGCCTGGCTCGTTGGTATCTGCATCACGGATATGGCGACCCTGCTCATCCAGAATGGCCACTTTGGCTTTGAAGTAGGGTGGGCTGAAGCCGATGGAGCCGGTGCGGCGCTCGCCCAATACCGGGTTGGCGGTGGCGAAGCAGGTACTCTCGGTAAGGCCATAGCCTTCGATCAGTGCACAGCCGGTGAGGGCTTCAAAACGTTTGTGGACCTCCAGTGGCAGCGGCGCACCACCGGAGAAGGCCGCCTTGATCGAGCTGATATCGGCATCGCCAACGGGCACTTGCAGCAGACCGGCATAGACCGCAGGCACTGCACTGCAGAAAGTGATGCGATATTTTTCCACCAGACGCCAGAAGTTGGGTAGCAGCTCGGGGTTGCGGAATCCCTGCGGCGTGGCCAGTACCACATGCGCACCGCTCAGATAGGCGGTGGTACCGGTGACGATAAATCCGTTTACATGGAATGTCGGCAGGCCGCAGAGCAGGCAGTCCTGTTCATTCAGGCCTACATGCAGCTGCAACATGCGCGAGTCGATCACTTCATTGCGGTGTGTGTGGGGTGCCAGTTTGGGCACGCCGGTAGTACCGCCGGTATGAAACAGGGCGGCGGTTTCATCCGCTGCAATCACGCGTCCTGATGTGAGCGCATCGCCGGGTTGCTGTGAAATCCACTGATCAAAATCCAGTGTCCAGTCATCACTTGGCAAGGGTAACTCATGGCGAATGGCTTCAGCTTGGGCGGCAGGCAGATACTGGCAAAGATCCACATAAAACACTTTCTCCAGCGAAGGAACCAGTTGGCGTACCTGTTCCACCTTGTGCCAGATATCGGTGCCGGGGAAGGGGGCCAGCGCCACCAACAGCTTGCTGTTGGCCGCCTGTAAAATGGCGGCGATATGATCGGGTTCAAGCATGGGGTTGATCGGGTTAACGATGCCGGCGGCTTCACCGCCCCAGAGAGTGAACTGGTTTTGCGGCAGGTTAGGCAACAGCATGGACACTACATCATCACTGCCCAGCCCCAGGGCTTCAAAGCCGTTAGCGGTCTGAATAACCTTGGCCAGTAACTCGGAATAGCTGAAGGTTACGGCGGCTTCGTCCGGCTTGCCGGTCAGCAAGAAACTCAATGCGGGGCGTGAATTGAATTGCTGTGCAGAGCGCTGCAAGAGTTCAAAGGTGCTGTTGGGCAGATCGAGGCTTTCAATCGGGTGCTCCTGCTCGAATCGACGTACATCGGCAGGGCTGGAGAAACGAGGCGCGGAGGTGCTCATAAAGGCTTCCTTTCGGTCAGGGGCTTGTTTCCCTTAATTCAGTTGAACGGGAGTTAAGCACAGGCGTTCTATAGGGCGCTCTAAAAAAACGGGCCAGTCGAATGGCATCCGACTGACCCGAAGACAATCTGGTGTGAATGGCCCCACTCAGACTGTTTCAATCAGTTCCGGGGTCAGTTCGGACAGGTTGTTGATCCCCATCAGGCCCATGCCGATTCGAATCTCATTCTGGAAGGTTGCCAGTAAATCATTGACGCCTGTTTCACCGGCCGCCGAAAGCGCATAGATCCAGGGGCGGCCGATCAGCACGCCGTTGGCGCCCAGAGCGACGGCCTTGATTACGTCGATACCGTTGCGGATACCGCCATCCAGAAATATCTCACACTGGTCACCCACAGCCTGGGCGATGGCCGGCAGTTTGACGATCCCTGAAGCAACCGAGTCCAGCTGGCGTCCACCGTGATTGGATACCACCAGACCGTCGGCACCCGCATTGACGGCAGCCTGGGCGTCTTCAACTTCCATCACGCCCTTGATGATAAGTTTGCCGGGCCAGATGGATCTCAACCAGGCAATATCGTCCCAGGTCACGGTGGAGTCGAACTGGCTTTCGATAAACACCTTGTAGGCGTTCAGGTTGTCCGGGTCGGGCACCACATCGCTGAGGTTGCCGATAGTGTGAGGTTTACCCTTGATACCAACGTCCAGCACCCAGCTTGGGCTGGTCGCCAGCTGAGCGGCCTTGGACAGCTTGCTGAGCAGGTTGGTCCCGATCATGCCATTGCGGTAGTCACGCATTCGCATACCCGGCATGGGCAGGTCGACGGTAAACAGCAAGGTGGTCACGCCAGCCGCTTCGGCACGCTTCAGCAGGGACTTGATCACATCACGGTCGCGTAGCATATACAGTTGGAACCAGATCGACTGGCCGGTTGAGGCGGTAATCTCTTCAACAGAGCAAATGCCCAAAGTGGAACAGGTGAAAGGTACCTGCTGCTTTTTGGCCGCACGCGCGCCCTGGGTTTCACCTCGGCGCGCATACATGCCTGCCATACCCACAGGCGCAAGTGCTACGGGCATGGCTGCATCAAAACCAGCCAGTATGGTCGAGGTGTCAATCGTGTCGACGTTACGCATCACCCGTTGTTTCAAACGGAAACGATCGAAATCATTGACGTTTGCAGCCAGGGTCACTTCCGCGTTGGCACCGCCATCCACATAGTCGAACAGGAAGCGCGGAAGCTTGCACTTGGCCCGCCTTCGATAGTCATCCACCGTTTTTGGATTGACGTTGAAAATACTCATTTTGGCTGTCCTGTTACGTCTTAGTTGCAGCTATCCTTCGGCGCGCCCTGCTGAAGGAAGTGGCCGATATTCATGCATACGCGTTTGGCCATTTCCGCACGGCACTCCTGAGTGGCGCTGCCAATGTGGGGTGTCAGGGTGACATTATTGAACTCCATCAGAGCAGGGCTGACCTGGGGTTCGTATTCATACACATCCAGGCCAACAGCACCGAGTTGTCCGGCTTTAAGCGCTTCAATCAGCGCATCTTCATCAATCAGAGGGCCGCGACCGGCGTTGATCAGCACCGCTCCCGATTTCATTTTGTTGAGTGCGTCAGTATTGATGATGTGATGGGTCTGAGGGTTGAGGTCGCAGTTGAGGGAAACAATATCGGCCTGGGTCAGAAGGTCGTCCAGAGTGGGGCAGAAGCGTGCTCCCAATGACGCTTCAACCGCTGGTTTGGGGCCGCGGCTGGTATACAGAATGTCCATGCCAAAACCTTTGGCACGGCGAGCAACCGCTTCGCCAATAGCGCCCATACCGATAATGCCCAACGTCTTGCCATGCACTCGAATCCCCAGCTGCCCCATGCCCGCTGCCCAGTCATCACTGCGCAGATAGCGTTCGCTGGCACTGAGCCTGCGACAACTGGCCAGAATCAAGGCAAACGCCAGATCAGCCGTATCCTCTGTGACGACAGGGGTGTTGCTGACCGCTATACCCAGCTCGCGTGCAGCGGGCAGGTCGATATGATCCAGACCTACACCGATATTGGCGATAAGCTTCAGTGACTTGGGCAGGCGAGCCAGGGTCTCTCCACGAATGCCGTCCAGCGGCGTAGAAACCAGAATATCGCCTTCGGGAAGGGTTGCCTGATTGAGGTCGACAATTTCGACCGAACCAAATTGACTCAGTGCATCCAGCATGGGCTGAGGCAGCGGACGGCTAACGAGAATGCGTGTGTTACTCATGGAGAACCCTGTCTTGTTATTAGTGAGGAATTCGTTATCTCGTCTGTACGTCTCTAGAACGAGAAAAAGGCGATCATGGCGACCGTCACCAGTACCGGAATGACTACAGTGATGATGCCGATATCCTTGTACCCCTGCTTATGTGTCAAACCGGTAATGGTCAGGGTGGCAACAACAGTGCCGCAGTGAGGCAGGGAATCGAAACCGCCGCTGGCCATGGCTGCTATACGGTGCAGTACCTGAGGGTCCAGTCCCATTTCTATGTATGCCGGAGCCATGGTTTGCATGAAAATCTGCAAGCCACCTGATGCTGAACCCGTGATTGCGGCGACCAGACTGACCGAGGTAAACGCAGATAGCAGCGGCGGCAAATCAGAGTTGATCATGGCCGAAGTAAATTCCATGAAGCCGCTGGTGTGGGTCACGATGCCGCCAAAGCCGATTACCGCAGCGGTATTGATCAGCGGCATGATGGAATCCTGAGTGCCATGTCCCATCACAATCAGGGCGTCACGACGCACATGAGAAAAGAGCAGGGCAGCGAACACTGAACCGGCCAACAGGGCGAGGCTGGGCCAGACAATAGGTTGGCTGTTGGCAAAGGTGATCAGTGTCTTCAGCAGTGAGCTGTCAGCCAGGGTGCTCAGGTCCATCGTCATGCTGATTACGCGTGGCAGGATGATCAGGGAAATGACCAGTACCATCGGCAGCAGTGCCAGGGCCCAATGTGGGTAATCGCGTTCATCGATGTTCGAAACACGGTCATTCGGGCCCGGTTCAAACCCTTCTCCGGTGATAATCGCGCGTTTGCGTTCACGTTCCAGATACCACATGCCCATCAGAAACATGGCCAGGCCGCCAATGATGCCGATCCAGAAACCGGCAAACAGGTCGGTACCCAGTGAGACGGATGAGATGACGTTATGTATGGACGGTGTGCCCGGCAGTGTCGTCAGGGTGAAGGTACCGGCCCCCAGGGCCAATGCACCACAAAACAGCCGCTTGGGAATATTGGCTTCCTGCAGCAGTTTCAGACCCAGCGGATAGATGGCAAAAATCACTACAAAGGCGACCACGCCACCGTAAGTCAGCAAGGCGCAGGCCAGTGTCGTAATCCACAGAGCACGGTGTGAACCGAGTCGACGGATGAGTGCCACCGCGATGCTGGACGCTGCATGGCTGTCGCCCATGACACGGCCGAAGATCGAACCGGCGGCAAACAGCAGGAAGAATTTACCGGCGAATGTAAAGGCGCCCAGGGGGCCGAAGGCATAGTACTCCGACAGGCTGGGGGCCAGAGGCAGGTCGTTGGTCGCAACGACCAACAGGGAGCAGATCAGCGACGACAGGATGATATTCACCCCGCGCAGGGCCAACCAAATCAGCAGCACAACACCACCGATTAATCCGGCATATTCCATGTCTTATTATTCTCCGTAGAGCATGGTTGTAAGCGTGATGTGGGGTCCCCAGTAAGGGTTCGGGGACCCCGGCGCCGGTCAGCCCGGCACTGGAAACGCTCAGGCCTGGGTCAGCTCGGCACGAATGCGTTTCTTGTCGATCTTGCCGACACTGGTTTTGGGGATATCGTTGACCAGCTGGATCTCACGCGGAATAGCCCACTTGTTGATGGTGCCATCGTCCACATACTGCTGCAGGTGCGCCTGGATGCTGTCCAGCTCCAATACATCACTGCGTGGAATGATCATGGCGAAGGGACGCTCACCCCAGCGCTCGTCAGGCACGCCGACAACACTGACGGCATCCACATCCGGGTGCTGGCTGATCAGACGTTCCAGTTCAAGGGAAGAGATCCACTCGCCGCCGGTTTTGATCACGTCCTTGATGCGATCCTTGATTTCGACATAGCCATCCGGGTGCAGCACGGCGATATCACCCGTATGCAGCCAGCCGTTTTCCCAGAGTTCGGCGCCTTTTTCCGGCTCGTTCAGATAGCTCTGGGTCAGCCAGGGCGCGCGTACGACCAGTTCGCCGCTGCTCTTGCCATCGTTGGGCTGAACCTGGCCGTCCGGGGTCCAGATCTGGATGTCGACCAGGTTGCTGGGCAGACCCGCTTTGGTACGCAGATTAAGCTGTTCACTTTCATGCAGTTCACGGTCTTCTGGTGTCATGCGGGTCATCGACATCAGCGGGCAGGTTTCGGACATGCCATAGGCGCTGAAGGGCTCGATACCTTGCTCCAACGCCTGCTTGGCCAGGCCCGGTGTCAGCGCACTGCCACCGATAATTACCTGCCAGCCGTTAAACTGAGTCTCAGCGGCTTCGCTGGACTGCATTACCATCTGCAAAATGGTGGGGACACAGTGAGAGAAGGTGACCTTTTCTTCACGGATCAGGCGGGTCAGGTTGTTTGGCTCATAGCGCAACGGGTATACCTGTTTAACACCCATCATGGTTGCCGCGTAGGGGATGCCCCAGGCGTGCACATGGAACATGGGGGTGATCGGCATATAGACGCCGTCATGGTTCAACAGTGCACGCTCGCTGTTATTGGCCAGCAATGAGTTGATCATGTTCAGGGTATGCAGGACCAGCTGACGGTGAGAGAAGAACACGCCCTTGGGATTGCCTGTGGTGCCGGTGGTGTAGAAAGTGGTTGCGATGGAGTTTTCGTCGAAATCCGGGAAGTCGTATTCGTTAGCTGCATTGGCCAGAAGAGCCTCGTATTCGCCCAGAGAATCAAACTCCGTGGAGGTTGCCTTGGCATCATCGGTCAGCTGGATGTAGCCCTTAACGGTGGTGAGCTCATCCTTGATGCCATCAATGATCGGTACAAAGTCGTCATGGACCAGTACCAGGTCGTCTTCAGCATGGTTCATGGTGTAGAGAATCTGTCCCGGCGACAGACGAATGTTCACGGTGTGCAGAATTGCACCGATCATGGGGACGGCGAAGAAACATTCCAAATAGCGATGACTATCCCAGTCCAGTACTGCAACGGTATCGCCCGGTCCGATACCGGCTTCTTTCAGGGTGTTGGCCAGGCGGTGGATACGCTGGTTGAATTCGGCGTAGCTGAAACGATGCGGCCCTGAAACGATTTCATTTTGGGTTTCGAAACGCTGGTTTGACGTCAGCAACTGTTTAATCAGTAGAGGATAGTTGTAGGCTGAATCTGCGGACTGGAGAATTTTAGTGGCCATCAGTTTGTCTCGTTTCTAGTTATTGTTGCAGCAATTTGCAGGTTCACCGAGTGACAGGGAGCCTGGGGAATGCGATCTGAAGGCAGAGCGGTTCAAATAGAGGTGCGAGCGGGTCGCGAAAGAAGAAACAGGGGGCGCGGGGCAGCGGTGCTGCGCCAGAGGAACAGAGGGAAATTGGCGGAATCTCCAACCCTTCATGCTTGCCTAGCTCCTGAAACTTATTATTTGAATGGGTGCTTCAGCATTTGCGTTGATGGAATAGTGCGAGAGAGGGAGTGTGGTTGCTTGACATAATCCGCACTGGTTTTGACATTAGGCGACAAGCGAGTGCGGCTCAGCCATCCATCCTGGTTGCTAAGTAAAGAAGCTGACTTCAGATTCAACCTGCAAGGTAGAGGAGCGGATTATTGACGCTTTTTGTCAAATGCCGAGCGCATACTGTCAAGCTGGGGCAGGGGGGCTCTTTTAGGCTGTCTGTATCGAAAATAGCCGATGAATCCGCTGGGGCATTTTTGCCAAGATTTGGCGGATACACCGTGTTTGCTATTACGGCACCTGAGCGCTGCTAACAGGCTCGAGTTTGCATACTGACAGTTAAAAATAAATATAGAGGTCGTCATGACGAGTGCTGCACCCAATATTCGTCCGGAAGTGAGCCGGATCGATCAGGTTTTTGAAAAGCAACGCCGCGCATCCCGCGAGAAGCCTTTTCCCAGCTACCAGGAGCGCGTTGACGCGCTGAACAAGATCGACAGGATTCTGATGGAAAATCAGGATGCCATTTGTGCTGCGGTGAATGCCGATTACGGTAACCGTAGTCCTCAGGAAACCAAGATGCTGGAAGTGGCACAGATGGTTAGCTCTGTGGCCTATCACAAGAAGCATCTTAAAGCCTGGATGAAGCCTGAAAAGCGCCATGTGGGAATCAGCTTTCTGGGTGCCAAAAACCGTGTCATTCCGCAGCCTAAGGGTGTTGTAGGTGTGGTCAGTCCCTGGAACTACCCGCTGGGTCTGGCGATTGGTCCGGCCATCGCAGCGCTGGCTGCCGGTAACCGCGTGATCGTTAAAATGGCGGCCAATTCCCAGAACCTGTGCCGCTTGATGGATAAGTTGATCTCGGCCGAGTTCAGTGAAGATCAGTTTGCATTTATTCCGGGCGTGCGTGCCAGCGAATTTACGGATCGTCCCTGGGACCACTTCGTATTTACCGGTTCGCCTGCGACGGGCAAGGTGGTTATGGAAACGGCTTCCAAATACCTGACTCCGGTAACACTGGAGCTGGGTGGCAAGTCACCGACTATTGTGGCAAAAGACTTCGACATGCGTATTGCTGCAGAGCGTCTGCTCTTCGGTAAGTTCGTCAACTGTGGCCAGACCTGTACCGCGCCGGATTATCTGTTCCTGCCGCGTGGCTCTGCTGACGAATTCCTCAAGCACGCCAAAGATGTCCTCAATGAGCGTTACGGCACTGCCGACTCCAAAGACTTTACCTCGTTGATTGACGATTCCGCGTTTACGCGGATCTCCGAAACCCTTGAAGATGCGTCCAAAAAAGGTGCCAAGACTGTACAGCTGGTCGCACAGGGGCAGCCGAATGCGGAAACGCGCAAGTTCCCGCCGATGGCAGTGCTGGATGTCAAAGATGACATGCTTATCATGCGTGATGAAATCTTTGGTCCGCTGCTGCCGATCAAGCTCTATGACAGCCTGGATGAGGTGATTGACTACATCAATGCGGGCGAGCGTCCGCTGGCGCTGTATCTGTTCACCAAAGACAAGCAGACCGAAGACAAGGTGATCTATAACACCCTGTCCGGTGGTGTCTCCATCAACGACACCCTGCTGCACGTTGCCCAGCACGACATGCCCTTCGGCGGTGTGGGTAACTCCGGTATGGGCCATTACCACGGCAAGGAAGGCTTCCTGGAATTTTCCAAGATCCGTCCGGTATTCAAGCAGGCGAAAAAGTCCGGCATCCTGATGCTGGCGCCGCCCTATGGCGATCGCTTCGACAAGATGATGAAGCTGATGCTGAAATTCCGCCTCTGATCGGTGACGTTATTTCGGCCGCAGATCTGATTGCTGTGGCCCCTGCACGGGTAGTCCATTGTTTCTGTGGGCTGCCCTTGTCCAGATTGAGTCCGGGCAGTTCCACTGAAGGCTGACTGGACGTCAGGAGTTCCCATGTCAGAACAACAAATCCCCGCGGTACTGCCGCGCGCTTTCCGTACCACACCTCGCTATATCCAGTCTGCTGGCCTGATCGATAACGCCGCTGAGCCCCTGGTACAAATGCAGATCAAGCGCTGTGCCATTCTTTGCACCAAGCGTAGCCAGGGGAGTGAAGCCAAGCGACTGATCGCTTCATTGGACGCTGCCGGCATTGAATCTTGCGTCACCACATTTGGTGGTGAGTGTTCGTTCCAGGAAATTGATGCACGCGTCGCTGAACTGAATGAGCAGGGCAGATTCGATGCCTTGATCGCACTGGGTGGTGGCAAGCCGCTGGATGCAGGCAAGTGTATTGCATCTCGTCTGGAGGTGCCGGTTGTTATCATGCCTACACTGGCTTCAAACGATGCGCCCTGTTCCGCGATCTCCGTGATCTACACGCCTGAGGGAGCAACTGAAACCTTCGAGGTCATGAAAGACAATCCGGCCCTGGTGATGGTGGATACCGAGATCGCTGCACAGGCACCGCCGCGTTATCTGGTGGCTGGCATGGCAGATGCCATGGCAACCTGGTACGAAGCCCGTGCCTGTCAGAGTAACCCCCAGGGTATTTCGCCCTATGGGACGCGCCCGACATTGGCCGGTATGGCGCTGTCACAGAGCTGCGCCGACATCCTTTATGCGCAGGGCGTTTCGGCCTTGGCCGCGGTGAAAGACCTGCAGGTAAACGATGCGGTTGAGAACGTGGTTGAAGCCAATACGTTGCTCAGCGGTGCAGGCTTTGAGTGCACCGGAGTGGCAGGTGCCCATGCCCTGGCTCAGGCGCTGACATTGCTGCCTCATGTCGATCACAACTATCTGCACGGCGAGATGGTTGCGATCGGTATTCTGACTCAGCTGATGCTGGAAAATGATACCGACGAAGCTGAGCGCTGTGCACGTTTCTTTGCTGAAGTGGGTCTGCCGGTAACCTTTGATCAGATTGGTATGTCATTGGACGATGAAGCTTCGGTAGAAACCGCAATCGCCGGTACGCTGGGCTTCCCGTTCATTGCCAATATGAAGGAAGAGGTCTCTGATGCCAGTCTGCGTAAGGCGTTTGCCGATGTGAATCGCCTGGGTGCAGCGCTGATGGCCGAGCTGGGGAATACCGCCTATCTGAGTTTACACCCCGCCTGATAACGTACTGACGCCAGTTGCCAGCGTCAGCAATATACCCTTAACGCCCCGACCAAGGTCGGGGCGTTTTACATTCGACGGGCATGTTGCCTATGCTGAGCAGTCCTGTTTGGACTGCTGATTCTCCTTCCGGCAGGAGCGCTGGCGATTCGTACCTGTGATGGTCTCATCGGGCTGTTCCCGCTACTGCCTGATTCAGTCTTTACTTGAACGCAAAACCGGCCCTGTTGGGCCGGTTGTTGATCGCATGATTCACTATCGGTGTGTTAGAAGTTATCGAGTATTTCCCGATTGCGCACACCGCCTTTGTCGGCGCTGGTGGCCAGCATGCCGAAGGCTTTCAGGGACAGGCTCACCTTACGGGCACGAGGCTCTGAAGGCTTCCAGGCTTTGATTCCTCTCGCTTCCATCTGCTGCCGACGCTGAGCCAAAACCTCGTCCGATAGAGCTACATTGATGCTGCGATTGGGGATATCCAGCTTGATCAGGTCGCCATCCTCAATCAGGCCGATTGCGCCACCGTTCGCAGCTTCAGGTGAGGTATGGCCAATCGACAGGCCAGAGGTGGCGCCTGAGAAGCGACCATCTGTCAGCAGGGCACAGGAGTCAGCCAGACCATTGGCCTTGATCATGCTGGTCGGCAACAGCATTTCCTGCATGCCGGGACCGCCTTTGGGGCCTTCATAGCGAATAATGATACAGGTGCCGGGCTGGATTTCATTTGCCTTAAGCGCATCCAGCGTCTTGTCCTGATCATCGAACACCCTTGCTATGCCTTCGAACTGAAGCATGTGCTTTGGAACGCTTGCGGTTTTCACGATACAGCCATCTTCGGCCAGGTTTCCGAACAGCACCGCCAGCCCACCCTCAACGCTGTAGGCGTTGTCCAAACTGCGGATACAGCCGTTTTCACGATCACGGTCCAGACTGTCCCAGCGGCAATCCTGGCTGAATGCCTCGGTTGTGCGGATACCGGCTGGGCCGGCACGGAAGAATGTTTCAACTTCCGGGTTGTCGGTACGACAAATATCCCATTGTTCCAGCGCTTCACCCAGAGTGGCAGTATGTACGGTGCTGACCTGTGTGTTCAGCAGCTTGGCGCGGTCCAGCTCGCCTAGAATGCTGAATACGCCACCGGCACGGTGAACATCTTCCATGTAGTACTGGTTGGTGGCTGGCGATACCTTACACAGGTGCGGTACTTCACGGGACAGGCGATCAATATCAGCCATGGTGAAGTCTATTTCACCTTCCTGAGCCGCTGCTAGCAGGTGCAGGATCGTGTTGGTGGAGCCCCCCATGGCGATATCCATGGTCATTGCATTGTGGAAGGCATCGCGGTTGGCAATGCTGCGGGGCAGTACGTTCTGATCACCCTGTTCGTAATGACGCTTGGTGATCTCGACGATACGGCGGCTAGCCTCCAGGAACAGCTCACGGCGGTCGGCATGGGTGGCCAGCATGCTGCCATTACCTGGCAGTGCCAGACCCAGTGCTTCATTGAGGCAGTTCATGGAGTTGGCAGTGAACATGCCGGAGCAGGAACCACATGTGGGGCAGGCACTCTGCTCCAGTTGCAGTGCTTTGTCGGGATCGATGGCGGGATTGACCCCCGCAACATAGGCGTCAACCGGGTCGATGCGCAGCACCTGTTCTTTCAGCTGCACACGACCGGCCTCCATGGGGCCACCGGACACAAAGATGGTCGGGATGTTCAGGCGCATGGCTGCCATCAGCATTCCCGGCGTGATCTTGTCACAGTTGGAAATACAGATCAGGGCATCGGCACAGTGACCGTTGACCATATACTCAACAGAGTCGGCAATGATGTCGCGGCTGGGCAGAGAATAGAGCATGCCGTCGTGGCCCTGAGCAATACCATCGTCGATCGCGATGGTATTGAACTCCTTGGCAATACCGCCGGCCTTTTCAATCTCCCGACACACCATCTGACCGATGTCCTTCAGATGCACATGGCCGGGCACGAACTGGGTGAAGGAATTGGCGACGGCGATGATCGGTTTGCCGAAGTCTTCGTCACACACACCGGTGGCTCGCCAGAGTGCACGGGCACCGGCAGCCTGGCGGCCTTCTGTGGTGATTTTGGAACGGTAGTTAGACATTTCCGTTACCTCACTTGAAGCTCAGATTGACGTCACCCAGGCCCTTGTCGAAACGGGCAGTAACCGTATCACCGGCCTGGACGGGCAAGGCGCGGACGCATGAGCCTGAGAAGATCACGTCACCCGGTTCGAAGGCGACACCGAACTCGGACAACTTGTTGACCAGCCAGACAACAGCAGTAACCGGGTTGCCCAGTACGGCTGCCGAGCTGCCGGCTTCACGTGTTTCGCCATTGATGATCAACTCGGCGTTGATGTCTCGCACGTCGATATCTTCCAGACGCACTGGGTTGCCACCCAGTGCAACCTTACCGATGGCGGCCAGGTCAGGGATGGTGTCACGCACGTTGATGCCCGGTGCCGGGGCAACGCGGAAGTCTACGATTTCGATAGACGGCAGGATGAAATCGGTGGCCTGAATCACTTCAGCAGCATTGACGAACGGACCCTGCAGACGCTTTTTCATTACGAAGGCGATCTCGATTTCAACCATCGGGGTAGCGAAGTCTTCACGAGGCAGCTCTGCGCTTTCGTCGACAAACATATCATCCAGAATAGAGCTGTAGTCCGGCTCGGTGGCGCCGATCATGTCCTGCATCGCCTTGGAGGTCAGGCCGATTTTATAGCCTTTGACCTTGCGCCCCTGAGCGACGAATTTGCTTACCACTTTCTCTTGAATACGGTAGGAATCTTCCATCTCGATGTCGGGATAGGACTTGGTCAGCAGTGGCAGCTGCTCTTTGGTTTTGAAGCAGGAAAATATTTGGTCGGCGATGGATTCGCGGGTTGAGTCGTTCAGCATGTAACTATCCTTTTTATTCTATTAGGGAGCCGATTTAGGACTCCCTGCTCGTGGCTGTTAAGTATCAGGCGCTATTTACCAGTTTGTGCATGGCACGGTCGGCCATTACCATGATGGGAATCATGGTGTGAGTTGAGGCGGTGGTCGGCATGACGGAGCCGTCGACCACGTAGATGTTGTCCAGGTTGTGCAGTTGCAGGTTCTGGTCAACGACACCAACGTCGGCGTTGAGGCCGATACGACAGCTACCCTGAACATGAGCCGAGGTCAGCGCGACCAGGCCTGGTTCCAGCGGGAAGTCGTCCACACGGGAGAGCTGGTCAGGGCTGGTCAAAGCACCAAATACCGGACTGTTACAGTTGATTTCACGGGCACCTGCTTCAAACAGGAACTCGGCCGCGGTTTTATAGCCGCGCTTGAAACGCTGCTTCCACTCTTCAGTCAGCTTGTACTGAATCTTGGGCTTAACCTTGCCATCCGGTCCCCATTCCCAATCCAGAGTGCCGCTGGGCTGGTCAGGAACCAGCAGGGCAGAGAAGTGGGTATTGGGGTACTCCGCCATCAGGCGTTTGTGGTCATGGCCAATGGTGTTGGAAAAGTGGGAGAAGATACCCACCATGCCGCCAACGCCTTCCATGCGGAAGCCGCCAAGACCATGCTCGGCATGGTTGTCGTCAAACTCGCTCATGTAGATAGATTGAGGTGCACCGCGCCAGGATGTCATTTTCTGACTGTCGGGCATCACGGCGGAGAGGCCCATCTGCGGCTGCAGAGAGATGTTTTTGCCCAGCTGTGGCAGGCCCTTGTCAAAGCCGGAGCGTTTCAGAATCGCCGGTGTATGCACGGTACCTGCTGCCATGATGATGCGTTCGCAATCGATCTCGACCGGGTGGCGTGCCTTACGGCTGCCACGGGCAACCACAGTGCCGTGGACACGGTATTTCTTGCCGGACAGGCGCTCAATTCGGTCCACACGTACGTCAGTGTAGATACGTGCACCCAGCTCTGAGGCCTTGGGCAGATAGGTCAGGTTGGTGCCCTGTTTGGCATCATAGGCACAGCCCTGAAAGCAGTAACCGCTGCCGACACAGTTTTTTCGGTTAGACTCGAAAACGCCGGTTTTGTAGCCCAGTCGATTAGCCGTTTCCATCAACAACTTGTTGTTGGCATTCAGTATTTGATCTTCCAGACGGTGCACATTGAGCATTTTGTGCACGCGCGCGTAAGAGGCGGCCAGGTTCTCTTCCGTCAGCTCGCTCAGGCCGAATTTCTGCTGCCAGTGATGCAGCACTTCGGCTTCTATCGGTGTCGCATCGGCGGTATTGATCACGGTGGAGCCACCGAAGGTGGAGCCCTGCCAGACATAGATCATGCCGTCGGTAGTGGTTTGCTGGCCCTTGCTGCGATATAGGGCCGGCATCATGTCTTCTTCGCGCTGGTTGAAGTCCTTGGCCTGAAAGTAGCCACCCTCTTCAAGCACAATGGTATCCAGACCGGCAGAGGCCATGTGGTAAGCGGCAACACCGCCACCGGCACCGGAGCCCACGACGACCGAATGCGCGTTGAGCTTCAGCGGTGCAAAAATCTCGTGACCTTGAATAATCATGTTATGCCTCCACCTGCGGATACACGGGGCGGCCACGCTTCACCAGCGGACCGTCATAACCAACGGATGGCCATACGTGTTCATGGGTATAGAAATAAAAAGTGCAAAGTCCGCGCAGAGCGGCAAAGACAGCCGTGCCATCGCCACCGGCATCTCTCAGTGCCAGTAACAGGGCTTCTCGGCTCTCGGCAGGAAGCGAAGAAAAGGTGCCTTCCATCTTGGCCAGCGCCGGTGCTTTATGTTCGACAAACATCAGAGCACCCTGAAGGCCTTGCAGCATGGCTGTGTCGTCGGGGTCCAGGTAACTGTCGATACGGGCGATCAGATCAACATCCAGAGCACCCAGTTTAAAGGCGCCACCGGGAGGAATAATGGTATCGGCCACGACTGACAGAATGCGGTAATCCTCGGCAGAAAGAACGGCCAGAGGGGGTGTGTTAAGTGCGGAGTCTGCGGTGTTGGCAACGGCCTTAACCGTCATGGCGGGTGCTGCAGCAAGTGCTCCCAGCGCCATGATAGAACGGCGCAGGAACAGTCGGCGAGTCGCCGACGGCAGGTGGTTCTTGTTACCCATTTGCTTAGCCTTATTTTAATTATGAGTCAGGGGCAGTGTCTGTGTGACAACCGGTCAAACCTGCGCTCCGGCAGTTGTTGGCTGTCGGATCAATACGTGAGGATTGATCCAATATCTGTTTGCCATGCTAAGACTGGGACGGGTGGCTATCTTGACAATAGGTGTCTCGCTATTGACATAAAGTGACAGGGGGTGATTGTTGTTGATAGGTGATAGCAAAACGAAAACGAGCAGCCATGGGCTGCTCGTCAGGGGGTAGCTAAGGGGCTGCGCTAAGATTTAATTGAAGATCTTGCCGCGGTTAAGCAGCTGTTTGGGATCCAGTGCCAGCTTGAGGGTTTTCATCAGCGCCAGTTCATTTTCTGAGCGGCTGTAATGCAGGAAGCTTTTTTTCTCACTACCGATGCCGTGCTCGGCTGAAATGGAGCCACCACGTGATTTCAGGCCTGAATAGACGATCTCTTCCAGCGATTTTCTATTTTCTACCGCAACCTGACCGACGATAACGTGCAGGTTGCCATCACCCAGATGGCCGAATACCACAAGTCGGCTGTCTGGAAAGCGTTCGGCCAGTGCCGGTTTCAGTTCTTCCAGGTAGCCTTGCATTTCGGAAATCGGCAAGCTGACATCAAAGCCATGGATCGGCGCCAGACTGAACAGGGCTTCGATATCATCACGGATAGCCCAGACTTTTTCTCGCTCACTGACGGATTGGGTCAGGATAGCATCGCTGATCAGTTCTTGTTCCAGTGCTTCGCCCAACAGTTCTTCCAGACGTGCCTGTTCGGCTTCATCGCTTTTACCCTGGGTTTCCAGGATCACGTAGAAGGGTGAGGTTGCAGGAAGAGGGGCTTTGTGACGTTCGAAGCTGGTGACCAGTGAGTAGAAGTCGTTCCACATCACTTCGAAGGAACTCAGGCTGCCGCTCAGTGCGCCTTCGGCCAGGCTCAGAAGTTTGCTCAGCTGGCTGAAGTCTTCAACTGCGACCAGTGCCGTGGCTTCACCACGAGCCTGAGGACGCAAACGCAAAACGGCTTTAGTCACGATGCCAAGAGTCCCTTCACTGCCGATAAACAGCTGGCGCAGGTCATAGCCGGTGTTGTTTTTGATCACCTTGGACAAGGATGACACGATGGTGCCGTCGGCCAAAACCACTTCCAGACCCAGTACGGACTCTCGGGTCATGCCATAGCGCAGCACGCGGTTGCCGCCGGCGTTAGTGGAGATATTGCCACCGATGCTGGCGGTACCACGTGCACCCAGATCTACCGGGTAGAAGAGGCTGTTGGCTTCGGCTGCTTCCTGAATCGCTTGCAGCGTGACACCGGCTTCAGCGGTGAGCGTACGGTTTGCCGAGTCAATCTCGACAATATTGCGCATGCGCTCAAGTGATACGACAACATCTTCCGGCTGGCTCAAAGTGCCGCCGACCAAGCCGGTCATACCACCGTGAGTTGTGACGGTCTGGTTATTTTCATGGCAGAGCTTCATCACTGCTGATAGCTCTTCGGTGGTTGCAGGGCGAACAATTGCTTTGGCGGGACACAGGGGGGAGCCCATCCAGCCATCGAGACGCTGCCTGACGTCTTCGCCAGTCAGAATGCCCTTGCTGCCTACAATCTCGGTCAGTGAATCTACCAGCTTTGCTGTCATGAGTATCTGCCCGTTCTTATTATTGATGTTAAAACACCATCTGCTGTCGATGTGTTGCGAAACGCGTGTAGGCTAAATTTAGTGGCAAACAGATGTTGGAGCTTGATAATCAACGACGTCGAATTGACTTAAAGTGACGGGGTGTTAAACGGTCGGGTAGCCTGAGTATCAGTGTCCATAACGTAAACAGGGCTCCGAAAGAACGCTTCAGGGCCCTGTGCATGTGGTCGTTTTGTGGCAAGTGGTTAGATATGCATTGCCATACTGTGCGTCATCGGTGAGACAGAATTCCAGGAAACTGCAGGTGTCAGACCTGTTTCACGCCAGCGCTGAGGCGGCACTCCGGACCAGCGTTTGAATGCTCGGGAAAAAGCGCTCAGTTCCGAGTAGCCTAGGTTCAGAGCGACATCGGTGATGGACTGGTTCTGCTCCAGAGCGGTACGGGCTATTTCAAAGCGGACATCATCCAGCAGAGTGCGGAACTCTGTGCCAGCTTGGCGTAACTCACGTTGCAGCGTACGTACGTTCATGCCCAGCATGGGTGCGATGGTCGTGAGGCTGGCCTCCCCGGTAGGAATCAGCTCATAAATAAGTTTGGAGACTTTTTGTGGCAAAGGCTGTTCATGGCCACGGGATTCACGGGCCAGAAAGGCTTCCAGGTAGTCTTTCACTTCCTCAGACGCTGCGCAGGGTTTGACGCCCAGCATGCGAGCAGGAAACACCAGGGCGTCGCGCTCCTGGCCAAAGCAGAACTTCGCCTTGCTGAAGGCGCGATACTGTTCGGCCTCGGCCAAAGGTGTATGACGGAAGTGAATGCTTGCTTCATGAGCAAACTCGGGAAACAGCTCGGTCAGAATGTTGTAGCCCAGTACCAGGCTCATCTCCAACAGCTGTTCCTGACTGATCGAAGGGTCGATCATGATGTCCAGGCTCAGATGTACGTCCTTGCCATGGGGGACCAGGTTCATGTTCACGCCGGAGGCGTGGAAGTGGAAATACTTTTGGATAATCTCAAGGCTGTCAGCAATGGTGTTACTTTGCGATGCAAGCAGGCCCAGTGGGCCCAGGGTTTTCAAGCCTTGATAGGTCGACATCTGCAGGCCAAACAACGGATCGTTGGCCACATCGGCAGTATGATTCAGCACATGGGCAAGGCTGTCATAGTTGATCATCAGATCGGGGATTCGCAGCACGGTGCTGGACAGACCTTCTGCAGCAAGCATCTCTACCGGATTGACTTGAAGACGGCGGCAGAGGGATTGAAAGCCCATGAGTGCACTGCTCTTCACCTTGGGCGAGGCTTTGACATTGCTCATTTGAGTACCGTTTATTGTTTTTATCTTTGTGGCGTCAAGATTAGAACAATGCCGTAAATTGTCAAATAATCGGAAAAATCGGTCAACGTAAGGAAGAGCCCGAAATGACGGGCTTTGGCATGAAATCGGGCTTTCAGGTGGTGGAAATTTTGACCGCTAATGTCAAGTAATTGGCAAGATTGATCAAGTTGTATTCAGGTTAATGGGGCGCTGTTTTCAGGTTCAGCGTTAGCCGAACGCCAGTGTTGAGGTGACAGTCCGCTCCAGCGTTTGAATGCACGTGAAAAAGCACTCAGCTCCGAATAACCCAGCTGCAGCGCAACCTCGGTCAAGGGAATCTCCGGCTGTCGCAGGGCATCCTGTGCCATTTGGTAGCGAACCTCTTCAAGCAGGGTACGGAAGTCGGTTTCGATGCGTTTCAATTGTCGTTGCAGGCTGCGGGTATGCATGCCCATCAGCTGGGCCACGGTATCAGCATTGGCCTCGCCGGTGGGAATCAGCTCCTGTACCAGTCGGATGACCTGATGTTTAAGTGGACGGCTGTGATTCTGTCCCGCTCGGTTGAGGAATGACTCGAAATAAAGCTTCACTCGCTCCGGCGCCGGTGAGGGGTGTTGACTCAAGTAGATGGCAGGAAAGCTCACCGAGTTTTCTTCAGCATTGAATTCAGGCTCCAGTCCCAACTCGTTGGTGTAGGCTTCAATAGGAGCCTGGGGCGCATGTTTAAAGCGAACGCCGCTCAACGTCATGCCGGGCGGTGCCAGGGTATGCAGCACACTGGCTATGCGTCCTATGCCCAGTTCCATCAGTTGAGTCAGATCCATTTCCTGACCCATATCTACATCGTAGGTCAGTCGTGCTCTGGACCCTTCAACCAGCAAATTCAGTTTGACCCCCTGGGCATGGAAGTGAACATACTTCTGTACCACTTGCAGGCTGCTTTCCAGAGTGTCGCTCTGACTGGCCATCAGCCCCAGCGGGCCCAGTGCTTCAATGCCGTGTGCTAATGACAGTGTGAGTGCAAATAGGGGGTAGGGAGACTCTGCCGCTGCATAGTCCAAAATACGGACAAAACTGGCATAGGGAATCTGCAGATCCTGTGAGCGCAAAACCGCAGGTGTCAGGTTTTCACGCGCCAGCAACTGCATCGGATTGAGTCGGTGGCGCCGGCAGTGTTCGGTGAATCCCAGCAAAATACTGCTGCGTGCCTGAAGTGAAGAACTCTGTGTACTTGTCATGGCTGTAAGGCCTAAAAGTTTACGTTTTTAAAACAGCAGGATTCAGAATCCTGCGATTCGCTCGATGGTCCAGAATGCCGCCATTGAGCCGGCACTGAATATCATCACCCGTTGTAACTGAGCCAACGGAAAGCCCTGCCATTGTCGCAGCAGGGCCAGTTGTGCCACTACTAAGAGCACGAAAATTATCTGTCCGATTTCGACACCGATATTGAAAAACAGCAATGCCGTTACCAGCTCTGTTTGAGGCAAGCCTATGTCCTGCAACACGGCGGCGAAACCAAAGCCATGGATCAGACCGAACAGGGTGGAAACGGTTACCGGATAACGCCAGGCCAGGGTATTGCGATTGCCGCGCAGAATCTCGGCGGCCAGAAATACAATGCTCAGTGCAATTACCGCTTCAACCGGTGCGATCGGTACCTGGATCACACCCAGAGTGGTCAGCACCAGTGTCAGTGAATGCGACAGGGTAAAGCCCGAAATGGTGATCAGAGTGCGCTTGAGCGTGCCAGCAATTAGCAGCAGGCAGATTAGAAACAGTAAATGGTCCCAACCAATGAGAATATGCTCGATGCCCATCCGGGTGTATTCACTGATGATGCTGGAACGGCTTTGCTCAGTGGGAATCTGCCACTGGCGTTCCTTGGGCGATAGCAGAGTTTGGTATTGCGCACCCGAGCTCAGCTTAAGCCTAATCAGAGTGGTAATGGACGGGTTGAAGTCGGGGTAATGAATCTGCAGAGTTTGGCTGTTCAAGGGCGCTGAACAGCTCAGCTGTATAACGCGGCCCAGTGGCTGATGTTGGCAGCTGTCGGGTACGACCACACTTGGGCGATTTGCCTCTTCAACCGAGGGTGGAATCTGCAGTTTCAGCGTGTACTGGTATGTACTCTCCGCTTGAGAGCTCAATTCGTTGATCTGAATAAACAGGGGGCGGGCATCATGCGCCAGTGCCGGCAGCGGCGCCAGCATCAGCAATACCACCAACAGTCTAGAGACGATATTCAACATCGTACTGCTCCACGATTTGTTGAATGGCCAGCTCCTGTTTTTGTTGCTCCTGCCAGCGGCGGAAATCCTGCGTCACCCGTGACTGAATCTCTGCGAACTCAGGTACGCGTCCGGGGCGGGACTCGCTCAGCATCACTAGATGCTGACCATGGCTGGAGGCGATAGGGCCCTGCCAGTGCTCTCTGTCCGGCTTGAGATTAGACAGGGCTTGCTTGAACTCTTCACCAAAGTGACTGGCGATGAAATCGGGTGTGCGTTCGACATAGTTGCGGTGATAGAGAAAGCGATCGCCAAAGCGGGTTGCCTCAGAAAAGCCGACCTGCTCCTGCTCCAGTTGGTCCAGCAAAGCGTTGGCTTGTTCAGGTGTATCCTGGCCGCGATCTTTGATGAAGACATGCGTAAAGGTGTAGGACGGCTCTTCGTAGTAGTCCTGACGATGCTGGTCAAACCAGGCCTCAGCCTGTTCCGCATCGACGCTGACCACCTGCTCGGCGACGCCCTGAGCGATGAACTCAAGCTTTTGCACCGAGCGACGACGAATGATGTAGTCATTGTCACTCATGCCCAATGCCTGGGCTTCGCGAAACAGAGCTTCTTCACGCACATAGTCGCGAACCAGCTGATCCCGCTCCTGTAACGGCATCTGGTCCAGGCGCAGGTTGGCCTGCTCGGTGTTAAATGCCTTGGAACGGTACTGGATAAAAGTCAGCAGAGCCTCAGGGTCCACCACAATGGTGCTGGCATCCAATTGCTCATCGGATGAACCCGTCAGCTCATAGGCCGCAAACAAGGCTGCACCCACCAGAGTGAAGTGCAGCAGCGGGTCTTTTAACAGCTTGGCGATCATGCTCAGCCCTCCGTCACCGGGGTGTACCAGATAGGGGAGGTGTAGGCACGCTCCTGAATGCTGTCCGGCATCTCGGTATTCAGCTGGGTGTCGAAGTGATGTTCGTCGTAGACGTTCCAGCGCGGCGTGGGAATCTGCAGCACACGCACGTAATAGAAGGCGCGCTCACTGGGATCGAAGTCGGGATCGGTCCAGACACTGGCCAGCTCAGCGGCGCCTATACTGTTGCGCCAGGTTGCCGCATCAACATCGACGGTGTTGCCTACCGCAGGCAGCTTGCCATTGGCTTCTGGCTGACGTTCATCACTCCAGGCGATGTCGTAGACCTTCTCCTGCAGACTGCCATCAGTGTCGTGCCAGCCTTTGATGATCTGTACACGGTCCAGGTTGGCGCCTTCAGGGTCGCGACTGGCGGTGACCATGAAGGACGGCGCTTTGCCTGCCGGTGCCTGAGTCAGATCCGCGCCCATGGGCACACCCCTGGTGTAGCCACGATTTACGTAATCGGGATAGCTAACTTCGTCTGCTGAAAAGTCCCAACCACCGAAGAATCGAACGGTCATGCGTGGGCCGGTGGTGGCATAGGTTTCACGGCGTTTGATGGCGTCAAAGAGGGCAGCGCGGGTATTTTCGGTGGCCCAGACAGCGGCATAGCCGGATGCAACAGACTCATCAATGGTCAAGCCGTACACCTTGCCCTGTTTACCCTCGGTGTAGCCCTGAATTTCAGCGCGTTTGGCACTGGGTTCAAACAGGGTGAACTTGCCCCAAAAGTTATTTTCTTCAACAGCGGACAGGCTGGTATGGGCGTCAGAGCTGCCGATCATGCCGTATTTAAACGGGTTAACCCCCAGTTTGGCTTCCTGCTCCAGTCCCAGTTTCAGGGCGGAACGGGCGTATTCGTAGGGCAGCATTTCTTCTGTTTTGAGCTCGGTTGCTGTCAGGTTGCCCTTGTCCCAGGTTTCGAAATCCGCAAACTCATCATCCGGTGACAGCTTGGAATGTGTTTCGCCATCCCCCTTGATCTGGGTAACTTCCATCACCGGCTCCCAGCGACTGCGGGTTTCAGCATATGCCCGTGTCAGGGGCTCTCCGTCTCGATCGGTGAGTGAAAACATCAGGCCGTTACTGACATTACCGTTATGAGGAATGGCCAGAGCCCGACCGCCCGTCACGTCTTCATACTTCTGCAGGTGTTCCCAGAGTGCTTCAGGGTCTTCGCTGTCGAATGCGGAGAAGGGCAGCAGCTGTCCCGCTTTGCTGGCATCATCGGCAAACATGACCACTCGATGCAGGTTGTTGCCCCCAGGCATGGTGGTCCACTCGTAGCCGATAAAGGCGGTGAACTTACCCGGTTCGTTATAGCGATCCGCTGCAGCGGTAATATCGGACCAGGCGGTGCGTTCAACGGTTGAATTGACCAGCCGTTTCTGGTTTGTCGCCACGTCCATATTCATTTCGAGCAACGCTTTGAGCTGTTCGTCAGCACCACCGTTCAGAAGCTGTGCCCAGCGTGCGCCGACGGGGTCGTTGAGCAGATCTTGGTTTTTTGCGTTAATCATGGGTACCAGACCCAGATATTCGGCATGGTCGGACACCATCAGGAAGTCCAGCGGGCGGTTCAACTTGGCGATCATGCCGTTATGGGCGCGTACCTCCTCACCGCGGGCGAAGCGGTAGGCCTCTTCCGGGGGCAGTCCCTTATTACCCATCATTGCGGCGTCAAAAGAGTAGGAAGTGTGCAAATGGGTATCACCCCAGTACACCTGTTGCGGGTAGTCCTTGCCCGCCATGGGGGAGTACGAAGCTTCCTCTGCATGGGGGGCAGAGGAGAACATCACAGCAGAAATCAGCATCGAGAGTGTTGTTTTTTTCATAGTCATCTCGTTTTCATCCATGCATGAGTATCAGGGGGTGTACCAGATCGGCGAAGAATAGGTGCGCTCCTGAATCACCGCTGGGAAGAGGCATCGCTGGAGTAGGATGTATGAAGATGGGTATCGCCCCAGAGCAACTGGGTGGCATTGGCTGGAAACGCGGAATAGCCGGCAGCAGCCAGCAGACTCAGGAGCAGTGTCTTCTTCATGAAGGACGGGCCTCTTGTGGGTGCTTCAGCACACTTGTTTTTATTGTCATCAAGAGTAAGAAATACCCGTCTCGACTGTTTGATACTTTGCGTAGACTTTTTGACATGTTGCGACAAGCGGTTGAGGATGCTCAGGTTTGGTGAGGTCTTAACCTCAAATCAAATGCAGTAGAATGCCTGTCAGTCCCCACAGGTGCGGAGTTTCGATGGATCATAAACAGGGTGCGTACAACTGGCTGGAGTTATTGCCCGAGCATGTTCAAGCAAACGTGCGGGCGTTAATGACGCGCCGTCGTTTCAGTGATGGTGAATCGATCTATCGCCTCGGGGAGCAGGGGACAACCCAGTATCTGATACTCGGTGGCACGGTCAGGGTGCGATCCCTGTCTGACACGGGCAAAGAGATCACCTATGTGATCTATGGACCGGGCGACTGTATTGGGTATCTCTCCGCCATTGATGGCGACGTACGCCCTCAGGATGCGGTTGCCATGGGCGAGGTAGAACTCGACTGCCTGGGGCTACAGGATTTCGACCGGTTGAGAATGCAGCACCCCGAAATCGACCGTGCCATGACCCTGCATCTTTCACGTCGCCTGCGTGAACTGTTCAAGTCCTATGAAGTGGGCAAGTTCTTTGGTCTGGATCGACGGCTGGCACATCAGATCGGTTTCCTGCTGGAAGTGGCGGACCATACCGCCAATGGCGAGATTCGCAATGAACTGGATTTGACCCAGGAACTGCTGGCATCGGCGGTGAGTGCATCACGTCAGGCGATTAGCAAGATTCTCAAGGAGTGGGCTGACGAGGGCATCGTGGATTACAGCTATGGCCAGATTCGTATTCTGGATCGTGCGCGGCTGAAAGCCGTGGCTGAAGGGCTTGCCGGTAAAGCCTGACTCCTTAACAAGAAAAGGCCTGTCAGCATATTGCCGACAGGCCCTTTTCAGTTTCCGCGATTACCTGCTATTTCAATCAGGTTGCCTCGTAGTACATCGGTTGCTTGTCAGTTGCGATGCGGTTGTGGGCCTGAGCAAAGGACTCCAGCAACTGTTGCTGCTGAATCTCGGCTTTTTTCATCGCCGCTTCTTTCACATGGCCGTAACCACGCACGTCTGATGGCAGCTGAGCGATCTGAACGGCAATGTCGTAATTGACCTCGTCCAATTTCTCCAGCAGCTTCAGAATAGTGTCGCGGTAATCGACGATCATCTGACGCTCTTTCTTGCGCTCTTCGGTGTAACCGAATACATCGAAAGCGGTACCGCGCAGGCCTTTCATCTTGGCCATCAAACCGAACGCCTTGAATACCCAAGGTCCAAACTCCTGCTTGCGCAGGTGACCGGTCTGAGGATCACGCTTGTTCAGAATTGGCGGTGCAAGGTTGAAGCGCAGCTTGAAGTCACCTTCGAACTGCTGGTTCAGCTTCTTGATGAAGTTGCCATCGGTGTAGAGACGGGCCACTTCGTACTCGTCCTTATACGCCATCAGCTTGAAGTAGTTGCGCGTTACGGCATCACTCAGTGCTGTCTTGCCAGCGGCTTTCTGCTGCTCGACTTCACGTACACGCTTGATCAGCTCCATGAAACGATCCGCATAGGCCGCGTTCTGGTAGGCGGTCAGGTGGTCGATACGACGTTGTAGTGCCTGCTCGGGTGTTTCGGCGATATCGGGTTTGCTGGCCTGCAACTGATCTTCGATCAGCGGCAGAATACGGTTCATATCGTGCGCCGCCACACGGCCCAGACGGAAGGCGTTCTGGTTGAATTCGATGGAAACCTTATTGATCTCGATCGCTTTCAGAATCGCTTCTTCGCTCAGCGGCAACCAGCCTTTCTGGAACGCATAGCCGACCATGAACATGTTGGAGGCGATGCTATTACCGGTCAGGGCGTTGGCGATCTTGGTCGCATCCACACTGGCCAGGTTGTCACCGAAGGTTTTCTGCAGGCCGCCCAAAAGCGGTGCGGTCGGCAGTTCAAAGTCGCGCATCAGCTGCAGCACCGAAGTGGCCACAGGATCGGAATTCACCACGCACTTGGTGTGGTTGGCGCGCACCGATTTCATGGAGCTTTCGCTGGCCGTTACCACCAGATCACAGCCGATGATCAGATCAGAGTCAGCCGGACCGATCGGCAGGCTGGTGATATCGCTCTGCTTGTGACCGATACGCAGGTGACTCTGTACTGCGCCGCCTTTCTGGGCGAAACCGGTCATGTCGTAGATGGAGATCGCCTTATCTTCCAGGTGGGCGGCCATGCCCAATACCGCGCCGATGGTCACGACGCCGGTGCCACCGATACCGTTGATCATCACAGCGTAGCAGTTGTCGAATTGTGGCAGAGTCGGCTGCGGCAGGTCCTTGAACAGGCTATCGCCCAGGTTGGCGGTTTCCGCCTTGCGCAGTTTGCCACCCAGTACCGTTACGAATGACGGGCAGAAGCCGTCGACGCAGCGGTAGTCCTTGTTGCAGTTGGACTGGTCGATCACACGCTTGTTGCCGAACTCGGTCTTGCGCGTCTGCAGGCTGACACAGTTGGCCTGTACGGAGCAGTCGCCACAGGCCTCACACACCTGATCATTGATGAACATGCGCTTGTCCGGATCCGGGAACTGACCGCGCTTGCGACGGCGGCGTTTTTCGGCAGCACAGGTCTGGTCGTGAATCAGGACCGTGACGCCCTTGATCTCACGCAGTTCACGCTGCAAGCGATCCAGCTCACGGCGGTGATAGATCTGAACGCCCTTGGCGAAGGCGGGCTGGCGGTGGTACTTGTCCGGATCATCAGTGGTGACGACGACGCGTTTGGCTCCCAGAGCGGTAACCTGCTCACTGATCTGCTGAGGTGTCAGCTGACCTTCGGCGGGCTGGCCACCGGTCATGGCGACAGCGTCGTTGTACAGAATCTTGTAGGTGATATTGGCTTTCTGTACACAAGCCGCATGTACGGCCAGCAGGCCAGAGTGGGTATAGGTACCATCACCCAGGTTCTGGAATTTGTGCGGTGTATCCACGAAGTGGGACAGGCCCACCCAGTTGTGACCTTCACCACCCATCTGGGTCGGGAAGGAGGTGTTGCGGTTCATGAAGCCGGCCATGGCGTGACAGCCGATACCGCCCATCGCCTTGGAGCCTTCCGGCACCTTGGTGGAGCTGTTATGCGGGCAGCCTGAACAAAAGTAGGGAATACGCACCAGCTGCGGAATGATGGCGCCGCAGGCACCGGTGATTGACGCCAGATAGTCATCACAGGCGGCGCTGATACGCTCGTCCAGAAGACTGTTGGCTGCCAAACGATCACGAATCAGTGCGACCACTTCATGTGGATAATAGCCGCCATAGGTTTTTTGAATCTGCAGGCCGTGTTCGTCTTTTTTGCCGATCAGGCGCGGACGCTTGTCGTCTGGCCAGTTGAACAGCTGGTCCGCGATCTGCGGCTCCATGATCGGCATTTTTTCTTCGATGATCAGCAGCTCATCATGGCCTTCGGCAAACTCCGCGATGCCCTGATCTTCCAGCGGCCAGGTCATGGCTACTTTATACACGCTGATGCCCAGTGCCTTGGCCTTGGCGTCATCAATATCCATCAGCTGGAAAGCGCGCATCACATCCTGGTACACCTTACCGGCGCAAATGATACCCAGTTTGCGCTCAGGTGCTTCAAGGGTAATGCGGTCCAGTTTGTTCAGGCGCGCGAAGGCTTTAATCAGCGGAATGCGCCCGCTGTAGGCCATGCGCTCGGCCATGGCTGCTGGCGCCAGACCACCACTGGGTGGAATAAAGTGAGCTTCTGGCGGAACCTCAAGGCCTTCCGGGTTCTTTGTGATGGAGGTAGTCGGGTCCAGCTCGACAGTGGCCGTGCCTTCGATGGTTTCATTCACCACTTTCAGGGTGACCCAGGCGCCGGAGTAGCGTGACAGTGCCCAGCCCATCAGGCCGTAGTCGATCACTTCCTGAATATTGGACGGATACAGGATCGGTGAACCATGGGCCACCATTTCAGGTTCCGAGTAGTGCGCGATGGTCGATGATTTGGCGACGTGATCATCACCGGCGATCAGCAGCACGCCACCGTGATGGGAGGCGCCAAAGAAACTGCCGTGCTTGATGGCGTCGCCCGAGCGGAATACACCCGGACCCTTGCCGTACCAGATAGAGAAAACGCCATCGAATTTTTTCGCTTCTTCGGATTCGATCTGCTGAGTCCCCCAGACCGAGGTGGCAGCCAGATCTTCGTTAACACCGGGCTGAAATACGATGTCGTGGGCGTCGAGAAGCTTTTTGTTGCGGCTCAACTCCATATCGTAGGTGCCGATGGGGGAGCCGCGGTAGCCGGTAATGTAGCCTGCGGTATTGAGGCCCGCAGCCATATCACGTTGCTTTTGTAACAGTGGAAGTCTTACCAGGGCCTGGTTACCGGTCATATAGACAGTGCCGGATTCCTTGGTGTACTTGTCGTCCAGAGAAACCTGTTTAAGCGTCATGGTCTGTACTCACATATTGTATTTCTTGTAATCCTGATGGCCCTGTTGGCGCTTCAGGCTGTGCGTGCCGGCTGACATTCGGCATCTTTTATCGAGATCATGCGATGCAGTGATGCAATTGCTGATGTCCATACTGGAACGGATGGGGTGCAAGCACTGTCAAGCAGATTACAATTGGCTGGATTTTTTCGGCACGAGGCCTTTGTGAGGCCCTGACGTTTTGTGTAGGCGGAGGCTGAGCGCGCTCCGCCGGAGGTGTTCAGTGATAGACAGCCGGACGATAGGCAACCGCCGGGCTCAGGTGTCGATCAGGCCGTCTGCGTGGGCGGTACCACCAGCACATGGGTGTCCACGCGTTCAAGAATCTGTTCCGCGGTATTACCCAGTAACACACCACTGAGACCGGTGCGGGCAACCGTACCCAACACCAGCAGTGCGGCGTCCAGGCCGGCACTATGCTCCGGGATCAGTACCTCGGCAGGGCCTTGGGCTACATGAACCTGATCGGCGGCTATTCCCTGACTTGCCGCAAGCGTCAGGCAGGCATCGCGATAGGCATCAAGCTGCTGCTCGGCTTCAGCATGACCGGGGTTCTGCATGGGTGCCGGTGCAGCGCTGAACAGGTGTAGCGGCCGTGCCAGACGCTGGCTCAGGTCTTTCGACAGCGCCAGAATTTGCTGGCTGAGTACCTGATGCTCAGGATCTGAGGGTTGAGCTTCGATGGCGGCCAGAATGGGTGCGCCGGCAGGCTTCTTACCTGGACGCACCATCAGCACCGGATTGCGGCTACTGCGCAGCAGTTTCCAGTCCAGCGGTGTGAACAGAGAGCCCGCCAGACTTGTCGGCTGTGGCTCCTTGATGGTCAGGTCGAAGCGGCGGCCATGCTGGCATATCAGCATGGCACGCAGCACGTCCTTCTCGTCGCTCTGTTCCAGATCTACATCCAGGCCCAGGTCTTTCAGTCCCTGCAGCTTGGTCTGGATCGACTCAATCTGTTCGGCGGACATTTTGGCCTCAGGCAACAGTGCTGTGACCTTGCCATTGTTACCGGCAATCAAGGCTGCCTTTTCCAGTGCGGGCTGCGCCTCGCTGGCGGTGTTGATCACCACCAGCAGGTTGTTGAACTCATACATGAGACACCTTCGCTTCCTTGGTTTCTTTTGCATCTTTGGCTTCTGCAGTATCAAAGCGCTTGATCGCTTCAATTTCCTGCTCGTTGGAAACCGGTTTGTTCTTGATCAGGAAGCTGGCCAGTGCCGGCAGGAACACCAGTGCACCCACCATGTTCCATACGAACATGAAGGTCAGCAGGATACCCATATCGGCCTGGAACTTGATCGGTGACCAGTACCAGGTACCGACACCAATACCCAGTGTCAGGCCGGTAAAGGCAACCGCCTTACCGGTGGTCTTCAGGGTGTTGAAGTAGGCATCTCGCAGGCTCAGGCCGTCCTTGAGGTAGGTTTCCAGCTTGCTGTAGATGTAAATGCCGTAGTCCACGCCAATACCCACACCCAGTGCAATTACCGGCAGGGTGGCAACCTTAACGCCAATGCCCAGGCGAGCCATCAGGGCCTGACACAGCAGTGAAGTCAGTGCCAGCGGCAGCAGGATACAGGCTACAGTACGGATGGAGCGGAAGGTGATCAGGCACAGGAAACCGACCACTGAATATACCCAGATCAGCATTTCATACTGGGCTTTTTCTATCACGATATTGGTCGCCGCTTCGATGCCCGCGTTACCGGCCGCCATTTTGATGGTCAGCGCATCGCTGTTGAACTCGGCCGCAAAGGCTTCGGTGGTTGCCACTACCTCGTTCAGTGTTTCGGCCTTATGGTCATTGAGGTAGACGAAGACCGGCATCAGGCTGCAGTCAGCGTTAAAGCTGCCACGCGGAGCTGTGATAGAGGCCTGGTTCAACAGGGCCTGATTACGGTTCAGTGCTGTCCACTTGATATTGCCTTCGTTGTAGCCGGTCATCGCCTGCTTGGCCACGTTCACCATGGAGCTGGCGGACTGTACACCCGGCAGCTGCTTCAAACGCCATTGCAGCTGATCCACCACATCCAGAGTATGGTAGTTGGAGCACTGATCCTTGGCGGTCTTTACCATCACCACGAAGATGTCGGCACTGGTTGAGTAGTTGGCGTTAATGAAGGCGTTATCCAGATTGTAACGGGAGTCCGGACGCAGCTCGGGTGCGCCTGAATCCAGGTCGCCGACCTTCAGGTCCTGACTCTGGTACACGCCCAGACCTACCAGGCCGAAAGCGACCAGTAGCATCACTGTCGCCTGGGGACGCTGAGTGAAGCTGGACAAGAGATTCCAGATCGGATGCTTGCGGTGTTCTTCGACGTGTTGCTGTTTCTTCACGGATGTCTGGCTGACACCGGCATAGGACATGAGGATGGGCAGCAAAATCAGGTTGGTCAGGATGATAACGGCAACGCCGACACTGGCTGCAACCGCCAAGTCCTTGATCACGGCAATATCGATAACCATCAGCGTGGCAAAACCTACACCGTCACTGATCAGCGCGATAATACCGGGGATGTAGAGGGAGCGGAATGCCAGACGCGCGGCCAGTTCCTTACCGGCTCCCTTGGCACTTTCATGACCAATGGCGTTGATGATCTGGACGCCGTGGCTAACGCCAATTGCGAACACCAGGAAGGGTACCAGCATGGAGTAAGGGTCCAGTCCGTAGCCCAGTGTTTTCAGCAGGCCCAGCTGCCAGATAACAGCAATCACCGAGCACATCAGCGGCACGATGGAGCTGCGCAGGCAGCGGGAGTAGAGATAAAGCAGCACGAAGGTGATGCCCAGCGCCATGGCAAAGAAGATGGCGACCTGGCTGGCACCGTCAATCAGATCACCCACCACCTTGGCGAAGCCGGTGATATGGATTTTGACGCTGTCGCTTTCGTACTTGTTACGAACCAGTTCTTCGAGCTGATTGGAGAATGCCTGATAGTCGATCGGCTCGCCGGTTTCCGGGTTGAAGTCCATCAGCGGGGCATAGATGATCGCGGACTTGAAGTCGTTAGCGACCAGAGAGCCAATGCGGCCTGATTTCAGAATGTTGGTCTTCAGCTTTTCCAGTTCTGCTGGTGAACCGTCGTAAGTGTCAGCAATGACAGGACCACCAGTAAGACCCTCTTCGGTGACTTCTGACCAGCGCACACCTGAGGCCCAGATGGACAGCAGGCTGGCACGGGCGACACCAGGGACGTAAAAGACTTCGTCATGGATCTTCTGCAGGGTTTCCTGGAACTCCTTATCGAAGATATCGCCCTGAGTATGTTCAACCGATATACGAATAGCGTTCCCCAAACCTGCCATATCATCCTTATGCTGGATGTAGTTGGCGATATAGGGGTGTGACGTCGGGATCATTTTCTCGAAGCTGGCTTCCGGCTTTATGCTGCTGGCCTGATAGCCAAAGAACAGGGTCGCAGCCAGCATCAGCAGAATCACCAGCGGGCGGTGGTGAAAAAATATGCGCTCAATGATGGACTCGGTGCTGGACATACCGGATGTCGAGGTTGGATGGTTCTGTTTCATTATTCTTTACCTCCGGGCACGGCTTCGGCGTGTACGCCGTGTGCACCTGCAATCAATAACCCTTTGTCCCTGCTCACCAGGACCTTGCTTTGTGGCAAACGTGCCGGGTTGCGGTCAGTGCTGATCACCTGACCCTGAGGATCGAGGTGCAGGGAAATGCCGGCGGCTCCGACCAGAACGGCAGAGCCGTCTTCGAGCAATGTGCCGCTGAAGAAGGTGGAATCAACGCCGGTGTCGATATCCTGCCAGCTGTCACCCCAGTCGCTGGACTGGAAGGCATTGCCACGCAGGCCAAAGGCAATCAGGTGGCCATCGTCGCTGCCAATAACACCGAAGAAGGAGCCGTCATAAGGACTGTCCAGCATGTCCCAGCTCTGGCCCCAGTCGGAAGAGCGATAGAGGTTTCCGGCTTCGGCAGCGATAAACAGTTCATCGCCGATCTGCGTAATTGAGTTCAGATGGAACAGGCTTGGGTTTTCCATACGGTCGAACCAGGCCTGCCAGGTATCACCCCCGTCAAGGGTGTGCAAAATCAGGCCGAAGGCACCTACGGCCAGGCCTTCGTTACGGTCTTTAAACCAGACATCAAGGAAGGGGCGGCTGGCGCCTTCAGCGGAAAAGGTCTCTGCATCCTGGAGCATGTATTCGCGGCTCTCGAGCTCCATCTCAAGTTCTTCGCGCTGCTCTTCAGGTGCTGTTTCGATGGCCTCTTCAAGCTCGGCAAAACGGTCTCGGGCATGTGTCAGCATCAGTTCATTAGCACGTATGCCATCCATCACCTTGTGCCAGCTTTTGCCGCCATCCTCGGTTTTGAGGATTACGCCGTCATGGCCAACGGTCCAGCCAAACTGCTCATCAACAAAAAAGGTATTAGTCAGGGTCACGCGCACCGGGGCGGGCGCCTGCTGCCAGCTGTCCGCCTCATCGCTTGAAATAAGAATATGTCCTCGCTCGCCAACGGCCACCAGACTGTTGCCGACTCGTTCCATATCCATCAGCAAACTCTGTGCGGCCAGAGGTGACATCAGGGCTGGTTCTTCAAGTGCATCACCGGCCATCGCACAGGTTGAAAGTGCCAGACTGACCAGAATGCACAGGCTGGAGCGCACACTGGGTGGCTGGATCAGATTTTGAGGCGTACTGAGCTGTTTCATAAGATTATTCTTTTTAAAGTAGGTGGAGCGAGTTCTGCCGGGGGCTAACACCTCAGGCATACAGGTTTCATGCTTTGGCGCTATTGCGGCAGCACGCTTATGGAAACGCGCTGCAGGAATAGCGGGGATGAGACCGGCGTATGCCGGTCTCATGTGGAGCCTTAACGACGTGACATCTGACGCACGTTCTGCGGGGTGTAGAAGCTGTCTTCCTTGGTCGCAGTAGTGGAGTAAGGAATGACATCGTATTCCTGCATGGCATAGTCACCGGACTGCAGGTCGTAGTTGGTGAGTGCGCGTGCGATAGGGTTGCCATCGGCATACAGGGTAACGAAGTGAGAGTGACCAAAGCGCCACAGCTCACCACGGCCGTCGTACATGTCGGCCATCAGTGCAAACCAGGAGTCTTCATCCAGGTAGAAGCGACGTTTGCCATAGATATGACGGCTGTCTTCACGCAGTGTGGCTTCAACAACCCACACGCGATGCTTTTCCCAGCGCTCAAGGTCCGTATTTGTATGTTCGGACTGAGCAATCTCTTCCATTGGTGTTCCCTTGCTGTGCGCGCTCAGGAATTTGTAGGAGTTGTAAGGAACCAGCATCTCTTTCTTGCCAACCAGTTCCCAGTTGAAACGTTCGGGTGAACCGTTGAACATGAACGCCTGGTCGTAAGTGGTGATGCCGTTTGAGCCTGGATCCGGCGTATCAAACGCGATGGTCGGTGCACGGCGCACACGACGCTGACCGGGGATGTACTGCCATGCCTGACGCGGTTCGATGTTGGCATTAACCGGGTCACGCACCAGCGTCATTTCACCCTTGCGACGTGTAGGCAAAGAGTACTGCAACAACAGGTGGATGATATTGCCGTTAAACGTTTCGAGGTTGCCATCCTTGTAGTTGTACGGATAGGTCTCGATCAACTGACCAGCCGTGATAGTGCGTGAACCATTTGCGTATACAGTGGCACTTTCATAGGTAGCGTCCTTGCCTTCGCCGTAATAGCGCAGGGTGTGGTTCCAGATCGCTTCATTACCGTTCTTCGGAATGGCAAAAGGTACACCGCCATAGGCGTTGGTTACACCATTGCCGTCCGGAGTCAGCTCTGCATTCAGGGCGTTGGTGTGAATGTTTTTGGCCAGCCACTCAGGTACGGGAACCGTACGATGAGTCGGATAGACATTCATTTGGAACGTCGGCTTCTTTTCGAACAGGGCTTTCTGACCATCAGACAACAGGTCAGCATATTCCTTGTAGTTCTGTGCTGTGATGGTGTATAGCGGCTTTTCGTCAGCAAAAGGATCGACCAGATGACCGCCTTTGGTGTAACCCTCAGGTGGAGTTGTCAAACCTCCAGTCCATTCAGGAATATCGCTGCCGTTGCCTGCACGCTCAGCGCCCATCGGTGTCAGCTCTTTGCCCAACTTGGCGGCTTCTTCGGCACTGACCGCAGCCAGAGCGGAGCCTGCGTTGAGGGCGAATGCCGCGATGCTTGCGGCCAGAATTGTTCGCTTCAAATTCATTCGTCATCTCCTCGGGCCGAAGCCCGAATTTTTATTATAGGTCTATGATTTAGAAGGTATATTTGTAGTAGGCCGCTACGTAATCACGGTCCGCGTTGAGGTGGCCGAAGGCCAAACCGCCACGATCTTTAATAATTGCGTCAGTATCAGTCAGGTACCATACATAGCTGGCACCAAACTTGTGGCTGCCCAGATAGGTGAAATCGGACTTCAGTGCGAACTGTTCGGTGCCTTCGGCAAACGAGAACTCCATGGACGAACGACCATTAAAATCGTTTCGGTAGGTACCGGTCAGCTTCATGTCCAGACCGCCGGTAATATTCATGTAGTTGGCGCTCAGGCTAAGCACTGCGCTGGATGCACTTCGATCTTTTGCCAATTCATCAACGCCGTTAGGGCGGTCGATATCCAGGATCCGGTTGTGTGCTATCTCACCGGTGAAGGTCAACGTGTCGGCCAGCGGGTTCTGCGGGAAAATGTAGATACCTGAAAGCTGAGCCTGGATAGCTTCGCCAGGCGCATACGCAAAACCGGTGGTCTGGTACTGGACAGGGATGCCGTCACGGTAGGACAGCTCGCCGCTTACGTTCATGTCACCGAATACAGTACCGAAGCTCACACCGTAGAGGTCGATGTCTTCATAGTAGTTCTGGTTCAGGTTGACCGAGCCACCGTCGTTGGGGTTCGACAGGAATTCCAGTGCCGGGGTAAAGTCGTTGTAGTTGATGTAGTACAAGCCGAACTCGGTGCTGTTCAGGTTTTCAGCCAGGTAGCGAATGGCGATACCGTACTGGCCTTCATCCGGTTTTTCCTGAGTTACGGCCAATTCGTTGCCACCCACACCGGGGATGACATTGGTTTCCATTGGGTCACCAACTGAACCCTGACCCAGTCCGTCGAGGATGTTGAAATAGGAACCGGGTGCGTCGATGCGGGTGTTTTCCCAGTCATACTGATAATAGGCGCCGATGGACAGCAGGTCAGTAACGGCAATTTCACCATATACCTGGCCTATTGGCATGAAAATATCCTTCAGTGCAGTGCCTGGCGCGCTGGCTTTAGTAGCATCCAACGGGCCCATTGCGGTAGAGATGCCGCCTTGGATAAACAGGCTTTCACCCCAGTTAACCACCTGTTCCCCGACACGCAGACTTAGGTATTGATCACCCATGCTGAAGCCGTGGTACCAGAACAGATCCTGCAGCTCGAGTCGGGACTTGTGATCGTCCAGGCCATCCTTCTGGAAGGACTTGGGCTGACCGGTCCAGGTGTTGGTGCCGATCAGGTCATCATCATCGTAGACTTCGTCATACCAGCCACGGGCGCGGGCAAACACACCACCTGCGCCATAGTTCAGGTCCAGGTCGGTACTGAAGTTGACCTGGTTCTGGGTCATATCACCCTTGTCGAAGTTGCGGTTACCATCGTCAGTCAGGAAACCCAGGTTGCTGGCCGGGAACGCCAGAACATTGGGGTCATGGCTTTCGCGGCGCCACTGGGCGCTGTAACCCACAGTGGTATCCACATCCAGCGTCATGCCGTTGTCCAGATCAAAACTCAGCGCCTGAGCCTGGCCGGCCAGAGCCGCCAGAGCGCCGGCAATAGTCGCTTGAGCGATCACTTTGCTCAGGGTGCTGCGCTTGAATCGACCCTGATTTAGTACAGCGTGAGGGGTTCTCATTGTTGTTTCCTCGCGTGTTGTTTTTATAGGTAAAGGTGCTTGAGAACAGGCGTAGAGGGGTAAGCCTGGAGGTTCACTACTAGTAGTGAGGCGAGCACAGACTCAGGGGATGAGTACAGCGCGTCCTCTGTTGGGAAAACGGTAAAAGCCTGAGCTTCCGAAGAGATTTTTTGGGCAGCGTTCATCATGCAGTCACAACTTATTATTGTTAGTTATGTCCAGCGCGGTTTCCCGCTGCAGGCTCTCGTTCCGGATGTGTATCTCCCGGCCCCGTATGCAACTACTGCCGACTCTACTGGCATGCAAGTATTCTAGGCTTGATATTTTGCGCACCTGTCTTGACATATTGCGCACCTGTTACCTTGGTCTAAATTACTTTGCTCAGTGCTAACGTGCTGGCCGATGAAGGCTCAAGGGGCCTTGTTTGCTGGTGTTGGGGCGGTAATTGCATGGAAATATGGGCTGGCGGGAATATAGCGCCGGGTTTTCGTTCATTTTGCATTTTGTGCACCTTTTCAAATGGGCTTGGGTGTAATGCAAATGGCGACCGTCTTGATAACAGCATAGCGGGCTCGCTGCACTTGGCGGCAAAAATTGGATAAAAGCTGAGCTTAAGCAATTTTTCGGGGAGCTCGTCATCTAACTGGACGACGTCAAGTTAGGGTTGTATTTTGACGTTGTCAAGTTTCGTTGGACGGCGTCCAGATTTCGGTTAGACTGCGGTCATGAATCAGATTAAAACCTCTTATCATCACGGTGATCTGCGCAGCAGTTTGCTGGACGTCGCTACTCAGTTGATTGCTGAGGGTGGGGTGGATGCACTCAGCATGCGCAAGCTGGCGGACCGTGTCGGGGTCTCACGCACGGCGCCCTATCACCATTTCAAGGATAAGCATGCGCTGCTGTCGGCGTTGGCAGAAGAAGGGTTCAAATCCTATGAACGTACCTTGCGTGCGGCCCTGGAAGGCGTTAAAGATCCTGATGACAGGCTGAGTTGCTTTGTGCGCCTGTATCTCGATTTTGCCCAGTCCAATCCCGAAACCTATAACCTGATGTTTGGCCATAGTGTCTGGAAGGCTGGTGCGCCGACGGATGAGCTCAAGGGCCAGGCGCATGGCTGTTTTCGTCATCAGGTCGAGCGGGTTGCCGAGTGGCAAAAACAAGGCTTGATCGGCCCGGACGTGGACCCCTTGCGTTTTGCTCAGGTGACCTGGAGCACGTTGCACGGTATGGCACGTTTGCTGTTAGACGGTATTTACGTGGATACCAAGCATCTTGATGAAGTGGTTGAATTGGCCATTCACATGTTTCGTGCAGCAGGGATGAATCCACAAGCGGTGGGTAAGACCGCCTAGCGACTTGCCGTCAGAACAAGGCGCTTCTGCAGAGAGGCGTTTTTTTGGGATGCTAACTTGACGATGTCAGGATTGCTGCCTGCGGCAGCCCTTCCTGACTTAAGGCAGGAGAGAAAAGATGGCTCAACAAGACAGGCGCAAGCTGTTGCACACTCGCAACGTGCAGTGCAAAGGCTACGATCTGGGTGATGGCTTGTGGGAAGTTGAAGGTCGCATGGTCGACCTGAAAAGCTTTGCCATGGACAACGAGGATCGCGGTGGTCGTATTGAAGTAGGGGAGCCCCTGCATGACTTGGGTCTGAGCCTCACCTTTGATCGCGATCTGGTGATTCGTCGGGTGGAAGCCTTCTTTGACGCCGCGCCTTTCAATCGTTGCTCTGATATCACCGAGGCATTCAAGGTGCTTGAGGGCGTTCAGCTGGTGTCCGGCTTTCGCGCGCGTTCCCATGAGCTGCTTGGAGGCGTGAAAGGGTGTACTCACCTGCTTGAGCTGCTGGGGCCTATCGCCACGACCGCTTACCAGACACTTTGGCAATCCGAAAACGGTTACAGCGGCGATGATCCTGCAGTGTTGGAAATGCTGGCAGACAACTGTCATACCCTGAAGCGTGATGGCGAAATTATGGCGCCCTTGCTGGCGGAAGCTGCGCAGTCTTAAACCTGAAATATCAATAATAAACAGGAGTTCAGTGCATGAGCGAAGCGATTCTGAGTGAAATCAAAGAGGGTGTGCTCTATCTGACCCTCAACAGAGCAGATAAAAAGAATGCTCTTACCCTGGCGATGTATCAAGGCCTGCTTGATGCCTTGATTGACGCTGATCTAAACCCGGATGTTAAAGTGATTCACCTGACCGGGAGCGGTGACAGCTTCAGTGCCGGTAATGACATTGCCGACTTTATCGAAGCCAGCCGTGCCGGTGATACCAAAACGCCCGCGCTCGATTTTCTGATCCAGATTCATGCTCAGGAAAAACCCGTTGTCGCAGCCGTCAATGGTATTGCGGTCGGCATAGGTGTGACCCTGCTGCTGCACTGTGACTTTGTGTATGCGGCGGAAGGCGCTATGTTCCGCATGCCGTTTGTGGATCTGGGACTGGTACCTGAAGGCGGCAGCAGTGTGGTGATACCTCAGTTGATTGGGCACCGTAAAGCGGCTGAGCTGCTGTTGGCTTGCGATGCATTTGATGCTGCAGCAGCAGAAGAGTATGGCATCGTGAACAAGGCCGTACCGGCGGATCAGCTGTTAGACACCAGCGCCGCTATGGCAAACCGTCTGGCCGCCAAGCCACCCAAAGCCTTGTTGCAGGCCAAGGCGATGCTGAAGGCAAATGTGGGCCAGTCGCTGGAACAGGCCATTCCGGCAGAAGTGGAATTGTTCATGAAACACCTGGCTTCGGAAGAAGCGGCACAAACGCTGGCTGCACTTTTTGGCGGCAAGTAATACAGCGATAAGGGGGCTCGCAGTGGCGATGCCCCTTGGTGCCATTTCGCTTTAGCCCTGACGAAACGCCTTAGGGGTCACGCCGGTCCATTGCTTGAATGCGCGGGTAAATGCGGCCGGTTCAGAAAAGCCCAACTTGCGTGAGATTTCTGAAATGGGCAGTGATGGCCGGCTCAGATAGTGAATGGCCGTATCGCGTCGAACGCCATCTTTCAGTTCCTGAAAAGTGGTGCCTTCCTCTGTCAGCTTGCGTCTCAGCGTTCGACTGGTGACGTGCAGGTCATCGGCAATGCTTTCCATGCTGGCTTCCAGCAGGCCGTCTTCCTTCTCCAAATGATCCAGCACCCGCCGGGTAAAGGCCGGGTAATAGGCCTGGCGCATAAACCAGTCCAGCGGAACGCGTCTCAGGTAGGCACGCAAGGCCTTGGCTGTCTGCACCACCGGCGCACCGAGGCTGTCAGCATCAAATATCAGACAGGTTTCCTGCTGGTCGAAATACGCCGGGCAGGGGAACATCAATCGATATTCCGCAACATGCTCAGGTGCTGAATGGGTGAAGTGAATCGCTTTCAGCGGGATACGTTGCCCGATCAGCCAGCTGGGGAAACGATGCCAGATCAGCATCAGAAACTCGCAGAGTGAATGAGACGGGTCTTTTTCCGGCTCGGTGAGCTGCATGCTGAAGCGTGCGGTATCACCCTCGACCTGCAGGGACAGGTTGAAGGCATCGGCCAGCAGGTTATAGAAGTGGCTGATGTGGTGATAGATGGCTCTCAGGCTTTGGCAGTGAACCGCCTGTTTCGACATCAGGGTGAACACACCGTGGCGTGAAGGCTGGCTGCCCATGCCCAAGAACTCATCATCGCCATGCTGCCAAAAGGCGCGCATCAAACGTGCGAACTGATTGGGGGTGATCCTGAGTTGCTCACTCTTGAGGATGGCGCTGTTCAGCCCCGACTCTTCTATCAGCAGGTTCTGGTCAAGTCCCATTTTTTCCGCTGACGCCAGAATGCTGCGCGCGTAATGGGAGGAGATGGAGTGGTGCTCAATACTCATGCAGAAAACCTGGTTTGTTCGCCTTTGGTCTTAGGTATGGGGCCTTGGTGACGCACATTGTAAAACCCGTGTCCGGAAAAGTTAATTATCAGGCTGGAATTATCATTGTTGAAAAACGCCCCTGAGCAGAAACTAGATTCACTCGAGTGCAGGGCTGATTTGGCCTCACAGGAAGCGCTCAGACCAAAACTATAAATAGTACCGAATCTGGCACTAGCGCCTTAAAGGAGAAAACCCATGCAGAAACGTGAAGTGGTTGTCGTCAGTGGTGTTCGCACAGCAATTGGTGGCTACGGTGGCAGCCTGAAAGGTCATGCACCCTACGTATTGGCTTCCATGGTAACCGAAGAAGCGATTAAACGTGCCGGTATTTCTCCTGAAAAGGTTGGTCAGAGTGTATTTGGTAATGTGCTGCCAACAGAACCCCGCGATGCCTACCTGGCGCGTGTTGCCGCGGTGAATGCAGGCGTGCCTGAGTCAACTCCGGCCATGGGTGTTAACCGTCTGTGCGGTAGCGGTCTGCAGGCGATTCTGACTGCTGCACAGCAGATCGAACTGGGAATTTCTGAAGCCGTTATTGCCGGTGGTGCCGAGTCCATGAGTCGTGCGCCTTACCAGTTGCCGGCTGCGCGTTTTGGTCAGCGTATGGGTGACGGCGTCATGGTTGACCCGGTTGTCGGTGCGCTGCACTGCCCGTTCAACCAGATTCATATGGGCGTGACTGCCGAGAACGTTGCCGAAAAGTATGGCATCACTCGTGAGCAGCAGGACGAACTGGCGACTTTGAGCCATAACCGCGCCCAGAATGCGATTGAGCAGGGTTACTTCAAAGACCAGATCCTGCCGGTTGAAATCAAGGGCCGTAAAGGACCGACGCAGTTCGATACTGACGAGCATGTGCGTTTTGATTGCACTCAGGAAGACCTAGGCAAGCTGAAGCCGGTCTTCAAGAAAGACGGTTCCGTAACGGCGGGTAACGCCTCCGGTATGAACGACGCGGCTGCTGCCATCGTGATGATGGACCGTGAAGCGGCTGAAGCCCAGGGCATTAAAGCCATGGCGCGTCTTGTGGACTACTCCGTTGTCGGTGTAGACCCGAAGATCATGGGTATTGGTCCTGTACCGGCAATCCAGGAAATTCTGGAGCGTAACGAGCTGAGTGCCAACGATATCGATGTCTACGAAGTGAACGAGGCATTCGCGTCTCAGGCACTGGCCGTTTGCCAGCAGCTGGACCTGCCGCGTGAGCGTGTAAACCCGAACGGCAGCGGTATCTCTCTGGGTCATCCGATCGGTGCGACCGGAGCGGTGATCACGGTAAAAGCGCTGTACGAACTGGAACGTGTAAATGGCCGCTACGCCATGGTCAGCCTGTGTATCGGCGGCGGCCAGGGTATTGCTGCACTGTTTGAGCGTGTTTGATCCGACCCGGATGGATTGAGATTGAACACATGGGGAGTAAAACGTGATGTCTGCTCTATTTGACCAGGGATGGTCTCTTTTTTACTCCTTCTACACCTGAAAGATTTTGGATTGTCTGCACCGAAGCTAGGAAGTGCCCTTAACTGGGCCAGCAATGGCCCATTTTTTTCGCTGCAGGCAGGACTGAGGAAAACAACGATGTACAACGGTCAGGCTGTAAGCCTTAAAACACTCGGATCCGGTCTGGTTGAACTGGTACTGGATCTCCAGGGTGAATCCGTCAACAAACTGAACGCACTGACCCTCAACGAGCTGAGCGAAGTTGTTAAGCAGCTGTCTGAGGATGCTTCTGTTACCGGTCTGCTGATCAGCAGCGCCAAGCCCGCCTTTGTTGTTGGCGCTGATATCACTGAATTCCTGGGCATGTTCTCCCTTCCGGATGCTGAACTGCACCAGGGTATCTCCAAAACTCATGATCTTTTCTCCCGCCTTGAAGCTCTGCCGTTCCCGACCGTTGCTGCCATCAATGGCATGGCGCTGGGTGGCGGTTTTGAACTGGCGCTGAGCACCGATTTCCGTGTGCTGGCCAGCGATGCCCGTGTGGGGCTGCCGGAAGTGGGTCTGGGTATCTGCCCGGGTTGGGGCGGCACCGTACGTCTAAGCCGTTTGATTGATACCGCCAGCGCCACTCAGTGGATGCTGTCCGGCAAGCCGCAGAAAGCCAAAGCCGCACTGGAGTTGGGTGCGGTTGATCGCGTTGTGGACGCGGCCGAGCTGCGCGCTGAAGCGCTGGCGCTGCTGCAGTCTGCCGTTAATGGCGAAGTGGATCACCTGGCCAACCGTCAGCGCAAACAGCAGGCACTGGAAAACGGTGCTGAAGTTGAAGCCGCTGCCGAACAGATGGCGAAGAAGCTGGACCCGAACTACCCGGCTCCGCTGCAGATTCTGAAACTGGTCAGCACCCATGCGACGCTGCCGTTTGACGATGCACTGAAAGCCGAAGTGGATGGTTTTGTTGCCTTGGCTAAAACCGATGCGGCAGCCAGCCTGATCGGTCTGTTCATGAATGATCAGCTGCTGAAGAAAAAATCACGTGACTGGATCAAGCAGGCGACTCCTGTGCACAAGAGCGCTGTTCTGGGTGCCGGCATCATGGGCGGTGGCGTGGCTTATCAGTCGGCCTCTACCGGCACACCGATTCTGATGAAGGATATCCGTGACGAAGCCCTGGATTTGGGTGTCAGCACCGCAACAGGTCTGCTGAATAAACAGATCGAGAAAGGCCGTCTGGATGAGGCCGGCAAAGCGGCTGTACTGAGCGCGATCACTCCGACTCTGGACTACGATGCCTTTGGTGATGTGGATATCGTGGTTGAAGCCGTTGTGGAAAACCCGGCGGTTAAAGCAGCGGTACTGGCCGATGTGGAAAAAGCGGTACCGGCCAATGCGGTGCTGACGTCCAACACGTCAACGATTTCTATCGACCAGCTGGCCAAGAGCGTTGCGCGCCCGGATCAGTTTTGTGGCATGCACTTCTTCAACCCGGTACACCTGATGCCGCTGGTAGAAGTCATTCGTGGTAGCCAGACCAGCGATGAAACCATCGCGCGCACCGTTGCCTACGCGGCGGCGATGGGCAAAACCCCGATCGTAGTGAACGACTGCCCGGGCTTCCTGGTCAACCGCATCCTGTTCCCATACTTCAACGCCTTTAACCGTCTGCTGGTGGATGGTGTGGACTTCGAACGCATCGACCGTGTGATGGAAGGTTTCGGCTGGCCAATGGGCCCTGCTTACCTGGCTGATGTTGTGGGTATCGATACCCTGGTACACGCCGATCACGTAATGCAAGAAGGCTTCCCGAATCGTATGGGTCATGACGCCGATGTGGTCGCCGAAGCGCTGCTGGATGCTCAGCATCTGGGTCAGAAAAACGGCAAGGGCTTCTACGAATACGGCAAGGATGAAAACGGTCGTCGCTTCAAGAAAGCCTCTGCCGTTGCTCAGGAACTGATCGACGCCCGCATCAAGGGCAGGGTTGAGCTGACCGATCAGGACATCATCGATCGCATGATGATCCCTATGTGTCTGGAAGCGGCACTGTGCCTGGAAGACGGCATCGTCGATACCCCAGCTGAAGCCGATATGGGCCTGATTCTGGGCCTGGGCTTCCCACGCTTCCGTGGTGGTGCCCTGCGTCATATCGACACCCTGGGACTGGAAGAGTTTGCCCGTCGTGCTGAAGCGCATCAGGCCAATGGCCCGCTGTATCAGCTGACCGAAGGCTTCAAGGCGCGCCTGGCTGAAGGCCGCACCTACTACTGATGATCACGCCCCGGCTGCTGCGTCAGCCGGGTGGCAATAACACAAAAGGCTTGCAGCCAAAGAGCTGGAAGCCGGGAGCAGAAGATTATGAGCGAATACAAACACCCTCTTACCGATGCAGAGTTTGCCCTTAATGAGATTGTCGGTATTGATTCCCTCTGTGCTGAAAACGGCTTTGATGACATCAACGCTGAACTGGCCTCTGTCATTCTGACTGAAGCGGGCAAGTTTGCGACTGGCGTGCTGTCCCCGCTGAACGTGATCGGTGATACTCAGGGCGTCAAGCTGACTGAAAAGGGCGTTGAAGAAACGGCGGGTTTCAAGGATGCCTACCAGCAGTTTGCTGAAGGTGGCTGGAATTCCCTGATCGCTGACGAAGCCTACGAAGGCCAGGGCCTGCCGAACGTGCTGGGTACTGCGGTCAACGAAATCTGGCAGTCTGCCAACATGGCATTCGCTCTCTGCCCGCTGCTGACGCAGGGTGCGGTTGAAGCCATCGCTCATCACGGCAGCGAAGAACTGAAACAGACCTACCTGCCGAAAATGATCTCCGGCGAGTGGACCGGCACCATGAACCTGACCGAGCCGGATGCAGGTACTGACCTGGCTGCGATCAAAACCAGGGCTGTGCCAAATGGCGATCACTACCTGATCACCGGTCAGAAAATCTTTATCACCTGGGGTGATCACCAGATGACCGACAACACCATCCATCTGGTGTTGGCGCGTCTGCCGGATGCACCGGCCGGTGTTAAGGGTATCTCCCTGTTTGTCGTACCCAAGTTCCTGCTGGATGAAAACGGCAACCCGGGTGCCCGCAACGATGCTTTCTGTGTCTCTGTTGAGCACAAGCTGGGTATCCACGCGAGCCCGACTTGTGTCATGAGCTACGGCGACAACGAAGGTGCTGTAGGTTACCTGGTAGGCGAAGCGCACAAAGGCCTGTCCTACATGTTCACCATGATGAACTGTGCCCGTCAGGCAGTAGGTGTTCAGGGTGTGGCAATTGCCGAGCGTTCCTACCAGCAGGCGCTGGAATATGCCAAGGATCGTCTGCAGGGCACCAAGAAAGATGGCAGTCGTTTCTCCATCATCAAGTTCCCGGATGTTCGTCGCATGTTGATGCAGATGAAGTCCGGTACCGAAGCCATGCGCGCACTGGCGCTTGTGGGCGGTGCTGCGGTTGACCGTGCCGCGCGAGCCACTGATGAAGCGGCTCAGCGTAAAGAGCAGGCGCGCCTTGAACTGCTGACCCCCATCGTTAAAGGCTGGATCACCGAACTGGCACAGGAACTGACCTACCTGGGTACACAGGTAAACGGCGGCATGGGCTTTATCGAAGAGACCGGCTCTGCCCAGCATTACCGTGATGCCCGTATCCTGACTATCTATGAAGGCACCACCGGCATTCAGGCACTTGACCTGGTTGGCCGTAAAACGCTGCTGAACAAGGGCGAAGCGCTGGCCGACCTGATGGCAGAGATCGAAGAAACCGTCGTTGCACTGGAAGGCGAAGCGGCTTTCGCTGAGCAGGGAAAGGCACTGCGCGAAGCGCTGGAAGCCGGTCAGGAAGCACGCACCTGGTTGCTGGAAAACGCCGAGCAAGATCCGGCAGCAGCAGGCGCCGTCAGCGTTCACTTCATGATGCTGTTCGGTTACCTCTGTGGTGGCTGGCTGATGGGCAAATCGGCCCTGCGTGCCCAGGCAATGCTGGATGCCGGTAACGGTGATCCTGAATACTTGAAAGGCAAGCTGGTAACGGCTCAGTTCTTCTCTGAGCACCTGTTGCCGCGTACTCAGTCCAGTCTGATCACTATCCGTAAGGGTAGCTCCAGCATTATGGCACTGAGCGAAGATCAGTTCTGATTTTCAAAGCCTGACCTTCTGGTGCCCTGGTGCCAGAAGGTCCTGAAACCTCGACTCCAGCGCCGCTTAAACGGCAGGGGTCAGCATAACAAGAGAAGCCAAATACCCGGCCCTGGTGCCAAGGGTATGAGAGAGGTAGAGCATGAAAGCACTTGTCGCTGTAAAGCGCGTCATCGACTACAACGTCAAGGTACGCGTGAAGTCGGACAACACCGATGTGGACCTGGCCAACGTCAAAATGGCCCTGAACCCCTTCTGCGAAATCGCGGTGGAAGAAGCCGTACGTCTGAAAGAAGCGGGCACCGTGTCTGAAGTGGTGGTGGTATCCATTGGTCCCAAGGCCTGCCAGGAGCAGATCCGTACCGCGCTGGCGCTGGGTGCCGACCGTGGCATCCAGATCGAAACCGACGAAATGCCCGAGTCTCTGGGTGTTGCCAAACTGCTGGCCAAAGTGGTTGCCGACGAGCAGCCACAGCTGGTAATTCTGGGCAAACAGTCCATCGATTCCGACAACAACCAGACCGGTCAGATGCTGGGCGCGCTGCTGGATATGCCGCAGGGTACCTTCGCCTCTGATGTGAAGGTTGAAGGCGACAAGGTGAATGTGACCCGTGAAGTGGATGGCGGTCTGCAGACTGTTGCGCTGAACCTGCCGGCGATCGTGACTACTGACCTGCGTCTGAATGAGCCGCGCTATGCGTCTCTGCCGAACATCATGAAAGCGAAGAAGAAGCCGCTGGATGTTAAAACCCCCGCTGATCTGGGCGTTGAGCTGAAAGCTCACACCCGCCTACTGAAAGTGACGCCGCCGGCCGAGCGCCAGGCGGGTATCCGTGTCAGCAGCGTAGATGAGCTGGTCGACAAACTGAAAAACGAAGCCAAAGTCGTATAAGGGGGTGATCTGATGGCTATTCTGGTAATTGCAGAACATGACAACAGCACCCTGAAGGGTGCCACACTGAACGCCGTCACCGCGGCTTCTCAGATCGGCGGTGAACTGCACCTGCTGGTCGCGGGCGCAGGCTGCGGCGCTGCCGCTGAAGCGGCCGCTCAGGTTGCAGGCGTCAGCAAGGTGCTAGTGGCGGATAATGCTGCCTACGCGCATCAGCTGGCCGAGAACCTGTCCAAGCTGGTTGCAGATTTGGCTAAAGAGCAGGGCAAGGACTACAGCCACGTGATCGCTCCGGCGACCACCAGCGGCAAGAACGTAATGCCGCGCGTCGCTGCGCTGCTGGATGTGGCTCAGCTGTCCGACATCACCGCGGTTGAGTCCGACAACACCTTCCAGCGTCCGATCTATGCCGGTAATGCTATTGCTACCGTTGAATCACTGGACCCGATCAAGGTAATCACCGTGCGTGGTACCGCGTTCGATGCGGCCGCTGAAACCGGTGGTTCCGCCAGCGTCGAAGCCGTTGCAGCCGTTCACGATGCGGGCATCTCTGCCTTTGTTGGCGAAGAAGTGGCTCAGTCTGACCGTCCGGAACTGACCTCTGCCAAGGTGGTGGTCTCCGGTGGTCGTGGCATGGGTAACGGTGAGAACTTCGCCATCCTGGAAAAGCTGGCCGACAAGCTGGGTGCGGCTGTGGGCGCATCCCGTGCAGCTGTTGATGCTGGCTTCGTACCGAACGACATGCAGGTGGGTCAGACCGGCAAGATCGTCGCGCCCGAGCTGTACATCGCGGTGGGTATCTCCGGTGCCATCCAGCATCTGGCCGGTATGAAAGAGTCCAAAGTGATCGTGGCGATCAACAAGGATGAAGAAGCGCCGATCTTCCAGGTCGCGGACTACAGCCTGGTGGCCGACCTGTTCGAGGCGGTACCGGAGCTTGAGTCCAAGCTGTAAGGGTCTGATGTCCTTTTGATCCGATCCATGCCCTGTACTTGACCCAAGCACAGGGCATTTTTTTCCCAACCTTATGTGTGACAAACCGAGCGCAGCTTCAGGCGCTTGGAGGCGTACGCCCTTTAGGAGTAAGTCATGCGCGAATCGATGGAATTCGACGTCGTTATCGTCGGGGCCGGGCCTGCGGGTCTGTCCACCGCCTGCCGCCTGATGCAGCAGGCACAGGAAAACGAACAGGAACTGACCGTCTGTGTGGTCGAAAAAGGCTCTGAAGTCGGTGCCCATATTCTGTCCGGCGCGGTGGTTGAAACCCGTGCCTTGGATGAGCTGTTCCCGAACTGGAAAGAGCAGGGTGCACCGCTCAATACGGCGGTGACCGAGGACGAAGTCTACCTGCTGAAAAATGCGCAGCAGGGTACCAAGGTTCCCAACGCATTCGTGCCCAAAACCATGCACAACCAGGGCAACTACATCGTCAGCCTGGGTAACCTGTGCCGCTGGCTGGCGGAGCAGGCTGAAGCTCTGGGCGTTGAAGTTTTCCCCGGTTTTGCCGCGGCCGAAGTGTTGTTTAACGACGATGGCAGTGTCAAAGGTATCGCCACCGGCGATATGGGTGTGACTGCTGAAGGCGAGCAGGGTCCCAACTACATGCCGGGCATGGAGCTACATGCCAAGTACACCATCTTCTCCGAAGGCTGCCGTGGCCATCTGGGCAAGCAGCTGATCAACCAGTTTAGCCTGTATAAAGGCAGTGACGCTCAGCATTACGGCCTGGGCATTAAGGAGTTGTGGGATATTCCGGCTGAGCAGCACCAGGCTGGTTTGGTAGTGCACGGTTCCGGCTGGCCGCTGGATAAGGAAACCAGTGGTGGTTTCTTCCTTTATCACACCGACAACAACCAGGTGGTTGTAGGTCTGATTATCGACCTGAACTACAAAAACCCGCACCTGAGCCCGTTCGACGAGTTCCAGCGTCTCAAGCATCATCCGGTATTGGCGCGTCACCTTAAAGGTGGCAAGCGTGTGTCCTACGGTGCCCGTGCAATTACCAAGGGCGGCTACAACTCGTTGCCCAAGATGACCTTCCCCGGTGGCCTGCTGCTGGGCTGTGATGCCGGTACGCTGAACTTCAGCAAGATCAAGGGCACGCACACTGCGATGAAATCGGGTCTGATTGCGGCTGAAGCGATCTTCGAAGCGCTGAAACAGGGCGATGAGGGCGGCCAGGAACTGGAGCGCTTTAACGCGCTGTTCAAGGAGTCCTGGTTGTACGACGAGCTGTATCGCTCACGCAACTTCGGTCCGGCCATGCACAAGTTCGGCCAGTTGGCGGGCGGTGCGTTCAACTACATCGACCAGAACTGGTTCGGTGGCCGTATTCCGGTGACCCTGCATGACAACCATCCGGATCATGCCCAGCTGGCACCGGCGGATCACTATGAGCCGATCAAATATCCCAAGCCGGATGGTGAACTGAGTTTCGACAAGCTGTCGTCAGTGTTCCTGTCCAACACCAACCACGAAGAAGATCAGCCCTGCCACCTGAAACTGGCGGATGCCAATATCCCGTTGCAGCAGAACCTGAAACTGTTTGCGGAACCGGCGCAGCGTTATTGCCCGGCAGGGGTGTATGAAATCGTGGAAGATGAAGCGGGACAGCGATTTCAGATCAATGGTCAGAACTGCCTGCACTGCAAGACCTGTGACATTAAGGACCCGGCCCAGAATATTACCTGGGTTACACCGGAAGGTATGGGCGGCCCTAACTATCCCAATATGTAAAAGCCCAATATGTAAAAAGCCGAACATGTACCCCTCACTGACAGCAGCATTGCGCTGCTGTCAGCACTCTGTGCCAGCCGACTCTCACCTCACTCCATGGCGTCTCACCCACGTTTTGCACTTTGAGTCGAGCTGGTACGCCATCCCTGGCTGCGCCCGCAGCTAATTCTTTACTGCAGCGTTTTTATTGAAGGTAAACGGCCTTGAAGCGGGCTTCTTCACTGCTCTCGGCATTTTTCAGAATCAGCAGATCACCCTGAACAGACCAGTCAAGCTCACCCTGAAGCAGCTTCAGGAAAGGTCCTTCGTACATGGATGCCGGGACACAGGCGCGCAAAGTGCCCGCGATAGGGCCAAGGGCAATTTTGTTGCCGCTCTGTGTGTACTGCCCCATGAACTGATTACAGCCAGAGAAACCCTGCAGACGCTGATTGGTCTTGAAGATCAGGTGTGCTTCGCGCTCGCCCTGAGCAGTGGAGACCGGCATGTCATTCAGACGGACCAGTTTCCAGTAGGTATTGGTCAGCGTGGCATCCGGGGCCTTTTCCGGTGCTGGCGCAACCTTGCGCATGATCAGCTGGTAGGGCTCCTGCTTGCTCGGGTCGACGCTGTAGGCAGTGTCGGTGATAAACATCAGCTGCTCACCCTGACGGATGCTGGCGCGCAGGTTGTAGCGGTGTCCTGGCTGGAATTGATCATCATCCAGGTTGAACTCGAATGCGTATGGAGGTGTGCCCGGGTTTTCCTGGCGTGTCTGAGCCAGGAGCTCGGCCGGTGCATCCGCGCGGGATACGTCTTCCAGTCGAATTTCCAGCGTACTGCCCGGTGGCAGCATGATGCGCTCGCGGTAGAGGGCTTCACCGGAGACTTTTACATCGGCAGTTGGCACGCTATCCATAAGATTATCCAGTGAGGAACAGCCAGACAGCAGCAGTGTGGCCGCCAGCATTGAGGTCAGGTAACCTGAGTGAGAACGGATCATGTGGGGGTCTCCTTGCCTAGTGTCTGCTCTGTGACCGGACCAGGGAGTCCGGGTTCCATAAAAGGGAGAGGGAAATATGCATGGATCAGTATACACGACATTTTCTGATCGCCATTAATCCCGGTGCCGGGGATAAGGCGAACGATGCGCTGGAAGCGCTGTTGCGGGAGCGCATCCCGGAATCTCAGCTTGATCAGTTAGTGCGTCTTAAACATGGCAAGCCCTCACTGGAACATCAGTTGGGTGAGTTGGCCAGTCGCTGTGCTGAAACCGGAGCTGTGCTGGTGGTGGCCGGCGGTGATGGTACCCTTAACGCTGCTCTGAATCTGCTGCTGGATCAGCCCGTGACGCTGGGCCTGATACCCCGTGGCACCTTTAATTTCTTCGCCCGCGATCATCAGATTCCCATCGAGGTTCATGAGGCGATCGATGTGCTGCTACATGGCGTTGAAGCTCAGTTACCACTGGCCAGTGTTAATGGTCATCCCTTCTGTGTCAGTGCCAGTCTTGGGGTCTATCCCAAAATCATTGCCGCCCGCGAGCAGGTAAGTGCCGTGACCGGACGCAACCGTCTGGTATCGCTGCTCAGCGGTGTCTGGGTATTTTTGACGCGGGCCAGAGGGCGGCGTCTGTCACTGGAACATGATGGCGATCGGCATACGGAAACGGCACCCATGCTGTTGGTCAGTGTGAGCTCAAGCCAACTGGCGAACTTTGATCTACCCGAGATTAAGCAATTGCCGGATGGCGGCATGTTGGTATTCGTGATGCGATCGGATTCGCCCTGGGTGTTGTTGCAGTATCTTTGGGCCAGTCTCAAGGGGCAGCTGCGCACTCTGGAAAAGCTGGATTACTTTCTGACCCGCTCTCTCAGGGTTTCGACCCGGCGTAAAAAAGTGACGCTGGCAATTGATGGTGAGTTGCACCGCTTGTCCACACCGCTCAGGTTCACGTTTAAATCACAGGGCGTGACCTGTCTGGTACCCGCGAAAGATGCGGAGGTGCCGTGCGAATAATCCAGCTGTCCGATCTGCATTTCGGGACCGAGGTCGCAGCGGTCAAGGATGCTCTGCTGAGTGCCGTCGCGTTACTGAAACCCGACCTGGTACTGCTGAGCGGTGATTTGACCCAGCGGGCAAGGCACAGAGAGTTTGAGGCTTGCCGCCAGCTTCTCAAACAATTGGCACCCGTGCCGGTGCTGGCGGTGCCTGGCAACCATGACTTGCCGCTGTTTAACGTATGGCACCGCTTCCGCGCACCCTATGCCGGCTTCCGGCGCGTCTTTGGCTGGGAGCTGGAACCGGTTTACGAACATCCGGATGTACTGGTGTTGGGGGTAAATACGACCCATCCCAAGCGCCATGTGGATGGGGTGTTTGAGGCTGCAGCGGTCGAGCGCCTGGCCAAGCGTTTGTCCGCAAGCCGTGCGCCATTAAAGCTGGTTGTTGGCCATCACCCTGTGGATGCGGTGCTGGCTTCAGATGAAGCCAATATTGCGCAGGGTGCGGAGCTGGCCATGCGGCGCTGGAGTGAAGCCGGTATGCAGCTCTACCTGGCGGGGCATATTCACTACCCCTTTTTTGCACCGGTCAGCAGGCGCTACCCCGAGCTGTCGAAACATGTCTGGACGCTACAGGCAGGCACAGCCTTCTCCAGTCGCACCCGCGATGGTAAACCCAACTCGTTCAACCTGATTGAGTCCTGTCACAACCAGCGGCAGCTGCAGCTTGGCCGCTGGGATTATGATCGGCTTTCAGGCGCTTTTGCAGCGGCTGAGCAGGTTCAGTTGCCCTTGGGTGGTGTGGCTGACTGATCAGTCTGGGTCTCTTGATTGAGGTCGCTCTCCAGTGGCTTTTGGGGGGCATCACCCTCAGGGCTGTGCTCCGCTGCTGTATCCTGCGGGTCTTCCTCAGTAGCGGCCTTCTTGTTCGCTTCAGCCTCGACTTCTGCTTCGTCCGTGACCTGCTTTTCTGGCGATGCCGGCATTAATTCGCCTTCATTCCCTTCCTCTTGCGCACTGTCTTGAGGCGGGAAAAGCTCTTCCAGAGGTGTGTCGATAAAGCCGTCATTACGGGGGTCCATATCATGAATAACATGGGTGTCCGGGATCGCGGGAATAAAGTGCTCCTGGGCTTCCACCGGCAGGGGCGCGACCTGCTGACGTCGATACAGGGTAAAGCCGGCCAAGGCTGCCAGTACCAGTGCCTGTAACTGGAACAGGGCGGCCGGGCTGACGGCTTCCATCAGCGCCGAGCTTAACAGCGGGCCCGCCACGCTCCCCAGGCCGTAGCTGAGCAGCAGGCCTGAACTGGCAGCCATGATCTGTGAGCTGTCCATCATGTCATTGGTAATGGCGACCGCAATGGAATACACGGTGGATGCCAGTCCCATGTAGAAACATACCAGGACCAGACGCGGCACAAAGTCGTGGCCAACCAGGAAGGTGTTGCCCAGACTGGCAATGGCGGCCAGTACGCAGACGATCATCAGCACCGAACTGCGATGAAAACGGTCACAGATCCAGCCAACCGGCCAGGCCAGTAGCATCGCTGTCAGGATGGCGCCGAACATGTAAAAGGAAATCTGGGTGTTATCCAACCCTGTTTGGCTGGCGAACAGAGGGGTCAGTGAGTAGAAAGAACCCAGGAAAATACCACTGCCAAACGCCGCACAGACACCGATTGGAGCAAGTTTGATCAGTCTGAACAGGGACATGCCCTGGGCGCTTTCGCCAATATCAGGTGAATGCATGCGCGACAGCGAAAGTGGAATAATAGCGGCAATGACAAACAGTGCCGCCAGGGAAAACAGGGCGTAGTGTATCGGACTGCCCAACCCTACCAGCAGCTGACCACTGGCGGATGCCGTATAGGCCGCGATCTGGTAGATGGAAAAAATCTTGGAGCGGTTGGCGTTGGTGGCAACTGCACTGAACCAGCTCTCAATGGTAACAAACAGGGCGGCGATACTCAGGCCGCCAAGGCCACGCAGAATACCCCAGTGCCAGACGTTGTAGGTCATGGGATAGATCAGGGCTGCCATGGCCGCAATGGCGGCGAACACGGCAAACGCGCGGATATGGCCGACCCGTCTCACGACGCGGTCGGCATAGAGGGATCCCAGCACAAAGCCGGCTGAGTAGCACACCATCACCATACCGATGGTGGAGGGCTCGATCCCCAGGGTGCTGAAGCGCAGGCCCAGCAGGGTGATCAGGAAGGAGTTGCCGACAATCAGCAGCGAAAGACTGGCAAATAGAGCCAGCAGTGAAATGACCAGCAAGCGCATGTGGGGGCCCTTCCGTCAACTACCATTAACCGCCTAGATAGGCCTTACGAACGCTATCGTCATTCAGCAGGGCTTCACCCGTGCCATTCATCACGATACGGCCATTTTCCAGTACATACCCACGGTCGGCAATTTTCAGTGCCTGATGTGCGTTCTGTTCCACCAGAAAGATGGTCACACCTTCTTCACGCAGTTTTTCGATGATCTCGAAAATCTGTTGAATGATGATGGGAGCAAGGCCCAGTGAGGGCTCGTCCAGCAACAGCAAGCGAGGCTTGCTCATTAATGCACGGCCAATGGCCAGCATCTGTTGCTCACCGCCGGACATGGTGCCGCCACGCTGGCTGAAACGTTCTTTCAGACGCGGGAACAGTTCCAGTACATGCTCCAGCTGCTTTTCAGAGTCTTCCCTGTTCTGGAAAAAGCTGCCCATGGCCAGGTTTTCTTCTACCGTCATGGCAGAAAAAATGCGCCGACCCTCCGGCACCACGGCCAGTCCCCGGCGCATGATGTCGGACGTTTTCATGTTCTGGATCTGCTGACCGTCGAACTCGATATGGCCGCCATGGGCGCGAGGATCACCGCAGATGGTCATCATCAGGGTGGATTTACCTGCACCGTTGGCACCGATCAGAGTGAGGATCTCACCCTGATTCACTTCCAGCGAGACGTTGTGCAGCGCCTGAATTTTGCCGTAAAAGGTCGAAACGTTATCCAGTCGAAGCATCAGCTTTCCCCCAGGTAGGCTTTGATTACGTCCGGGTTCTCGCGGATCTGTTCCGGGGTGCCGTCGGCCAGCGGGGCGCCCTGGTTGATCACGGTGATGTGGTCGGAAATACCCATCACCAGTCCCATATCGTGCTCAATCAGAATCACGGAGATGTCCTGCTCATCACGCAAGCGCAGGATCAGCTGATCCAGCTCCGAGGTTTCCTTGGGGTTAAGACCGGCAGCCGGCTCGTCCAGCATCAACAGGCCGGGTTCGGTCACCATGCAGCGGGCAATCTCCAAACGGCGCTGCTGGCCGTAGGAGAGGTTACCGGCTTCACGGTTGGCGAACTCCAGCAGGTTGACCTGACGCAGCCAGTGTTCTGCACGGTCCATGGCTTCACGTTCACGCCGACGGTAAGACGGCGTTTTCAGCAAACCGGCGAAGTAGTTGGTATTCAGGTGTCTATGCTGAGCGACCAACAGGTTTTCGATCACGGTCATCGTCGGGAACAGGCGTACATGCTGGAACGTACGCACCAGACCCTGCAGTGATATATGGTCACTGCTCATACCCTGAATGGGTTTGCCACGGTAGATGACTTCACCGCCGGTGGGCTTGTAGAAGCCACTGATGCAGTTGAAAACCGTGGTTTTGCCGGCCCCGTTGGGGCCGATTACGGAGTGGATCTGTCGCGGCTTCACCTGCAGACCGACGTTATTCACCGCCAGCAGCCCGCCGAAGCGCATCATCAGACCCGAGACGTCTAACAGATTCTCGCTCATGAGGTTTTCAGCTCCAGGTGAGGACGTTTCATCGGCAGCAGACCCTGGGGGCGCCACAGCATCATCAGGACCATCACGCCGCCAAACATCAGCATGCGGTATTCCTGAAACTCGCGTGCCAGCTCCGGCAGGATGGTCATGGCGATGGCCGCCAGGATGACACCCATCTGGGAGCCCATGCCGCCCAGCACCACGATGGCCAGAATGATGGCCGATTCGATGAAGGTGAAGGACTCGGGGCTGATGAAGCCCTGGCGTGCGGCGAAGAAGCAGCCTGCAAAACCGGCGAAGGATGCACCCATGGTGAACGCGGACAACTTGATCACGGTCGGGTTAAGACCCAGTGAGCGACAGGCGATTTCATCTTCACGCAGTGCTTCCCAGGCACGGCCGATCGGCATGCGCTGAACGCGGTTGATCACGTAGATCGTCAGCAGTACCAGCAACACGGCGACCAGATACAGGAAGATGACCTTGTGGCTGCTGCTGTAATCGATGCCGAAGAACTCATGGAAGGTTTGACCGTCTTCACTGGCACGACGGCTGAACTCCAATCCGAACAGGCTGGGCTTCTCAATGCCGCCAATACCATTGGGGCCACCGGTTACACTGGTCCAGTTATTCAGCAGGATACGGATGATCTCGCCAAAGCCCAGGGTCACAATGGCCAGATAGTCACCGCGCAGGCGCAGTACCGGGAAGCCCAGAAGGCAGCCGAAGGTTGCTGCCAGCAGACCCGCAAGTGGCAGGCAGACCCAGAAGGACAGACCAAAGTATTCCGACAACAGCGCGTAGGTGTAGGCACCGACCGCGTAGAAGGCAACATAGCCCAGGTCGAGTAGACCTGCGAAGCCCACCACGATATTCAGGCCCAGGCCCAGCATCACGTAGATCAGCGTCAGTGTCGCCAGGTCCACCGCACCTCGGGAAACCATGAATGGCCATACAAACAAGCCAACAACGACCAGCGAGATCAGCCAGGGCTTGAGACGGTTACGCATCTGTTCATCGGGCAGTAGCCCGGTCACATCCGCGGTGGGAATACGCTGTTTCAGATTGCCAAGCGGTTCCTTGAACAGCTGAAACAGAAAAACCACCACGACCGCAAAGGCGATCCAGGTCCAGGTTTCTGCATCAGCTCCGATAACCGTGAGGTTAGGGCCTTCCTGTTCCAGACGAACGCCGATTACCAGACAAGTCAGCAGGAAGGTTACGCCCGCGGCAAAGAGCGCGGGAAAGAGTGCACGTTGCATCATTGACTCCTTTTACACCTTCTCCACTTCCGGTTTGCCAAGCAGACCGGTCGGGCGGAACAACAGGATCAGTACCAGCAGGCTGAACGCCACCACATCCTTGTATTCGGATGGGAAGAACGCCGCCGTCAAAGCCTCGGTCACACCCAGGATCAAACCACCCAGCATGGCGCCTGGAATCGACCCGATGCCGCCGAGTACCGCTGCGGTAAAGGCTTTCAGGCCGGCCATAAAGCCGATGTAGGGGTTGATGGTGCCGTAATAGAGACCCAGCAACAGACCGGCAACAGCAGCCAGAGCGGCGCCGATGATAAAGGTCAGTGCAATGATGCGGTTGGTGTCGATACCCAGCAGGTTGGTCATGCCCTGATCCTGTGCGCAGGCGCGGCAGGCGCGGCCCAGACGGGAACGGGAAATGAACATGGCCAAAGCGGTCATGGATACCAGGGTTACCACCCAGATAATCAGCTGCATCCAGGAGATGCTGACTTCAAACACTGCAGGGTCACCAAATTCGATGCCGCCGGTAATCAGCGCCGGCATGGCCAGGTCACGAGAACCCTGGGCCAGACGAATGTAGTTCTGCAGGAAAATGGACATGCCGATCGCAGTAATCAGCGGAATCAAACGGGGGCCACCACGCAATGGCCGATAGGCCACGCGCTCTATGGCATAACCATAGGTCGATGAAATTATCACCGCAGTCATCAGGGCCAGTAACAGGATAATCGGCAGGGAGCCGACACCCATCGTCAGCAATCCGATGATGGTAATGAATGCGGTATAGGTACCGATCATGTACACCTCGCCGTGGGCGAAGTTGATCATGCCGATAATGCCATACACCATCGTGTAGCCGATGGCAATCAAGGCGTAGGTAGAGCCGATGGTCAATCCGTTGATCAGCTGTTGAAGTACATAGAGACTAGTTTCAGTCATCACTCGCCCTCAAACAGAGGGCCCTCCCTTGTGAGGAGAGCCCTTTGGATGCAGTGTTTACTTGCTGACAGGAGTTTTGCTGCCGTCAGCGTGGAGGGTATAGATTTCGAAGGTCGGTTCGGTCAGGTCGCCTTTGGCGTCGAAGCCGATTTCACCGATGGTGGTATCGAAACGGTTGGCGCGCAGGTACTCGGCCAGCTCGACGGGATCGGTTTTACCGGTCGCTTCCATCGCTTTGGTCATGACCTGAATAGCCGAGTAGGCCGGGAACACGAACGGACCGGACGGGTCTTCGTTACGTGCCTTGAAGGCTTCTACCAGGGCGGCGTTTTCCGGGCTCTGGTCAAAGCTCTTCGGCGCAGTTGCCAGTACACCTTCCATGGCTTCGCCAGCGATGGCAGCCAGGTCGGAGTTTACAACGCCCTCAGGACCCATGAACGGCGCATCAAAGCCTTTCTCACGCGACTGACGCAGGATCAGGCCCAGCTCCGGGTGGTAACCACCGTAGTAAACGAAGTCTACGTTGTTGCGCTTCAGCTTGGCGATCAGTGCAGAGAAGTCCTTGTCGCCCGGTGTTACACCTTCAAACATGACGGACGCGATACCGGCATCACCCAGCATCTCTTTAACAGTTGTCGCCAGGCCTTCACCGTACTGCTGCTTGTCATGGATAACGGCCAGACGCTGCGGCTTGATGTTGTCCTTGATGTAGTCAGCGGCCAGGGTGCCCTGCAGGCTGTCCAGACCGATGGTACGGAAGATCAGCTGGTAGCCTTTCTCGGTGATGCTGGGAGAGGTTGAAGCGGCGGTGATCATCATCACGCCTTCTTCTTCGTAGATATCTGAAGCCGGCTCAGTTGAGCTGGAGCAGAGGTGACCAATTACGTGGAAGATTTCGTCGTTGACGATACGGTTGGCAACGGCCACCGCCTGTTTGGGGTCACAGGCATCGTCATAAATAACGCCTTCCAGAGTCATACCGTTGACGCCACCGGCTTCGTTGATCTTATCGATCGCCATCATGGCACCAATTTTCTGCATGTCGCCGTACTGGGCAACGGGGCCGGTAACCGGACCGGCGATACCGATCTTCAGAGTTTCCGCATGTGCTGCGGTCATGGCGGCCATCAAGGCTCCAGCGGCAAACAGTGTTTTGCCGAAGGTTGCTTTCTTCGTCATACATTTCCCCTCATGGGTTGATGCTGAACTCAGCAGCACCAAGTGCGCTGATTATTATGATTGTTGTTAACGCTTGGGATATTACACAGTTAATACCCGAGTGCGTAGATGCTTAGGCGATGAAAATCCGCTTCTGATAGACTCTCATGTCAATGAAACCCCAAGGAGCCCCCGATATGTCTCCCCTCATGTCTTCACTCAAGTGTAGCTGCTTTATATTGCTTGCTCTGTTGGCGCTGCCGTTGCAGGCTGCCGGGCTTACTTCGGATGCTGTAGAAGCCTATCTGGAAACCCTGCCGGAGGTTCGAGTACTCGCGGATGAGCTGGAGGCCAGCGGCAAGGGTGATCTTCTGATGAAGGAAGTGATACCGGGTACCGAGACTTTTGATCCTCACCAGCGCGGTGCCCGTGTGCTGCAGCAGAAAGAGCCTGATGTGTATGGGCGTCTGCAGCATATAGTGACGAATAAGGGCTTTACCAGTGTGGATAACTGGGCCCAGACCGGTGACCGTGTGGTACTGGCGTATGGTGCCGTGAAGGTGGAAGCCGAAAGCCCCGAGATATTGGCATTGGCACAGTCAGGTGCCAGCCTGGACCCGGCCATGCTGCAAATGCTGAATCCTGAAATGCGTGCACAGATGGAGCAGGCGATCATGATGGCCAAGGCCATTGCGCAGGTACCGGTGGCAGACCGCGACACGGTTCGACCCTATATCGGCCGTCTTGATCAGGCGTATCAACAGTAATCACAGTTCAAAGCGACTGTATAAGGAGTGTTAAATGTCTTCTCTGGTCTACTGCACAGCCCAGTTTAAACCCAAGCCCGGCAAGGAACGCGAGCTGTTTCGTGTGCTTCAGTCGCTGGAACCCAATGCCCATCGTGAAGATGGCTGCATTCAGTACACAGTGACGCGTCATATCAGCAGCCCTTTTGCCGAGGGCACCAGCTTTCCGATCGTGTTCCAGGAGATCTGGAGCGATATGGAAAGTTTTGAGGCGCATTGCCAGCGCCGTGAGATCGTTGAGTTTTTCGAGCGCTACTGTCAGGCAGACGATGGTCTGGCCGAAGACTGGAATGTCTGTGTGTACACCGACGAGCCGGAAGACTACGACGCGCCCCAGATTGGGTAATCCACTGCACCAAAGAAGGGCTTAAAGCGCATCATTCTGTGTTTAAGCCCTTCTGAAACAGCTTTTTTCTCCATTGGTTCGGCTTTTGCACGGTTTTTGCTTATTGAATACCTATGGATTGCGCATCGGTTTCGCAATGGCAAAGACGGATCAACGGAGGCCTCTATGGATGTCGGCTCTGCGAATTTCAAAACGCTGAAACAAGCACTCTTTTCTCGCCTGGATGCTCAGGAAACGGGAACGCTCTTCGTCGCTACAGACGATAATCACGCTGCTCAGATTGTCCTGTTCAAAGGGCAACTACTGGGTCTGGCCTACGCCGGTATGAGTAATGCCGATGCACTCGTTGCACTTCAGGGGTTGCCGGGACTGAAGTTTTCTTTTACGCCTGAGCTGGTGTATCCGCTGGCCGATACACTCTTGCCTGAGCAGGCTCAGATGTTGATGAGAGGCATAGGGTACCAACCAAAGCAGCTTGAGCCTGAGGAAGTCGCGCCGGTTGAAGTTGCTGAACCCAAAGTGTTGGAAGAGGCACCACGTTCAAACACCCTGAGGGTGTATCGCGGTCGCGTGATCTCCGGCTCCCTTTAAACCTCGACCGAATAGGTCTATGCTCAAGGCAAAGCACCAGCGGGTGCGATGAGGTTTCCGGGTGTATCCATTGTCGATCAGTTGTCTGCGCGAAAAACTGCATATTGAGCCGCAGGCAGACAACCAAATGCTCAAGCTTGTACTCACTGGCCTGTTGGCCTGGGTGCTGCTTTGGTCAATGGCACCGACACAAGCCGAAACCACGATTTCTGTTGTCAGCAGTCATCTGAGCTGTGATCAGGCTCAGCTGAATGATGCTTTCGACTACCCCTGTCATACCCATCCTTCGATAGTGACCGTTGAGCAGCGCCGTCAGAGTGTTGAACCCTCGGTTTATCAACAGCTATTTACTCCTCTTGTTGCTTTCTCCACATCTCGTGCCAGGGCCCCGCCAGTAGCGGTTTGATTTCAATATTTAGATGTTTTTAGCCCTAGCTATTGTTGAACAACTACGCCGGTTGGCGTGTGGAGTATTGCCATGCATAAATATCATGAACTCAAAACCCTGAGCCTCGAGCATTACCAGAGCCTTGCCAGCAGTGAAAACGCTCAGGGCATCGACCTGAATTCCCCGGCCGAGGCTGTGATGACAGACTTTCGTCACACTCATCCTTTGACCATGAGTCTGAATGAAAGCGTCAATGATGCCACTTTGGCCATGCGCAAAGTGCATGTGCGCTCGGTGATCGTGACCGATAGCAGCGATCACTTTCGCGGTATTCTCACGGTGATTGATCTGGAAAGCCGCAAGGTCCTGAGTCAGGCCACCAGTCTGGGCCTCAAACGTGAAGATTTGAGCATCAAGGATGTGATGGTGCCGCGTGAGAAATTGAGAGGCATCCCGCTGACCGTCCTGCAGCAGGGCAGTATCGGTGACCTGCTGAAAACGCTGCAGCATGAAGGTACCCAGCACATGCTGGTTGTGAATCCTGACAGTGAAGAGATCTGCGGCATTATTTCGGCCAGCGAGATCGCGCGTCAGCTTAAGGTGCCGGTCGAAATCAACCTGCAGGCAACCAGCTTCAAGGCACTGGTCGACAACCTCTTTGGCCGTGGCGACGCTGCCTGATCCTCTCCTTTGCCCGGACACTCGGATGAGTTGTCCGGGCACTATACAAATCGCCTGAATTTCCTGTCCTCTTTGATCCCCGGGGTTGGTCTGGATCAACCCCGGGGACACATATCTTTGCCATACTGATGCCATATCCTGCTGCAATTGGAGATGAGCATGACCAGGCCGGAAATACGGATGATGGACGGCAACGAGGCCGCTGCACGCGTTGCCCATCAGCTTAATGATGTCATTGCCATTTATCCCATCACTCCGGCGTCGGTAATGGGTGAGCTTGCCGATAGCTGGAGTAATCGCAAACAACCCAACCTTTGGGGCACCGTGCCTCAGGTCATTGAGCTGCAAAGCGAGGCGGGCGCTGCTGGCGCCGTGCATGGCGCACTGCAGGCGGGGGCGAAAACCACCACCTTTACCGCTTCTCAGGGCCTGTTGCTGAAAATACCCAACATGTTCAAGATCGCCGGTGAGTTGACGCCAACGGTCTTCCATGTCGCGGCACGATCGGTCGCCACTCACGCCCTGTCGATTTTCTGTGATCACAGTGACGTGATGGCAGCACGTACAACGGGCTTCGCCATGCTGGCATCCTGTAACGCCCAGCAAGTCATGGATCTGGCCTGTATCGCCGAGATGGCGACGCTGGAAGGGCGCGTGCCGGTGCTGCATTTTTTTGACGGCTTCAGGACCAGCCATGAGATCAGTCGCGTTGACCCCTTATCCACAGAGCAGTTACAGCAACTGATCGATCCCACCTTGCTGAAGATTAACCGCGACCGGGGGTTGTCTCCTGTCCATCCGGTGGTGAGAGGCACCTCGCAGAACCCTGATCTGTTCTTTCAATCGCGGGAAGCGGTGAATCCCTACTACGATGCCTTTCCGGTCATCATGCAGAATGCGATGAACCGTTTTGCAGCGGTTACCGGGCGTCAGTATCGACTCTATAGCTATCATGGCGCTGCAGATGCCGAGCGGGTCATTCTGGTGATGGGCTCGGCCGCGCTGTGCGTGCAGGAAACGGTGGATCATCTGAACCGAGAAGGCGCCAGGGTCGGGGTGCTGACGGTGCACCTGTTTCGCCCCTTTGCGGCAGATGTGTTGTTGGCCGCTCTGCCTGAAACGGTCAAGGCACTGGCGGTACTGGACCGAACCAAGGAACCTGGTGCCGATGGCGAGCCATTGTTCAAGGATGTGGCAACGGCTGTCTTTGAGGCCTGCAGCGAAGGGCGCTGGAAAGGAGAGGCAATGCCCCGAGTGCTGGGCGGCCGTTTCGGGCTGTCGTCCAAGGAGTTTACCCCTGGCATGGTCAAGGCGGTGTTTGATCACCTGCAGCGCCCGGGCAGTCAGGCACGTTTTACCGTGGGTATTGAGGACGATGTCACGCGGCTCAGTCTGCGCTGGAATGAGCGCTTTCGAACCCATGATGCCCAGCTACAGACACAGGCTATTTTCTATGGCCTTGGGGCCGATGGCACCGTTTCGGCGAACAAGAACAGTATCAAAATCATCGGTGCCAGTGAGCAGCGATATGCTCAGGGTCATTTTGTATATGACTCCAAAAAATCCGGTGCGGTAACGGTTTCACATCTCAGGTTTGGGCCTGAACCCATACGTTCAACCTATGAAATTCAGGACGGGGAAGCGGACTTTATCGGCTGTCATCAGCCCCAGTTTTTGCAGCGCTACCCCATGCTGGACAAAGCGGCTCAGGGTGCGATCCTTCTGATCAACACCCCACAGCAAGGCGAAGCCTTCTGGCGCAGCCTGCCCGGCGATGTGCAGCGCGCCATGATCGACAAGTCACTCAAGGTCTGGCTTTTGGATGCCTACCGGGTGGCAGAAGACGCCGGCCTGGGGCGGCGTATCAATACCATCATGCAAACCGCGTTCTTTGCCCTTACCGATATATTGCCGCACGAAGAGGCAATTGCTCAGATCAAGGCCGCTGTCGAAACCAGCTATGGCAAGCGCAGTCGGCGCATTGCCGATATGAATCTGGCTGCCATCGATAATGCGCTGACGCATCTGGTTGAGTTTGTCGTGCCCGAGCAGGCAAGTAGCCAGATTCCTCTGTATGAAGTCGATGCCGGTGATGCCAGTCCCTTTGTGAAGCGTGTCACGACCGAACTTATTGCCGGGCGCGGTGATCGGGTACCTGTGAGTCGTGTGCCGACGGACGGTACCTGGCCAGTGGGTACGGCAGCCTATGAAAAGCGTGATCTGGCGCGTGAACTGCCTCAGTGGGAAGAGGACCTGTGTACCCACTGTGGCAAGTGTGTGTTTGTGTGTCCGCACTCGGTGATGCGCTCCAAGGCTTTTGATGCCGGCCGCATGCCGTTGGCGCCGGAGGGTTTCAAGGCGGTTCCGATCAAGGGCGCCAAAGACTTCCCCGAGAACACTCTGATCAGTTACCAGATCTCTCCGGATGACTGCACCGGTTGTACACTCTGTGTCGAAATCTGTCCGATTCACGATAAGTCCAATCAGAGCCGCAAAGCGCTGAATATGGTGCCTAAAGATGAAGTCATCGAGCGTGAAAGGGACAATTGGCGTTTCTTCAGTGAGTTGCCTGAGTTCGACCGAACCGAACTGAAAGCCAATACGCTCAAGGGTTCCATGCTGATGCAGCCGCTGTTTGAGTTCAGCGGTGCCTGTTCGGGCTGTGGTGAAACGCCCTACATCCGCTTGCTCAGCCAGCTGTTTGGGGATCGAATGCTGGTTGCCAACGCGACCGGTTGCTCCTCTATCTATGGTGGCAACCTGCCGACCACGCCCTGGACCCACAATGTGGATGGGCGTGGCCCGGCCTGGAACAACTCTCTGTTTGAAGACAATGCCGAATTTGGCATGGGCATGAGAGTCGCGCTGGATAAGCAAACCGAGTATGCCTTTGAGCTGTTAAGTGCTCTGAGTGAACAATTGGAGCCTGAGCTGGTTGAGGCGCTGAAAACCGCTGATGAAAGTGATGAGTCTGGAGTGCAGGCGCAGCGTGAGCGCGTTGCCCGTCTGAGGGATCGACTGGAGTGCCTCGATGACCCCCGAGCCCATGAGTTGGGACGCTTGGCTGACAAGCTCTGCCGTCACAGCGTCTGGATCGTTGGCGGTGATGGCTGGGCCTATGATATTGGCTACGGTGGCCTGGACCATGTGCTGGCCTCGGGGCGCAACGTCAATATTCTGGTATTGGATACCGAGGTGTACTCCAACACCGGTGGGCAAACTTCCAAAGCGACCCCGCGTGGCGCTGTGGCCAAGTTCTCGGCCGGTGGCAAGCCGGTGGCGAAAAAGGATTTGGCCCGCATCGCCATGGATTATGAGCATGTCTATGTGGCCCATGTGTCCTATGCGGCCAAGGATGTTCAGACGTTGCATGCGTTCCAGGAAGCGGAAAGCTGGGACGGGCCATCCCTGATCATTGCCTACTCGCCCTGTATTGCCCATGGCTTTGATCTGGCGGATAACCATGAACATCAACGGCTGGCCGTCGAGTCTGGGCATTGGCCGTTGCTGCGTTATGATCCTCGCCGCGCCGAGCAGGGGTTGAACCCGCTTCGTCTGGACTCCAAGCCGCCCTCCATTCCTTATGAGGTGTTTGCACGAACAGAGGCGCGTTTCAGTATGCTGGCGCGATCCAACCCCGAGGTGGCTAAGCAATTCCTGCAGCAGGCACAGCGGGAAGTGACCGAGCGCTATCATCGCTACGAACAGCTCGCCGGGTTGAGTTGGGAAGCGGTAGCAGGACCTGCAGAAGTCGAGGAGTCTGGTGATGACTAAGCCACTACACACACGTTATATGGGGCTGGAGCTTGATAGTCCTCTGGTGCCTTCTGCTTCGCCGCTGACTGCGACCGTTGAAGGTGCCTGTGCTCTGGAAGAGGCTGGTGCTGCGGCAATAGTGATGCACAGTCTGTTCGAGGAGGAGTGCACACGGGATCATGAGTTGTTGCACCAGTTTCTGTACGAACAGGAGATCGGCAATTTCGAGGCCGATGATTACCTGCCGGTGCCGGATACCTTTAAAACCGCTGAGGAGCACTATCTGGAGCGCTTGCAGCAGATGAAACAACGGCTGCAGATTCCTGTTATTGCCAGCCTGAACGGCGTCAGTCCCAGAGGCTGGGCCGAGCATGCGATTCAACTGGCACAGGCGGGTGCTGATGCGCTGGAGTTGAATATCTATCATATTGCAGCTTCGGCTCAGGAGAGCGGTGCGGCGGTGGAGCAGCGTTATCTGGATGTGCTCAAGGGGGTCAGGGCGGCATTGCCTGAATTGCCTTTGGCGCTGAAGCTGTCCTCCCGTTTTTCCAGTCCCGTGCATATGGTGGCACAGCTCAAGGACACAGGTGCTGATGCGGTAGTGTTGTTCAACCGCTTTATGGAGCCGACACTGGATCTGGACAGGTTGCAGATTGTGCCCGAGTTGCGCCTGTCCACGTCAGAAGAGCTGAATGAGCGCCTGCGCTGGGCCGCCATTATTCGTGCCCAGGTTGGCGTGGATATCGCGGTTACCGGAGGTGTGCATTCAGCACAGGATGTCATCAAAACGCAACTGGTGGGTGCTGAGGTAGCACAGCTGGCCAGTGTGCTCATGAGGCAGGGACCTGGTGTGCTGAATGAGATGAAAGCTGATATCTGCCTATGGCTGGAAGAACATGAGTATGCTTCTCTGGGGCAGCTCAGGGGCAGTATCAGTCATGCCCGTGCAGAGGACCCTTCAGCCTGGGAGCGCGCCAATTATCTTAATACGCTGGATCTGTGGCGCCCTTGAGCTGGCGGGGCCCGAAGTTTTGTAATCGGTGCTGAGCCGATACATTTTTCAAAAACCAGTGAAGATTTCTGTCTGACGAGGTTACTTAGTTTATAAAAGATGATCTATAGTTGGGGTTTGGATAAGTTTTTTGTAACTGTTTCATACAGAAGACAATTTCACCACGAGGTGGCGGTTGAATCTTAAAGCCAGGCTCAGTTTTCTGGCATTGGTCCTGATATTGGCATCGGCTTCCGCTGTTTGGGTTGCAGTTCAGACCCTGGCAGAGCGCATCATCACCGAATGGGCGCAACGGTATGTGGAAAAGCAGGTGCTGTACGACAAGGAGCGTGTGCTGCAACCGCTGCTTCGTGAAATTGTGCTCGCTCGCCAGCTTGCCAGTTCACCAGTAGTGTTGGATTGGCTTCAGCAGCCTGATGATATAGTTCAGGAATATCAGGCGCTTAGGGAGCTGGAGCGCTACCGTCAGGCGTTCCGTAACGGGAACTACTTCCTCGCCGTGGCTGCCAATGGCCACTATTACTACAACAATGCCGAGAACGAGTTCGGCTCCGATCAGTTGCGTTACATTCTCAACCGGCGTGAGCCCGGCGACCGTTGGTTCTACGAATTCCTGGAACAAAATCGGGATCTGGTGATTAACGTCAACCCGGATATGCATCTGGGCGTTACCAAGCTATGGATCGATATCATTCTTAGAGCACCGGATGGCGCAGCCTTGGGCGTTGCCGGCACGGGCATCAATCTGAGCAGTTTCCTGAACGACTTTGTCGAGACGGGAGAAGACGGTATTACAACCATGTTCGTTAATCACGATGGCGCTATCCAGCTCTACCGTGACCAGAGCATGATCGACTTCGCCAGCTATACCAAGGATGCAGGTGAGGGGAACCATCTGGGTAAAATGATGGGACCCAAGGATCAACAGAACCTTAGACAGTCGATGTCGCAAGTACAGGAATCGCCTAATCAGGTGATGAGTCAATTCGTGCAGATCGATGGCAAGCGTTATCTGGCGGGTATGGCCTATCTGCCTGAGGTGGACTGGTACGAAATCACCCTGATGGATCTGGATCAGCTGCTGCCCATGAGCCGTTTTAACACCATTCTGCTGGTGTTCTCGATCTGCCTGCTGGTGACCATTCTGCTGTTCCAGCTGGTGCTGGGACGCTGGGTTGTTGACCCGCTTTCTGCACTGGATAGGGCTATCCGATCCATTCGACGTGGTGAATATCGTGGTGAGCCGCTGAACATCCAGGCCAGTGGTGAAGTAGGCAGGCTGGTTCGCGAGTTCGAATTGATGACGCGGGAGGTCTATGAGACCCGCGCTAATCTTGAGTCCAAGGTTCAGGAACGTACTGAAGCGCTCAATCGTATCAGCCAAACGGATGCGCTGACCGGACTGTTGAATCGTCGCGGCATGGACCAGAAAATTCTGGAAGAGCTCAAGCGCTGCGAGCGTGAAACCCGAGCACTGGGGATCATCTGGATCGACCTTGATTACTTCAAGGAAATCAACGATATCTATGGGCATGCCATAGGTGATGATGCGCTGATTCTGGTGTCTCAGGTATTGCGCTCGGTGCTGCGAGAGTATGATGCCGCCGCCCGTTGGGGTGGGGATGAATTCCTGGTGATACTGCGGGATGCAGAACCCTTGATGCTGAAATCCATCTGTGAGCGCTTGCTGAGAGTGATTCGAGCTCAGGTGCTGGACAGTCGAAGTGGTGGTCGAATCACGATGACCTTCAGTGTTGGTGCCTGTTTGGCTCGCACTGCCGATGCCGAAGAGGCGCTGCATCGTGCGGATGCAGCCCTCTATGATGCCAAGGAGGCAGGCCGAAATCGCTTTGTAATCGACGGTGATACGCAGTCGGTGTCACATGCCGGCAATCAGACGCCTTCGGCAGACCCCAACCTTCATTAAAATTCGTCATTCAGTCGGTTAATCAGCTCTTCTCGTCGGCTTAGCTGATTAACGGCTCGTTCACCCAGCAAGCGTGCCGTGTGCAGCAACAGGGTTTCCATCACAAATACCGTGGCTACCATGCTGTTGGTGTACAGCGGGCTGGCGTTGACCGTCAGCAGGCTTGTATTGGACAGTTGTGCCAATGGAGAATGGTGACTGTCTGTCACTGACAGAAGCGGCAGTTTCAATTCGCAGGCCAGTTGCGCCAGTGTCACCGAGTCCCGGCTATAGGGTTCAGATCCGAACATCACCAACAGGTCACGCTGGTCCAGCTCTGTCAGCGCTTGCGCCTGACCCTCTCCAGCGGCTCCTACAACTGCCACATTGCCCCGAATTAATCCCAGCATATAACTGAACATGGTAGCCAAACCATAGGACTGGCGTCGTCCGGCAATCCGCACGCGGCGTGCCTTGACCAGCAGCTCGGCAGCCTTTTGCAATTCAGATTCACTGAGCTGCTGTGCTGTGTGCTGCAGGTTCTCACTCTGGCCTTGACAGTGGTTGTTGATGCGAGCGCTCAGGCTGGTATCTGCATCCGTGCTGACCAAAGCCGTCGCCTGCTCACTGTAGTAGCGGCCGGGCTCACTTACGGCCTGGCGAAAGAGTCCCTGAAACTGGACGAAGCCGGTGAAGCCGAGCAGCTTGGAAAGACGTGTCAGCGAGGCCGGGCTAACGCCTGTTACCTGTGCCAGTTCGGTAATGCTGTGGGTGGCGACCAGGTGTGGATCGTCCAGCATCAGGCAAAGTGCGACCAGCAGTCGCTTGCCCATGGGCAGGCTGAGTTCACCCCGTTTGAGGAGGGAAGGCAACTTGCGTAGTTGTGCCAGGGACTTGGGCGGAAAGCTGATAGGGGTCGGCATTGGGCATTTCCATCGTTTTCAACAGCGACTGACAGGCTAACTGCAACTGCTTGTACAGGATCGGGTTTTTAACCGTATTGAAAAAGTGTATCTGATATTTTGAAAATATCTTTTCATTTTTATCCGATTTATTGAAAAGATTTTTATTCGAGCGATAGTACGCCCAACGCCAGCGCTTTTGGCAAGCTGGTAACCTATCAAGCAGGACTCGAAACATGTCTGTTGACGCTTACTTACGCCCGATCAACCACTCGGAAACGCTGTTGATTAATGAACGCTCTGACTCTCTGGAACAGAGTCGTCGTGTGTTCCGTTTCGGTTTCGGTCAGTCGCCTTTCCCAGTGCCCGCCTCTGTGACTGCCGTGCTGTCAGAGCATGCGGCTGAAAAAGGCTATATGCCGGTACAGGGCTGGCGCCAGCTGCGTGAAGCAGCAGCCAGTTTCCACCGTGCGACTGATGGTGTTGATTGGCAACCCGAGCGAGTGCTGGTCGGGCCGGGCAGTAAGCTGTTGATCTATTCGGTCATGGCCGCATTTACCGAGGCGGATGTGCTGCTGGTATCACCCAGCTGGGTTTCCTATGAGCCTCAGGCGCGTTTGGCCGGCCATGAGGTGCACCGTATACAGACCTCTGCGGCAACCGAGTGGCGCCTGACAGCAGGGCAGCTGGACGTATTCTGTGCTCAACGGGCTGTGCCTCAGCGTCCATTGATTCTGGTGCTGAACTACCCGGGCAACCCCAGCGGAACGACCTACAGTGAGTCCCAGCTGCAGGACCTGGCTGAGGTGATGCGACGTTATCAGGTCCTGGTGATCAGTGATGAAATTTACGGCATGTTGAACCATCAGGGACAGCACCGTTCGCTGGCACGCTATTACCCTGAGGGCACCCTGGTCACCGGTGGCCTGTCCAAGTGGTGTGGTGTCGGTGGCTGGCGCCTGGGCATCATGCATGTGCCGGAGGCACTGGCCGATAACCTGATGCCGCGACTGTTGGGTGTGGCTTCGGAGACCTGGTCCTGTGTGACTTCACCGGTCCAGCATGCGGCAGCGAAAGCCTATGCGTTTGGGCCTGAAGTGCAGGCCTACGTTGAAGCGGAGCGCCGAGTACTGACCCATATTGGTCTCAAGGCTGCAGCATTTTTGAACTCTACCGGCGTCGCAAATGCGGTACCGGAAGGCGGTTTTTACCTGTTCCCGGACTTTGCCGGTTGGCGTGAAACTCTGGCCAACAGTGGCATCCACACCTCTGATCAGTTGTGTGCGCGTCTGTTGAATGAGGCAGGTGTTGCACTGCTGCCGGGCACCGCCTTCGGTATGCCTGCAGATGAACTGGTGGCACGTCTGTCTTATGTGAACTTTGACGGCGCGGCCGCTTTGACGGCATCAGCCGAAGAACTGGATCAGATCGCCACACCGGTAATGGAAGGCCTGGAGGCTATTTGCAGCTGGCTGAAAGAGCTGACTCAGGTCGCGGCCTGATAGGGACCTTCAGAGAAGCGGGGCAAGGACTTAGTCCTTGTCCCGACCCATTTTCTGGGCCAAATCGGCCCAGTCAACGAGTTGCTGCTGTACCAATCCGTTCACGGTACTGGGTGAATAGCGGCCATCCCTGTCAGCACGGCCGGCGGGGCGCTCGAACAGCAATTCGATCAACTCATCCAGCGTGCTGACGGCATGGATCTGGAATTGGCCCTGACGACAGGCCGCTACAACTGCTTCATTCAATATCAGGTGTGCAATATTGGCTGCAGGGATGACTACGCCTTGCTCACCGGTGAGTCCGCGGCTCTGACAGAGCTCAAAAAAGCCTTCTATCTTTTCATTTACGCCGCCGATGGCCTGAATTTCGCCCTGCTGATTGACTGAGCCGGTAACTGCCAGGCTCTGTTTGATGGGCAGTTGAGCAATGGCGGAGATCAGCGTGCAGAACTCAAGTGCTGAGGCGCTATCGCCATCCACGGGGCCATAGGATTGTTCAAATACCAGACTGGCATTCAATGACAGGGGACGGTTGCGGGCGTAGCGGGCGCCAATGCAGGCACCGAGAATGAGTACGCCTTTGGAGTGGATGGCCCCGCCCAGTTTGGTTTCCCGTTCGATATCCAGCATGCGCCCTTGACCGATACGGGCGGTCGCCGATATGCGGCTGGGCTTGCCAAAGCGCTGGTCTCCCAGCTGGAAGACTGACAGGCCATTGGCGCGGCCCACGGCGGTCCCTTCGGTATCCACCATCATCACCCCGCGCTCGATCTGTTCCTGCATCAGTTCAGACAGCTGGCTGCTGCGGTAGCGTTGCTGAGAGAGTGCTTTATCCACATGCTCTCGACCGGCTTCAGAGGCGCCCTGGCGCAGAGCCCAGAAGCTGGCTTCGCGCAGCAGATCAATCAGCTGACCGCGGTTGAGCGACAGCTTTTCACTGTCATCCATCCGGCGAGAGCTGTGCTCGATCAGGGCTTCGAGTCCTGAGCGGTCAAAGTGGGTCAGGCCTTCCTCACGTACCAGCATACTGACCAGGCCCAAATAGGCACTGAGGTTGTCACGGGCGCGATCAAAGCCTTCGGCAAAGTCGGCGTAGACCTTGAACAGTGAGGTGAACTCCGGATCGTACTGCTTCAGCAGGTAATAGAGGCTGCGATCACCGATCAGGATGACACGGGTACTCAGAGGCACGGGCTCCGGCTCCAGTGAGCGGGTGCCGCTAATGCCATAGATTTTCTCCAGCGGGTCCAGTCGTACCTCGCGGTTGCGCAGTGCACGCTTGAGGCCTTCCCAGGCAAAGGGGAAACTGAGCAGCTTCTGGGCATCTACGATCAGGTAGCCACCATTGGCACGATGCAGAGCGCCGGGCTGAATCAGACTAAAGTCGGTCGTCAGGGTGCCAAAGTGCGCTTCGTATTCCACGCGGCCAACCAGATTCTGGTAGCTGGGAATATCCTCATGCACCACCGGTGCTCCGTCCTTGTCGTTATGGCCCACCAGTACGTTAACCTGATAACGGCGGAACTTGGCGGAGCGGGCGCGCTTGCGCAAGGGAGCACGCTCTTCTTCTTCGGTGGGAAAAAAATCATCCACATTCTCGATCAGATCCTGGTGCATGCTGTCCAGAAACGCGAACGTGGCGCTGTGTTCGCCATAGTTCTGGCGCAGATTGTTCAGCGCCGGATCGATGATGCCACGGGTGGTGTCCTGTTCCAGCTCGCGAATGCGGGCCTGATGCTGTTGATGCATTCGTGGCACCTCATGTAGCAGCTCTGTCAGCTCTTCATTGAGTGCGTCCACGTCCTGCTTGATACGGGTTTGCTCTTCCTCGGGCAACTGGCTGAACTGGTCCGGGGTCATCAACTTGTCGTCCTTGAACGGCCCCAGTGTATAGCCGCCGGGGGTGCGCATCAGTGTGATGCCTCGTTTCCGAGCTTTCTGTCCCAGCGCCTTGAAGCCGACTTCCTCCAGATGCTGAAACTCATCATTCAGCGCCTGCAGCTGGCTGCGATATTCTTCGCTTTTGAATTCGGCAGGGATGCGTACCAGCAGGATTTCAATCAACCGGCGCAGGTCTTCATGCAGTTTTTGGCCGGTGCCCCTCGGCAGGATGAGTGTTTTGGGATGACCAGGGTTATCAAAGTTATAGATATAGCAGCAGTCTGACGGCGTTTCGCCGGATTCGGCCTCGGCGCTGATGATACGAGAAACCAGCTCTCGCTTACCCAGGCCGGTTGAGCCGCTGACAAAGAGGTTATAGCCGCAATGATCCATGCCGATGGCAAACTGGATCGCGTCCAGTGCGCGTGCCTGTCCCAAGGCAGAATAGTCCGGCGTGATCTCGGCCGAGGAATGAACGCCCAGATCGCTAAGGTCACAGGCATGGCGCAGCTGCTCAGAGCTCAGCAGGGTAGTCATCGTCCTAATCCTCTTGTCAGGTCAGCAGAAGGGTTAGCAAAGCCAGAATGATGGCCAGTATCAGGGCGGGCCAGAGCCGTCTGCACAAGGCCCAGTGACCTGCAAAGTAGGCCAGACCACCCTTGACCAGTGTGTTGGTAATGGCCGCCAGCGTAATGCCGGTCACGGCCGTTTCCTGGCTGATGGTGTCGCGTGCCATACGGGCCAGGGTCAGGGTTATCGCATCTACATCGGTGAGGCCTGCTACGATGGCGACCAGCCAAAGTCCCTGTTCACCCATGTGAGCCTTGATCCCGTGTGATATCAGCATGATCATGGCCAGTAACACGCCAAACTGAAGTGCCGGCAGCAGCTGGAAAGGTTCGGTGATGAGCTGGGAGGTATCCAGCTGGCCAAAAGGTTCGCGGGTGCGCCAGAGCCAGATGGCGCCCAGAGCACAGCCCAGTGCCATGGCGCCCATGGGAAGCCAAAGGGCATCCAGCAGCGCAGCATTGACCACGGCGACTTCAAGCAGGATACGCGGATACATGATGGTTGCGGCCAGTAGAATGCCGCAGGCCAGAAGGCGCGGCAGAGGCAGGCGAGTGACCATGCGTGCAAGGCTCAGGGTGAGCGCTGTACTTGATGCCAGTCCGCCTAGCAGGCTGGTGATGATAATGCCCTTGTCGGGGCCGGTCAGGCGCATGGCAAAGTAGGCCGCCAGGCTGATACCGGCAATCAGAACGACCAGGAGCCAGATTTCATAGGGGTTCAATGCATCCCAGGGGCCATAGGTCTGATTGGGCAGTACGGGTAAGAGTACAACGGAAATCAGCGCCAATTGCAGAATGCCGCGTATCTCACGGTCACTCAGATGCTCCAAGGCGTGGTGTAATGTCTGTTTGAAGTGCAGCACAATGGTGGTCAGCACGGCGGTGGCAACGGCCAGATTGAGATCGCCCACCAGAGTAACAATGCCAATCAGGTAGGTGACCACACCTGCGATTACGGTGGTCATGCCGTAGTCATGGTCTTCACTGGAGTCAAGCCAGTGTGCCAGGCCAAGCAGCAGGGTAATGCCGATGCCGATGGCGATCGCAATTCCGGGACCGAGTGCTGGCAGCAGAACGGCCGTCAGAGCGCCTGTGACTGCGAGCAGGCCAAAGGTACGGATGCCCGCAATGCGGCCGCCAGTCCGGGTATTGCGCTCCTGCCAGCCGCGCTGCAGGCCTATGAGCATCCCCAAGGCCAAGGCAACCAGCACTTGCAGTAGTTGAGAGTTCTCCATAACGCCTCCGCCCAGTCCATTCGACGATACTTCGAGCCTATCAGATTAGAACAGAATCCTGCTTCTTGGGAGTGAACAATGAGCTGATAGCGGGTCATACAGCCAAGTAATACTCAGAGTTTTTGAAGCCCCTGTATTGGTGAATGTCCAGTTATTGGATCTATTCACTGAACTGCTGTCGCAGCTGGCAGATCTCTTCGAAGTGGGCAAAAAAGAGGTCGACCAGTTCGGGGTCAAAGTGCTTGCCGCGATTATTGCGAATCAGTGTGGCGGCGTCTTCGATAGACCAGCCTCTTTTGTAGGGGCGTTCTGATGTAAGTGCATCAAAAACATCGACGATTGCAACGATACGCCCCTCAATGGGGATATCCTCTCCGGCAAGTCCTGAAGGGTAGCCTGTGCCATCCCATTTTTCATGGTGCGTGAGGGCTATGCTCTTGGCCATTTGCAGCAAAGGGTCGCTTTCGCTGGCATTGTCCAGCAACTCCGCGCCAATCTCTGAGTGTTGCTTGATCTGTTCGAACTCTTCCGGCGTCAGGCGGCCGGGCTTGCGCAGAATGGCATCGGGTACGCCAATCTTGCCGATGTCATGCATGGGGGAGGCGTTGAAGATCAGTTTGACCTGCTCCTCGCTCCAGCCTTTTGCCTTGGCCAGCAGGGCAGCGCCGTGGCTCACTCTAAGTATATGGCTGCCGGTCTCTTCGTCTTTGTATTCCGCTGCCCGTCCCAGTCGCTGCACCAGATCAAGACGGCTCTTGTAGAGCTCCTCGGTTCGCTGCTGTACCAACTCTTCCAGCAGATTCTTCTGGTCATGAATCATGCGCATGCCCATTTGCAGCTGCAGCAGGTTACCGACACGCATCAGCAGTTCATCGCAGTCAAAGGGCTTGGTAATGAAGTCACGGACACCCATCGAGAGTGCTTTAAGGCGGAAGGATTTTTCGTGCTGTGCGGTAAGCATGATAACCGGTGGAAGTACGTCAGGCTCATGTGCCTTGATAGCCTCCAGCACTTCGAATCCGTCCATCCCCGGCATGTTGATATCCAGCAGCACCAGGTCGAAACGGCGTTTCGGGTACGTCTCTACGGCCTCATAGGGATCGCTGACCAGGGTCAGCTTGTCGTACCCCTGCAACGCCAAAACCCGCTTGAGAAGCCGCAGGTTCACAGGCTCGTCATCCACCACAAGAATGTGGGAGTGGCGAAGCGAGTTACCGAGGGACATTTGGTTTGTTTCCATGGGTATTCAATAGCTGCTCGATCGTATCAAGTAGATTTTTCACATCCAGTGGTTTCGTCACATAGCGCTCAAAGCCTGCATTGAGGCCTCTTTCAACGTCATTGTGCATGGCATTTGCGGTCAGTGCCATCACCGGTGTCTGCTCAAGAGTCTTTTCTTGTTTGATCAATTCAAGTAATTCGTAGCCATCCATATCAGGCATATTGATGTCCAGAATGATCAGGTCCGGCTGGTGCTCTCTGGCCAGTTCAAGTCCGAGCTCCGCAGTGTGTGCGTCTTGCATGACAACATTACTCATTCGGGTCATAAGGCCCCTTAACAGTTTTATGTTAGAAGGGTTGTCATCTACATACAAAATGGCTTTGTTGGCTTCAGCCTCCTTGAGGTCGGTTGGCGCATGGGCGTGACCATCGGTTGCCGAGTTGTTTGCAGGGTTCAGGGGCAAGTTAATCCAAAAGCAGCTGCCTTCATCCGGAGTGCTTTCGACCCCGATTGTGCCGTCCATAAGCTCGATGATTTGCTTGGTCAGATTAAGCCCAACCCCTGTCCCTTCGATATCGGAGGCGTCGGCATCAAGTCGGTTGAAAGGCTGAAAAAGCTGCCTCAGGTTGGCTGCCGAGATCCCTGATCCAGTATCTCGAATGCTCAGTCTGATGCACTTGTTTTCACACTCCTGGCTACTGATGGTGACTCGGCCCTGATCCTTGTTGTACTTCACTGCATTTGACAGCAGGTTGAGAATCACCTGTTTCAGTCGGGTTTTGTCTGCCATAACCTGGCAAGAAAGCAGTGCAGACATATCAACCTGTATTCTGCGCGGTTCGGCCAGAGGGCGAATCAGGCGAACGCATTCATCCACAATATCAATCAGAGAAACAGACTCGGTTGATAAAACCATGCGCCCGGACTCGATTCGGGCCAGATCCAGCACATCATTGATTAACGCCAATAAGTGATTTCCGGCAGTCAAAATCTCGTGAACGCTTTCCTGGTGCTGGGCGGGCAGTGAACGGTCGAACTCCATTAACTGACTGAAGCCAAGAATGGCATTCATTGGCGTGCGCAGTTCGTGGCTCATGCTGGCCAGGAATTGGCTCTTGGCCCGGTTGGCGGCTTCCGCTTCATTGCGCGCAGCAATAAGCTCGCGCTCATGTTCTTTTATCCGTGTGATATCGGTACGGATGGAAACGAACTGATAAGGGTGGCCCTGGTTGTCCATAAAAGGCGTGATTGTGGATTCAACCCAGTAATAAGAACCATCCTTGCGGCGGTTGCATACCTCTCCTTTCCAAAGCTGCCCTGACATGATCGTTTGCCACATATCGCGGTAAAACGCGGGATCGTGAACGCCTGATTTGACGAGACTGTGGGTATTTCCAATCAGTTCTGCCTGGCTGTATCCACTTACTTCGCAGAACAGGCTGTTAACGTAGACGATACGGCCACGGGCATCGGTAATGCTGACGATGGCATGGTGGTTCAGGGCTGCGAATTGTCGCTTCCACTCATATTCAAAGCGTGTTGAGCCGGTTTCAGGCCTGATCAAGTCAATCATGTTAATAGTCTGGCATTGTTCAGGGGGCTAAGAAGTGAGGCAGGCGTCACGACCATCAGATGAGTTTTACGTGTGTTTGGCGTACTTGGCTCAGCGGTTAGATCCGACAACCTGAAATCGCATACCAATCTAAAGTGTTTCAATTATTGGCGCCATGTGGAGACGGTACCTTTCTTCGTTAAAGTGTCGGTACATTGATCTAGAGCGCTTTTGCTGAAATGAATGGGTCGGGAAGGCCTAAAAAGTGTGAAAGTTTTTTGTGTGGAGGTGCTTGGGGGAAGCGCGGAAGAAGCAAAAAAAAGACGCCTTTGAAGGCGCCTTAAGGTTTAGAGCATTGGGTACCGCCTACATCTGGCCGGTCTCTTCGTAGCGCTGATGCCAGCTCAGTGCTTCTTCCAGCAGATGCGGTGTGTGCATGCCGCGGCCTGAATGCAGGGCGCGTTCGTAATAGTCGATCAGCGCTGGCCGGAAGTCCGGATGTGCACAGTTGTTAATGATTTCATGAGCACGCTGGCGCGGGGACAGGCCGCGCAAATCCGCCAGACCCTGCTCGGTCACAATGATCTTCACGTCATGCTCGGTGTGATCCACGTGGGATACCATCGGCACGATCGATGAGATGGCACCGTCTTTGGCAGTAGACGGCGATACAAAGATGGACAGATAGCCGTTGCGCGCAAAATCGCCGGAGCCGCCAATCCCGTTCATCATGCGGGTTCCCATGATGTGGGTGGAGTTCACGTTGCCATAGAGATCACATTCGATCAGACCGTTCATGGCTATGACGCCCAGGCGTCGGGCAAGTTCCGGATGATTGGAAATATCCTGTTGGCGCAGCACGATCTTGTCGCGGTAGAAGTCGATGTTGTCATCAAATTCCTTGATGCCGTCCGGGCTGAGCGAGAATGCAGTTGCGGATGCCACCTTAAGCGTGCCGGATCTGAGCATCTTCAGCATGCCGTCCTGAATAACTTCGGTAAAAGCGGTCAGGTCCTTGTATGGGCCTGCATCCAGGCCTTCCAGTACTGCGTTGGGGATGTTGCCCACGCCTGACTGAATCGGCAGCAATTCCTTCGGCAGACGGCCCAGTTCGATCTCCTTGTTGAAGAAGTCGAGGATATGTCCCGCTATTTTCCTGGAGATCTCATCGCTGGGCTTGAACGGGGAATTGCGATCCGGTGCGGCGGTTTCTACCACGGCGATCACTTTATCGACAGGGCAGGCCAGGTACTGCTCGCCAATACGGTCTGCGGGGTCAGTCAGCATGATCGGCTTGCGGTTGGGCGGCAGGGCGGTGCCGTAATAGATATCGTGCATCCCTTCCAGCTTGGCATTCTGCCTGGAGTTGACCTCAAGGATGATCTTGTCGGCCTGTTCGATCCAGGTTTTGTTGTTGCCGATGGAGGAGGACGGAATCAGGCTGCCGTCTTCGCGGATGCCGGCCACTTCGATCAGGGCGATATCCATCTTGCCGAGGAAGCCGGACCAGGCGTACTGGGACACCTCGGAAAGGTGGTAATCAACATAATCCATGGTGCCGTTGTTGATGCGATTGCGGCAGATTGGATCGCTCTGGAACGGCAAGCGCATTTCGATGCCGTCGACTTCGGCCAGTACACCATCCAGTTCAGGCGCAGTGGAAGCGCCGGTCCATACATTGATGCGGAAGGGTTTGGCATTGGGCTGAGCGTTCAGGTGGCGGATACGTTCAGCCAAGGCACCCGGGACCGCTTTGGGGTAACCGGCACCGGTAAAACCGCTCATGCCCACATTGGCACCGGCGGTAATCAGCTCGGCGGCATCGGCGGCACTCATGATGCGTTGTTTTAGAACAGGACAAAGAATTCTTGAGTGATCAGACATAGAGGTCTCACGCCAGATTGTTGACAATTATATTTATGGCTCGAACGCAGGATTTTGTACGGAGTGTTTCGAGAGTCCATTTAATCAATGGTTGAGGCGTATTGTACGAAAGGTGATCGAAGAGGCTCTAGTTCTTTAGTCTAGTTTTGCTAATAAATTGTTGACATTGTTGCTGGTTCCTGGAAACTGAATTGCAATCTGCGCAACACCCGCCTGGCCAATGTTCTCGCTATACGCACTATGTTCAGCTGCTGCAAGAGAGCATTCCGGCATAAAAAAACGGGCACCGTGGCCCGTTCTTTCAATCATCTCTGATCTTAGTCGCCAGCCGGTTTTGGCTTGCGCTTCATCATCGGCATCGAACCATCACCCAGACTCGCGCGTTGTGGCGCTGCGCTGGCTTCACCGCTACTGCGGCGTTTACCAACCTGCTTGCGATCACGCAGGCGAGATTTGGTGGCCGCTTTCTTACCGGTTTTGCTATCAACTTTCTTCTTCTTGGTACCTGCTGCCTTACCGGAAGCCTTGAGCTTTTTGGGCCCTTTATAGCTGCCTTCCAGACCCTTGAGTGTGCGGCGCTCGAAGGTTTGCTTCAGATAGCGCTCGATACTGGCCATCAGATTCCACTCGGTGTGTGAAATCAGGCAGACCGCCAGACCTTCGCGGGACTGACGACCGGTGCGGCCCACGCGGTGGACGTGTTCATCACCCTTGCGCGCCATATCGAAGTTGATGACCAGATCCAGGCCTTCAATATCGAGACCACGTGCAGCCACATCGGTGGCGACCATGATGTTGATCTTGCCGCTGCGCATCAGGCCCATTACGTGCTTGCGCTCGTCCTGGGTCATTTCGCCGTGCAGTACACCGGAGCGACGGTTCTGGCGCTGCAGGCTCTTGGCCAGCCACTGAGCCTTGTCGCGGGTGTTGGTGAAGATGATCGCCTTGTCGTACTGCTCGTTGGCCAGCAGCCATTCCATCAGGCGTTCTTTGTGTTTGTCGTCGTCCGCCAGAATAATCTGCTGACGGATAGAGGCCTGAGCATCCTGCGGCGTATGCAGCAGCAGCTCTTTGGGCTCATTCAGTACCTGCGGCAGTAGCTCGCGTACGCCACGGTGGGTCAGTGTGGCGGAGAACACCATGGACTGGCGCTGCGGGCGACAGATGTTGACGATCGCCATTACCTCGTCTCGGAAGCCCATGTCGAGCATGCGATCCGCTTCGTCCAGTACCAGGTATTCCAGATCGCCCAGATCCAATGTCTGACGCTCCAGATGCTCGGCCAGACGGCCCGGTGTTGCAACCAGCACTTCCGGGTTCTTGCGAATCTCGGCAGCCTGCTCCTTGAAGCCGGTGCCGCCACAGACCGTCATCACGTTCACGCGGGTGAAGGCACCCAGGTCCTTGACGGACTGGCATACCTGCTCGGCCAACTCGCGGGTGGGCGTCAGGATCAGTCCGCGCGTGCCGGTGTTGGGCGAGGGGGTATCCAGAAAGTGTTGCAGCATGGGCGCCACGAACGCCAGCGTCTTGCCACTGCCCGTCTCGGCGCCCACGATCAGGTCGTGGCCGGCCAGGGCTTCAGGCAGGGTTGCAAGCTGGACAGGAGTCGGCTGGGTGAAGCCCAGTTTGTCGATCGCCTTGAGCAGGCGTTCATGTAGCATCAATTCTGCAAACACGTTGAAATCTCGAATGGTCATTAGACTGGGAATCCTAGCAAATTTCGTGACATTTTAGGATGCGAAATGAACGCAATTGAGCAGGCCCCGTCATCAGGCGCTCGGCAATGGCTGTGCGGAGGTTGTTCATGGGGTTTTCCACAAAAAGTGTGGATAACCTGGTGCCTGCTGATCATTGCCTGCAAAGTGTACGTATATACGGATTACCAATTGCGATGCCTGTGCAAATGTCTGAGTATGGCGTCTAAACCCATATCGCCTGGTGTGAATTCTTATGACCCAGCCCCCTGAAGTACCGTCTCAGGAATCCCGCCGACTCGAAGCCTTGGCAACGCTTGGCATCATGAACAGCGCGTCTGAGCCAGCGTTTGATAATTTGGTGGAATTCTCTGCCAAACTTTTTGAGGTGCCGATCGCTTTTATTTCCCTGATTGATTCTGACCAGCAGTGGTGTAAAGCTGTCTATGGCCAGAGTCTGGATAGCTGGCCAAAAGAACAGCTGCCCTGTTATCGAATGTTGGGTGCAGGGTCAGTAGAGCAGCTGGAGGACTTAACCCGGCTACCTGAATGGGCCGACTCTGAACTCATCGCCACTCAAGGCCTGGTATTTCATGCGGCAGTGCCGCTTTATTTCGAGCGTCAGCCGGTCGGTACCCTGACGCTACTGGATCGACAGGCACGCCAATTACATCAGGCTCAGATTGTGCAGCTACAACAGCTGGGCATGCAAGCCGAACAATTGCTGGAGTTCTATGGCTGTCGCCAGCAATCTGTGTCGGTGCCTGTTTCAGATAGTACGGGTGAAGCGCGTTACAAGGCGATAATTCAAGGCGCTGCTGCCGGTATCGTTCGCATCGATGGCCGTGGCCGTATGCTGGAAGTTAACCGTTTTGTGTTGGAGATGCTGGGGTATCAGGAGTCTGAACTCATCGGGCAGAACGTGAAAATGTTGATGCCACAGCGCTGGAGTCAACATCACGATGACTACCTTCATGACTATCAGCGTACCGGCGCTGCACGCGTAATTGGTACCGGACGAGAAGTTGAGGCTTTGCACCGTGATGGACAGCATATCCCGGTGCACCTTGCGGTCAGTGAGGTGATGACGGAAGGCAAGGGATCAGGCAATCGTGAGTTCATAGGCATCCTCTCGAATCTGAGTGATGTGCATGCGGTCAGGCATTCGCAGGAGCGCCAGCGTGCGTTACTGGAGGTTCTGCATACGGGTTTGACGGACTACAAGGCGCTGGTCTCTGGCAACACGCTTTGGACCTTTCTGAAGGAAGCCCTGCGAACGCTGACGGGAAGTGAATATGCGCTCATCGGTGAAGTGGTCAGTGAAGACGATCGACCGGCACTGAAAATTCATGCCATTACCGACCTGTCCTGGAGCGAAGACTCCCGAGAGTTGATGCGCCAGCTGGTCAATGGTGACATGCGCCTGACTAACCCCAATAGCATGCTGGGGCAGGTCTTTGCCGGTGGTCAGGTACTGCTGAGCAACGATATGACGAAAGATCCCCGCGGTGGCGGTTTGCCACCGGGGCATCCGACATTGCACCGCTATCTGGGGGTGCCCATTCTTGATCATGGCAAGGTCATTGGCATGTACGCCATTGCTAATGCGCATGAAGATTATGATCCCGAACTGGTGCGCTGGTTGGAGCCTTTTACCTCCACATGCGCTCTGTTGATCAACCTCTATCGTCAGATGAATGAGCAGCGTCGTTTGAATGAGGCACTGAAAGCCGAGCATTATCGTGCCGAGCGTGCCAGTCAGGCCAAAACCGAGTTCCTCTCGTCCATGAGCCATGAGTTGCGTACGCCACTCAACTCCATTTTGGGCTTTGCTCAGCTTTTGCAGAACAGTCGCACACCGCTGACTGAGCGCCAAAAGCGCCAGACCGACCAGATTATCCGCAGCGGACGACATCTGCTCAGCCTGATTAATGAAGTGCTTGATCTGGCACGCATTGAAGCGGGCAAAATGCAGGTTTCGATTGAACCCGTTTGCCTGGGTGATGTGATTCAGGAGGCGCTGGAAACGCTGAGCCCTCAAGCCAATGAAGCGGGTATCCTGATGAAGTGGCTGAAGTCGGATAGCTGCCAGTATCGGGTACGCGCGGACTATACCCGTCTGCATCAGATTCTGATCAACCTGCTCAGCAATGCGATCAAGTACAACCGCCCTGGCGGTCAGGTTGAGCTGTTTTGCCAGCTGAGGGAAGAGACACGCATTCGCGTCATGGTGAAGGATACGGGCAAGGGGATACCGGCCAATCGTATGTCCGAGCTGTTTCAGCCGTTCAATCGACTGGATGCTGACAATGGCACCATCGAGGGCTCAGGTGTTGGGTTGGCACTGACGCGCAAACTGGTACACCTGATGCAGGGTGAAATCGGTGTTGAAAGTGTTGAAGCCGAGGGCAGTGAGTTCTGGTTTGAGTTGCCGTTGGAAAGCAGTCACGCGGCCTCAAGCAGCACGCCTGAAGCCGAGAGCGCCATCGCGGACCTGGCGTCGACACCGGAGCAGCAGGTGCTCTATATAGAAGATAATCCCGCCAACCAGCGTTTGATGATTGAGCTTTTCGAGGAAATGGGCAGCTGTGACCTGGTGTGTGTAAACACCGCTGAGGAAGGCATCGAACGTGCCTGTTCCGAGCCGCCAGACTTGATCCTGATGGATATCGACCTGCCTGGCATGAGTGGTTTCCAAGCCCAGCAATTGTTGCAGCGCAATCCCTTGACGGCCCAGATTCCGGTCTTGGCCGTGTCCGCCTCGGCATCCACTCGGGATATACGCCGTGCGCGTGAAGCAGGCTTTGTGGACTATCTGACCAAACCTCTGGATCTGATCATGTTTATGGATCGGGTGGCGCAGATTCTGAATCAGGAGGGCGATTGATGAGTCGATTGCTGAGCGCCGATATCCTGATCGTCGATGACAACCTGGTCAATGTGGAGTTACTCGAAAACCTGCTGGAAGATGCCGGTTATGTTCATCTGGAAGGGATCTCCAACCCTTTTCATGCCGAGACACGGATTCAGCAAAACTGCCCCGATCTGGTGCTCCTGGATATTCGCATGCCAGGCATGACGGGCTTCGAACTCATGCAGCGAATGCAGGAAAATCTGGGAGAGGCGATGCCCGCCGTCATCTTTCTGACTGCCCAGATTGATGATCAGACCCGATACCAGGCCCTCTCTCTGGGCGCGCAGGACTTCATCACCAAGCCCTTTGACCAGACCGAAGTGCTACAGCGCATGAATAACGTGTTGCAGCAGCGTTTGCTGCTGCGTGAACGCAGCGAAAAAGCGGATCTGATGGAACAGCTGGTGGCGCAAAGAACGGCTGAACTGCATCGTCAGGCCCGAGAAGAGCCCGTAACAGGACTGCCGAACCGTAGAGCGCTGGTAGAGATTTTGGAGCGCCAGATACAGCATTCAAGCCCTGTCGGCGTGCTGTTCCTGGCGCTTGAAGGCTTTGAAAGCTGTGCGCGTTTACATGGCTATGCCGTGGCTGACCGGCTGGCGCAAGCCCTGGCGACACGGCTGCGTGAGGGGGCTCGCCCCGGCTCCCGAATCACCGGTGTATGGAATAGCCATGAGTGGCTGCTGCTCATGCCGCAGTGGCCGGAACAGGTCGAAGCCGAGACCTGTCTGGATGAAGTGTTGGCCCTTTTTCGTGAGCCCTTTCAGGTTGATGGCTTGCGACTGAGGCTGGGCGTGCGTGTTGGTGTCAGTACCAGCGAGACAGGCAGCGACGCAGAGCAACTGATCCGTATGTCTGCACTTGCCTTGCCAGAAGTGGCGGGGCACTGGCAGTGTTATGACACTCAGCTGGAACAGCGTTTGCTGCAGCGTCAGGTGATGCAGGATGAATTGTCCGAGGCGCTCAAATATGATGAATTTCAGCTGGTTTTTCAGCCCAAGGTCGATCTGAATACAGGCCTTCTCAGCGGTGCCGAAGCTCTGCTCCGGTGGCATAACAAACGATTGGGTGCCGTGTCACCGGTGGAGTTTATCCCTCTGGCCGAGGCTGGCGGTGAGATCGTTGAGATTGGTGACTGGGTACTTCAGGAGGCGTTGCACCGGGTGCAGGACTGGTATCAGAGCGCCAGAGTTGATGAGACATTTACACTGGCGTTTAACGTCTCCAGTGTTCAGCTTATGCAGCCTGACTTCGCAGAAAATCTGGTACATAGAATTACAGCTCTGCAGCTGCCTGCCTCAATGGTCGAAGTTGAAGTCACCGAGTCGGGGCTACTGGAAAATGTGGATCTTGCGCGCGCCCAGTTGAAGACCCTGGCAGATGCCGGAGTAGGGATCGCTATCGATGATTTCGGTACCGGCTATTCATCCTTGTCCTATTTGAAGAGCCTGCCGGTCAGCGTACTCAAGATTGATCGTGCATTTATTCGCGAACTTCACCTAAGTAAACAGGATCAGCGCCTGGCTGAAACCGTGATCGATATGGCGCGCCACTTTGAATGCAAAACCGTTGCAGAAGGGGTCGATCAGGTTGAGCAGCTGGACATGTTGCGTCAAATGGGGTGTGATCAAGTACAGGGGTTCCTGTTATCCCCGCCCCTGAAAGAAGCGGCTTTTCTGCGTTTGGCAACATTGGGCTTCGAGCATCTTTTTTGAGGGTTTTGAGCGCCCTGCATTCTGCCGGCACAAGCATGTAGGCGCCTGACGCGGATACGTTTTCATATTTTGGCATTGTAGATCAGGACTGAGGGTGTGTGCATGAAACTGCGATTAATCCCCGTTCTACTCCTGCTGGTCCTCGGGCTGGCGGGATGTAGCAGTCGTCCTCAAATGCCGCCTTCCATTGCTTTCGATCATCCCGTGCGTCAGGCCTTGTTGGCTGAATACAGCGACTGGGAGGGTGCGCCCTATCGTTTTGGCGGGAACAGCTACAGTGGTGTGGACTGTTCCGGCTTCATTCAACAGGTATATGTCGGGCTGAATCAGCACCAGCTTCCGCGCACGACAGCAGAGCAGGCCAGGTTGGGATACAAGGTTGATCGGGATGATTTGCTGCCGGGAGATCTGGTGTTTTTCAAAACCGGATTCAAGCAAAGGCACGCCGGTATTTATCTGGGTAACGGTGAGTTTATGCATGCCTCGACACGAAAAGGTGTGAGTGTTTCGCGTCTCGATAACCCTTATTGGATGGATGTTTGGTGGATGGCTCGACGTCTCTAGTACCGGGGAAAGGCTACTTATACACAGGCACAAGGGAGCAATTAAAAATTTTGGCGGCGTGTGAATAAAATCTATTGATTATTGTGGTTTAAGTTGTTTTGGTTGATAAATAACCAGTCGGTCGGGGTTGACAATCTCGGCTTGAGGACAACTATACCAGCGGCGTTCAATAAATATACTGTTTTTAAAAAACCTTTAATAACAGCATCTTGCGATATGGCTTTGTTGGATTTCCAAAACTTATCCTTAAGGTTTTGCACAGAAAGTGTGAGCAAAAAATCATTCTTTTCAACAGTTGGGATGATATCTGTGTTTTGTGGGTAATTCTGTTGGTTATCTGGGAGTTACCCCGTTTGCCGCAGGATTTTCATGGCTAATTCAGTGAGTTGGGTGATGGTTGTAAGAGCATGAGGTACTATCAACCCTAATGTCCGAATGGAGTCGCCGGATGCGTATCAGTTTTCGTGTAGTGGCGCTTGCCCTGATCCTAATTGCTGGCGGTTTGCTGGCCCTGTCTTTTGTATCTTCTACTGCCAAGCCACTTCGTTTGGGAACCAACCTGTGGCCAGGGTATGAGCCCTTGTACGTGTCGCGTGCGCAGGGAGAGTTACCTGACGATAAGGTCGTACTGGTCGAGCTGCTGTCAGCCAGTGAGGTGATGCGGGCTTTTCGCAACGGCGTGATTGATGCGGCGGCTTTGACATTGGATGAGGTTATCAATCTCAGGCTGGCGGGACTCAAGCCGGTAGTGTTTCAGGTCACCAATATTTCCATGGGGGCGGATGTCATTCTGGCTCGACCCGACATTACCCGCTTTGATCAGCTTAAAGGTCGACGTATCGGTGTTGAAGCGACAGCGCTCGGAGCTTATGTGCTCTCGCGTGCCCTGGAGCTTAACCAGATGACGTTGGATGAGATTGAAGTGGTTCACCTTGAGGTGAATGAGCATGCCACTGCCTTCAGCGAAGGAAGGGTTGATGCTGTCGTGACCTTTGACCCCGTACCCCACCAGATAGGTGTTGATAATGCCGTGCGCCTGTTCGACTCCACCAGCCTGCCGGGCGAAATAGTGGATGTATTGATTGTGCGTGAAAGCCTGCTCGAAGAAAGGGAAGAGGAGATAAGGATATTGATCAGCGCCTGGCACCAGGCCTTGGCGTTTATCAAACGCGAGCCAGATATCAGCGCAAAAATGATGTCGGAGCGCCTTAAAGTCAGCCCTGAAGAGGTTCAACAAAGCCTGAAGGGCCTGGTTTTGCCTGACCGTGAAGCCAGTTTGAAACTGTTCAAAGGCGATCCTGTTCCGCTTTACCAGCAGGCAGGGCGCTTGGCAGACAGCATGAAAGTCAGTGGTCTGATCGATCAAGTACCTGATCTGGAGGGGCTGATATACAGCCATTATCCTGAATCATGATGAGGCTGAACCGGATCCCACTGCGCCACCTTTTGCCCGGCTCCATCGTGATGCTGGCGATACTCATGCTGTTGCTGGCGCTGGGCGTCGTCAAACCCATGGTGAGCGATATTGTATACACCAATACGCAGGATGGCCTGCGTTCAACCTTGAACCGCATTCAGGGAACCGCGGAGTTTATGCTCAGCCGTGGCGACCTGGCGGGTCTCAAACGTGAAATTGCGGTCGCCAGTGCGCGAGGCCAGGTCAAAACGCTGGTGGTGGTGGATGCACAAGAGCGGATCGTTGCATCCAGTCACCTGGCGACGGTCAATCACTTTGTGCAAGAGCTGCCCCTGCATATGGATTTTACCTTGCTGGAGCAAGCGAAAAGGGTCGTGGGGCCACTGTATCTGCGCCAGCAGGAGGGTGAGAACAGTATTTATGGCATAGCCGCCTTTCGCTATCCGGACCCTGAAAATAGCCTCAGGAATCTGACCGGGCTGATTATTATGGAGCTGGATGTTCAGCAGGTACTGGCTCCTGTCAGCCGCCAATTGAATATTCTGTTTGGCGTGGTGACCCTGGGTGTCATTCTGTTTGCCTTTCTGCTTTGGTGGCTGCTGGAAGGCAGTATCACCAAGCGCTTGCAGCGCATTACTCTGGTCACACAGAGCTTCTCCGCGGACGATTTTAGCCAGCGTACAGGATTGTCGGGGGCCGACGAGTTGGGTCAGGTGGGGCAGGTACTGGACCAGATGGCTGAGCGTCTGGAGCAGAATCGGGCGCAGATTCTGACCTTCAACAAGCAGATGGAAAACATCCTCAAGTTCATCCCCTCAATGGTCTACATCAAGGATCTGGATGGCATCTACCGGCTTGTCAATGAGCGCTTTGTAGAGGTGTTGGGGCGGCCTGACGGCACCGGTCAAACAGTCTTTGACATGCTGGACGAGCCCTATGCCAGTTATATGGCTGAATATGACCAAACCGTTTTGGACACGGGAACCCCCACGCAGTTTCAGGCTGAGTTTCCCGTAAACGGCGATATGCATCGCTGGTTTATGGTCAAGTTTCCTCTGGTAGATGAACAGGGCAAAAGTTATGCCGTTGCAACGGTGGCGACCGATGTGACCGAGCAGGAGCGCAACGAGAACCTGGCCCGTATCGCACAGAGAGTCTTCGAGCACACCACCGAAGGGATCATGATCACCGATGCTGACAGCCGTATCGTTGATGTTAATGAGTCTCTTGTACGCATGAGTGGATATGCGCGTGAGGAGCTGATCGGTCAGCTGCCCGGCATTCAGCGCTCGGGGCATCAAGACAAGGCCTTCTACCAAAGCTTCTGGGATGCGTTGAAGCAAAAGGGGAACTGGACAGGAGAGCTGGAAAACCGGCGCGCTGATGGCAGTCTGTATCCGGTACGACTGTCGGTGAGTGCCATCTATGACCGGACCGGTGATCTGGATGGATACTTTGGCATTTTCCAGGACATCACCCACGAGAAGCAGGCTGAAGCCGATCTGCATCGTCTGGCTTTCCACGACTCGCTCACCGGGCTATTCAACCGCACTGAATTCCATCGGGTACTCACAGACGCTGTTCACAGGGGAGAGCGCTATGGCGAAGCCTTTGGCTTGCTATTCATCGATCTCGACTTGTTCAAGGAAGTGAATGATTCGCTTGGTCACGCCATCGGAGATCGTCTTCTGTGTGAGGTTGCCCAGCGACTGCGCAGCTGTGTGCGCGATACCGACCGTGTGTTCAGATTGGGCGGCGATGAGTTTACGCTGTTACTGCCGCAGATACATGAAGACACAGAGCTTTCTGTTGTCGCAGAGAAGGTGATTCAGGCATTGAAGACACCCTTTGTGTTCGATGGGCAAGAAGTGCGTGTCGGCTGTAGTGTGGGCGTAGTCAGTTATCCCCGAGATGGTCATGAAGCCGATATCCTGCTGGGACATGCCGATGCCGCCATGTATTTTGCCAAAGAGCTGGGGCGTGGGCGTTATGCCTTCTTTGATCCGCAGATTAACGAGCGCAATCAGCGAGCCATGCGTGTCAAAGCCGAACTGCCGAAAGGACTGGAGCGTCAGGAGTTCAGTCTGGTGTATCAACCTAAACAGAAACCTAATGGTCAGGTAACCGGGTACGAAGCGCTGATGCGTTGGTACAGTGCCGAACTGGGGGCTGTATCGCCAGTGGAATTCATTCCGTTGGCAGAAGCCAGTGATGCGCTGGAGCAGATGACCGACTGGCTGCTGCAACAGGTGGTGGCCGATCTGCGAGATCCCAAACTGGCGGGAAAACAGATCGCGATCAACCTGTCTCCACGCCAGTTCCAGGGCGGTAACTGGGCCGAGAGTCTTAAAAACACCATAGAAGCGAACGAGCTTCGCCCTGAGCAGCTGTGTATCGAAGTGACCGAAGGTGCACTGGTGGAAAACTTTGCTACCGCGGCGGAGCAGTTGGCTGCGGTCCAGGCGCTGGGTGTCGAAGTCGCCGTGGATGATTTTGGCACTGGCTATTCTTCTCTTGAGTATCTCAAGCGCTTACCGATCGACTATCTCAAGATCGACCGCTCCTTCGTACGCGATATCGAAACCGATGCAGATGATCGCGTGATTGTAGAAACCATTATCGTGCTGGCTCACTCACTGGGCCTGCAGGTGGTGGCGGAAGGGGTCGAGACGCGAGCCCAGGCGGATTTCCTCAGCGAGCGCGGCTGTGACGAGCTTCAGGGCTATCTTTTTTCGGCGCCTCGCCCCTTGTCTGAGCTGGGTGAACAACAGGTAAAAATTTAACCATTTCAGATAATTATGTGATTTTTTCACAAAGGGTGTTGACAGAAAATCTGAACTCTATACAATCTGCGCCCATCCTTTGGAGGGGTGGCTGAGTGGTCGAAAGCACCGGTCTTGAAAACCGACGAGTCGAGAGGCTCCCAGGGTTCGAATCCCTGCCCCTCCGCCATTTAAGGATGATGATTTGAGCAGTTCCTCGATAGCTCAGTTGGTAGAGCAGTAGACTGTTAATCTATTGGTCGCTGGTTCGAGTCCAGCTCGAGGAGCCAAATCATGAAGGCCTTGCCTGTCTGGCATGGTCGATGCGAAGAGCATCAAGAGCGGGTCGTTAGCTCAGTTGGTAGAGCAGTTGGCTTTTAACCAATTGGTCATAGGTTCGAGTCCTATACGACCCACCACTTCCTTTTAGCAGGCCGTTTGTCTGTGTCGATGGGTCGTTAGCTCAGTTGGTAGAGCAGTTGGCTTTTAACCAATTGGTCATAGGTTCGAGTCCTATACGACCCACCACTTCCGGTTTTTTCCTTTCTTGCAGTATCTTCCTGTTCAAGTGTTACATTTCATTGAAACTCGTTTCGGGTTTTTTGGCGTTTTGGCCGACCATCAGTAGTTGATGGCCAGCACTTCCAGCCAGAGCTCATTCTGCTCAGGCCTTTCAATTACTACTTCATCGCCTACCTGCTTTTTCAACAGCTGCCGTGACAGCGGTGCGTCTATACTGATGTAGCCCTTGGCTGGATCTATTTCATCAGCACCGACGATTCGATAGCGACGTTCCTGGTCATCTTCGTCTATCAGTGTGACCCAGGCACCAAAGAAAATTCGGCTTTGATCATCCGGTGCGCGATCCACCACTTTGATGTGTTCCAGGCGTTTGGACAGATAGCGCACACGGCGGTCGATTTCACGCAGTTGTTTTTTACCGTAGATGTATTCTGCATTCTCCGAGCGATCGCCCTGAGCGGCTGCTTCCTTGACCGCTTGGGTGACTTCGGGGCGTTTGACCTTCCACAGGTACTTCAACTCTTCAGTAAGGCGTTCGTAGCCCTCCTGAGTGATATAGGGTGAACTCTTGGCCTGAGGCGGTCGCCAACGTCCCATATGGATCTCTCCGTAAGAAAAAAATAAAGGATTACAGCTGCTTGCCGATAATACCAGCCTGAGCGGAGGCAAGATGCAAACAGAACAGATCCAGTCACGAATTGAGACCTACACGGCCTCACTGCCACAGGCAGTGCAGTCGCCTAATGGTGCCCAATTCGCCTTTCTGCTCAGTCTTATCGCTTCCAATCAGGAAATCTACCAGCCCCAGCAAGCCACGGCCCCTGCGGGTGAGGGATTTGCGCTGCCGACCACGGATGCGCTGAACTATCCAGACCCGATCGAGTTACACACGCCAAAGGTTGTGGATCGCCTGAATCACTCCATCAATGACCCCAACCCCGGTGACTACGCTTTTCAGGTTGCTCGGCTGGAGGTTCAGTCACGTACACCTCGTGCTCAGGCGCTTCGTTCCGATCGTTTCGAGCAGGTTGCCCTTTACGCAGCGAGCAATCTGGCCGGTCAGATTGAACAGGCTCGCAGCTCTATTCATGTAGAGGCCTGACACAGGGCTTCAAATATGTTTTCCTAGCCCGTTTTGCCCCCACCTTAGGTGAGAGAACGGATGTTGGAAAAATCCCAGTCACGCGCCATGTTGCTCGGTTTGAGCGCTGTGTTGCTTTGGTCCACCGTAGCGACTGCATTCAAGCTATCGTTGCAGGTCATGAGCCCCTTGCAGCTGTTAGGCTGGTCCGGGCTGTTTTCTACTCTGGTGCTGGCGGTCGCGGTCAGCTGGCAGAAGCAGTGGGGTGAGCTGCTGCAACAGTTACGCCGCAGGCCGGGCTATTACCTTGCACTGGGTCTGCTGAACCCCTTTCTGTATTACCTGGTGCTGTTCAGGGCCTACGATCTATTGCCTGCACAGCAGGCGCAGGCGCTTAACTACACCTGGGCGCTGACGCTGGCGTTGCTGGCAGTACCCTTGCTGAAACAGAAACTGCACCGCATTGATATCATCGCCATGTTGCTGGGCTATCTGGGTGCCTTGGTCATTGCCACGCGTGGCAATCTGCTGGCGCTGGAGTTTGATAGTGTGCCGGGCGTATTACTGGCATTGGGCAGCACACTGATCTGGGCGCTGTACTGGATTTTGAACACGCGAGCAGAGGGTTCGCCGGCGGTTACCTTACTACTTTGCTTCCTGCTGGGGACGCCGATGGTGTGGGGGTTAATGGCCTGGGAAGCTGAGCTGATGGTGCCGTCGTTGCAGGGGCTGTTGGGTGCGGCCTATGTAGGCCTGTTTGAAATGGGTGTGACTTTCCTGTTGTGGCTGGGTGCCATGCGTGCAGCGACCCATGTCAGCCGAATCTCCAATCTTATCTTCTTGTCGCCTTTCCTGTCGTTGCTGTTTATCCGGTTGTTCCTGAACGAGCCCATAGTGCCAGCCACGTTTGTCGGACTGGCACTGATCGTGGGCGCCGTAGTGTTACAGCAAAAATTTAAGGCCTCAGAGCCAGCGCCAGCGGCGGAATAGCCAGAACAGGCCGCCGACCATCGCCACCAGGCTGCCAAGGAACCACAGGAAGGCATGCTGGTTGTCAGCGCCAGGTATACCGCCCACGTTGATGCCCAGCAGGCCGGTCAGGAAGCCCAGTGGCAGGAAGATAGCCGAAATGATCGACAGCACATACATGCGCTGGTTGAGCTCTTCGCTTTGCTGGCTGGCCAGCTCTTCCTGCGCCATGGCGGCGCGCTCGCGCAGCATGTCCAGATCTTCAATATGGCGCAGCAGGCGGTCACTGATTTCGCGCAGTGCCAGGCGGTGATCCGTATTCAGCCACTCCAGGCGTTCCCCTTGCAACTGGTTGAAGGCATCACGCTGGGGGGAGTAGTAGCGCCTCAGACTGATGCACTGGCGGCGCAGATTGCGCACCGTGTGGCGCATCTCGCTGTCGGCATCGGTCAGCAGGTTAAGCTCCAGATCTGACAGTTCTTCATCCAGCGCTTCTACCGTCAGACCCATGCGCTCAACCAGTCCCTCATTCAGCTGTACGATCAGCTCGGCGTGATTGCGGGGACCGTTACCGGCGTGCAGTTGCTCCACCAGTTTGACGACAGACAGCAGGCGGCGTTTGCGGGTGGAAATAATGCGATCGGGGGATACACAGAGGCGGACGGACACCATGTCCTCGGGATCGGCGCCCGGGTTGGTATTGACGCCACGCAGGGCCAATAGCAGGTGCTCTCCGAGCATGGCTGCACGGGGACGGGTATTTTCAGCCAGCAGCGACTCAACAGCCAGTGCAGGCAAATCGCTGTCCTGCTCCAGCCAGTTTCTTGACGATGTGTCGGTGTAATCCAGGTGCAGCCAGAGCAGCCCCTGTTCAGGGGTCCAGGCATCCAGTTGCGCCGGTGTCAGGCTGGTCGCGCCGCCCTGACCGTCGAGTAATAGCGCGTGTAGCGGGGGTGATTCGAGGGTCATTGCGGCTTTCCTTTCCTATGTAATAAGCCTTATTCGCTACGCCAGGTGATCTTCTCGGTAGTGCCGTTTTCGATGCGCCACCATTCATCCGGGTCATCACCGTCTGCCCAGCCGGATACGATGCAGCGGACCTGGGTGTCCAGAGCCTTGGCGGCTTCTTCAGCGCAATCCAGGTCTCGCTCCCATGGGGTGGCGTCGGAGCGGAACCAAAGGCTGGTCCAGGCTTTGCCCAGTGCGCGCTCGTGGATCATCACGGGGATGGTTTGGCCCTTGATAACGCAGGACAGGTGATGGGTGCTACCACCGGTTTGTGCCGCCTGCAGCGATTCGCTCAGCTGCTCAAGCCAGGCCAGAATCTCATCGAGAGAGCGGCTTTTAATGTAGATCTCAATGTCGGGGTGGCGTGTCGTCTCTTCGCTCATCATCATCGTCCAGAAAGTGCCAAATACGCAGCAAGCTCAGGCTCAGGTAGCCATACAGGGCGAGTATGCTGCCGAGTACCAGCAGGATCAAGCCTGCCAGCGCCAGCATTTCAGCCTTGAGGCTCTGTGGCAGGCCGTGCTGCGCCATCATGATTGCGCCCAAACCCATGAAAAACAGAAAGGCACCACTCATAAGATTGCGCAGGTTGCCGCGGCTGTCTTCAGCCTGCTGGCGCAGGCGGGTTTTGAGACGCTTAAGGTTCATCGCTTGTGGAACAGGTGTAGAACAAACTGGGCCTGTTCCTGCAGCTCCATACATTCGCTGATGCGAGCGCGGGCTTCAGGTTTCAGGCGTTGACCGTGTGGTGTCATAGCCAGCAGATTCTGAATCGCAGTGGCGTCGGGTAGTTTGAACTCAAAGCTCAGAGTCTCCTGCGCAACAGGTTCAAACAGGTCTGCCAGCTGGGCTGCAGGGTCGAAGCCGGAGCTGGCTCGCACGTCAGTGTAGATCAGTCGACGCAGTGCCAGCAGGTGGTCCGGACCGGGGGTAACCACCAGGAGCAAGCCGCCGGGTTTGAGGACTTTGGCTGTCGGTTCAGGCATTAGTCGGCTGAACACCAGGGTAGCGGCATCGACCGAGCCTTCGGCCAGTGGAATGTCGGCGCCGGTGGCTACCAGCCAGTGTATGTCCTTGTTGCGCTTGCAGGCGGCCTTGACCGCCTCCTTGGAGATATCCAGTCCGGTGGTGCAGCAGCCCAGCTGCCTGGCCAGACGGTCGGTATACCAGCCTTCACCACAGCCCAGGTCCAGCAACTGTGTTTGTTCGCCCGGGCTCAGTTCGTTCTTGAGCAGGGCGCCGATGCGCTCAACCAGAGGGCTGTAGTAGCCCGCTTCGAGGAAGCTCTGGCGCGCTTGCACCATCTCGGCATTGTCACCGGGTGCCTTGCTGCGTTTTTTCTGAGGCAGCAGCAGGTTCCAGTAGCCCTGACGCGCGCGATCGAAACTGTGACCGTTGCAACAGCGCAGCTGGTTCTGCTCTTGAGTCAGGGGCTCACGGCAGACGGGGCAGGCCAGTGCAGGTTGCATCATGCCTTGGCGACCAACAGGCGGGCCAGAATGTTCTCGTACAGGGACGACAGGTCGTCCAGATCCTGAGCGCGAACTCGTTCGTTGATCTTGTGGATGGTCGCATTGCAGGGACCAAGTTCAACCACCTGAGCGCCGGTGGGCGCGATGAAGCGACCGTCGGATGTACCACCGGATGTGGACAGCTCGGTGTCGTAGCCCATGATCGCCTTGATCGCCTCACGGCTGGCGTCGACCAGATCGCCGGCAGAGGTAAGGAAGGGGTTGCCGGACAGAATCCAGTCGATATCCCATTCCAGATTGTGCTTGTCGAGGATATCGCGCACGCGCACTTTCAGCTCGTCTGCGGTAACTTCGGTGGAAAAGCGGAAGTTGAAGGCAACATCCACTTCGCCCGGCACCACGTTGGTCGCGCCGGTGCCTGCATTGATATTGGAGATCTGGAAGCTGGTCGGCGGGAAGAACTCATTGCCTTCATCCCAAATGGTAGCTGCAAGTTCGGCCAGTGCAGGGGCTGCTTCATGGATCGGGTTGCGCACCAGATGCGGGTAGGCCACGTGACCCTGAATGCCGCGTACCTTAAGGCTGCCGCTGAGTGAGCCGCGACGGCCGTTCTTGATGATATCGCCCAGCTTATTGGTACTGGAGGGCTCGCCCACGATGCACCAGTCTATCTTCTCGTTACGGGCTTCCAGGTGATCAATCACCCGGGTGGTGCCGTTCACGAAGGGGCCTTCTTCGTCGCTGGTGATCAGCAGGGCAATAGAGCCTTCGTGGTCCGGATGGTGCTCTACAAAACGCTCCACCGCGGTGATGAAGGAGGCCAGGCTGCCTTTCATGTCGGCAGCGCCACGGCCACAGAGGTAGCCTTCTTCGATACGCGGCTCGAACGGAGGGTGATCCCAGCGCTCTTCGGGGCCGGAGGGCACCACATCGGTATGGCCGGCAAAGCAGAACAACGGACCGCTGTCGCCACGGCGGGCCCAGAAGTTGGTGACTTCTTCGAACGGCAGACGCTCGATTTTGAAGCCCAGCGCTTCCAGACGGCTGATCATCAGTTCCTGGCAGCCTGCATCTTCGGGCGTAACCGAGCGGCGGCTGATCAGGTCTTTAGCCAGTTCGAGTGTGGGCGAAAGCTGTGTCATGGCGGGTGTCCTGCGTTGCAAAAGATGAAAACCCCGCAGGCCGAGCCGGCGTGCGGGGTCGAATTGGCTGTCTTGTCGGCTTAGTTGTGCGAGTGCAGCTCAGAGTTCAGTTCGATCGCGCTCTTGTTGGTTTTCACCTCGATGCGACCGCTCTGAGAGTTGCGGCGGAACAGCAGGTCGTCATGACCGGACAGTTCGCCCGCCTTAACCACGCCAACAGAGTTGTTCTGAGCGTCCAGCAGGGTCACTTTGGAGCCGCCGGTTACGTACAGGCCCGCTTCAACGGTGCAGCGGTCGCCCAGCGGCAGGCCGATACCGGAGTTGGCACCCAGCAGGCAATTTTCGCCCACAGAGATGACGACATTGTTGCCACCGGACAGGGTACCCATGGTAGACGCGCCACCACCGATGTCGGAACCGTTGCCAACAACCACGCCCGCAGAAATACGGCCTTCAACCATGCTGACACCCAGAGTGCCAGCATTGAAGTTGATGAAGCCTTCGTGCATGACCGTAGTGCCTTCGCCCACGTGAGCACCCAGACGGATACGTGAAGTGTCACCGATACGGATGCCGGCCGGTACCGCGTAGTTTGCCATTTTCGGGAATTTATCCACAGACTGTACGTCCAGTACACGGCCCTGAGCGCGAGCCGACAACTGACGGCGCGGCAGGTCTTCCAGTGCCACAGCACCTTCGTTGGTCCAGGCAACGTTCGGCAGCAGCGGGAACATGCCGCTCAGGTCCAGACCATGCGGCTTAACCAAACGGTTGGACAGCAGGGACAGCTTCAGGTACACCTCGGCGGTGGTCTGAGGCGCTGCATCGGTTTCCAGAATGCAGAGAACAACCGGCTGAGAGGTGCCTTCCAGAATCTCAACTACTTCGGCCTGATCTTCAGCATCAACGGACAGGAACGCCGCTTCCAGGGACTTCAGCTGAGCTGCGTCCAGTTCGATCACCTGGTTGCCACCTTCGTAGCCGACTTTGGCCGCTACGGCTGCGACCAGGGCATCGTCTGCGTTCAGCAGCGGTGCGTTGTAATAGACTTCCAGCCAGTCACCAGCAGAAGACTTGGTACCTACACCCAGACCCAGTGCGAAATTCGCCATTGTTAACTCCGTTGTTCAAAAATTAAATGTGTTCAGTATTCGGTATGTGTTGGCCCGGCTTACTTGCCGAACAGGGCGGCATAGCTGTCCGCCTTGAAGCCGACTTCTATGCGGCCATCGTCCAGTTCCAGTACCGGGCGCTTGATCAGCGTGGGCTGTTCCACCATCAGTGCCTGCAGTGCGGCTTCATCGGTGGTGGCCTTGACCTCGTCTGGCAGTTGACGCCAGGTGGTGCCACGCTTGTTCAGAACCTTGTCCAGACCCGCAGCCGCGCACCAGCGAGCAACGTGCTCAGCGCTCAGGCCCTGTTTGCGAAAATCGTGAAAGTCGAATGCGACCGACTCTGCTTCCAGCCACTTGCGTGCCTTGCGAACGGTGTCGCAGTTACTGATACCGTAAACGGTTGTCATGACGGCCCTCGTTACAGTGATTCAACGTAGCGGCGAATACGCTCGGCCGCTTCGACACATTCAGAAACCGTGGCGACCAGCGCCATGCGCACAAAGCCGGCACCGGGGACGACACCATCGATTTCACGGGACAGGTAACGACCCGGCAGTACGGTCAGGTTCTGCTGCTCAAACAGGCCCTTGGTGAAAGCGTCATCGGCAATGGGCGTCGGTGCCCACAGGTAGAAACTGGCATCGGATTGTTTCACATCCATGACGGGCTGAAGCACACGCAGAACGGCTTCGAATTTGTGACGGTACTGGCAACGGTTTTCCAGCACGTGGCCTTCATCGTTCCAGGCCGCAATAGACGCCAGCTGGTGCTGGATCGGCATGGAGCAGCCATGGTACGTGCGGTACAGCAGGAAGGGTTCCAGCAGGCTGGCATCGCCAGCGATGAAACCGGAGCGCATGCCCGGCAGGTTGGAGCGCTTGGACAGGCTGTGCATCACGATGCAGCGGGAGTAGTCGTCACGGCCCAGTTCTGCACAGGCCTGCAGCAGGCCAGCAGGCTTGTTGTTTTCGTCCGGGTACAGCTCGGAGTAACACTCGTCGGAGCAGACGATGAAGTCATGCTCGTCGGCCAGCGCAATCAGCTTCTTCAGTGTTTCAATGCTGTGTACGGCGCCAGTGGGGTTGCCCGGTGAGCAGACAAACAGCAGCTGGCAGCGCTGCCATACATCGGCAGGCACAGCATCATAATCAGGAATGAAACCGTTTTCCGGCAGGCAGTTCAGGTAGTAGGGCTCAGCACCGGCCAGGTACGCCGCCCCTTCGTAGATCTGGTAGAAGGGGTTCGGGGTCAGTACCAGAGCGTCGGGCTTGCGAGCCACGGCGGCTTGGGTGAAGGCGAAGATCGCTTCACGGGTACCGTTCACCGGCAGCACGTGGCGCTCGGGGTCCAGAGTGCCGCTGTTCAGTTCGAAACGACGCTCACACCAGCCCGCAATGGCCTGACGCAGTTCGGGCATACCCTTGGTGGTCGGGTAGTTCGACAGACAGTTCAGGTTATCCGCCATCACTTCCAGCACAAAGGGAGGTGCCGGATGTTTGGGCTCACCGATGCCGAGCGAAATATGCTCAAGGCTGGTCGGAGGCTGTACGCCGGCCTTGAGCACGGCCAGCTTTTCAAACGGATAGGGCTGGAGTCTGTCGAGATCTGGATTCATGCGCTTTTCCTGTCAGGCCCTGCTACACACAAAAAAAGCAGGGATTTCGCTCAAGTTCGGGGCCCGAAAGTATAGCGGATGGCGCCTGTCAGGCGCCAGTGAGATGCCGGGGATTGAGCAGATGCTCCAGCTCGTCGCGACTCAGATCGGTTTGTTCGGCCACCACATCGATAATCGGGCGGCATTCCGCGTAGGCCTGTTTGGCCAGCGCAGCGGCGCGTTCATAGCCCAGGATCGGGTTCAGCGCAGTTACCAGCACCGGGTTGCGGGACAGGGTCGCTTCTATATGAGCTTCATTGACGGTAAAGCCCTGAATGGCCTTGTCAGCCAGATGTACAGCCGCGTTGGCCAGAAGTGTCTGGCTCTGCAGCAGGTTGTAGGCGATCAGCGGAAGCATGGCGTTAAGCTGGAAATTGCCGTGCTGGGCGCAGATGCTGATGCTGGTGTCGTTGCCGCAGATTTGTGCCGCCGCCATCATCACCGCTTCCGGAATCACCGGGTTCACCTTGCCGGGCATGATGGATGAACCCGGCTGTAACGTCGGCAGCGCGATCTCACCCAGGCCTGCCAGTGGGCCGGAGTTCATCCAGCGCAGATCATTGGCGATCTTCATCAGGCTGGTGGCGCAGGTCTTCAACTGGCCGGATAGCTCCAGTGCAGTGTCCTGAGTGGCCTGAGCCATGAAGTGACTGGCTGCGGGTTTGACCGTCAGGCCGCTACGGGTACTGAGATAACGGCAGAACAGGCGCGCAAATGTGGGGGGCGCATTCACGCCGGTGCCGACCGCGGTGCCGCCTTGTGCCAGCAGAGTTAACCTTGGGCGTATGTTTTCCAGACGGGTGATATTGTCTTCGATCTGTTGCTGCCAGGCCGAAAGCTCCTGACCCATGCGGATTGGCATGGCATCCATCAGGTGAGTACGGCCCGTTTTGACGACTTCAGCCACTTCGTAGCGCTTGCGGGTCAGGCGACCTACGAGGTGGCGCAGGGACGGCAGCAACTGGTTTTCCAGCACCAGCAGGTTGCTGACATGGATACAGGTCGGGATTACATCATTGGAGCTCTGGCTCATATTGATGTGATCGTTGGGGTGCAGCTCCAGGCCGGACTGCTGCTTGACCAGGGCTGACAACACTTCATTCATGTTCATGTTGGTGCTGGTGCCGGAACCGGTCTGGAACACATCCACCGGGAACTGGTCGCTGTATTCGCCTGCAATGATCGAATCTGTCGCTGCCAGAATGGCATCGGCCTGCTCTTTTTCCAGCAGTCCCAGCTCGGCGTTAGCCTGGGCACAGGCGGCTTTGATGCGTGCCAGGGTGGCAATGAAATGATCCGGCAGCTTCAATTCACTGAACTGAAAGTTATTCACTGCACGTTGGGTTTGAGCGCCATAGAGTGCTTCGGTGGGCACTTCTATTTCGCCCAGGCTGTCATGCTCGATTCGAGTGTCGTTCGCCATTTGGATCTCCTTGTGACTTCAGGACGGCGTTTTTACCGTTCTGGATGCCAGCGCCTTTGTCTCTTCCAATAGACTCAGCATAGCGGGTATGACAACAAGTATTAGCAGGGTTCCGTACGCCAGGCCAAATACAATAGAGGTGGCCATGGGAATCAGGAAGCGCGCCTGCAATGAGGTTTCAAACAAAATCGGCATCAGGCCGCCAATTGTGGTCAGTGAAGTCAGCAGCACAGCTCTCAACCGCTGGCAGGCCGCTTCGATAATCGCTTCACGTACTGCCATCCCCTGTTCCTTGAGCTGCTTGTAGAAGGTGACCAGTACGATGGAGTCATTAATGACGATACCGGACAGACCAAAGAGGCCGAACAGGGACAGTACGGTCAGGTCGAGACCTGTGAGGAAGTGGCCGTAGATGGCGCCGGTCAAACCCAAGGGAATGGCCAGCATGACCACCACCGGCCAGCTCCAGGAACCGAACACCCAGGCGAGAATGATATAAATCAGTGCCAGGGCCAACAGCAGGCCGGCTTTCATGTCAGCCAGAGTTTCACGCTGGTCGCGGTTTTTGCCTTCAAAGCTGGCACGTACGCCGAATTCGCTGGTGAGCTCAGGCACCACCTCTTCCTGAAGCTTGGCAATAACCTCGTCGGCATTGGTGACCACCTCGTCCAGGTCAGCCGATACATTCAATGCCAATTGGCCATCGATACGCTGCAGACTGTCCAGCCCCGGACGGGCCTCAAAGTTGACCACGTTGCCAATAGGCGTGATCTGACCATTGGGCAGCACGATGGGCAGGGAGGCCAGAGTGCCGAGCTGATCACGCTGCTGATCGGGCAGCATGACACGCACTTCAATCTCGTCACGTCCGGCATAAAATGCCTGCACTTTCTGGCCATCAAAGGCTGATCTGAGTTGAGCACCCAAAGCGTTCAATGTCAGGCCAGCTGCCTGCGCCGAGGGGGTCAGGCTATAAATCAGCTGGGTACTGCCCCAGGGCAGGTCATCGTCCACATTGGACAAGCCGCTGTAGCGGGCGAGTCGATCCTGCAGAGCCAGTGACGCCTGCTTCAATGTGGCTACATCGGGGCCGGTCAGTTTGACCTCGATGGGTTTGCCGGGCGGTCCTGCCTGCGCCATATCGATGCTGAACTTTTCCACCCCCGCCGGGAGTTGTATCTGTTCACGCCAGTGGCTGATCAGGCGTTGGTTGGTAACGCTGCGGTCATCCGCAGGGACCAGCTCCACATACAGTGAGCCATAGGTATCGCCGGTAAAGGCGGTGGCTGTGCTGCGCGGAAAGTTGGCCATGCCGGACTCGCGCAGCCGGATTTTGACCAGCTCACCGCCCAGGGCTTCATCGGTTCCGGCCAGGGTTTCATCCAAATGGGCCAGGAAACGGTCCACATGCACACGGTCGGTACCGGCCACAAATTTGACGTTGGCGGTAAGGGTGTTGGCATCGACGCTGGGGAAGAAGGTGAAGGCGAGGCGACCGCCCGCGATCAGACCCACGCCCGTGATCAGAAGGCCCAGTGCCAGCGCCAGGGTGGCGCCACGATAATGTAGCGCCAGAGTGATAAAGCGCCGGAACTGATGCTCGCGGAAATGGTTGAACCCGGCATCCAGCTTCAGGCGCACTCTGGATGGGCGCAGGTCATGAATACTGCGCAAGCTGTGGCTCAAATGCCCCGGCAGAATCAACAGGCATTCCAGCAGTGAGGCCAAAATTACGCAGATCACCACGGTAGGAATATCGATCAGGATACTGCCGATAATACCGCCAACCATCAGTAGCGGCAGGAAGGCGGCAATGGTGGTCAGCGAGGAGGCGATAACCGGTGCAGCCATGCGCCTGGCGCCACCGATGGCTGCCTGAAGTCCCGGTTCTCCTTTCTGGACATGGGTCAGCGTATCCTCGCCCACCACGATGGCGTCATCGACGATGATCCCCAGTGCCATGATAAAGGCGAACAGGGACATCATATTGATGGAGCCACCGATCCCCCAGAGAACCGCCAGTGCGGTCATGAAGGAGACCGGAATGCCCACGCAGACCCAGAAGGCCACACGCGCATTTAAAAACAGGAACAGGATCAGAATGACCAGAATCAGGCCGCTGATACCGTTTTTGATCAGCAACTGAATGCGATCACGTACCAGTTGCCAGCTCTCGTTGAAAGCGACCAGCTGTACACCTTCAGGCAGGGTTGGGCGTACTTGGGTCAGCCAGTCCGAGAGTATGGCGGCTGCTTCAAGGGTGTCGTCTGCTGAGGTGCGCTTCAGCTGCATCAACACGGCCGGCTGGCCATGCCAGGACAAGAGGACCGAACGGTCACGGGGGCGCTGTTCTACCTCGGCCACATCACCCACTCGGACCAGACGGCCTTGTGCATCCGTCAGCAGTGGCAATTGGCGAAAGCCTTCGCTGTCACGCTGCTGCCCCAGGCTGCGAATCTGACGTGCACCTTCGCTGCGGGCGGCGGTACCGGCGGGCAGGTCGCGGCTTTGCTCACGGATGCGCGCGGCGATCTGGTCCAGTGTCAGTCCCAGTTGAAGCAGCTGCTCAGGCGGCACCTGGATGGCAATTTCCTGTTCCGGCAGACCGATAAAGTCGATTTTACGAACGCCCTGGTCCAGCAGTTGCTGCTCCAACTGGTAGGCCAGAGGGCGCAGCTCATCCAGTGAGGCGCGATCCGAGGTGAGGATAACGTCCGAAATGCCTTCGTAATTGATCACCTTCTGGATCAACGGCTCTTCACTGTCGCTGGGCAAGTCAGCGCGAATGGCATCGACCTTCTGGCGCACTTCGGTAAGGGCATAATCCACATCGGTGCCTTCCTCCAGCTCGACGCGGAAAGCAGCACGTCCCTGGTTGGCCGTGGCGTAGAGCGTATCCACGCCGTTCACCGAACGTAACTCCTGTTCCACCGGTAACAGGATGGATCGCTCAACATCCTCGGCGCTGGCGCCGCTCCAGGTCACCTCTACGGTGACAATGTCGATATCGAAGGTCGGGAAAAACTGGGTGTTGAGCTGGCGTAAACCGTACAAGCCACTGAGTAACAACAGCAGCATCAACAGGTTGGCGGCAACCCTGTGGCTGGCAAAAAGCGCGATCATTCCCTGTTGCATGGTTTAGTCCACCACTTTTACGGGCAGGCCACCAATGGCGTTGGGCAGCTGGGTCGTGATGATGCGGTCGCCGTTATTCAGAGACTCCGCCCGTACCAGTACCTGTTGCTGCCCGGAGGGCAAGCGGCGTTGTCCTGTTAGCTCGACAGGAATCGACAGAAGCCGGTCCTCTTCAGCCAAACGATAGACTCGATCCGTGCCGTATAGCGCTTCAGGTGGCAGTGCAAAGAGACCTTCCTGTACCGGCAGTAAAAGACGAATGGCGAGAGTCTGTCCCGGCAGAGGGGGCAGATTTGAAGCAGGCAGAGAAAAAAGCGCATCCACGCCGGCCTGGCCAGGGTTAATGCGAGCGGCCAGGCGACGCAGTTCAAGTTGAACCGGTTCTCCATTTAGCTCAGCCTCGGCCTCCACAGAGCCGTGCGCCAGGGCCTGGCTGAGCTGCTCGCGCCAGTGATCGGGTACCTGAGCCCTGAGTTGAAGTCGATCCACATCATAGAGACTGATCAGGCGATCCCCCGGCCGAACCCGATTACCGACAGCGGTTTCGATACTGAGAACGCGTGCGTTGAAGGGAGCCTGGATGCGGGTGCGTTCCAGATCCAGTTCAGTTAGTTCGATCTGGCTGAGCAGACGCTCGCGCTCGGCTTCCAGCTGTGCCAGTCGATTGGGATGATCGGCAATGGCCTGGCGTCGTGCTTCGATTGCCAGGGCTTGCTGGCGCAGGGTTTGTCGGTTGCTGTCCAGTTGTTCCTGACTTAAAAGATTACGTTGTTGCAGGCTTTCGGAGCGGGCGACCCTGTCCTGATTGAGCGCCTGCACATCCTGTTCCAGCTTCAGCGAGCTGCGGTCATGCTGATAACGGATATTTTCAGCCGCTATACGTGCATCGATTGCGGCCAGGTCAGCCTGGCGCTGTCGCAGCTGCAGGCTGACTTCACGCGCATCCAGTTCCAGCAGCAGGCCGCCTTTGCCCAGTGTTTCGCCTTCCGAGGCCAGAATATGGCTCACATCGGCATTCAAGGCGCTGCTCAAGTGGGTGGTTTGTGGCGGCTCGAATTGGCCGTAAAGAGTTAGCTCGGGAGAGGCGCGGGTTGCTTCGAGCTCAATGGCCGTAACATTCCAGCGCTTGATGCTGGGCTCTTGGGCTGCCGGGCTTTGGCGGGTCTTAACCAGGGTGAAAGTGATCAGGACCGCAACGGCCAGAATCAAAACGGGCAGCAGACGCTTTAGTAAACGCGGCGTCTTGGCAGATTCACGCATGAGGCATCCTTGTGTCGCGTAGGCGAATAGGCGGGCAATCAGCTTACCGGTAGTGCCGGTCTATGTTATGGCAATCGCCGAGGCTTATCCACAGCTCTGCGCGGCCACTCAGTTATCGCCGCAACAGGCTCTTGGTGTAGACTCAGGCCCTGTTTACAGCTCCCCAAGGCCAAGGAAATACCATGAGCATACTGACACGCTGGCCCCGCAATCAGCTTTGCCTGACCACTGAAGAACGCCGTCATGCCGTAAGTGCGGTGGAGCAGGCGTTCGCGGCAACGCTTGAATCGCTCAAAGTGGATATAGGTCTCAAGGAGATGTTCGAAGAGATCTATGTACCCTTGGCGGCCTGGATTCTGGCCCGCAAACGGCGTCAGGACGGTCCGCTGGTACTGGGGATAAACGGTGCCCAGGGCGCAGGCAAGTCCACCCTGTTCAACCTGCTGGAAGTGATTTTGGGTGAAGGGTTTGGGTTGCGTGTCGTGGGGTTTTCGATTGATGACCTCTACAAAACCCGCGCGGATCGTGAAGCGCTGGCGCAGTCAGTGCATCCACTGCTGGTGACACGAGGAGTGCCGGGTACACACGATGTGGAGCTGGGTGTCGAGATCATTGATAGCCTGTGCACGGCAGACCCTGAGCGTATTACCAAGATTCCGGTGTTCGACAAGTCCATCGACGATCGCTGTCCTGATTCCGTGTGGCAGGAGTGGGTTGGCGGTGCCGACCTGATCGTGTTTGAAGGCTGGTGTGTGGGGGCAGTACCTCAGTCAGATGCGTCTCTGGCCGAGCCAGTGAATGCGCTTGAGTCTGAAGAAGATGCCGATGGTGTTTGGCGTAACTACGTAAACGAGCAACTAAAAGGCCCTTATAAGGCGCTGTTCGAACGTCTGGATGTGCTGTTGATGCTCTGTGTGCCGAGCATGGATGCGGTCTATGAGTGGCGTTCGTTGCAGGAGAAAAAGCTGGCCGAGCGGGTGCGTTATATCTATGACACCCAGCAGCCCACGGATCATCTTCGCATCATGAACGAAGACGAGATCCAGCGCTTTATTCAGCATTATGAGCGCCTGACCCGCGCCATGCTGGATCAGATGCCGGATCAGGCCGATGTGACCCTGTTCCTCAACGAAAACCACAAGATCGCCGATATCCGCGTACTCAAACCTCTGCGCGATTGTTGAGCATCAGGCTGATCAGATCGGCAGCAGTGTTGTAGAAGCGATGCCATGCACGACCGTGTTGATGGCGCGGTTGGTGGAGTCCGACACGATGCGTGCCATCATGTCCTGATGAGCAATCATCTTGCCGAACAGGCGTTCAAAGCTGAGGTTGCTTGGGCTGTTTGTTAGCAGGAAGGGGGTGCCATTGGGCTGACGGTAGGTGTTCAGCCGCCAGGCAATGGCTTCCAGATTACGGGCCGAGTTATAGAGCTTCTGCTGATCAATTTCATTCAGCATGTAAAACTCATCGCGGAAGTTATACGAGGCATGCAGCATGCCGGTAATGCCGATCATCAAGGCAAACACACGGTCGCCTTTGTAATTGGCGTCAAAGGCCAGAGGTACCGCATTTTCGGCATAGAGATTGTTCAGTTCGGCATGGCGAATCGGGCGCGGTGACCCCAGCAGCAGCTCCAGTCTGCGCTCCACCGTCATGCCGGGTACCTTGGCCAACTCGCGCGGGTTGCGCTTGTACAGTTTGATGGTTAACTCACGGGCCAGCTGGTTGACGGTTTCGATATGCAGATCGGTGACCATATCGATTTCTGACTTGGCCAGATTCTTGATCTGGAAGGGCCGCGGTTTCCCTGAGTTCATGCAACCACTTAAAACCAGACTGGTGCCCAGAATCACAATCAGGGAGATACGAGCCTGTTTCACTGTCATGTACCGGTTCTCCCGCGCCGTAGAATCATTGAAAATGCCTCATGCATGATCCCAGGCAGTATAACCCTGGAGTCATGGTTTATAGTATCGGCCTGTAACAAATGACTGGAGATAGCGATGAGTGAATCCTCTGAAATCAGTGCCCTGCGTCGTGAGTACGTTGCTGCTGGCCTGCAGCGGGAGCAGATGCAACAAGACCCGATACAGCAGTTTGAACAGTGGATGCAGGCGGCGCTGAAGGCGCATCCTGATGATGCCACCTCCATGACGCTCGCTACTGCTGATGCTGAGGGCTGGCCGGCTGCACGTATCGTATTGCTCAAGCGATATGACGAACGCGGGTTCTGTTGGTTCACTGATTTTCGCAGTGAAAAGGGACAGCACCTTGAACAGAACCCCAAGGCCGAGTTGATGTTCTACTGGCGAGGCCTGGAACGTCAGGTGCGTATTCGTGGCCGAGTGGAAAAACTGCCCTATACCGATGGCGAAAATTATTTCCATCAACGCCCGCGCGGTAGCCAGTTAAGTGCAGCCGTATCGGATCAGACGCAGCCCATTGATCATCGTGTGACGCTGGAGCAGCGCGTTGAAGCTCTGGATGCCCAGTTCAAGGATGCCGTGGTGCCTTGCCCTGAAACCTGGGGTGGTTACTGCCTGGTACCTGAGCATTTCGAGTTCTGGCAAGGGCGCGAAAACCGCCTGCATGATCGTTTCCGTTATACTCTGGCGGCTGATCAATGGCGCCTGGAGCGTCTGCAACCCTGAGGACTACCCGTGAAAATTACCCGCGACACCCATGTCAGTTTCCATTACGCCCTTGAAGGGGCGGATGGTGAAGTGCTCGATGGCTCCCGCGATGGCGAGCCGCTTACCTACATCCACGGCCACAGCCAGATCGTGAAAGGTCTGGAGCAGGCGCTGGAAGGCCGCGAAGCGGGCGACAGCTTTCGCCAGGAGGTATCTCCTGAGCTGGGCTATGGCGAGCGTGACGAAGACAAGGTGCTGGTTCTGGACCGCGAAGCCTTCGCTGATATGCCGGGGCTGAAAATCGGGCTCTTTTGCCAGATCGAAGATGAAGCGGGCGAAATGCGTCTGGGCAAGGTTGTTGCCCTGGACACACGAGAAGTGAGTGTGGATACCAACCATCCCTTCGCCGGCCAGAATCTGATGTTCGATGTGGAAGTTATCGCTGTGCGCAACGCCACCGATGACGAACTGGCTCTGCTGCCCGAGGCTTAAGACTTCAGCTGCCTCTGGACTGTCCCGAACGAACTAGCTTCCGGTTCGGGACACCTTTTCCCGCCACTGCAAATCACCAATCTGCACATTCAACCAGTCGAAACCGATTCGTCTCGCCACGGCTGAGGCGCCATCCAGGCTTTTGAACTCGCGCTCATGCTTGGAGCGTTGCAAGTTCAATGTCACCACGTCCTGATCCCGAGTGATGAATTTCAATGTCCAGCCGCGTGACATCGAGATCGGAATCGCCTGGCAGGAATCGAATACCCCCGCCTTGAAAAGTAACTTGATTTCCTTCTCTTGCATTGTCTTATTTCTTTTTTGATTAATCTTAAATCCACTTTGATAAGTCTATTTCATATGGTGATTTAAAGCAAAAAACAACCTCCGCGTTATGGTCTGTAACCATATGAAAATAAAGGTGTTTTTAAGTTTTTATCCTGGCGGTTTTACTGGCGGCTGGTTGGTTTGTAACCTGTTGAATATAAAGGATAAATAAATGATGGCCCTTTAGAATAATTTGTTATTTAAAAAGAGTTTATGGCATATCAATAATTATTTAAGTTAATTTTTTAATCATTTTTGATTAATCAAAATATTATTTAGATGAATCTAAAGTAGATTTAGGGTATTCGACTGCAAAAAATGTTTGGTCTTCGATGGTGGTGAGCGATGTATTCAGGCAGGGGGAATAGCCAAGGGCAGGAGCAAGAGCAAGGTCAGGGGCAAGGGAAGAGTGAAGCGGATGGTGTTAAGGCATGAAGTGGGTTGAGTGGGTCGCCCTGTAGGGCGGAGATAAACAGGAACAGGTGAGTTCCAGCAATCAACGGCGTTTCCAGGTCTGTGAATAGGGGATTATGTAAGCTGAGAGCTGCGTTTGACTTGCAGACACAGGGAGGGGAAACAGAGCGAGGCAGGGGCAGGCGGCCAGTGCCTGCCTGCCGGGAAACGGGATGTTAACTGCTGCGGGTGCTTTCCAGTCGAGCCTTGAGTGCAGCCTCGACCGCTTCAAGTTTGGACTGTATCTGTTCAGTGGAGCTGGCGTCTGCATTGGAGGGGGAGTATGCGAACATATCGAGCATTTCGACCAGGAAGCTTTCTTCGTTCATCTTGCTCAACTGTTCGGCCGTCCACTGTTTTCGCTGGTACATGTCGTCGCTCCTTCTGCGATTGGGTCTACTTCAGATATGGTTCAAGAGCGTCAGATTTGCAAGTGAAGTCAGGTGTAAATGGGGTGTTTAAAAAATGATCAAATTTGGTTGAGCCAAGTCAATAACCCCCAATCTTTATGGGAGTAATCTAACCCTAACACTTAGACAGAACGAGAAAGGTGATTGCTATGTTCGGTATCGATGCTTACAGCTTCAGCACTCTTTGGCCCAGCCTGCTGGGTGTTGCCGGAATGTCGGCTGCCATGATCTGGGGCTTTCTGAAAGTGCGCAAACTCATGTCTGAAGACGCACACCACCACGGTAAATAAGCTTTACAGATCTGTCTACAAGCCCCCGCTTCAAGCGGGGGTTTTTGTTTCTGCTCGCAGGGAAGGACTTTGATACCATAGTTGCTTGTATCCCTGCTGCCGGAGCTGTTGTGTCCCGCCCTCAAGCCTATCAGGTCCCCTTGGCTGAAGCCGAGGCCGAGATCGAAATCAAGAAAAGTCGTTTTATTGCCAGCCTGAAACCGGTGCAGTCAGAACAGGAAGCCAAGGCTTTCATTGAATTGCAGCGTGGCCGTTTTCCGGGTGCCAATCATCACTGTTCAGCCTTTGTGTCAGCAGAGCCCCACGCCTTGACAGGTCTGGGCAGTAGCGATGATGGTGAACCCTCGGGCACTGCTGGGCGCCCCATGTTGGCGGTACTGACTGGCGCAGCCATCGGGCAGGTGTGCGTCGTGGTGACTCGCTTCTTTGGTGGTACCAAGCTGGGTACGGGCGGGCTGGTTAGAGCCTACTCGCAGGCTGTGCGTGCGGTAGTGGCAGAAACTCAGTTTCAGCATTGAGAGCCTCAGGCTCAATACTTGCTGACGTATGGCTATGGTTTGACCGGTGCTGTAGAGGGGCTGTTGAACCGGTTTGAAGCTCAGGTGAGAGAGCAGCAGTTTACCGAGCAGGTCCAGTTGGCCTGCTCACTGGACCTGAGCCGCTGTGGCGAATTTGAAGCTGAAGCCTCGGAGCTGTTGCACGGCGAGGCCAGTTTCAAACGTCTGGACGACAGCGTTTAGCCGTTGGTGTGGATCCATTCCAGCAATGAGCGCTCAAATACTGTCAGTGGTGTGGGGCGTGGCATTTTCTCCGGCAGGCTCAGGCCGCTGATCATCAATACAAACACATAACGCTCGCCCGAGGCGGTGTCCATGTAACCCGCCAGGTTACGAGATCCATTAACGGTTCCACTCTTGGCCTGAATTGCCCCCTGAAGTGGCGGCTGTCGTGTACTGCGGCGGTATTTGAGTGTGCCGCTTTCACCGGTAATGGGCAGGGAGTGGTAGCTCACCATATCCGGATGCTGAGCCAACCAACGCAGTAATTGAGCCAGTTGGCGTGCCTGTACCAGGTTGTCTCTTGATAACCCCGAGCCATCTTCCAGGCGGGCCAGGTTCAGGTCGATCCCTGTATGCTGGTTAATAATCGACTTCAGACTGCGTTCACCCAGTGCAAAACTGCCCGCTTTTCCTTCCAGGTTGCCCAGATTTTTGAAGATCAGGTCGGCAATCAGGTTGTCGGAGTCCTGCAGCATGGTCGCCAGTAACTGGCCAAGTGGAGCTGAGGTGACTTCGGCTTCCTGCTTCCAGCGTTCATCACGTGTGCCTGCACGTATTTCGCCGCGCAGGACGATGCCCAGCTTGCTGAGTTCTTGTTGGACAACGGCTTTGCCATAGGCGAAGGGATCATTGACTGCAAAATTCAGAGGCAAGACTTCGCGTTGGCTATTGATGCAACCGCTTAGATGATAGCGATTGCCAGGACCCAAACGGGCTTCAAGGCTGCAAAGTGAGTCACGAATATCCTCCGGCAACAGGCCTTGTACTTCCGAAGTCACCTCAACCGGCTGGTGGGCTGGAACAAAGAAACGCGCCGGGCGGTTTTCGCCGCGGCTGGTCAGGCTTGCGGCAATACAGTTGCCTTCAAGCGTCAAGGCAGAAGCGGGGGCGCTGTAGCACACGCCCAGGTTGTTCCAGGGCCAGCCAATGGCACGGTCGTAGCCGGAAAAGTGGCTGGTATCGAGAATCAGGTCACCTTTGATTTCACGAATTTTACGCTGTCGCAGACGGTCCAGCAGACTGGCCAGCTGGCTGCGTGTCAGGTCCGGGGCGCCGGTGAATTCCAATAGCCAGTCACCTTGCCATTGCCCGCCTTTCTGAGTGCCCTGATACCAGAAACGGGTGGGGAAGCGATGATCCTTACCGAGCGCAAGTTCAGCCGCACTGGCGGTAAACAGCTTGAGGGTACTGGCCGGCGGCAAAAAGCGGTCGTCGCGGTAATGGATCTGCAGCGGAGCGCTGGCGCTCAAGGGCTCAACGATCAAGGCGACCTGGCTGCCTTCCGGTGCCTGGTCAATCAGGTTTTTCCAGTCGCTGGCGTGGACAAGCGGGGCGAGTATCAGGAGTATTAGAAAGCGTAGCAACATGATCGTCTGTCCTGCAGTGAGCCTGAGACTCATTCTGCCAGAGGCCGGGCGGGCATGACAGTGCAATACAGCCCGGAGGCCCGATGACCGACGCTCTCAGTCCCAACCCACTGATCCCTGAATTGTTGAGCCTTCTGCGAACAGCGCCAGAGGGGATCAGCGAGTTCAGTCTGATGAAAGGGCTTGAAGAGCATCCGGCGTTTGCCGAATTGGCAGAGGATTACCAGCTACGCCTGTTTCAAAAGCATTTCATGATTATGCACGGGCTTTACAGTCTGCAGACCCGGGTGTGGTACGAAGAACATCTGCGACTGGAAATTTCACCCTTGAGCGTGCGCCTGTATCTGGAGCCGGTGGTACAAACGGGAGACCAGACTGATTTGCCGGATCAGGAAAACAAACTGCGCGCCTACTATCTCGACTGGAAGCAGCTGGAGCAAACCAGCGCCGAAGATGTGCGCCGGCTGATGCAGGGGTTTGCCTTGCAGTGTGCAGATCCGGATATCCGTAGCCGTGCGTATGAGACATTGGGACTCAGCGAGGGCGCAAGTGGTGAAGATGTCCGGCTGCGTTACCGCCAACTGGCCGCTCAGCTGCATCCTGACAAGGGCGGCGACAGCAATGCCTTCATCGAGGTCCGGCGGGCCTATGAATTCTTGCGTGGCATTTGAGTCACTTATTCAGTGCCCGTAAAGAAATGTAAAAGACGCTGTGCCGGTTGGAACATTTGTCTAATATAGGCGACCAAAGGGTTCCGAATATTCCAACCAGATCAGGGAGCAGATGTGCGCGTCTATTTGATGTTGCCCCTGGCGATGCTGTTGAGTGCCTGCAGTACGCCGCCTTCGTTACAGCCACCCAGTCCAGCCATGCCCCAGCAGTGGCAGGTGGACGTTGACGCCGGAGTACCGGCTCCAGCCTGGCTTAAAACACTGAATGATCCGATGCTGGAAAGCCTGGTACAGGAAGCCATCGAGCATAACCCCGGTTTGGCGGCCGCACGTCAGTCATTGGTGGCGGCGAAACTGGAGTGGCAGATCACCGGTGCGGATGCCTATCCTGAGGTCTCGCTGCAAATCGGCGCTCGACGTGAGGAGGGCGGGGCACGGACCGATTCCCTGAATTTCAACCTGAGTTGGACCCCAGACCTTTGGGGAGAGCTGGATGCCCGCACACGCCAGGCCGCATTTAACTACGCTGCAGCTGAAGCCGATCTGGAAGAGCAGCAGGAAGCGCTGGTGGCCAACATCACGCGCAACTGGTTCGAAATTCAGGAAGCTCGCTTGTTGCTTGAGCTCTACACCCGCCGTCGCGATATCCTGCAGCAAAGCCTCGAAATCATTGAGTCCAATTACCGTCAGGGCCTGAACGAGGCGCTGGATCTGTATCTGGCCCGCAACAATGTGCATTCCGAGGCAGCCAAGCTGGAAGAGCAACGCCAGACACTGGCCGAGCTGCAGCGCTCTCTTGAGCAGACGCTGGGGCGCTATCCTGCGGCCGAGCTGACCAGTGCCGGCTCGCTGCCACTGATCGAAACCGAGGTGCCTGCGGGCATGCCTGCGGATATTCTGCGTCGACGTCCAGATCTGCAACAGGCCTGGCTTAAGCTGCTGGCCAGCGATGCCGCCTTGGCAGCGGCGCATCGTGATCGCTTCCCCAGTCTGACCTTGAGTGCCGGTGAAGGAGGCAGCAGCGATGCACTGAGCGATCTGCTGCGTTCCGGTAATCTGGCTTGGAGTCTGGGGACCTCGCTGGCGCAAACGCTGTTTGATGCCGGGCGCAAGGAAAATGCCCAAGCCAAGGCGCTGGCTGCTCGGGCAGAGCAAGAACAGTTGTGGTTGGAAGCGGTGTATGTCGCCTTGACCGAGGTGGAAAATGCACTGTCCGCGCGTCAAAGCCTGCAGAGCCGCTATCAGCTCTACCTCAGCGCTGAAGAAAATGCGGTTAACGCAGAAAAACTGTCGTTTGAGCAGTATCGCCACGGTCTTGAGGACTTCACGACCGTACTGGAAGCCGAGCGCCGCTCGCTGGATGCTCAAACCAATGTCATCAATTTACGTCTGCAATTGCTGCAAAATCGTATCGAACTCTATCGTGCATTGGGCGGACGCTTCAGTGCCGACACGACCGTAAAACCGGAGCCGCACACCTCATGATCAAACGCATACTGCCCTTTGTCGTGATTGGCCTGCTGGGGCTGGCCAGCTGGATGATTTACCAGAACCCGCCCCAGGCTCAGCGGGGTGCTCCGCCAGCCGCCAAGCGGATCAGTGTGGAAGTGATGCCGCTGGCGCTGCAAACTTTTCAGGTACAAGTACGCAGCTACGGCCGTGTTGAGCCACGCACTCAGAGTACGCTTTTGCCTCAGGTATCCGGTGAAATTGTCTGGATGAACCCCGACTTCCGTGCCGGTGGTTTTTTTGAATCCGGTGAGGAGCTTATTCGCCTGGACGACCGTGATTACAAGGCCGATCTGGCGCAAGCGGAAGCGGCGACCATGGATGCCCGCCAGGCGCTGGCAGAAGAGCAGGCCCGCAGTAATCAGGCCGCTGCCGACTGGAAGCGTCTGGGTAATGCGGGAGAGGCGCCGCCGCTGGTATTGCGCAAGCCTCAGCTGAGTGCTGCCAAGGCAACACTGGCATTTGCCCTGGCTTCACTGGAGCAGGCCAAACTGAATCTGGAGCGTACCCACATTCGTGCCCCCTATGCTGGTCGCGTATTGGAAAAATCGGTCGACCTGGGTCAGGTTGTGTCCAGCGGCACTACGCTGGGCAGCATCTATGCCGTGGATGTGCTTCAGGTTCGCCTGCCGTTGCAGAACCGGGATCTGGGGTATCTGGAATTACCTGAAGAATACCGTGTGAAAGGCGGCGCCCATACACAACCGGTGGTCGCGATTCATTCGGATCTTATCCGCCCGGAAACCTGGCAGGGCAAGGTGGTGCAGACAGAAGGTGCGATCGACGAGAGCAGCCGTCAGCTGCATGTGCTGGCTCAGATCGAAGATCCCTATGGCGAAAAAGCAGTTGATCGCATCCCGTTGAAGGTGGGGCAGTATGTCACAGCGGCTATCGAAGGTGTTGTGCTGCAGGATGCGCTGGTGATTCCCAACCGCGCCATTTATCAGGGCAGCTATGTCTACGTGGTTGAGAAGGGTGTTCTCCAGCGTCGTGATATTGAAATTGCCTGGCAGGACACCGAGCAGGCACTGGTTGCCTCGGGCCTGAATACGGGCGAGCGTCTGGTGCTCACGCCTCTAGGCCAGGTGGTATCCGGGACGCCGGTTCGGATTCAGGGTGAAGACGCTGTAGCCAAACCGTCCAAGGACGCAGGCAACGCTGCTGGAGATCGCTCATGATCGCCTGGTTTGCACGTAACCACGTTGCCGCCAATCTGCTGATGGTCAGCATTCTGTTTGCGGGCCTGATGTCACTGAAACTGAACATCCCGCTGGAGATTTTTCCCAGCTTTGAGCCGGACTCCATCAGCGTACGCATCAGTTTGCGTGGTGCCACGCCTGAGGATGCCGAGCTGAGTCTTGCGACTCGGGTGGAAGAGGCGGTCAGCGACCTTGAGGGTGTAGAAGAGATTCGCAGCCGCTCGGTGGAGGGTAGTACCACGGTGACCATTGAGGTCGACAAGGGGTACGATCCGCGTGAACTGCTGGCCGATGTGAAGTCCCGTGTCGATGAAATCGGTACCTTCCCCAGCGAGGCGGAAGAGCCGGTGATTGCGTTGGCGACATTCAAGCGTGAAGTGATCACCGTGTCGGTGGCCGGTGAACTGAGCGAACAGGAGCTGCGCGGCTATGCCGAGCAGGTTCGCGACGATATCTTGCGTCTCGAGGGTGTGACCCAGGCTGAGCTGGACGGCGTTCGCAGCTATGAAATCGGCATCGAAATCTCACAGGATCAACTGCGTGCCTATGACCTGACGCTGGCTGAAGTAGCTGAGCGTATTTCTGCCAGCTCGCTGGACTTGTCAGCCGGTAACATTCGTACCGATGGCGGCGATATTCTGATTCGCTCCAAAGGTCAGGCTTATAGTCGTGATGAGTTTGAATCGGTCATTATCAAAACCCATCCCGATGGCAGCTTGCTGCGACTGGGGGACCTGGCGCGAGTCAGCGATGGCTTTGAAGAAACCTCACTGAAAACCCGCTTCAATGGCCAGCCTGCGGCGATGATCGAGGTGTACCGTGTAGGTAACCAGAGTGCCATCGCTGTGGCTGATGCGGTGAAACAGTATGTGGAGGAGCAGCAATCCCTGCTGCCGCAAGGGTTGAACCTGGGGTACTGGGATGACGACTCTGAAATCGTGAAAAGCCGTATTCACACCCTGACGTCCAACGCTATTCAGGGTGGTATTCTGGTTCTGTTGTTACTCACCCTGTTTCTGCGTCCGTCCATCGCGTTCTGGGTATTTATCGGTATTCCGGTGAGCTTTATGGGAGCGTTTCTGATCATGCCGGTGTTCGGTGTGACGTTGAACGTGCTCTCACTGTTTGGCTTTATTCTGGTGCTGGGTATCGTGGTGGATGACGCCATTGTCACCGGCGAGAATATCTATAGCCACCTGCGCGGTGCCGAATCCGGCCTTCAGGCGGCGGTACGCGGTACCCAGGAAGTGGCGGTTCCGGTGACCTTCGGAGTACTGACCACCATTGCTGCCTTCCTGCCGATCGCCTTTATCGAGGGGCATCGTGGTGCCTTCTTTGCCCAGATTCCGGTGGTGGTGATTCCGGTTCTGCTGTTCTCTCTGATCGAGTCCAAATTTGTACTCCCTGCACATCTCAAACACCTGAAACTGCGCCACGAGAATGTCGAAAGCCAGGGGCGACTGGCCAAGCTGCAGCAGTCGTTTGCGGATGGTTTTGAAACCATGATCGTGCGCTACTACAAGCCTCTGCTGGGCATCGCCCTGCGGAATCGCCTGACCACCCTGATGCTGTTTGTAGGCGTGCTGTTACTGATTCTGGCGATGGTAACCTCCGGCTGGACGCGTTTTGTATTCTTCCCACGCATTCAGGGTGATACCGCCCGTGTCACCCTGACCATGCCCAGTGGTACGCCGTTTGAAGTGACGGATAGCCATATCTACCGCATGGTGCAGGCGGCGCGTGAGCTGCAGGATGAGTATCGCGACCCTTCTACCGGCGAAAGCGTGATCATGAACATCTACTCCACCACCGGCTCCGGCGGCAGTGCTGAGCAGGGGCGGGTGCGCTTTGAGCTGGTGCCGTCCGAGGAGCGGGATGTTTCAATCAGTACGCGTCAGATCGTCAGCGAGTGGCGTGAGCGTATAGGTCCGATTCCGGGCGCCGAGACCGTTGCCTTCAGGGCGGAAATCGGCCGTGGCGGCGACCCTGTCGATATTCAGTTGCGCTCCAGTCGGATCAAGGATCTGGAAGCGATGGCGGCGCAGGTACGTGAGCGTCTGGCAACCTATCCAACGCTTTACGATATTTCTGACAATCTGTCTGACGGTAAGGAAGAGCTGCAACTTGAACTGACCGAGCAGGCTCATCTGCTGGGGCTGACCCGCAACGATATCATTCGTCAGGTACGGCAAAAGTTCTTCGGTATCGAAGTGCAACGCGTACAGCGTGGGCGCGACGATGTGCGTGTCATGGTGCGACTGCCACTGGAGGAGCGTCAGGCCATTTCAGGCTTGCGTGAGGTTCTGATCTCCACGTCGACCGGCCAGGTGCCGTTGGATTCGGTTGCAAGGCTGGTGCCGGGACAGGGGGCTTCGGCGATCTACCGTGTCAATCAGCAGCGGACGGTGAGCGTGGTGGCGGATATGGAAAAACAGAGCACCAACACCACCGTGCTGAACCGCGATCTGGATGAATTTTTGTCCGAGCTGGTGCAGCAGTATCCGGGGGCCTCTTACAGTCTGGAAGGTGAGGCGCGTGAGCAGCGTGAGTCCTTTACCTCGTTGGCCATTGGTCTGGGCTTTGTGTTCTTTGCCATCTACAGCCTGTTGGCGATTCCCTTTGGTTCCTACCTGCAGCCGTTGATCGTGATGTCAGTGATCCCGTTTGGGGCGATCGGCGCGATTGTCGGGCACTGGATCATGGGGATGGACCTCACCATCATGAGTCTGCTTGGGCTCATGGCGCTTATCGGCGTGGTGGTGAATGACAGTCTGGTACTGGTGGATTTCACCAACCGCCGGCGTCGTGAAATACAGGATGCAGGTGAGCACTCACATTATGAGGCCACGCTGCAGGCCGTGCTGGTCGCCGGTGTGGCGCGATTCCGCCCGGTAATGCTGACCTCGCTCACCACGTTTATCGGTTTGATGCCGCTGCTGTTTGAAAAGGCGGTGCAGGCTCAGTTCCTGATTCCCATGGCGGTATCTCTGGGCTTCGGCATCATCTTTGCGACGCTGGTGACCCTGATTATGGTGCCGGTTAACTTCATGCTGCTGGAGGACCTGCGCCGCCTTATACAGCGGCTGTCAGGTCCACACACGTCCTCCGAAAAGGCCACTCACTGAGTGGCACTTTCCCTGGTGTCATGAGTGCCTGTTGGGGTGAAGCGCTGGTGTAGCCAGGCCAGCCCCAGCAGGGCCAGACCCAATCCCATAAAGGACGCCACACGCCAGAGTCCGGTCAGGTCCGACATATCGACCAGGAACAGCTTGGCGACGACTACCAGCAGCAAGCCCATGCCGCCTCGATACAGGGTTCGATGCTGGAGCCAGCTTCCCGCCACCATGGCCACCGAGGCCATCAGCAGCCAGACCACAGAGTAGGTGTACAGCTCTCCATCCGGCGTCGAGTGGCTGAGGTGAATTGTGCCGCCTTGCCAGAGATGACGAATTTCCAGCGAGACAAACAACAGCAGATTAAGCCCCGCGGCTATGGCCATCCAACGTCCCAGTTTCTCGGGCAGTTGTCGCCAGAGCACCAGCAAGAGCACGCAGGGCAAGCCATAGCTCAGCAACAGCTGGTTCCAGATCGGTGTGTCGCTCAGGCCTGTGCTGCTCCAGAGCGGATTGTCACGCAGCAATACGATCAGTGCGTAGTTGGCCCCTGCCGCCACTAGATGCAGGCTGGCGACAACCTGATAAAACCGTTTCAGGTATTGGCTCAACTGGGCACGCCACAGGTATACACAGCCAGCGGTGCCCCAGATCAGCGTATTAAGACTGGCCTCGATAAAACTGTACTGGTGCTGGAAAATATCGCCGTCATAGAGCCAGTAGCGAACTTCTGCGGCCAGTGTCAGCACCAGTAAATGCGCTCCGGCACCCTGCAGCCATGCGGTCATCCTGGCATCCTGGCGCAGAATCCAGGCCGCGGTGAAGGCACAGGCGGTGGCGCCACCGTAGGTCCACAATGACCAATGGCTGCCCATATCGTAGCTGAGCAGCCAGGGGTTGAAGGTCAAACGGCAGACCACAACGGCCAGCAGCAGGCGCATAACCCAGGGCAGCAGTTTGAGCTGGAAACGCTGCTGCAGCAGCGCCAGGCTTATCAACTGCAACGCCAGTGCAAGTGTAAGGGTGGCGTTGGTAAACCAGGTTACGGCTGCCAGCGATAGCCCCAGGTGAGCACTGCTGAACAGGACTGTTTTGATCAGGTCGTTACTGCCGCGCTCCAGCGCCAGTCGAGCCAAGGCCAGGTACACCATCCCCAGAATCAAGGCAGCACCACCCCAGGCCCAATCGGCACTGAAGGCAGTAAACAGGTAATAGCCCAGCGCCAGCATCAGCAGCGGTGTAAAGCAGCCCAGCGCGGCCCAGAAGCCCGGATGCTCGATACGGCGTTGCAGCAGCCAGGCAGAAGCGGCGGTATACAGCAGCGTCAGCATCACAAAACGGGATACCAGCGCGGCCTGGGTTTCAGGATTCGGCGCGGTAAAAATCAGCTGATCGCCGATATAGCTCAACATCGGTACGACGACTGCCAGAGCGGTAAGCGCGAGCATCAGAGCTGGCAAGGGGTTCAACAAGGGGCGGCGGCTGGCAACCAGAAGAAGCAGCGCCGGAAACAGCAGGAAGGTCGGATAGCCAGTCTGGGGCACGCCTTCGGTTGCCAGAGTGAAGCCTTGCGCCAGTGTGATCAGTCCAAGGGTTGGAATCACGGGCCAGTGGCTTGAATCACGCACCGACTTCAGTCTATCCAGCCAGCTGTACTGAGTGGCTTCGGTGCGGCTGAGCAGCCAGTCATGCCGCGGCACCGCCAGAAAGAGGTAAGCCAAGGCCAGCAGGTACAGTGAGCGCACGCCATCTGCAGGGCTGGTGCCCAGACTCAACAGCCACCAGAGCAGGCTGCCCGCTATAACGCCCAGCCATAACCAGCGTCGCTGTACATAGCCCAGTAACCAGAGTGAAAACAGGGTCAGGATGGCGATATAGATCAGCGCCAGCTCGATTTTACCTGAGCCCGTGCTGACCAGAATCGGCACCAGATAGCCACCCAGCATACCCAGTGCTGCGAGGATGGGGCCGTGTCTGAGCGCCAGTACCATGGTCGCAAAAGAGACCAGCGCCATGGCGAAGAAGAGCAGGCCGGGCGACATCTCAGGCAGCAGTTTGAACGCGGCAAAAAGCGCAGAGTAGAGGATGATGCTGGCACCACCGGCCAGCGAGGCAAAGACGGTATTTTGCCCTTGTCGACGCCTCAGCCACTCGGCTGCAGCGTGCAACCCAACACCGGCCAAAAGCGAAAGAATGACCCTGGCCTCAGGGCCCAGCAAGCCTTGTTCGATGGAGTATCGGACCATGAATACACCGGCCAGGCCAACGCAGAGCCCTCCCAGCCATGTCATCCAATGCCGGGTAAAGCTGGTTGTGAGGCGGTCGAAAAGGCCTGGCGATTTGTTTGCAGTGTCAGGCTCAGGAGCAGTGGATGCTGGCTGCTGAGGGGGACTGCTGTTTTGTACCGGAATGAGCGGGCGTTTGGTCCTTTGGGAAGGCTCCCATACCTGAGCTGGCTGCTGTGGCGGTTGGGACGACGCAGGTGCCTGTTCCTCGGGTGTGCTGGATGCGGTTGAAGGGGACTGTGCTGATATACCCTCCTTTCCCGATTCAAGGCGGTGCACACGCGCTTGCAGCTGTTCAACTTCTACCCGTAACTGGCGCGTGATCGCCAGTGCTCGCATGCCCATGACGGCACCGATCAAAAGAAACAGCGGTATTCCGACCACTAACAGCCATAGGCTATCCATCTAGACTCTCCATCCTAATGCCACCTCTGTCCGGTGGCGCTCCCTAAGCTGCAGACTATACTCAAACTCGGCCCCGTACCAAAAACAAAACCCCGAGGGGGACGTTATGGTAAACCCGGTTTTGCCCCAGCTTTTGCAAGAACTCCGACAGCATCCGGAAGGTGTGAGTGAGTACTATCTGATGCAGCAGATGGAGCGACAGGGCGTGTTTGATGATATGGACGCTGAAGGTGCCCTGGCACTTTATCGCAAGCATTTCATCATTATGAATGCGCTGTACGATCTGCAAAACGTGCTTTGGGAAGAGGAAGGACGGGTGCTTAGCATATCGCCCATGCAAGTGGCCCTGCATGAACCGGGGACCGATTGGGAACAATACAAACCCAATCCTGACTTGAGTACCTATTATCTGGATTGGCACAACTTCGAAACGACTACGGCTGAAGATGTCGCTACGCTCATGCACTCTGTTTCAGGCTCTCGTCACTGAATCATTACCCTGTTTTTTAATCCCGCCAATATGTCGATCAACCGGCCCCTGTTTGGAACAGGGACCGGTACTTAAGTGGTTTAATCCTCTATAACACCGGTTTCCAAGCGCTTGCGATGAATTGCCTGCAGTTTGTACAGCGATTGTTGCAGCTCAAAGAAGCCATGCCAGTGGGCATAGTCCGGTCCGGCCATCATGGCGCCGTGGCGTGCTCGGCGACCTTCGTGGTGCCAGAGGTGGTAGAAGGTAATCTGGAACTCGTCAGTCCAGGGGTTCTCCTTCAACAGGCCCTTGGCCTCCAGCTCATCCAGCATTTTCTTGGCCGGGTCGTAGTATTCGATATTGTAGAGTTTGACCGCCTTGTCACCCTGAGTGAAAAAGCCCTCGGTATGAGAGCCGCCGTGGCAGGAACTGCACACGGCCTTCATCTCTTCACGTCCTTGAGGGCCGTTGCCGAGCAGGGGACTGAGTACATCGGTGGAGTTTCGTACCTCGGAGCGTTTAGCCCACAAATTCCAGTACAGCCGCTGACTGATATTGTGGGTCGGCGCCAACTTGCCAATGCCGCTCATGTGACAGGTAGCACAGGTTGGTGCGCGGTAGTCCCCGGGTTCCCAGCCATCGGTTGGGGCATTCCAGTTCCATTCATGACCTTCAGCGGCAAAGACTTGACCGTGCTTACTGTTCTCGAATACCTCAATGTCGGGATGGTCTGGCCCCAGATGACAGCTGGCACAGGCCTGGGGTTTGCGGGCTTCTGCGATGGAAAAACGGTGACGGGTATGACAGGCCCCGCAGTTGCCGGTTGAACCATCAGGATAGATGTTACCCATGCCTGAGTTGGGCCAGGTGCTGGGGTCTGGTTTGCCCCCTTCCAGCAGCTTGATTTCGGTGCCATGGCATTGCATGCAGCCGGTTTCGTCCGGTGCATTGCCGAGTTCTGGGTTGTCGCGTCCTTCATGGAACTTCACCAGCGCATGGAGACTGTCCTTGGGAATGATCTGGCGATAGGCCCTGAAGTGGCCGCTATGATTGAACTCGGCTTGCTCCTGGGCATGACAGCGGCCGCAGGTATCAGGGGAGACAAGCGGTGAAATATAGACGTTCTGCAGCCCCTCCTGATTGTGCAGCTGTGCGTCCGGCTCTCCCTTAACGGCGGCGTGGCAGTCATTGCAGCCAACACCTACATGGCTGTGTCGGCTGTTTTTCCAGTCGGCAACCACGCCGGGGTGCTCCTCCTGATGGCAGCTGACACACTGTTTATCCAGCTCGGTCAGACTGCGGCTGAATGCCAGTGAGCGTACTTCAGGGTTGATTTCGATTCCGTCTCCACTGGTTGCTGCAAACAGCGACGGTGTGAGCAGCAAGCTCAGCAAACAGGTCAAAAACAGGGGCAAACGGAGCTTCATGGTTATTCTCCTTTTCCATTACTTGCCGCTAGCGGGGAGGGAGGCAGGTCACGTTCCAGGTCGGTATGGCCGACGCTATGGCAGTCGATACAGGTTTCCTGGATGGTTCCGAGGAAGTAGGGCTTGTGGGCTACGAATTGGGCGTTATCCAATTCTGAACCCTGCTGAAGGTTGTTATGACACTTCAGGCAACCGGATTCGTAAACGAACTCGTTGGCGCGCGCACGCTTGGCATGCCAGTCAACATCCTCCGCGCCCAGCACATACTCTTTCCACACATCCCAGGCGCCGTTTCGGGCCTTGATCCAGAGGTAGTTGATTGTGCTGTCGTGGGGCAGGTGGCAGTCGGTGCACTCGGCTCGAATTCCGGTTGTGGAACGGCCACCGTGGGGATCGCGCAGGAAGGATGCCTGCATGGGCTTCATGCTGTGACAGCTGCCACAGAACTCCTGTCCAGACGTGAGGTGAAGGGTCTTGTCCGTGACGGCCCAGCCGGCCAATGTGCCGACACCCAACAGGGCCAGTATGCATAACGCCTTGATCCAGAACATCTGGTGATATCCCTATTCAGAGCAGGTTTATTATTATATTCGTTGCAGCTTAGACCAGACGGGCAGATTCGCCAGCTGACTTGTCAGTCCGTTGATCTGCGTTCAGACTGGAGGCCGGATGACGAGGACCCGATCGATGACACTGAAGCCCCTGCACGGACTTTTATTGAGTTGCCTGATGTTGCCTGCACTTGCTCATGCGGATGAGGAGGCGGCCTTTTTGCAAAAAATCTACCTGTCGTTTTGTGTGAAGCATCTGGAAAACTATGCAGAGCTCAGAACTCAGCTGGAGCAGCAGGAATTACCCAAGTTGCCAGCTGAGCAGGCACGCACCTTTTTGCATAACAAGGCCGGGGATGCCTGGCCGATCCCTTACAAGGGTCAGTTCGGTCACTTTGTCATGACGCTGCCGGAAGGGGATAGCGAATGTCGCGTGATGGCGCGGAGCGGTGATTCCTCGGCGAACCGACGCTGGTTTGCGCAGATGGCCGAGCAGGCGCCTGCTCCACTTCAGGCCAAGGCGTTGGCGGATGACCAGCTGGAATACCCGCTAAGTGGTCCGGCCGGACGCCTGTCCTGGCAGTGGTCGACCGAACATGCCCAGCGCAGTCTGGTTTTGACTTTGATAACCGCTCAAGAGACCGAGGCGCCCATTCAGGCGCAGGTATCCCTTGCCTTGACCACCCGCTGAGAACGCTGTGCCCAGAATTTCCAACACCGTAGACCTGCCTGATCACGAAATAGAGCTCAACGCCATCCGCGCCCAGGGTGCGGGTGGTCAGAATGTGAACAAGGTGTCGAGCGCGATTCACCTGCGTTTTGATATCCAGGCGTCATCCCTGCCTCCCTTTTACAAGGAGCGATTGCTGGGCCTCAAGGACAGCCGTGTTTCCAGCGATGGCGTGATTGTGATCAAGGCGCAGCAGTACCGTACTCAGGAGCAGAATCGTGACGATGCGCTGACACGACTGGTTGAGCTGATCCGAAGTGCGGTCAAGGTCGAGAAGGCACGCCGCGCCACCAAGCCGACACGCAGTTCCCAGCGCAAACGTCTGGACAAGAAAAAGCAGCGTGGCAGCATCAAGTCCATGCGAGGCCGAGTCGACCATTAAACCGGCATCTTGATTAGCCTTGGCTTAGTTCATCAGTGAGTGAGCCAAGGTAGCTATATCCTCTTTGGCCCGGGCCAGTGAGTCTGAATAGCGCTCATCGCCAAACTCCTGATATTCGACCCGAATCTCGTGGCAGTCCTCGACCCCAAGATAGTGGCTAAGGGTCCGAATATGCGGTCCCAGATGATTCATGTGTTCACGTATCCCGCCTGCCTCAAAGCCAAATTCACCAGTTGAAGTCAGCAAGACCAGCGTTTTGCCGGACATGAGTGGCTGCAAAGGGTAATCGCCCCGTTCGAGATCGAAACTGAATGTTTTGTTGATGCGAACAACCTGATCAAACCAGGCCTTGAGTACGGCCGGCATGCCGTAGTTGTACATGGGGGTCGTGATCAGAATAAGGTCCGCCTGCTGCAGCTCTTCAATTAAAGTATCCGACAGAGACAGTAATGATCTTTGCGCCTGGGTGCGCGACTGCTCGGGAGTGAACACCGCCGCGATCCAGTCCTGACAGATGAAGTCAGGCGGGTTCAGGCCAAGGTCCCGGTGGATGACCTTAGTAGGGTGACTTGAATTCATCTTTGCTTGGGTGAAAAGCCGGCCTAGCTGTTTCGATACGGAGTTGTGATCAGGATTAGGGTTGTTGGTGCGGCGCGCGCTGCAGTCCAGATTCAATATCGTTGTCATGAGTGTAGCTCCTCGTTTGAATGAGGTGTCTTATTCTGCTCATATGCCGACTTTTGACAAAAGGAATGTTTTTTCTTATAGAAGAGATAAATTCATCTATAAGGCCGTGGCATGTTCAATCGTTTGCCGTCTCTAAGCAGTCTTCGCACCTTTGAGGCTGCTGCGCGCTTGAAAAGCTTCAAGCATGCCGCTCAGGAGTTAAATGTCTCCCCTACGGCAGTATCGCATCAGGTACGTGCCCTGGAGGAGCGGCTTCAACTCAGTTTGTTTGAGCGCCGCACCCGAGCCGTCGAGCTGACATCGGAGGGCGAGCAGCTGGCGATGGCCGCAAACAAGGCCTTGAGAGCGCTCCAGGAATCTGTGGATACCCTGATTGATCAGGCCCAGGTGCTCAGGATAGGAACTACGACGGCATTTGCCGCGTTCTGGCTTGTGCCTCGGCTGGAGGCTTTTCGTCGTCAATATCCCGATATCGAAGTACAGGTTCAGGCCGAAGAAATACTGCGAAACATTGATCAGGACCGCAGGCTGGATCTAGTGATCCGCTATGGTTACTGCCCCGAGGAACAAACCGGTTCCACCCTGTTGCTCAGAGAGTCCTTGAGCCTCTTTGCAACGCCTCAATATTGGCAATCTCTGCGCGAGATGTCCGAATTGGTGGTGCTCAAGAACCAATGGAAAAATCCGCACCTGCCCCAACCGGATATTTCCAGCTTGGTGAATAGCCTTAAAGTGTTCGATAAACCAATCAAAGTCATTTCGTTTGATGATGAAAACCAGCTGGTACAGGCGGCCTTGGCCGGGCAGGGGATTGCGGTATGTAGCCAGTTGGTGGTCGAACTTCCACTTTCGCGAGGCTGGCTGACGTCTGCGCCCAGAGAGATGGCTTCGACGGTAAGGGGAATGGACTACTATCTGAAGGTGCCGGTACGAAATCGCGAAACGCTGCGGGTTCAGCATTTTACGCGATGGCTTTCGGATGCTCTCCAGCAGTCGGTCGAAAGCAAATAGATCATTTTATTCGATGAAAAACCGTCGGATTTTACCATTCTTAATCAATTTAATTAATTCCAGAATACGGGCATTCCCAATCACTCACACGCGTGCCCGATGGGCACGTGACTTCACCCGCAAGTGAATTCAAGAGGAGGCCAGTCATGACCGAACGCAGTATCAACCGTCGAATTTCAGCCCGTGAAAGTCGTGATGGCGCAGGTGTGCGCCTGTTACGCAGCCTGGGGCGCTCGGCTCAACATCGCATCGACCCTTTTTTGATGCTGGATAACTTTTTTTCGGACAACCCTGATGACTACATTGCAGGATTTCCGGCTCATCCTCACCGCGGTTTTGAAACCGTGACCTATATGCTGGATGGGCGTATGCGTCACCGCGACCATCTGGGCAATGAAGCTGTGCTGGAAAGCGGCGGTGTACAGTGGATGACTGCCGGAAGTGGTGTTATCCATGAGGAAATGCCGGAGCAGGAAGAAGGCTTGATGCGTGGTTTCCAGTTGTGGGTTAACTTGCCTGCGGCGGAGAAAATGACACCGGCTTGCTACCGCGATTTCAGTGCCGAGCAGATCCCCCTGATTGAAGACTCCGATTCTGGCGCCAGTTTGAAGCTGATTGCCGGTGAAGTTGAATTGAATGGTCAGGCATATGCCGGTGCTGTCAAAGGCATTAGCCGCAACCCCTTGATGCTGGACCTTCGACTGCCCGCTGGTGCAAGCCTGAGTTTGCCGTTGGCTGATGACCGTGCAGGATTTGTTTATCTGTTTGAGGGGAGCGCTCTGTTGGGCGAAGAAACGTTGAATTTGAATGAAGCGGCCGAGCTGGGCAGGGGCGGGCAATTAACGTTCACAGCCGGGGCTGAGGGCGCTTCGTTATTGCTGTTGGCTGCCAAGCCTATTGGCGAACCTGTAGCGCAATATGGCCCCTTCGTGATGAACACCATGGCGGAGGTGGAGCAGGCGATTGAAGATTATCAGTCAGGTCGTTTGGTCTGACCCGGTCATCCGCTGCAGGTTGACCGGGTGCAAGGCGAAGCGATGACTTAACGTTTCGACTTCTTGGCTGGCTTGAGTTGCTCAATCCAGCGCGGGTCCAGAGAGGGCTGCTCCGGCTCCAGGCCCTGAGAGAGCATCTTCTCTCGGTGGTTATGGCTTTCCTGTTTCAGGTCATGCAGCTCGCTTTCGTTATTTTCCAGGCGATACATCTGCTCCAGTCCCTGGTGGTAAAAACGCAACACACGCATGGCCGTGGGGTTGTCGCGTTCCACGCCGGCTTTCACTTCATGCAGAATATTGGTCACACTCATCAGGCTGCGTTTCAGCTGCCAGCCGTAGCGGGCGGAATCCATCCAGGGCTGTTGCCAGAAATAGAGTTTGAACACGCCGGTGGTCACCAGAACTCCGGCAATAATCCCCGATAGATTCCAGATAAAGTTACCGCCTTCCGGGTTGCCGAATATTTGTACACTCAGGGTGGCCAGCGTCATGGCAATGACCGCGAAGGTCACCATGATAATCAGGTTGCTTTTGCGCGTGTCCTGACGAAACTGGACGGGATCGCGGCTCTCCAGAGTAAAAATATCCGACATCTAGGTGCCTCTTGGTGGCAGGGTAATTTGGCTGAGCGCCGAGGTTAGCAGTAAATACAGTACAGTCAAAACCAGGGCTGCTAAGCTGTGAATATTGAAAGGTGAATTGTGCCTGAAGCAGGCACTCAACAGGAGGTTATATGCGGCCGGAAGCTGAGTTGAAATTCCTTGAGCGAGCCATTGAACTGGCAGAAGAAGCATTGAACTCAGGCGACGAGCCTTTCGGTTCTGTGCTGGTGGATGCCGAGGGCAAACTGTTGGCCGAGGATCGTAACCGTATTGTTGCAACCAGTGATAGCACACGGCATCCCGAATTTGAGCTGGCACGTTGGGCGGCTGAAAACCTGACACCTGAGCAGCGCCAAAGCGCGACTGTGTATACGTCCGGTGAGCACTGCCCCATGTGTGCCGCAGCTCATGCCTGGGTGGGACTGGGGCGTATCGTCTATGCCAGTTCTTCGCGTCAGTTGACGCGCTGGCTGAGTGAAATGGGTGTGGCTGCACCGCCCGTCAGTACGCTGTCGATTCGTGAAGTTGCGCCTGGCGTTCCGGTCGAAGGGCCTGTACCTGAATTGGTGGATCGGGTACATGAGCTGCACCGACGTTATCGACAGTCAGGTGAGTAGAGCAGGCGGTTCATATGCTCATGACCGTTGCCCGTTACACCTATCCCTATGAAGCCCAAATCGCTCGCGCTCTATTGGAAAGCGAGGGGGTGTCCGCTTTTATCGCCGATGAGCAAACCATCAACATGCAGTGGCTCTATTCGGATGCACTGGGCGGCGTGCGTTTGCAGGTTGCAGAGGAAGATCTGTACCTGGCCCGAAGCATTCTGCAGGGTGATCGAGAAACAGCCTTGTTGGAGCAGGAGGGTGAAGACCGGCCAGCCTGCCCGGTATGTGGCAGCCAGAACACCGAGTATCACCAGATTGGCAGGCGCTGGGCGTTTTTGATGTTTCTGGCGATCGACTTTCCGCTATTTCGTGTCAGGGATGGAATTCGCTGTCACGCCTGTGGTGCGATAACACCCATTCGATCGGAATCCTCTGAGCACTGAAATCTGATCGGTTTTGTGGCATACTCGCCGCTCTTCTGACAATCAATGTCGTCTTAGCTATCCAGATTTCTCCACCCTTGCGCGGGCTGTCCAGTTCTGGGCTATTACGTCTTTTCCAAATACGAGATTACTCCATTGCTGACCACTGCCAATATCACCATGCAGTTTGGCGCCAAGCCGCTGTTTGAGAACATTTCCGTCAAGTTCGGCGACGGCAACCGTTACGGCCTGATCGGTGCCAACGGCTGCGGTAAATCCACCTTCATGAAAATCCTTGGCGGTGATTTAGAGCCGTCCTCTGGCAACGTATCCAAGGATCCCAATGAGCGCTTGGGTAAACTGCGTCAGGATCAGTTTGCCTATGAGGAGTTCACGGTCGTAGACACCGTGATTATGGGGCACGAAGAACTCTGGGCGATCAAATCCGAGCGTGATGCGATCTACGCCAAGGCTGAGATGAGCGAAGAAGACGGCATCCGCGCCGGTGAACTGGAAGCAGAATTTGCCGAAATGGACGGCTATACCGCCGAATCTCGTGCGGGCGAGCTGCTGCTGGGTCTGGAAATTCCGGTTGAACAGCATTTTGGCCTGATGAGCGAAGTCGCACCGGGCTGGAAGCTGCGTGTGCTGCTGGCGCAGGCACTGTTCTCCGATCCTGATATTCTGCTGCTCGACGAGCCCACCAACAACCTGGATATCAACACCATCCGTTGGCTGGAAGGTGTGCTTAACCAGCGCAACTGCACCATGATCATCATCTCGCATGACCGTCACTTCCTGAACAGTGTCTGCACCCATATGGCCGACATCGACTACGGTACGCTGAAGGTCTATCCGGGCACCTATGATGACTACATGATGGCATCCACTCAGGCGCGTGAGCGCATGCAGGCGGACAACGCCAAGAAGAAGGCCCAGATTGCTGACCTGAAGGCATTTGTCAGCCGTTTCTCGGCCAACGCCTCCAAGTCACGCCAGGCTACATCCCGTCTGAAGCAGATCGACAAGATTCAGCTGGATGAGATCAAACCATCCAGCCGCCAAAACCCGTTTATCCGTTTCGAGCAGGACAAAAAACTGCACCGAATTGCACTGGAAGTGGAAGGGCTGGCCAAGTCTTTCGATGAGGAGCTGTTCTCCGGTTTGAATCTGCAGGTGAATGTGGGTGAGCGTGTCGCCATTATCGGTCCTAACGGTATCGGTAAATCCACCCTGCTGAAGTGTCTGGTTGGCGACCTGGAGCCCAATTCAGGCCTGGTGAAGTGGTCCGAAAACAGCGAAATAGGTTACTACGCTCAGGACCATGCCCATGAGTTTGAGGAAGATAAAAACCTCTATGACTGGATGAGCCAGTGGGGCAAGGAAGGCGATGATGAACAGGTAATTCGTGGCACTTTGGGCCGCATGCTGTTCTCGCAGAAGGAGATCGACAAGTCGGTCAAAGTGATTTCCGGTGGTGAGCAGGGCCGCATGCTGTTCGGCAAAATGATCCTGCAGAAGCCAAACATCATGCTGCTGGACGAACCGACCAACCACCTGGATATGGAATCCATCGAGTCACTCAACCTGGCGCTGGAAAACTACCCCGGCACCCTGTTGTTCGTCAGCCACGACCGTGAATTCGTCTCCTCACTGGCAACACGCATCATCGAGCTGACGCCAACCGGTATTGTAGACTTCCACGGCAACTACGAAGATTACCTGCGCTCTCAGGCGTCTTGAGAACTGAGCTTGAACCCGATCCTCTGACGTGAGTCAGGGGATTGCTGAGCAGGCAGCGTCGGCCGAAATCCATATACTTTGGCCGACTTGCCATCTGCTCTCCCGCGTTGCAGACTGCGCTCCAGGCACCCACGGAATCGGGTGTGTCCCATGAACCGCCGACAAGGAAAGGTCAGCGTCCCAATGTTGTCTCATACCCTTCCCGAACATGGCCTCAAGGCATGGGTTCAGCTCTGTCTGTTTATACCCGTCCGGTTCCGCCTGTTGTGCAATACCCCACTGATTAAACGCCCAGTCGCACTCATCAGTCGTACCCGTCGCTACCCGCAAAAATTCGTACTCATTCCACATTTGAACAAGGAAAATACCCCTCATGGATGAAAAGCCGTCTATTAAAATTCCAACGGTTAACAAGGTGAAAATAGCTGTAGGTGCTGTGGCTGCACTCGCTGTTGGCTATGTGCTCTCACAGTCGTTTTTCTATGCCGAGCCCGGCTACATTTACCATGTGAGAACTGTCACCGGTAATGAAGCCGTGGTAACCGAAATTGGCTACAAGTTTTATCCTTTCGGCCGCTACAACTCATGGAAGCGGGCAATGACGGTTCAGGCGGTGTCCGGGTCCAGCCAGGATGCGATCACATCAGAAAAAGATGCTGACAACGCCTCTGCCAGCCTGCCTCCGCTGAGCATCATGTTCCTGGATCAGGTAGATGCCCATGCACAGGCGACGGTACGTTTCTCTATTCCGTCTGATGAAGAATCCTTCCTTAAACTGGCGCATGAATACCGCTCACCGGAAAACCTGCTGCGCACCGCGCTGCTGCCCGTGTTCAAGGAAACCCTTCAGGCCAATGCCTCGTTGATGACCGCAGAAGAGTACTACGCGGGCGGTCGTACCGAGTTTAACTCGGAGTTTGAAAACCAGATGCGCAGCGGCATCTATCTGGTGAAACGTGAAGAGATCAGCGTCAAGGCGGGTCGCTCGGCCATTGGCTCTGCCAACGTGGCGTTGGGCACTGATCAGGAAGAATACGGCGAAGATGCCAAAACCATTTTCGTGGTGCAGAAGGTATTGGATGCGACAGGCCAGCCGCGTCGCAAACAGCAGCGTTTCACTGACTACGGCATCACCGTGGTGTCGGCTCTGGTCACGGATATCAAACCAAACCAGAAGTTCATCGAGCGTATGCAGCTGAAGCAAAAGGCCTCTGCTGACCGTGCCATTGCCCGTGAACAACGTGTTCAGGAAGAAGAGCAGCGCTTGTTGGCGATTGCGCGCGGTGAGCGTGAAGTTGCCGAACGTCAGGCCAAGGCTAAAGTCGATCAGATCCAGAAAACCACCGAAGCTCAAACCGAGAAGCAGCTGGCCATTACCCGTGCTGAAAAGCTGAAGGCGGAAGCCGAAATCCAGCGTGAAACCGCTGAAATCAATCTGGAAAAAGCCCGTATCGAAGCCGAGACCCAACGTACCTTGGCAGATGCCGAGGCGTATCAGAAACAGGTCATTCTTGAAGCGGATAACGCTCTGGCACAGAAGCTAGAGGCCGAGATCAAGATTCAGCAGCTGTGGGCTGAGGCCTATGCTCAGCGTAAGGTTCCAACCAATGTGTTTGGTGGCGGTAGCGGTGCCGGGGCGCCGGTCGGTAACGATTATGAAACCAAGGCATTTATGCAGATGCTGACCCTGGATGCGGCCAAGCGACTCAGCTACGACCGCGATATGGTCAAAGAATAAGGCTTTCTGAGAAGCGACTTTACTCAACAAGACCTGACGCTGATGTCGGGTCTTTTTTATCGGCTGAAGGCGAGTCCTGACCCGCTGCCACCCCTGTAATTGGTTGGGCCTGCCGGTTTGGCGTGCGATAATGGCCGTTTTTAAGCCGAGCCTGCCGCCGTGACCACTTTCGCCGACCTGAACCTTTGCCCGGAACTTGTGCATACCCTGAATGAGAAGGGGTATTCCAAGCCCACACCCATTCAGGAACAGGCTATTCCGACCATTCTTGAGGGCAAGGATCTGATCGCTGAGGCGCAGACGGGCACCGGTAAAACCGCAGCGTTTGCCTTGCCGATGATCCAGTTGCTCAGCCGGACACCTGCAGAGGGTGACTATCACCAGATTCGGGGCTTGGTGCTGGTGCCGACCCGTGAGCTGGCGGTACAGGTAGGGGATAACGGCCTGGCCTATGGTCAGCTGCTGGGCATGAGGGTCATCTCCATCTTTGGCGGGGTTCGCTTTGATAACCAGATCCGCAAGATGAAACGTGGCGCTGACATTCTGGTGGCAACGCCAGGTCGCCTGCTGGATATGCTGAAGCAGAACAAGCTTACGTTGAAACACCTTGAAGTACTGGTGCTGGACGAGGCAGACCGGATGCTGGATCTGGGCTTTATCAACGATATTCGTCAGTTGTTGAGCTACATGCCGGCGCAAAAGCAGACATTGTTGTTCTCGGCCACGTTGAATGGATCAGTTGAAGCCTTGGCTGAAGCGCTGTTACAGCAACCGGAACGTATTCAGGTGGCGCGTCGCAATACGGCCAGTCAGCAGGTTAAACAGAGCGCCTACGCGGTGACCAACGCGGATAAAACCGATGTGCTGTTGTATCTCATCAAAGGCGGCAAGTGGCACCAGACACTGGTGTTTACCCGAACCAAGCGTCGAGCTGATCAGGTGGCTGAAGAGCTTCTGCAGGAAGGCGTCAAGGCAGTGGCCATTCATGGCGATCGCCATCAACGTGAACGTCTGGCAGCTCTTGAAGCCTTTAGCCAGGGTGAAGCCGAAGTGCTGGTAGCCACCGATGTGGCAGCGCGTGGTCTGGACATAGAAGCCCTGCCGCAGGTGGTGAACTATGATCTGCCTAATCAGCCTGAAGCCTATGTTCATCGCATTGGCCGTACCGGCCGAGCCGGTCAGAAAGGTTGGGCTGTCTCGCTGGTGTCACCCGAAGAGCGACGTTTCCTCAAAGCGATCTCCGAATTGATCGGCAAACCCTTGCAGGTTCAGCCCGTACCGACGCTGGAAAACGGCCGTTTGGTGGAAGCGGGCGCGCTGGCGAATAACGGTGCTGCCAAGGGGACCGGGTCGCGTGCAAACAAGGGCAATAAACCTGCAGCTAAACCTGTTGAAGCCGAGACAAAACCGGCCAAACCCAAGCGTTCGGCGGGACGTCGTTCGCTGTTTTCCGGCTGACAGGGATCGAAAATGGAATTTGAGGGTAAATTGCGACCAAGGAAGCAGGTGATAAGGTTGAATCCACTGAGCGACAGTAGCAAGATGTAGGAAAAAGTCTTAGTTCCCTGCCCATGACAGTGTTCAGCTTACCCTGCAGGAAATGGATCGGCCGCTTCAGTCTTCTTTCAGTGGCCTACTTCGTCGCCGGAATAATTGGATTGTCCGTCCCCTTTATGGATAGCCATATCACCTTGATATGGGCGCCAACGGGCATTGCTGTCGCCTGTTTACTGCGCTGGGGGCTTTCATATTGGCCGGCTGTCTGGCTGGGGGCTCTCCTCGTCAATCTCACAGTAGGTGGTCCGCCTGAGCTGGCTTTAGGCATCTCCATTGGCAACCTTTTGGGCCCTCTGATTGCCGCCGCAGTCCTCAAAACCTGTCATTTCGACACTCACCTCAGAAAACGTCGTGATCTGTTGCTCTATCTGTTGGTTGCGGTGTTGGGTGGCATGCTGATTACGTCCAGTAATGGAGTTTTTCAGCTCTGGCTGGCAGAAGTAGTCCCTCCAGAGCAAGTCTTGAGTGCGGGTCTGATCTGGTGGCTCGGTGATGCCATGGGGGTTCTGGTGTGTGGTATTCCCCTTTTGACCTTTCATTGGCAAAGCCTTAAAGAGGCGATGCAAGTGAAGCGCGCCATTGAGCTGGGGCTGGCCCTGGGGCTAGTGGTACTGATGGGTGTGTTGATATTCAATGGCCCGGTTGATAATGCGGCGCTTTACCATCCTGTTCTCTACCTGCCATTTCTTCTGTTGGCCTGGCTGGCGATTCGCGGGGGTATTGCTCTTGCCTCGACAGCAGCGCTTATCTTATCGGCACAGGCGGTCTGGGCCACATCCCAGGGAATTGGACCTTTTCAAGCTGATCAGGTGCATTTCAGCCTGGCCATGCTATGGGGCTATATGGTCACGGCGACGATCATCCCCATCTTGATCACCATTCTGGTGGGGCAGCTGCTGGAGAGTAAACAGGCTTTGCAGCAAAGCGAAGAGCGTTATCGTCAATTATTGAGTAATTCTCCCGTTGGCATTATGCATTATGGTCCTGACCTGGTTGCTACCTATATCAATGCCCGCTTTGCCGAAATAATGCGTGCTCCTGAGTCCTATTTCGAAGGGCTGGATTGCAAAAAACTGAAAGATTCCAGTGTCATTCCAGCACTCACCCGGGCTTTAACTGGAGAGAAAGCGCTCTACGAGGGGCAGTACACCACCTCCTATGGTCAAATGACCCTGTGGATTTCCATGCGATGTGCGCCTGTGGTGGATGCCCAGGGGCAAATTGTGGGAGGGATCGTTCTTGTCGAGGACATCACGGATCGCAAGGACGCCGAACAGGAACTCCACAAGTTCAAATTTTTCAGCGATAACGCCAGTGACATGCACATGCTGCTGGATGACCAGACACGTATTCGCTATGCCAATCGCCTGTCCAGCGAGTTTCTTGGCTACAGTCAGGACGAGCTGCTTTCCATGTCGGTACCGGATATAGACCCCAATTATTCCAAAGCCCAGGTTCAACAGATTATCGAGAGTTGTAAATCAGACTGGATACCTCCGTTTGAGACTGAACACAGACGCAGTGATGGCACCCTGGTGCCGGTAGAGATTTCTGCGCGGGCTCATGTGTTCAATGGTGAGTGGCTCTGTTTCAGCTCCGCGCGAGATATCAGCGACCGCAAGGCGTTGGAGGCCAGAGCAGAGCGACAGCGTGAGGGTTTGGCAGCGTTGAATGAAGTTGCCGCACTGACCCATCTGGGCTTGAAAGAGCAGCTGCGAGAGGCCTTGGGCATCGGCCGCCGTTACTACGGGCTCGAGTTTGCCATTGTCAGCCGTGTCGAAGGAGAGACGTACACGGTTCTGGCTCAGGTAACACCGCCTGGAAGCCTGGTGGAAGGCAAGCAATTCCTGCTGGGGCATACCTATTGTGACATCGCCCTTAATCAGGGAGATGTTTTTGCCACCCGTGAAATGGGTCGGTCGACCTACCGGGGGCACCCGTGTTATGAAAACTTCGGTCTTGAGACGTATGTCGGTGCACCTATTCAGGTGGAAAAAGAGGTTTATGGCACCGTCAGTTTCTCCAGTCCTGAGCGCTATGCACGTGAGTTTGATGAAGGAGATCGTGAGTTCATGCGCTTGCTGGCGCGTTGGATAGGTTCGGTCATTACCCTGAATCAAAATCGTGAAGCCCTCGCGGGGCGAGAGGCCTGGCTGCAAACCATCATTGATACGGAGCCTGAGTGCGTCAAGGTTGTATCACCCGAAGGTAAGTTGATGCAGATGAACAGTGCCGGGTTGGCAATTCTCGAAGCGGAGAGTGTTGAACAGATCAACCGGATCGGGTTGCTGGAATTTGTCGATGAGCCCTACAGAGACGCCTTCGCTGAGCTAAATGCCCGTGCTCTGGAGCAGGGCGAGTCAGGGTCGCTGGAGTTTACCCTTACTGGTCATCATGGCCGTGTACGCTGGTTGGACACCCATGTTGCGCCACTGCGAGATAGTGCGGGCGAGATCGTTTCGGTGCTCTCCGTGACGAGAGATATCACCTTGCTGAAAGAGCAGCAGCAAAAACTGGAGCAGCTGGCTCATTACGATAGCCTGACGGGCTTGCCCAATCGCACCTTACTGGCCGAGCGGATGCAGCGTGAACAGGCAATGGCACAGCGGTACCAGTCACACTTTGTCATTTGCTATATGGACCTGGATGGCTTTAAGCCAATCAATGATGCCCTGGGGCATGATGCAGGTGATGTCATTCTCCAAACAATTGCACAGCGTTTGACACAGGTAGTACGTGATGTGGATACGGTCGCCCGCCTGGGCGGTGACGAATTTGTGCTCATTTTAAGCGATGTGAGTTCGATTACCGCCTGTCTGCCGGTGGTGGAGCGTGTGCTGGAGGCGGTGTCCAAACCGATTCTGGTGGACAGCGAAAGCTGTCAGGTATCGGCCAGTATCGGTCTGGCACTCTATCCCGATGCTGGCAGTGATCCGGAGACACTCCTGCGTCACGCCGACCAGGCCATGTATGTTGCCAAGGAGCAGGGCAAAAATGGCTATAGCATCCATACAGTGGCCAATCAGTCTGGCGGCTCCACAGACTCGAGCGAGCGTGTACACTAGGCGGCGTTGAAAACGCTGTCAGGTTCATTGTTAAGGGAGAGTCGGGAGATGACACCCGCTATTAACGTTGCTCGCAAAGCCAAGGTTGCGCACCAGATTCATGAATATCAGCATGATGCGTCTGCCGAATCTTATGGAACAGAAGCCGCTGAAAAGCTTGGTTTACCGCCGGAACATGTGTTTAAAACGCTGGTCGTGAGCCTGGACGGCAAAACGCTGGCGGTGGGAATAGTCCCCGTGGTTGGTAAGCTCAATCTCAAACAGATCGCCAAGGCGGCCGGTGCTAAAAAGGCTGCTATGGCTGACCCGGCTGAAGTGGAAAGGACTACCGGTTATGTGATGGGCGGTGTCAGCCCCCTGGGCCAGAAAAAACGCTTGGCCACCTTCATTGATGACAGTGCGCAGCAACTGGAAACCATGCATGTGAGCGCGGGTCGGCGTGGTCTGGAAATCGAGCTGGCACCCACTGAACTTGCGCGGCTTACGTCAGCCCGGTTTGCGCCTATTGCCGGTTAAACTGGCATCTATCAAGGCTCAAGCAGACTATCTTGAAGGGCTGACGTCAGCAGCCGGTTGGCATACACTCAAGCTTCGACTGACTTATCGGAGCTTGCAGAATGGAGATGCTTCCCGATCAGCAAACCCTGAGAATGCTGGTACAGCATGCGGTGTTGGCACCTTCCAGCCACAATACCCAGCCGTGGCTGTTTCAGCTTGAGCCCTCCGCTGTGCAGTTGCATGCCGATACCGCCCGCGCACTGAGTGTGAATGATCCTCAGGGGCGCGAATTGGTCATGAGCTGCGGTTGCGCGTTGCTTAATCTCCGAGTGGCTGCAGCCCACGCTGGCTGGAGCTACCGAATACAGTTGTTTCCCGACCCTGCTCAACCCGACTATCTGGCTCGTTTCGAACTTCTCGAAGATGAGCTTTGTGCTGATCTGCCTGCTCTGTTTGATCCACTCCTGTCACGGCGCACCTATCGCAACCGTTTCAAGAAACATCCTCCTTCGGACGAAATCGTAGATCGCCTCTGCCAGGCGGCCGCGCTGGAAGGCGCAGTCCTGAACCCGCTGCTGGATACGCAACGTGATCCGCTGATCGATCTGGTTCGAGAGGGCGATAACCTTCAGTGGCAAAACGAAGACTGGCGCAAGGAGCTTGCCGACTGGTTGCACGGCAGTCGTAAAGGCGATGGGCTACCGTTACCGGGGTTGGTGGCACCGCTTGTGCGTGGGATGGTGCGTCGTTTCGATATGGGGCGAAGCGTAGCCTCTCAGGATAATTTGTTGGCGTCGGAGTCCCCCTTGTTACTGTTGCTGTCGACTCCCGGGGATGATCGCGATAACTGGATCAATGCGGGGCAAGCCTTGCAGCGAGTGTTGCTGGAGGCTCAGAGTGAAGGGCTTCAGGCATCCTATCTCAATCAACCGATTCAAGTCGAAGCATTGAGGCCGCGTTTGCAGGCCCTGTGCGGTATTGAAGGTCATCCGCAAATGCTGATGCGTATGGGCTATCCGGAAGAGGTGCTGACCGCCTCGCCACGTAGAGCATTGGATGATGTGATTCGGGCATGAAAAAGCCCGTCGTGTGACGGGCTTAAAGGTCAGTGATCGCTGTTCAACTGAGTGACTGATTGAGTATTGGCTTCTACCTGTTCTGGTGTCAGCCAAGTCTGCTTGTAGCCAAAGTCTTCATACAACTTCAGCTGATCATCGTAGTGCGGTGAGGGCGTGCCGTCTGGTGCAATAAACCCGCTCTGGCCGGGTGCTACCACCTCATGGGTTTGCACCTGTTGACCGTTGAATATCACCAGATTGTTTTCGGTGCCGCGGTTCATGGCGATATGGGTCTGCTTTTCTTCATCCTTGCCTGCCTGAGGCATACCCAGGAAGTTGTTGGTGAAGAAGCGCATGGGCACCACTGGTAGCTTCCAGTTGGACGGATCATCACCGTGTTTTTGTTTAACCTTCTTCAGCGCGCTGTCCAGGCTGGCCAATACCAGTTCATTGGCTGAGTGGCCGTTGAGGAAATCGTAGTTCTGCTCTACACCGGCATCCTTGCCACGTAGCGCCTGCAGCAGTGCCTTGGTACCCGGCTGGATATTCACACTGGAGCGTAGCGGTGATTCTGGCGTGGGATAACCGGCGGAGGCATACCAGTTAAAGAAGCTACCCGGAATATCGTCCTTGAACGTCACCGCCAGCATTTCAGGTAACCAGGCCTGGAACAGCGTCGTTGCCGCTTCGTCATAGAAGCCGTCGCGATCCTTGTCATGGCTGGTTATGGCCCAGTCCAACAGCAATTGTACGGCCTTGCGGCGTTCGTCATCCACATTCAGCTGACGTGTGGCCTGCTCCAGGAAGGGGATGAAGTAGCGTGCATTAACATCAGCGTAGGACACATCCTCCATCATCTGCTTCACGTCGTCAGCCGTAAACCTGTCCTTTGAGTCCATGATGGCGCGCATGGTGTCGACGCGATCCGCTTCACTCCATGAATACCAGAACATGTCCGGCGCGATAAAGTCGTCAGCCGGCTTGTTGTTCCAGTTGGCGATGTAACCGGAGCTGGGGTTATACACCTGAGGGTTGCGTTCGAACGGCTTGATACCCAGCCATTCCTGGTTTCCTTCGCCGGAGGCGGGCAGGCGGTTGTCGTGGCCCGGCTTGCGCTCGGGGTATTTGCCGGTGAAGGCATAACCGATGTTGCCCTGCTGGTCGGCGTAGTAGAAGTTGATGTTGAAGGCGCTGCGTGCAGCCTGTTTCAGCCAGTCGGCATGATTGGTTGCCTGTCCCTGTCGGGTCCAGGCCATAAGCGTTTCAATTTCACGTCCCTGCCAGGCACGTTTCTTGGCGTAGGCCACACCTTGTGCATTATCACGGCTGATCAGCAGACCGTGCAGGGTTTTGTGCACTTCAAGCTGAACCGGAGCTGCGCCTTTTACCTGAATCGTTTCGGTACGCACTTCCATTGGGCGATAGCGACCTTCAAACAGGTACTCATTCGGATTCTCCGGGTTTAGCGTTTCACGGTAGATATCCACCACATCGCCGGCGCCCCAGGTGCTGCCCCAGGCGATATCGGCATTGTTGCCGAACAGAATGCCGGGGTAGGCGAAAGGCGTGTTACCGACCAGGTCAAAGCCTGCACCGTGTAGGCCGATGGAGTAGGTGTAGGCCGGGTTGTACCAGCCGAACTGGGGGCCATTCAGCAGGATGCTGTTGGCGCCCTTGGCCTTGTCCTTACCCACCACAATCATGTTCGAGGTCTGGGGATACCCGGCGACACCGGTGAGGCCGAAGTCACGGAATTGCCGGGTGTTATAGCGTTGAGCCTCAGTCAGTGACAGGCTCAGCACTCCGCCATCCTGACCGATTGCCAGTCGGGCAATATCGGCTTCAGTTTTGTCTGAAATGGATGGGCGCTGGGCCAGTTCTACATGGCGCTTATCAAAGGTGCCTGACCAGTCGCCCTTTGGCACGGTGGTGGGCGCATTGGGATCATTCAGCGGATTGAGCTGGTTGAAGATGGCCCAGCCATTGGTTTCACCATGCTCCTTGATCAGTGCATCCAGCAACTGCTGGTTCTCAATCTCGGTGTTGTAGTCACCAAAGCGGTTGCCCATGGAGCCGACAAAAATCATTGCCACATCGAAGGCTGTCCAGGCTTCGGGTACAAAGTCATTATCGTGGAACTGCTTGGCCAGCAGGCTATCCTGTTGTGACAACACCTGCTCGATCCAGGCGTTCATGCCGGCGGCATAGCCATCCAGAATGGCGCGGTCGTCGGTATTCAATGCATCGATCTGACGCTGGATGGAGGTCGGGTCGTAGTTGCGGCGGATTTTCTTGTCGTAGTCGAGGTAGTCTGCCCCCAGGACTTCCGCCATCCGGCCCTGTGTGGAGCGCTTGGCGATCTCCATCTGATAGAGACGGTCCTGTGCAACGGAATAGCCATAGCCGTAGAAAAGATCGTGCGTAGTTTCAGCATAGACATGAGGCACGCCCCAGGTATCACGTTTGATGGTGATCTCGCCAGCGTCGGCGAACAGGGGCAGGGCCGCCAGAATGGCGGTCGACAGCGCGGTGCGTGTCATTGTTTTCGGCATGATTTCACCTCTGGCACGAGGCGAATCAGATCTTCTCTGAAGTGCAGCATCATTGCGCCTCGCGGGTTTCTTGTTGTTATATGCGTGTCACTCTGGGTAACGACCTCACCTTAGCAATCCGTTTTTTGATAATTAATGACGGATATTTTCGGGATTTTTGTATCAGGTGAAACAATGCTGAACCTGCGTGACTTCGAAGCCTTCGTGGCGCTGGCCCATCAACTGCATTTTCAGGACACGGCAGATCGGTTGAATATCTCCGCCGCGACCCTGAGTCGTATCATCAGTAGGGTAGAAGAAAAAGTGGGTACGCGCCTGTTCGACCGGACTACTCGCTCGGTCAATTTGACGGTGGCCGGGCAGGCGTTTCTGGTCCAGGCCCAGTTGTTACTGAAGCAGCAACAACAGGCCATGCAAGTAGGGCAGGAGATTGGCAAGGGCATCTCCGGCCACCTAAAGCTTGGGTATGGCGGAACGGCCATGGAAACTTTTCTGCCCGGCATGCTAAGCCGGTTTCGCGCCCGCTTCCCGCGTGTCCGCATTGACCTGAACCTGTTGCCTATCAGTGTGCAGGAGGAAGCCCTGCTGGCGCGGGAGCTGGATATCGGCTTTTTTAGCGGCAGTACCCGCAACAGTGAACTGATGATGGAGCTGTGCCATCGTGAGCCTTTGCTGTTGATTATGGCGGAAGGGCATCCGTTGAGTACCACACCCAATTTAAAACTGGCTGATCTGGAAGCATTCGGCTTCGTGTTCGGCAAGCGCGAGAAGTGGGTGAATGTGTATGACCGTTTTCTGGATGCCTGCGGCCAGCAAAATCTAGATATTCGTGTTGAGTATGAGGCCGATGATGTTGCCAGTGTAATGGGGGTAGTGGCGGCCAGTGAACTGTTAAGCCTCTTCCCTAAGGGTAATCCGTTGATGCGCCGGCAAGGGATTGTCTGGCGTGAGCTGGATGATTTTCAGGATGATACCCAGATCAATCGCATCTGGCGGCGTGATAATGAAAATCCGGTACTGCGTCACTGGCTGGAGCTGATGCGAGAGGAGGGCTAAGAGCCTGCTGCCGGGAGTGGCTTGGGCGTTAGCCCTTATGGGCATCTTCCAGATTCTCCAGCCATTGCATCAATAATTGCTCCAGCTGGTCTGATTGCACGGCTTTGGTCAGCAGTTCGGCTTCCTGCCGTAACAACTGCTCGGTTACCGTTTCAATCAATGCCTTGCCCTCCGCCGTCAGTGCAACCAGCCGGCTGCGGGCGTCTTCAGGGTTGGCGGGACGCTCAATCAGTCCTTTATCCTCCAGACGCACCAGAATCTTGGTCATACCGCCCGAACTCACCAGCAGTTTTCGATACAGCTCAGTCGGCGTAATCCGGTAAGGCTCTGGGCTGTTGCGCAGGGCACAGAGGGTCTCAAACTCGGCGCCTTGCAGCGAGTATTGTTTGAATAAGCCATCGGCCAGGGTGCTCAGGTGTTCGTGCAATCGGTAGATTGCGGGGGCAATGGAGCTGACACCCTCGGTAGACTCCGGCCAGTGCTGTTTGGAGCTATCGAACAGTTCGGTGAAGCTGATGCGTTCACGGGGCATGCTTGACTCCCTCTTGTCTTTATCTTTCCAGGAAGATAATATCACGCCAAAGTATCTTTCTGGGAAGATAGTTATATGTCTTGGGTATATCTGATTATGGCTGGCCTGTTTGAGGTTGGCTTTGCTGTCGCCCTCAAACAGTCCGAGGGGTTGAGTAAACTGGGGCCTTCATTACTGTTCATTGTGCTGGGCGCGTGCAGTTTCTTTCTGCTCACCCGTGCCATGGCGAGCATTCCGCTGGGCACCGCCTATGCCATCTGGACGGGAATCGGTGCACTGGGCACCGTGCTGGTGGGGATTGTCTGGTTTGGTGATCCGGCGGGGGGGCTGAGGATGCTATTTCTGGCGTTGCTGCTCTGCTCGTTAGTGGGGTTAAAGCTGGTGTCCTGAGGTCAGGGATCTTGCAGTGGCAGTCGGGTATACACCCAGGCACTCTGCCCGTCTGCCAATATCATTTCAGTGCGTTCATAACGAATGCCCAGCCGTTCATAACGATCCAGGTCGATCAGGTTTTCGCCCGTTACCTTCATTAGCTGGCCTGGCGTATGAGTGTCGGCCTGCGGTATCAGGTTCAGTCTGTCCCGATAGTAGCCCTTCAACTGAGCCGGTTGGGTATCAATTTGCTCCCCGGTGACCAGCCATCTCACCCAGCCTTGTGTGAGCGTGCCATACACAAAGACTCTGTATTCTTGTGTAGGGGCAACTGCCGGGAGCCCTTCCGGTGCGTTGTAGCCCCAAGGGCTGAGCAGGTTATACCAGAGCCAGATGACAAACAGGCAAAGGACGAGGGCGGGTAGCAGGAGCAGTTTTTTGATTCGTTTGTGCATGAGGCTAGCGTACCTGGCTTCCAATACTCGTTTAGTCCCATGATGGACCAGAGAGGACGGTGTTTGAAGGGGGCTTATTCGCGCGCGGAGCGCGCTCCCGCAAGAGGGAGGGCTGTGTGGCATTTGTGGGAGGCCAGTCCTCTGACCGAATGGCGCTTGTAACAGGACTGGCCAAATACCTGAATGATTAATTCAGCTTGGGCTTAAAGGCTGCCTTAGCCTCTTCAGGTGTCACCTTGGACAGGTTTTTGGCCAGGTCACCCGCCAATGCCTTGGAAACACGATCATCCATGGCATTGCGCAGCAAGCCGAGAAAATGGGGTGGGGCGGCTACGTAGAACTGTCGAATAAGGTTGTCATTCAATGCCTGTCGAACTCTATCGATCACCTCTTTGGCAAAGCGAATATCTTCGGCTTCGCGAGGTGATACCTTTTCTTCCATGCCGTGGCTGCCGGAGCTACTGTTGGCCTGAGAGCCCGGGCTGTCACTGATCAAGTCACCGTTGTGCATACGCGCTTCGGGATGAACCAGAGTTTCAACCTCTTCTGCCGGGTCTTTGGGGCCGTTGTGCTGAAAGATGCGCGCCTTGGCGGCATCGGCAACCAGAATCCATGTTGGCATATACTTTCCCCCATTTCTTAGGTGATAGGTGGTGTGCAGGTGGTGCCTGCGATCATTAAGTATTGACCAAATTTGGCGAGAGGAAAGTCGGAGTCAAAAAGAAGGGCCGACAAATGCCGGCCCTTGGGGAGTTTGAGTGTTAATCCATCGAGGATTAGAGCGCTTCGATCTTGGCGTATTGTTCCTTCAGCTTGTCGTAAGCAGCCTGGGAGTCAGCGATCTTCTCTTTCTCCTTGGCGACAACGGCTTCAGGTGCGTTGGCCACGAACTTCGCGTTGGACAGCTTGCCTTCAACGCGCTTGATTTCACCTGTCAGACGGTCCAGCTCTTTCTGCAGACGAGCCAGTTCGGCATCCTTGTCGATCAGGCCAGCCATAGGCACCAGTACTTCCATCTTGCCAACCAGCTGAGTCGCAGCCATAGGCGCTTCCTCATCCGCTTCCAGCCAGGTCAGGCTGCTCAATTTGGCCAGCTTCTTCAGGAAAGTACCGTTGGCTTCAAGGCGAGCCTTATCGTCGGCGCTGCCGTGCTGGAACAGGACGTCCAGATCACGCGACGGCGGGATCGTCATTTCGCCACGGATATTACGTACGCCGGTGATGACGCCTTTCAGCCACTCGATATCGGTTTCTGCCTGAACGTCGATTTTGGCTTCGTCGGCAACCGGGTACGGCATCAGCATCAGGGTGTCGCCTTCAGTACCGGCCAGTTCCTTAATTGACTGCCAAATCTCTTCGGTGATGAATGGCATCAGCGGGTGACTCAGGCGCAGGATCGCTTCCAGTACGCGTACCAGCGTGCGACGGGTGCCGCGCAGGGCTTCTGCGGAGGCGTTTTCATCCCACAGAACCGGCTTGGACAGCTCCAGGTACCAGTCGCAGTACTGGTTCCAGATGAAGTCGTATAGAGTCTGCGCAGCCAGGTCGAAGCGGTACTCGTCCAGGTGCTTGGTAACGGTGCTTTCGGTGCGCTGCAGGGCACTGATGATCCAGCGATCGGCCAGTGACAGCTCAACCTCACCGCCGCTTTGACCGCAGTCTTCACCTTCGGTGTTCATCTGCACGTAGCGGGCGGCGTTCCAGATCTTGTTACAGAAGTTACGGTAACCTTCCAGGCGCTTCATATCCCAGTTGATGTCGCGACCGGTGGAGGCCAGCGCCGCCAGGGTGAAACGCAGAGCGTCGGTGCCATGGGCGGTTATGCCTTCCGGGAACTGCTTCTCGGTGCGCTTGCCGATCTTCTCGGCCAGCTGCGGCTGCATCATGTTGCCGGTACGTTTCTCGAGCAGGTCCGGCAGGCTGATGCCGTCGATCATGTCCAGCGGGTCGAGCACGTTGCCCTTGGACTTGGACATCTTGTCGCCGCTTTCGTCGCGGATCAGGCCGGTGACGTAGACGTTTTTGAACGGTACCTGCGGCTTGCCGTCTTCGTCCTTCATGAAGTGCATGGTCATCATGATCATGCGCGCCACCCAGAAGAAGATGATGTCGAAGCCGGTGACCAGCGTATCGGTCGGGTGGAAGGTCTTCAGGCGCTCGGTGTTTTCCGGCCAGCCGAGGGTGCCGAAGGTCCACAGTGCGGAGCTGAACCAGGTATCCAGAACGTCGTCGTCCTGGCGCAGTTCCAGTTCCGGGTCCAGGTTGTACTTCTGACGAGCCGCTTCTTTATCCGCCGCTACATAGACGTTGCCGTCGTTATCGTAGAACGCAGGAATACGGTGACCCCACCACAGCTGACGGGAGATACACCAGTCCTGGATGTCGCGCATCCAGGCGAAGTACATGTTTTCGTACTGCTTGGGCACGAACTTGATGTCACCGTTCTCGACCGCTTCGATCGCAGGCTTGGCCAGGGTCTTGGCGTCGCAGAACCACTGGTCGGTCAGCATCGGTTCGATCACCACGCCGCCACGGTCACCGTACGGGATGGTCATGTTGTTTTCTTGGATCTTGACCAGCAGGCCAGCGGCTTCCATATCAGCAACCACGGCTTTACGCGCAGCAAAGCGCTCCAGGCCCTGATAGGCTTCCGGCAGGCTCGGATCGAGTTCTTTATTTTCGCTGCCATCGGTGTTGAACGTCTGGGCTTCCTTACGGATGTGGCCGTCCAGCGTCAGCACGTTGATCATAGGCAGACCGCAGCGCTTGCCGACTTCGTTATCGTTGAAATCGTGCGCCGGGGTGATCTTCACGCAGCCGGTGCCTTTTTCCATGTCGGCGTGTTCGTCGGCCACGATCGGGATGCGACGACCAACCAGTGGCAGTTCGATGAACTTGCCGATCAGGCTCTGGTAACGCTCGTCTTCCGGGTTAACTGCGACACCAGTGTCGCCGAGCAGGGTTTCCGGACGGGTGGTACCGACCACGATGTGGTCTTCACCGGCCGCGGTTTTCACGCCATCGGCCAGCGGGTAGCGCAGGTACCACATTTTGCCTTTGACTTCGCGGTTCTCCACTTCCAGGTCGGAGATGGCGGTGTGCAGTTTCGGGTCCCAGTTGACCAGGCGCTTGCCACGGTAGATCAGCTTGTCATCGTACAGGCGGATGAACACTTCCTGTACCGCGCGGTAAAAACCGGAGTCCATGGTGAAGCGTTCGGTCGGCCAGTCCACGGAGTTGCCCAGACGGCGCATCTGACGGGTGATGGTGCCGCCGGATTCTTCCTTCCATTCCCAGATCTTCTCGATGAAGGCATCACGGCCCAGGTCGTGGCGAGTCAGTTCCTGCTCAGCGGCCAGCTTGCGCTCCACTACCATCTGGGTGGCGATGCCAGCGTGGTCGGTACCGACCTGCCACAGAGTGTTGCGGCCCTGCATGCGGCGGTAACGCGTCAGCGCATCCATGATGGTGTGCTGGAACGCGTGGCCCATGTGCAGGCTACCGGTGACGTTGGGCGGCGGGATCATGATGCTGTAGGCGTCGCCTTCGCCGGAAGGAGCAAAGTAACCTTTCTCTTCCCAGGTCTGATACCAGGATTTCTCGATCTCGTGTGGCTGGTAGGTCTTATCCATTGGGTCCGTATCTCTGATCTTGTGGCCGCTCGGGTGGTTGCTTCAGGCGCGCATCGCGTACAGCTCTGTACGGGGCACCGGCAACTCGGTCGAAAACCGGACATTATACAGTCTGAAAGAGGTCGGTTACAGGGTTGAAGACGCGAGTGGTTCGACGATTACCGGCTATGAAAAATTCACCATGGATCTCTTGAGTCTAAGACAGGGGGTCATACGGTCTGAAGGGCTTTCGGCGTTATCTATACTGAACGTGATTGTGACAAAAACAGGTGATGACCATGTCGATGTCTTCAACCCTTTTCCCTTGCTCGGAGGGGCTGCTGTACCTCACGGAGGGTGGTACAGAAACCGAGATTATGTACCGCCACGGCCACTCGCTTCGTGAGTTTGCCATGTTTGAACTGATGGATAATCCCGCCGCAGTCGATGATTTGAAGGATATGTATCAGCGCTATCTGGAGGTGGCAGCCCGGCATGGATTTGGCGCACTCATGGCTGGTTTTGACTATCGTGCCAGCTCCGACTGGGGGGCTAAGCTGGGATATTCTGCAGAAGGCCTGCTGGATATGCAGCAAAAATGCATCGAGTTCCTGCGAGTAGTGGCCAAGCCCTACCAGTCCAGGCTGCCTGCTATTGCCATCGCGGGTTGTCTGGGACCAAGAGGTGATGCCTATTCATTGAATCAGGATATTACCGCTGAAGAATCTGAAGCCTATCATGCACAGCAAATGCGAGCGCTAAAGGACTGTGGTGTGGATATTGTCTGGGCTGCGACTATCAACAACGTGCCGGAGGCGGTTGGCATTGCCCGAGCTGCCGCAGCGGCAGGGTTACCGGTGAATATCTCGTTTACGCTGGATAGCACACGCAAACTCAAGTCCGGACCAACGCTGAAGCAGGCAATAGAAATGACGGATGCCGTAGCTGCAGAAGCCAAGCCTGATTCCTATGGTATTAATTGCTCGCACCCAGAGGAGTTTGAGCCAGCTCTGGAGCCTGGTGATTGGGTGCATCGAATACGTTCATTGAGACCCAACGCGGCCAAGATGGACAAGGTGTCACTGTGCAAGCTGGGTCATATCGAAGAAGGAGACCCTGAGGAGCTTGGTCGTCTAATGGGTGACCTGGCCCGCCGTTACTCGAATGTTGATATTTGGGGAGGCTGCTGCGGTACCTGGGACAAACATTTTGATCGCATTGCGCACTATGTGAAAGCGGCCAGAGGTTGATTTGGATAAAAGCATGCTGCTACAGGCACTCGCCTTGAGCGCTGGACCGGGAGAGCCAGTAGTCAGCTTGCTTTTTATCTTGTCTGACACCGATTCCTTTGCATAAGAAATACCCTAGTCTTACCTTGGATTCGTCATGGCCTGATTGAGCAGCTTTTTCATAATATACAAGTGCCAGTTTAATGTTTTGTTTTGTTATCAAACCCTCATCATAAAAGCGAGCCAAACGGTAGTGTGCTAGCGCTTCGCCATGATCGGATTTTTCTTTCCAGATAACGATGGGGTTGATTTCTTCCTCATTTTTTGAGGAGTAAAAAGCAATATCTACTTTCCTTTTACGTTCGGTTTCTTTTGATCTTCTATCCCAATAAATGGACTTTATAATATTCTGTTTAACTCCTTCACCAAGGCGATAGCGTCGTGACAATTCATGCATGGACGCTTGGTAACCAAAGTCAGCCGACCGAAGATAATAATTAAATGCATCTTTTTCTCTGTTTTTATTCTCTGATATGAGAGCTAAATAGTAATAGGCTTTTCCTGAGCAAGAATTGGATTCATCAAGAAGTATGGATTCAGAGGTTTTTACACTACCCTCGTGAAAAAGAACCTCTGCGTGATCGACTTTTTCGCAGTTGGCTAAAGCTGTTTTATAGATAAAAAGCGCTGAGAGAAGAACCATGAAGTTGGTTTTAATTTTTTCACAAATCATGTTTTTAATTTTGTTAAATTAAAATTGTCTTTTGATGATGGCGATACAATAATGGCGAACCTTCTGGCTACGTGTTCTTGACGCCGCATTTTTATGTGTTTGCTGCTTAAGCAACGAGTTTCCAGGATTCAATCTCCTGCCGGATCGCATTAGACAATTGGGTTGGGCCGGTTTTGGGGCTTTCGTAGAAAGACGCTGCGGATGCTTCACTGCGTTGATATCGCCTGTACTCGTGGCTCAAGCCACGAATAGCGTTGGCCGAGCAACGAACATGGGGCAGTTTGCGCTCAAGAATCGGGTAGATCTGTTTGGCTTTGTTCATCACTCATTCCTTGAGTTGAATATGCTCGGGCTAAGCCGTTAGCGCAGAGATCCTAGCATACTACGTCCCCGAATCTATCCCTTGTGCTTGCAGCCGTTACAATGGCTGGAGACAATGCCTATTCAGACAACCACGGGATATGGAAAACGGTGGAGAAGAGCGAGCCTGAAATTCAGCGACAGTCCGATAAAACTGTCCTGACGGGGCAGTGGACACTGGAAAATCATCGGCGTTTGAAAGAGCTGCTCGGGCGCGAGGAAGCGCCTGAGGGCGAGGTATCGCTGAATGAAATTGCCGCACTGGATACAGCCGGTGCGACGCTGTTGGGACAATGGCTGGGTGTTGGGCGTCTGGGCACATTGGTTGAGCAGCAGGCGTTGACCCCCGAACGTCGAGCCTTGCTGGAAACGATGGTACGGGCCATGGAGCGCCCGCAGGCTCCATCACATCCACAGCCGAACCTTGTCATGCAGGCGTTGGAGTTTTTGGGAAGCAATACCAAAAGCCTGGGGCAAAAATGGTGGCTACAGAGCGGCTTTGTAGGGCTGATTCTACAGTCCTCCGTTAGCATCCTGTTTCGACCATCTCGCTGGCGTGTCACTGCACTGGTTAATCAGGTCCATCAAACCGGCTTTAATGCAGTCCCCATTGTCGCGTTGCTGACTTTTCTGGTGGGTGCAGTGGTGGCGTTTTTGGGCGCGACGGTACTGAGCGAGTTTGGTGCGGAAATCTACACTGTTGATCTGGTGGCTTACTCCTTCCTGCGCGAGTTTGGTGTCCTGTTGACTGCCATTTTGCTGGCGGGTCGAACGGCCAGTGCCTTTACCGCTCAAATTGGTTCAATGAAAGCCAATGAAGAGCTGGATGCCTTGCGAACGTTGGGGCTCAATCCAATCGAACTACTGGTCATTCCCCGTGTCTTGGCGCTGATGATTACGCTGCCATTGTTGACCTTCGTGGCGATCATGTCGGGTTTGATCGGTGGCGCTCTGGTGTCACTGGTGTCTCTGGGTATTCCCATTGATCAATATCTTGGCATCCTGGCCGACGTAGAGCTGAAGCATTATTTGATTGGTATGGCCAAAGCGCCTGTGTTTGCCTTCGTGATAGCCACCATTGGCTGTCTTGAAGGCTTTAAAGTCAGTGGTAGCGCTGAATCTGTCGGGCGGCATACGACTTCCAGTGTGGTGCAATCAATCTTTATGGTAATTCTGCTGGACGCAATGGCGGCGATGTTCTGTATGGAGATGGGCTGGTGAGTAAGGCAAGCATCATTGAAGTACGTGGGCTTTGTAACCGCTTTGGTCGTAACACCGTGCATGAGAACCTGGATCTTGATCTCTACCGGGGTGAAATTCTGGGCGTAGTGGGAGGCTCGGGTACGGGCAAGTCGGTGCTCCTGCGAACTATCGTTGGTCTAAACCGGCCGGTTGCTGGTGAAATCCGGTTGTTTGGTCAGAATCTGTTGGCTTTGCCTCCAGCCAAGCGCTCGCTGCTTGAGCAGCGCCTGGGGGTTCTGTTTCAGGGCGGAGCCCTGTTCAGCTCACTGACCGTACGTGAAAATGTGGCCTTGCCACTGATTGAGCATGCCGGGCTTTCTCGATCCGATGCCGAAGAGCTGGCCGAGGTGAAACTGGCGTTGTCAGGGCTGGCGCCTCATGCCGGAGATCTTTATCCGGCGTCACTGTCAGGCGGTATGGTCAAACGTGCGGCGCTGGCGAGAGCGCTGGCGCTGGACCCGGATGTACTGTTTCTGGATGAGCCTACAGCAGGACTGGACCCCATAGGTGCGGCGGCTTTTGACCAGCTTATTCTGACGTTGAGAAACGCATTGGGCTTGACCGTCTTTATGGTCACCCACGATCTGGATTCACTCTGGACCGCCTGTGACCGTATCGCAGTGCTGTCGCAGAAACACGTGTTGGTGGCGGACGCACCTGCGCAAGTCGCTCAGCATGATGATGAATGGATAAGGGACTACTTTAACGGCCCGAGGGGTCGTGCTGCCTACCAGGCAGTGCAGGAGAGTTGATATGGAAACACGCGCACATCACGTAATTATCGGTTTGTTTACTCTGGTGGGGCTGTTGGCCACACTGGCGTTTGGTATTTGGCTGGTGAAATCAGGCAAACAGCAGGAAACCCGCGAGTATCAGGTGGTATTCCAGGAAGCCGTGACCGGCCTGGTCGTCGGTAGCCTGGTGCAATACAACGGCCTGCGAGTGGGTGAGGTGCGCCAGTTGCAGCTTGATCCCAAGGATCCGCGCCGAGTGTTGGCTGATGTTGAAGTCAGTGCAGCTACCCCGATCAATCAGGGTACCCAAGCGCGTCTGGCGATCGCCAATATTACCGGCGCTGCCAATATTCTGCTGAGCACGGATAACCCCAAAGCGCCGCCAATTGTCGAAGGGCCCGATGGCAAACCTGTCCTGCTGGCTGAGCCCTCAGCTATAGGTACCCTGTTGGGTAATAGTGAGACCCTGTTCAGTAATGTGAATGCATTGGTGGAACGGGGCGCAGAGCTGATGTCGGCTGAGAATATTGACCGCATAGGAAGCATTCTCCACAACCTGGAACAGGTCACCGATGAGTTGGCCCAGTCGCGAACGGGCGTAGGTGAAACGCTGAATGAGTTGACCCAGGCCGCCCGTGAAGCCACTGCGGTCATGCAGGGCGCGCAAACCCTGCTGGTTCATGCCGATAACATGCTCACTCGACAGGGCGGTCCCATGTTGGAAGATGGTCAGCGTGCCATGCAATCGCTGGCGCAAGCGGGCGAACAGTTGGAGCAACTGTTGAGCCGCAATGGCGGTGCGTTGGACAAAGGCTTGCAGGGTGTGGGTGAAATTGGCCCGATGGTGCAGGAGATGCAGCGCAGTCTGGCAACCCTGAACCGCATACTCAGCCGCCTTGAAGATGATCCGGCCGGATACCTGACGGGCAAATCCCCCACACGTGAGTTCACCCCTTGAGGAGTCAGCCAATGAAAGTGTATTGGTCTGCCATGATGGCATTCGCGTTGCTGCTGACCTCCGGCTGCAGCCTTATTCCCAAGCCGGAGCCGGTACAAACCTGGCAGTTGGATGCGGCAAAGGTTGTCACTGACCAGCAGGCACCGACCCTGACTGGAATCAGGCTACTGCGCCCTTTGGCGCAGGATTTGATCAACGGCCGTTTTATTCTGGTTGTTCCCGAGGGCGAACCGGTGAACGTCTATGCCGATGCGCGCTGGAGTGCACCGATTCCCAACCTCTGGCGTGATTACTTGTTGGATGCCATGCAGCGGGATAGCCGTTTTGCTGAGGTGAGTGCCGATGAAGTGCGTGTTGCGGCTCAATATGAACTGATCAGCCGATTGGAAAGTTTCCAGACCGAATACCAGCCTGAGGGCGCTGAAGTGGTTGTGCGTGGTTATCTGCAGCTGGTTCAGGCGGATACCCGTGCCATTTTGGCGGAGCGCGCAATAAATTCTCGGGAACCTGTACGGGGGGAGTCGTTGTCAGAGGTAGTAGCGGCGTTTTCACGCCTGATGTCCAAACAGAGTGAGGACATTCGCAGCTGGCTGTTAACTGCAGTACCGACTGCACAATCAGCCCAGACTAACTGAAGCATGCCGCGAATACGCGCACTGACTTAAGACTAGAGGTACCCCGATGAGCAATAAGACACTGACCCCGGAAGAGCAATACGTGATTCTGCAAAAGGGGACAGAGCGTCCTTTTACCGGCAAATACAATGAGCACTTCGAGACTGGAGTCTATGCCTGTAAGCAATGTGGTGCTCATCTGTACCGCTCCGAACACAAGTTCCCGTCCCACTGCGGCTGGCCCAGCTTTGATGATGAGATCGAGGGTGCTGTCCGTCGTGAAATCGATGCAGACGGCCGCCGTATCGAAATCCTTTGTGCCAACTGCGATGGGCACCTGGGCCATGTGTTTGAGGGGGAAATGCTGACCCGCAAAAACGTGCGTCACTGTGTAAATTCCATCTCCATGGACTTTATCAGTGCTGAAGAATTGGCTCAGCAGCAAGGCGGCAGCCTGCAAACGGCTTACTTCGCGGGTGGGTGTTTCTGGGGTGTGGAACACCTGATGCAGCAACAGCCCGGTGTGGTCTCGGTCGTTTCCGGCTACATGGGCGGACAGGTAGATAACCCCAGCTATGAGCAGGTGTGCAGCAAGCAAACCGGCCACCTGGAAGCGGTAGAGGTGCTCTACGATCCCGCTCAAGTGGACTTCGAAATACTGGCCAAGCTCTTTTTCGAAATCCACGATCCCACTCAGGACGATGGCCAGGGGCCGGACCTGGGGCCTCAGTATGGGTCTGCCATCTTTGTGCATAATGATGAGGAGCGCGGCATCAGTGAAAAGCTGATCGCATTGCTGGAAAACCAGGGGCTGGATGTGGTGACACGCGTATTGCCCATGGCGCACTTCTGGCGTGCTGAAGAGTTTCATCAGGATTACTACGTCCGTACAGGCAAAACGCCGTACTGCCACCGGTATCAGAAGCGGTTTTAACAGCGGCTGATTCGATAGCGAGAAGGGCTGCTGATCTGCTTTTGCAATTGGCAGCTTTGAGAGGCCAATGAGTAAGATGTCGAATATCGAAGACGCAGAAAAGGTCACCACCAGCGATGCGTACAGGAAGTCTCGACGCAAAGCCGATGAGTACAAGGACGACCCCGAAAAACTGGGCTCGCTGCTGGATAGCGCGCAGAAAAAGGCCCAGACCAAGAGTGGCAAGCTGCGCGCAATCTGGGATCAGCTTCAAGCAGGTTTCAGGTTAATAAAAGCCTATGCCAAGGGCGAGTATCGCGAGATCCCCTGGTCGTCGATGGGCCTGCTGATCGCTTCGGTGGCATATTTTGTGATGCCGGTCGATCTGGTGCTGGATTGGCTGCCCTTGGCCGGGTATCTGGATGATGCCGCATTGTTGGCCTGGACCTTTCAGTCCATCTCAGGTGATATAGATGCGTTTCTGGCTTGGGAGTCTGAACAAACTCCCGAGCAGTCGCCTCAATCTGACAGCGTTCTAGACGATGGTAACTCCGCCTGACCTTGGGTGGCTCGGTTATTCTCTTTGCCTACTCACTTTGTAACGCCAATACCGGATTAAGCTTCGCGGCCCGGCGAGCCGGTAAAACGCCGGAAATCAGCCCAACCAGAGCCGATAGCAGCAGGGCCAGCAGCAGATAGAAAGGGTCCAGCTGTATGGGAAGCGTGGGTAGCGCCAATGCCAGTCCCCCCAAAGCCAGCCCGCTGACCAGAATGCCGACACCACCACCGACCATTGCCAGCAAAGTGGCTTCGCCCAGGAACAGCCACATCACCTGGCGTTGGGTCGCACCCAGTGCACGCATCAAACCGATTTCAGCGCGACGCTCCTGTACGCTGGTGACCATGATGGTAATGATCCCGATGGCACCGACGATAAGGGAAATGCCGCCAAGCCCGCCAATGGCCAATGTCAGCACAGCCAAAATACGATCCAGGCTTTTGAGCATTTCATCCTGAGTGATCAGGGAGAAGTCCTCGCCGCCATGTCGGGCTATCAAGCGTTGCTTGACCTGCTCAGCCATGGCCTGGGCACTGATGCCAGGGCGGTAGGTCACATCAATCTCCATCAAGCCGGTGCGGTTGAACAGGCTCAGAGCTCGTTCCACCGGGATATAGACAATGTCATCCAGGTCAAAGCCCAGCATCTGCCCTTTGGCGGCCATGATACCCACCACGCGGTAGCGCTCGCCACCCACTCGAATGAACTGCCCCAATGCACTTTGCTCGCCAAACAGCTCCTGTTTCACCTTGTGGCCAAGCACCGCCCAAGGCTGTGGATAACCGCCGCGACTGTCCGGCAGGAAGCGACCGCGTGCCACTTCAAACCTCCAGGCATTGGCCATATCGCTGCCGGTACCGATGATGTCGGTGTAGCGAACGCGCCGACCAAACTCGATAGCACCGCTGCCTTGCACCACCGGAACCACATATTCCACATAGGGCAGGCTGCGCAGGCTTTCCGCATCGTCGACCAGCAGGGGACGTGTGCTGGCCAGTAATCCACCGGTGCCGCCCGTTTGGGACTTGCCGGGGTTGATAGCGATGATACGGCTGCCAAACTGGGAAAAGTTTTCCAGCACATAGAGGCGTAGCCCTTCGCCAAGGGTCGTCAGCAGAACAACGGCGCAGATGCCGATGGCGATGCCGAGGACTGTCAGCCCGGAGCGCATACGGCTGGCACCGAGGGTACGCAGGGTCAGGCGGGCGTAATCAGCGCTGCGCATGGGTGAGTCCTTTCAGGGCCAGCACTGGTTGAAGGCGCGCTGCCTTGCGCGCGGGTAGCCAGGCAAACACGAGTGCAACGCCCACGGCCAACAGCAGGGCGCCAACCAATGCCCAGAGTGGAACGGAAACCGGGAACTGCGGCCAGAACCAGTGTCCGGTCCATAGCAGTCCGTAGCCGATCGCCATCCCCAGCGATGCGCCAATCAGCGTCATAATCAATGCTTCACTGAGAAAGAGTTTATGCACCTGGGCTTCGCTGGCCCCCAGTGCTTTCAGCAGCCCGATCTCGGCGGTGCGCTGGCTTACACTGATCAGGGTGATATTCATGATGAGTATGCCAGCTACCACCAGACTGATAGCGGCAATGGCACCTACCGCAAGCGTCAGGAGCTGCAACACCTCATCAAAGACCCCCAGCAGGCTGTCCTGAGTAATCAGGGTAACATCGCGCTCGCCCTGATGGCGGGCCTGAATCAGATCGAGAATGGCGGGTTTGGTGCTTTCGATAAGATCCAGGTGTTGGACCTGAACAAATAAGCGAAACAGTCCCTGGGTGTTGAACAGCTGCTGGGCACTGGCGACCGGAATCAGTACGGTATCGCTCAAGTCAGTGCCCAATGAAACACCACGCGATTCCAGCACGCCGATTATGCGGCAGCGGCGATCACCGGTTCTGAGCCAGCGCCCGAGAACCGGTTGCTGATCAAACAGGGTGCGGCGTACTTCGGGGCCGATGACACAGATAGGTTCGGCGCGATCCAGTGGCATTGCGGGCAACACCTGTCCCTGCTCGGCACTGAGCTGGCGCATCTCAAACAGGGCCGCGCTGGTGCCGGCGACCAGCAATTCCCGATTGCGCCCGCCGGCTTCCACTTCCGTCAAACCCACGACCAGAGGTGCAACCGCTTGCACACCGGGCAGCTTCAGCAGCGCTTCGGCATCACCCAGTGTCAGGTCGCGGGTGCCTTCACCGGTGAGGGGTGGCAAGCCGCCGCTGGTTTCCTTGCGGCCGGGCAGGATGATCAGCACGTCGTTGCCCAGCAGGTTAAATTCGTTTAGTACAAAGCGGCGTGCGCCCTCGCCCATACCGGTCAGCAGCAATACAGCGGCGACACCGACAGCGGTGGCCAGCAGGGTCATCAGGGTGCGGAACCACTGCCCGGTCAGCAATCGGCCATTAAAGCGCAGCAGATCAAGCGTGCGCATCCTGCTCATCCTTCAACAGTTGGCCATCCTGCATCCACAGTCGACGACGAGCGCGGCGGCCCATGGCGGAGTCATGGGTCACCATGATCAAAGTAATGCCTTCGGCATTCAGCTCTTCCAGCAGTTCGATCACGTCATTGCCGGAGTGGCTGTCCAGGTTGCCGGTGGGTTCGTCGGCCAACAGCAGCTTGGGCTTGCGAATCACGGCGCGGGCGATCGCTACACGTTGGCGCTGCCCCCCGGAGAGTTGGTGGGGCAGATGCTTGGCGTGCCGTTCCAGTCCGAGCCGTTGAAGTAGCTCATTGACCCGAGGGCGGCGTTCGGCAGGGGCTGTGCCATTCAGGACCAGCGGCAGCTCGATGTTTTCACGCGCACTCAGACGATCAATCAGGTGATAGGCCTGAAACACAAAGCCGATACGGCGGTTACGCTCCGCAGCACGGGCCTCTTCGGTTAGGGCGGTCATCTCCAGCTCATCCAGCCAATACTCGCCGCTGTCGGGCTGATCCAGCAGGCCCAGCATATTGAGCAGAGTGGACTTGCCCGAACCCGATGGCCCCATAACGGACAGGTATTCGCCATCCTGAATACTGAGGTCGACGTGATCCAGGGCCTGTACGGGCTCATCACCCAGTTGATAGCGTTTACACAGCTGCTGCAGTCGAATCATGACGCGGGTACCACGCGGGCACCGGCCTTGGCTCCTTCGGTATCCAGTGACTGTAAGATGCGGTCACCTTCCGCCAGACCCGAGCTGATCTTGGTCCAGGTCCAGTTGCTGAGACCTGTGCCCACATCGACTGATTCAAGCGTTCCGTCTACTTCGTTGTAACGCAGTACCCGATTGCCCTGCAGCAGGGTTTCTGTGGGAACACGCAGCACCTTGTCCTGACGTTCTATGATCACTTCGATATCGGCGCTATAACCCACCAGCAAACGGGCTTCTTCAGGCACGGTGGTCAGTCGAACATCCACATCGACAGTACGGGCCTGTTTTTCCACCTCAGACACAAAGGGCGCTATACGCTGTAACTCACCATCGAAACTGCGGCCTCGAAAGGCATCCAGAGTGACGCGAACGGGTTGGCCGACTTGCAGACGTGCGGCTTCCACTTCGTCAATGGGGGCTCTTACATACAGGCAGCTGTCATCGATCAGGTCTACTGCGGGGGGAGTCGGTACACCGGGTGGGGAAGGCGTGACATACTCGCCCACCTCGCCGTTTATTTCGGCAGCAACACCGGCGAAAGGTGCTCTAAGCGTCCGGTCTGCCAGCAATACCTGGTGCAGTTTCAGCGTGGCTTGTGCCTGATCGCTCAGGGCTTTGGCCTCATTACAGGCCAGGGCGGTGCGACGGGCTTCGGTCTGGCGCTGGTCCAGCATTTCTTCCGAGGCGAGATGTTCCCTGGCCAGGCTTTCAGCACGGCGCGCTTCCCGTTGAGCCAGAGCGGCGGTATTGCAGGCACCACTGGCCTGAATCTCACGCGCCTTGAGGGTTGCAGTCGCTTCCTCCAGGCGGGCCTGAAGGTCGTCGCTCCAGAGTTTAAGCAGTGCCTGGCCTGTCTCAACGCGGTCACCTTCCTGTACCAAAAGCTGGTCGACTCGACCGCCTTGAGGCATCGACAGGCGCGAACGTCGACACGCCTTGATGGTGCCGGCACGGCTATTGGCCGCGATCTGCTCGACCGGACCAGTCGATACCTCGATCAAGCGAACGCTTACAGGGTCTGGGCGATTAAAAAAATAGAGGGCTGCTGCGACCAGGGCCAGTACCAGCAGGCTTGTGAACAGCGTCTTCATGCGGCTTCGCTCCTTGCTCTACCGATGCAGTATAGGCGAGCGCGCCTGACGCCGAGTTGATAAGGCTCAACCGCGTTGGCGCATATCCGTGCGGTGCAGTTCGATGCCGCGATCACGGCAGCGAGCGTAGTTGTCCCGTGTGGCAGCCAACACCTCGGGCGTCTGGACCACGATTTCGACGATGCGCTCGAAGTTGAATGCGGCGTCGGGCAGGTTGGCAGACAGGTTTACGAACACCTGATGGTGGTCGGGTAGCTGATCTCCCCAGCCGATTTCAATGGGTGACACGGGGGTGTTACCCAGCAGCACATGGGGTACAAAGCTGTCGGGACGCGCGCTCCATAGCTGTTGGTCCAGCCGGCGAGCATCGCTTTCGTGTTCGGTGCTGATAAAGACCCTGAGGCCTAGCCCCAGGATCTTGTCACACAGCCTGCACAGAAAAGCTGCCCGGCTGTCCGGGTCGCTATCTGGCAGGATGTAGTAGTCGGCGCGAGACACGTGGATCAGTGCTCGTGGCCGTGATCGTGTTCGTCCACTTCGACTTGCTCAGCCAGGTCCAGCAGATACTGGCTCAGCAGCGGTACGCAACGACCGGTTGCACCTTTTTCCTTGCCGCCGCTGTTCCAGGCAACACCTGCGATGTCCAGATGCGCCCAGCGGTACTCTTCGGTAAAGCGAGACAGGAAGCAGGCAGCGGTAATGGTGCCAGCCGGACGACCACCGATGTTGGCGATGTCAGCGAAGTTGGAGTCCAGTTGCTCCTGGAACTCGTCCCACAGCGGCAGCGGCCAACCACGGTCAGATGCGTAATCACCGGAATCCATCAACGCGCCAGCCAGATCCTTGTCGTTGGACAGGATGCCGGTGGCATGGTGACCCAGGGCGATGATGCAGGCACCGGTCAGGGTGGCGATATCGACCATGGTTTCCGGCTCGTAGTTGCGACCGGCATAGGTCAGGGCATCGCACAGCACCAGACGGCCTTCGGCGTCGGTGTTGAGGATCTCTACGGTCTTGCCGGACATGGTGGTGACCACGTCGCCCGGTTTGGTGGCCTGGCTACCCGGCATGTTTTCAGCCGCAGCAACCACGCCCACCACGTTAAGCGGCAGCTGCATTTCAGCAACGGCTTCCATGGCACCGAATACGCTGGCAGCACCGCACATGTCGAATTTCATTTCGTCCATGCCTGCGCCCGGCTTAAGGCTGATACCACCGGTATCGAAGGTAATGCCCTTACCGACCAGGACGTGAGGCTTTTCGCCGGTTTCACCGCCGTTGTATTCCATCACGATCAAACGTGAGGGCTGGGCGCTGCCTCGGCCAACCGCCAGCAGGCTGTTCATGCCCAGCTCGGCCATTTCGTCTTCGTCGAGGATCTTGGTATGGATGTCGTCGAACTCTTCCGCCAGAGCTTCAGCGCGTTCAGCCAGGTAGACCGGGGTGCAGATGTTGCCCGGCAGGTTACCCAGTTCACGTGCAGTGCTGACACCGTTGGCAATGGCAACACCGTCCAGCAGGGCACCTTCGCCCAGCTCGGTATCATCTTCACTCAACAGAATCTGGATGTTCTCCAGCTTGATCGGGTCTGCTTTTTTGCTCTTGGTTTCGTCGTACTGGTAGAACTCGGCGGAGACCCACTCAACCAGGTGGCGTGTGGTGCGGTAAACATCATCGCGATAGCTGGCGCAGCCATCAAACGCGAAGGCGACAGAGGTCGCGTTAGCGCCCTTGAGCGCGCTGGTAATACCTTTAACCAGCTTACGGTAGTGACGGTCCTTGCGCTCTTTGGCAGTGCCCAGACCGACCAGCAGTACGCGGCGTGCTGCTACGCCCGGTACCTTGAACAGCATCAGCTGTTCACCGGCCTTGCCGGAAATGTCACCGCTGTTGACCAGTTCGGTCAGATAGCCGTTAGAGGCCTGGTCGACGGCAGCAGCCGACGGGCAAAGTTTGCCCTCAGCTTCAAGGGCGACTACGAGGCATTCGGTTTCCAGTGCGGTAACACTGCCATTAATAATCTCAAAATCCATGACGACTCCGTACAAGACCAAGACATTGCAAACTGATTGCGCGATAATGCGCCGACTCAAGGTCGACCGGCCACTATTATAAAGTGGTGAGGTGACGGCCAGCGCGTCCAATCACGATATGTACCGCGCACTATAAACCATTTCTCCGATTGGAAACCATGGCGGCGAAAGGGAATCTGTTTTGATCATCTTCCGATATCTGGCCCGCGAGGTGCTGGTCTCTACTACTGCCGTAACGGCGGTTTTGCTGCTGATTATCAGCAGTGCACGCCTGATTAAATATCTGGCGGAGGCGGCAACGGGCAAACTGGACGCCAGCTTTGTATTTCTGGTCATGTTCTGGCGTATCCCCGGCTTTCTGGAATTGCTGCTGCCGCTGGGGCTGTTTCTTGGCATCCTGCTGGCGCTGGGGCGGCTGTATCTCGATAGCGAGATGGTGGTCCTGCGTGCCTGTGGCATCAGCCAGCGTCGTCTGGTGCTTTATACCCTTGGGCCGGCATCTCTTGTGGCAGGGTTCGTTGCATTGTTGTCGCTCTGGATTGCCCCTATGGGAGCGGCCAAAAGTGAGGCCATCTGGCAGGTTCAGGAGTCGCGCAGCGAGCTGGAAATGCTCACGCCCGGACGCTTCCTGTCGCAAACCCGTGGCCGTCAGGTGACCTACGCGGAATCCTATGATTCCGAGAATGATCAGTTGCGCGAGGTGTTCATTGCCCAGCGTGACGAGAAAGGTAAACCGGTAGTGTTGATTGCCAGCAGCGCTCAGCGCCAGGACATCCCGAACTATGATGGCCGTTTCCTTGTTTTGGAGGATGGCTATCGTTATGACGGTGAGCCGGGGCAAGCCGCCTATAGCCGCACCCGCTATGACCGCTATGGTATTCGTCTGCCAGAGGCTGAACTGGTGGGTGAAATTACCGAGCTGGATGCCTTGTCCACAATGACGCTGCTGCAGTCTGAGGAGTCCGCTCAGCAGGCACGTTTGCACTGGCGCCTGTCGTTGCCGGTATTGGCGTTCATTGTCACCCTGATTGCCGTCCCCATGAGTAAAACCAACCCGCGTCAGGGGCGTTTTGCCAAGTTGATTCCTTCGATTGTGGTTTACCTGCTGTACCTGTCGTTGCTGACCAGTACCCGTTCGGCGGTGGAAGAGGGCGAGCAGTCGGTCTGGTTGTTGTGGGGCATACACGCGGCTTTCCTGGTGTTTGCGGCCAACCTGATTTTGGCCGAGCACTTCTGGATGCGCGTGCGCAACCGCCTGCCATCACTGCCGCGTTTGCGTAAAAAGGGAGCTTGAGTCTGATGATGTTGCGACTGGATATGTACATTGGCCGCCACATTCTGAGCTCCATTCTGGCGGTGCTGTTGATTGTGGTGGGGCTGGATCTGGTATCAGCCATGCTCGAACAGTTGGATGATGTGGATGACTACTACAGCTTCACTGATGCCATGCTGTTTCTGGGGCTGACGGTACCTCGCCGCCTATATGAGTACATCCCACTGAGTAGCCTTGTTGGCTGTCTGATCGGTTTGGGGATGTTGGCGACGCACAGTGAGCTGACGGTGATGAGAGCGGCAGGCTTTTCCACTGCGCGAATTCTGATGGCCGTATTCAAGCCTGTTTTGTTACTGGCTGGTCTGGCTCTGGTGTTGGGACAATACGTTGCGCCTTTCACTGAGCAGAAAGCACAGAGTTTCCGTGCTCTGGCGCAATCCGGTGGCGGAGCCTTGAGTTCCAAGTACGGTATCTGGCATCGTGAAGGTCTCCTCTTTATCCACATCAACGCGGTTGAACCGGGCGGACGTATTCACGGTGTAACCCGTTATAGCTTCAGTGAAGACAATCAATTGCTGTCCTCAAGCTTTGCCCAGTTGGGCACCTTTGTGGATGAACAGTGGCAGTTGGAAAATGTCAGTCAGACACGGTTTACGCCGGAAGGTACACAGGTTCAGTCTCTGCCGTCCGAATCCTGGAAAAGCGGACTGACGCCGGATCTGCTATCGGTAATTGTGGTGGACCCGGTGGATCTTTCTATTACCGGGCTCTGGTCCTACTCGCGCTATTTGCAGGAGCAGGGGGTGACGGCGGACAGTTACTTGCTCGCATTCTGGGGCAAGGTGCTGCAGCCTTTTGCCATTCTGGCGCTGGTGCTGATTGGGGTGTCGTTCATCTTCGGCCCGCTGCGAAGCGTGACGGTGGGCCAGCGAGTGATTGCCGGGGTAATCTTCGGTCTGATCTTCAAGTTTGCCCAGGATCTGCTGGGGCCGGCCAGTACAGTGTTCGGTTTCCCGCCTTTTATTGCGGCGGTCGTACCGATTGTGATCTGTGGACTGGCCGGTTTCTGGCTTTTGCGCCGCGCCGGTTAGGCCTTTCCTTTCTTCTTCTCTTTTTCCTGTTTGGGCAGCTGCACCATGCAGCTGCCTGACCAGCGATCATGCAGTGTCAGGCGCTCGTCTGTTACCAGCATCCACAGAAAACCGATCCCGAAAATGCCCAGTGAAGGAATCGCCAGCATGAATCTGATCAGAGCCTGGCTCCAGCTGATGCGCTCGCCGGTCAGGCTTTGAACACGCAGACGCCAGGCCAGCATGCCAAGGGTTTGACCATTACGGGTCCAGAAAAAACCAAAGAACAGGAAGGTGGCACAGAAGAGTGCCGAGTTAAACAGCGCAACGGCGAAGCCGGGGCTTGTTTCCAGGCTGATTGCTTCGCCATTGTTAAGCGCAACGCTAATGGCTGCAATCACCATCCAGAGTGCGATGACCAAAAGGCTGTCATAGACCATCGCCATCAGGCGTTTGATGAAAGAAGCCGGAGTCGTGTCGGTGAACTCCTGTTTGAACGGGCGTTGCATGCTGTCGATTCCTCGATCCGTTTGGGAGGGATGTTGGAGCCGGATTGTAGCACCTTGCGCTGGCCGGGCTAAGGCCCGGTCAGCAGGTATGAGACAGGATCAGGTGCGAGGCAGGCGGAACAGCGGGCGCAGCCAGGTGCCGACGAAGCTGCCGGCAAAGGCGGCCAGTAGCCAGAGCCAGCCGTGCAGGCTGCCAGAGGCGATGCCACCGAAGAAGGCGCCGATGTTGCAGCCGAAGGCAATCGTCGCGCCATAACCCAACATCAGTCCGCCGATAATCGTAGCCAACCACTGCATCACCGGCATTTTCCAGCTCAGGGACAGGCGACCGGCCAGTGCTGCGGCAACCACAGCACCAAAGATAACGCCGATATTCATCAGGCTGGCGCTGTCTTCCAGCAGGCCGCCCATGAGTGCTGTATCGCGGCCGGGCATCATCCAGTATCCCCAGAAGTCGACTTCCAGGCCCAGGTTCAGGAACTCTGCTGCTTTAGCGCCCCACAGCGGGTACGCCAGTGCGACGGCCCAGGGACGACCGATCAGTGCCAGAGTGGCGAAGTTGAGCACGGCCAGCGCAATAGCACCCCAGATAAAGGGCCAGGGGCCGCTCAGCAGGCGTTGGGTCAGGGGCTGATCACAGCCGGTGTCATCCGCTTCGACATTGCCGAACTTGCGTTTCTCAATGACGCGGGTCAGCTGAGCAATAGCGGCAAAGACCAGCAGGTTCAGGCCGATTGCAGGGATTACGCCCAGGCTGTCAATCAGGTTAACCGGTGCCAGTGAAGGCTGGGTGGTCCACCATTCGTAATCACGCGTGGCCCAGAGTGCACCGGCGGAGAAGCCGATCATGCTCGGAATGGCGCGAATCTGGCCACCACCGGCATGGTAAAGGTTGCCAGATGCGCAGCCGTTGGCGATCTGCATGCCAATACCAAAAATAAAAGCACCAAAGATGACAGACACGCTTAGCGGGCGGACAAAGCCGAATACCTGCTGACCAAAGAGTTCACCGGCAGCGAGAGCGGGAAAGAACAGGCAGACGGCAATCGCCAGCATCAACATCTGGGCGCGCACTGCCCGTCCGCGGCCGGTCGTTACCAGCGTTCGCCAAGCCGTCGTGAAACCAAAAGAGGCGTGATACAGGCTTACACCCAGCGCCGCTCCCAGTAACATCACCAGACCATTGTGGGTGCTATAGCTGTCCATCAAATAGATGAAGAACGCAGCCAAGGCGGCTACAGCGGCCGACAACGCCAAGGGTTGTCGAACAATGGAGGAGGAGGCTGTGGCAGAAAGTGTCGACGCAGGCATGAGGTATCGCGATAAAACTGGTTAAAGGATGCGCATTTTAACGCCTGCTAATATGCGCATCCAAGAATATAATCGAACCAGTTATGCGATTAGGTTATATAGTCTGTGAGAACCAGTCGTGTGGCTTACTTTTGAAACGGCAGGACATATTCCTGTTTGTAGCGCTCAGCCAGCTTGTCAGCTGCTTCCAGCTGACTCGCGTCCAGCTTGAGTTTCAAACGGCTCTCGATGGTGGCTGCGGTGCTGTTGCCCAGTACGGCAGCATTGTGCATCCAGGCATAGGCGGCCACATCGGTATCAACACTGCTGTCCTGGCCGTGGGCGTTGGAGTAAAGAGTACCCATGAAGAACATGGCTTCCATATGGCCTTGTTCCGCCGCTTTGCGGTACCAGCTTTCTGCCTGGGCGTAATCCTGCTCGACGCCGGTGCCAAAGTTGTAGCAGCGGCCGATATTATGCCAGGCTGCCACGACGTTCTGATCGGCTGCTTTGCGGTACCATTCAATCGCCTTATCACTGTCACGCTCGACACCGTAACCGAACTCAAACATCTCACCGATACGGTTCTGGGCGTCACCCTCACCGTTTTCAGCCTGCGGCAGCAGTTTGTCGAACTCTACCTTGTAGGCGCGGTTTTTCAGGGCGCGCAGGCTGTTTACACTCTCCAGATGGCCTTGACGGGCCCCCTGCTCATACAGACGCTGGGCCTTCTGGGTATCGGCTTCGACGCCCCAGCCGTTTTCGTACATCTGGCCCAGCAGGTTCATGGCCGCAGGGTCCTGTGATTTCACCAGCGGCTCGAGTGCTGTACGTGCCTGGCTGTAGTTACCTTCGTCGATAGCGCGTTTGGCGGCGTCGGTACTGGCTGCGGTGGCGTTGGAAGTGTGCAGGGAAAACAGCAGACCAGCCGCTGCGAGAAGTGCGGATTTGTTCATTAAAGCCATGCCTTCATCATCAAAGTTGATGCATTCAGGAAGTCGTCGGAAACGGCTCCCGCCGATAAATCATGTACTGCAGTATGAATTGTCAAAAGCGGGGCTATACTGGAGAAGCCCCCGCCAAAATGTCGCCAAATTGACGACACTCAAACCAAACGCTAATTGCCAAAGAGTATCTAAGACAATTCTAATGAATTGGTAGAGTATAAAGCCTTTCTAATGTTTCGATTGTACCCCAAAGGGGTCGCGTAGGGCACCTGCTGCCAGGTGACAAGTCAAGTCAGTACGAGATGAACAAACATGCTGAATCGAATGACTATTCGAACCAAACTGATTCTGGGATCGGTTTTACCACTGGTCGTTTTATTGCTGGTGGTCGTGACGGCGATGCTGGCATTGAACAAGGCCAATCACAGTGCTGATAGCCTGTACATGGATCGTATAGTTCCGTTAGAACAGCTGAAAAAAGTATCTGACCTTTATGCCGTCAATGTGATTGATGCCGTTAACAAGGTCGATCACGCAATGATGAGTGCCGAGGATGCTCTGGCGGGTATCCGTATGGCCAAGGCAGATATTAAAAAGTATTGGGATGCCTACACCGCAACCAAGCTGACAGACAGGGAAGCTCAACTGGTACAGGAAACACAACAGTTGTTCGCACCGGCTAATCAGTCGGTTGATGGGTTGATCGAAGCTCTTTCGAAAATGAGCGGATTGTCCAGTGGGGAAATGTATGCGTTTAATAGTCCTTTGTATGCGATCGTTGATCCTATTGGTGACAAGATTGGTGAGCTTGTCAGTCTGCAGTTGGATGAGTCGGACCGGATGATCACCGAACTGGCAAAAAGTAATGCTCGCCAGCGCAATATGCAGTGGACGCTTGCGGCTATCACTATCTTCCTGCTTGGGCTTTTGGGCTGGAGAATTTATCTTTCCATTCGTCGCCCTCTGAACGAGTTGCAGCGTTGCATGTCTGTGGTCGCTGATCACTCCGATTTGCGTGTACGTGCCGACATTGAAGGCAATCATGAGTTGGCTCAAATCGCCAGCGGCTTCAATCACATGTTGAACCAAATGCAGATGCTGGTGGGTGAGATTTCCAATGCAACCTCGCAGTTGGCTGCTGCGGCTGAGCAAATGAGCAGTATCAGCAGCCAGTCCAGTCAGGTGATCAATCGCCAGCGTGCTGAGGTTGAACAGGTTGCTGCCGCCATGAACGAAATGGTTGCGACGGTACGTGATGTTGCCGGCAGTGCCGAAAATGCGGATATGGAAGCCAAGCGAACGCTGGACGCGTCTGATCGAGGTGGTCAGGTTGTCACTGAAGCCGTCTCGGCAACCTCCGATCTGGTTGGACAGGTCAGCCGTGTGGCCGAGGAAGTGGCCATTGTTGAAAAGGACAGTGAAGCCATCGGCAGTGTCGTTGATGTGATCAATGGTATCGCTGAACAGACTAATCTGCTGGCCTTGAACGCTGCCATTGAAGCTGCGCGAGCAGGGGAGCAGGGACGTGGCTTTGCCGTGGTGGCTGATGAGGTTCGTTCACTGGCTCAACGGACGCAGCAGTCGACTGCCGAAATCCAGCAGGTGATCGCCCGTTTACAGTCGGGTACATCCAATACTGTTGTGGCCATGCAGGCTAGTCAGGAACAGGCAGTGAAAACGGGTTCCCAGGCAGAAGAAGCCGGTATGGCGTTGCAGGAAATTGCTGATGCGGTGCGTCGTATCAGTGATTTGAATACGCAGATTGCCAGTGCATCCGAAGAACAGAGTAGTGTTGCTGAAGAGATCAACCGCTCGCTGGTAACCATTAACGATGGTGCCCAGGAGTCGGCTTCAGGTGCTTCTCAGGCTGAAGAGGCCAGTCATGAGCTTTCACGACTGGCCAGTAGCCTGCAAGAGCTGGCGTCCAGGTTCCAGGTTTAAGCCCGGAAACCTTGTTCAAGGGTAGACAGCTGCCTAGTCCTTGCGATTAGGGCTAAGCAGCTCGATCATGTAGCCATCCGGGTCTTTGACAAAGGCCAGGATGGTGCCCGAGTTGCTGTTCTTCATCGGGCCAGCTTCACGCACAACTTCACCACCGCGGGCCTTGATCTCGTCACAGGCCTGGTAAACATCATCCACTTCAATGGCGATGTGGCCGTAGCCGTTGCCCAGCTCGTAGCTGTCGGTATCCCAGTTATGGGTCAGCTCCAGAACAGTGTTCTCGCTTTCATCGCCGAAGCCTACAAATGCCAGTGTAAACTTGCCTTCCGGATAATCCTTGCGACGCAGCAGGCGCATTCCCAGAACATCAGTGTAGAACGCCAGTGACTTGTCCAGGTCGGAAACCCGGTACATGGTATGCAGCATACGCATGGTGAAAACCTCTAAGTTGATTTTTGACAGGTCTAAGGCCTTAGTTTATCGAAATCTGCTTGCGGCTTTTAGCCTACAATGGTTAATTGAGAGCATGAATAACAACAGCCAAGGGGGCTAGACAATGTTCCAGGATATGACCAAGCAGATGACCGAATCCATGGCACCGTTCCGTGAGTTGGTAAATATTCAGACCAAAATGCTGGAAGAGCTGGCGCGTCAGCAGATGGAGTGCACCAAAGCCTGCATCGAAGCGACCATGCAGCAGACCAGCGAATTGCAAAAGTGCAAAACCCCCAATGACATGATTGAACTGCAGCAGGCCTATGCCAAAGAACTGGAGTCCACCCTGCGAGCAGCCAATGAACAGAACCTCAAGGCGTTGACCACAGCGCAGCAGGCGATGCAGCAGCTGACACAGCAGTCGGTTGAGGCAATGACCGGCAAAAAGTAAAGTAGACCCCTGATTGTAATAATTGAAAAGCAGCCGTGAGGCTGCTTTTTGTTTGCTTGTTGTTGTCTAAAGAGGACGTTCCATGTCGGGCACGATTGGACTGTTTTACGCCAGTACTACCGGGAATACCGAGACCGTTGCACAGCAGATAGCGGCCATGGCGCCAGAACAGATTCAGTTACATGATATCGCCGCTGAGGGTGTATCGGTGATGGCGGATTACTCGGCCTTGATCCTGGGAATACCCACCTGGGATTTTGGCGAGCTGCAGGAAGACTGGGACGAGTACTGGCAGGTGTTTTCCGGTATCGATTTTGCTGGCAAAAAGGTTGCTCTCTTTGGGCTGGGTGATCAACTGGGCTATGGCGAGTGGTTTCTGGATGCCATGGGCGCTGTAAATGATCAGGTGTTGGCGGCAGGTGGTCAGGTGCTGGTGTCCTGGCCTGTCGAAGGTTACGAATTTGAAGCGTCCAAGGCATTGACCCCTGACAGCACCCACTTCGTCGGACTGGCGCTGGATGAAGATTGCCAGCGCAGTGAGACAGAAGCCCGTCTGGAACAGTGGCTACCTCAGGTGCTGACGGCTTTGCTGGACTGACCAGAGCGGCAATAGAGGAACCAGCAAAGCCCTAGCGCCTGGATGCCGGTGCCGATTGCGAGTGCAAAGCGATAGGCTTCGGCGGGGTATTGTCCCTCAGTGTCTACGGGCCAAAGTCCGGCCAGCGCCCCCATGCCCCACTGCATCACGAACGCGACCAAAAATATGCCCAGGTTGAGCGTGGTGCTGACACGGCCGCTGATCGATGTGGGAAAGGCCTGGCTCAGCCCAGCAAACATGAGTGTGCCTGATGTGCCGAAGCAGCCGAACAAAACCCAGGCCGCCCAGTGTGCCTGATCTGGCTGAATCTGGATCCAGACCAGGGTGGCCAGGAATATCAGCATGCCAGCAAAACTGACTTGCATGGCTGTAATTCCGAATCTCAGCAGTTGAGTTGCCAGACTGCCAAGCAATAGAAATCCGGCTGCCATACTTGCTGCCGATAGCATCAACATATTGGCGCTGGCGTCTGCCGAGAGGCCATTCACCTGACGCAGCCACTCTCCTGCCCAGAGTGATTGCACAGCAACGAACAGGGCTTGCGACAGCATGCTGGCGGGTGCCAGTTGATAAAACACCGGCGTGCGAATGACTTGTACGATCTGCTGCAGATCCTCACGCAGGCTTTGGTGCTGAGTGGTGAGGGCGCTCTGGGGGATGAGTGTACGGGTGAGCAGGGCGATCAGCACACATATAGCGGCAAGCAGCAGGAACAGCGTACGCCAGTCGGTCAGGGTCAAGGCCCACTCGACGGGCACTGTGGCAGACAGTGCCCCCAGTCCACCGAACATCAACTGAATGCCGTTCGTCATTGGCAGCTGTTCGGGCTTTAACCAGATCGCATAGGTTTTAAAAGCGGCCATCAGGCAGGCGGACACACCTATTCCGATAAGGCCCCGACCAATCCAGAGCATCAGAGTGGAATCTGCCAGCGCAAACACCAGGCTGCCCAAGGCGGCAACACACAGGAGCACACTGGCAATCGTCCGGGTCTGGTAGCGATCCAGCAGAATGCCAAGTGGAAGCTGGCAGGCGGCAAAGGTCAGAAAGTAGGCACTGGACACGAAACCCAGGGTGGCGGCATCCAGCTGCAGGCTATGCATGATATCGGGTGCGACAATCGCATTAATGACACGATAGACATACGACAACCAATACCCCAGTGCGAAGGGTAACATCAGGCGAAACAGGATAGGCATGGAACTTTTTGTCCGGATGGGTGACATAGAAACTTGGGCCGTTAGGATATTATACCTGCGCAGGATGTTTTTGCGCTGAAAGGCTTGAGTGACGATTGAATTCGTCGATTAGTTTTGCCTAATATGACTTTCTCAGACCATTAGAAGGGACACTGTCATGAAAAAAATTGCAGCAATGGGGTTGGCCGGTGCTCTGGCCGTAGCGAGTACATATGCGGCTGCGGTAAAGCCGGAAGATGCGATTGAATATCGTCAGGGCGTTTTTCAAGCGATTAAATGGCACTTCGGTTCCATGGGCGCCGTAGTTAAAGGCCAGATGGATTATGATGCTGAAGATTTTGCACGCCGTGCCGAGATTGTCTCCCAGCTGAGTCACCTGCCGTGGGAAGGCTTTGTTGAAGGTTCCTACACCGGCGACACTGACGCTCTGCCTGCAATTGCCGAAAACTGGGACAAGTTTGAAGGCGGTTCCAAAATGCTGATGGAGAAAACCGCTGCGCTGGCTGAAGCGGCCAAGACCGGTGATCTGGATCAGATCCGTCCGGCTTTTGGTGAAGTGGGCAAAACCTGTAAAGGCTGCCACGATAACTTCAAGAACTGATAAGGTCTTATCGATGCAGAAGGGCGCCCAAGTGGCGCCCTTCTTGTTTGTCATCAGGTCAGATTTAGCAGGCTCCAGATGGCGGCTGCTGCGATAACCGCCAGTATCAGACCGCGCAGCCAAGGTGTGCTGCCTGCATCAGGCGTTCCAGCCGGTAAGGACTTGCGACCGTGAAGCATCCCTTGGACCAGCTTTTCTCCGCGGATGCGCTGGTGCCAGATCACTCCCAGAAGGTGTAAACCGACCGCAATCAGCAAACCGTCAAAAATCAGTTTGTGCCAGCGCGTCAATTCGACACTGAGGTCATAGCTCACCAGATGAACCAGGGGGCCCTCGGTAAAAATCTCATCGTTGGCAAACAGCCCAGTCCCTGCCTGTGCCAGACTCAGTAGCATTAGTGCAATCACCATCCAGCCACCCAGGGGGTTATGGCCCGCATAATGTGGCTCTTCGCGCTTCGCCATTTTCAGGCCGTAGCTCAGAGTGGTCTTGGGGCAGCGGATAAACTCGGCAAAGCGGGCATATCGGGTACCGGCAAAGCCCCAGAAAAGTCGAAACAGCACCAGTGCAAGCACGGTATAGCCGGCATACATGTGCCACTGCATCCAGTTGCCGCCTTGCTCACCACTCCACCAGGCAAACAGAACACTGGCGGCCAGCAGCCAGTGAAAAACGCGGACATAGGGGTCCCAAACGCGAATTGAAAGGGTGGAATCGGGTTGTTGTGTCATGTTCAGGGTCCGTTGTTTAAGTTCCGTTTAACAAGAGGTGACAAAAAATGCTGGCGCTATAGCCCAAAAAAATGGCCCAGCTCCATTTAAGATGGCTCAAAAAAGTATAGGTTCCCTTTGCTTGTCCCATCAGGGCAACGCCCGCTGCTGAACCTATCGACAGCAGTGAGCCTCCAGTCCCTACGGTCAGGGTCGCCAGCAGCCATTGTTGCAGGTTCATGCCGGGATCCATATTCAACACGGCAAACATGATGGGAATATTATCCACCAGTGCTGATATCAAACCGATCAGACTGTTGGCCAGGTTGATACCCAGTGCACCATAAAGCAGTGTCGAGAGTTGGCTCAAGTATCCCAGCGTTGCCAGTCCCCCGACACAGAGCACTACGCCGTAGAAAAACATCAGGGTGTCCCAGGACTCGCGCTCAACCACTTTGAAGATATCGAAGCGCCGAACCACTCCCGTATGGTCGCCTCGCAACATGCTGTGGCGACTGCTGTTTTCCGCATGGTGGTGAGTGATGTGGCCCTGCTCACGGTAGATGGGGTCATGTTGGCTGAGGTAGTAGCCATAGATTTTGAGCACACCCAGGCCGGTCATCATGCCCAGTACGGGGGGCAGGTGGAGTTGGCTGTGGACCAGTACCGACAGGCTGATAGTGGCCAGAAACAGCAGCATGATGGTGACACCGCCTTTTTTCATCCGCTGATGGAGTTGATCTCCACCTGGTTGGGCCCGTTCAACCACGAAAGACATGATCAATGCCGGTAGCAGCCAATTGACCAGGGAGGGCACAAACAATTGGGTGAACTCGACAAAGCGGACCTCGCCCTGTTGCCACACCATCAGGGTTGTTATGTCACCGAAAGGGCTGAAGGCTCCACCGGCATTAGCGGCGACAACGACGTTGATGCAGCCCACCGAGATGAATTTCATATGATGCTGGCCAACGGCCAAAACGACGGCGCCCATCAGCAAGGCGGTTGAAAGGTTGTCGGCAATCGGTGAAATCAAAAATGTCAGAGCACCGGTGACCCAGTAAATTTGCTTCAGCGTGAACGCCCTTGTCACCAGCCAGGTGCGCAAGGCAACAAAGACCCTGCGTTCCTCCAGCATGTTCACGAAGGTCATGGCAGCGAGCAGGAATAGAAACAGCTCGGCATAGTCGAGAATATAGCGCTTCAGCTCAATGCCGGCCGTGTAGGGAGCATCATGTTGTTGGTAGGCGAGGGCAACCAGAATCCAGATCACCCCGGCAGCTACAATGACCGGCTTTGACTTGCGCAGCTCCAGGCGCTCTTCCAGCACTACGCAGATATAGCCCAGCGTGAAAATGATCAGGCACAGGTAACCGTAAACACTGGTGGTCAGGTTCAGTAATTCTGGGCTTTCATACGCCATGGCATTACCCGGTGTTGCACTCAACAGCAGGGGCAGAGAGAGCAGTCTGAGCATCCTGTTCACGAACATCTCCTGAGGTATGGGCGCATTTTACCCTCGATGTTTGACAAGTCGAGCGCATAGAGGCAGCACAATCATTCAAACGAGGCGCCTGATCAGTTAAAATACTCCTCTTTTTTCTAGCCAACGAGTGTCCAAGTACCACGATGGAAATCAACCCGATTCTCAACAGTCTGAAAGAGTTCAGCGAGCGCACCCTGGCGCTGCGCACCTACCTGGATTACGACGGCAAGCGTGAGCGCCTGGAAGAGGTGGAGCGTGAACTGGAAGATCCCAATGTCTGGAATGATCCTGACAACGCCCAGCAGCTGGGCAAGGAGCGCGCCGGACTGGAGAACGTGGTCAAGACCATCGATGAACTGGAAAGCGGTATCAGCGATGCCGGCGACCTGCTCGATATGGCCGTTGAAGAAGACGATGAAGATACCGTCGCTGAAGTCGAGGCGGATGTGGCGCGTCTGCGCAACATGCTGGAGCAACTGGAATTCCGCCGCATGTTCTCTGGCGAAGCCGACGCCAATAATGCCTTCCTCGATATCCAGGCTGGTTCCGGTGGCACCGAGGCTCAGGACTGGGCCGATATGATGCTGCGTATGTACCTGCGCTGGGGCGAAAGCAAGGGCTTCAAGACCGAGCTGTTGGAAGTCTCTGCCGGTGAGGTTGCCGGTATCAAGTCGGCGACTATTCGTTTTGAAGGCGAGTACGCATTCGGCTGGCTGCGCACCGAAACCGGTGTACACCGTCTGGTACGCAAGTCACCGTTTGACTCCGGTGGTCGTCGTCACACCTCCTTCTCGTCTGTATTCGTGTCGCCGGAGATCGACGACAATGTTGAGATTGAGATCAACCCGGCCGACCTGCGTGTCGACGTATACCGCGCCTCCGGTGCTGGTGGTCAGCACGTTAACCGTACCGAATCCGCCGTGCGTATTACTCACGAGCCGTCCGGTATCGTTGTACAGAGTCAGGCGGCGCGTTCTCAGCACCAGAACCGTGACACCTGTATGAAGCAGTTGCGTGCAAAACTGTACGAAATGGAAATGCTGAAGCGCCGTGAAGCCGCGCAGGAAGTGGAAGATACCAAAGCCGATATCGGCTGGGGCAGTCAGATCCGCTCCTACGTACTGGATGACCAGCGCATCAAGGACCTGCGTACCAGCGTACAGACGTCCAACTGTGATCGCGTGCTCGACGGCGATCTCGACCAGTTTATCGAAGCCAGCCTCAAGGCTGGTCTGTAAGAATTCGTTTTAAGGTAATCCCGATGTCAGACAACAATGTGCAGCCAAACGTGCAGCAAGATGAAAACCGCCTGATCGCTGAGCGTCGCGAAAAACTCGCTGCCCTGCGCCAGGAAGGAAATGCCTTCCCCAATACGTTCCGTCGCGATAGCTACGCGGGAGATCTGCAGCAGGCACATGGCGAGAAGAGCAAGGAAGAGCTGGAAGAAGCCGGTATCCGTGTTTCTGTTGCCGGCCGTGTGATGCTCAACCGTGGTGCCTTCATGGTACTGCAGGACATGAGCGGTCGTATCCAGCTGTATGTGAACAAGGAAGCGCGTGCATTCGCCAAGTCCGTTGATCTGGGTGACATCATCGGGGTCAGCGGTGTGCTGCACAAGTCCGGCAAGGGCGACCTGTATGTCGACATGGCCGAGTTTGAAATGCTGACCAAGAGCCTGCGTCCGTTGCCGGACAAGCACAAGGGTCTGCAGGACATGGAAATGCGCTACCGCCAGCGCTACGTGGACCTGATCACCAACGAGCAGTCTCGCAGCGTATTTGAAACCCGTTTCCGCATCATTGCTGCCATCCGTCAGTTCCTGGCCGAGCGTCGCTTCCTGGAAGTGGAAACGCCTATGTTGCAGGCGATTCCGGGTGGCGCTTCCGCGCGTCCTTTCGTAACTCACCACAACGCGCTGGACATCGACATGTACCTGCGTATCGCTCCCGAACTGTACCTGAAGCGTCTGGTTGTGGGTGGCTTTGAGCGTGTGTTCGAGATCAACCGCAACTTCCGTAACGAAGGCCTGTCGACTCGCCATAACCCGGAATTCACCATGATCGAGTTCTATCAGGCTTACGCGGATTACCGTGACCTGATGGACCTGACCGAGGAGATGCTGCGTACCGTTGCCCAGAACGTGCTTGGCACCACGACTCTGATCAATACCGTGCGTAATGAAGAAGGTGAGGTACTGGAAACCTTCGAATATGACTTGTCCAAGCCGTTCACGCGCATGTCCGTATTCGATGCAATTCTGCACTTCAACCCGGATATCACCGCCGAAGCGCTGGCCAACGAGCATGCTGCCCGTGAAATCGCTCAGCGCCTGGATATCGATGTGAAAGACGGTTGGGGTCTGGGCAAGATCCATATCGAGATCTTCGAAGAAACCTGTGAGCACCGCCTGCAGCAGCCGACCTTCATCACAGAGTACCCGACCGAAGTCAGCCCGCTGGCGCGTCGCAGTGATGACAACCCGCACGTAACTGATCGTTTCGAGTTCTTCGTGGCCGGCCGTGAACTGGCCAACGGCTTCTCGGAGTTGAACGATGCTGAAGACCAGGCTGAGCGCTTCCGCAAGCAGGTGGAAGAGAAGGATGCCGGTGATGACGAAGCCATGCACTACGATGCCGATTTCGTTAACGCACTGGAATACGGCCTGCCGCCGACTGCCGGTGAAGGTATCGGCATCGACCGTTTGGTAATGCTGTTCACCGATTCGCCGTCGATCCGCGACGTACTGCTGTTCCCGGCCATGCGTCCGCGCGGCTGATCGCGATTCGTCAATCGGAGTTATCCACAAGGGCCACGTTACGTGGCCCTTTTGCTATGTAATCTATCGGAGAGAACCCAATGGCACTGGATAAGGCGCCCAGCTGGCAGCCCTGGTTACAGCCTGAGTTTGACCAGCCTTATATGCAGGCGCTCAAAGAGTTTCTTCAGGCAGAAAAAGCCGCTCAGAAAGTGATTTTTCCGCATTCTTCCAATTGGTTCCATGCGCTGGAAGCCACACCGCTGGATCAGGTGAAAGTGGTCATCATTGGTCAGGATCCTTACCATCAGCCTGGTCAGGCGCATGGCCTGTGCTTCTCGGTTAAACCGGGAGTACGTGTTCCACCTTCACTGGTGAATATCTATAAGGAACTGAATACCGATTTGGGTATTACCCCGGCTTATCATGGGTTTCTCGAAAGCTGGGCCCAGCAGGGTGTGCTGTTGTTGAATGCGGTGCTTACCGTGGAGCAAAGCAATGCCAATGCCCATCAGGGCAAGGGGTGGGAGCAGTTTACCGACCGTGTCATCCAGCTGGTAAACGAGCAGTGTGAGCACGTGGTGTTTATGCTCTGGGGCAGTTATGCACAGAAGAAGGGTGCGCGGATCGATCAGAGTCGGCACCTTGTACTGAAGGCTCCGCATCCATCGCCTTTGTCAGCACATAGAGGTTTCCTTGGCTGCCGTCATTTCAGTCAGGCGAATGCATGGTTGCAGGAACAGGGCCGTGAAGCGATTAATTGGCAGTTGCCGGCTGAGGTTTAAAGCAACTGAAAAAGACAAGGGGGCCGGTTGAGAGCCTGCCCCCTGAAGATCAACGGCGGCGCGGCAACATCGCTTTGATGTCACGGTTCAGCGGCAGGCTGAAATCGTGAGCGGCCAAAATGATATTGTCTTCGGTACGCACCAGACGAACTGTCAGGTAGACATTATTGCCTCCCAGCGCATAGGTACCGAGCAGTACGGCCTGGGCATCATGGGACTGTACAAGGCTGTGGAGCTTGCGAGACAGAATGAGTTCGCCGGTCTGCTCTTTTACGAACAGGTTCTCACGCATTTTGACTTCAATCACGGGTACCTGCTTGTTGGCCAGAGAGCTGGTGAACTGCTCTGACAACATGCGACCCAGGGTAGAAGACTGCTGCAGGTTATCGATATCAGCGAATGTAGCGACCAGTAACGGCGCATCGCCATGCAGGCCTGTTGCATTATCCATGAGCGCTTCTGCAGCGTCCTGAACTTCTGCGATCAGGTCAACTTCCGGCTCTGCAGAGCTGGAAGACTGCTGGAGTGAGCAGCCGGCGGAGACCAGTACCATCAAGGAAAGCAGGCCGGAAGCAAACCACTTGTATGTCATATTGAGCATGAGTCCTCCCTGATTACCACGTATTACTAATATTAACGGGCTTTGCTTTCTGCTCAGCCTTCAGTTCGTAGTGACTGTTATCACCGGCATTGATGTAGTAAATGCTGGAGTTCGAGTAAGTCACTTGAGTGCCTTCAATGACCTGGGTGGTAATCACCACTTCCTGGTTGCTTTCACTGGTGACGTTGCCGCTGAAAAGGTCGACAGCGGCGGCAGCTGGCAACAAGGCCAGGGCCGGCTCAGCCCAGTTGTTGAAGGGAAGAGTCGCGACTGCGATACCCGCGGCAAGAGCTGTGTAGGTGCCTTGAGGGGCGCGAATGTTTTCGCGGTCCTTATGCTTGACTACCTGTACTTTGTAGCTGAGGGTAGCGGCCAGAGATGAAGCAGTCTTAACGCTTGCACCCGCACTAACCAGCTGGCTGGTTAGCAGTGAGTCGAAGGCGGTATTAAAAGGAGTCGCTGTTTCTGAAGGCTTGATGTAAAGAGGCTTGTTGCCAAACTTGCTGACCAGCATTTCGGCCTGATGTTGAGCAAGCACATCCCAGTGGTGAGCAGCCTGCATTTTCTGCTGTTCACTGATTGGGTAAGTGGTGGCGATAGGCGCTTGAGAGGTGTTGGTGCTAAAGCAGCCAGCAAGAAGGGTGCTTCCTACACCCAAGAGACACAGCTTGCGAAGCATGTTGATTTCCTTAGTGTGTTAATCCGTGGCGTTATGAGTACAAAAATACTCGTCCATTATCCTGCGGCCTGGGTGACGCACGTTCTGCCGGGCGACCGCGGGGCAAGAATACCAGAATTACAAGGAAGCGGAGGGGGCCTGTGTCAAAAAGGACACAGGCGGAGGGCGATTAGCGCTTGCTTTCGAACAGGCGTGGATCGAGCACGTAGGGCAGTTGCTCCAGTGTGAGGGCGGGGCCGTCTGTGCTTTCAAGGTGAATGCTGTTCTGTTCTGCCTGATCCTTGATGATCACGGCCAGTACCTGATAGCGATTGTCGCCCAGTTGAGCGGCGCGCACGATCTGGCCAACACTGTCCTTATCCGCGGTTGCCAGCTGAGTGCCAGGATCAACCGGCTGTGTTGACTCGACTTCGGCCAGGTACATGGGGCGTTTGAGTTGTCCGCGATGCTGCAGGCGAGTCACGATCTCCTGACCGGTATAGCAGCCCTTGGTGAAGCTGACGCCTTCAAAAATCTGCAGATTTACCATCTGCGGGATAAATGCTTCGCGTGTGGCCGGAAACAGTTCGGGAATTGCCGCTTTAACCGTTGCCAGTTCCCAGGCGTTGCGTGTTGTCAGCGGTGCTTCGGGTTGCAGTGCTTCCAGTGTGGCATCCAGCTGGTCTGAAGGTAGCCAGATTTCACTGAGTTCCTCGGTCAGCTTTGCACAGGCACCATTTTCCGGCGTATGGGCCTGGCTCAAGTCATTGCTATTGGGACCTATCAGGCCAATTCCGACCAGATCTGCTTCCAGAACTGCTTCGGCTTTGGAAAAAATGATGTATTTCTTCAGCAGTGTCAGGGCATCTGTGGCCATATCGGTGCGCGTGCGCAGCCAATAGCGCTCTGTGCCAGCTGCAATCACCTGATACAGGCTGTGCATATGACCTTTGATGTTGCAGTGAGCACCGGGCAGTTGACCTTCGCGGTCCACGCCTGCCAGGTCACAACTTAGCTGACCTTGCAGAAATTTGTGTGCATCGGGGCCGGTGATGCTGATAATGCTGTAATCGGTCAGCGCGACGCTGCGATTCGCGTTGTCGCTGGCCGGTACGGCAGTGACCAGGTCAGCTGTTACCTCTACACCAGGACGGTTGAGCCATTGTTGCCAGCTTGCGTGCATAACTGCTTGATCTCCTTAACCACTGAAGTATTCAGTGTAAACCAGAACCTGGGTCTGATCAGCCCGTAGTTAACAGGGTTATTCTGCGTTTTTGGCATTGCCAAGGGTTCGGCCCATGGTGACGCTGCTACCGGCTTTAAGCGTTTCCTGCCAGTTGACGGCGTCGGGGCCGAACAGCAGAACGACAGTCGAGCCGAGTTTGAATCGTCCCATTTCAGCACCTTTTTCCAGAGTGACCGGAGCTTGCTCGTAGCTGCGATCCAGAATAACAGGGCGTTTGCTGGCCGGGGCGACTTGGCCGTTCCAGACGGTTTCGATACCGGCAACGATCATGGCCCCCACGAGTACCATGGCCATGGGGCCGTACTCCGTATCAAAGATGGCGACCAGGCGCTCATTGCGTGCAAAGAGGTTATCCACTCCCGCTGCAGTCACCTGGTTGACTGAATAGAGATCACCAGGAATGTAGATGGTTTCCCGCAGGGTACCCGCAACGGGCATATGCACGCGGTGGTAATCACGCGGTGACAGATAAACGGTGGCGAAGCTACCGTTGATAAAAGGAGCCGCGCGCTCGGGGTTGCCGCCGAGCAGTGTGCTCAGGCCGTAACTGCGTCCCTTGGCCTGGAAGATTCGACCATGTTCAATCGGGCCCAGCTGGCTGATGGCACCATCGGCAGGTGAAAGAATCGCGCCTTCATCTGTATCCAGAGGGCGTGCATCTGCTTTCAGAGCGCGAGTGAAGAAAGCGTTGAAGTGCTCGTAGGCTTCCGGGTTGGGCTCCAGTGCCTGACTCATATCAACCTGGTAACGTTTGCGAAACCAGTTGATAAACAGATTCTTGACCCAGGTGGTACGGCATTCAGCCAGGCATCCAACCAAACGGGACAGCAGGTGCTGCGGCAGCAGATGCTGAAGCAGAATGAACAGGGTGTCTTTCAAGGGTATGCTCGCTTTCTTTGGGTTAATCAGTTGGTTTCGACTGGCAGCTCAGGGCGGTTGCCCCATTCAAACCAGGAGCCGTCATAGCAGGACAGCTGGGTGCAGCCTGCCCAGGTGCCAGCCAGCCAGGTCAGGCCGGAACGTCGGTGGGTTTGGCAGTGGGTCACGATTGGTCGCTCGATCTCCAGGCCTGCCGACTGCAAAAGTTGGCGTATTTCGGCTTTGCTTTTCAGTAAGGGAATATCGCCAGGCTGAAGCAGGTCGGTCCACTCCAGCAGTTGAGCGCCGGGAATATGGCCGCCACGCTGAGCGTTAATAACCTTCTCGCCCAGATATTCCTCTTTGGAGCGGGCGTCCCAAACCTGCAATGCGGATTGTTCCAGTGCGTCCAGTATTTGTTCAGCGCCCAGCTGTAACCCGGCTTGAACCTGTACTTTGATGTCAGTCGGTTGGGGCTGGTTGGGGCTGGTTTCCAGCGGCAGGTCTGCAGCAGTCCAGGCAGCCAGTTGGCCATCCAGAACGCTGACGCGGTTATGGCCTATGGTGTTGAGCGTCCAGGCCAAGCGGCCTGCCCAGGGGCCTTTCTGATCATCATAGGCCACTACCTGAGTGGAGCTGCTCAGGCCCAGCTCGGAGCAAAGCTGGCTCAGCTGGGCTTCGCTTGGCATCAGGTTGGGTACAGGGCCTACGCCGCGCAGCAGTCGAGCAGGGTCCAGATGGATGGCGCCTGGGATATGTCCTGCGGCATAGTGCTCGGCGCTGGACAGATCCAGAATCAGCAGGTTGGCGGCATTGAGGTTGGACTGCAGTTCGGCAGCCGAAATGACCAATGGCAGCATGGCGGTTTCCGTTGCAAAAGTTGGCATGATCTTATCTGAGCCTGGACTTGGCGCAAAGTTATCCGGGCAGATGTTTGAGGGCCAATGTGGCCGCAGCACACAGTTGGCGGAACTGTTCATACTGGTACTCAGACAGCGCTGGATGGGCGGGCAGGTCGTCCGCATACAGGATTGCCAGCGGCTTTTCGCCTCGGAAAACTGACATCAACAGGCAGTCATGATCGCCCAGTGCCAGGCCAAAACTTTCCGGCAGCATGGGCGCCAGTGTTGAGCGCTTTTGTTCATCCAGCCAGATCCCGGCTGGCTTTTCGCTCAGGCGCTTGAACAGGCTGGGGACCTCAAGATTGATATCAAGGCTGTTCATGGGGTGGTCGGTCGAAAAGCCCAGGCTCCTGAGGCTCTCGGTGTGACTACCCTTGATCACCATAATATTCAGGCGTGCCAGTCCCAGGCCTTGATGGAGGCCTTGCACCAGTGCCTGAAGAATCTGGGCTGGTTTGGCGTATCCCTCGAATCCGCTCTGGAAGCGTTCAAGTACCTGCTGATAAATATGTGGGTGCAGATGCTCGGTGACCGGTGGTGCTTCCTTGACAGGAACCTGCTCGGGTTCAGGTGGTTTGGGCTTGACCGGTTTGGGTGCGGTTTTGGCCAGACGTTAGAGCTCTTTTTCACCCAGTATCCCCTGAGCTTGATGAGCCGAGGGAATAAACAGCATCTCTGTGGCTGGGCTTAGTGTGCCAGGGACGTGGAACTGGCGTGACGCTTCAGCGCAATTGGCATGTAGCTGGCCCAGAAGTTTGTTGCTCTCGGTGCTGAGGTAGTCGCCGAGAATATCAAACAGTCGAGCTGCTTTCTTACTGTACCAGCTGCGGGTAGTCGTCAGGGCGAGCCAGTTGCCCAGTTTAACCGGAAAGAAGCGTTGCTGGGCCAGCTGGTTGATTTCGCGGGTTTCCAGTTGGCCCAGTCGAGGGTCATTCAAGGCCCGGCGATGCAGCAGGGCCAGATCCTGATGGCTGGGTGAGGTGCCGTGATCCAGTGCCTGGCAGGTCAGGGTTGGCAGGTCCCAGCGTTGAGCCAGTTCTGCTCCCAGGGCCTGAACCGTGCAGCCGAACAGGTCCTGCTCGGCCAGAGCCACATCAATGCCGTCTTCGAGTACCCGCATTTGGTACAGATGCTTATGCAGCGGCGCATGGAGCCATAGCATCCAGTGTGCAAAGCCGTACAGCAGGGCGGCCAAACGCACTTCTTCGACAAAGGGCAAGCCACGTTGGCGGCAGAGCTCCGCGGCCTGCAGGGAGGCATGCTGACTGTCTGCGATGGCTCTGAAATACATCTTTTGTTGCACGCTGCCGGGATTGACCTTCAGCGTTGCCAGCTTATTGCACAGCGATTCCAGAGGTTCCAACCCCAGAGATGCAACCGCATGTTCGATGCCGGTAACTTCCGACCCTTTGGCACGGTGTTTCTGCTGGGCCAGACGCGTCAGGTGCAGGCAAAGAACGGGATCGAGCCGAGCCAGTTGGGTCAGCTGGTGCAGGGTAGTGTTGTCGTTGTTGAGCAAACGGCGCAGTCGTGCCTGAACACTGACCCTGACCGGCAGGGTTTTGTGTTCGAGGTAACTGGCCCAGGCCTCAAGCCCGTACAGGCCGGTATCGACATCGCCATTTTCTGGCGGTGCTGCTTGAGTCTTGTTGCTCATGGGTTAGCGGCTGTCCTGCATGGAGTTCAGTATCTGTTGAAAGCTGCCGAAGCGCTGTTCACTGATGCTGCCATCTTCCAGAGCGGACAAAAAGGCACAACCGGGCTCCTGATCATGACGACAGTCACGAAAACGGCAATGTCCCTGCAGTTCTGCCAGTTCACGAAAGCCGTTCAGTACCTGCTCTTCGGTCATGTGCCAGAGGGCAAACTCTCGGATTCCGGGGGAGTCGATCAGGTCGCCGCCATCCGGGAAGTGGAACAGGCGTGCGGTGGTTGTGGTATGCCGTCCCTTGCGACTCTGCTCCGAAAGAGCACCTGTTTTAATATCGGCACCAGGCAGCAGGCAGTTGATGAGCGACGATTTGCCGACACCAGACTGACCTACAAAAACGCTGATATGACCCGCCAGCATAGACTTGAGTTCATCCAGTCCATGGCTGCTGGAGGTGGAGGCGGTCAGGGTGCGGTAGCCCAGCGATTCATATTGCTCCAGCAAGGGCTCAAGGCGCTCCCTGTTTTCTTCATTGAGCAAGTCAGCCTTGTTCAGCAACAATACTGGCTCGATTCCACTCGCTTCAGCAGCCACCAGATAGCGATCGATCAGGTTGGCGTGTGCGTAGGGCTCGACGGCGATAACAATAACGATGTAGTCAATATTGGCCGCAACGGGTTTGAGTTCGCCCTGGTTGTTGGGGCGAAGGAGTTCGCTGTGGCGGTCCAGTGCTGCAACGACCACGCCGCTGTCGGGAGAGCGGCGCCAGATCACCCGGTCACCGGTTACCAGTTGTCCCAGATGGGTGCGCATGTGACAGCGTTGGATTTCGCCACTGTGCTCGCCTTCCAGCACCTCAACGTCGACCTGACGGCCAAAGTGGGAAATGATCAAACCCTGCTGCTCAGGGCCCAGATCACTGCCTTCCAGTTGTTCATCTACCAGGGCGTCGCGTTTCTCTGCGCGGGCAGCGCGCTCCTGTTGAATCTTGTTTATGCGCCAGGCTTGGCGGCGATTTACCTTGCGTTTTCCCATTCCGGACGCTTTGCTCACTCACTGCTGGGGTTGTTGACGTGCTAAGGTATTCCAAACAGAACCAAATTGACAGTTTTGCCCGTGGAGAAGCGTGGATGGCGACGAAGGATAATCTGATCTGGGTTGATCTAGAAATGACCGGTCTCAACCCGGATACAGACCGAATCATCGAAATGGCGGCCATAGTGACCGACGGTGATCTGAATTTGATTGCTGAAGGGCCCGTCATCGCCGTGCATCAGAGTGACAGTGTGCTTTCGCACATGGATGAATGGTGCACCCGTCAGCATGGCCAGTCAGGCCTGACCGACCGTGTACGTGCCAGCAAAATCAGTGAGTCCGAAGCAGAGCAGACCATGCTCGAGTTTTTGCGCCAGCACAGTGAACAGGGTGTATCACCCATGTGTGGCAACAGCATCGGTCAGGACCGTCGTTTCCTGTGGCGCTACATGCCGGAACTGGAAGCCTTTTTCCACTACCGCAATCTGGATGTGAGCAGCGTCAAGGAGCTTGCCAAGCGCTGGAAGCCGGATGTGTTGAATGGTTTCCGCAAGCAGGGTACCCATCTGGCGCTGGATGACATTCGCGAATCCATAGAAGAACTGCGTCACTACCGCCGCCACTTCTTCCGTCTGTAATCAGTTCGGCAATCGGCGCGCGCCGGGGTGGTCCAGTATCGGGAGCGGAGAGCCGTTCTCGGTGCTGGATAGTCGCTCCAGCGCCCAATCGATGTGCTCGATAACCAGTTCACTGGCGGTTGTGCGTTTTTCCTTCAATGCGGCTATAGCGTCGCTCCCTCCTTTGCTATTTCCAAGCGCAACGGCCAGGTTGCGTTGCCAGCCGTCATAACCGGTACGGCGAATGGCTGAGCCTTCGGTTTTCTTCAGGAAGGTGGGTTCATCCCACTGAAACAGTTCCAGTAATTCCGCCTGCTCAAGTCCATGCCGGGGCTGAAAGTCTTCTTCCTCACTGCGCTGGGCAAAGCGGTTCCAGGGGCAGATCAACTGGCAGTCATCGCAGCCGAAAATACGATTGCCCATCAGTGGGCGAAGCTCCAGGGGGATGGCAGCTTTGCTTTCGATGGTGAGGTAGGAAATGCAGCGCCGAGCATCCAGAACACCGGGCTCTGGAAAGGCCTGGGTGGGGCAGATATCGATACAGGCGCTGCAGCGGCCGCAATGGGACTCGGTTTCTGGCGGGTCGATGGGTAATGGCAGATCGATAAAAAGCTCACCCAGCAGGAACCAGGAACCCGCGGAGCGATTCAGCAGTAAGGTGTGTTTTCCGATCCAGCCGATGCCGGCATTGCGCGCCAGTGGGCGTTCCAGTACCGGAGCACTGTCTACAAAGGGGCGAAAGCTGACGGCCTGGTCATCCAGCTGTCCATCAAGCCATTGACCCAATTGCTTCAAGCGCTTGCGCAGGGTCTTATGGTAGTCACGGCCAAGTGTATAGCGGGCAATATAGGCCTTGTTCGGATCGCGCAGCACACGGGTGACGGGGGCTCCCTTCGGCAGGTAATCCATGCGCAGCATGACGATGCGCTGAGTACCGGGGTGTAACAGTCTTGGGTCCAGACGCTTGTCTATGTTCTGACTCAGATAGTCCATGCTGCCCTGATAGCCCTGTTCCAGCCATTGCTGAAGCTTTTCGGCTTCTGCGCTGGCGTCCGGCAGCGTTATGGCACAATCGGCAAAGCCCAGGCGCTTGGCTTCCTGTTTCAGGTCTGTTTTAAGCCTGTCCAGTTGTTCGTCGCTTAGTTCGGGCATAGGGTCCAGAAAGTGCTAGTGTGCTGATTATTGATACAGTTCAGGGAACCGGAAGAGTATTGATCGGTCCGTCATCTATAATGAACTGAAAACAAAGGAGAAAGCCATGACAGGAAGAGCAGAGCTACCCGCAGCATTATACACGGCTGAGCAGTGTCGTGCGCTCGACCGAACTGCAATCGAGCAGTTTGGTGTGCCTGGCTTTCGTTTGATGCAGCGTGCAGGGCATGCGGCCTTTGTGGAGCTTCAGAATCGCTGGTCCCATGCCAGACGGCTCACAATTGCCTGTGGTGCCGGTAACAATGGTGGCGACGGCCTGATCATTGCCGGCTTGGCGCGGCAGCAGGGGTTGGAGGTTCAGGTTCTGGTGGTGGAGGACGATTTTGCGGCGAGGTTGCAGGGCGAGGCGCAGGCCGCCTGGCAATGGGCTGAAGCTGTGGGTGTTGAGCTGGAGCGCTGGCAACCCGAGCAGGAACTGGTGGGTGAGGTGCTGGTAGACGCGCTGTTGGGAACAGGATTGAACGGCTCGGTTCGGGGTGACTGCGCCAAGCTGATCCGCCAGTTCAATCGCAGCCATCGCCCGGTCATGGCGATTGATATTCCGTCGGGCCTCTGTAGCGATACGGGCCAAGTGTTGGGTGTAGCTGTGAAAGCCGAACGCACACTCACGTTCATTGGGTTGAAACAGGGGTTGTTGACCCATGAGGGCGTGGATCACTGCGGCGAGGTGCTGTTCGATGCGCTAATGGTGCCTGACGAGGTGTATGAAGAGGTGCCGATGAGCGCCTTCAGAACCGACTTCGACGATCTGGCAACCCTGTTGCCGCCGCGCAAGCGCTCATCGCACAAAGGGCTTTTTGGTCATGTAATGATCATCGGCGGTGACTATGGCATGGGCGGTGCGGCGTTGATGGCTGCTGAAGCGGCGGCGCGAAGTGGTGCCGGGCTGGTTTCTCTGGCGACGCGACCTGAGCATGTGGCTGCAGCGCTGACCCGTGCGCCAGAGGTGATGGCGGCGGGTGTAAACTCTGGGCAAGACGTTGAGCCCTTGTTGAAAAAGCCGGATGTGCTGGTCGTTGGTCCCGGCCTGGGGCAGTCGGCCTGGGCTGATCAGTTGCTCCAGCAGGCGCTGAATTCCGGTTTGCCGCTGGTGTTGGATGCTGATGCTTTGAATCTTCTGACGACCCGCCTGGCTGGACATGCGGGCAAACATGATTGGGTCTTGACGCCGCACCCAGGCGAGGCTGCGCGCTTGCTGGGCTGCCAGACGGCTGATGTGCAAGCCGATCGTTTTGCGGCTGTGCGTGAGTTACAGGCAATGTTGGGGGGGACTGTGGTGCTTAAGGGCGCGGGCAGTCTGACATTTGATGGCGATATGGTGCATTTGTGCAGTGCAGGTAACCCCGGTATGGCGTGCGGTGGCATGGGGGATGTGCTCTCCGGTATTATAGGTGCCTTGCGGGCCCAGCGGCTCAGCACGGTGGATGCTGCGCGAGCGGGTGTATTTGCCCATGCCTGCGCGGCTGATCTCTGTGCTGCAGAGCAGGGTGAGCGAGGCCTGCTGGCGACTGATTTGGTAGCCAGAGTGCGGCGTGTACTTAACGGTATTGGATGATTGAAGGGTAATCTGAATGAAGCAGATGCTCTCTGATGAGCAGGCGATGGCTGCCTTTGGCGCGGCGTTGGCCAGAAGTGTGACTGAAGGCGGCGTAGTTTTTCTGCGCGGTGATTTGGGAATGGGCAAAACAACTTTGAGCCGTGGTGTACTGCGTGGCTGTGGCCATACAGGCTCGGTTAAAAGTCCAACCTATACTCTTGTCGAGCCCTATGACACGCCCTCAGGTCCGGTGTATCACTTTGATCTTTATCGTCTGTCTGATCCTGAAGAGCTGGAATACCTTGGGATACGCGATTATTTTACTGAACAGGCTCTGTGTTTGATCGAGTGGCCCGATAAGGGCGCGGGCATGTTGCCAAAACCAGACCTGGAAATCCAAATTGAGCTGTCCGGGACAGGGCGTGAGGTCGAATTGACGCCGGTCACTCAAAAAGGGCAAACGATGGTCGATAACCTGTGTAATGCAAACAACCCAATTGGCGGTCGATGACTAGACTCCTGCGCAACCTTGGTTTTTTGATGCTGCTCTGCTTGCCGACGATAAGTCTGGCAGGACAGGAGGTGCGCAACGTACGTGCCTGGTTGGCTCCGGATAATACCCGTCTGGTGTTTGATCTTAGTGGTCCTGTTGAACATAAGTTGTTTACGCTGCATAACCCCGATCGTGTAGTGATCGATATCGATGACGCCAAACTCAAGGCGTCACTGAAAGGGTTGGGGCTGGAAAAAAGCCCGGTTGGCGATATTCGTTACAGCCACCGAACCGAAGGTTTAAGGGTGGTATTGGATCTGAAGGAAAAGGTCCGCCCCAAAAGTTTTGATCTTGAGCCCAATGATCAGTATGGCCATCGCCTGGTTGTGGACCTGGCGATGCAATCACAGGTTGCTCCGACTAAAACGGTGGTGCCGGTGCCTGAGGCTGGTGGCAAACGTGACATCATCGTTATGATCGATGCCGGTCATGGCGGCGAAGACCCGGGGGCTATTGGCCCCGGCGGCGTGCGAGAAAAGGATGTGGTGATGGCGATTTCTCGCAAGCTCAAGTCTATGATCGATGCCAAGCCGGGCTACAGCGCTGTTATGACCCGCACGGGTGACTACTACATCAGTCTGCGTGGCCGTACCGGCAAGGCACGCAAGAGTAATGCCGATCTCTTTGTATCCATCCACGCGGACGCCTTTAAGGATGCTCGTGCTCGCGGTGCGTCTGTGTGGGTGCTGTCCGGTCGTGGTGCTACCTCCGAAATGGGGCGCTGGCTGGCGCAGCGTGAAAACAGCACTGACTTGATCGGTGGTGTAGGCAGTCTGAGTCTGGATGACAAGGATGATGTACTGGCCAGTGTGTTGCTGGACATGTCGATGAATGCCAGTCGTAAGGACAGTCATCAGGTAGCTTCACGCATCCACGGCAATATGGCGAGCTTCGCCCGCATGCATAAGAAACACGTAGAGCAGGCCGGCTTTGTGGTACTCAAGTCACCGGATATTCCCTCGATTCTGGTGGAGACCGGGTTTATCTCCAACCCGGGCGAGGCGCGCAAGCTGCAAACCTCGACCTACCAGAAGCAGATGGCAGAAGCGATCTTTCGCGGCATTACCGATCACTTCTGGAGTAAACCACCTGCGGCAACCTATGTTGCCTGGCAGAAGCAAAATGGTAAGTCCGATGCCGGACCGAGGCTGTACAAGGTTGTGTCCGGTGATACCCTATCCGTTATCGCTCAGCGCAATGGTGTTTCACTGCAGCAGCTGCGTAGAGCCAACCAACTCAGTAACGACCGCATTCGTGTCGGTCAGGTGCTGCGCATACCCGCAGGCTAAGGTTTACTCAGGAATTTATGGCAGCTATACACCTGCTCTCGCCGCAACTGGCTAACCAGATTGCAGCGGGTGAAGTCGTTGAACGTCCCGCATCTGTGGTTAAAGAGTTGCTCGAGAATAGCCTCGACTCCGGGGCGGATCGAATCGAACTGGACGTGGAGCAGGGAGGCGTCAAGTTGATCCGCCTGCGTGATAACGGCTCCGGAATTGAGAAAGATGACCTTCCGCTGGCGCTCAGCCGTCATGCCACCTCCAAAATAACCCGTCTGGAAGATCTGGAGGCTGTAGGCAGCCTAGGTTTTCGTGGCGAGGCGTTGGCCAGTATCAGTTCAGTCTCCCGTTTTACCCTGACCTCTCGCACCTCTGGGCAGGATGCGGCCTGGTCTGTATCGGCTCAAGGGCGCGATATGGCCACGGAAGTTGTGCCTGCCGCACATCCGGCAGGTACGACGGTAGAAATGCGGGACCTGTTTTTTAACACCCCTGCTCGACGCAAATTCCTCAAGACTGAAAAAACCGAATTTCGTCACCTGGAGGAGGTGGTAAAGCGGCTGGCTTTGAGTCGCTATGATGTTGGGTTTGGGCTCAGGCATAACGCCAAGGTCGTGCACCAGCTGCGCCCTGCTGATACCGAAATTGCCCGAGAGCAGCGCTTGGGGCAGTTGTTGGGCAAGGCTTTTGTTGAGCAGTCTGTTGCGCTGGATGTGGTGGCCGAAGCTTCGGGGTTAAGGATGTGGGGCTGGATGGGGCTGCCGACGTTCTCCCGTTCGTTACCTGATCTGCAGTATTTCTTCGTCAACGGGCGTGTGATCCGTGACAAGGTCGTTACCCATGCGGTGCGTCAGGCCTATCAGGATGTGCTTTTCCATGGCCGCCATCCCGCTTATGTGCTTTATCTGGAACTGGACCCTGCGCTGGTTGATGTGAACGTGCATCCGACCAAGCATGAGGTGCGTTTCCGTGAAAGTCGTCTGGTGCATGACTTCATTTTTCGGACTCTGTATCGCGTCATAGCCGATCTACGCCCGCAGGATCAGGCACCTGTTCAAGCTGAGGCGACGGAAGAGGATGTGAGTTACCAGCCTGCGGCAGGAACGGACCTTTCCGCATTACGCCAAAGCCCTATGGGGTTTGACTATGGGGCTGGTCAGCGCAGCAGCGATAACGGACCTTCCAGTGCGTCGCAAGTGAATGAGCAGATTCGTGCCTACGGCGCCTTGCATCAACCGGCCGGGATAGCTCCCCCTGCCTCTGTTATGCCTGCCACCCCCAGCGTTATGCCTGCTCAGCAGGAGGGGGAGGCACCGCCGTTGGGGTATGCGCTGGCACAGCTGCACGGCATCTACATTCTGTCGCAAAATGCCCAGGGGTTGGTGTTGGTGGATATGCATGCCGCCCATGAGCGTATCGTGTATGAACGGATGAAGCAGTCTTTTGAACAGGATCGCATCCGTAGTCAGCCGTTGTTGGTGCCGGTGAACCTTTCGGTCAGCGCCCGTGAGGCTGATATTGCTGAGGAGCTGCCGCAGGAATTTCATCGTCTTGGGTTCAGGCTCGAGCGAATGGCGGAAGAGTCGCTGGTTATTCGCGAAGTACCTGTTGCGCTGGCGAAGGCTAATGTGGAGCAGTTGGTGCGTGATGTACTGGGCGATATGCTGCAGTTTGGTACCAGTGATCGTATAGAGGCGCATCTGAATGAACTGCTGGCAACCATGGCCTGTCATGGTGCGGTACGCGCCAATCGTCAGCTGACGGTGACTGAAATGAACGGACTGCTGCGTGATATGGAACAAACGGAACGCAGTGGTCAGTGTAATCACGGCCGCCCGACCTGGACTCAACTCTCTCTGGCGCAGCTGGATAAACTGTTTTTACGAGGACAATAATGGCGTCAAGCAAGGGTCAAAAGCCTAAGGTTGTGTTTGTGATGGGGCCAACGGCTTCTGGCAAGACGGATTTGGCCATGCAGTTGTGTGACCAGTTGCCCTGTGAGCTGGTCAGTGTGGACTCCGCTATGGTGTTCAAGGGGATGGATATAGGTACTGCCAAGCCATCGCCTGAGGAATTGGCGTCTTACCCTCACCGTCTGGTGGATATTATCGATCCTGCTGAAGCCTACTCGGCGGCACAGTTTCGCGAAGATGCATTGAGTGCGATTGAAGAAATACAGGCTGCAAATCGCTTTCCGGTGCTGGTGGGCGGAACTATGCTGTATTTCAATGCTCTTAAACAGGGCTTGGCCAAGCTGCCTGAGGCTGATCCTGAAATACGCCAGCGTATAGAGGAAGAGGCGGCAGAGCGAGGCTGGCCTGCCATACACGCCCGTTTGGCGGAGGTTGATCCTGAAGGGGCGGAGCGTCTCAAGCCCAATGATGCTCAGCGTTTGCAGCGTGCACTGGAAGTATTCGAGCTTACGGGGCGCGCGATCAGCGATCACTGGCGTGAGCAGGAAGAAGCCGAGTTGCCTTTCGATATAGTGCCTATCGCGCTGGCACCTGATGATCGTTCGGTGCTGCATGATCGTATTGAGCTGAGGTTCGATCTGATGCTCAAGGCCGGGTTTGAAGACGAGGTGAGGGCGCTTTGGCAGCGCGGTGACCTGCATGTGGGCATGCCTTCCATTCGCTGTGTCGGCTACCGCCAGATGTGGTCATGGTTTGAGGGTGAATACGACCAGGAAACCATGAGGTATAAGGGCATTGTCGCCACCCGTCAGCTGGCAAAGCGACAGCTGACCTGGTTACGAGGCTGGGACGATGTGCACTGGTTGCCTACCGGAGAGCGTAATTTGCTGGCTCGTGCCTTGAAACTCGTCGACCCTGCCGTTATATAATGTTTTCGGGTATGATCGCGCGCAAACTCTTGTTTGCTCATGTAGATACATGAAGCCGAGTTACTAAAACGTATACATACAACTACACTTATAATCAATTTCCATTTTGGAAGGAGTTTGCAATGTCAAAAGGGCAGTCTTTACAAGACCCTTACCTGAACGTCCTGCGCAAGGAGCGCGTACCTGTTTCCATCTTCCTGGTAAACGGTATCAAGCTGCAGGGCCAGATCGAATCCTTTGATCAGTTCGTGATCCTGCTGAAGAACACTGTCAGTCAGATGGTGTACAAGCATGCCATTTCTACAGTAGTGCCTGCTCGCCCGGTGAAATTGCCGGTTGCCGACGACAAGCCTGCTGAATGAGGTATTAATTGTTTTTTGAACGTCCCGAGTCGGGCGAGCGCGCGATCCTCGTCCATATCGATTTCAATAATGAAGAAGATCGCGAAAGCCCCCGTGAACTCGAAGAGCTAGCCCTTTCCGCCGGTGCCGATCCGGTCGAATTTCTGACCGGGTCGCGTGTTGGCCCTACTCCCAAGTTCTTTTTGGGGAAAGGTAAGGTTGCAGAGCTGCTTGATCTGGTGCGTATGCACGAGGCGGAGCTGGTTATTTTCAACCATTCCTTGAGTCCGGCACAGGAGCGTAATCTTGAACGTGAGCTGCAGTGCCGGGTACTGGATCGCACTGGTCTGATTCTTGATATCTTTGCGCAGCGTGCACGTACACATGAAGGTAAGCTGCAGGTCGAGCTGGCACAGCTGGAGCACATGTCTACCCGTCTGGTCCGTGGCTGGACCCACCTTGAGCGTCAGAAGGGTGGTATCGGCTTGCGTGGTCCGGGTGAAACTCAGTTGGAAACTGACCGCCGGCTGTTGCGTGCGCGTATCAAGGCCATTCTGAGTCGACTAGAGAAAGTGCGGAAACAACGTGACCAGGGGCGTCGTGCTCGTCAGCGAGCGGAGATTGCAACCGTTTCACTGGTTGGCTACACCAACGCAGGTAAGTCGACGTTGTTCAATCGTATGACTGATTCTGAGGTCTATGCGGCTGACCAGTTGTTTGCCACCCTGGATCCCACTTTGCGCAAGATTGAGTTGGCAGATGTGGGACAAGCGATTCTCGCTGATACAGTGGGTTTTATCCGTCATTTGCCGCATAAGCTGGTGGAGGCGTTTCGTGCAACCTTGCAGGAAACCACGGATGCCGGACTTTTGCTGCATGTGATCGATTGCTACGATGAGGAGCGTCGCGAGCATATCGAGCAGGTTAATGCGGTTCTTGAAGAGATCGGTGCGGCCGAAGTGCCCGTACTTCAGGTATACAACAAGATTGATCAGCTCGAGGATTCCGAGCCACGTATTGATCGTGATGAAGATGGGGTTCCTTGGCGTGTTTGGGTATCCGCCGTTACGGGTGAGGGTATCGATCTGCTGCTTCAGGCGATCAGTGAGCGTCTGGGTGAAGAGATCTTCCATAAGGTTCTGGACCTGACGCCTGCAGATGGTAACTTCCGAGCGCAGCTGTATGCTCAAGGCGGAGTGATCAATGAGGCGATTGATGAGCGCGGACACATCCAGTTGGAAGTACGTCTGCAGATGAAGGATTTCAAGCGGCTTTTGAGTCGTCTTGGTATACGTCCGGAACAATACGTACCGCAGGCGGTCGATTAACTCGTCCGTTGCGGTCATAATCGCAGCAAGAATAAACAGGTAACTCAGCGGTTTAATACGGAGAACACTATGGCCTGGAATGAGCCCGGCGGAAATGGTGACAACCATGACCCCTGGAGCGGCGGTAGCAACCGCGGCAAACGTGGCGGTGGCAACGATCAGGGACCGCCTGATCTGGATGAAGCGATGCGCAAGCTGCAAGACCGTCTAGGCGGAATCTTTGGTGGCGGCAAAAAGCGTGGTGGCTTCGGTGGCGGTGGCAGCGGTAAAGGCAGCAGTAGCGGCTTTTTCGTTGTGCTGATTGTGCTGGCTGCACTGTTTTGGGCCGGTATGGGTTTCTACACTGTCGATCAGCAGGAGCGTGGCATTGTGCTGCGTCTGGGTAAGTACCATGACACGGTTCAGCCGGGTCTGCAGTGGAACCCGCCGTTGATCGATGAAGTGGTGAAGGTCAATACCACGCGTCTGCGTACGTATGATCATCGCTCACTGATGCTGACAGCCGATGAGAACATCGTTGATGTGGACATGACCGTTCAGTACGTGGTGGCGGATCCTGCACAGTTCACCCTTAAGGTGCGTGATCCTAGTGACAGTCTGGCTCAGTCTTCCGAGTCTGCTCTGCGTCACGTAGTGGGTACCTCTGACATGCACGGTATCCTGACCGAAGGCCGTGACACTCTGGCCTTGCAGGTACAGGCACGTCTGCAGAGTTACATGGATAACTACTCCACTGGTCTTAGCATCTCCAAGGTCAACATCAAGAATGCTCAGGCACCTCGTCAGGTGCAGGATGCCTTCGATGATGTGATCAAGGCACGTGAAGACGAGCAGCGAGCCAAGAACGAAGCTGAGGCGTATGCCAACGGTATCGTTCCTGAAGCGCGTGGTCGTGCGCAGCGTTTGCTGGAGGAGTCTAACGCTTACCGTGAAGAAGTAGTTGCCAAAGCGACGGGTGAGGCGAGTCGTTTCACAGCGTTGTTGGGTGAGTACCAGAAGGCTCCTGAAGTTACCCGCGAGCGCTTGTATATCGACACCCTGCAGGACGTAATGGCTCGTACCGGTAAGGTCATGGTCGATGTCGAGGGTGGTAACAACATGATGTACCTGCCGCTGGATCGTTTGACATCCCAGCAGTCACAGGTGCGCGATAACACTGCTACTCGTAATATCCGACTGGATGACAATACTGTACGCCAGATTACCGATCAGGTGCTTGAGGAAACGCGTCAGCGTTCGCAGACAACCACAGGTCTGAGGGAGGGACGCTAATGAAACCTAGTTCCATGTTCGGACTGATCGCGCTACTGCTGGTGGTGATGGTTGGCTCCAAATCGGTCTATATCGTCAAGGAAACCGAGCGTGCCATTAAGCTGCGCTTTGGTGAGGTTGTAGAAGCGGATATCAAGCCGGGTTTGCACTTCAAAATTCCGTTCGTAAACACGGTGCGCAAGTTTGAAGGTCGAACCATGACCTTGGATGCGCGTCCTCAGGCGTTCCTTACGCTGGAGAAGAAGCGTCTGATTGTGGACTCCTTCATCAAGTGGCGTATCGACAATGTCGAGAAGTACTACACCGCTACATCCGGTGACGAGTTCCGTGCCGCTGATCTGCTTTCGACGCGTATCGAAACCAGTCTGCGTAACCAGTTCGGTGAGCGTACGCTGACTGAAGTGGTTTCAGGTGCGCGTGAAGAGGTGATGGGTGACGTTATTCGTGCCCTGAGCGATCTGGCGCAATCTGAGCTGGGTATCGAGGTGATCGATGTACGTGTGAAGCGTATCGACCTGCCGCAGGAAGTATCCTCTTCCGTGTATGAGCGTATGCGTACCGAACGTCTGCGTCTGGCACGTGAGCTGCGTGCACGCGGTAAAGAGCTGGCAGAAGGTATTCGTGCGGATGCAGATCGTCAGCGTACGGTTATCCTTGCGGATGCATTCCGTGAGGCTGAAACCGTCCGTGGTGAGGGTGATGCTCAGGCGGCTGCCATTTACTCGGAAGCCTTCCAGAAAGATCCCGAGTTTTATGCTTTCTACCGCAGCCTCAAGGCGTATCGTGAATCCTTTGCAACCGGCGGCGACCTGTTCGTGCTGGATCCGGATAGTGAGTTCTTCCGCTACTTGAATAACTCCAAGGGAACAATGGTTACACAATAGTCGAACAGGCTAGTACCTAAATCGGGTGCCTATGGCACCCGATTTCGTGATAGGATTGACAAAACCGGGTTCGTGCCCGGTTTTTTTGTGAACTACAGACCACATGACAGCGGAGTAACGCATGGCATTGGCAGATCGCTGGTTGCTGCCCGACGGGATTATGGAGCTGCTGCCGCCTCAGGCACGGCAGGTTGAGTTAATGCGACGGAAGGTCCTGGACCTCTATCATCGCTGGGGCTATGAGCTGGTTATGCCGCCGATTGCGGAGCATCTGGAGTCCCTGTTGACGGGTGTTGGCCATGATCTGGACCTGAATACCTTCAAGGTAACAGACCAGATCAGTGGGCATACGTTGGGTGTTCGTGCCGATATGACACCTCAGGTTGCACGTATCGATGCACACCGTCTTCGCACCGAGGGGCCGAGTCGCCTGTGTTACTGCGGATCTGTGCTGCATACTCATCCAGCTAACATGCTGGCATCACGTAACCCGCTGCAGTTGGGTGCGGAGCTGTATGGCCATGCCGGTGCCGACAGTGATGTGGAAGTTATTAGCATGATGCTGGAAACTCTGCGAGAAGTGGGTTTGCAGGGTGTGATCAGTCTGGACCTGGGTCATGTCGGTATTTTCAGTCGTTTGATGGAGCTGTGTGAACTCTCCTCCGGTCAGCAGGCTGATTATCAGGATATGCTGCAGCGTAAGGCCTTGCCCGAGGTTGAGCGTTTTGTTGCCGAGTTGAGTGTTGGCACAGAGCAGACGCGCGACTGGTTGCGTCAGCTTCCTCGTTTGAATGGCTCCGCCGCAGTATTGGAACGTGCTCAAGCCTTGTTTGGTCATGATGCGGCGTTGAGCGAGGCAATTGCCTACCTGGGAGGGCTGGCAGAGCGGGTTAAAGTGCGTTACCCGGAAGTGGATGCCTACTTTGACCTGAGCGAGTTGCGCGGCTATCACTATCATACCGGTATCGTATTTGCGGCCTACACGCCGCAATATGGCCAGGCATTGGCCAAGGGTGGCCGTTACGACAATATTGGTCAGGACTTCGGGCGTGCGCGTCCGGCCACGGGTTTTAGTGCTGACTTGAAGACTCTGCTGGACCTGGCGGGTTGTCTGGAATTGTCGGCAGAGCCGGTCATCATTGCACCAGCTGGTGAGCTTGAAGGATTGCAGGCGGCGATTGCTGCATTGCGCACCGAGGGCAAGCGTGTCGTGCAGCAGTTGGGCGGTGAAACAAATTCCGAGGGGCAGACTGGACGGTACTTGGTTACCGAAAGTGGTGCCTGGGTCGTGAAAGACCTCTAAGCTTTTTTTTGAACTTTAACGAGTATTCGAGACAGCAATGGGTAAAAACGTCGTTGTTCTGGGCACCCAGTGGGGTGATGAAGGCAAGGGTAAGATCGTTGATCTTCTGACCGAACAGGTAGCCGCAGTCGTTCGCTTTCAGGGCGGTCACAATGCGGGTCACACGCTGGTAATTGACGGTGAGAAAACCGTTCTGCACCTGATCCCCTCAGGCATTCTGCGTCAGAATGTTCTGTGTCTGATTGGTAACGGTGTTGTGCTATCACCCGAAGCACTGCTGAAAGAAATGGCTGAGCTGGAAGAGAAGGGTGTTCCTGTTCGTGATCGTCTGCAGCTGAGCCCGGCGTGTCCGTTGATTCTGGCTAGCCATGTGGCGCTTGATCAGGCACGTGAGTTGGCGCGTGGTAATGCCAAGATTGGTACCACAGGTCGTGGTATTGGTCCGGCTTACGAAGACAAGGTTGCGCGTCGCGGCCTGCGTTTGGGTGATATGGCGAACCCTGAGCGTTTTGCTGTCAAGCTGAAAGAAGTGCTGGAATTCCACAACTTCATGCTGCAGAACTACTACAAGGTTGATCCAATCGATTTCCAGCAGACTTACGACAGCTGCATGGAAATGGCCAAGACTTTGGTTCCGATGATCACCGATGTGACTGCTAAGCTGCATGAGCTGCGTAAGCAGGGTGCCAGCATCATGTTTGAAGGTGCTCAGGGCTCGCTGCTGGATATTGACCACGGTACATACCCGTTCGTAACTTCTTCCAATACAACTGCTGGTGGTACTTCGACTGGTAGTGGTTTTGGTCCGCTGTACCTGGATTACATCCTGGGTATCACCAAGGCTTACACCACGCGTGTGGGCGGTGGTCCTTTCCCGACCGAGCTGCACTGTGATGTGGGTGCGCGTCTGGCTGAACGTGGGCATGAGTTTGGTGCGACTACGGGGCGTGCGCGTCGTTGTGGCTGGTTTGATGCTGTTGCGCTCAAGCACGCAATCCAGATCAACTCTGTTTCTGGTATCTGCCTTACTAAGCTGGATGTGCTGGATGGTCTGGAGCAGATCAATATCTGTGTTGGCTACGAAGATGAAAATGGCAACCCGGTCAGCTCTTTGAGCGGTAGTGAAGACTATGAAGTCGTGAAGCCTGTTTATGAGTCAGTAGACGGCTGGACTGAGTCGACAGTAGGTGCGAAGTCTATCGATGCGCTGCCTGCGAGTGCGCGTGCTTACATCGCCCGCCTGGAGCAGCTGATTGAGGCGCCGATCGACATTATCTCTACAGGTCCGGATCGTAACGAAACTATCGTGCTTCGTGACCCTATGGCTGAATAATCAGCTGAGATAGGATAAAAAAACCGCATCCAGGATGCGGTTTTTTTGTGCCCGATGTATGCCGCTAAACCTGAGTGTGGTTGGCGGCGATCGGTAGGTGACTAGCGCAGGCCTTCAGCGGTGGCTGGGCGCAGTGTGCGCAGCAGGGCCTTAAGCAATTTGGCGTTGCTGGTAATCAGGTTGCCGCGATCGTTGTACTGGTTGCCGCCAGAGAAGTCCGATACCAGGCCACCCGCTTCGCGAATCAGTAGCAGGCCGGCGGACAGTTCAGTGCTGTTCAGGCCGATCTGGTAGAAACCATCCAGGCGGCCAGCAGCTGTGTAAGCCAGGCTAAGTACCGGTGAGCCGCTGTTGTGCAGTGTGGCGCCGTTTTGCATGATTTCCTGCATCATGCGAGTGTGGGATTCAATCCAGGGCTTGTCGCTGCTGCGGCCATGGTAGCCAGTACCGACGATGGCGCCTTCCAGGTTGGTGCGGTTGCTTACGCGCAGGCGCTTGCCGTTCAGCTGAGCGCCCTTTCCGCGGCTGGCCGTGAACTCTTCGCCAAACATGGGATTCAAAACTACGCAGTGTTCCGCGCGGCCGCCAATGAAGCCGGTAATGCTCAGAGCAAACATCGGCAGGGCGTTGGAAAAGTTGGTCAGGCTGTCGATCGGGCTGATGTGCCATTCGCATTCGCCAGGGCCTTCGCCGATGGGGGCGTGGTGGCCGCTGTATTCGCCGATCAGGCTGTGGTGCGGGTAAGCCTTCTGGATCTGAGTCACAATGGTGTCTTCCGCCTGCTGGCAGAGATCACTGATGAACTTGGCCACATCGGCCTGTTCGGATTTGATCAAATCAAGGCGTTCCAGTGCGCGAGAGACCTGTTCACCTGCAGTGCGTGCTGCACGCAGGGCAATATTAACCATTGGTTGCATCAGTGTTAATGTCCAGTTTCAAAGTTGGCAAAGTCCTATTGTAGCTCAGTCCGCAGCTACGCTGAACAGGTGGTCTTAAACTCGATAAGGATCTGTTAGAATAACCGCCTTTTAGCGGCGTATCCGAGAGTATCCGAGATCGAAATGTCTGACCACATTCGCATAGTACTGGTTAACACGACCCATCCGGGCAATATTGGTGGGGTGGCACGTGCCATGAAAAACATGGGATTGAATGATCTTTGTTTGGTCAGTCCCAAGTGTTTTCCACATCCGGATGCGGATGCGAGGGCTTCAGGTGCAACCGATCTGCTGGAGCAGGCGTGCATAGTCGACAATATTGAAGAGGCTATTGCAGATTGCGAGCTGGTGTTTGGCACCAGTGCGCGCGAACGTCATATTCCCTGGCCGCTGGTTAATCCGCGTGAGTTGGCTGCCATTGCAGCGCCACTGAAAGGAAAGGCCAAGGTGGCGGTTCTTTTTGGGCGTGAAGATCGTGGATTGACCAATGAAGAATTGCAGCTTTGTCATCATCACGTACATATTCCTGCCATTGAAACGTTCAGTTCGCTGAATATTGCCGCTGCCGTCCAGGTAATTACCTATGAGTTGCGCATGGCTGAGGTTGCCGAGCAGCAGGCAGCGCGGCCACAGTGGGGAACTGACTGGGATATTGAGTTGGCGCCGCAGCGTGAACTGGAGCTCATGTTTGAGCATCTGGAGCGTGCGTTGGTGAAGATAGATTTTCTCGATCCTGACAATCCACGTCAGCTAATGCCTCGTTTACGAAGGTTGTTGCAACGGGCGGTGCCGGACAAGGTAGAAGTGAATGTCCTCAGAGGAATACTGACCGCTGTAGAGAAACAGGTCGAGCTGGCACAGGGAGGAAAGAAGGATGATTGAGCAGATGAAAGAAGATATACGTTCGGTATTTCACCGTGACCCCGCTGCTCGAAATGCGTTTGAAGTACTGACAGCCTATCCGGGCTTGCATGCGATCTGGTATCACCGTGTGGCTAATGCTCTCTGGCGTCGCAACTTCAAGTGGTTGGCGCGCATGATTTCCAACCTCGGACGTTGGTTAACCGGTATTGAAATCCACCCTGGCGCGACTATCGGTCGCCGTTTCTTTATCGATCACGGTATGGGTGTTGTGATCGGTGAGACCGCTGAAATTGGCGATGATGTGACGCTTTATCATGGTGTCACTCTGGGTGGTACCAGCTGGAACAAGGGGAAGCGTCATCCGACCTTGGGAAATAACGTTGTGTGTGGTGCCGGTGCCAAGGTGTTGGGGCCCATTACTATCGGTGCCGGCGCACGTGTCGGCTCTAATGCTGTCGTGACCCGCGACGTGCCTGCTGATGCGACCGTTGTGGGTATTCCCGGTCGTATCATCAAACGCCATCCGGAGGAGGATAGTCCGGAAGAGCTCAAGCGTCGCGAAATGGCGGATAAAGTTGGCTTTGATGCCTATGCGGTGACCAAGGAGGTCTCTGATCCGGTAGCGCATGCGATACGTTGCCTGCTGGATCATATGCAGGCGATGGACCATAAGGTTGATGGCATGGGTAAGGCGCTGTGCGAATTGAAGCCGGGCTTCTGTGATGAGCAGTTGCCTGAGTTGAAAAGTGAGGATTTTGAGGCGGCCGTGGATGATGTCAGTGGCATGCCAGGCCAGGCCAAAAAGTCTGAGTCAGAAGTGTTGGAAAAAGAAAAGACCGACTGATTTGGTCGGATTTAATAGTTGACTGGTTTACTAGGGAATTGCATAATGACTTCATGCTGTAAAGCGTGAATACGAGGATTGTTATGCGATTGACCACTAAGGGTCGCTACGCTGTGACCGCGATGTTGGACTTGGCTCTGCATGAAGGCAAGGGTCCTATCAGTCTAGCTGATATTTCTGAGCGTCAGGGGATTTCACTCTCCTATCTGGAGCAGTTGTTTGCCAAGCTGCGCCGCAATGAGTTGGTGCGCAGTGTGCGTGGTCCCGGTGGTGGATATCAGCTCAAGCGCGAACAGGGGCAGATCAATGTGGCCGAAGTAATTGATGCGGTCAATGAATCTGTCGATGCGACGGGCTGTCAGCATAATGGTGGTTGCCAGGGTGGAGAGGTTTGTTTGACCCACCACCTGTGGTGTGACCTGAGTGACCAGATTCATAGCTTTTTAAGTAGCATCAGCCTGGCTGACCTGGTCGCCCGCCGCGATGTGCAGCAGGTGGCTGACCGACAGCAGCGTCAGGTTGATCAGCTGATTGCCAGCAGTAGCAAACAACCAGCGCGTACCAAAGCAGCTGTGTGAGAGTTTTTGGAGAGACACGATGAAACTGCCGATCTACCTTGATTACGCCGCGACTACACCGGTTGACCCGCGTGTGGCCGAAAAAATGACCGCTTGCCTGACTTTGGATGGTAACTTCGGTAACCCGGCGTCACGTTCTCACCTGTTTGGCTGGAAGGCTGAAGAGGCGGTAGAAAATGCTCGCCGTCAGGTGGCTGATACCCTGGGCGCTGACCCGCGTGAAATTGTATGGACGTCCGGTGCGACCGAGTCTGACAACCTGGCAATCAAGGGTGTTGCGCGCTTCTACAGCAAAAAAGGCAAGCACATTATTACATCCAAGATCGAGCATAAGGCTGTTCTGGATCCCTGCCGTCAGCTGGAACGTGAAGGTTTTGAGGTGACTTACCTTGAGCCGGGCAGTGATGGCATCATTGCCCCGCACCAGGTTACCGAGGCACTGCGCGATGACACCATCCTGGTTTCACTGATGCATGTGAATAACGAAATCGGCACGGTGACCGATATCGCTGCAATTGGTGAAATTACGCGTGCCAAGGGTGTCCTGTTCCACGTGGATGCTGCTCAGAGTGTTGGCAAACTGCCGATCGATCTGAGTGAGATGAAAGTGGACCTGATGTCTGTCTGTGCACACAAGATCTATGGACCCAAGGGTATTGGTGCCCTGTATGTGCGTCGTAAGCCGCGTGTACGTCTGGAAGCACTGATCCATGGTGGCGGTCATGAGCGCGGTATGCGCTCAGGTACTCTGCCGACACACCAGATTGTAGGTATGGGCGAAGCTTTCCGTATCGCGACCGAAGAAATGGCTGATGAAAAAGTGCGCCTTGAAGCACTGCGTCAGCGTCTTTGGGATGGTTTTAAAGATATGGAAGAAGTGCATATCAACGGCTCACAGGAGCAGTATGTTTCCGGCACCATCAACATTAGCTTTGCATTCGTTGAGGGTGAGTCCCTGCTGATGTCCATCAAGGACCTGGCAGTGTCGTCCGGCTCTGCATGTACTTCTGCCAGCCTGGAACCCTCCTATGTGCTGCGTGCACTGGGTCTGAATGACGAGCTGGCTCACAGCTCCATTCGTTTCTCGCTGGGCCGTTTTACCACCGAAGAAGAGGTGGATTATGCCGTCGAACAGGTACGCCATGCCGTTGAAAAGCTGCGTGAGCTGTCACCCCTGTGGGACATGTTTAAAGACGGCGTGGACCTGAGCAAGGTTGAGTGGGTTCACCACTAAGGTCCTAAGTAGAATAATTGGAGACTAGTCATGGCTTACAGTGAACAGGTAATTGATCATTACGAAAACCCGCGTAACGTCGGTAAAATGGATGCGGATGATCCGCACGTCGGTACCGGTATGGTAGGTGCGCCTGCCTGTGGTGACGTTATGCGCTTGCAGATCAAAGTAAATGACGATGGCGTGATCGAAGATGCGCGCTTTAAAACCTATGGTTGCGGCTCTGCCATCGCGTCCAGTTCCCTGGTGACCGAATGGGTTAAGGGTATGACGCTGGATCAGGCAAGTGAGCTGAAAAATGCCACGATTGCTGAAGAGTTGGCGCTGCCGCCGGTAAAAATTCACTGCTCCGTACTGGCAGAAGATGCCATCAAGGCAGCAGTTGAAGACTACCGTAAGAAACAGGGTAAGTGATTTACCGCACGGGGAGTCCTGTGGGCTCCCCGTAGATGGGGTTTTTATGGCAATTAGCATGACACAGGCCGCGATTGATCATGTCGCACGTTACCTTGAGTCGCGTGGCCACGGTGAAGGTATTCGTCTTGGGGTAAGAACCTCTGGTTGCTCCGGCATGGCTTACGTGCTTGAGTTTGTTGATCAGAGTGAGCCTGAAGATGAGATCTTCGAATTTGGGGGCGTCAAAGTTGTGATCGACCCTAAAAGTCTGGTGTACCTCGACGGTACTGAGCTGGATTTTGTGCGTGAAGGGCTCAACGAAGGGTTCCAGTTTAATAACCCGAATGTTCGCAGTGAATGTGGCTGCGGCGAGAGCTTCAACGTCTGACCCGTTCGGGTGAATGAGGTCGGTATGGATATTACACGCAACTATTTTGAATTTCTGGGACTGCCGGTTGGCTTTGAAGTCGACCAGTCCCAGTTGTCTGAGCGCTATCGCTCACTTCAACAGCAGCTGCACCCGGACCGCCATTCGCATCAATCTGATCGTGAACAGCGCCTTGCAGTGCAGTACACCACCTATCTGAATGAAGCGCTTGCGACGCTCAAATCCCCGCTTAAGCGCGCCCAGTACCTGCTGTCTTTGCAGGGTATCGATACGCTTTCCGATTCTCGCAATCAGTTGGATCCAATGTTCCTAATGGAGCAAATGGAGCTGCGTGAGCGTGTGGCAGAAGCCCCTGAGCATGCTGATCCCGAGTCTGAAATGGAATCACTGGAGCGGCAGGTTGAGCAATCGCTGAAACAGTTGCAAAACGATTTTGCCAAGGCTTGGGCTGATAGCTCACTTGAGCAGGCTGAACAGTTGGTGCGCAAGATGCAATTTATGGTGAAGCTGCAATCTGAAGTAGAAGCGCTGGAAGACAAGTTGTTCGACGACTAACGGAATACATATGGCACTGCTTCAAATAGCTGAACCCGGACAGAGTCCGGAGCCCCATGCCCGTAAGCTGGCGGTGGGTATCGACCTGGGAACCACCAACTCACTGGTTGCCACCGTGCGCAGCAGTGAGGCTGTAACGCTACCTGACGCTCAGGGTGGGCACTTGCTGCCTTCGGTGGTGCATTATGCAGCTGAGGGCGCTTTGACGGTGGGGGCCCAGGCCCAGGCCCAGGCAATTAGCGATCCCTACAATACCATCAGCTCGGTCAAGCGCCTGATGGGGCGTGGTGCTGAAGATATCAAAGGGTTGGGGGAAACCTTGCCGTATCGCCTGGCTGCTTCGGAGTCAGGCATGCCCTACCTGCAGACTGCAGCCGGTGACAAGAGCCCGGTTGAGGTGTCAGCTGATATTTTGGGTGCACTCAAGTCTCGTGCTGTTGAGTCACTGGGCGGTGAGCTGGAAGGTGCGGTCATTACTGTGCCTGCATACTTCGATGATGCTCAGCGTCAGGCGACCAAGGATGCAGCCCAGTTGGCTGGTCTTAAGGTGCTGCGTTTGCTCAATGAACCCACAGCTGCTGCCGTAGCCTACGGGCTGGATCAGAAAGAAGAGGGCGTCATCGCGGTCTACGATCTGGGTGGCGGTACCTTTGATATCTCTATCCTGAGATTGAATAAGGGCGTGTTTGAGGTTCTCTCTACCGGCGGTGATACGGCGCTGGGTGGTGATGACTTTGACCGTTTGCTGGCTGAACAGTTGCTGCTGATGTCAGGGCTGGGTGAGGCGCTGAATGCTTCCTCGGCAAATTCTCTGACCGCACTGGCGCGTCGCATCAAGGAAGGTCTCAGTGATAATGACCGGGTAGCCGAGTCTATTGAGCTGGACGGTCGTGAATTTGCTGTTGAAGTGACCCGAGAACAGTTTGATGCTCTGATTGACCCGCTCGTTAAGCGTACCCTGCGCACCTGCCGTCGAACCCTCAAGGATGCCGGCGTCGGTGTTGATGAAGTTGTCGAAGTTGTCATGGTCGGCGGGTCCACCCGTGTTCCGCGTGTACGTACAGCGGTCGGTGAGTTTTTCGGTCGTCAACCGCATATCGATATTGATCCTGATCGTGTGGTCGCAATTGGTGCTGCCTTGCAGGCCGATGTGCTTGTCGGTAACAAGCCGGACTCCGACATGTTGCTGCTGGATGTGATTCCGCTGTCACTGGGGCTGGAAACCATGGGTGGTCTGGTGGAAAAAATTATCCACCGTAATACCGCCATTCCGGTGGCTCGTGCGCAGGAATTTACCACCTACCAGGATGGTCAGAATGCCATGGCGATCCATGCGGTTCAGGGCGAGCGTGAGCTGGTTCAGGATTGTCGTTCTCTGGCACGCTTTGTCTTGCGCGATATTCCGCCTATGGCGGCGGGGGCAGCTAAAATTCGCGTCACCTTCCAGGTTGATGCTGATGGTTTGCTCAGTGTGTCGGCACAAGAGTTATCCACAGGTGCGGTCAGTAGTATTCAGGTTAAGCCTTCTTATGGTTTGAGTGATGACGAAATTACGCGCATGTTGAAAGAGTCCTACAGCCATGCTGAGGACGACTTGGAAGCGCGTAACCTGCGTGAACAGCAGGTGGAAGCCAATCGCATCATCGCAGCATTGAAAAATGCAATGGCAGCCGATGGCGCCTTGCTGAGTGCTGAAGAAGCTGCATCGCTGGAGCAGGCAATTACTGAGCTGGAAACTTTGCTGCAGCAGGCTGACTACCAACAGATTGAAGCGGGCATAGAAACGTTGGCAAAAGCCAGTGACTTCTTTGCGTCGCGCCGAATGGACCAGAGCATCTCCCAGGCATTGTCGGGACATGCCATTGATGAAATCGAAAAGGAGACACACTGATGCCTCAGGTTATTTTCTTGCCGCACGAAGACCTGTGCCCGGAAGGCAAGGTCATTGATGCGGAAGCAGGTATGACCATCTGTGATGTCGCTTTGAAGCATGGTGTTGAAATTGAGCATGCCTGCGAAAAGTCCTGTGCTTGCACGACCTGCCACGTGATTGTGCGAGAAGGTTACGAGTCACTTGAGGAAGCGGATGAGCTTGAGGACGACATGCTGGATAAGGCCTGGGGTCTGGAGCCGGAGTCTCGTTTGAGTTGTCAGGCTGTTGTTGCTGATGTGGATTTGGTTGTTGAAATTCCCAAATACACGATTAACCAGGTATCGGAAAATCACTGAGGAGTGATGTCATGGGCTTGAAATGGGTCGATGTACACGACATTGCCATTGAGTTGGTGGATGCCTATCCAGAGCAGGATCCGCTGAAAATCAGCTTCCCGGATCTCTACACCAAGATCATGGCGCTGGAAGAATTTGATGACGATCCTGATCACTGCGGCGAGAAAATCCTTGAGGCCATCCAGATGGCCTGGATCGAAGAAGCCGACTGACAGGTCGCACAAAGCCCGCTGAGCGGGCTTTTTCATTAGGGCCACTTGGCTGTTCAGTGCAAGGCGCTTTGCGTATAATGCTGCGCTTTATTGACCTATGCACTCTAAATTTGGGGATTTTAATCATGGCGGTAGAACGCACTCTTTCCATCATCAAGCCTGACGCTGTTGCTAAAAACGTAATCGGCGAAATCGAAACTCGTTTCGAAAAAGCAGGTCTGAAAATTGTTGAAATGCAGATGAAGCAGCTGAGCCAGGCTGACGCTGAAGGCTTTTACGCTGAGCACAAAGAACGTCCTTTCTTTGCTGATCTGGTAGCGTTCATGACTTCTGGTCCTGTTGTTGTACAGGTTCTGGAAGGTGAAAATGCGATCGCTATGAACCGTGATCTGATGGGTGCTACCAACCCGCAGGAAGCAGCTGAAGGCACTATCCGTCGTGACTTCGCTGAGTCTATCGACGCAAATGCTGTACACGGCTCTGACTCTCCTGCCTCTGCTGAGCGCGAAATCGCTTACTTCTTCGGCGCCTGATAGCCGTCCCGGGTCGTCCCTGATATGGGGCGGCCTAACCCGTAAAATGAGTGAACACGACATGTCCGACTCCGCGACCAAGATCAACCTCCTGGGGCTGTCGCCTGCAAAACTGATAGCCTTTTTCGAACAACAGGGTGAAAAGAAATTCCGTGCCACCCAAGTGTTGAAATGGCTACATCAGCACGGCGCTTCGAGCTTCGATGAGATGACGAATATCAGTAAGGCTCTGCGAGCCAAACTGGCCGAGGTTGCGGAAATACGCGAGCCCGAAATTCTGCTGGATAAAACATCCCGTGATGGTACCCGCAAGTGGGTCATCCGCATGGATGGTGGCTCGGCGATTGAGATGGTTTTGATCCCGGAAGGGGAGCGACGCACGCTCTGCGTGTCATCTCAGGTTGGTTGTTCACTGGATTGCAGCTTCTGCTCCACAGGTAAGCAGGGGTTCAACCGCAATCTGTCGACTGCTGAAATTATTGCTCAGTTGCGAGTGGCTATTCGCTCCTGCGGCCCCTTTGAACCGTCCAAGCGCCATGTCACCAATGTAGTGATGATGGGTATGGGCGAGCCGCTGATGAATTTTGAAAACGTTGTTGATGCCACTCAGTTAATGATGGACGACAACGCTTATGGTTTGTCCAAGCGTCGTGTGACGCTGAGTACTGCAGGTGTTGTACCGGCACTGGATAAATTGAGCCAGGTCAGTGATGTGTCTTTGGCGATTTCGCTTCACGCTCCTAACAATGAGTTGCGTGATCAGCTGGTACCCATCAACAAGCGCTACCCGATTGAAGAACTGATTGCTGCCAGTAATCGCTATCTGGAAAGCCTTCCTGATAAGCGCTCTGCGACCGTTGAATATACCTTGATCGATGGCGTTAATGATCAGCCAGAGCATGCGCGCGAGTTGGCTAAAGTGCTGCGCCAGCTGCCTTGCAAGCTGAACCTGATCCCGTTCAACCCGTTCCCGAACTCAGGCTATCGTCGACCCAGTGAAGAGGCGATCCAACGCTTCAAAGACATCATGCTGAAGGCGTCCATTATTACGACTGTCCGTCGCACCCGTGGTGATGATGTTGATGCTGCCTGTGGTCAGCTGGTTGGGCAGGTTGAGGACCGTACCCGTCGTAGCCAAAAATATATTCCTGTGGTACAAGAAGAGCCTGCTCAAGGGAAGATGTCACAGGTATAAGGGGGATGTGTGAAAGGGTCCGGTTTGGTTGTACTGCTTACGACAGCGGTGCTGTTGTCCGGTTGTGCCTCGAACACTGCTACAACGGCAGCGGGGCATAGCGAAGAAGAGACCCTGGAAGCTTATACCAGCCTGGGTGCGCAATACCTCCAGGCCGGTAATACGGTTAATGCCAAGCTTTCATTGCAACGTGCACTGGAAATCGATAAGGGATATGCCCCGGCGCTGAGTGCGCTGGCGTTGGCATTCCAGTCTGAACAGGAATTTGAACTGGCTGAGCGTTATTTTCGTCTTGCGCTCCAGGCTGAGCCAGATTCCGCACGTATTCATAACAACTTTGGTGCATTTCTGTACGCCCGCCAGCGGTTTGAGGAGGCTTGCGAGCAACTCAATCTCGCGACGGATGACCCCTTCTACAGTGGACGGGCTCAGGCGCTAGAAAATCTGGGTCGTTGTTATGAGCTGGTCGAACGTGATACTGCAGCAGCAGAGGCTTTCGGTCGAGCCCTTGCGATTAATGGCAACCGCCCCGTATCGCTGATCGCTTTGGGTCAGCTTGAGATGGATAAGGGTGATGTGGCGTCAGCCTCACGCCGTTTTAATCGTTTTCTGATGCTGGTTGACCAGCGCCGTACGGAGCACACAGCTGCCAGTTTGTGGCTGGGTATTCAGTTGGCACGCGTTGAGCGAAACACTTCCAAGGCGTCAACCTACGCCCTCATTCTAAAAAACACCTACCCAAATTCGGCGGAATACCGACGTTATGAGGAGAGTACACAGTGAGTGAGCTTGACCCGACTGTCACAACTCCGCTGGCGTTCCCTGGTGATCAACTACGGGAAGCACGCGAGCGGCAGGGCATCAGCATTGATCAGGTATGTAACCAGCTACACCTCCATGCTGCTACGGTAGAGGCCTTCGAGGCGTCTGATGTCGCGCGGCTCAAGGATCCTGTGTTTGTGCGAGGCTACATACGTGCTTATGCCAGTTATCTGAAGCTGGACCCCAAGCCATTTGTGGACGCGTACAATCAGGCGTCTGGCCATAAGTCGGCCAGTTCTGAAGTAAAGGCGATAGGTAGTGTTTCGATGGTGCCTGGGCGTCGTCAAGGACATCCTGTCCTCAAGATCGGTAGCTGGCTGTTTATCCTGGCGCTGATCGCCGTGTTTGCCTGGTGGTGGCAAGCTCAATACGGCTTTGATGACAGCGTCGGGTTGTCGAATCTGGATGAGCCGGTATCGGTTGAAACTACCGATGGGAATACACTGGTGCTTCCTCCTTTGGCCGACACGGACCCAGTACCACCAGCTGAAGCTAGTGCCGAGTCGGTAGCTGATCAGGGGTCTATGGCTGGTACTGAAACAGCCTCCCCTGAGCTGGAAGTACCCGCCCAGGAAGCGTCGCTGTCTGGAGATGGTGAAGTTGCTGTGGCTCCGAATCAGCAAGCGCCCGCACAGGCTGACACCCGTGAAGCGCCGGCAGCGTCTGCTTCAGAGCCTGAGCCAGAGCCCGAAACTGTCAATGCTGTTGACGGGCTTGTAATTGCGCTGACGGATGACTGCTGGTTGCAGGTTAAAGCCGCCAATGGGCGCACCTTGTATTCGGGTGTCGCCAAGGCCGGCACCACGCTTGAGTTGGACGGTGATGCGCCTCTGGCGGTCGTCGTTGGGCGTGTAAGTGCCATAGGGTCATTTACGTATGCAGGTCAGAATATCGATCTGTCTTCACGCGCCCGTGATGGGGTAGCGCGCTTGTCGCTGCCGCTGTAAGCGCTTTCGTTTTTAGTTAACAGGAACACACGTTTTGAGCAAGATTAAAGCCATTCGCGGTATGAATGACATTTTGCCGGATCAGACACCGGTTTGGCAGTATTTGGAATCACGCGTTCAGCAGGTCCTTGGCTCCTATGGCTATTCTGAAATCCGTATGCCGATTGTAGAGCAGACGGATCTGTTTAAGCGCTCAATTGGTGAAGTCACAGACATCGTCGAAAAGGAAATGTATACCTTTGACGATCGTAACGGCGAAAGCCTGACACTTCGCCCGGAAGGTACGGCGTGCTGTGTGCGTGCCGGTGAAGAGCATGGGTTGCTGTACAACCAGGCTCAGCGCCTGTGGTACAAGGGCCCTATGTTCCGTTATGAAAAGCCCCAGAAAGGTCGGTACCGTCAGTTCCACCAGGTGGGTGTAGAAGCTTTTGGTATGGCCGGGCCTGATATCGATGCTGAGCTGATTCTGATCTCGGCTGCGCTGTGGCGCGAATTGGGTATGAGCGATGCTGTTGTCTTGCAACTCAACTCGCTGGGAAGTAATGAAGCGCGTGCCAATTACAAGGACGCACTGGTTGCCTATCTACAGCAGCATTTCGACAAGCTGGATGAAGATAGTCAGCGCCGTCTTGCTACTAACCCCTTGCGTATCCTTGATAGTAAGGATGAGCAGACGCGTGTAATTCTGGAAGATGCTCCAGTGCTTGGCGATTATCTGGATGATGAGTCACGCCAGGACTTCGAGCAGTTGTGTGCGATTCTGGATGCTGCAGGTGTGGCTTACGAGATTAATCCCTATCTCGTGCGCGGACTGGACTACTATTGCAAGACGGTTTTTGAGTGGGTCACTGACAAGTTGGGCGCTCAGGGTACGGTCTGTGCTGGTGGGCGTTATGACGGTTTGGTTAAGCAGTTGGGCGGAAAGCCAACTCCGGCGGTTGGCTTCGCCATGGGTATCGAGCGTTTGATTCTATTGCTTGAAACGCTTGAGGTTGTTCCTGAGACGGTACGTCAGACGTTTGATCTGTATCTGGCAGCTGAGCATAAGGGTATTCAGTCTGATGTGATGCTGCTGGCAGAGCGTATTCGCCGTGAACTCCCATCACTGCGTGTGCGCGTTCATTGTGCTGGTCTCAAGAATGTTGCCAATAAGGCGAGACAGACAGGGGCACCAGCTGTAGCGCTATTGCGTTCGGACGAAGTAAAGGGCAGTCAGTTGTCGCTTTCGTATGGCGAGCAAACCTCCTACGATTTGACACCGGAACAGCTGGTCCAAGAACTTACCCAAATTTTTGCCTGAGACGGCAGATCCTGTTTTAAGTGTTAGGAGTTAAAAGTGGCAGAGTTGCGCACAGAAGAAGAACAGCTCAACGCGATTAAGGGTTGGTGGAAAGAAAACGGCAAGTCACTGGTTATCGGTGTGGGTGCTGCCATCGCTATTGTAGTCGGCTGGCAGTCCTGGCAGGCACGCCAGCATCAACAGGCTGCAGCTGCGTCAATCCTTTATCAGAACCTATCCGAGGCAGTGCAGCTTGCCAGTATGCAGTCGGATGACGGTCAGTACGCAACTGCTAAAACGTTGGCTGATCAGCTTAAGCAGGACCATGAGGGAACGGCATATGCGCGCTTTGGTGCCTTGGCGTTGGCCGCTGCTGCTGTGCGTGAAGAGGATTATGCGCAGGCAGTCACTGAGCTGGATTGGGTTATTGCATCCAGTGACAAGGTGGACGATCTGACGCGCGTGGCGACACTGCGCAAAGCGGCATTAATGCAGCAGCAGTCTCAGGATAGCCAGGCGATCAGCTTGTTGAAGGCGCTTGATGCTGGCAGTTTCGAAGCTGAGCGCCAGGAATTACTGGGCGACCTGTTCAAGGCTCAGGGTCAGAACAAAGAAGCCTTTGCTGCCTATGACGCTGCGATTGAGGCAGCCGGTGGCGAGCAGCTGCGTCCGCTGCTGAAAATGAAACGTGATGACCTTGCAGGAGCGAGCTCATGAAGTCCGGATTTAAGCGCCTGGCATTAGTCGCAGGGATAGGCCTGACCTTGTCAGGGTGCGGCATGTTCAGTTCAGAAACGCGTACTGATGCTCCGACCCCCTTGGCGCAGTTCGAGGCTGAGCAAAGCCTGGATCTGCTGTGGAGTGTTGATATCGGCGGGGAGCTGGGTGAGCTTTATCATCAGTTCAAGCCCTCCATCACCGATGGTCGTATCTTTGCTATTAGTGCAGAGGGTGACGTGCTTGCGGCTGATGTTGAGACCGGAAAGTCCGTATGGCGCAAAGAGCTGGATGTAGACGTTATCGGCGGTGTAGCAGCTGGTAATGGTCTGGTTGTGTTCAGTACTCTGAATGGCGCAGTAATAGCGCTGTCTGCTGACGATGGTTCTGAGCAATGGCGTTTTCAGGCATCTTCAGAGGTAACGGCTCAGGCGCAAATGAACGCTGAGCTGGTTGTTATTCAGCAGCTCGACGGCAAGTTGGTTGCTTTAGACGTAGCGACAGGTGAAAAGCGCTGGAGCTTCGATAGTCAGATCCCCCGCTTGAGTCTTCGAGGCACGAGCGCGCCGATTGTGGCCGCTGACCTGACATTGGCCGCTTTCGCCAATGGCAAAATGGTAGCCGTTGATAACCTCAATGGACGCCAGATTTGGGAACAGCGAATCGCTTTGGGTGAGGGGCGTTCCGAGCTCGAGCGAATCGTTGATATTGATGCTCAGCCATTGGTTTACAATCGACTCGTTTACACAGTTGCCTACCAGGGGCGACTGGTTGCTGTAAGTCCAGGTAATGGACAAATCGTATGGGCACGTGATCTTTCCAGTTATCGTGGACTGGCTGGTGGCTTCGGTAACATCTACTCCGTTACCGATAAAGGCAGTGTTCAGGCGTTTGATGCACGCAGTAATGCCAGTGTTTGGCAGCAGGATGCGCTTTTGTACCGAGGCCTAACAACGCCTGTCGCGGTAGGGAACTCGGTCATTGTTGGTGACAGAGAAGGGTATGTGCATGCACTGTCTCAGGTTGATGGACACCTGACAGCCCGTTATCGAGTGGACTCTTCGGCATTGCAGGGTGACCTGCTCGTGAGTGATGATGTTGTCTATGCGTTAAGCAATGATGGCCGTCTGGTTGCACTCAAACTACGCTAATTGTGATTCATTTTAATTTCCGGCGGCTTCTGCATTGGCAGGAAGCCGCCGTGTTGTTTTCAGGTAAAACACTATGCTGCCCGTAATTGCTTTGGTAGGTCGACCTAATGTTGGCAAGTCGACTCTATTCAACCGACTGACCCGCTCTCGTGATGCGCTGGTCGCTGACCTGCCAGGGCTCACACGAGATCGTAAATACGGCGAGGGCCGTTTGGGTAACTGTGACTACATCGTTATCGATACGGGTGGTATTTCCGGAGACGAGGCCGGTATTGACCAGCGCATGGCTGAGCAGTCGCTTCAGGCCATTGAAGAAGCCGATATAGTACTTTTCCTGGTTGATGGTCGAGCGGGCCTTAACCCTGCTGATGAGATGATTGCAAATCACCTTCGTCGCCAGGAAAAAGAGTGCTGGCTGGTTGTGAACAAGACTGACGGTATCGACCCTGATGTGGCGATGGCGGAGTTCTTTGCTTTGGGTATCGGGCAGCCCGTCCCGATTGCAGCTTCGCATGGCCGTAATGTCACGATATTGATGGATGAGGTGCTCGCGCCTTTCGTCGTTGAGGATGAAGATGAAGACGAGGGTGAAAAAGAGCATGACAATAGCATCCGTATTGCCATTGTCGGACGCCCTAATGTAGGCAAATCGACCCTGGTTAACAGGATGCTGGGTGAAGATCGTGTGGTTGTGTATGACCAGGCAGGTACCACACGTGACAGCATCTATATTCCTTATGAGCGTGAAGGTCAGGATTACACCCTGATTGATACTGCAGGGGTGCGTCGCCGCAAAAATATTAAAGAGGCGGTGGAAAAGTTTTCCATCGTTAAAACGTTACAGGCGATCAAGGATGCGAATGTCGTCGTCAGTGTGATCGATGCGCGTGATGGTGTAACCGAGCAGGACCTCAGCATGTTGGGTTTTGTCATCGACTCTGGCAGAGCGCTGGTGGTTACGCTGAATAAATGGGATGGCATGAGTGCTGATGATCGTGATCAGGTAAAAACTCAGATCGAGCGGCGCTTGGCATTTGCCGGTTTCGCACGTTTCCACTTCATCTCGGCACTGCATGGTACGGGTGTAGGTAACCTCTATGATTCAATCAATGAGGCGTACGACTGCGCGATGGCCAAATGGTCAACTAACCAGCTGACCAAACTGCTTGAAGACGTGGTTGCAGACCATCAGCCGCCGGCAGTCAATAATCGCCGTATTAAATTGCGCTACGCGCACCAGGGTGGCTCAAACCCGCCAATTATAGTTGTCCATGGTAACCAGACGGATTCATTGCCTGGATCGTACAAGCGCTATCTTGAGAACCGCTTCACCAAGTACCTTAAAGTACGTGGAACGCCGATCCGTTTTGAGTTCCGTACCAGCGATAACCCGTTCGCAGGTAAGAAGAACACACTGACACCGCGTCAGTTGGCGAAGAAGGAGCGTAATCGCCAGCACATTAAAGACCTGAAGTATCGTGCCAAGAAAAAGGCACGGGGCAAATAATCCCGCTTCAAGTTAAAAAGCTCCAGACGGGCACCTTTGGGTGCCCGTTGTCGTTTCTACGCTTACTCTATCTCTCAGCGGTGCGTTTTGGCCTTTCTATAGCCCGAGCTCACCGTTTTGAAACTTTTTTACAGAAAGGTGTTGACGCTCCCTGTCAGGTCTGTAGAATGCGCCTCCTCGCTTGAGACAACAACTTCTACGGAAGACTGGCTGGCTCAGGAGAGAAGGCAGTAAGCTCCTGAAATCCTTATTCTTTTATTCGGGTTTAAGTTGAGATTGCAGCCTTGGTTTCAACCACT